>JAEUPZ010000029.1 GCA_016789885.1 Chromatiales bacterium | reverse complement strand
GCCTGGGTCTGCAGTGCCGTGGCGTCGACGGCCGGTGGGCTCGACGCCGACGCTGCCTGCTCCGCCTGGCCGGCGGGCTTGCCGCAGCCAGCGAGGGCAGCGGTGGCGATGGCGACCGTGGTCGCGAGACGGGTGGGGGTGCGCATGCGGGATCCCTGATGGTACGAACGCGCCGCACTGTAGCGCTCCGACAGGTAGGGTCAAGCCCCGGGCCAGGGGCCCCACCTGAACCCCCTTCGGGGTGGGGTCCCTCCGCCGTTTCCCGCCATCAGGCGTAGCGCACCTCCAGTACCGTGTAACGGCGGGTGCCGGCGGCCAGCGCCAGCTCCACCTCGTCGTCGGCCCCCTTCTTCAGCAGCGCCCGCGCCAGCGGCGAGTCGATGCTGATGTAGCGGCGGTCCATGCCGGTCTCGTCGGCACCGACGATGCGGTACTCGACTTCGCTGCCGTCGTCACACTCGAGCGTCACCCAGGCACCGAAGAAGATCCGGCCGCCGGACGGCGCCTCGCGGACGACCTTGAGGTCCGGCAGGCGCTTCTGCAGGTAGCGGATGCGCCGGTCGATGCCGGCGAGCTCCTTCTTGCGGTAGATGTACTCGGCGTTCTCCGAGCGATCGCCCTCGGCTGCAGCGGCGGCCAGGGCCTGCACGACGCCGGTGCGCCTCGACCAGAGGTCCTTGAGCTCGGCCTGCAGGGCCCCTTGCCCGGCCGGGGTGATGTAAGGGGATGACCGCTCCTGGGGCGGTCGCCAGCGGGGCATGGGCGAATCCTGCGGCGTGCGCTCGGGGGCTGCATGGCGTCCCGCGTCCGGCGCGGGACGTCGCGGGCGGTCAGTCGCCCTTGGCGGGCGGCGGTGGCCCGCCCGTACCCGCAGCCGGTGGCTGGGCCGCGGGCGGTGTTGCCGCTGCCGGGCGCGGTGACGGTGTCGCGGCGGCCGGGCGAGGCGGGGGTGCGGCGGCTGCGGCAGGCGGCGACAGTGCCGCAGTGGCGGGAGCAGGCGGCGGCGTTGCGGCGGCCGCGCGGGGCGGGGCGGCCGCCCGCGCCCGGGCCGGCGCGGGGCGCGCGGCCGGCTGCACGGCTGCCGCTCGCCTGACCGGTGCCACCGTCGTCTTTGCCGCCGTCCGTTTCGGGATTGCCGGCGAGGTCCTGGTCTTCTTCGCGGACGCGCGCTTCGGGCGGGCCGTCGCAGGCTTTGCCGCCCGGGCCGCGGGCGTGGGCGCCGCGGCCTTCACCGGGGCGCGCGTCGCTGCCGCACGGCGCGGTGCCTTGCGGGCGACGGCGGCACGGACCTTCTTCACGGCCCTGGCTGGCTGGCTGGCGGCCCGTTTCGCCGCCTTGCGCGCGGACTTGCGGGCGGCCTTCAGTCCCTTGCGCGCAGCCCGCAGTTCCTTGCGGGCTGCCTTGACCTGCTTCTTCAGGCTGTCCACCAGCTTCGTCGCGGCCCGGACCGCCGCCGTCACGACGGGTGCTGCCTTGCTGCGCTTCGTCTTCGTGGCCATCGCTTGCTCCCCGGGGCTGCAGGTTGCTGCTGAGAACGCCGCTCGTCGCGGCGGCGCGAGGGCCGGCTTGCCGGCCCTGCGGATTCCTACGCTACCACGCCGGGGGCGGTGCGCTGCTACCGCAGCTGGTTCTGGGGCACCGGCCCGAAGTACATCTCGATGCCGACGCCGAAGCCGAGGTTCAGCTCGCGGTCCTCGGTCACGAGCTCCCGGGGCCAGGTCACGCTCTGCAGCAACTCCAGGAACAGCCACTCGCGGAGGATCCGCCGGCGGTAGCGCACCTGGAAGCCATAGTTCTGGAGTTCCACCGGGGCGTTGGTCTCGCCGGCGGCGACTACGCTCCAGGCCAGGGTGTCGCGTCCCTTGAGGTCCTGGTACAGCGTCGCATAGGACTGCCACTCGATGCCGTCGGTGTCCTCGGCGACGGTGCCGGCGATGGCCGTGCGGACGAGGAAGCGGTTGCCGAGCAGGTGGTCCAGCGTGAGGTCGGTGGTCCCGCCGAAGCCGCGTGTGCGCCGCCAGAAGGCCGTCTGGGATGGGCGCAGCAAGGTGCGGTCGCTGATCTCGACGTTCCAGCGGTAGACCGCACGGGCCAGCAGCTCCGGATCGGCCCGCAGACGCACGGCGGCGTCGAGGGCGAGGCCGCGGCTCAGGTCGCCGCGCGAGTTGAAGCCAAGGCCGAGCAGCCAGGCGTCGTCCTGGATGTCGTTGAAGCGGTTCGGCAGCGAGTCGGTGCCGGCGCGGGGCCGGTTCTCGACCACCTCCCGCTCCGGGCCGCGGCCGAAGATGAGCCCGACGCGGTTGCGCATGTTCTCGAAGGGCACCCGGGCCCGCAGGCGGAAGGACGGGTCGAAGGCGTCGCGCTGGTCCCAGTAGCCGCCGAGGCCGAGGCGGCCGATGGTCGGCTTGCGCGTTTCCGCCGGGTTCTTGCCGGCGAAGAAACCGTCGACCCAGTGGCCCGTGCCATCGACACCGCGGTAGACCTTCTCGTGGACCCAGTCGATCCAGTTTTCCTCGACGGCGGTCCCCTCGACCGGCACGGCGGTGGTGCTGTCCGGTGCTGCGGCGTTGGCGGTGTCACCGGTGGGGGGCGGCTCGGACGACTCGACGGCCGCAGACTCGCCCGCCGCGGCCGGGTCGTCCAGCTCGCCTGGCGTGACTGGCGCAGCAGGGGCAGCGACGCCCGTGGCCGATGGTGGCGCAGCCTCATCGGGCGGCGCTGCGGTTGCCGCGACGCCGATGACCAGCAGCAGGCTGACGGGCCAGCAGTGGAGCGACGCGCGTCTCATGGGCCCACTCTAATGCCCGCCGGGCGGGCCAGGGTCGCCCGGGGTCACCGATCTGTGACGGGCTTCCCGGGGCCGGAACCGCATAGTGCTGCCGCCGTGCGCGTCGCCTGCGCGAGGCGGTCGGGTCGCCAGCCCGTGTCGCTCGCGACACTCGCGAACACGCCGCGGACCGCGGCGGAGTCGGGGCCGCAGTTGCCCACCGTGGCGGCCAGGATCGACAGGCCCATCGCCGCCTGCTCGGCACTGGCGTAGTCGGGGTAGTCGCCGCGTGCGGCCGACCGGGCCAGCGCCGCCAGCGCCCGTTGCGCCTCGTCGCGGCGGAGCGGCGAGCGGGCCAGCGCGGTCTCGATGCTGGCCAGCTGCGACTCCAGGGCCGCAGCGGCGCGGGCGACGCTGGCCGCGTCGAGGCCGGCCGTCCGCTGGAGACCGAGGGTGGCGGCCTGCAGGTCGCGCTGCAGCTCGGGCCGTGCGGCCAGCGCCGTGGACAGCAGCGTCAGGCTGCTGTCGTCGAAGCGCAGCTGCCCCGGGGCTCCCCCGGCGTCGCGCCCCCGGTCGCGCCAGTCCGCGAGCCGCATCTCGCGATGGCAGCTGTAGCAGTTGAAGAGCGAGAAATCCGGCAGGCCCCGGTCGGTGCGGTAGCGCGCCTGAAGGATGCCGGCCAGCTGCCGCCCCTGCCGGACCAGCCCCGTCGTCCACACGTCGATGCTGGCCGGCGGCGGCTTGCGCTCGAGATAGTCGGCATCGACGACGTAGTGCTCGCGGCCGCCGGCGGTGCACCACAGGCCCGTCCAGGTATCGAGCTCGAAGGGCAGCCGCGGATGCCCGGCAGCCATGATGCGGTGGGTCGCGAAGCGCGACGTGGCGTCGCCCACGTGGCAGCCGGTGCAGGTGGCGGCGCGTACGGCGGGATCGTCGAGGGCGGCGAGGCCGTCGGCCACGTTGCTGGCGCGCGTGGCCTGCGGGCTGTAGTGGCTGGCGAGCCAGCGCCCGGCGCCGCCGTGGCAGGCCTCGCAGCCGATGCCGTCGCTCACCTGGAACTTCGGCCCGCGAAGCGCCGCGGGCACATCCTCCGCATGGCAGGCCAGGCACTCGGGCGCCTCGTGGGCCGCCTTCAGCCCGAGCCGTTCGGCCATCAGCCGCGAGCGCTCCTCGAACAGCAGCGCGAACGCGCCGGCGTGGGGGTCGTACCGCGACCAGATCAGGTACTCGTTCTGCTGGATGTTGCTGCCGCGGGCCGCCTTCGCCTGGCCATGGCAGGTGGTGGACGCGCAGGTCGCGACGCCCAGGTGCCGGTCGTCGGCCGGCGGTGCGGCGGCCGTGGCGATGGTCGGCAGTGCTGCCCCCAGCGAGGCCACCAGCACGGGCAGCAGGCGGTGCCGCTCAGTCCTCCACATACCAGGGCCTCCCGTCGTCATCCAGGTACAGGCGCCGCAGCTCGGTGGCCGTGAAGGGCCGGGAGCCGCGGCGGCCGAAGACCGCCACCTGGCCGCCGGTCTCGTCGACGGCCCGGTCCCGCTCCAGCGGCCGGGACAGCGACAGCGCCGGCGACGGCGTCGCCCGGCGGGCGATGAGCTGTGGCCGCGGCGCCGGGCTGAAGCCGTAGAAGTCCGGCTGGGTGTCGGGTGCGGTGAGCTGCAGTACCTTGAGGCCCGACCGGCCGTCGGCCACATAGGCGAAGAGCGACGCATTGGTCGTGGCGACGACGACGTCGCGGGCGTCGTCGATGCCGTCGCTGCTGCCGAGCTGCCGGTACGGGCGCGGCGCAGTGGGCCGCCCGACGTCGACGATGGCGAGGCCCGCTGCGCCATTCGCCACATAGGCCCAGGTGCGCGCGACGAAGAGGCCGCGGGCATCGGCCAGTGGCAGCGCCGCCACGCGCGCAGGTGCTGCCGCGTCCGTGACGTCGATGACCACGAGCCCCTCGCGGGCCGTGGCGAACAGGTACCGGAACTGCAGGGCGCTGGCCCGCATGTCCGGGACGGGCAGTGTTGCCACCACGCGGGGAGCAAGGGCCTCGGTGGCGTCGACGACGACCAGCCCGGCATCGGCCGCCACGTAGAGCAGGTTGCCGCCGATCGTCACGTGCCTGGCCCCGTCGAGCACGCCGCCGGGGTTCCAGGTCAGTGCCCGGCGCAGGAAGTTGTTGCGGAACTCGCCGTCGCTGAAGGTATTGATGTCGACGAGGATGAGGCCCTCGACGGCGTCGGTGACGACGGCGTAGCTGTAGATCCCGGCAAAGGGCTGCTCGAGGTTCGCGACCCGCATCAGCTCGCCCTGGTTCCGCGCCGGGTGCACCGGCTGGGTGGTCGCGAGCGCCACGCAGGTGGCATTGCGGCTCGGCACGCGCACCCGCTGCCCCAGCGGCGAGAAGGGCGCCGTGATGATGCGCTGGCTGATTCCCTTGTTGCCGATGCCGGCCACGTCGTAGACCTGAAGGCCGCGGTCACCCTCGGCCACGTACAGGTACTCGCCACGCAGCTGCAGGCAGCCGGCCGTGCCCGACCGGTGCGTCTCCATCATCGGCAGCACCCGGCCGCGCGCCTCGTGGGCCCGGTACCAGTCGGGGTACGCGAACCGCTGCAGGTAGCTGCCGATGACGGCCTGGGGTTCATCCCACTCGGTGACCTGCACCGCGCTGACGTGGCCCTCGCCGCCGATCCAGGCGTTCAGGCCGAGGAAGTTGATGTACTGCGTGCCGAAGCCGTAGGTCTGGGCCAGCACGGCGTTGTTGTCGCCTGTCTTCGCTAGGTGGCAGTCGCTGCAGGTCTTCGTCTCGGTCTTCCGCTCGGTGTGCGGGTAATGGGGGTTCATGGCCTGGGAGCTGTAGCCCGACGCGGCCACGGGTGGCTGCTGCACGTAGATCCGCTCGCGGTTGGCGTTCGTCGACGACAGCACCAGCGCCGAAGACGAGCGCACCGGTGCCACCTTGCCCTGCTCGGTCGGCCCGCGCCGGCCGAGCAGGAAGACCTCGTCCCGCAGCACCTGCGGGTTGTAGGTGGCGTAGTTGCGCGAGCTGCCGCCCTCGGGGCGGTGCCGCTCGGTCTTCCAGTTGGCCTCGATGGGCAGGTGGCAGCCGCCGCAGCTGGTGGTCCAGCTGGTGTGGCAGGTGTAGCACTCGAGTTGCTCGTCGGCGTGGGCCAGGTCGGTGGCGGCCACGTCGGTGCCGAAGCGCAGCGTCGCCGTGTCCCGCGACATGAGCTTGGCCCGGGCGGCCTTCGCGTTGTACTGCGGGGAGCCGGGGGTGACGGTGTCCTTCACCAGCGTGACCTGCCACTCGCGGTCGGGGTAGAGCAGCGAGCGCTGGATGAGCGCGCCGTTTCGCCACTCGAAGCGCCGGCGGCCGTCGGGGTTCCGCAGCAGCGACAGGTCGAGGCCGGTGGGCGAGGCCGCCGGGCCCGAGGTGCGCAGCGTCGGGTACGTGGTCGCCGTGCCGTGGCAGTCCTTGCAGTCGATCTCGACGGCCTGGGCCACCTCGCCGTAGATGTGCCCGCTGCCGTGGCTGTCCTGGGCAAAGTGGCAGTCGACGCAGTGCATGCCCACCTCGGCGTGGATCGACTGCAGGTGCACGGCCTTGCCCCACTTCTGCGGGTCGTCGTTCGCCACGACCTTGCCCCCCGCGTCCAGCAGCCGGCCGGCACGATCGCGCTTGAATACGCTGCGGAAGTTCCAGCCGTGGCCGTGGTAGTCGGCGAACTGCGTGTCCGTGAGGCCCGGGTTCAGCTCCGACACCCGCTCGAGGAAGCCGATGTCGGCCCATTTGCCGCGGGGCGCGGCGCCCTCCGGGTTGCGGTCGAGCACCTTCCGCATCGTCGCGGCGTCCGGGTACTGCTGCTCGGCGGGCCACAGGGACGGCGCGTCGGCCTCGTAATCCCACATCGTGTAGCCGAGGTAGGTGTTCACGAACATGTTCGGCTGGTGCATGTGGCAGATCAGGCACTGGCTCGTGGGGATGGCCCGGCTGAAGCGGTGCTGCAGCGGGTGTCCCTGCTCATCCCGGGGGATCGTCGGGTCGGCGGTCTGCGTCAGGCCGCGGTGGCCGAAGGGCGCGTAGGGCCCGCTGCCCGCGACGTCGCGGCTGTTGGCGTAGACCACGTGGCAGGCCGAGCAGCCCGACGAGCGGAAGTCGCCCGGCTGGTCGTTGGTGCCGAGGAACCACATGTTCGGGTCGTTGAGCCGTGTCTTGTGGATGTTGAGCACCGGCACTGCGATGCGAGCGCCGGTGCCGGCGCCGCGGTTCGACTGCTTGACGTCGGGCCGGCCAGGCTCCTCGAGGCGCTGGATCTGGCCGAGGGAGTTCGGCAGGCCCGTCTCCGGGAACAGGTTCGTGAGGTTGCGGCCGCCGTCCTCGAAGACCCGGAAGATGTCACCGGGCTTCAGGTTCTCCCAGCGGGGCAGCGGGTAGAGCGTGTCGATGACGCCGTGCCGTGCCGCCTGCTCCGGCGCCAGCGGTGCGCCCTTGACGACGGCGGGCTCGCCCTCGCGCGTGTAGGCCTCGCCGACCAGGTAGTTCTTGAAGGGCAGGATGCCATTGTTGTACGCAGCGCCGCCCCAGAACATGGCGTTGTTGGCCATGAGGCTGCGCTCGGCGGCCTCGATGACGGGCAGGTGGCAGCTGCCGCAGGACTCGCGGGCGATGCGCAGGTCGCCGGGGTTGACGAAGCGCACGAACTCCGGCGCCTCGCGGTTGAGGAGCTGGTAGCTGCGCTCGGGGTTGCCGCTGCGGCGGGCGGCCCAGGCGTCGGGGAAGCGGGGGAGTACGTGGGCGCGGTCCTTCAGTGCAATGTAGTCGCGGCTGTCGGTGGCGACGGCTGTGGCACGCCGCACCGTTGCGTCACCGCCGTGGCAGTCGGTGCAGCCGAGCACGACGGCGGGACTGTCGTGCATGGTGGCGGCGTCGGTAGCGGTGTGGCAGTCGGTGCAGCCGGCGCTTTTCGCCAGTGCTTCGGCGGCGGGCTGGCTGCGGGGGGCCGGGGGGGCCGTGACGTAGGAGCGGGCGACGGGGGCCGCCGTTTCGCTGGCGACGGCGGCCGTGCCGGGCACGAGGAGCGCGAAGACCGCGAGCGCTGCAGCGAGGACTGGATGCCGTGGCCTGGCAGCCGCGCCTCCGGGGCTCCCGCGATATCCCCCGCTCGTCGCGAACGCTCCTCGGGGGGAATCGCTGCGCCCCTGCGGCGCGCACCGACTGCCGTGGACTCGCAGCTCCTGCGCCCCTGGCCTGATGTCGTGGCCTGGCAGCCGCGCCTTCGCGGCTCCCGCGATATCCCCCGCTCGTCGCGAACGCTCCTCGGGGGGAATCGCTGCGCCCCTGCGGCGCGGACCTGATGCCGTGGACTCTGAGCACCTGCACTGGGGACCTGATGTCGTGGCCTGGCAGCCGCACCTTCGCGGCTCCCGCGATATCCCCCGCTC
>JAEUPZ010000032.1 GCA_016789885.1 Chromatiales bacterium | reverse complement strand
CACATGAGGCATGTTCCGCGTCCTTGCAATACTGTGTTTACATACAGTCTATCGCTTAGCGGAAAGTTCTTTTACCCTCAGCCGAAATGCCTGCCGTTGCTAGACATTGCCAGCCAGTGCCCGTCACTCCCACTCAATTGTCTCCAACCTAGCTAAGTGCTTATGACGATTGGACTTCTCAGAATGATCGCAGCAATTGACCGTCGAGTCGACCGTCAGAATGAGGCGCTTACAGAAGGCGGCCGGCGATAGATGGCGAAAGACATCTGGGACACTTTTGCATTCGCCTGCGAATTCGTGTCGCACGACCTTTTCTAGCCCGTCGCCTGAAGCGCGACAAACTGCTGGCTCGATCCATCGACTCGCAATTCGAGAGCCGCGCTCCTTGAGACAACGTAGGCGAGAGACTGGTCGAACACGAACGGATAGAGCACCGCTGTAGATTGCAACGTGGCAAGCGCCATTGCCCGACCCTGGTAGCGCAACGCAGCTTCAATGAGCCAGGACACAGTCTCCTGATCACTCAGACTCTTGCCGGTCAGACGAATCAGCCGTCTTCCCTTCTCGACCCGCTCGATCGCGCCCCAACTGGCCTGCGACTGCAGGACCATGTTGGTCATTCGGTAAGTTCCTTCACGTTCGCCGTAGATCTCGCTCATCCGCCGGTGTACCTCTGCAGCGGAGCAGTCCCCCTGCAAGGCAGAGAGCCGGCCGACAAACTCTGCCACCTTCCCAAAGAACGGGTAGGTCGCTATCGCCATGCCCCACGCAAATGCCGATACATCGATATCGGGCCTCGCCTTTCTAATGGCTATGGCCCGACTCGCGAACTCCTGAAGCTCAGGCCTAGGCTCCAACCAGAGGCGGTTAAGTATGGTTCTGACCTTCTTCTTGGCAGCCACGCTCAGTCCCGCTGCATCCAGGAGAGCGATCAGATCTTCTATGCTGCCGACCCCTGACCGGACATTCATAGCTGAAACGATCCATCGCAAATCAATGAACCGATCGAAGCCGATTTTCGGTACTGCAGGAGCCATATCGATCAGCGCTCGCTGCCTACTTTGATAAATGGAACGATCAGCTCCTCTACCGCGATTCCACCGTGCACAACCGCCTGCTCCCCTTCGGGCATGAAAGCGGTTCTTCCGCCTGCAAAGAGAGGCAAGAAGTTCGCGGGGAGCCCGGCTACGTCAAGGCGAAAGCTGACGGGGCTTGAAACCGCAGACTCAACGACTAGTGTCTCACTCCGATATGTCCGCACACGCTCGCCACGCATCTCGGCGGCGAGCCCCTGCTTTGGGCGCCCTTGCCCCACTGCTTCAACATTTCCGTGATCAGCGGTCACGTACACGTTAAAGCCCATAGAGAGCAAGCTGCCGAATAGGCGATCGACGAAACCGGATTCACACCAACTCGCGATCTGTGCGGCGATTCCACGCCTTCCTAGAACGGCACCATGAACAATCTCGTCGACAGTGTCGACGACGAGCCCTGCGACCTTCAAAGGAGGACTACTGAGTGCCGCGCAAACATCTCCCAACTGATCATTGCGTTTGATGCCCTTGCGGTACAGAACCTCATTTGCTCGCAGTCCGTGGTCCTGCCAGAACCGCAGCCACTGACTCGGCTCCGACCCTGTGGACTCGATGGTGTCTCCAAATTCGCGGGGCTTCAGACCAGAAAAGATCGCCTGTCGCGACACTGACGTCAGCGTTGGCAGCCATGCAAAGCACGCCGCTTCATCGAAAGCGATCTTCGGCGCACGCTTGGCCAGAGCCTCTCGAATCTGCACCCACTGATCGATGGCCAGGCCATCGAACACGACCAGCGCGATTTTGTATTCACCGGCCGTGCGCCGCATGGAGAGGTAGCGCGGAATGTGATGGACCATGACCGGCCCTTTCGCGACGGGCAGCGAAGGCAGGTCAGCGTAGTGCTTGCCAGTCCACTGACGTAGGCTCTCATCCGCCGAGGTCTGCAGATCGGCGATGGCGGCTCGCAGACCCTCGGCACGGACCGAATCCAGCGCATGAAATCGAGCCAGTACCTCGCCAAACTTCCGTGCCGTATTGACCCATTCGCGGAACGACGATTCGGACGTGGGCAGTGTCTGATGGAGACTCTTGATGCCCTCATAGACCAAGTTCCGGAGCGCCAGCGGATCTTGGATGATGCCAACTTTTGCCCATTCCGGGATTTTTGGCAGCACGCCCCTGACGGCCAGCGGATGTAGCAAGCCATCCAGGAACATCGAATCAACGATCACGCGCACGTCCGGGTGTTCGAAGGGTAGATCCACCCTGCCGACAAACTCGGGTGCTGGCGGCTCCGCGGTGCGGGTTCCATCAACGCCCCGGTCAGACAGATAGCGGTACCAAGCCTCCTGCACAACTCGCAATAGCGTCGCCTTGGAGCAGAACAACTCGCGCAGCGGCAAGTATTGAAACGCCGGGTTTTCGCCAAGCACCTTTGCGACGTGATCGCCCAGCACCGCCGGGAGCGCCTGCTCCCCGTAATGTAATCGCAGCAACTCTCGCCAGAGATCCTCGACGCGCGAGATCAAGTGGGGGCTGATCCTGAAGATGTGTGTCAGGATGAACTCTTTGGTTGCAGACTCCCCTAGTGGTTGCGACGCGTACTTGGCCTGAGCGGCATAGAGGGCATCGTGATGCTCCGGCCCGATCTGCCTGACGACGGTGTAGCTAAGATTCGGAAACAGATTAGCCAGGCTCACGCTTGCCCGCCGCGCTCGGCTTAGGTAGTCCCACGGCAGATCCCCCACGTGGGTGCCACGCAGATGCAGGATCAGAGCCTTCGACGGTCCGCTTTGACCTAGATCCCACGCCGCTCTGTAGCGCTCCTCATACTCAGCGCGGAATACGACAGAGTCCTCGAAGGGCAGCAGCTCAAAGCCTCGATCGCGCAGTCCAGACAACACACGCTCATCCAGCAGCACGTCGTCAGGATCAGCAGCGATCCACAGGCGAGCGAGGTCCGCAGTGAACTCCTTCAGGATGCGATCAATCCACGCACTCATACGCGATGGCCATCGTTTACGTGCGTATTGCCTAACCTCGCGCGGCCAAGCTCTGTCCCAATCCGGAGCATCAGCACTGCATTGAGATCTGGCACACAGGCCTGGGCGTCGTCCAGCCGGGCAATTCGTGCCTGATGTTCGGCATCCAGTCGCTTGCGGCGGTGCTCGCGAACCTGCGGCAACCCGATTCGACCGATCGCTTGGTACCGTGCGTCGTATGCATAGCGGGCACGCTCGCGCTCGTCCCTAAGCCGAGCGAGATGTTCCTCCAACATCGTTGAGAACTGGCGCTCTCCCTGGACTTTGGCTGCAGCCGTCGAGATCTCAAACCAAGTGGCCGATTCCGCGGTGGTGGTCTTGCCGTGAATAGCGATGGACTCGGTGAGCAGCAGATCCCAGATGCGCTTTGCGGTCGGAACGAACGTACGCCCATCGTCTGTAGCGAAAACTGATAGGAATCGCTTGCGGCTGAACGCTGGCGCCGAGAGGCTGAGCTCCCACAAGGACCACACGCCTGCAATTCCGTCTGGTAGCCCACCTACCTCAACATGCGGTAGCGGTTGCCCAGGAACCCAGCGGGGCAGTTCACTGATGACTGCCCGCGCGCGGGGGTCTTCCAGTGTCACCCAGTCCAATTCCGGGTTCTGCTCGGCCGTGCGCGCGTCGAAGCACACCCTTGGCGATTCGCTGCCATCCGCCCATCGCACGCGCCATGCCTCACCGCTCTTGACTGCCGCACCACCTCGCGCCGGCAAGCCGGTCGTGATCGCGCGCTCCAACCAAAACTGCGCCGGGTGATCGCGCCACTTGCGGGCGTCATCCGGCTCCAGGGCGTGCACGTCGGCGAGCAAACTGCTGTTCTCGCGCGCTTCCGCCACCTTGTCGCGCACTTGGTTGACCGCCGCGTCGCACTCCTTCTCGATGGATGCCGGGTCCTGCAATCCATGCAAGAACAACTCGTCGAAGATCGGCTCGGCCTCCACCGAATCCATAACGTCCGAGGCCTTATCGACCCCGAACTCCTCAGCGATGACCGCGAGCTTCTCTTCTAGCACTTGACGGACGCGGTGCTCGACGGTGTCTTCGAGCACGAAGTTAATGGCCCGGACCACGTGCTGCTGGCCGATGCGGTCCACGCGCCCGATTCGCTGCTCCAGCCGCATCGGGTTCCACGGCATGTCGAAGTTGACGATGACATGACAGAACTGCAGGTTTAGACCCTCGCCTCCGGCGTCGGTAGATATCAGCACCCGCTTATCACCGGCGAACGCCTGCTGCGCCTTTGTGCGGGCATCGAGATCCATCCCACCGTTGAGCAGCGCAATCGAGAAGCCTCGGCTTTCGAGGAAGCCCGCCAGCATCGCCTGCGTCGGCACGAACTCGGTGAAGACCAGGACCTTGAGCGCCGGGTCGTTCTCCTCCTGCTGCAGCTTGTAGATCAGCTCGAGCAGCGCCTCCGCTTTGGCGTCGGTTCCCTGCCCTTCAGTTTCCCGCGCCAGCTTCACGAGAAGCTCAATCTCTTCCTTCTCATGTGCCCACGCCATTGCCTCGACAGCGATGTCCACCTGACTCTGACCGTCAAGTTCAGCCCATTCGTCCGCGCTAGTGCTATCGAACATGTCGCCCTGCAGGCGGGGAGAGTCAATAAGCGCTAAGCGCTTCTCCAATGTCGTGCGGACCGCCGCCGTGCTCGACGTCACCAGTCGCTGCATCAGGATCATTAGGAACCCAATGTGGCGCTGCTTGGCGGCAAGCGCCTGGTTGTATCCGTGGCGCACGTAGTCAGTCACGGCCTCGTACAGTCGCTGCTGCGCGCCGTGGCGATCCTGCCAAGCGATCGCGTGCAACCGCGTCAACCGCGGTTTGAAGAGCGGCCGGCCTTCCGCGTCGATCGCAACGCGCTTTTCCGTACGGATAACAAAGGGACGCACTCGATCCTGCGTGACGCTGCCTTCGTCGGGAAATGAGTCCCGGTCGACCAGCTGCATAAGTCGCAGGAACTGGTCCGACTTGCCTTGATGCGGTGTCGCTGATAGCAGCAATAGATACGGTGCCGCCTCTGCCAACGCGGCACCTAGTTTGTACCGGGCCACCTGTTCGGTACTGCCGCCCATGCGGTGAGACTCGTCGATGATGACTAGATCCCACGAAGCCGAGACGAGGTCCTCGAAGCGCTCGCGGTTGTAATTATTGAGCTGCTCCAGACTCCAGCCCCGCCGGCCCTCCATCGGCTTGACCGAGTCCAGCGAGCAGATCACCTGGTCGTGCAAGCGCCAGAGGTTCTCTTCTTCGTTGCGCCACTGCCGGAATGAGGCCAATTCTGCCGGGTCGATATGCTGCAGTTTCTCGCCGAAGTGCAGGCGCATCTCGGCCTGCCACTGACGAACCAGCCCCTTTGGCGCCACAACCAGGATACGGCGCGCCATGCCGCGCAGCTTGAGTTCGCGCAGGATCAGGCCGGCTTCGATCGTCTTACCCAGACCCACTTCATCGGCCAGAAGGTAGCGGATTCGGTGCTGGCTCATCGCGCGGTTCAACGCGTACAGCTGGTGCGGTAGGGGAACGACCGAAGACTGGATCGGTGCGAGAAGCAGGTTGTCCTCCAGCGCGTCGAGCAGCTTGGCCGCGGCCGCGGTATGGAGGATGTGATCGGCCGACGGCTCAACGCTCTCCAGCGGGCTCAGCTCCGTCGAGCGGGCTCGCACGACCGCGTCCTTGGCCGGCAGCCAGACGCGGTATATCTCCTCGCCCCACATGTCCTGCCGATCCACGACGCGGCATGGCGCGGACTGGCGCTGGTGCCAGCACCACGTGCCGATGTCGTGCCCACGGCCTGCTGGGAGCGCCTCCGCCATCAGGCCCCCGCCTCCGCCCGTGTCAGTGCCTGGTCATACCAAAGGAGCAACTTCTCGTCTTCTTGCAGCGCTTCCTCGGGAATTTTTTGGGCCACCTTGATGATGGTCGCGTAGTCCTTTCGGCCCCACGCCGCCTTGAAACCCGCGCGCAGCACCTCCAGCCGGAACTCCTTGAGCTTGCGCCCCGTAGCGTCAACGTAGTCGTCGAACTCCTTCAGCAGCGCCTTCTCGCGCTTCTTCTCCAGGTCAACGGCCTTATTGGGATCCGGCACGTACCAACGATCCTGCGACTTGGCGATCAACCCAGGATCGCTCTTGTCCAAGCCACGGAAGTCTTTGTGGTTGGTCGAAAGATAGCTGTGGATCTGGCTCGGAACGACGCCACCGCCATCAAACTTGAGAAAATTATTCTCCAAAAGAGCCGCTAACTCCGGCTTCTCTTCATGCTTCTTCCATCCGGCGCCTAACTGAGTAATGAACTCAGGATGAATCTCCTGATATGTCGACGGTCGACGTTTCAAGAAATCGGTTAGCCAATCGATCGCACTACGCTCATCGCTGACGAAGAGCTCCATCTGCGGCGCATGAGCGACCTGGGCACGCTTCTTCTCATATATCGTCAACTGCTCATTTGAGAACACCATGCCGTCGCGCTCTGGAAAGCGACTACGAAGCCCACCCAAAAACTCGTCACTCGACAGCGGCACTGCGCTGTCATGCCGGACAAACCACGCAACCATTCGATCATAGATTCGCCGCGGATCCCTCTCGACGACAAATTCCAAGACCCCAGACCTCTCTTTGATAACAGGAAGCTGCCGCAAGTGCGTCTGCACGAAATCCCACGCGGACTCCGGCACCGGACCACGCTCTATAAGTCGATCCTCCAAGCCACCATTCGGCTTGTAGGCCGATATAACCAAGTCTTGCTTTACAGTGTTTGGCGATATCCCTTGCTGGAAGCTTCCCTGCTTCTTGTCGAGCGCATTCACTTCAGCAACAACAAAGCCGGCCTGCTGAAGGGCTACTTGAATTGAGTTCCATACCGCCGCTCGACTGTTGGAGAAGACGACGGTCATCCAGCGCCCCGGCTTTAAGATTCGGAAGTACTCCGCAAAGCAGCGATGCATTAGTCGCTGGTACTCCGGAACACCTTTCTGCCGTACGCGATCTACGATCGCTTCAGGACGTGCATTGGTAGTTACTCCATGCCACGACTCCACTAGAAAGTTCAGGTCCGCGTAGTAGATGTTTTCGCCAAAAGGGGGGTCCGTAAAGATGTAGTCGATCGACGCGCTCGGCACGCATGAGTCGCCTGCGCTGGCCGTCGAAACAATCGTAGAACTCCGGTCCGTACGAAAGGTGGAGAAAGTCTTCCCCAATCTGTCCAGCTTCCCCTCGAACTGCGCCGAGAAGCTCACCTCCGATACGAGCGATGGAACGTAAAAGACGCCAGGCAGATCTAGCCCGACTTGCGATCCACCCAAGCGCCCATGCTGAACAGGCTTGTATCTGTTAAGGACCGACATGCCGCGAACGCCTTGCTCAATGAAGAACATGAGCATGTGACGGATTCGGCGATCCGGGTTTTGTTTGGCGCGCCCCCAGAGCACAGCCATTGCCTGAGCCGCTCTGGGTAGGAACATTGAATGAATCGTCGACGTGTTCGTGGTGCGCATTCGTCCCACCCGCGTCATTTGGCAGTCTGGTAGCGCGTCCTTTGGAAGGTCATCCGGCAACGGCATGCGCGCGATTCTGTCCAGTATGTCCAGGTCCTTCGCGTCGGGCTTCTTCCCATACTTCTGCTTCCCGATCCGATACTGAATCCACACTGGAGTCCGCTTAGGTCGCTTCTCAATGGCATTGGATACCGGATCAACAAAGGTTTCGAAACGAAGATCCATTTGCTCCTTTGTACCCTCCGCCCCGCAGTGAGGGCATGGAAAGCGCTCGGCGACCTCCTGGGTCCTTTCATCAACCGCCGCGTCAAAGAAGACAAACTCTCCCGAACAAGCACGACACGTAAGTGACTCGCTCCAGATCGTGTACTCGATCCGCGCCTTCGTGCGACCGTCCGAGTGCAGCGTCTCGTACATCCAGCCCACGTCTTCCGCAACGGACTTTAGAAGTTGGCTACCAGCGCGAGCAAAACGATCCACATCAAACGGAAGGTTGTAATTGGCAGCAATAAAGGTGGCCGCAGGCGATAAATCATTGAGCACGACCCTGCGCACTCCCCACTGCGGAGCAGCGCGGCCTTCCTTTCTCCAGGCCTGCTCGATTTCGTGCCGATACAACGCCGGGGCTTTGCCGCACCAGTTCGCGGCGACACCGGTCATGCCGGAGCCGGAAAAGCCATCGAGCACAATGTCACCGGGCTGCGTGTAGTGGAGGATCGACGGAACGATTGCCAGATGCGGCACCTTCGTGTGATAGGAGTGCGCCCTGTATATCGGATCGGTCTTCCCAACGGATACGTCAATGGCGAGCGGCTCTCGCCTGTATGGTTCACCGGACTCGTATGGCTTTCCGAAGCGTCCCACAAATTCGGCTAGCCACGGATTTGGGCACGCCGTGTAGTACGGTGGATCGGACATCGCCAAGATGGCCTCGTCGCTTCCACTAGGAAATCCCTCCGTCTTGCGGAACTCAGGATCTCTTAGCCTTTCAGCCAAGAGCTTTAGGAAGTGGCTGCGTCTCGCCTCATCATCAGGAAAGCGCAGACCGAGGCACTCGACGGACCTACTTTCCCGCTCCTGGTCCTTGTAGAGATCGCTCATTTTCCATATCCGCTTGTCACAAGTGTTGCCTCGCCCCGCTCGCGGGTAACCTTTCGATTCACTCCACTACGAACCGCAGCTTGCTCGCGTCCTTGCCCTTGCAGCGCTCGCTCAAAAATGTCTCAAATCGCTTACGAAGATCTTCCGGGGTGGCCGGTGACCCGCCTTGCACCAGCGCTTTCCTGATGTCGTCGCTGGTTACGCCGATCTTTTCTAAGCCGGATAGCGCTTCCTGCACGGCGCTGACGAAGTCGGGCGGCACTGGGTCCGGCAACTTCTTCGACGCAACAAACTTCTTGACCAGTTCGCGCGCCGAGAGCTTCAGTAGGTCAAGATTGGCTTGGATGACTGGATCGTCCAAATTGTCCAGAAGCGTTTGCTGCCAACCTCCGAGAAGACGATCCAGCTCATCATCGAGTTGCTTCAGCACGTTGGCGGCAGGCAGGAAGTCGCCTTGCTCGTTGGCAGGACGGAAGTTGCAGTGCGGACAGTACGGGCTGGCGGCCAACTCGGACTCCACCAACGATGCACAGCTCTTGAGCTTGTCTAGCTTGTCATCGTAGGCAGTGAGCTGGCTGGTGGGCATGAGCGAGATGCCCGCGAGCGCTCGCATGGCCACCAAGCGTGGATCCTTGCGCAACGCCGACTTGGTCTTGTCTTCGGCGACGCCCAGGCGCGCTTTGCTGTGCTGGGCGATGTAGGCCGTGAGGTAATCCCTTTTCAGCTTCGCCAGCGTCTGCCGGTAGTCAGCGGCGTGCTTCGCGCTTCGGTCCGCGGCCAGCTTGTCGAGAATGTCCTTCCGTGCCGCCTGCGCTTGATTGACCCACTGGTGGTCGCTGGCAAGAACCAGCTCGGCCTGTGACAGGTAACCCGCCGTGGCCCCGAGTTCACCGACGAGTTCCAGCAACTTCTCGACCGACGCCAAGACTTCGAGGTTCTTCTTCTGCGCATCGATGTCATCCGAGCCGATGCGCAAGTTCTTCAGCTTGCCGACCGTGTTGTACGGCGTCAGGCCCTCCGTGAAGGTCTTCAGCCCTTCCAGCCGAGCCCGCCAATCGCGGATCTCGTCGTCGGTTAGGAG
This sequence comes from Chromatiales bacterium, assembly GCA_016789885.1. Lineage (GTDB taxonomy): Bacteria > Pseudomonadota > Gammaproteobacteria > Steroidobacterales > SHZI01. The sequence goes on along the minus strand of JAEUPZ010000032.1, from coordinate 143,816 downwards.
CGGCTTGCCCCAGAAGCTGAGCTTGCCGTGTAGGTCCGTGCCAGCAATGAGCACGCGGCCAACGAGTTTGGAGACGGCGTCTAGCAGCTGCTTGACAGGTTCTTCCGACCCCTGTGTCGCAAGCTGCGCCAGCCCCGGCGACAGGCCCAGCAGTTCGAACAGGGAGCGCAGTACCGCGACATTGATCTCCTTCGGGGCTTCGACGTGCTTAAACTGCCTAAGTTCGTCGAGACTGCGCTCAGCCAACTGGGTGATCTTCCCGGAGTCGATCTTATCGCCCGTGATGGCCAGGACGATGTCGCCGGCGTATACGAGCCCGCCCAGCACCGTCACCAGCAGATCTGGTTCCAACCGGAACTTGACTGGGTGGAAGTATTCAATTTCGCTGGGCCCACTCAACAACTCGCCTCGATTCAGGACTTGGCCGTGTCCCTTGGCCTTCAGGCGGTTCAGGACCTCCTGCGCATATCGAGAGCGGCCAGGCTCGATACGGTCGCCATCGAGCATTTCCAGCGAATCTAGGACGGCATTAGCGTCCTTTGTGCGAACGCCTCCCGCAAGCGCCTTAAGTGCGCTACCGACCAGTTGCTTGCGGTTAGTCTCAGTGACAAGTATCGAGAAGACGGGGTACTCCGGCGCAATGTCAGTGAAGTGCTGCTTGAGCACCAGCCCGGAGACCACATTGACGACGTCGCGGAAATTCGCGCGCTCGTCGTTGCCTAGGCGCAGCCTGTCGCGGATAGAGACGCCTTTGGTCCAATCCTGCAGGGTCTTGGTCTTGCCCTGATAGGTGACTTCGAACGCCGTCATCTGCTTCTCTTGCAGCCACTTGCTCATGTCGCGCAGCGCGTCCTTGGACTTATCGAGGTAGATAGCCTTCGCGCCGCCGCTAGCGGTGGACGCGAGATCCTGCGCCGCTGCGTAAAATGACAGATGCTTCCTGATGGCGTCGTCCAAGCCCTTCAGACGGAGGAACACCTCGTCCGCCTTGCTCTCGTCACGAAAGCGCGGCGGCTCGAACGGCTGAATGAAGTAGACATAGAAGTCCCGCTCAGGCTGTGCCGTGGGACGATCGTTTGGCGCACCGAAGAATAGATAGCCGCTTCGGTCTACGCGGTGCTCCTGCCACTCGATCTGGTACTGCCAGATCTGATGACCGGTTACGTACGTGCTCTCGTCGGTCCGTTCCATCAGTTGCTTGATGGCGCCGTAATAGGCCCGGTCTAACGCATCGTCAGAGAGCGCTTCGGCGCGCTTTTCGATCTGAGCGTCGTAGTCGACGTCCTTCTTCAGGTCGAGGTAATACTGCTCAGTATCGACCGCCTTGGAGATGAACTGGCCGTTTACCGTCTTGACGATCTCGCGCAACGTGGTTTGCACGGCCGTCAGAAGGTCGTCGGCAGGATCGCCGCCCATCTCCTCGATGCCCGGCTGGTAGAGGCACAGCGTGTCGCGCAACTCCGCGGCTGTGGGCCCGACCGGGACATAGATATCGCCTCCAGTGGTGAGTCGGTGAACCGAGAGTCCGCTAATTACACGAAGCGCCATCGCCTTATAGGTCGGACGAGAGAATGCCTTCTGCACCCGCTCGCTCAGCACCTCGGACACTTTCAGAACGGGCCCTATACTCGTGTCAGATCGCAGCACCGAGTTTGAGGTAACTGTCTCCCAGAATCGGTCATAGCCGATCAGTCCTGGGCGATCGTCCGGCACGTCTGTGTTGAGGATGGCCTGGATCTGATCCCGCAATGTGACCAGCGCGCCGCGCTTCTCGGTGAACACCAAGCGCTCGAACGTGCCTATGTACTCTGGATGAACCGGGAACAGACGAACGTACTCGTCCATCCGCTCATTCATTGTGCTGTAGAACTTGGCGAACTTGGTGAGGTAGGCGCGAATCTTGTTCTGCTGATCTGCGGTCTTCTTCAGCAGACGTTCGGCAACGACGAAGCTGACGTCCTGACGCGCGAGCATCACCTGGGTGAACCGATCCTTCACGCGGCGGAGACTATCGGCCACGTGTTGAAACCGAGTGCTGTCGAAGATGGCCTCCTGCACGCCGGCCACGAAGCGGAAACGCAGGTGCTTGGTGACCTCGCCGATCTCTCGCAGAAACGAAAGATCCAAGACCAGGTCGTGGTCCTTGCGCGAGCGCAGAAACTCGAGGAACTCGTCTACGACCAGCAGCACGCCGTGGTTTAGATGCACTTCGGCGAAGGCGGCCATCATTTCCTCGAAGGCCGCCTTATTGTTGACCACCTTATCGGCTGGCGGAAACGAGTAGCTGACGCCGTTCTTTTCTAGGAACACCTCAAGCTGCTGTGTAACGATGTCGCGCAGCGACATCTGGCTGGAGATCTCGATGCGGTGAACCTTGAACTTGCCCGCGATGGCGACGGCCGCTTCCGCGACCTTCGGATGCCTGATCATCGCCCTGTAGTCCGAGTTCTCTGCAACGAGCGACAAAACTGACATCAGGTGCGACTTGCCGGTACCGTAGTTGCCGACCACAAGAACACCCTTGTGATCCACTGCCTCATCGAATGAGAGCTGCGGAATCATCTGCTTTGATATTCGTTCCGCCATGTCATCAGAGATGACGTAGGTGGAGACGAGTTTTCTTGCCTCATCAGGACGATTCGCATCGAGGAGCTGGATGACCGATTCGATCGGTTCGAATTGAATTAGATCGCTGTAGCGCATGTGCTTCCCTACTCCCCTCTACTGAATCGAGAACGGGACAAGACCTTCAAGCCCGTAGTCCTGATGTTCCGGATGACCCATCTCTGCATAACTCAGGCGACTGTCCCGCAATTGACCCGGCCAAACCGCGACCACTCGTCGCGCGTGAGCGTGCCTCTTCAGCAAGTCGAGCGGATCTAGCTGAAGCGCGCGGTCAAACAGCAGCTCGATGTTGTCGACGAGCAGCAAGTCACCCACGGCGTATTCATCGGCCAGCTCCCGCAGGATGCTGGTCGTCTGTAAAGGTCGCTCCTTCTGCGGAACCGCTGCCAAGCGACGTCCCAACGCAGACCCAACATTCAGCGGCACAGCGTTGCGGCTCTTGGCCAGCCTATGCAGCCGCGCTGTCTTCCCGACATTCGTGCCCCCAATGATCAAGATGAGCTTGCTGTGCAGAGCCGCGATCTCATCCACTAAGTGCTCAAGCCTGTCAGCCACGTGCAGCTCCATTGCTCAATCTCGGCGTCGAACCCACGAGTGCGTCTTCACTCCGGCAGCTGCATGACCGACGATTCATTTCGCGCCGGACCGCGCCCGCTGATTGGCAGACTTGTCCACGGATGACTGCTGCTTGATCCAGCTATCAATGTCCACGCGCGAGAACCGCCACGTACCGCCAACCTTGAACGCAGGGATCTTCTTGGCGGCGGCGAGCCGGTAAATCGTCCTTTCCGTCACCTTCAAAAAACCCGCGACCTCCCGGATGGTGAGGATCTCGCCTTCGCCGCTTTTGGTTCGCATGGTCTTGTCGGTGTTGGGTAAACGACGACAGGATAGTACATAATTTTCATATCAGTGGCGAAAGGCCGTTGTTTTCCATATGGTTTTCTTGTCTTCCCAGGGGCTGCCGCGCGGCAACTCCCGATCGCCTCGCCTCAGTGACGTTGCGGTGCCGCGTGGAGGACGCAGGCGACTTCCCGGCCTTACTGTCAGCGCGCGCAGGTGACCTTGCGGCTCACGCAGCCGATTCGCGGGCGCGAAATTGCTACACGATTCAAACGAAGCCGCGGCTGCGGGCGCAGCGACACACTCTTGCGCTGCTCTCTTCCACTATGTGCGAGGGCTTCGGCAATCTCACTCGCTGCCCCATGAAAGCCGCATGAACGCTCATCGCGCCGGAACTGAATACTTGACATGTTTGGCTCGCGCGCTATCGCGAATGCCTTGTGCGATCAGCTCTATGTCGGTCATTGGCGGAGGCATCCTTCTGACGAATTCGAGGATCTGCGCAGCAGTACTCTGGTCACCCTGAGCGAGAAGCTGTTTGGCAACCGCTCCCCAGCCGCGAACGATTTCGGTTCGGGTCGACACGATCGGCGCAGTGCCTGCTGATGGCACGTTCCTGCCTCTCGCGGCGTCTGCTGCGACAGCTTCGACACGCGAGCGCATGAATCGCGAATCACCGCGCTGAGTGGCGCGATAAATGCCGTCCTTCATCGCAATTCGAGTTTGTCCACGCACCGCGCGCTCAGTCGCATTCGCCGCGACACCCAAACCGCGCAGGTGACTCGAGAACTGTGACCGCCAGTGCCGCAGGGTCGCCTTCTTGATGTTCAGACGCACGCCTTGCTCGCTCACGGCCTTTAGGACGAGATGAACATGCGGATGCGGCTCGTCGGTGTGCAGCACCATCGCGTATCGGTGATTTCCATAGAACTCCTCGCGCGCGAAGTTTCGCACCGCCGAAAGCACCTTCTGGGGCGGCGTGCCAGGCGGCATCGAGAACATCAGTTTGTGGACCAGCTTCGGGGGAGCCCGCTTGCTGGCAGCGGCGAGACTTCCTTGCCGCCGCACGTCATCAATGTCCAGATCCCAATCTTCGAGCAACGCATCTGCGACGCGCCCCTGCAGCCGCTCTCCGTCGTCGCCCTCCAGCTCCAAGTTCCCCCGCCGACCGATGTAGTCGAGGTGCTTGCCGACGGCCTTCAAGTCGTTGCTGCTCCGGGGCAGTACCTTCACGACCGCCTCCGGCGCGCGGTTGACGGTCAGGCGGATCTGCTCAATCTGCGATTGCGTGAGCCGGTCTGCCGCCCGCGGACCGCCCCGTGCGTAGCTGGCGATGTTTAGCAGCGGCTCCTCCTTGGGGAGCCTAAACGTCTTCGCCATGCCCGCTCTCCCAGCTCATGAGGTTCGCTTTCAGCAGGGCCTTCGTGTTGTCCCGCAGAGCCTCACAGACCTTGAGCATCGCCCGGAATTCCTCGCGCGCGGAACCCGGAACGCGTCCGCCGTCATTGGCTGCCTTGGCGATCTGATTGAGGTTCCGGCCGATGGCTGCCAGCTCGCCGATGCTGCGCCGGAGCGCCTGCATCTCGTCCTTTGGCAGCGGCGCCAGACGGCGAAGATGGCTCCGGGTTAGCACCGCGACGTAAGTCGCTGGGCGCATCCCTCGGGCCTCGGCGCGCGCGTCCAGCAGCAGGCGATCCTCAGTCCGCAGCCGGATCAGGATGGGGCGCTCACAGGGTCCGCCACGGTGTGCGCCGTGGCGCCGGACTCCCTCGACCCGACGTGGCGCAGCTTGTGTCCTGGCCGGATCGCGAGCCGCCCGCATCTCCCGGATGAGCAGGCGCTTCAGCCAGGCCGACTCGGTCAGATTTTCGCGCTCTGCGGCGTCTGCGATCTCTCGCTTCGTCTCTACAGTAACGCGCGCCTTGACGACTTCCGTACAACTCATGGGTCACAATGTGTCCCAACGCTAAGCCGCAGGCTATCCTGCGTTTCAAGCGAAATGACCCCCTAACCTCGCCGCAAATCTGCGGCCCCTCGCGTCCGCTGTCTCCGCCTCCACGCCTCCTCGTCTGCACCGGCGACCTCGCCACGTCGGAACGAAAGCATTAGCAGGGAGGAGCGACAACCGCCGCCCCTCCCCGCTCACTCGGGCTACAGAACCCCGCGCTCCGCGAGCGACACCACCTGGTCGCCGGCCACGATCAGGTGGTCCAGAACGCGGATGTCCACGATGGCCAGGGCATCCTTCAGACGCTGCGTGATCAGCTCATCCGCCTGGCTGGGCTCGGCCACGCCGGACGGGTGGTTGTGCGCCAGAATGACCGCCGCGGCGTTCTGCACCAGCGCCTGCTTGACCACCTCCCGGGGGTGGACGCTGGCACCGTCGATGGTCCCGCGGAACAGCTCGTCACAGGCAATCACCCGATGACGGTTGTCGAGCCACAGGCAGCAGAAGACCTCGTGCTCCAGACTGGCGAACCGCAGGCTCAGGTACTGCCGGGTGGCCCTCGGACTCTCCAGCCGATCGCCCCGCACCAGCTTCGTCGAGATGAGCTTGAGGGCCGTCTCCACGAGGGTGTCGTCACTGATCAGGGTGCCGGTCGCCGACGACCAGCCTGTGCTGAACTTCGCCTCGGCGACGCCAATGGCGCCGGAGGCCGAACGAGTGTTGAGGGAACGAACAATGCGCTGCCGTGTGGTCATGGGAAATCTCCAGACTGCGCAGGCGGGATTGCCTGCTGGGCGCTCCCCAACACGGCGCGCGGAGCGGTCAAGGATCGAAGACCGCCGCAGGCGGCGACCGCGTCTCCGCGGTCGTCCTTGACGGCGAGCACGGCGTGTTACGCTGAAAGTCCATCCAGGCAATCCCTCCTTCTCCGTCTCTGCTCCCCGTCTCGGCAGGACAAAAAAAGGGGAGAGAGCACCGAAGCGGCGCTCCCTCCCAAGTCCCTCAAACAGTGAGCAGCCCGGACGCCAGGTCCCACCGGCCACCGTTGATGCGCACGTCCTCGCGGATCGAGCTGATGCGACGTGTACGGGTCAGACGGCCCGACGCCGACCGCCGGCTGAGGCCGCCACGCATCAGGTTCTCCTGCACCCGGTTCAGCACGCTCCACAGATCCGCGCCTGCGTCATCGACGCGCCGCACCGCCAGCAACGCCGAAGGCTGCATGCCGGCCAATGCCGCGTCCTCAAACCGCAACGCCAACGCGCGGTCGGCGAAGTCGTGCTGTTCGTCCTTGAACAGCTGCCGATGCTCCATGCGTTCGACCTGACCGGCCAGCGACTCGAAACGCTCCGCGATGTTGAGTGCCGCAGCGACGACCTCATCGACGACGTTGCCGCGATGAGATACGCAGTAGGCCGGAAAGGCACCACGCGAGACGATCATCCCGTTGGTGCAGACCACTCGGAACAGTCCCATGCGCAGCTGGTACGCGCTGCTGCCATCGTGGCTGTTGAGGAAGACAATCTCCGGGATGCTGTCACTAAGCTGGACGGTCTCGTAACGACGACGCAGCCGCAGGATGTGACGCGCATGCACAGGACTGCCCCGCCGCGAGATCGCCTGGCGTGCATCGACCGGCACGAACCCGGCGCTCATCAATCCCGACAGCACTCGCTCGGTGGGGATGAAGGTGTACTTCGGACTCAGGCTCTGGTGCGCTGCTGGCGCGAACACGGCTGGCACCCGGGCGCGCAGCGCGTCGAGCGACAGCGAACCCGTGAAGGCACTGGACACGGTGGAGAACGTCAGCGAGTTGGAAACGGCATTCATGATTCGATCCTCGATTTGATCTGGGGCGGGATTGCCCCGCGCTCCCACCATCACGACGCGCGCAGCAGTCAAGGATCGAAGACCGCCGCAGGCGGCGAGCGCGTCCGCGCTCGTCCTTGACGGCGAGCACGTCGTGATAGGCTCGCCACTCACAGACAATCCCGCCCTCCTGCTTCTTGAAACGCCCGACGCGCTGGCCCGATGGCCAGACCAGCGCGCCGAGATGCCATCAGTCGATGGCCGCGAAGATCGCACTCGCCTCCACGTGATCCTTGGCGTACTCGAGGAGCCAGTGGTAGTGCCGGCTGATGATGTCGGTGGTGTACTCGAAGGACAGGTGGCTGAAGGCAAACAGGCACACCGTGATGCCCGCTGCATCCGCGCTCATGTGCCCACGGAATCCGTTGCCGTGGATCGTGAGTTCGTAACTGTCCTCGGGAGGGCTCATGTAGAACCCGCCGTTGCTCAGTTCGAAGAATTGCCACATGCCGCCGTCATAGGACGGGCAGAACTGCGACAGGAAGTCGTAGATGCGACCCTCGACGGTGAGCATGTGCATGCCGAAGTGACGCGGCAGTGTTCCAATGCGGGCGTGCTCCGGCACCAGCCAGGCTTCAACCCTCTCGACAGTCGTTGTGGAAGTGTTCATGGATGTTCTCCGAGTTCTCGGGCGGGATTGCCCGCGTCCCCGAGATCACGGCGCGCGGAGGGGTCAAGGATCGTCAGACCGCCGCAGGCGGCGAGCGCGTCCGCGCTCGTCCTTGACGCCGAGCACGGCGTGACAGGCTGCGCACTCCAGTAATCCCGCCCTCCAATTTCCGGGGCTCTTCCGTCAGACTGGTACGGGAACTGATCCGAAAGGCGGCCAGGCTCGACCCGGGAGAAGGACATGCGCTGCTCGATGACGGGACAGCCGCTGCGCGACACGTCGGACGGCATCTATGATGACGGCGAGTGGATCAGCTGGGACTGGATCAACGGCCACATCGCCGATCAGGAACTGCGCGGCGAATTCCCGAATGCCAATCTGCAGGTCGTGAAGATCTTCCAGGATCTCGTCGCGCTCGCCGAAGCGTACAAGTTTGAGACCGGCCGCTATCTGCAGATCTGGGGCGAGCTGGGTGAGCTGTACGCGGAGATCAAGTTCGGCGTCGTGCGACACCGTCCGGGAACGCAGGGGTCCGACGGTCGCATCGGCAACGACTGGGTGGAGGTCAAGACGATCTCCCCCGAGAAGCTCAGCGAAGCCATCCAGGTGAAGCGCGCCGGCAACTTCAACAAGCTGCTGGTGGTGAAGATCTCCGAGGACTTCGAATTCGAAGCGCGGCTGATCGACCGCAAGCGGCTGCGAAAGGGCAAAGGCAAGCACGCCAAGACACAGTGGAGTGAGCACCCTGCCCCTGAGGGCAACGATACCGCGCCCTGACTTGTCCGGGCCCTTGTGGCCTGGCTAACGCGTCGGCTCGTCGCGGTTGGTGGCGCGTGTGACGCGCATCGCGCGATCTTCCACAACCCGCGGCTCCGGGACCGGCGCGCCGTTCCTGACAGACGCGGCCATCACGGCCTTGATTCGGGTGACGAACAGATCCCTGTCGCGGGGATCGCGGATGTTCTTCTCCGCGTACTGCTGCGCCACATGCAGGCTGATGAATGCGCTGCGCAGTTCGGGGCGCTCCGTCATGGCACGCTTGTCCTCCAGACGGGACTTCACCGCGCGCTCCGCGCTCTGCATGGACTTGGCGAGATAGCTCACTTCCTCCACCCGCCAGCGCGCCCGATAGAACGTGCGCTGCCGATCCGTAGTGCGCTCTCCGTCCTGCGGCGGAATGGTCACTGGGTCCGAACCCACGCGCTGCACGCCCACCAAGGCGCCGATCTTCGGCTGCGACTCGGATCGCACGATGGCGCGTTCGAGGTCCGTGCCCCACAGCGTTTCCGGGCCGCGGCTGGTCAGCAGTGTTAGGTAGTAGGACGGACTGCCGTCGGGCTGGAACTGGTAGTTCGCCTTGCCGTGCTCCTGCAGGCGCCCGGTGATGACCTCACCGCGGCGGCCGCGGGGTGGCGAACCTGCTGACCGCTGGTCGCCCACGGTCAGTGTCAGCGCGTCGGTTGGAAGTCCCGATCCTGGCTGCGCGGCGCAACGGTACGCTCTTCGCCGCGCAACATGACTGGATCGAGAGGTTGACCGAACTCGATGCGCTGCGCGATATGCGCCCGCAGGTGATCCACGAACTGCTCGCGCTGCGCCTTGTCGCGGAACTGCTGCTCGGCCAATGCGCGTCCCATCTGCAGCTGCATGTACGAGCCTTCCAGCTCGGGATGGCGACGGATGCCATCGGCGGCAGGCGTCTCCGTGTTTCGCAGCACTTGGGCCATACGCTGCCGTTCATCGAGGAAGTCCTTACGCTCGACGATCCACTGGTTGCGATGGGTGTCGAGCGGCGCCTGCCCGGTCGCCCTACCCTGGGCATCCAGCTTCGCGGCCAGCACGGTGACGGGTTGCCGGCCGATGGCGCGCACGCCGATCTCGTCACCGATGCCCGGGGTGCTGAGGGACTGCCGAAACGCGCGCTCCAGGTCCACCCCCCAGATCTCGCGATCCCCGCGAGCCGTCTCGACCCGCACGAAATAGGACATCGCCTGCTTCGGATCGTGACCGTAGGGCGCGGCGCCGTGATCGACCAGCCGACCGACGATGAGATCGCTGGAGGGCGGGCGCGGCTCCGCGGGGCGGGCCTCGCCGGCGGCCCTCGGAGCCGGTCGTTCCTCGGTAGGCGCCGCCGGGGCGCCCTGCGCGGGCGTCTCTGGCGCCCCTGGCACGCGCCGCGCGGCCATCGCGCGCGCCAGACGCTCACGCTCGAAATCAGTGGGCTGATAGCCGCGGACCTCCAGGCCGGCAAGGCTGGCCGCGAACCACGCCTCCTTCTTGAAGAATTCCGTGCCGCCAACGGTGACCGGACCTTTGCCGTTCTCACGCGCAATCGCCACCATGCTCTGGATGACGACGGAGTTCTCCGAGCGCGTGGTCAGGCGATTGCTGTCGTGCGTGAATGCTTCGGCCCCGTCCGGGAAATGGAACTTGTTGCCGATCTGGATGAAGCGCTCCTGGACGGAGTCCGGCACGCGCAGCTGGCGCGGAGCCTCTTTCGTCGCTTGGGCTGCGGCACCCGCTGACCCCCGCCCTTCCTTGCGGTTCCTGTCGTCGTCCTGCTCGCGTCCCGACTTGGTGGGAAGACTGATGGTGTTCTGCGGGCGTCCCGCCCCTTCGGTCGGCGCCAGCTGGATGAAGTTGTCGTCGTCCCTCGTGCCGGCCGCCGGCCCGGTTGGCAGCGCCACCTGCTGCGACGGCTTGCGGCCCGCCCTGGCGCGCTTGCTGTCCGAGGGAGAACCGGAGGAACTGGAAGGCGTCTTGGGCATTGATCGGTCCTAGCGCTCCTGAAGCGCGGAGAGAAAGGATTCCACAGCGGAATCGAGTTCCTGGGTCGTCAGTCGCTCGCCTTCGGGCTTCTGGGGCATCTCCACGCGACTCAGATCGACGTCGAAGTCCTCCAGCTTCATCTCGTCGATTCGTTCGATGTCCTGTGGCGTGGCGCGACGACTTCGGCGGCGCGGCGGACGCTGTGGCTGAGACGCGGGATCGAGGCTGATGGAGCCGCCCTCAACGGCGGACTCCGTCGGCGAGGGCTGCACCGGCGCGGGCGGCGGCGACGCCTTCATGTCGGGCGCCGCGTACCGGGGCGGCGAGCTGATGAGCCGCTTGAAGCGGCGCTCGCGGAAGTAGCGGATCTTCGTGCAGCGGATCGGCCGGATACCCTCGTAGAACACGATGGCCTGATCGGCACGCATGGCCTGCACCTCCTGCGGCAGCATCAGCGACCGGCGCTGCTCGCTGACGTTGACGCTCGGTGGACGGTGCGCCCGGCTGAACAGGTCGAAACCCGGTTTGGAAACGGATTGGGTCTTCACCGTGATCGTCCCCAGCTCCTCGGAGATCTCGCGTGCGTCGCTGTACTCGTCGGCACCAAATACTACGCGCGCAGCCAGATTTCGGAGGATGGTTTCCGCGGAATTTTGCCCATAAACCTCACGCAACTGGGACCGCGCCTGGATCACGAGTACCACCCGGATGTTGTAGCCGCCCATCAATCCGATGGCCTCGGCAATGATCGGGATGCGCCCGAGCGAGGTGAACTCATCGAGCAGGAACATCACCTGGTAGACAAGCGCCGGGTTGTGCTCTGGCAGCTGCCGCGTCTGCAACGCAATCGCCTGCTGGAAGAACAACGAGAGCACCGGCCGGAGGCGGTGCAGGTCTTCCGGCAAGACCCCGACGTAGATGCTGATGCGCCTGGAGCGAAGCTCGCGCAGATCGAAGTCGTTCGCCGATGTGGCCCAGTCAAGGATGGGGTTCAACCATAGGTCGAGTCGCGATGTGAAGGTCTTGCGGATACTGGAGGCCGTGACCGGCGCCAGGTCGATCACATCGCAAAGCGCCCGGACGCATTCGGCCGACAGGGGATACTTGCCACTGCCGCGCCCCTCGATCAGCCGCTTCCAGTGAGCCCCGAACCCCTCATCGTCCGAGGCCATTCCTTGCCGCAGGATCTCGCCGATCGTTCGCGGCAGTCCCGGCGTCTCGAACACGTAGAGCCCGATGCCGAGGAAAAGCGTGCGCGCCGAGGCCGACCAGAACGGATCGACGCCCGGTGCCTCCTGATAAAGCATGTCGGCGATGCGCTGCAGGCCGTTGATGCGCAGCGCCGGGTCGTCCGGGATATAACCCAGCGGATTCCAGCGGGCCGTGTTTCGTGTCTCGGAGAACGGCGCGAACAGGTAGACCGCATGGCCGCTGCGGGCGCGATGGCCGGCGGTGATGGTGTAGTTCTCGTGCTTGGGGTCCACGCAGATCAGCGAGTCCGGCCACTCGAACAGGTTCGGGATCACGATGCCCGCGCCTTTGCCGCTGCGCGAGCGGGCAATCACTGCCACGCCCTGCTGTCCGGGCAGCCGCAGCAACCGCCGGCCGACCCGGGCCAGGATGATGCCGACTGGCGAGAAGAGTCCCGCCTGTCGCGCCTCGCCACGCGTCGAGAACCGGGCACTGCCGTGCAGCGGCCTCGCACGGGGCCGCAGCGCGAGGATCACGGGAAGCATGACCAGCGCGAGACCTGCGCCGGAGCTGACCCAGAGCTTGCGGCGGATATCACTGCGCTCGCCAAAGTAGTAGCCGTAGCGCGCGACCGTCAGGGGCGTCGCCGTCTTCGGATCGCTATGCACCCACTGCAGGAACAGGAATCCCGCCAAGTACTGCGCGGCCAAAAGGACTCCCACCAACAACAGGAGAGCCTTGCATGCCAGCGCGACCCAGCGGTTCCTAACGCGCGGCCGCCAGCGTGCGGTGCTTGCGGTCGGGGTCATACCAGATTTCCTGAATGCAACGCTGCCGGTGCTCTACGCCGAACTGCACGACCACATCGATCAGCAGATACAGCAGGTGCTTGATCTCCTCGCGCGCCAGCTCCTGGCCGGCGCGGCTTTGCTTCACAAGCAGCACCAGCTGCTCGAACGCGAGTTCCGCACTCGCGGCATGGATACTGGTGATGGAGCCCGGGTGACCCGAGTTCACGTTGCGTAGATAGTCGAACGCCTCCTCCCCGCGCAGCTCGGCGAGCAGGATGCGATCGGGCTTCATGCGCAGGCAGCTTTCCAGCAGCTGCTTTGGGCTCACGCGCGCGAGACCCTGATCGTCCTTGGAATAGAACAGGCGCACATGGTTGTCATGACGGTCGAGCACGAGTTCCTTGGCGTCCTCGATGGTGATCAGTCGCTCGTCGGCGGGGATCTCTCGGATCAGCGCCTTGGTGAACGTCGTCTTGCCGGAGCCCGTGGGACCTGAGACGAGGATGTTCCGGCGCCGCTCGACGGCGAGGCGCAGGAAAGTCTGGTAGTCCCGCGCTTCCAGTAGGCGCAGCAATTCGGTCTCGGTCTCGTCCGGACCGGTCGCGGCGCGTCGGGTCGAACGGAACAGCCCGCGCTGCTCCAGCTCCTGCAGAGTCCAGACCTCATCCGCCGGCCGACGGATCGTGATCGCCACCGTGCCAGGCGTGGTCGCGGGCGGCAGGACGATCTGGATGCGCTCGCCGCCGGGCAAGGCTGCCGACAGCAGCGGGGATTCGGCATCGACGCGCTGGCGCGTGGAATTCGCCACCAGCTTCGCAAGCGAGTTGCACCACTCGAAGGTCGCGAACGCGAGTGGCACGCAGCGCCAGCCGGCGCGCGTCTCGATGTACGCCTCGCCGGGGCGGTTGATGCAAATCTCGGTGACTTCGCGGTCGGTGAGGATCGGACGCAGAGCACGCAGCGTCAGGTCGAGCGCCGAGGATTCCGCCACGGCCGGTGGTCGCGTGAAACCCGCCGACACCACCGCAGCGCCCGGGTCTGGCACGAGCACGGGCCTAACGACTGGCTGGTCGAAGCTCATACACGCTCCGGAAATCCAGATCCCGCGCCACCAGTACCTGGATGCGATCACCCTGCGGCTTCACGACGGTCGGGGGGATGTTGATGGTCGAGCGCAGGATCTCAGTCATGATGTCCCTCGATCCGGACGGGTCCACGACCACCGTCGAGCCGTTCCCGCGCTGCGATGCCACCTCCGCCTGGATGGCACCGTCGATCACACTCACGAGGATCGCCGCGCCAAACCGCTCCATGAAGTGACGGTCGACACGGCCTGGCAGACCGGAGCGTCCGAGCTCGTCGGTGCCCGGCGAGGCCAGCGGCACGACAACGCCCTTGGAGGTGCGCGCCTCGGTCCAGAGGACATAGACCCGCGCCGCACCCTGCCGAACCTGACCACGGGTCTCGCCGACGAGCTTGGTGCCCCGCTCCAGCAGCACGACGCTCCCGTCGGCGCTGAACGCGTCGGTCGCTAGGATGCAGGTCGTCATCCCCGGCAGGGTGGAGTCGAGCGCCGTTTCCAGCGTGCAGTCGAGGAACGAGCCCTTGGGCAGCAGCATCCGCCGGGTCGGCAGGACCTGGGCCTGAACGGCCGGCGTAACGCTCGGACGCAGCAGCGCATCGAGATCGCCCGCGGGCGCAGGACCCTCGGCACCGACGCTTCCGACGGCTTCGGCGTCCACGGCAGCCGCAGTCCGGTCCGCGCTGGTGACGAACGCCCGTCCCGACAACTGCCTTTCGAGCCGCAGATCCCGCGGCTCCTGGACCGGCGGCGCGTAGCCGGGCGTCCGGGTGGCCGGTGGATCTTCGGCCGGCCGCAGCCAGGCTTCCGGGATGTCCTCCGGAGGAGGCTCCTCGGGGGCGTCGCCCAGCACGCTCTGAGCCAGCGCCGGTGGGTCCACCCGCCCGAGCGGGCGGAGATTGATCTCTCCTTCCGCCTTGCTCTTTGCCGACGACTCCGCTGCGGTCCGCGAAGCCGTGCGCGAGGTCATGACCTTGCCGTAATACCAGCCGAGCAGCCCCAGACCGATGGCCGCCATGAGCCCGAAGGCCAGCAGATTGCTGACTCTCGACTGCAGGGACGCCGGCCGTTGAACAGCACTCGCGGCACGCTCACCCTCCACCCCGGCCTCACCGGCCGCCGAATCCGGAGGCGGTTCGGCGGGCGACTGCCGGAAGCGGTCGAGCAGGCTCATGGCCGAGCCCCTTTCACATCGCGTTCGATCTGCGGCGACACCGTGCCGGAATCCAGACGCAGCCCCGCGCCCGCATACCCCTTGTTGACGATGCAGCCTGTCAGCTTGCCCCGCCGCAGCACGAACCGTGAGGCCACGCGATGGATCACCACATCGCCCGTGTCCATCGAGAAGTTCAGCAGCGATTCCGAGCCATCTTCGTTGCGCACGAAGATCGCCGGGATCTCGGACCGGTCGCCAAACGTGATCCGCGTATGCACGCCATCATCGGAGGTCGCGACCGGCTGCAGGGCGCGGTTGCCGCAGTACCAGTAGTCGCGGTTGCGGGGCCGCGCGGCATCCGCGGCGGCAAGGTCTCGATCAACCTTCGCCTTCAGATCTTCTCCGTTGGCGGCTCGCACAGGGGGATAGGTGAACCGCACGGCATACATGACCTCATCGGACAGCCGGTTCGGTGCGCGCGCAGCGACCGTATAGTCGAAGCGATAGGCACGCCGGTCAGTGAATACCACGAGGTTCGTAGACACGATGGCTGCGCGCGGCTTCAGCAGCACCGAGCTGCCATGCGCATCCACGGTCACGCCCTCAAGATCGCCGCCGCCGGTCCCCGAGAAGCGCTCACCGTCCTCGAAGATGAGTTCCACCGCGTAACCGACGAAGCCGTAGAGCTTGTAGACCTGATCGGGGTTGTAGGCAGCGGTGCGGACGCGCGCATCCACCTGCCCGCGCACCGGTACCGTCTCGGCGAGCGCAGCCGGCGCCGTGAGCAGGGCAGACAGCAGGAGCACGCCGGCCAGCACGCCCAAGGACTTCACGGCTTGCTCCCGGCGGGCGCGGACGCGGCGGTCGGCGGACTCGCCGGCTCCGGCTGCGTGGCTTCCGCCTCGGTCCGGAGTTCGACGATCTTGAACCCCAGTGGATTCCAGCGGCGCATCCGCGGGTCCTTGGACGGCGCACCGTAGACATACTGGACCGTCGCGATCCAGTAGCTGTGCTGCTCACTGCCGTTGCCCGTGCGCAGCGCTTTCACGTACCGGACCTGCGCGAGGTCCTCTGTACCACTGCCGCGCTTGAAGAACGTGATCGAGCTGACCTGCACACGCACGCTGGAGCCGTCCTTGTGGCGGTTCAGCGGCGACTCCGGATTGCTCCGATCCCACAGCGTCATCCATTCCTGATGGCGGGCGGGCGCGTGGAAGCTCGAACACTCCTCGTAGTCGCTCTCGGCCGTCGAGAAATTGAAGCGCTCGCACACTGTCAGGTAGTGGTCGAGGAAGTAGCGCGTCACCACTTCTGGCATCGCCGCCTGACCGGCGAACACGGGCACCACATCCACGATGCCAGTGGCGTTGTCGACGCGGATCACGAACGGGTCCACACGCTTCAGCGGCATCAGCAGTACCAGCGCGAAGATCGCTGCCACCGCGAGCACGCAGGCGCCGACCGCCACGCGCCAGGCCGTGCGCACACTGCGCTCGCTGGCCGCCACACGATCCGCGTCCCAGGACGCGGCCTCCGCGAAGTACGCCTGCAGGTCGGCATCGCGTTTCATGGGGTCTGCTCTTTTGCCGGATTGACGACGGCTGGCACTTTTACCGGCGCGGGTGCATTTATCGGTCGCAGCCGGCCGTCGCAGTCCACGCGCCTCGCCTGCGTGCTGCAGCCGCTCACGAGTCCTGCCATGAGAGAGGCAATCAGGAGCACGATGGTTGCCTTGATCCTTGGCATGGCGATCACCCGTACTTCAGCGTGTTCTGGCGCGGCCGCTTCTCGCGGGCCATGCGGGCTCCGATCAGCCGCTGACCTGCCTTGCGGGTCATGCTGTCCCAGCGGCTCTTGTCCTGATCCAGGAAGGCACCCCGGGAGAACTCCCCCATCTTCCCGAGACCGGAGCGGCCCACGCCCATACCCATGCGAAGCAGATTGCCGACGGCACCGAAGCCCGACAGGGCGATGCCGCTCGCCATGCCCTGCGCCATCGACGGCACCTGCCGCATGATCAGGAACGTGAGCGCCGCAGCCGCGCACACCTGCAGTGCATTGGCGATTCCGATGCCGCCGCCGGCCGCCACCGCCGACTCCGCGGCCGTGGAGATCACCTGCAGCATCAGCGCTGCCACCAGAATCGTCAGGACGGCGAGGAATGCATAGTTGCTGAGCTGCGCGAGCCACGCCTCGAAGAACCGCTTGCTGGAATCAGAGAACAGCAGCGCGAGGAAGATCGGCCCCATGGCAAGCAGCACGGCCAGCGCAATGCGGCTCATCGCGAGCAGGAACATGGTGTAGACGGCGGTGAGTCCGACGATCAGGTAGATCGCCAGTGCGCCGAAGTAGAAGACGATGTCCCGCCCGAAGATCTCGCCCTTCTCCATCAGGAGCGACGCGGCATCGTCCCCGTCGAAGAAGATCTCATCGACGACGGCCACCGGCTGAAACGCCGGCCCACCGGGATTGCGCGCAGCAATGATCGACGCCGCCAGTTCCGTGGGCGCATTGAAGAACGTATCCACGAATACGTCGTTGTAGAGCCACAGCTGCAGCGACAGCCCGAGGACCACACCGAGCGTCAGCAGGCGCTTCGCGCCCTCGACGAATGGCTCCTCGATCCTGCCTGTCAGCTGCAGGTATCCCCAGACGATGACGTAGAGGACGCCGAGCGTGACGATGACCGGCTCGAGGATGCCGGCGATCACGGCGAGGGTCTGCCCGATGTACGCGTTCAGGATGCCGGTCAGCCACGCGTTGAACTCGCCGAAGAAGCCCATGCCTCAGCGCCTCCCGCTGGGATCGAGGCCCACCGGCCCCTGGTCCCGCAGCGAGCCGTGGCGTTCCAGCCGTTCGGCCTCTCGTGCATTGACGCAGTCCGGCGTCTGGCCGAGCCCGCCCGGATCGTTCAGGCACCGGGTGAACACATCGCGCCGCAGCGTCGCATCGGCGCGGTAGTCGGAAACGGTGTGCTCAGCTACCGACGGTCCCGGCGCGCAGGACACCGCCGCGCCGACGAGCGTGGCCAGGAGGATCAGCACGAGCATGCCGCGCGACATGGCGGCCTACGGATTCAGGCCGACGGCAGGCAGCCGGCGCAGGGAGCCGAAGTTGCTGATCGCGAGTTCCCGCGCCCGCTGTTCCTGGGCGCGCTGCTCCGCCTCCGCCGCCTGGTTGAGCACCATTAGCTTCGTGTGCTCGTTCTGGAGCATGGCCTGCTCGGCGCCAATCCTCGCCTGCAGATCAAGGACCGCCTTGGCATCCGTTGCCCGCGGGATGGCGTCGATCAGTCCCTGCAGGGATGCGAAGCGCTGGCTGCTGGCCTGCAGGGCTTCGCGACTCGTGGCCTGAAGCAATGCCACGGAACGGCGCGCCGCTTCGAGCTGCTCGATCTGCTCCGGCGACATCCGTGCCGTCTGCGCCGGGGTCAGCACCGTGACCTGCCGCAGCGCCGCCTGCATTTCTGCTGAGAGCGCCGCATAGCTCGCCTGTGCGCCGCGCAGCGTGGCTTCGAGCGTCGCCCAGTCTGCGGGCAGGTAGTTACGCGTGACCCCTGAGAGCAGCTGCTCCATGCCGCGCTGCCCCGTCAGCGACTGGAACTGCTGCTGCGCCTGGGTGAGCTGGTTGCGGGCCGTGGTCAACTGGTTCTGAAGGACCTGCAGCTGCTGGGCCATCTGCACAATGGCGCGAATGTCGATCACGGGCATCGCCGCGTGGCCGACCGACGTGCACAGGAGGCAGGCGACAGCGCCGACAAGAGCGTTGGATGGTTTCACGATGACTTCTCCGGTGTGAGGAATGAGGACAGCCAGTGCCGCGGGTCGGGACCGGTACGCGCGATGAGCCGTTGCAGCTCCTCGACCGTGCTGGCGCGACCCGAGATGACTTTCAACTCTGCGTCGAACCCCTTGAGATCGAGCTGGCAGACCACGGAGTAGTGGCCCTGCTTGATGAGGAACTGCCGCGAGCCGGGCTCGATCTGCTCCTTGATGAGCTTGAACTCCCGCTCCGACAGCCCGAACCCCTCGATGTACTCCGCAGCATTGGCATCCGGATTCGGGAACAGGATCTTGGTCGGCGTCTGCTCGATGATCGTGCGGCTGATTGGGCTGTCGAGCACGTCGCTGGCGCTCTGCGTCGCAAGGCACATCACGCCGTTGAGCTTGCGCCAGGTCTTGGGGCCGTCCTTGGCGAACCCCTCGAAGGACGGGTCGGACAGCAGCTTCCAGAACTCGTCCATCCAGCAGACGAACTTCCGGCCATCGAGCAGCTGGCGGATGACATGGAACAGGTAGAGCGTCACCGGGGCGCGCGTCAGCGCGTTGTCGAGGAACTCGGTGACATCGACGCCGAACAGGCTTGCCTGTGCGAGCTGCTCGACCAGCGAGTCCTGCGCGTTGTCGAACACCCAGGCGTAGTGTCCCTGCGTGCTCTCGCTCCATCGGGCAAGCCGCATGTGGATGCCCTCCGCACGCGTGGCGTCGGTGAACTCGATCAGCCGCGACAGCCGGCGCGCCGACGGCTCCAGCGCAAGCGTTCCCATCAACGCGGCGTCGAGATCGCCCTCCTCCCGGATCGTCAGTGGAACGGTCCCGCGCACCAGCGCACGCAGCCAGACTTTCAGGAACTCGATGGTCTCGGCGGTCGGCGGGAGTTGCAGCGGATTGAACCCGGTCGGCACGCCATTCCGGAGCGGCAGATAGGTGCCACCCAGTGCCCGCGTCAGGATGTCGAGGCCACGGTCCTTGTCGAAGATCACCTGCGTCACGCCCTGACGGGCGAGCAGGGTCACCAGAAAGCCGATCAGCACGGACTTGCCCGATCCGGTCGGGCCACAGATGAAGGTGTGGCCGGTGTCCTTGCGGCTGCCACCGTCGGGGTCGTGGGGATCACTGGCGTGCAGCGAGAAGTGGTAGGGAGACCGGGCACTGGTGACAAGCAGCGCCAGCGCGTCACCCCAGTGATTCCCGGTCGGGCGTCCCGCCGGAAAGTTGTGCAGCGGCGCCATCGCGCAGAAGTTCCGCGATGTGATCGGCGCCTTGCGCGGACGCATGGGGAAGCAGGCCGGCAGCTGCGACCAGAATGCCGCCTCCAGCGCGAGATCCTCGCGCGCGGTCGTCATGCCGGTGTCAGCGAGGATCGCCCGCGCCAGCGCCACGTCGTCGTTGAGAGTTTTCAGTCGCTGCTCATTGGAGGTGCCGGTCTGCCGATCCACCAGCGGCGACAGCACCTGCAGCGTGAAGTGGTGATCACCCATCACGAAGTCGTTGGAAGTCAGGTCATCCAGCGCGTCCTTCAGCTGCTCGGCCTGGCTCACCGCGAAGTCGCCTGCGTTGGCCATCTGGTTGTACTGGCGCTGCAGCAGGCCCTGCCCCGCCGCCTTCGTCAGGAATGCAAACGACTGCGTCAGCACGAACTCGAACGGCGCCGACAGCAGCACGTTGTACATGCCGACCGTCGTCGGCGAGGCGTACTCCTTGATGCCAAGCATCGCGCCGAAGCGCGTCTGGGTGGGCAGGCGGTACTCGATGGTCTCGCTGCCGAAGATGGTCCGCGTTGTCGCGAGCACCTCGTCGAGCGGTGCCGTTGGCAGCGGCACGGGCGACAGGTCCGCATTCACCAGCTGACCGAAGAACTCCAGCACACGCGAGTACAGGCGTCCGCCGGATTCGTAGACGCCGAGGCGCTCTGGGTCGTAGCGGGCAAGTGAGGAGCCGACTGTCTGCGCGAGCTTCTCGCAGGCATCGAGTGCGTCCGCGTGTTCTGCGAGCCGGTGCTCCCCGGCCTTTGCACTGAGCAGGCGCGCAACCAGATTCGGGGCCGCGCCGGCAATCGGCCGGTAGGCGACCGACAGGTACAGCTCGTTGACCATTAGGGTCTCTGTGGACAACCGTGCCTGGTATCCGGTGGCGAGCCGTTCGGCGAAGTCGGCCGCCGCCATGTCGTCGGTCTTCACTGCCCCGACCCGTTCGCGACGCCGGATGACATGCATCCAAAGGGCTACGTTCGGCGCGGCGATATTCCGCCACAGCACGTTCAACCGTTCGTGCCAGTTGTTCAGCACCTCGTCGTCGGCGGTCTCGAAGCTGGCGCCATCGAGGCGGAACACCTGGACGTAGTCGCCCGCCTCCGTCCGAACGACATGCGGCGAGAGCTGCACGCGATACGGAATTCGGAACGCCGCCGGCAGCTCGCGCCTCAAGGCAGTGGCGCGCTTCATGAGAGCCGCACCGTCGCGATGGCCTTGCGCCGACCGTGCCTGTCTGGAAGGTCGAGCAGCAATGGGCTGTAGCTAGCTCCTTTCCAGAATCGGATGCTGCTGAAGTACGCGAGAAGTCGCGTCTTAGCCCACATCAGCAGGAGGTCAAAGTAGCGGGCGTCCCGCGCGCACAGCAGCATGCAGATGCCGTGGACCGGCAGCATCATCAGCAGCACCAGCAGGTTCTTCGTCAGGAGGAACACCTCCATCGTGAAGGCGGCATTCAGCAGCAGCGCCGCGTAAGTCACGCCGAAGCGCATCGGCGGGCGCGTCACCCCGACGAAGAGCGGATCGGCTGTGACCCCGGCATTGCGCGGTTCCACGGCCGATGCCCCCTACACGCCGAACAAGGTCCGAATCCAGGCCACGATCTGCGGCGCACCGAAGATCGCCGCGATGCCGATCAGCGCACCGATGACCCAGCCCCAGGAGATCCGGCCGACGGCGGCAGCGATGGCCAGCGCGATGACGATCAGCACCGCGACGGGCGTCGCGATCGTCAGTGCAAACGTCACCAGTGAATTGGCTCCCGTATCGAACGGAGATGCCTGCGCGAAGGCCGCGCCAGGCGCGAGGAGTGCCGCCGTGGCGGCGAGGCGGACGATCAGGTCGTTGCCTCGGCAAGACTGGGTGCGCTGTTCCACGAGTCATCCCCTCCGTCCCCTGGGGATGTCATCGAATCACGCGCGTCGAGCGGCAAAGCAGTACAGGTTTCCGGGGAAATCCACCAGAAACCCCGCTAAACCGTGGGTTTCGGCCAGGAGCTGTATTGTCATTCCTCCTGCGCAGCGTCCATCCTAGTCCCAGAAATCAACGAGATGGGGGCGCCACCGGCAGGCTGGGCATGGATCAGCTCTCCGCAGAAATGCAGCTTCGCTTCGCGTCGGAGCGCCTCCAATGCGGCGTCGTCCGGCTCGCGCGCTGCCAGCAGGAGATCGCGCCACAGGCGCGGGTGATTGTCCCAGCGCAGGCGCAGGGATTTCGCGCTCTCGACGGCGAGTGTGCGTACCTGCTGCATCGTCAGGGTGGCGATGCAATCGGCCACGGACGGCGGCATCGCGAAGATCATCGAAGCCACGCTGCGATCCTCGCGGGCCACTTGCCAGCCAAACATCAGGGTCTCAAGAGCGAGCCAGTCCCAGCGGGTCGTGGGCGCCGCGCCGTCGCTGTGGCTGCGCGCATGCGCGCCGTTGCCGACGGCCATTCGCCACCACGCTACGTCTCCAAACCTCAGGTCGACGATCACGAACGGAAAGAGCGACAGGCGTTGTCGCGCGACCGGATCGAGGTGGCGCCAGAGTTCCCGGTACGATCCGACGACAGGGAACGGATGTCCCGTCGCGCCGTCGAGCGAAAGCTCCCAACAGAGTTCGATGAACTGCTGGTTCAGTTGATGGGCCAGGCCGATCGACCGGGCGCCCTTCCATTTGTTTTGCGAGAGCTGCTGACCATCCGCCCCCTCTCCGTCCCCAGAATCTTTCGTGCGCACCGTCGCCAGATCTCCCACACAAAATGGCATTGTTGGGAGCCGTCACGGCGGAAACGCCCTCAGGTTTCTGGGGCATTTGTGGCAGAAACTTCAGCAGGTTGACCTATGGACACCACCAGCGGCGACGCGCGGTTCGACCGCTACTACCGGAGGATTCAACTGGGTCTGCGGCTCTTGTCGCACGGCGCCCGTGCGCAGACCGCCTGCGATTGGAGCGGGCTCACACCTGATCGGCTCATCACCCTCAAGCGTCGCTGGCTCCCCGATGCCGGCGACGGATTCCGCGGACCGGCACCGACTTCCTTTCAACCGTTCTTCCGCTCCTCCGTGCGCCTGAGTCACGCGACCGTCTTCATCAGCATTCATCAGGCGCTGTGCCAACGCTTCATGCCGCATGGCAAGTCATGGGACCTTCAGCCGGGGCTGGAGAACGGCGAGCGGCTGTGCACAGCCTTCGAAATCTTCCGCGAGTGGGAGCCAACCGCGGACATGGAGTTCGACCAGGCCGCGCTGCTGGCGCGGGGCGCGGCGAGTTCAGAGGACATCGAGCTGTTTCGATGCCTCCACTGCCAGAGCGCCATGCTGATCGACAAGTGGGCGCGGCGACGCGAAGTCTGTTCGGGTTGCCGCGGTAGACGCTCTGCTAATCCCTGACCAGAATCATCAGGACGAGGTGGTACAGGGCGGCAAACAGGCCGAAGCCCAGCGCCATCGCGGCAACCTGCAGGAACGGAAACCGCGGACCCACGGCCGACAGCTCGAAGGCAACAGCCGCCACCAGACCGAAAACCAGCACAAAGGCGCAGAGGGCGTCCACGATCGGCTTCAGCAGCAGCAGGCCGGCAATCAGCGGGAAAGACACGACTTTCCAGGTCATCCGGGCCGATGCGCCCAGGGCGGGATGAATCTGCGCCATGCCTGCCTCCCGGGTCGGTTACCGCACGAAATAGTCACTGATAGTGACTATAAATCACATTCCATAAACCTCGACTTGTCAATGGTTTACGGAATGCCTATTTTAGTCACCATGGGTGACTCAAAGAACGAAAAGCTAAACCGGCTCCTGGAGACCCTCGGGGATACGACCCTGGTCTCCAGCCGGTGGCTGCGCGCCCATGGATACCCCAGCAACCTCGTCGCCCGCTACATGGCGAGCGGCTGGCTGCAGTCGCCTACGCGTGGAGTCTACCTCCGCAAAGGCGGCAAACCGACCTGGGAGGGGCTCCTGAGAGCCCTGCAGCGCCTGGAGCAGCTGCCCCTGCACGTCGGCGGCCGATATGCGCTGGCCCGCCAGGGCCATGAGCACTACCTGCGCCTTGGCGAGTCCGCGACCCTGACCCTGTATGGCCCGGCGAAGCTGCCAGCCTGGGCAGGGAAGCTCCCGCTCCGCGAGCGCGTGCAGGCATGCGGCAAAGGGCCGTTCGACTGGCCGGCGCTCTCCTTCGGCACCGACACGCCCGACGGCACCCTGAATGCACGGGGGCTCGAACGCGCGACCGACGACACCAACGCGGCCGGCGTCGTGTTCTCCACTCCCGAGCGGGCAATACTGGAACTGTGCGACGAGACACCAGACAGCGCGCTCGTGCACGAAGCCAATGCCCTGATGCAGGGACTCGCCACGCTCCGGCCGCAGCTCGTCAGCGCATTGCTGGAGCATTGCGACAGCGTCAAGGCAAAGCGGCTGTTCCTCGCCCTTGCAGACCGGCATCGTCACGCATGGCTGGCACACGTGCGCTTGCAGAACGTGAATCTCGGCAACGGCAAGCGCGTCCTCGTCCCAGGCGGCAAGCTGAACGCCAAGTATCAGATAACGCTGCCCGCGGATCTCGATGAACAACTGGGATAACCGCTACGCCGAGCGCGTGAAGCTGCTGGTCGAGATTCTGCCGACGCTGGCGGAGGAGAAGCGCTTTGCGCTGAAGGGCGGCACGGCGATCAACCTCTTCGAGCACGACCTCCCGCGCCTCTCCGTCGATATCGATCTGACCTGGCTGCCCGTTGGCGATTTCGAAAGCGATGTGCGCGATATCTCCGCAGCGCTGGAAGCCATGGGTGAGCGACTGCGCACCGGACCGTTGCGACTGCAGGTACAGACCAGCGGTACCAAAGCGACGGGCGTCCATCGCCTGATCGCAAGCCGCAACCGCGCGCGCGTGCAGATCGAGACGACGCCGGTGATGCGCGGCACTGTCCATCCGGTTCGGACCATGCGCGTACGCCCTGGTGTCGAGCATAACTTCGGATTCGCCGAGATGCAGGTGCTCGACTTCGCGGATCTCTATGCGGGAAAGCTCTCCGCCGCACTATCGCGCCAGCATCCCCGCGATCTCTTCGACCTGCAGCCGCTTCTCGATGGAGGGCGGCTCGATGAACGCCTGTGGCGAACGTTCCTCGTGTACCTCACCTGCAGCTCAAAGCCTGCTGCGGAAATGCTGTCGCCGCAGGCGCCTCGCGATTTCGACCAGATATTCAATGCGCATTTCGCGGGCATGACGGCAGAACCGGTAACCGCCGAGGCGCTACTCGATGTGCGGGCACGACTCCTCCAGCGCATCGCCGAACTTCTCGATGTTCCCTCGCGAGCGTTCCTCGAATCCATCGAGCGAGAAGCGCCGGACTTCCGTCTCATCGAACTGCCGCATGCGGCCGACCTGCCCGGCGTGCGTCGCAAGCTAGCGAATCTGGGCCAGCGATCTGCAGCGAAGCGTGCTGCCGACTACGAGCAGCTCACGGCATTTCTCGCCGCGCGTCCTCGACCGTGAGTGGAAGAGTTTCTCAGGTACTTCACCGGAAAACCTTGAACGACCCTTGATCGCGCAGTCGACTCGGGCAGCGTTTGATCCATCTCTTCCCTGAATCCCTGCGCTGCTTTTCGCGACTCGCCTCCGCATTCTTGACCCCATCACGTCACGTAGATGAGGCAAGAGCATGGATACCCGTTCTACAAATGAAAGCTCCCCTGTCGCACCGCCGATCATTCGAACGTCGCAGGACCTTCGCCTGCCTCGGTGGGTCAACGAACCGCTCCCGGACCTGCGCGCGCTACTGAGCGCGAGCGAGATTTCGCGCCTGACCCGTCGCCCGCGCTGGCTGCTGCTCGGCCTCGCAGTCCTCGGGCGATTCCCGAAGCAGCGCACGCACTGTGGAAAGCCGGTGGGCTGGCATCGGGCCGACGTGCTCGACTGGCTGACGCAGAACATGGCGATCGAAGCAGATCGACCGCGCACCACACGGCATCGTCACCACACGAGACCCAAGCAGATATGCCTGCCGCTTCAGGTCCGGCCGAACCGCACGTCACTCGACGAATATCGGCGTTGCCATTCCAGTGGAAGGGAACAACTGTGAGTTCTTCAACGTCGGTTCCGGCTGCAAACGGAGGCGGGATCTGCCAGCGTGCTGTGCGTCGCCGCGAGCTGCGGAAGATTGTTCCGCTCGCGGATACCACCATCTACGAGATGGAACGCCGCGGCGAGTTTCCACGGCGATTCTATTTGACTTCAAAATGCGTGGTGTGGGATCTCGCCGAAGTCGAACAGTGGCTGACTGCGCGACGAGCTGCATGCCATGCCGGCGAAATGCGCCGCGCCCCAGATCCCAATGTTTGCCAGAGAAAGGTCAGGCCCGTCGATGTGGCAGGTCGTTAGAAGCCACCTAGCGCACAAGAGAGTTCAGGTTAATCAATCTGAAGCGCATCGCCTCAGCGCTAACCGAGTATTTCGTAGCGAGGACGGGAATGACACGACTTGTGTCGCCATCTTTCGCGAGCTTCCGAAAATCTAAAAGTAGCGGCCCCCTGGGCATCAAAAGCGCAGCGGCAAACATGTCGGCCTGACGCTCGCGCGGCGGCCGCGCTTCGTCCGCATTCCGGGACTTCCTAAAATCCACGAATGCGTCCTGCTGCGGATGAAGCAGAAAATGGCCAATTTCGTGCGCAATAGTGAAGCGCTGACGAACGAGAGGCTCCTGGCTGTTTACGCCGATGAGGGCTTTCCCATCCTTGCGCAGTAGCAGCCCAGAGAAGTCGCTACTCGGCGCACGGCTTATCCGCATGCCCAGTCGTAGCGCGATATCTTCAACGGGGGTCGGAACCTTGGTGATCCCAAGTTCGCTGAGCACGCGCTCAGCTTCCTGTTCAATCTTTTCTATCAGCATAGTGTTCTACGACTTGCCGCCAAAAAGGCTCTTCGCCCAATTGGCTGCTTTCTGACCGCCCTCTTGGGCGATCTTGTCGGTATCAACCTTTGTGAGCCCGAAGCCATCGGGAACGTCAGGAAAAAAGTCTTGGATGTTGCAGTGGAAGAGCGTTGCCAACTTCCATAACGACAACGCTGTGATGTTGTTCCGTCCGTTCTCAATGTGCGTAACCGCTTCCCGGGAGATCCCCAGCTTCTCACCGACCAGGCGCGCGCTGAGCTTTCGCTTCCTGCGAAGCTCAGCGATCCGCGCGCCGATGGCCTGCCGTATCTCCCGCTCGGTTGATGCGTCATCGGTGAGAAGTGTACCGGTGGATTTCTTCATCGTCATCGGCGACGGCACCCTTCCGGGCACCCACGAGAACTGATGGTCTGTACCGTACCATAGGTTACTCACAATACCCAAATGGTACTGAGCGTTCCGTTGATGTTCTCGACGGCACCGGTATTCTTAGGTGCAGGGCGCGCCGGGCGGCGGACCCGAATAGCGACAGGAGGTTCCTGGCATGAGTCGAGACAAAGAGTTCGTCATCGTAATCAACGGCACCGAACATGAGGTCGCCGGCGAAGTCGTCACCTACGACAAGGTCGTGACGCTCGCCTTTCCGGGGCAGCCGGTAACGCCGGAGTACGCGGTCACTTTTGAACACGCGCAGCACCCGAAAAAGGGAACGCTGGCGAGTGGCGGCTCCGTAACGGTCAAGAAGCACGGCACGATCTTCGATGTCACACCCACTAATCGATCGTAATGACGACCTTCGCGCACTGAGGGACGAAGGCTACGCCGTCGGGATCTCAGGAGCGAACCTCGTCGTCGAGGACATTCCGTACGTCACGGCAACGGGAACTGTCCGTCGCGATGGAATTATCGTCGCGCCCATCGTGATTGGCGGGGATGTGGTTGGCCCGCCGGATACACATGTCGTCTTCTTCGCAGGGGAAATGCCGCATACGCGCGATGGCCAGCCCGTCGCGTCTTTTGGCGCGTCACCGCATGCACAGCAGATCACGCCAACTCGGACGACATCGTTTCAGTTCTCGGCCAAACCCACCTCGGGGCAGTATCCGAGTCATACGCGGAAGATCCAGACATACACGTCATACATCTGCTCCCACGCTGCAGCGATTGAGCCTGACGCAACGCCATTGACGAGGCGAGTCGTGCCTCCGGACGACGACACCTCGCCCTTCTGCTACTTGGACACCGCCTCGGCGCGGGCCGAGATCAACATGATCACGGCGAAGCTCGCTGTTGAACGGGTGGCGATTGTAGGTACTGGGGGAACAGGTTCATATGTTCTCGATCTAGTGGCCAAGACGCCGGTGAACGAGATTCACCTCTTCGACGGCGATGTCTTCTCGTCGCATAACGCATTTCGTGCGCCAGGGGCGGCGTCTATAGAGGAGCTTAGGGCTCAGCCCTACAAAGTGGATTACCTTCGGGCGCGGTACTCAGCGCTTCACAAGCGCGTCGTTGCTCACCCGCAGTACATCGACTCAACGAACGTCGATTCTCTCCGTGGCATGGGATTCGTATTCCTTTGCATCGATGCGAATCCCGCAAAGCGCTTGATTGTTCAGAGCCTGGAGGACTTCGGTATCACGTTCATCGACGTCGGGATGGGCCTATTCGAAACCAACGCAACGATCGGCGGAATCCTGCGCGTGACAACGAGCCAGGCTGACAATCGGTTGGCCGCGCGTGCAAACATGTCGCTCGATGGCTCGACGGCGACGGATCTGTATGAGCGCAACATCCAAGTAGCTGACCTGAACATGCTTAACGCCACCCTGGCAGTCCAGAAGTGGAAGAAGCTGATGGGCTTCTACCAGGATACGGCGCGAGAGCGGCAGCTCCTTTACACGGTTCGATCGAACCTCGTCACTACGGACGTTGATCATGAGTCGGATTGAGGTCGTATCTGTTCAGCACGTCGAGTTCATCCCGCGGGCGCTCTCGTCGGGCGTCCTCTACGTCTCCAAGAAGTACGCGACGGCATCTCATCTCTGCTGCTGTGGCTGCGGAAGCACGATTGTGACTCCGCTGAAGCCAGGGGGCTGGCGATACGCCGAATCGGAAGGCAAGCCGACCCTCCAGCCGTCCATTGGCTCATGGAACTTGCCGTGTCAGTCGCACTACTTCATACGACACGGGACCGTTGCGTGGGCGGCCAAGTGGTCGAAGAAGCAGATTCAGGATGGCAAGGAATGGGATCGACAGGAACGCGAGCGGCACTTCGATGGCAAGCCGGCGTCTCCGGAGAAAGGTGGCTTGAAAGACTGGCTACGGCGCTGGCTCGGATAAGAACCACCGCGCACGCCTGCTAGCAATCAGCGCCAGAATTGACTGCCAGCCAGCGGAACAATGATTTGGCTATGTCAGTGCCTGCGCCGCGATCACCTTCATCGACGATGGCAGCAGTACCGGCGTGTGCGTATTGCCCGCCACCCACGCGTCGATCATGTCCGCCCATTCCTGCAGCATGTGCCGCCGCTGCTCGGCGTACTGGGCGCGGTTGTACGTGCCGCGCGATGACTCGTTGCGCTCGTGCGCGAGCGCCTTCTCGATCCAGTCGCGGTTGAAGCCCATCTCGTTGAGGATTGTCGAGCCGGTCCGGCGCAGGTCGTGAACCGTGAACATCTCCAGCGGCAGATTCTCCGCCTTGGCCTTCTCGGCAATCTGCGACGTGACGCGATTGAGCGTGCTCGCGGCGATGTGAACATCGGCGTCATAACGGGACGGGAATACGTAGGGCGAGCTTCCGGCCATCAGCTTCAGCGCGGTGAAGATCTCCAGCGCCTGGCGCGACAGATAGACGCTGTGCGGCCGGCGCGCCTTCATGCGTTCCTTCGGAATCGTCCAGATGCCCTTGTCGAAGTCGATCTCGCTCCACATCGCCTTCGCCAGCTCGCTCTTGCGCACCAGGGTCAGCAGGATCATCCGCAGCGCCAGGCGGTGGATATGAGCGAACGACACCTTGTCGATCAGCGTGAACGCGATCCGGATCTCCTCGGGGCTGAGCGCACGTTCGCGCGGCTTGAACGTGGCGATGGATGTCGGCGCCACCTCGTTGGCCGGGTTCGGCACCTTGTGCCCGTGCAGGTTCGCGAAGTTGTAGATGCCCTTCACGATGTCCCGGACGTGGATCGCTGTCGCGGGCGACCCCCGGTTCTTGATCTTGAGGCACAGGATGCGCACGTCGTCCGACGACACCTCCGGCAGCAGGCGGTTCGAGAGTTCGGGTTCGACCTCGCGCCGGTAGATACCCTTGCGCATGGTGCGGGTGCTCTCCGCCATCGGGCCCTCGTCCAGCCACTTCGTGGCGAACTGGCCCAGTGTCTGGGCGGCTGCCAGCTGGCGCTTCTCCCGCTGCTTCACCCGGGCCGGTGAGTGCCCCTGGGCGAGCGTGTTCCGGGCAGCGATGCACTTCTCGCGGGCGGCGGACAGGGAGAGCCCCGCCGGGCCGTAGCGCCCCAAGGTGAGGGTCTCGCGCCTGTTGCTGATCCGGTAGTCGAACCGGAACGTGATCGTCCCGGCCGGCGAGACCGTCACGTACATCCCATCCCGGTCCGTCACTTTGTACGGCTTTTCCCGGGGTTTGAGCTTCTTCAGGGCGATGTCGGTAAGCATGGCGGGCCCCCGTTCTGGCGCGGCCCCAATTTTACCGTCAGAAACCTGTTTCTCTCAATCCGCACCGCGGAAATCACGGGTTTCTGGCATTTTTTCCCTGAAATTCTGCAGTTTCTTTGTCTGCCTTACCGTCAACCGTGTGACGGTAAATATCAGGTCATTTTGGCGTGCCGGAAACCCATACCGTCAGTTTTACCGTCAGATTGGGCCGCTTGGTGCCGATAGATGGCGATAGGCTCAGAAAGGTTATTTATTATTATTCAGTGACTTAGGTTACTATTTCGTGGGTCGCGGATAGACCGCGAAAGGCACCTAATCACTCCCACTCGATCGTGGCCGGCGGCTTGCCGGAGATGTCGTAGGTCACCCGCGAGATGCCGGGCACCTCGTTGATGATCCGGCGCGAGACGTGGTCGAGGAAGTCGTAGGGGAGCCTCGCCCAGCGGGCCGTCATGAAGTCGATGGTCTCGACGGCGCGGAGCGCCACGACATAGTCGTAGCGCCGCCCGTCGCCCATGACGCCGACGGACTTCACCGGCAGGAACACAGCGAAGGCCTGGCTCACCTGGTCGTAGAGCCCCTGGGCACGCAGCTCGTCGATGTAGATGGCGTCGGCCTTGCGCAGCAGGTCGGCGAACTCCTTGCGGACCTCGCCGAGGATGCGAACGCCGAGGCCCGGGCCCGGGAACGGGTGGCGGTAGACCATCTCCGCCGGCAGGCCGAGCTCGACGCCGATGCGGCGCACCTCGTCCTTGAAGAGGTCACGCAGCGGCTCGACGAGCTTGAGCTTCATGTGCTCGGGCAGGCCGCCGACGTTGTGGTGGGACTTGATGACGTGGGCCTTGCCGGTGCGCGAGCCCGCCGACTCGATGACGTCGGGGTAGATGGTGCCCTGGGCCAGCCACCCGACGCCGTCGATCTTCGCGGCCTCCTCGTCGAAGACCTCGACGAAGAGCCGGCCGATGATCTTGCGCTTGGCCTCCGGGTCGGTGACGCCGGCCAGCGCCGTGAGGAACCGCGCCTCGGCGTTGACGCGGATCACCCGCACGCCGAGGTGCTTCGCGAACACGGCCATGACCTGGTCGCCCTCGTCCTGGCGCAGCAGCCCGGTGTCGACGAAGACGCAGACCAGCTGGTCACCGATGGACCGGTGCAGCAGCGCCGCCACGACGGAGGAATCGACGCCGCCGGAGAGGCCGAGCAGCACGCGCCCCTTGCCGACCCGGGCCCGCACGCCCTCGACGTGGCTGGCGATGATGTTGCCGGGCCGCCAGGTGTCCGGGCAGCCGCAGATGTCGCGCACGAAGCGCTCGAGGATCTGCTGGCCCTGCTCGGTGTGGGTGACCTCGGGGTGGAACTGCAGGCCGTAGTAGCAGCGCGACTCGTCGGCCATGCCGGCGCAGGGCGCGTTCGGCGTGCTGGCGATGGCGGTGAACCCCGGCGGCAGCCGTGCCACCCGGTCGCCGTGGCTCATCCAGACGTTCATGGCCGGCACCCCATCGGGGTTGCGGGCCCCGGCGAGGCCGTCGAGCAGCCGGTTCGACGCCGCGGGGTTGACGACCGCCAGGCCGAACTCCCGGTGGCTGCTCGCCTCGACGGCGCCGCCGAGCTGGGCTGCCATGGCCTGCATGCCGTAGCAGATGCCGAGCACCGGCACGCCGAGGGCGAAGACCTCGGGCGGGATCACCGGCGTCACGTCGCCAGCGCCCGGCACGACGGACTCGGGCCCGCCAGAGAGGATGATGCCAGCCGGCGCAAAGGCCCGGATCTCGGCGTCGCTCGCGTCCCAGGGCAGCAGCTCGCTGTAGACGCCCGCCTCGCGCACACGCCGCGCGATGAGCTGCGTGTACTGCGAGCCGAAATCGAGGATCAGGATGCGCCGCTCGGCGGGCGCCGTGCCGGTCCCGGCCACTGCGGCGCTCACAGCTCGGTCCGGTAGTTCGGCGGTTCCTTGGTGATCATCACGTCGTGGACGTGGCTCTCGCGGATGCCCGCGCCGGTGATGCGCACGAACTTCGGCAGCGTGCGCATCTCGGTGATGTTGCGGCAGCCGGTGTAGCCCATGGCCGCCCGCAGGCCGCCGACGAGCTGGTGGACGATGGCGACGAGGGTGCCCTTGTACGGCACGCGGCCCTCGATGCCCTCGGGCACGAGCTTTTCGAGCTCTTCGCTGGCGTCCTGGAAGTAGCGGTCGGCGGAGCCGTGCCGCTGGGCCATGGCGCCCAGCGAACCCATGCCCCGGTACGACTTGTACGAGCGCCCCTGGTACAGCTCGACGTCGCCCGGCGCCTCCTCGGTGCCGGCGAAGAGCCCGCCGATCATGGTGCAGTAGGCGCCCGCCGCGATGGCCTTGGCCAGGTCGCCGGAATAACGGATGCCGCCGTCGGCGATGAGCGGCACGTCGGTGCCGGCCAGCGCGTCGGCCACCTCGGCCACGGCCGAGATCTGCGGCACGCCGACGCCGGAGACGATGCGTGTCGTGCAGATGGAGCCGGGACCGACGCCCACCTTCACGCCGTCGGCGCCGGCAGCCACCAGCGCCTTGGCGGCCTCGCCGGTGGCGATGTTGCCGCCGATGACCTGCACGTCGGGGTATTCGCGCTTGATGGCGCGCACGCGGTCCAGCACGCCCTTCGAATGGCCGTGGGCGGTATCGACGACGAGCACGTCGACGCCCGCCTCGATGAGCAGCTTCACGCGCAGCGGCGTGTCACCGCCGGTGCCGACGGCGGCGCCGACGCGCAGCGCGCCGCGGGGGTCCTTGCAGGCCAGCGGGTAGTCCTTGGCCTTCTGGAAGTCCTTCGCGGTGATCATGCCGCGCAGCTGGAACTGGTCGTTCACCACCAGCACCTTCTCGATGCGGTGCTTCTGCAGCAGGTCGAGGACCTCGTTCTTGTCGGCGCCCTCGCGCACCGTGACCAGCCGCTCCTTCGGCGTCATGACCAGCGACACCGGGGCGTCGAGCCGCGTCTCGAAGCGCAGGTCGCGG
Source organism: Chromatiales bacterium (assembly GCA_016789885.1). Taxonomy (GTDB): domain Bacteria; phylum Pseudomonadota; class Gammaproteobacteria; order Steroidobacterales; genus SHZI01. The sequence continues at coordinate 110,363 of JAEUPZ010000032.1, read as the reverse complement.
TTCGTGACGATGCCGACCGTCCGGCCCTTCTCCACCACCGGCATGCCGGAGAAGCCCCGGGCACGGGTGATGGAGAGCACTTCGCCCACGGTCTGCTCGGGCGACACGGTGATGGGGTCGCTGACGATGCCGCTCTCGTACTTCTTGACCCGGGCGACCTCGGCGGCCTGCGCCTCGGGCGTCATGTTCTTGTGGATGATGCCGAGGCCCCCTTCCTGCGCCAGGGTGATGGCGAGGCGGGCCTCGGTGACCGTGTCCATGGCGGCGGACAGCAGCGGGATGTTGAGGACGATGCCGCGCGTGACGCGGGTCTGCAGGTCGGCTTCCCGGGGCAGGAGCTCCGAGTAGGCGGGCTGCAGCAGTACGTCGTCGAAGGTGAGGGCGTCGTGGCTGAGTCGCATACTTCCCTTTTGCCCGGCAGGTAAGCCCGGGCCATGGGACGCTGCGGCCACGGGTTTGAAATGGTACGCGGCCCGGCCGACCGCGTAAACTGCCCGCCCCGCCCGCCACCGCACCGCCCCATGCCCCGCCCGCCCGGCGACTGGCCAGCCCCCCGCAGCGCCGCCAACGGCGCCCGGCCCGAGCGCGCGCTCAGCGTCTCGGAGCTGAACCGCATGGCGCGCCGGCTGCTGGAGGGCGACCTGCCGGCGGTCTGGATCAGCGGCGAGGTCTCGAACCTGGCGCGCCCGGCATCGGGCCACTGGTACCTGACGCTGAAGGACGAGCAGGCCCAGGTCCGCTGCGTGATGTTCCGCGGCGCCAACCGCGGCGTCCGGTTCGCGCCGGCCAACGGGCAGACGGTGCTCGGCCATGGCCGCGTGAGCCTCTACGAGCCGCGGGGCGACTTCCAGCTGATCCTGGAGCACCTCGAGGCGGCGGGCGACGGCCTGCTCCGCCAGCGGCTCGAGGCCCTCATCGCCCGGCTCACGGCCGAGGGCCTGTTCGCCCCGGAGCGCAAGCGGCCGCTGCCCGCCCTGCCCCGCTGCATCGGCGTCATCACCTCGCCGACGGGTGCGGCGATCCGCGACGTCCTCAACGTCCTGCGGCGGCGCTTTGCCGCGGTGCCGGTGGTGCTGTATCCCGTCGCGGTCCAGGGGGAAGGCGCGAAACACGAGATCGTCGCGGCCCTGGAGACGGCGGCCGCGCGGGCCGAGTGCGACGTGCTCATCGTCGCCCGCGGGGGCGGCTCCCTGGAGGACCTGTGGGCCTTCAACGAGGAGATCGTCGCCCGCGCCATCGCCGCCTCGCCGATCCCCGTGGTGTCGGGCGTGGGCCACGAGATCGACGTGACCCTCGCGGATCTCGCCGCCGACCTGCGGGCACCGACGCCCTCCGGCGCCGCCGAGCTCGTGGTTCCGGACAGCAGTGAGTGGGCACGCCGGGTCGAACGCCTGGCCGCCCGCAGCCAGGCGGCCGTCCGGCGTCGGCTGCTGGCGGAGCAGCGAAAGCTCGCCACCATCACGGCCAGGCTGCGGCGCGCCGATCCCGGCTACCGGCTGCGGCAATCGGCCCAGCGGCTCGACGAACTCGGCCAGCGCCTGCGGCGGAGCCTCGCCCGCCGGCTGCAGGTCGACGCGCTGCGCTGGCAGGGACTCGAGCGCCGCCTGCACCGGGCCTCGCCAGCGCTGCGCGTCGCGGTCACCCGCGACCGCCTGCAGGCCGGCCGGGCGCGGCTCACCCTGGCCCTGCGGGCACGGCTGCGGGCGACGGGGCTGACGCTGGCCGGCGTCGCGGGACGGCTCAACGCCGTCAGCCCGTTGCAGACGCTGGAACGCGGCTACGCCATCGTCCTGGCGGCCGACGGCACGGTGGTGCGCGACGCCGGCGCGCTGCGCCGGGGCGACGCCGTCACCGCGCGGCTCGCCCGGGGCAGCGTCACCGCGACGGTCGTCGAGGTCCTGCCACCGGAGGGTGGCGAGTAAGGCGGCTCAGCGGGGCGCGAAGAACGCGGCGATGGGCGGCCGGAAGCGGTCCATGTCGACGAGGAACGCGTCGTGACCCTGCAGCGACGGCAGCTCGGTGAGCTGCACCTCGCGTCCCGGTGCCGCCAGCAGACGCCCCAGCTCCTGCTGCTGGTGCAGCGGGAAGAGGAAGTCCGTCTCGACGCCGATCACCCCGACGCGCTCCGCCTGCACCCGGGCCAGGCCCGCCTCGAGGGAGCCACCGTGGTCGGCCACGTCGAAGAGGTCGCTGGCGCGGGAAAGGTACAGGTAGCAGTTGGCGTCGAACTGGCCCGTGAACTTCTGCGCGTGGGCCTCGAGGTAGGCCTCCACCTCGAAGTCCACGGCGAAGGCGTCACCGGCCTGGCGCTCGCCCTCGACCCGCTCGCGCCCGAAGCGCTGCTCCCACTCCCGCGCCGAGCGGTAGGTCAGCATGCCGAGCTTGCGGGCGAGCCGCATGCCGGTGATGGGCCCGGCCCCCGGCGGGTACTCGCCGTGCAGCCAGTCGGGATCACGGCGGATCATCTCCCGCTGCAGCGAGCGCAGCGCGATGGCGAACGGCAGCGAGCGCGCCGCCGTCGAGAGCAGCAGCAGGTTGCGGGCAAGCCCCGGGAACTGGATGGCGAAGGCCAGCGAGGTCATGCCGCCCATGCTGGGCCCCACGAGCGCGTGCAGCGACGTGATGCCGAGGTGCGCCACCAGCGCGCGGCCGGCGCTGGCCACGTCCTCGAGGGACAGCACGGGGAAGTTCAGGCGGTAAGGCCGGCCGGTGCGCGGGTCGATGGAAGCAGGCCCCGTGGAACCGAAGCAGCTGCCCAGCGAGTTCATGCACACGACGAAGAAGCGCCGGGTGTCGATGGGCCGGCCCGGCCCCACCACCTCTTCCCACCAGCCGGGCGACGGATCGGCCGGCGACGACGCGGCGTGGGCCGACGGCGACATGCCGGTGAAGATCAGCACGGCGTTGTCCCGGGCGGCATTGAGCTCGCCCCAGGTCTCGTAGGCGAGGACGGGGCCCTCGAGGGTGCCGCCCCGGAACATGGCGAAGGGGCCGGGATGCTGGAAGAGCTTGCGGGCACCGGTCGCGGCAACGCTCGCCGGGCCGGCGCCGGCGACCACGTTCAGCACAGGCTTGGTCGTGCGGGCGTTCATGGCAGGGCCTCCGGCGGCGATTATGCGCCGCGGCCCCACGGGCCGGCCCGACCCATTCGTTATATGGTTATCGCCGCCCTAGCGCCCGCCGCGCACGCGCCGCCGGCGCTTGATCTGCCGCGGGGTCAGCGTGTTGCGCTTGCCGGCAAAGGGGTTCCGGCCGGCGCGGAGTTCGATGCGCACCGGGGTGCCGCGCAGGCGGAAGGCCTTGCGCAGGCAGCCCACCAGGTACCGCTTGTAGCTCTCGGGCAACGCCGTCACCTGGTTGCCGTGGATGACCACGAGCGGTGGCCGCCGGCCACCCTGGTGGGCATAGGTCAGCTTGATCCGGCTGCGGTTCGCGATGGGCGTCGGGTACGCGGCGACGGCGTCCTTCAGCACCTGGTTCAGCGCCGGCGTCGGCAGCTCCCGCGACGCGGCCAGCGCGGCGGCCCGGCCGCTCGCCAGCAGGTCGTAGATGGCCGTGCCGTGGCGGGCCGAGATGAAGTGCCGGTCGGCGAACTCGAGGAAGTCCAGCCGGCGGTCCAGCTCCTCCTGCACGCGCTGCCGCTGCTCCGGCGCAAGCCCGTCCCACTTGTTGACGCCGATGGCGAGCGCCCGGCCGCGCTCCAGCACGAGGCCGAGCAGCGAGATGTCCTGTTCGGTGACGCCGTCGCGGGCGTCCAGCAGCACCAGGACCGCGTCGGCGGCCTCGATGGCCTGCAGTGCCTTGACGACGCTGAACCGCTCGATGGTCTCGGTGACCCGCGCGCGCCGGCGGATGCCGGCGGTATCGACAAGGACGAAGTCGTGGCCGTCGTGGCTGAAGGCGACGCTCACGCTGTCGCGGGTCGTGCCCGCCTCGTCCATGGTCAGCAGCCGCTCCTCGCCGAGGTAGCGGTTGATCAGCGTCGACTTGCCGACATTGGGGCGACCGATGACGGCGATGCGAACGGCGTCGGCAAGACCCGCCGCCGCCGGCTCCTCGGCCGGCTTCGGCGGGCAGAGTGCGTGCAGGGCCGACAGCAGGTCGTCGAGGTGGTCTCCCCGCAGGGCCGACACCGGCAGCGGGTCGCCGAGACCGAGCTCGTAGAAGGCCGCGGCCGCCTCCCCGCCTGACCGTCCCTCGGCCTTGTTGACGACGAGCAGCACGGGCTTGCCGGTGCGCCGCACGAGATCGACGATGGCGGCGTCTTCGGGCACCGGGCCCGACCGGCCGTCGACCACCAGCGCCACGGCGTCGGCCTCGCCGATGGCGAGCGTCACCTGCTTCGCCACCTGGCCCGCCAGCGGCGCGGCTTCGCGGGTCAGTCCGCCGGTGTCGATAACGATGGCGGTGCCCTGCGGCCCCGCCGCGTAGCCATAGAGCCGGTCACGCGTCAGGCCGGGGTAGTCGGCCACCAGGGCATCACGCGTGCCCGTCAGGGCGTTGAACAGCGTCGACTTGCCGACATTGGGACGGCCGACGATGGCAAAGACCGGCAGGGCCATGGGCAGCGTCGGCCGCAGGCGGCTAGCGGCGCGCGCGCGGGCGCGCGCTGAAGGCGGTCAGCTTGCCGCCCTCGGTCTGGACGTAGATGAGGTCGTTCACGACCAGCGGCGTGCCGACGACGCGGCCGCCGCGGGCCTTCGCCCGGGCCTGGGGCTCTCCGGTCGTGGCATCGAACCAGTGGACGAAGCCCTGGAAGTCACCGACCACCACCGAGGTCTGGAACGCCGCGGGGGCAGAGAGGTCGCGGTTGCGCAGGCTCTCGTCCTTCCAGAGCTCGGCCGCGGTCGTGCGCCGGACGGCGGCGAGGCTGCCGTCGGCTCCGGCGACGTAGACGCCGTTGGCGTCGGCCGCCAGGCCGCTGTGGCTCGACATGTCCAGCGCCCACAGGATCTGGCCCGACTCCAGCGCCAGCGCGGCCAGGCGCCCCTGGTAGCCGACGGCGTAGATGTCCTCGCCGACGGCGCGCACCGTGGCGTTGACGTCCTTCAGGCGCTCGACCTCGTTCCGCCCCGCGGGCGGATCGACCGTCGCCTGCCAGACCTCGGTGCCATCGGTGATGTCGTGGGCCACCACGCGCCCGCTGTCGAAGCCGCTGACCACCACGTTGCCGACGACCACTGGCGCGGCTGTGCCACGCACCGACAGGCGCGGCACCTGCTCCTGCACGAACCAGGCCTCGGTGCCATCGGTGGCGCGGAACGCCGTGAGCTTGCCGTCGACGGTACGGACGAGGACGAGGCCCCGGGCCAGGGCCGGTGGCGCCAGCACCTCGCTGGCCACCTGGATGCGCCACGCCTGCTGGCCGTTGTCGGCACGCAATGCGACCACGTCCCCGTTGGCGGAACCTGCGACGACCAGCTCGCCGTCGGTGGAGGGCCCGGCCGACAGCGGCAGCTTCGTCTTCCGGCGCCACAGCCGGCGGCCCTTGGTGGCGTCATAGGCCGCGACGATGCCATCGTGGCTCGCCGCATAGACACGGCTGCCATCCGAGTCGGGACTGAGCCCGAGGCGCAGGAACTTGGTGCCATCGCCGATGCCGGCAGACCAGGCCGCGTCGATCCGCAGCGTCGGCTCGATGTCGGCCAGCTTCGCCGGCGGGTCCTCGGGCTTGTCCTTCTTGAGCGCGCAGCCGGCCAGCCACAGGGTGGCGGCCAGGATCGCGAGGCGGCGCCAGCCGGGCATCAGGGCGCAGGAGCCGCCGCGGGGGCCGTGGTCGGGCCGCCGAGGTCGTCGAGCTTGGCCTGGATGTAGGCCCGGTCGAGGCCCGGGGTCTCCGCCACCTTCAGCGCCTGCTCGTACTCGCTGCGGGCCTCGTTGCGCTTGCCCAGAGCGTAGTAAACGTCGCCACGCACCGCATGGAACGCCGGTCCCCAGCCCGCCGGGACGCTGATGGCGAGCGCCTTCAGGGCTTCCTCGGCCGAGTCCTTCGACACCAGCAGCCGGGCGTAGCGCAGCGTCGCGAGCAGGCGGATCTCCTCGTTGGCCGCGCCGGTCGACACCTGGCGCAGGTAGTCGGCGGCCTTGTCGGAATCGCTCCGGTCGAGGTACAGCCGGGCCATGATGAGCCGCGCCTGGTCCGTGTAGCCGGAGCCGGCGAACTCGGTGCTGAGCTTCTGCATGGTGAGTTCGGCGTCCTCCAGGCCCGGCTTCGCGGCCGCCGCCCGGAACTCGTCGAAGAGCACCGACGCCTGCTCGGCCCGGCGCAGCTGGTAGTCCTGCCACTGGAACCAGCCGAAGAGGCCGGCGACGCCGAGCACGACGCCGGCAGCGAGCCACAGGCCGTTGCCCCGCAGCCACTTCTTGACGACTTCGGCCTGCTGCTGGTCGGTAAGTAAGTCTTCCACGGTGCTCGGTCTTTCCTGTAGGGGAGGTTGTCGTCAGGCCACGCCGGCCAGCGCGCGCCGGACCGCGTCGGCCACGCCCGCCAGCGGCACGCTGGCCTGGCCGGCGTCGCCCCGCAGCGGCTTCACGCCGGCGGTTCCGGCCTGCACTTCGTCGTCGCCGATGATCACCGCCACGGCCGCGCCGCTCCGGTCGGCCCGGCGCATCTGCGCCTTGAAGCCGCCACCGCCGCAGTGGAACTCGACCCGCAGCGGCGGGCTCGCCTCGCGCAGGTCCTCGGCGAGCCGCAGGCCGGCCAGCAGCGCCGCATCGCCCACGGCGACGAGGTACACGTCGGGGATGGTGGCCGCTGCCGCATGGCCCGCCAGGCTGTGCAGCTCGACGAGCCGCTCGAGACCGATGGCGAACCCGATGGCCGGCGTCGGCTCACCGCCCAGGTGCGCCACGAGGCCATCATACCGGCCGCCGGCGCAGACCGCGCCCTGCGCGCCCAGCTGGTCGGTGACCCACTCGAAGACAGTACGGCCGTAGTAGTCGAGGCCGCGCACGAGCCGCGGATTGACGGTGTAGGCCACGCCGGCCGCGTCGAGCAGCGACCGCAGCCCCGCGAAGTGGGCCGCCGAGTCGTCGCCGAGGTAACCCGTCAGCCGGGGGGCGCCGGCGACGATCGCCTGCATGGCAGGGTTCTTGCTGTCGAGGATGCGCAGCGGGTTGCGTTCGAGGCGCCGGCGGCTGTCCTCGTCGAGCGCGTCATGGTGCGCCCGGAAATATTCCGTCAGGTCGGCGCGGTAGCGGGCCCGGTCCTCGCTGCTGCCGAGGGAGTTGAGCTGCAGGCTGACGTGGCGGATGCCGAGGGTGCGGAAGATCCGCGCCGTCATCACGATGATCTCGGCGTCGATGTCGGGGCCGGGGAAGCCCAGCGCCTCGACGTCGAACTGGTGGAACTGGCGGTAGCGGCCCTTCTGGGGCTTCTCATAGCGGAACATGGGCCCGGTGCACCAGAGCTTCTGGCGCTGGTTGTGCAGCAGGCCATGCTCCATGGCCGCGCGCACGATGCCGGCCGTCGCCTCGGGCCGCAGCGTGATCGAGACGCCATTGCGGTCGTCGAAGGTGTACATCTCCTTCTCGACGATGTCGGTGACTTCGCCGATGGAGCGCTGGAAGAGCTCGGTACGCTCGACGATGGGCACGCGGATCTCGCGGTAGCCGTAGTCGTCGAGCGTGCGCCGGATGGCGCCCTCGACGGCCTGCCAGCGGGCGCTGTCGGCCGGCAGCAGGTCGGACATGCCGCGGATCGCCTGCAGCGCCTGGTTCATTCGGTGGCTCCGCCCGCAGGCCCGGCCACGGGCGCGGTGTTGGTGGTGTCGGGTGCCGGTGGCGCGGCGGGAGTCGTCGCCGGGCCGGGCAGCGGGGCCGCGGCGGGAGTCGCCGGCACGGCGGCCACCGCAGGACCGTCGATGCGGAAGCGGGCCACGTTGCTGCCTGGACTGCTGGCGCCGGCCGGCAGCCCGTAGTCCGCGCCGTCGACCCGCAGCCGCACGCCGGCGGCGTTGCCGAGCGTGACCTCGACCGGCGGCACGGCGTCGATCACCCGCGTGCTGCCCGCCTTCTCGACACCGTCGGCCAGCCAGCGCCCGTCGGCACCGACGCGGACCCAGGACTCTTCGGTGAACATGAACTCGATGCGGACGCTGCCGGCCGGTGGCGGCGTCGCCGCAGCGGAGGCCGGGGCGGCCTCGGCGGCCGGAGCGGCATCGGGGACCGGCTGGGCGGGCTGCGCCACAGGTGCCGGAACCGGTGGTGCGCTGATCGGCGCCGGCGGCGGTCCCACCGTCGGCGGCGCGGGCTCGTCGCTGCTGATCAGCCAGGCAACGACCGCCAGCACCACCACCGCGGCCGCGGCCGCCAGGGCCAGCGGACCGGGGCGGGACTCCAGCGGGCGCTCGCGCTCACGGGCGAGCCGCGGGGCCAGCTCGCTGGACGGATCGGCGCTGCGGTAAGCCCCGAGGATGGCGTCCTCGTCGAGACCGAGCAGGCGCGCGTAGTTCCGCAGGTGGCCGCGAACGAAGACCGGCGCGCCGACGACGGCGAAGCGCTCCTCCTCGAGGGCCGCCAGGAGCGACTCCTCGAGGTGCAGGGCCTGGGCAGCCTGCTCCAGGGACAGGGCGCGGGCCCGGCGCCCGGAACGGAGCCGGTCGCCCAGGGACAGCGGCGTCTCAGGCATTGGGGCGGACTCGGTCATGGCGCCGGCCGTCCCGCCCGCAGGCCATCGAGGACGGGGATCTCCGCCGCCGTGGGGAACTCGCCCCGCAGGCGCTCGGCGTAGCGGGCCGCCGCCGTGGCGTCACCCAGCTGTGACTCGATGCGGTAGCCGAGCAGCAGGCCGGCAGGCGTCGGCCCGGCCGCGGCGAGATTGCGCTCGAGGAAGGCCCGGGCGCCGAGGCCGTTGCCGGCGGCCAGCGTCACCTCGGCCAGCTGGAGCAGCGCATCGGCGTAATCCGGGTTCTCGGCGAGGGCGCGCCGCAGGTACGCCTCGGCCCGGGGCAGGTCGGTGTACTTCGCGCAGGTACCCGCATTCGTGTAGAGCACCGCCCGGTTGACGTTCTTGCGCGAGAGCGGGATCGCCAGCGCGCGATCGAAGACCTTCAGCGCCTCGGCGGTCTTGCCGCGCTTCGAACACAGGAATACGCCGAGGGCGTTCTGCGCGTCCGGATCCTCCGGCGCCAGCTGTGCAGCACGGCGGTACTGGCGCTCCGCGCCGTCCAGGTCCTCGAGCCGCTCGTAGACGAGGCCCAGGGCCGAGTGGGCCGTGGCGAGGCCGGGATCCTGCTCGATGGCGCGCTCGAGCTTGTCCTTCGCCGCCTGCAGGTTGCCCTGGCGCAGGTAGCCGACGCCCAGCGACAGGTTGTACTGGGCCGCGTCCGTGCCCGACGGCGCCGACGTCGTGCGGCCGGCCGTGGTCGTGACGCAGGCCGCGAGCATCAGGGCCAGCGCCACGACGGCAGGCAGTGACAGGGCCTGGCGCCAGGCCGGCAGGGATGCGGGGATCATCACCGGCCTGCGCTCAACCGGCCCATGTGACGTCGACCTGCCGGCTGCCGAGCGGCACCCGCACGCGGTTCGTCACCTGGCCGGCGAGCTGGCCGCAGGCGGCGGCGATGTCGTCGCCCCGGGTCCGGCGCGTGATGGTCATGATGCCCCGGTCGAGCAGCACCTGGCGGAAGCGGTTGATGGCCTCGGGCGACGAGCGCCGGTAGCGCGTGCCCGGGAACGGGTTGAACGGAATCAGGTTGACCTTGGCCGGGCGGTTCGCCAGCAGGCCGGCCAGGCGCCGGGCCTGGGCCTCGCTGTCGTTGACGCCGGCGAGCATCGTATACTCGAAGGTGATGCCGACGGCGGAGGTGGCCTCGGCGTATTCCCAGCAGGCCTCGAGCAGCTCGGCGATGGGGTGGCGGCGGTTGATGGGCACGAGCTCGTTGCGCAGCTCGTCGTCGGGCGCATGCAGCGATACGGCGAGCGCCACGTTCGTCTCGGCCTGCAGGCGGCGGATCTGGGGCACGAGCCCCGACGTGCTGACGGTCACGCGCCGGCGCGAGAGCTGGAAGCCGAGGTCGTCGACCAGCACGCGGCAGGCCTGCACGACGGCCCGGAAGTTCGCCAGCGGCTCGCCCATGCCCATGAAGACCACGTTGGTGACTCGCGACCGGCCGGCCACGAGGCCGAGCTCACGGCTCGCGAGCACCACCTGGCCGATGATCTCGGCGGCACCGAGGTTGCGGTTGAAGCCCTGTCGCCCGGTCGCGCAGAACGAGCAGTCGAGGGCGCAACCCACCTGGGAAGACACGCACAGGGTGCCCCGCCCCTCCTCCGGGATGAACACGGTCTCGATGAGCTGGCCGTCGCCGGCCGCGAGCCGCCACTTCACCGTGCCGTCCGCCGCCTCCTGGCAGGCGTCGATGGACGGCAGGGCCAGGTCGCAGCGGGCGGCGAGCTGCTCGCGCAGCGCCTGGCTCATGTCGGTCATCTGCGCGGGGTCGGTGACCAGCCGGCCGTAGAGCCAGCGCATCAGCTGCCGCGCGCGGTAGGGCTTTTCGCCGAGGCCCGCGAACACGCCCTCGAGGTCGGCCTTGGGCAGGCCGAGCAGCGCCAGGCGGCCGGGGCTGGCCCCGGCCGCTGGCGGTGCGACGGACATGTCGGCGGGCACACTCACCGGCTCAGCGGGTCCGCGGGCAGATGTCGGTGCCGGCGAAGAAGAAGGCGATCTCCTGCCGGGCCGTCTCGGCAGCATCGGAGCCGTGGACGACGTTCTCCTCGATGCTGGCCGCGAAGTCCTTGCGGATCGTGCCGGCGTCGGCCTTCTTCGGGTCGGTGGCGCCCATGATGCGGCGGTTGGCGTCGATGGCGCCCTCGCCCTCGAGCACCTGCACCATGACGGGACCGGTCGTCATGTAGCTGACCAGGTCGCGGTAGAAGGGCCGCTCGCGATGCACGGCGTAGAACGCCTCGGCCTGGGACGTCGACAGGTGCAGCATGCGCGCCGCGACGATGCGCAGGCCCGCCTGCTCGAAGCGCCGGTAGACCTCACCGATGAGGTTCTTGGCGACGCCGTCGGGCTTGATGATGGAAAGGGTGCGTTCGAGGGCCATGGGAGTCCTTGCAGGTCAGGGGCTGTGGAAAACGTTCAGACGGTGAAACTCTCGCCGCAGCCGCATTCACCGCGGGCCTGCGGGTTGCGGAAGCGGAAGGCCTCGTTGAGGCCCTGGCGGACATAGTCCACCTCGGTGCCATCGATCAGGGGCAGCGCGTCACGGTCGACCACGATGCGCACGCCGTCCTGCTCGAACACGGTATCGGCAGGCCCGGGGGCGGCCTCGTAGCCCACCACGTAGGCCAGGCCCGAACAGCCCGTCCGGCGCACGCCGATCCGGAAGGCCGTGCCCGGCGCCTGGGTCGAAAGCCAGGTGACGACGCGCTGCTTCGCTGCCGCTGTGAGGGTGATGGCCACGTCAGGGTTCCGCGGGGGCCGACAGGAAACGGCCATTTTCCCAATCCGCCAAGCAGTTGCGCAAGGCGTCCTGGACCACGAGCAGGCGGCCGGCCTTCGCCCGGGCCACGCCGAGGCCCGCGGCGACGGCCAGGGGATTGGTCCCGGCGAGGGCCGCCACCGGCTGCCCCGCGAGCTGGCGGGCCAGCGCCGCACAGGTAGCCCGGACGTCCGGGCAGCCGAAAACCCGGAAGTCGGGCGGCCCGAGACGCCCGGCCTCTACCCGGGCCGCCACGGCCACCCAGGTCCCGGCCTCGGCAGAGCCCGCGGTGCCCCGGATGAGCGGCCCCTCCCCGGCCGGCGCCGGATCACCGGTGGCCGGCGATTCGGCCCGCAGCCGGCGCACAGCCGCGAGGAAGTGCACCGCCGCTGCGTCAATGCCGACCTCCGTCGTGCCCCGGCCGAAGCTGAACCGGACCGAAGCCTGCGCCTCGGCGGCGGTCCGGCCCAGCAGGCGCAGTACGTACGAGGGCTCTCCGGTGGGGCTCGCGCAGGCCGAGCCGCTGGCCACGGCCAGGGGTTCGAGGGCAGCGAACAGGCTTTCCCCTTCGACGCCGGCGACGCTGACCGACAGGATGTGCCCGGCCGTGCCGGCCCCCTCGGCATTGAGGCTGACCCCCGGCTCCGGCCGCAGTGCCGCAGCAAGCCGCTCGCGCAGCGCCAGTTCGCGGCGCCGGTCCTCGGCCCCGCGCCCCCGGGCGAGCCGGCAGGCCAGGCCGAAACCGATCACCTGATGGGTCGGTACGGTACCAGGGCGCAGCCCGCGCTCCTGCCCCCCGCCGACCATCAGCGGCTCGACCCGGCCCGCGTGCTGGCGGTCGATGAAGAGCGCCCCGATGCCCTTCGGGCCGTAAAGCTTGTGCCCCGACAGCGACAGCAGGTCGATGGCCTGGGCGCGCACGTCGATGGGCAGCCGCGCCGCCGCCTGGGCAGCGTCGACGTGGAAAAGCACGCCCCGGGACCGGCACAGGGCACCGATGGTGGCAACGTCGGTCACCGCGCCGGTCTCGTTGTTGACGGACATGAGCGAGACGAGGGTCGTATCCGGCTGCAGGGCCTCCGCCACGGCCGAAGGCTCCACGCTGCCCGACGGCCCCGGACGCAGCCAGGTCACGCGCCAGCCCTCGCGTTCCAGCACCCGCGCAGCCTCGATGACGGCCCGATGCTCGGCGAGCGACGTGATGATGTGGCGCCCCCGGGCCCGCCGGAACCGGGCGGCCCCGAGCAGCGCCAGGTTGTCGGACTCCGTGGCCCCCGACGTGAAAACGACCTCGGCGGGCGTGGCGCCGATCAGCGCCGCGACCTCGGCCCGGGCTGCCTCGACGGCCGCTGCCGCGGCCCGGCCCGGGGCGTGCCCGACGGCGGACGGGTTGGCGACCAGCGACGGATCGGTGAGCGCGGCGGCCATGGCCGCCGCCACGGCCGGCTCCACCGGCGTGCTGGCCGCGTGGTCGAGGTAGATGGCCGCGGGCCCGCTCACGGGGCCGCGCCGCCGGCCCTCCGCGTGGCAGGCGGCTCCGCCCCGGTCTCACCGGCGGGCGCGGCCGCCTCCGGGTTCGCGCCGGAGCCGGGCGCCACGGAACTCAGGATGCCGCGCAGGATGTTCAGCTCGTTGCTGTCGAGGCGCGCGCGGCTGAAGAGCCTGCGCAGGCGGCGCATGAGGTGGCGCGGGTTGCCCGGGTCGAGGAAGCCGCTGCCGAGGAGCACGCGCTCGAGGTGGTCGTAGAAGAGCTGCAGGTCTTCAGGCCGGGCCAGCGGCGACTCGGGTGGCGGCAGCGTGCGGCTGAAGGGCTCGGCCATGCGCAACTCGTAGGCCAGCACCTGCACCGCCTGGGCCAGGTTCAGCGAGTCGTAGTCGGGATTCGCCGGGATGTACGCAATGGCGTGGCAGAGGTCGAGTTCCGCGTTGGTGAGCCCCGAGCGCTCGGGACCGAAGACCAGGGCCGCCGGCTGCACGCGGGCCGCCGAGAGCAGCTGCGCCGCGCACTCGCGGGGATCGAGCTCCGGCAGCCCGAGGCGGAAGTAGCGCGCGGTGGTGCCGACCACGAGGCCGCAGCCGGCCACGGCCTCGGCCAGCGTGCCGACGATGCGCGCCCCGGCAAGCACGTCCTGGGCGGCCGAGGCCATCTGCCGGGCCTCGTTGTTGGGGAACTCCGGCGGCGGGTTGACGATGACCAGGTCGTGGTAGCCCATGGTCTTGATGGCCCGGGCCACGGAGCCGATGTTGCCGGTGTACATCGGCCCGAACAGCACGAAACGGATGTCGGCAATGGCTCCCATGCGTCGATTGTAGCCCGCCCGGCCAGTACAATACGCGGCCCTCTGGCCCGGCCGACCCCCATGCAGGCATTCCTCAACACCGCCGTGAAGGCCGCCCGCAAGGCCGGCGAGATCGCCATCCGTGCCCAGCGCCGCCTCGACGAACTCGAGGTGCGCGAGAAGGCGCGCAACGAGTTCGTCACCCAGGTCGACCAGGCCGCTGAGCAGGCCATCATCGCGACGATCCGCGAGCGCTACCCGGACCACGCGGTGCTCGCCGAGGAAAGCGGCCGCAGCGGCAGCGGCGAGTTCGAGTGGATCATCGACCCCCTCGACGGAACCACCAACTACGTCCACGGCTTTCCGGTCTTCGCCATCTCCATCGCGCTGCGACGGCGGGGACAGCTCGAGGCGGGCGTCGTCTACGACCCGGTCCGGCAGGAGCTCTTCACGACGCTGCGCGGCTCGGGCGTCCAGCTCGACGGGCGGCGGGTGCGGGTCAGCGGGCGGCGCGAGCTCGACGGCGCGCTCATCGGCACCGGCTTCCCCTACCGCAGCAACGTCCGGTGGATGACGCCGTACCTCGGCATGCTCCGGGACGTCATGCAGCACACGGCCGGCATCCGCCGGCCGGGCTCCGCGGCCCTCGACCTGGCCTACCTCGCCGCCGGGCGCACCGATGGCTTCTTCGAGTTCGGGCTGGAGTGCTGGGACATCGCCGCCGGCCTGCTGATGGTGCAGGAGGCCGGGGGCCTCGTGACCGGCCTGACGCCGGGGCCGGTGCTGGAGTCCGGCAACATCCTGGCCGGGTCGCCGAAGGTCCACGACGCGCTGCGGGACCTGCTGCTGCCCCACCTCAACGCGACGCCGCCGGCCGCCTGACGGCCCGGCGGTGCTGCCCGTCAGGGCAGCGCGTCGATCTCTTCCTGCTCCTTCTTCGGCGGCATCAGGTCCGTCGGCGATGCGCCGAGCGCCAGTGCCACGGCGCTGGCGACGAAGATCGACGAGTAGGTGCCGACCAGGATGCCGATGATCAGCGCCAGCGAGAAGCTCCGCAGGGCCTCGCCACCGAAGAGCAGCATGGCAACGACCACGAGCGCCGTGACGAAGCTCGTCATCAGCGTGCGCGACAGCGTCTCGTTGATCGACAGGTTCATGATCTCGACCGGCGTGCCCCGGCGCACCCGGCGGAAGTTCTCGCGGATGCGGTCGAAGACGACGACGGTGTCGTTGACGGAATAGCCGATGATGGCGAGCAGCGCGGCCAGCACCGCCAGGTCGAAGGGCACCTGGAACAGCGCAAAGAGCCCGGCGGTGATGAGCGGGTCATGGATGGTGGCGACCATCGCGCCGACCGAGAACTTCCACTGGAAGCGGAACATGATGTAGAGCGCGATGCCGCCCAGCGCGAAGAGCAGCGCGAGCGCCCCCTGCTCGGTGAGCTCGTCGCCCACCTGGGGACCGACGAACTCCGTGCGGCGCAGGACCACGCCGGGCTCGGCGCCGCGCAGCACGTCCAGGATGTCGGCGGCGACCTGCTGGTTCTCGCGGCCCTCCCGGGGCAGGACGCGGACCAGGACATCGCGCGAGGTGCCGAAGCTCTGCACCTGTGCATCGGCAAAGCCATTGCCGGCCAGCCGCTCGCGGATCCCGTCGAGGTCGGCCGCGGCCGGATAACCGAGCTCCAGCACCACGCCGCCGGTGAAGTCGATGCTCAGGTTGAGCCCCCGCACGGCGGGAATCAGCAGCACCACGGAGCCGACGAGCATGATCACCGACAGGACGGCGGCGACCTTGCGGAAGCCTAGGAAGTCGATGCTCGTGCGCTTGCGGAAGATCTCGAAACCGGTGAAACGTTCCATCTGCAGGACCCCCGCGATCAGACCGACAGCCGCTCGAGCTTGCGGCCACCGAAGAACCAGTTGATGAGGGCCCGGCTGCCGACGATGGCCGTGTACATGGACGTGGCGATGCCGAGGCACAGCGTCACGGCGAAGCCCTTGACCGGCCCGTTGCCGAAGGCGAACAGCACGATGCCGGCGATCAGCGTCGTGATGTTGGCGTCGGCGATGGTCGAGAAGGCCCGGTCATACCCGGCGGCGATGCTTGCCTGCATGCTGTTGCCGGCCCGCAGCTCCTCGCGGATGCGCTCGTGGATCAGCACGTTGGCGTCGACGGCCATGCCGATGGTGAGCACGATGCCGGCAATCCCGGGCAGCGTCAGCGCGGCGCCGAGGAGCGACAGCAGCGCCATGATGCAGACGACGTTGAAGAGCAGCGCGAAATTCGCGATGAGCCCGAAGGTGCGGTAGTAGAACCACATGAAGGCCGCGACGAGGCCGAAGCCCACGAGGAAGGCCATGAGGCCGCGCTCGATGTTCTCCTGGCCGAGGCTCGGGCCGACGGTGCGCTCCTCGACCTTGAAGATCGGCGCCGCCAGCGCGCCGGCCCGCAGCAGCAGGGCCAGGTCGCGGGCCTCGAGGGCGTCGAGGCCGGTGATCTGGAAGTTGGAGCTGAACACGCCGTTGATCGTGGCGACGTTGATCACTTCCCGCTGCTCGCGGGTCACCTCGACGGGCTGGCCGTTGACCTCTTTCTTCTCACGCTTCTGCTCGACGAAGACCACGGCCATGGGCTTGCGCAGGTTGGCCTTGGTGGTCTCGAGCATGGAGCGGGCGCCCTTGCCGTCGAGGCGCACGAAGACCGCCGGCATGCCCTGGTCGAAGCCCTGGCTCGCGTCGACCAGCTGGTCGCCGGTGACGATGGTGCGGCGCTTGAGCAGGATCGGATTGCCGGCCCGGTCCTTGAACAGCTCGCAGCCGACGGGAGCCCGGCCGCGCTGCTCGGCGTCGAGGGCGTTCTGGTCGTCGCAGACGAGGCGGAACTCGAGGGTGGCCGTCGCCCCCAGCACCCGCTCGGCCTGGGCCGGGTCCTGCACGCCGGGCAGCTGCACGACGATGCGGTCGAGGCCCTGCCGCTGCACCACGGTCTCGGCGACGCCGAGCTCGTTGATGCGGTTGCGGAGCGTGACGGTGTTCTGCTGGATCGCGAAGTCCTGGCGGGCGCGGACCTGGTCCGGCGTCATCTGCACGACGAGGAGCGCGCCCTCGGGCACCGGGCGGCGCTCGATGGAAACGTCGGCGTCCAGCTCGCGGATCAGCGTCTCGGCACGGTCGGCGTCGGCGGCATCGGGCAGCCGTACCTGGACCTCCTTGCCGACGACCGCCACGGACCGGCGGATGCGTGCGTCGCGCAGCACGCGCGTGAAATCGGCCGCGTAGGCATCGAGGCGCTGGCGCACGGCCGAGGCCACATCGACCTCGAAGAGGAACTGCACGCCACCGCGCAGGTCGAGGCCCAGGGGCGCGGGCTTGAGCCCCATCGCCTGAAGCCACGCCGGCGTCCGCGACGCCAGCGTCAGTGCCACGACGTAGTCGCGCCCGAGCCCCTGCCGCAGCTCGTCGGCCTTCTTGAGCTGCTCGTCGACCGTCGCGAAGCGCACCAGCACGCGGCCCTCTTCGCCGGCCACGGGCGGCGCGGCACCCTCGCCTTCGGCGCGGCCGAGCAGCTCGGCGACCCGGGCGACTTCAGACTCGGCCAGCGGCTGGCCATTGGCGCGACTGACCTGCAGCGCCGGCTCGTCGCCGAAGACGTTGGGCAGCGCCACGATGGCGCCGACCAGCACGACGATGGCAACGAGGACGTTCTTCCAGAGGGGATAGCGGTTCATGGCTGTCGCTGTGGGCGCGCCGGGCGGCGCTGCCGGCTAGATGTTCTTGAGCGTGCCGCGCGGGACCACGGCGCCGATGGTGTGGCGCTGGACCACGACCTGGACGCCATTGGCGATCTCGACGCGGACGAAGCTGTCCTTGACCTCGGTCACCTTGCCGACGACCCCGCCGGCCGTCACGACCTCGTCACCGGCGGACAGCTTGCTGACCATGTCCTGGTGCTCCTTCTGGCGCTTCTGCTGCGGCCGGATGAGCAGGAAGTAGAAGACGACGAAGATGACGACCAGCGGCAGCAGGCTGAGCCACGGGTCGCTGCCGGCCCCGGCGGCGCCCTGCGCCCATGCGTCCTGGATGAAAAAGCCCATGTACGGCTCCCGGAGCCCCGAAAAATCGCGGCATTATTGCACAGGCGGCGGATCCTGCCGGTACCGGGCCAGGAAATCCGCCGCGAAGGCCGCGAAATTGCCGGCCTCGATGGCCTGGCGGATCCGTGCCATGAGCTGCAGGTAGTAGTGCAGGTTGTGGATCGTGTTCAGCCGGGAGCCGAGCATCTCGCCGCACTGGTCGAGGTGGCGCAGGTAGGCCCGGCTGTAGTGCCGGCAGGTGTAGCAGTCGCAGGCCGGGTCCAGCGGCGCCGGGTCGTCGCGGTAGCGGGCGTTGCGGATGCGCACCACGCCCTCGCTGGTGAAGAGCGAGCCGTTGCGGGCGTTCCGGGTCGGCATGACGCAATCGAACATGTCGACGCCCCGGGCCACGGCCTTGACGATGTCCGCCGGGGTGCCCACGCCCATCAGGTAGCGCGGCAGGGCCCGGGGCATGCGCGGCAGCAGGTCGTCGAGCACCTTCAGGCGCTCGGCCTCGGGCTCGCCCACCGACAGCCCGCCGATGGCGAGCCCGTGGAAGCCGAGGGGCTCGAGGCCCGCCAGCGACTCGGCCCGCAGCTCCGGGTACATGCCGCCCTGGACGATGCCGAAGACGGCCCGGCGGTCCTGGCCCGCCGCCGCGAAGGCCTCACGGCTGCGCGCCGCCCAGCGCAGCGACAGCTCCATGGACCGCCTCGCCTCCTCGGCCGTCGCGGGCCAGGTGGTGCACTCGTCGAAGATCATCTGGATGTCGCTGCCGAGCGCCGCCTGCACGGCCATCGAGCGCTCGGGGGACAGGAACACCAGGCTGCCGTCGGTGGGCGCCCGGAACTCGACCCCCGCCTCCCGGGCCTTCGGTCCGGCGCCGAGGCTCCACACCTGGAAGCCGCCGGAGTCCGTCAGGATCGGGCGCTGCCAGTGCATGAACCCGTGGAGCCCGCCGAGCCGCGCGACGATCTCCTCTCCCGGCCGCAGCATCAGGTGAAAGGTGTTGCCGAGGATGATCTCGGCACCGAGGGACTCGAGGTCTTCCGGGGTCAGGGACTTCACCGTGCCGTAGGTGCCGACCGGCATGAAGACCGGCGTCTCGACCGTGCCATGGGCCAGGTGGAGCCGGCCGCGCCGCGCCGGGCCATCGGCCGCCAGCAGGGCGAAGGCCGGCGCCACGGGACCATCAGTTGCCATCGGCATGGCGCTCCAGCAGCGACGCGTCGCCGTAGCTGAAGAATCGGTAGCCCTGCGCCACCGCATGGCGGTAGGCCCCGAGCATGCGCTCGCGGCCGGCGAAGGCGCAGACCAGCATCAGCAGCGACGAGCCGGACAGGTGGAAGTTGGTCAGCAGCACGTCGACCACCCGGAAGTCGAAGCCCGGGCGGATGAAGAGGTCCGTCTCGCCGTGGAAGGGCCGGAGTTCGCCACCGGCCGCCGCCGACTCGAGCGACCGCATGACCGTCGTGCCCACGGCGACCACGCGCCCGCCCCGGGCCCGGCAGGCCGCCACCGCGGCGCAGGTGGCGGGCGGCACCAGCAGCCGTTCGGCGTGCAGGCGGCCCGTCTTCAGCTGGTGGGGCCGCAGCGGCGCGAAGGTGCCGGCGCCCACGTGGAGCGTGACCGACGCGCGCTCCACGCCCCGCTCGGCCAGGGCGGCCAGCACCGCCGCGTCGAAGTGCAGGCCGGCCGTGGGTGCCGCCACGGACCCGGGCACGGCGTTGAAGACCGTCTGGTAGCGCTCGCGGTCGGCGGCGACGTCGGGCCGGCCGATGTACGGCGGCAGCGGCACGTGTCCGGCCCGCTCCAGGGCCGGGAGAACCGGCTCGGCAAACCGGAGCACGAAGAACTCGCCCTGGCGGTCGATGACCTGCGCCTCGATGCCACCGTCTAAGGCCAGCTGCTGCCCCGGCCTGGGCGCGTGGCTCGACCGCAGCTGGACGAGCGCGACGTCGGGCGCCGCGGCCGGATCCGGTACCCGCTCAAGCAGCAGCTCGATGCGCCCGCCGGACTCCTTGCGCCCGTAGAGCCTGGCCGGCACGACGCGGGTGTCGTTGAGCACGACGAGATCGCCGGGCCGCAGCAGGTCCGGCAGGTCGCGGAACGTCCGGTCGACGGGTCCACCCCCGGCCGGCAGGTACAGCAACCGGGACGCCGACCGCTCGGGCAGCGGCTCGGCGGCGATCAGCCCGGCGGGGATGTCGACGTGGAACTCGGCGGGGTCCATGGGGCGCGCATGGTACCCGCAGCCCGCGTCGCCGCACGCTATTTCGCGCCGGCCCCCGGCCCCGGCAGCGTGGCCTTCAACTCGCGGGCCCGGCGGTCGCGCAGGATGTCGATGACGACGGCCTCGCCCGGCGCGTAGGAGGCCAGGATCCGCCGGGCATGGCGCCGGTCGGCGGGCGTGCGGCCGCCGATGCGGCGGATGACGTCGCCGTCCTCGAGCCCGAAGGCGTTGCCGGGCGCGGCCCGCAACACCAGCACGCCGGCGTCGGTGCCGAAGTAGCGGCCGAGTCCTGGCGTCAGGTCGGCGAGGCGCAGCCCGCCGGCGGCCGGCCCGTGCCGGTCGCCGCGGTACCGGGCGCCGCCCGGGTGCATCGGGCAGTGCCCGGACATGGCATGCCCCGAGGCCCGGGGCGGCATCGGCGCCGCCAGGGCCACGAGCCTGGCGGTGGCAGGCCTGGCGCCGCCCCGGCGGTACTGCAGGGTCAGCTCCTCGCCCGGGTTCACCGACTCCATGAAGCGCACGAGCCGCCGGTTGGCTGCGGCGGCGCCATCGGCCGCCAGCGGCTCGCCGTTGATGCTGAGCAGGACGTCGCCCACGGCGAGACCGGCAGCCGCGGCGGCACCGCCGGGCACGAGGCTCGCGACGACCGGGCCATCGACCTTGAGGGTCGCGCCGATGGTGCCGGGATCGGCGAGCCCGATGCCCAGCGCCGCCCGGGCGGGCATCGCGTGGCCGGCCGCCGGGTCGGCGTCCACGGGCGGCGAGGCAGGCTGCGCCACGGCGGGCGCGACGGCGACGCAGAGCAGGAGGGCGAGCAGCGGACGGATCGACATGGCAGCGCTCCTTCGAATCGGTACCCGCATGGTAGCGAGTGCTCCGCCGCCACCGGCCTCAAGAATCCGCAACAGATCGGCCGGGCGGCAACTGGAGTATTCTTCGCCCCCCTGCCGGTGTGGCGGAATTGGTAGACGCACGGGACTCAAAATCCCGCGGCCGCAAGGTCATGTGGGTTCGACCCCCTCCACCGGCACCACGCTGCTTCGCCACGAGCGGGATCCGCCGGCGATACGTACTTGCCCGCATGGGCGCGCAGCCGGGACCCGCGCGCAATCTCGCGTACCATACGCGGCCTCTATGCGTCCCGTAGCACTGACCGGCCTCACCGGCACCGCGCCCCGCCTCTCTGCCGGGCGTCGCGCCGTCGTGGTCGGCGCGGGCCTGGCCGGGCTCGCGGCCGCGACGATCCTCGCCGAGCGCGGCTGTGCCGTGACGGTGCTCGAGCGGGAGTCCTTCGCCGGTGGCCGCGTGGGCTCGTGGTCCGACCAGCTCGCCGACGGGACGCGCTTCGAGATGGAGCGCGGCTTCCACGCGTTCTTCCGCCAGTACTACAACCTGCGCGCCCTGCTCCGGCGCCTCGATCCGGCGCTGGGCTTCCTGCGGGCCGCACCGGACTACCCGATCATCACGCCCACCGGGTCCGAGACCTTCACCGGGCTCGACGGCTCGCCGCTGGTGAACCTGGCGAAGCTCACCTGGCGCACCGAGACCATCCGCCTGCCCGACCTGCTGAAGGTCGACAAGGTGGCGGCGCTCGAGATGCTGCGCTACGACCCGGAGCGCACCTACGCCCGCTGGGGTGGCACGACCTCGAAGGCCTACCTCGACCAGCTGAACTTCCCGTCCGAGGCGCGGCTGCGCCTGCTGCACGTGTTCGCGCACTCCTGCTTCAACCCGCAGGAGGAGATGAGTGCGGCCGACCTGCTGCAGATGTTCCACTTCTACTTCACCGGCAACCCGGACGGGCTGCTGTTCGACATCGCCGACCGGCCCTTCGGCCGGGCGATCTTCACGCCGTGGCTCGCGCTGCTGGGCCAGCTCGGCGCCGAGGTCCGCCTCGGCACGCCGGCCGCCGCGATCCATCGCGACGGCAATGGCTGGCGGGTCGATACCGGCAGCGACTCACTGGCGGCCGACTGGCTCGTTCTCGCCGCCGACGTCCCGGGCCTGCAGCGCCTGCAGGCCGCGTCGCCGGGGCTGGCGGATCCTGCCTTCGCCGCGCTGCTCACGGGTACGCGGCCGACGCTGGGCTTCGCCGTGTGGCGGCTCTGGCTCGACCGGCCCGTGCGGCCCGACCGGCTGCCCTTCGCCGGCACCGCGGCCGTGGGCTGCCTCGACAACATCTCGGTCTACGAGCGCTGCGAAGACGAGAGCGCCGACTGGCACAGGGCCCGGGGCGGCTCGGTCGTCGAACTGCACGCCTATGCCCTGCCCGACCATCGCACCGAGGCCGACGTGAAGGCCGAGCTGCTGGCAGGCCTCCACCGGCTCTACCCCGAGACCGCCGGCGCCACGATCCTGCACGACCGCTACCTGTACCGCCGCGACTGCCCGTCCTTCGCCGCCGGCAGCCATGCCGTGCGGCCGACGGTGCGCACGCCGCTGCCGGGGCTCGTGCTGGCGGGCGACTTCGTCCGGCTGCCGTTCCCGTCGGCGCTGATGGAGCGCGCCAGCGCCGCCGGCATCCTGGCCGCCAACGTCTTGCTCGACGGCGCCGGCGTGCGCCCCGAGCCCCTCTGGTCCGTACCCGTGAAGGGTCTGCTGGCATGAGTGAACTCATCATGGTCGGGCGGCCGCTGCCGCCCCTGCCCCCGGTGTCGACGCTGCCCGACTGGCAGCAGGCCGACCCGCGCTGGATCGGCAACGCCCTGCAGAAGGCGCTGGCCCTGCCGGGCGGCGCGTGGTTCGTCGTGGACGCCAGCGACCGCTTCGGCGACACGCCCCGACGCTATCCGGTGGCCGGCCGGCAGCTCGTCTTCTGGCGCGGCAAGGCCGGCCTCATGGCCGCCCCGGACGAGTGCCCGCACATGGGTGCCTCGCTCGCCGCCGGCTGTACGCGCGACGGGCTCATCGTATGCCCGTGGCATGGGCTGGCCCTCGGTGACCGGCCCATGGGGTCGTGGCGCACCGTGCCGGTCCACGACGACGGCGTGCTGGTGTGGGTCCGGCTCGACGACTGCGGCGAAACGCCCAGCGAACGACCCTACCTGCCCGCGCGGCCGGCCGCCTTCATTGGCGGCGTCATCCGCATGGAGGCCGCCTGCGACGCCCAGGACGTGGTGGCGAACCGCCTCGACCCCTGGCACGGCGTGCACTTCCACCCGCACTCGTTCAAGCGCCTGCGGGTCGTCGAGCAACGCGAGGACGAGATCACGGTGCGCGTGGCCTATGCCGCCTTCGGCCGCTACGCCGTCGAGGTGGATGCCCGCTTCCACTGCCCGGACCCACGCTGCATCACGATGACCATCGTCCGCGGTGACGGCCAGGGCTCGGTGGTCGAGACCCACGCGTCGCCCATCGGCGCCGGCCGCAGCGCCGTCGTCGAGGCAACGCTCGCGTCGTCCGACCGGCCGGGCTTCCGCTATGCCCTCGGGCTCGCCCGCTGGATCCGGCCGATGATCGAGAAACGCGCCGCACGCCTCTGGGTCGAGGACATCGCCTACGCCGAGCAGCGCTACGCGCTGCGCGCGGCCGGCAGCAGCGGCGGCCTGACGGCGGCGGATACGGCCCGCTGATCATCCGCCAGCGGCGGTACGCCCCGCCGGCTCAGCCCGATTCGCCGAAGAGCGCCTCCATGGCGTTCACGAGCTGCGCCGCGTCCACCGGCTTGCGCAGCACCCTGACGCGCTCGATGGCCGCCAGGTTGCCGACGATGGACGACGTGTCGCCGCTCAGCACCACGGCCGGCAGGTCGCGGCCGGCCAGTTCGCGCAGCTGCCCCAGCACCGCGAGCCCGGTCTCGCCGTCGTTCAGGTGGTAGTCGGTCAGGACGATGTCGATGCCGTCGCCGTGGGCGCGGAACGTGGCGATGGCCTCGGCCGCCGTACCGGCCGCCCGCACCGGGTAGCCCTCGAGGGACAGCAGCAGCTCGAGGGCCGTCCTCACCGGGGCGTCGTCCTCGACGATGAGCACCGCCGGCTTCAGCGCGGCAGCAGCCGTGGCGCTGGCGCCGGCCGCCGGGTCCACCGGCGTCGGCGACGCCACCACCGCTGACGCCGGCAACGTCAGCCGGAAGGTGGTCCCGCGGCCGGGCTCGGAGGCGACGGACAGCGTCAGCCCCAGCAGGTCCGCGAGCCGGCGCACAATGGTCAGGCCCAGGCCGAAGCCCGCCTGCCCGCCGCCGGCCCCCGCCACCTGGAAGTACTCGTCGAAGATGCGCTCGAGATCGGCAGGCGCGATGCCGATGCCGGTGTCCGCCACAACGATGACGATGCCGTCGGGCCCCTCCTCCGCCGCCAGCCACACGCCGCCCTCGCGGGTGAACTTGAGCGCGTTGCTGAGCAGGTTCTGCAGCAGCTGGCGCAGCAGCACGCGGTCGGACCGCACGACCACCGGCGGCGCGCTGACGCTGACCTCGAGGCCGCGGTTGGCGGCGGCCGCCTCGAAGTGCCGGGCGAGATCGGCAAACAGCCCGGCGAGCGGCACTTCCGTGAGCGCCGGCCGCACGCCGCCGGTCTCGAGCTTGCTCACGTCGAGCAGCACGTTCAGCAGGTCGGCCATGGAATCAAGGGCCCGCAGCTGGCGCGTGACGAGGTCCGCCGCCGGCGTCCCCTCGACCTGGCGGGCCAGGGCCCCGGCGAGGAGCTGCAGCGTCTGCAGGGGCTGGCGCAGGTCGTGGCTCGCCGTGGCGAGGAACCGCGTCTTGGCCTCGCTGGCGCGCTCGGCAACCTGCCGGGCGAGCCGCAGCTCCTCCGTCATCTCGCGCCGCTCGCTGACGTCGCGCATGGCCGCCACGACGAAGCGCTGGTCGCTCGACTGCAGCGGCGCGAGGCGGATCTCCACCGGGATCTCGGTGCCATCGGCCCGCTGCGCCGACAGCGCCACGATGCGGGCTCCCATCTCGCGGGCGACCGGGGCGGCCGTGAACGCCGAGCGGTAGCGCACATGGGTTTCGCGGAAACGGTCGGGGACCAGCGCCTCGATGGCCTTGCCGTGCAGGTCTTCGGGGGCGTAACCAAGCAGTGACCAGACCGCCGGGTTTGCGTAACGGATCACACCGCCGGCATCGACCAGCAGGAGGGCGTCCGGCGCCTGGGCGAGGATGGCCTCGGCAGTGGCTGCCGGCAGGCCGAAGCGGCTCCGCGGCATCAGCGTGCTCCCTCCGTAGTGGGTTTTCCGGACGGCGCCGGCCCGCCACGGGACTTACGATCCGCCCAATCATGACACCTGATTCCGGCCACCTCGTGCATGACGCCTCCCGTTACTCGTCGGCGGAACTCTACGCCATGCTCGGCGAGCTGGCGGCGGAGCTCGCCCACGAGCTGAACCAGCCGCTGGCCGCCATCACGGCCTATGCCGACGGGGCGGGCCGGCTGCTGGCCCAGTCCCCGGACCCGGCCGACCTGCAGCGTGCCCGCCAGATCGTCGAGGCCATCGCGGGGCAGGCCCTGCGGGCCGGCGATGTCATCGAGCAGATGCAGCGGCTGGTGCGCCACGAGCCCGGCAGCTGGGTGCCAGTGGCGCCGAACCGGCTCGTCCGCGACCTGCTGGCGCTGATCGAGCCGGTGGTGCGGCATCACGACGCCGAATTGCACCTGGAGCTGGCCGCCGACCTGCCGGCCGTCCGGGGCGACCCCGTGCGCCTGCAACAACTGCTGATGCTGCTGTTCCGCAATGCCCTGGACGCCATCGCCGGGCAGCCGGCGGGACAGCGCCACGTGACCTTCAGTTCGTGCAGTCGCCTTGGCCTGGTCACCCTGGCGGTCACGGACAGTGGCCTGGGCGTCGCCGCCGAGGCGGTCCCCCAGCTCTTCCAGCCCTTCTTCAGTACCAAGCACGGCGGCACGGGCCTGGGGCTTGCGGCGGGCCGGAGCATCGCCGCCGAGCACGGCGGCGAACTCCATTTCCGCAACCTCCCTGACGGTGGCGCCCGTTTCTGGGTAGAGTTGCCGGCCATGCGCGAGGCTGACACGGCATGACGGCGGGCGGGACGGTCTTCATCGTCGACGACGACGAGGGCGTACGCAGTTCCCTGACGATCCTCCTCGAGTCCAGCGGACTGCGGGCGGAGGCCCATCCGTCGGCGGCGGAATTCCTGGCCCACTACCAGGCCGACCAGCCGGGCTGCCTCGTCCTCGACGTGCGCATGCCGGGCATGGACGGCATGGCCCTGCAGCGGGAGCTCACGGCACGCCACGCGCTCATCCCGGTCATCTTCGTGACGGGCCACGGCGACGTGCCGCTGGCCGTCGAAGCCATGAAGAACGGCGCCTTCGACTTCCTGCAGAAGCCATTCCGCCACGAGGACCTGCTCGAGCGGGTCCGCCGCGCCCTGGCAGCCGACGCCGAGGCCCGCGCCGACGCAGCCCAGCGCGACGACATCCAGCGCCGCTACGCGACGCTGACGCCCCGCGAGCGCGAGGTCATGGCCATGATCGTCGACGGCCGCGCCAACAAGGTCATCGCCATCGACCTGGCGCTGTCCGAGCGCACCGTCGAGATCCACCGCTCGCGGGTCATGGAGAAGATGGGCACGCGCTCCGTCGCCCACCTCGTGCGCCTCGCGCTGGTGCTTCAGTCCCCCGCCGCCTGACCGGGGCCGGAATCGCCCTCCCCCGGGCCGGGTGCCGCGCGCGTCGCGACGCCGTCCTCGGCCAGCACGCTGTGCGCTGGCTCGTCGAGGTCGTCGAACTGGCCGCTGTCCACGGCCCAGAAGAACGCCCACACGGCGCCCACGACCAGCACGAGGCTGAGCGGGATCAGCATGTAGAGGATGGTCACGGCCCGCCCCCCGCCGTGATCCGGCGTGCGTTCAGCACCACCAGCACCGACGACAGCGACATGCCGAGCGCCGCGAGCCACGGCGTGACGAGCCCGGCGGCGGCCAGCGGCGCCGCGGCCAGGTTGTAGGCCACGGACCAGCGCAGGTTCTCCCGCAGCCGCTGCCGGGCCTGCCGGGTCACGACGATGGCCGCGGGCAGCGCACCCCAGGCCTGGTCCAGCATCAGCAGGTCACCGCAGGTCTGTGCCAGCGCACTGCCCGAGCGCATGACGACGGAGGCATCGGCCGCCGCCAGCACGGGCGCGTCGTTGATGCCGTCGCCCACCATCAGCACGCACCGCCCGGACGCCTGCAGGGCCTCGACCCGGGCCACCTTGTCGGCCGGGGTCAGCCGCGCCTGCCAGCGGGTGATGCCGAGGGCCGCGGCCACGGCGCCGACCACCGCCGGCCGGTCACCGCTGGCGATCTCGACCTCGACGCCGAGGCTGCGCAGGGCCGCAACGGCCGCGACGGCCTCGGGGCGCAGCGGATCCTCGATGCGGAACGTGGCGAGCACCTCACCGTCGGCGAGCAGCTGCAGGTCGGGATCGTCCACCTGGTTGCCACGCACGGCCTGCAGGCGCAGGCTGGCGCCCGCCGGCAGGCCGGCTGCGCGGACGACCCGGCCGGCGAGACCGACGCCCGGCGTCTCGGTCACGTCGGCGGCCTCGACCGCCGGGTCCTCGTGGGCGCGGAAGGCCGTGGCCAGCGGGTGGCTCGAGTGACGCTCCAGGGCAGCCGCCAGCGCCAGTGCGTGCGGCGGCCCCGAGAGCTGGGTGACCTGGGGGCGGCCGGCCGTCAGCGTGCCGGTCTTGTCGACGACGAGGTAATCGACGCGCGCGAGCTGTTCGACGGCCGTGGCACTCACGGACAGCAGGCCCAGGCGCGCGAGCCGGGCATTGGCCACGGCCATGCCCGTGGGCGCGGCCAGCGACAGCGCGCAGGGACAGGCCACCACCAGCACCGCAATCACCGCCGGCAGCAGCCGGCCGGCATCGGCGAACCACCAGAAGGCCGCCGTCGCCAGCGCCAGCACCAGCAGCGCGACGGCGAACCACCGGGCGGCGCCATCGGCCAGCGTCAGCAGCCGCGGACGCGCCAGGCGGGAACGCTCGAGCAGCCGCAGCACGCCGGCGAGCGCCGTTGCCTCGCCGGTGGCGGTCACGCGCACGCGCACGCTGGCGCCGAGGTTGACGCTGCCGCCGGCGACGGGCGCCCCGGGGCCCCGCACCACCGGGCGGCTCTCGCCGGTCAGCAGCGATTCCTCGAAGCTCGACTCCCCCGCCTCGATGGTGCCGTCGGCCGCCACCAGGTCGCCGCGGTTCACCAGCAGCAGGTCGCCGGGGCGCAGCCGTGCCGGCGGCACCGCCTCGGTGCGGCCGTCGACGATGCGCAGGGCCTGGGACGGCAGCAACCAGGCCATGGCCTCGGTGACCGTGTTGACCTGGTGCCGCGACGTCATCTCGACGAAGCGCGACGTGCCGAGGAAGAAGATGAACATGGTGACCGCGTCGAAGTAGACGTGGCCGCTGCCGTCGATGGTGTTGACGACGCTTGCGGCGAGGGCCACGGCGATGCCGAAGGACACGGGCACGTCCATGCCCGGCCGGGCCGTGCGCAGCTGGCTGGCGGCGGCGGCGAAGATCGGCGCGCCGGCGTACCAGACGACCGGCACCGTGACCACCAGGCTGATGTAGCGCATGAAGGCGACGATGGCCGGGTCCACGCGGTAGTCCTCGGCCGCGTAGAGCACGAAGGCGAACATCATCGCCTGCATCATGCCGAAGCCGCCGACGGCCAGGCGCTTCAGCGCGGTGCGCCGTTCCGCGGCCCGGGCGGCCGCCGCGGCGGCACTGCCGGCGGGCGTCGCGCGGTAGCCGAGGCGGCGGATGCCGGCCATGGCCGCCTCGAGGCCGGCCCGCGGATCGGTGACGGAGAAGCGGGCCTCGGCCGTGGCCGGGTCCACCCGCACGCCGGCGAGTCCCGGCAGCGTGCGCAGCGTGCGCTCGATCTCCAGCGCGCAGGCCGGACAGCCCATGCCGCCGATCTGCAGGCAGACCTCCGTCATGGCGTCACGGGGCGTCGACCGGGGGCAGCTCGCGCAGCCGCTCGCTGTGCACTTCCTGGTCCGGGCTCAGCGCCGACAGGACGACCATGGCGCCACCGCCGATCACCGACAGGATGGGCAGCAGCACCACGATCCACATGACCGGCTGGCGGTACCAGGCATTGCTCTTTGTCTTCGACATCGGCCTCTCCTGTCTCGTAGCGTCTTCAGTCGCTGTCGTTGTCATCGTCGTCGCCGTCACGGACCGGGACCAGGAAGCGCGCCTCGGCGGTGGCCACGTTGCCCGCATCCGACTCGATGCGGAAGACGATCTCGCGGGGCCGCTCCACGGCATCCGGAGACACGGTGCGGACCCGCGCCGGCACCGCCCGCACCTCGCCGGCCCTGAGATCGAGGGAGTCGCCGACCTCCACCAGCAGGGCGTCGGCAGGCTCGACGGACACGGTGAAGCGGTGCGGCGCCTCGGCCTTGTTGAGGATCCGCAGGCTGTAGACGTTCTCGACGAGCCCGCCCGTCAGCACGCGATACGGCGCGTTGCGGTCGCGGATCACGTCGAGGCCGATGGGCTGGCGCAGCCAAAGGCCGACGAGGCCGACCGTCAGCAGCAGCGTCAGCAGCGCCGCATAGACCACGATGCGCGGACGCAGCACGCGGGCCTGCCCGCCGGCGAGGCCACGCTCAGACGTGTAGCGGATGAGCCCGCGCGGATAACCCATCCGGTCCATGACCTGGTCACAGGCATCGATGCACGAGGCACAGGCGATGCACTCGTACTGCAGCCCCTTGCGGATGTCGATGCCCGTGGGACACACCTGCACGCAGATCGTGCAGTCGGTGCAGTCACCGAGGCCCTGGGCCTTGTAGTCGACGGCCTTGCCCCGGGCGCCCCGCGGCTCGCCCCGCACGGGATCGTAGGACACGATCAGCGTGTCGTGGTCGAACATGGCGCTCTGGAAGCGCGCGTACGGGCACATGTACTTGCAGACCTGCTCCCGCAGGAAGCCCGCGTTGAGGTAGGTCAGGAAGCCGTAGAACAGTACCCAGAACGTCTCCCAGCCGCCGAGGGACAGGGACCAGATGCCCGCCCACAGTTCGCGGATCGGCGAGAAGAAGCCGACGAAGCTGAGGCCCGTCCAGGCCGCGAAGCCCACCCACATCACCTGCTTCAGGGCCTTGCGGGCGATCCACCGTCCGGTCCAGGGGCTGCGGTCGAGCTTCAGCCGCTCGCCCCGCTTGCCCTCGGCGAGGCGCTCCATGGCGAGGAAGGCCTCGGTCCACACCGTCTGCGGACAGGCGTAGCCACACCAGATGCGGCCCGCGAGCGCCGTGAAGAAGAAGAGCGACAGCGCGGCCAGGATCAGCAGCCACGTCAGGAAGAGGAAATCCTGGGGCCACAACGTGAGGCCGAAGATGTGGAACTTGCGGGCTGGCAGGTCGAAGAGCACCGCCTGCCGGCCGCCCCAGTTGAGCCACGGCAGGCCGTAGTAAAGGCCGAGCAGGACGAAGACCGCAGCGTAGCGCAGCCTTGCGAAGGTCCCCGAGACCTCGCGCGGATAGATCTTCTCGTGGGCCGCGTACAGCGAAGTGCCGGCAGGGGGCGGCGCAGAATCGGGACTCGCGTTTGCCATGGACTCAGGCCGGCGGGCGGGTCAGGTAGACGGCGAGGAACGCCCCCGCAAAGCCCACGGCGAAGAACAGGAAAAAGCCCAGCGTGTAGATCGCCGTGGGCGTCAGCCAGTCGGCCCCGTAGCCGGCCTCCAGCAGGTCGGCGGGGTCCAGCCAGGCGAAGCCCAGCAAGGACCCCAGGCAGGCGGCGAGGAAGGCCGACCAGACCATCGCCGCGACGGCCCGGCGCCCGGGCGGCCACGGCGGCAGGTACCCGGGCTCTGCCTCAGGTACTGCCATCGCCCGACGAGAGCTTCAGCACATAGGCCGCCAGCAGGCGTACCCGGTCCGTACCCAGCAGGGCTTCATGGGCCGGCATCTGGCCCTGGCGGCCCTTCGCGATGCTGGTGCGCACCGTTACCGCGTCACCGCCATAGAGCCACACGTCGTCCTTGAGGTTCGGCGCGCCAAGGGCCGGGTTGCCGCTGCCATCGACCCCGTGGCAGGCAACGCAGTACGTCGCATACTTCGCCTCGCCGGCCGCGATCCTCCCCGGATCCCCGGCAGTGCCCGACAGGCTCAGCACGTAGGCCGTCACCTCGTCGACGCCCGCCTCGCCGCCAAGGGCGGCCTCCCAGCCGGGCATGGCGCCCATGCGGCCGTTGGCGATGGACGCGAGGACCGTGTCCGGGTCGCCGCCGTACAGCCAGCTGGCGTCGGTCAGGTTCGGGAAGCCCGCACCGCCGCGGGCGTCGGAGCCATGGCACGCCGCGCAGTAGTTCGCGTACAGCGTACGGGCCGTGCCCATGGCCTCGGGATCGGCGGCCAGCGCCGGCAGCGACAGCGAAGCGTAGCGGGCGTAACGCTCCTTCTGCGCCGCATTGGCGCGGGCCACCTCGCCGGCGTGCTGGCCGGACTGGCTCCATCCGAGGACGCCCCGGAAACTGCCGAGCCCCGGGTACAGCACGAGGTAGGCAAGGCTGAAGATCACGGAGATGATGAACAGCCAGAACCACCAGCGCGGCAGCGGATTGTTCAGCTCCTGGAGGTCGCCGTCCCAGACGTGCCCCGTGTCCTTGGCCGTACCCGCCGGATCCACGGCGCGACCGTTGGCGACCAGCAGCCACACGCAACCGGCGATGTTCAGCAGCGTGACGATGATGATGAACCAGCTGGTTCCCGTGCTCATGGCTTACCCCGGTGCGTGCCGTCGTCTTCTTCCAGCGGCAACCGTGCGGCGGCATCGAAATCCGTCTTGCGCCGGCGGCTGTATGCCCAGGCGACGACGCCGATGAAGGCGAGCATCGCGAGGAGCGTTCCCAGTCCCTGCATGAGTCCACCCATGCGTGCTACTTCCAGTTCCGCGAGGCCGTTCCCAGCCCCTGCAGGTAGGCGATGAGCGCTTCCATCTCGGTCCTGCCCTCGACGGCGGCACTCGCCCCGGCGATCTGCTCGTCCGTGTAAGGCACGCCGATGGCCCGCAGCGCCGCCATCTTGCCCGGCGTACCGGCGGGGTCGACCAGGCTGTCGGCCAGCCACGGGAAGCCAGGCATGTTCGACTCCGGCACCAGGTCGCGCGGGTTGATCATGTGCAGGCGGTGCCACTCGTCGGTGTAGCGGCCGCCCACCCGGGCCAGGTCAGGACCGGTGCGCTTCGAGCCGAACTGGAACGGGTGGTCGTAGACCGACTCGCCGGCCAGCGAATAGTGGCCGTAGCGCTCGGTCTCCGACTGCAGCGGCCGGATCATCTGCGAGTGGCAGTTGTAGCAGCCCTCGCGGATGTAGATGTCGCGCCCCTCGAGCTGCAGCGGCCCGTAGGGCTCGATGCCCGGCGCCGCCACCGTCGTTTCGGTCGCGAAGTAGAGCGGCACGATCTGCACGAAGCCCGCGACGCTGATGGTGAGGGCGGTCAGCACGCCGAGGAGGCCGACCTTCCGCTCGATCAGATCATGATTGAATGCCATTGGATCCTGTCCTGCCTGGTTCTCTTGCCTGGAGGCCCGTGCCTGCCGCCGCTCAGGCCGGCGCCGGGATCGGCACGTCGATCTCGGCGGAACGCTGGCGCACCGTCTGCCAGACGTTCCAGGCCATCAGCAGCATGCCGGCGAAGACGAGGGTGCCGCCGAGGAGCCGGATCGCGTAGTACGGGTACGTGGCCGCCAGCGACTCGATGAAGCTGTAGGTCAGCGTGCCATCGGCGTTGGTGGCCCGCCACATGAGGCCCTGCATGACGCCGGCGATCCACATGGAGGCCACGTAAAGCACGATGCCGATGGTGGTCGTCCAGAAGTGCAGGTCGATCATTTTCACGCTGTACATCTCGGTGCGGCCGTACAGCCGCGGGACCAGCGCGTAGATCGAGCCCACCGAGATCATCGCCACCCAGCCAAGGGCACCCGAGTGGACGTGGCCGATGGTCCAGTCGGTGTAGTGGGACAGCGCGTTGACCGTGCGGATCGACATCATCGGCCCCTCGAAGGTCGACATGCCGTAGAACGACAGCGACACGATGAGGAACTTCAGGATCGGGTCGCTGCGCAGCTTCTCCCACGCCCCCGACAGCGTCATGATGCCGTTGATCATGCCGCCCCAGGAGGGCGCGATCAGCATCAGCGAGAACACCATGCCGAGCGACTGCACCCAGTCGGGCAGGCTCGTGTAGTGCAGGTGGTGCGGGCCCGCCCACATGTAGATGGAGATCAGCGCCCAGAAGTGCACGACGGAAAGGCGGTACGAGTAGATGGGCCGCCCGGCCTGCTTCGGCACGAAGTAGTACATCATCCCGAGGAAGCCCGCCGTCAGGAAGAAGCCTACGGCGTTGTGGCCGTACCACCACTGCACCATCGCGTCGACGACGCCGGCATACAGCGAGTACGACTTGGTGGCCGAGACGGGGACCGCGGCGCTGTTGACGATGTGCAGCACGGCGATCGTGATGATGTAGGCGGCGAAGAACCAGTTGGCCACGTAGATGTGCTGGATCCTGCGCTTCGCCAGGGTCCCGAAGAACACGATGCCGTAGGCCACCCAGACCACGGCGATGGCCACGTCGATGGGCCACTCGAGCTCGGCGTACTCCTTGGCGCTGGTCAGCCCCAGGGGCAGGGTGACGGCCGCCGCGACGATGATCAGCTGCCAGCCCCAGAACGTGAATGCCGCGAGGCCGTCGCTGAAGAGCCGGGCGTGGCAGGTCCGCTGGACGATGTAATAGGAGCAGGCGAAGAGCGCCGACCCGCCGAAGGCGAAGATCACGGCATTGGTGTGCAGCGGCCGCAGGCGGCCGAAGCTGGTCCAGGGCAGGTCGAAGTTGAGCGCCGGCCACAGGAGCTGCGCCGCGATGATGACGCCGACCAGCATGCCGACGATGCCCCAGACCACCGTCATGATGGCGAACTGGCGGACGACGCGGTCGTTGTAGACGGTGTCGCGGGAAGCGACGGCGGTTGCAGCAGACATGGCAGGCCTCTGGACCGGGTGGTGCCGGCACCTTAAGGGGCTGTCATGCAGCGCGGTATACGGGTAACCCCATATACGGCCCCGCCGCCGTATACGTAGTTCTGCGGGCTTCCGCCGGGCGCGCCGGCGGGGACACTGACGCGACACAACACCAACCGCCCGAGAGGACCCGACCGATGTACATCAACTTCTGGTACCCCATCATCCGCAGCGAGGATCTCGGGCCCGACAAGCCCGAGAAGATCAAGGTGCTGGGGGTCAACCTGGTGGCGTTCCGCGACAGCAAGGGCAATGCCCGCGTGCTGAGCGACACCTGCGTCCACCGCGGCGGCTCCCTCGGCGGCCCGTGGGAACTCGGCAAGAACCCGCGCATCGTCGACGGCTGCGTCGTGTGCCCCTACCACGGCTGGGAGTTCAACGGCGACGGCGAGTGCGTGAACATCCCCTCCATCGGCTACGGCACCAAGCCGCCGCCGCGCGCCAAGGTCGACGCCTACCCGGTGCAGGAGAAGTACGGGATCGTCTTCGCCTTCCTCGGCGACCTGCCGGAGAGCGAGCGCCCGCCCCTGCTCGCCATCGAGGAGTACGACGACCCGACGTGGCGCGCCAACTCGGTGCTGGTCCTCGAGGTCGACTACTACTACGAGCGCTCCATCGAGAACGGCCTCGACCCGGCCCACAACGAGTTCGTGCACCCGACCCACGGCTTCCAGGCCATCAACCGCGAAACCTACCGGGTCCGGGAATACGACGTCGAGAACTACCCGCAGGGCTGGGGCATGTGGTTCCTGCACCGCTTCAACGCACCGGGCCTGAAGGGCGACACCTGGAAGGAAAGCCAGACGACCGCCGGCGACCTCTACGCCGGCAGCGGCACCCACGGCCCGAACACGATGATCACCGAGATCAACGTGGGCAACAACCAGAAGTTCCGCCAGTACTTCTTCGAGCAGCCGGTCGACCAGTCGAAGACGAAGATCTTCTTCGTGAACATGCGCAACTTCATGCTCGAGCCGAAGCACGACGGTCCGATCCACGCGCGCAACAAGATCATCGCGCAGCAGGACATCGAGATCCTCCTCGACGTCTACCCGCCGCGCACGCCGATCAGCAACACGAAGGAAGTGCTGATGCCCGCCGACAAGGCCGTCGTCGCCTACCGCGAGTGGCTCGCGAAGTTCGACGACAAGGGCTGGCGCATCGACTGGGACGAGTTCCAGCGGCGCAACATGAAGGACGCGGCCTTCGCCATCCCGAGCCCACGTCGCCGGGGCACCGGCAACTGGGTCCTCGAGACGGTACCGCTGATCCAGAGCCGCACGGAGCGCAAGCAGCAGGCCACCGGCTGATCCCCCTCAGCCGGGCCCGATCCACTCGAGCCAGGCCTGCGACCCGCAAGCCCCACCGGCAACGGTGGGGCTTCTTTTTTGGCCGCCCCCGGTGGCAGGGCCTCAGGCCGGCGGCGGCAGGTCGCCCCGGACCCAGTTGTCGAGCAGCGTGTAGCTGACCGCCAGCACAACGGGCCCCACGAAGAGCCCGATGAGCCCGAAGGACAACAGCCCGCCGATGACGCCGGCGAAGATCAGCAGCAGCGGCAGGTCCGCACCCCGGCGGATCAGCACCGGCCGCAGGAAGTTGTCGAGCAGCCCGACGACTACGGACAAGGCCAGCATGAAGGTGCCCCAGCCGGTGGCATCGGTGGCGAAGAGCCACGCCGTGGCACCGAGCAGCACCAGCAGGGGCCCGACCTGGGCGATGCAGAGCACCAGCATGACGGCCGTGAGCAGCCCGGCGAACGGCACGCCCGCCACGGCAAGGCCCATGCCGCCCAGCGCCGACTGCACGATGGCCGTGACGACCACGCCGAGCGCTACGCCCCGGATGGCGCGGCCCGCGAGGATGACGGCCTGCTCGCCGCGCTCCGTCGCCAGGCGGCGCCCGAAGTCCAGCATCCAGGCCGCCCAGGCCTCGCCGCCGGCGTAGAGCACGGCCGCGAGGACGACGATCAGCAGGCACTGGACCACGGCCAGGCCCGCCGCGCCCGCCTCGCCCACCAGCCAGCGCCCCATCCCGGCCGCGTAGGGCTCGAGTGCCTGCAGCAACGGCTCGATGCCGCCGGCGGCTGCCTGCAGCCACGCCGCGTGGGCACGTTCGCCCACCAGCGGCAGGCCCGGCAGCCACGCGGGCGGCGGGGGTATCTGCCGGCCCGGCAGGTCCCGCACCCAGTCGGTGACCAGTCCGGCACTGCCGGCGATGGCGTCGATGGCGAGCACCACCGGCAGCACGAATACCAGCAGCATCGCGAAGGTCATGACCACGACGGCCGGCGTCCGCCGGCCGCCGAACCAGGCCTCGAGCCGCACCAGCATGGGCCAGGTGGAGACGACGACCATGGTCGCCCAGACGAAGGCCGGCAGGAACGTGCTGAGGATCAGGAACGACGCGGCCGCAAGGCCCCCGATGAAGAGCACCCCCAGCGTGACACGGGCCAGGTCGTTGCGCGGTTCGGTCATGGCAGGGCTCCAGGGCCCACGGGCAGTGGCATCGGGCCCAATCATCGCACGCAGCGTGAGGGCTCGGCCGGTCTCGCCACCGCAGGGCGCCGGGGCACGCCGGGGCGCCGGGACAGGGGACGCGGCCAGCGTACCGGCAGCGTGGCAACCGCGCAGCGCGGGGAAACTGGGACAGGGCCCGCGACTGCGCTACCCTCGACCCATGGTGGAGATCGTCCAGGGCGAGGCCACGAACACGTCCGGCGGAGGCCCCCTCGCAGCCGTCCCCCCCGAGGTGGACCGCTGGAACTGGGGAGCCTTCCTGCTCGGCTGGATCTGGGGCATCGCCCACAACACGTGGATCTCGCTGCTGCTCTTCGTGCCCGTCGTCAACCTTGCGATGCCCTTCGTGCTCGGCGCGCGAGGCAGCCGGTGGGCCTGGCGCAACCGGCGCTGGGACAGCGTCGCGCAGTTCCGCGCGGTGCAACGGCGCTGGGCCATCGCCGGGGTCCTGGTCCTCGGCGTCACGGTGGCCATTGCGGCCGGGAGCATCTACCTGGGCCTGCGGGGGATGCAGGACTCCGCGCCGGTGAAGCTGGCCCTGCAGCAGGTCGAGGCGACGTCGGCCGCGGTGGACGTACTCGGTGCGCCCGTCGTGCCGGGACTCCCCATGGGCCGCATCGAGGACAACGGCCAGACGGGCAGCGCCACCCTGACCGTCCCGGTGCGGGGCAGCCGCGCGTCCGGCACCGTCTACCTGCAGGCCTTCAAGGCCATGGGTCGCTGGCGGCTCGCCCGCGCCGTGCTGGAAGTGGATGACAACGGCCGGCGGATCGAGCTGGTCCCGGGCGGGGTGGTGCCGGAAGGCGCCGACCCCGTGGCCGAGCCGGAGCCCGACGGCCAGCCCGTGCCGCTGCAGACCTGAGCGGGCGCGCCGGCCGGACACCCGTCGGCTGGCAGGCTGTTTTCAGCAGCCGGCTAGGCCGCCGCGAGCTTCTCGCCGTGCTCCCGCGTCTCGCGGAAGCCGACCGTGGGCCAGCGCTCGAGGGTGAGCTTCAGGTTGTACTTGTTGGCCGCGAGGAAGACCGGGTTGTCGTCGACGTCCCGCGCCAGCGATGCGGCCTCGTCGCGCTCGAACTTCCGCCGCGTGGCATCGTCGGGAAAGGTCAGCCAGCGCGCGGTGAAGATGTCCACCGCATCGTAGACGGCATCGACGCCGTACTCGCCCGCCAGCCTGTGGGCGACGATCTCGAACTGCAGGCGGCCGACGGCGCCCAGCAGCATCTGCGCACCCTGCCGGGCGACCAGCACCTGGATGGCCCCCTCCTCGCCCAGCTCCTGCAGGCCCTTCTGCAGCTGCTTGCTCTTCATCGGGTCGCGCGGGCGCGCGGCGCGGAAGAGTTCGGGCGCGAAGTACGGAATGCCCTTGAACTGCAGGACCTCGCCCTCGGTCAGCGTGTCGCCGATCTGCAGCTGGCCGTGGTTGTGGATGCCGATGATGTCGCCGGCCACGGCGTCCTCGCTGCTCACGCGCTCGTTGGCCATGAAGGTCAGCGCGTTGCCGAGCTTCAGGTCGCGGCCGAGGCGCAGGTGCCTGACCTTCATGCCCGGCCTGTAGCGTCCCGAGCAGATGCGGAAGAACGCGATGCGGTCCCGGTGCTTCGGGTCCATGTTCGCCTGGATCTTGAACACGAAGCCGGTGAAGGGGCCCTCGGCCGGGTGCACCGGCCGGCCACCGTCGCGCGGCTGGGGCGGCGGCGCCCAGTCGATCAGCGCCTGCAGGATCTCCTGCACGCCGAAGTTGTTGATGCCGGAGCCGAAGAACACCGGCGACTGCCGGCCGGCGAGGAAGCGGTCGATCTCGAAGGGCGGGCTCGCGTCGCGGATCAGCTCGACGTCGGAGCGCAGTTCCGCCACCTGGTCCGGGTACAGCTCGTCGAGCCGCGGGTTGTCGAGGCCCTCGACGACCTCGGCCTCGGTGCGGCGCTCTTCGCCGGCCTGAAAGCGCAGCAGGCGCTCCGTGAGCAGGTGGTACACGCCGCGGAAAGACTTGCCCATGCCGATGGGCCAGGTGATGGGCGCGCAGTCGAGCCTGAGCGTGCCCTCGATCTCTTCGAGCAGCTTGACCGGCGGGCGGACCTCGCGGTCGAGCTTGTTCACGAAGGTGATGATCGGCGTGTTGCGCAGCCGGCAGACCTCGAGCAGCTTGATGGTCTGCGCCTCGACGCCCTTGGCGGCGTCGATGACCATGACCGCGGCGTCCACGGCCGTGAGCACGCGGTACGTGTCCTCGGAGAAATCCTCGTGGCCCGGCGTGTCGAGCAGGTTGATCGTGTGACCGGCGTACTCGAACTGCATCACCGAGCTGGTGACGGAGATCCCGCGCTGCTTCTCCACATCCATCCAGTCGGAGGTGGCGTGGCGGCTGGCGCGCCGCGCCTTGACGGCACCGGCCAGCTGGATGGCGCCGCCGAAGAGCAGCAGCTTCTCGGTCAGCGTCGTCTTGCCGGCGTCGGGGTGCGAGATGATCGCGAACGTGCGCCGCCGGGCAACGTCGTGCTCGAGGTCGGGTTTTAGGGGTGGCGCCGGCATGGGGGCGCGCAGGATAGCAGAACCCCCCACCGCCGGCCGTCAGTCCCGGGGCTTGCGGAACCGCAGCAGCACGTGGCCCTCGCGACCACGCTGCGCCGACGGGTAGCGGGGCGCCACGCCGGCTGCCTCTGGCTGCAGGAGCACGTCGCTGCGGGCCTCGTAGCGGAAACCGGCCGCCTCCAGCTCGCGGCGCAGGCGGGCGGGATCGACGCTGCCGGGCGTCCCGGCCACCTCCGGCGGTGCGCCGGGCAGCGTCGCGTGGTCGGCAATGCCGAGGATGCCGCCGGGGCGCAGTGACCGGTAGACCTCGGCGAAGAGCCGGCGGCCATCGACGCGCCGGCCATCGGCCTCACCGTCGGCAAAGTAGATGTCCGGGTAGACGTCGATCATCAGCACGGCATTGAAGCGCTTCGGCGGCAGCTGCAGCCCGTCGTCGGGAACCGTCAGCCGCTCGACCTGGACGAGCCGCCCCGGCGTGAAGCGGGCCGCGAGCTCCTGGCCGGCAAAGTCGAGGTACGGCGGGTTGTTATGCGCCACCACCTGGCCGCTGACGCCGACCACGAGCGCGACCAGCTCGGTGTAGTAGCCGCCGCCGGAATACAGGTCGAGCACCGTCATGCCCGGACGGATGCCGAGGAACTGCAGTACCTCCGGCCCGCGCCGCGCCGGGTCGAGGTCGGCGTCGCCGGGCAGGCGCCCGGCGCTGCCGGCGGCCGCCTCGATGCTGGCAGCCGCGGCCGCAGCCGCCGGATCGGGCCGTTGCCGCAGCGTCAGCTCGGGCCGCGCGGTGATCTCCGATTCGGACGGGGCCGAGGTCGTGCCGGGGCGGCCCAGCTCGGCCGACCGCTCCGGGTCGGCCTGCAGGGGGAAGCCGCCACAGGCCGCGAGCAGGGCCAGACCCGGCAGCAGCACGGCAGGCAGCAGACGATGGCGGAAGCCGGTCATGGCGATGTCGGTCACGGGAACAACTGCCCGTTTGGCGCGGCGGGCCCGCTCAAGTTCCCGCCGCGGGGACTGGCGGGCCGGCGGCGTCGAGGGGCGGCAGGTCGGCATAGCGGACTGCAGCCATCGCCATGGCCGCGAGGCCCAGCGACCGGCCGACATAGGCCGGCACCGGCCCCACGGTCGCCGGCGGCAACAGCAGCAGCAGGAGGGCGATCCCTGCGCCGATGGCGAGCCACGGCCATCGCCGGGTCGTGGCGAGCCCCACGCCCAGGCCCGCGAAGGCGCCGAAGACGATCCACAGGCCCACCCAGGTGGCAGCCGGCGACTCGCCCGGGGGAGGCGCGCCCGCGCAGAGCTGTCCGGCGGGCACCGCCGGCACGTAATGCACGACGTCCTGCCAGCAGGCGGGCCAGATGCGCTTGGTGCCGAACACGCGCTGCAGCTCCCAGAGCATCAGCACGACGGCGCCGATGCAGATGATCCCGTGGCTCCAGTCGATGCGGGCCCACCGGAAGCGCAACCGCCGGCAGATGGTCGCGAAGGTGAAGAGCGACAGCGGCAGGGTGAGGGACCACCAGATGATGGGCAGGCCCGCCAGGTCACGGAGCTGGTCCCCGGCACCGATGAACCGGCCGAGCCCCGCCACCAGCGCCTCGTAGGGGGCGGCCGCCAGCGGCAGCAGCACGAACAGGATGAGGCCGGAGCGGGTCTGCTGCCACTGGCGCAGGGTCCACAGCGTCACGGCGAGGCCCGCGGCCCCGACGGCCAGCAGCAACAGGGAATACATGGGCGCAAGCTTGCCCGAGGCCGGCCACCGGCGCATCCCCGCGCAGGCCCCTGCCACCGCGGGCCGATGCCGCACCCCGGGCGATGGCACAATGTGCACCCGCTTCCGTGGAATGCCCATGACCGACCTGCCCCCTGAACCGGCCGCCGGACCGCGGTTCGCCGACCTCGGCCTGCCCGAGGCCCTGCTGCGCGCCATCACCGAAGTCGGCTACGAGACCCCGTCGCCGATCCAGGCCGCCACGATCCCGTTGCTGCTGGCCGGCCGCGACGTCGTGGGCCAGGCCCAGACAGGCACCGGCAAGACGGCCGCCTTTGCGCTGCCGATCCTGGCCCGGCTTGATCCCGCTCGGCTGGTCCCGTCGCCGGTCAGCCGGGGTGCCGCGCCGGTGGCGGCCGGCCCCGCCGCCCTGGTGCTGACCCCGACCCGGGAGCTGGCGATCCAGGTGGCCGAAGCGTTCCAGAAGTACGCGCACCACCTGCCCGGGTTCCACGTGCTGCCGATCTACGGCGGCTCCTCCTACGGCCCCCAGTTCGCGGGCCTGCGCCGCGGCGCCCAGGTGGTGGTCGGCACGCCGGGCCGCGTCATCGACCACCTCGAGCGCGGCAGCCTCGACCTGGGCAGCCTCGACTGCCTCGTGCTCGACGAGGGCGACGAGATGCTGCGCATGGGCTTCATCGACGACGTCGAGCAGGTGCTGACCCGATCCCGCGCGGGGCGCCAGGTGGCGCTCTTCTCGGCAACGATGCCGGCCGAGATCCGCCGCATCGCCCGCACGCACCTCAAGGACCCCGCCGAGGTCACGATCCGCACGCGCACCTCCACGGCGCCGACCATCAGGCAGCGCTACTGGCTCGTGGGCGGCCTGCACAAGCTCGACGCCCTGACGCGCATCCTCGAGGCCGAGGCGTTCGACGCGATGCTGATCTTCGTCCGGACGCGGCTCGAGACGGAGGAGCTCGCGACCAAGCTCGAGGCCCGCGGCTTCGCGGCCGCGGCACTGAACGGCGACATGGCCCAGGCCCAGCGCGAGCGCACCGTCACCCGGCTCAAGGAAGGCGACCTCGACATCATCGTCGCGACGGACGTGGCGGCCCGCGGCCTCGACGTCGAGCGCATCAGCCACGTGCTGAACTACGACATCCCCTACGACACCGAGGCCTACGTGCACCGCATCGGCCGCACCGGCCGGGCGGGCCGCCAGGGCGAGGCGATCCTGTTCGTCACCTGGCGCGAGCAGCGGCTGCTGCGCGCCATCGAGGGTGCCACGCGCCAGCCCATCGAGCCCATGACGCTGCCGAGCGTCGCTGCGGTCAACGACCGGCGGCTGCTGCGCTTCAAGGAGAAGATCACCGCCGCCCTGTCGGGCACGGATCTCTCGGTGCTGCGCGCCGTCATCGCCGAGTACGAGCAGGAGCACGGCATCCCGGCCCTCGACATCGCCGCAGCGCTCGCCAGCATCGCCCAGGGTGACCGGCCACTGCTGCTGGCCGAGCCGAAGGCGCCGCCCGCAGCGGAGCGTCCGCCGCGGGCCGGGCGCCGGGACGTCGGCCCGGAGCACGGCGCCGACGGCCCCCCGGGCCGCGGCGAGCGTCGCCGCGACGACGGCGGCGACGAACGTCCATGGACACCGCGGCCGGCCCCGCCACCGGCCGAGGGCATGGCCCGCTACTGGATCGGCGTGGGCCGCGCCCACGGCGTGAAGCCCGGCAACATCGTCGGCGCCATCGCCAACGAGGCCGGCATCAGCAACCGGGACATCGGCCGCGTCGAGATCCGCGACGAGTTCAGTTTCGTCGAACTGCCGGCCGACCTGCCGGCCGACAGGCTGCAGCACCTGCAGGGCGTCTGGGTCTCCGGCCGGCAACTGCGCATCGCGCCGGACCGCGGACCGCCCGCGGGCGCAGCCGAGGCAGGCCCGGCCGAGCGGCCCGGGCCGCCCCGCCAGGCGCCGGGCCGCAGTCGACCGGGCCGGTTCACGCCGGGAACCGGGCGCCCACCGCCCCGCAAGGGACCGGGTGGTGGCGGGCGCCGGCCGGGACCGCCCGGCAAGCCCCGCGGCCGGCCGGGCCCGTCGGACTGACCGGCGGCGCCCCGCACCGGGTCGACAACCGTCACGCCGCCGGGGCCACCTGCCATCGCCCGGCGGTGGAGCGTCGGCCTGCGAAGGCGCGCACCGGACGGACGATCAGAAGCGCTCCTCGACGTACTTGAACGGGTAGGCCGGCTCCCGGTACCCGTGGGGCTTCTGGCGCTTGGGCAGCTTGATCTTCTCCCGCGGCGGCTCCTTGTACGGGATCCGGGCCAGCAGGTGCGTGATCAGGTTCAGCCGGGCGCGCTTCTTGTCGTCCGAGCGGACGACGAACCAGGGCGCGAAGCCCGTGTCCGTCGCGGCGAACATCTCGTCCCGGGCCCTTGAGTAGTCGTACCAGCGGCTGTACGACTTGAGATCCATCGGCGACAGCTTCCAGAGCTT
Organism: Chromatiales bacterium; assembly: GCA_016789885.1. GTDB lineage: Bacteria > Pseudomonadota > Gammaproteobacteria > Steroidobacterales > SHZI01. Next base: position 67,109 of record JAEUPZ010000032.1, on the reverse strand, counting down.
GCGGCCGTCGTCGATGCGCGCCTTCAGGCGACGGGTCTGCTCGTCGGGGCTGACCTCGAGCCAGTACTTCAGCAGGATGATGCCGGAGTCGACGATGGCCTGCTCCACCAGCGGCACGGCCTTGACGAACTTGCGCGCCTGCTCGTCGGTGCAGAAGCCCATGACCCGCTCGACGCCGGCCCGGTTGTACCAGCTGCGGTCGAAGATCACGATCTCGCCGGCCGCCGGCAGGTGCGGCAGGTAGCGCTGCACGTACATCTGGCTCTTCTCGCGCTCCGTCGGCGCCGGCAGCGCGATGACCCGGAACACGCGCGGGCTCACCCGCTCGGTGATCGCCTTGATCGTGCCGCCCTTGCCGGCCCCGTCGCGCCCCTCGAAGACGATGCAGACCTTGGCACCGGTCGCCTGCACCCAGCGCTGCAGCTTGACGAGCTCGATGTGGAGCCGCTCGAGCTCGGCCTCGTAGTCCTTCCTCTTCAGCTTGCCGGGGACTGCGGGCGGCGCGGGGCGCGGTCCGGCCTTCGACGTGGGCTTCTTTGCCTTGGCTGCCATGTGCTGCTGCCGGTCATGCCCGGGAGGGCGACGTGCGAATGTACCGCGAACGGGACCGGCGGCGTTCTACCCGCGCCACATCCGCGTAAGCACTCCGTCCCGCACGACCCACTGGTGCCACAGGGCCGCCACGACGTGCAGCCCCAGCAGCACGCCGCCCGCCCGCCAGCAGGCCTTGTGGATGGCCGCGTAGAACATGTACGGCTCGTTCGTGTCGGCCTGGGGCAGCAGGCGCGGCATGCTGTCGATGCCGAAGAAGAAGATCGGGAACTCGCCCTCGTACACCGAGAGCGTGGCCCAGCCCGACAGCGGGAACACGAAGAGCAGTCCGTACAGGAAGGCGTGGGTCACCCGGGCCAGGAACCGCTGGTAGGCCGCGAGGCCGGCCGGCAGCCCCGGCGTGGGGTTCGCGGCCCGCCAGCCGAGGCGGGCGACGGCCAGGATCAGGATGAGGAAGCCGAGGGTGTGGTGCGCCCGCGAGAGCGCGAGCAGCGACGACCAGTCGGTGGCCTTCGTCGCCAGCAGTTCCGCATAGACGGCATTCATGCGGAAGCCCAGCGGCACCTGCACCAGCAGCATCGCCGCCATGAGCCAGTGCAGCGTCCGGGCCGGCCAGCCCCAGGACCGGTCGGTGTTGCGCAGCACCGCCCCCTACTCCGCCGCCAGCTGGTCCAGGACCTCGAGGAAGGCCTCAGGCGGCTGCGCCCCCGAGACGGCGAGGCGGCGGTCGAAGATGAAGAACGGCACGCCGCCGATGCCGAGCTGGCGAAGCTCGTCGATCTGCGCGGTGACCACGTCCTCGTCCTTGCCCGACCTGAGGTCGGCCAGCACCTGCGCCGCGTCCATGGCGTGCTCACCGGCGATCCGCGCGAGCACCTCCGGGTCGCCGATGTCGTCGCAGGCCTCGTGGTGGGCTGCGAACAGCGCCTCGGCCAGCGCCCCCTGGTCGACGCCGGGCTGCTGCCCGGCCCAGTGGAGCAGCACCTGGGCCGACAGCGTGTTGGGTGACCGGGCGCCCGGCTTCACCTGGAAGGCAATGCCGTCGTCCCGGCCCCGTTCGGCCATGCCGGCCATGATCTGTTCCGCCCGCTCGGGGCCGAAGATGCCGACGTAGTGTTCGCGCCGGTCCCGGCCCTCCCTCGGCAGGTCGGGGCTCAGCTGGAACGGCAGCCAGTGCACGTCGGCGGCGAGCCCGGGCCGGGCCGCCAGGGCCTTCTGCAGGCGCCGGCCCCCGATGTAACACCAGGGGCAGACGGGGTCGGAAACGATCTCGATTTGGATGGGTCGGTTCATTAAGGGAGCATAGCATCGGCCCCTTGGGGCAGAATCCGGGGCATCCCTCCCCTTGCCGAGGCCATCGCCATGCGCCCCACTGCCCTGCCCGTCCTGGCCATCGCCGCGGCGCTCTTCGCCGGCTGCGCCACCACCGGCAAAGAAGAAATGGTCGTCACCGACCGCGTGGCCGGCGAGCAGGCGGCGTCCACCGCCACCGACGACCAGGGACTGAACGCCGAGATCGAGCGCTTCCTCGCCCGCTACGCCGAGCTCTACAACCGGCAGGACTACAAGGCCCTGCTCGACATGTGGGACCGGGAAAGCCCGAACCCCATCTACATGGCCGAGGAGATCGACCCGCCGATGCACGGCTGGAACGTCATCAACGCCTACTTCAACCCGCCGCCCCAGTTCCCGGTGCTCGAGGCGATCCGCAACGAGTACACGAAGGTGAAGGCCCACGCCGTCGCCCCGGACGTGGCCGTCGCCACCTACCGGCTGCGCTTCGACATCAAGCTGCGCGGCAAGCCCGCCGTCTCCAGCTACGACCGGGTCATGGCGGTCTTCAAGAAGCGGGATGGCGACTGGAAGCTCGTGGCCTACACCGAAGCGCCCATGGCACCGCTGACCATGGTCCGCCAGATGACGCAGAAGTCGGATCTGCCGGAGGCCGAGCGACAGGCGGTCCTCGACCAGGTGCGGACCATGCTGCAGAAGCAGGTGCCGGCCGACTTCGAGCAGTGGCAGCGCGACCAGTCCGCCCGGGCAAAGGCCGGGGACCAGGCGGCCGCGAAGCCCTGAGGGCGGGGGCGCCGGCACATGCTGCCGGCCCCCGGTTCCCCCTTCCCCGGTCCAACCTGCGGTGGCGGCCGGGGGCAGCGCCACGGTCAGCCGGTGGCACCGGCAGCGGGTCTTTATTGCAGCGCTTAAACAACTTAGAGTGTTGGGTCCGGACACGTAAAAGCAGGCCTCCGGACCTGCCCGCAAGCCTCTGATCGCCATGGAAAACCGACACAGCCAGCCCGGCCGTGCCTGGCCGGGCACGCCCGGCCGGCAGGGTCTCTACGACCCCCAGTTCGAGCACGACGCCTGCGGCGTCGGCTTCGTGGTGGACATCAAGGGCCGCAAATCCCACGACATCCTGCAGAAGGGCATCCAGGTGCTGCGCAACCTGGACCACCGGGGCGCCTGCGGCTGCGAGGTCAACACCGGCGACGGTGCCGGCGTACTGCTGCAGATGCCGCACCGGTTCCTGCAGAAGGTCTGCGCGGCGGCGAACATCTCGCTGCCGGGGCCAGGACAGTACGGCAGCGGCCTGTTCTTCCTGCCGAAGTCGGCCAGCAAGCGCCGCAAGCTCGAGCAACGCTTCGAGGCCATCGTGCAGGCCGAGGGCCAGACGGTGCTCGGCTGGCGCACGGTGCCGACGGACAACTCGTCGCTGGGCGAAACGGCCAAGTCGGCGGAGCCGGCGATCCGGCAGGTATTCATCGGCCGCGACCCCTCGATCAAGGACGACCTCGCGTTCGAGCGCAAGCTCTACGTGATCCGCAAGCGCGCCTACACCGACATCCGCACCTCCACCATCGATGGCGCCGACTTCTGGTACGTCTGCAGCCTGTCCCACAAGACCATCGTCTACAAGGGCATGCTGCTGACGGAGCAGCTGGCGACGTACTTCCCGGACCTCAACGATCCGGACATGGAGACGGCGCTCGCGATGGTGCACTCGCGCTTCAGCACAAACACGTTCCCCAGCTGGGACCGCGCGCACCCCTACCGCTACGTCGCCCACAACGGCGAGATCAACACGCTTCGCGGCAACGTCAACTGGATGCACGCCCGCGAGGCGCGCTTCGAGTCCGAGGTCTTCGGCGAGGACATGGGGAAGATCCCGCCGATCGTGAACCCGAACGGCAGCGACTCGGCGATGTTCGACAACGTGCTCGAGCTGCTGGTGCTGGCCGGCCGCCCGCTGCCCCACGCGATCATGATGATGATCCCGGAGCCCTGGTCGAACCACGCGCAGATGGACGACCAGCGGCGGGCCTTCTACGAGTACCACTCGAGCCTGATGGAGCCCTGGGACGGCCCCGCCTCCATCGCCTTCACCGACGGCGACCAGATCGGCGCCGTGCTCGACCGCAATGGCCTGCGGCCTTCGCGCTACTACGTGACGAAGGACGACCTCGTGGTGCTGGCCTCCGAGGCCGGCGTGCTCGAGTTCCCGCCCGGGGACATCGTCACCAAGGGCCGCCTGCAGCCGGGCCGCATGTTCCTGGTCGACACCGTCCAGGGCCGCATCGTCGACGACGCCGAGATCAAGCAGGCCATCGCCAGCGAGTTCCCCTACCGCCAGTGGCTCAATGATCACCTGGTGAAGCTCGAGAACCTGCCGGCGGCTCCCGAGGTGCCGGTCCCGGACCACGACACGCTGCTGCACCGGCAGCTGGCCTTCGGCTACACCTACGAAGACCTGCGCCTGCTGATCACGCCGATGGCGAAGGACGGCGTCGAGGCCGTCGGCTCCATGGGCAACGACGCGGCGCTGGCGGCACTGTCGTCCCGGCCGCGGCTGCTCTACGACTACTTCAAGCAGCTGTTCGCGCAGGTCACGAACCCGCCCATCGACTGCATCCGCGAGGAGATCATCACGGCCTCCGAGGTCTGGCTCGGCGCCGAGGGCAACCTCCTCGAGCCCCAGCCGGCCGACTGCCGCCGCATCGAGCTCAAGGGCCCGGTGCTGACCAACGAGGAATTCGCCCGGATCCGCCGCGTCGAGCTGCCCGGCCTGAAGGTCGGCGTGCTGTCGACGCTCTTCCGCGTGAACCGTGGCGAGAAGGGCCTGCCCCGGGCGATGGAGGACCTCTACACGGAGGCCCGGCGGCTCATCGAGGAGCAGGACGTCAACATCCTCGTGCTGAGCGACCGCGGGGTCAACAAGGACCACGCGCCGATCCCGGCGCTGCTGGCCGTGTCGGGCCTGCACCACTACCTGATCCGCGAGGGGCTGCGCACCCGGGCGAGCATCGTGCTCGAGACCGGCGAAGCGCGCGAGGTACACCACTTCGCGCTGCTCATCGGCTACGGCTGCAGCGCCATCAACCCGTACCTGGCCTTCGAGACCATCGACGGCATGATCCGCGACGGCATGCTGACCGGCGTCGACCACAAGATCGCCTGCAAGAACTTCGCCAAGGCCGGCATCAAGGGCGTGGTCAAGGTCATGTCGAAGATGGGCATCTCGGCCGTGCAGAGCTACCACGGCGCCCAGGTCTTCGAGGCCGTGGGCCTGCGCCAGGATGTCGTCGACGAGTACTTCACCTGGACGGCCTCGCGCATCGGCGGCGTTGGCATCGACGTCATCGCCCGCGAGACGCTGATGCGCCACGCTGCGGCCTTCGCCGAGCGGCCCGTCGACGACGACGCCCTGCCCGCCGGCGGCCTGTACCAGTGGCGCGCCGACGGCGAGACGCACCTGTTCAGCCCCGAGGCGATCCACCGGCTGCAGAAGGCCGTGCGCACCGGCAGCTACGCCACCTACGAGTCCTACGCGAAGCTCATCGACGACCAGTCGGGGCGGCTGTGCACGCTGCGCGGCCTGCTCGACTTCAAGCCGGGCAAGCCCGTGCCCCTCGACGAGGTCGAGAGCGTCGAGTCGATCATGCGCCGGTTCAAGAGCGGCGCCATGTCCTACGGCTCCATCAGCAAGGAGGCCCACGAGACACTGGCGATTGCGATGAACCGCATCGGCGGCAAGTCGAATACCGGCGAGGGCGGCGAGGACCCCGAGCGCTTCGTGCCGCTGCCGAACGGCGACTCGAAGAACTCCGCCATCAAGCAGGTGGCCTCGGGCCGCTTCGGCGTGACCAGCGAGTACCTGGTCAACGCGCAGGAGATCCAGATCAAGATGGCCCAGGGCGCGAAGCCCGGCGAGGGTGGCCAGCTGCCGGGCACCAAGGTGTACCCGTGGGTCGCCAAGACCCGGCACACGACGGCCGGCGTGGGCCTGATCTCCCCGCCCCCGCACCACGACATCTACAGCATCGAGGACCTGGCCGAGCTGATCCACGACCTGAAGAACGCGAACCACCGCGCGCGCATCAGCGTGAAGCTGGTGGCAGAGGTCGGCGTCGGCACCATCGCGGCGGGCGTCGCCAAGGCCCACGCCGATGTCGTGCTGATCAGCGGCTTCGACGGCGGCACCGGTGCCTCGCCGCAGACGTCCATCGCCCACGCGGGCCTGCCGTGGGAGCTCGGCCTCGCCGAGACCCACCAGACGCTCGTGCTCAACAACCTGCGCAGCCGCATCACCGTCGAGACCGACGGGCAGCTGAAGACCGGCCGTGACGTCGCCATCGCCGCCCTGCTCGGCGCCGAGGAGTTCGGCTTCGCCACGGCGCCGCTGGTGGCCGTCGGCTGCATCATGATGCGCGTCTGCCACCTCAACACCTGCCCGGCGGGCGTCGCCACGCAGGATCCGAAGCTGCGCGAGCGCTTCTCGGGCAAGCCCGAGCACGCCGTCAACTTCATGCGCTTCGTCGCCGAGGACCTGCGCCGGCACATGGCGCAGCTCGGCTTCCGCACCCTCGACGAGATGGTCGGCCGCGTCGACCGGCTGGAGCCGCGGCGCGCCATCGACCACTGGAAGGCCAAGGGCTTCGACTTCAGCAACATCCTGTACCAGCCGGACGTGGGACCCGACGTCGGCCGCTACCGGCAGATCGACCAGGACCACGGCATCGACAAGTCGCTGGACATGACGACGCTGCTGGAGCTCTGCCGCCCGGCCATCGAGCAGAAGAAGCGCGTGCGCGCGCGGCTGCCGATCCGCAACGTAAACCGGGTGGTCGGCACCATCACCGGCAGCGAGGTCACCCGCAAGTGGGGCGCCGAAGGCCTGCCCGACGGCACCATCGAGCTCGAGTTCGACGGCTCCGCGGGCCAGAGCTTTGGCGCGTTCATGCCGAAGGGCATGACGTTCACGCTGCACGGTGACGCCAACGACTACTGCGGCAAGGGCCTGTCGGGCGGGCGCATCGTCGTGCGGCCGCCGGCCTCGTCGACCTTCCGCGCCGAGGACAACATCATCGTCGGCAACGTGGCGCTCTACGGCGCCACGTCGGGCGAGGTCTTCATCAGCGGCCAGGCCGGGGAGCGCTTCGCCGTGCGCAACAGCGGCGTCGACACCGTCGTCGAGGGCGTGGGTGACCACGCCTGCGAGTACATGACCGGCGGCACCGTCGTCGTCCTCGGGCCCGCCGGGCGCAACTTCGGCGCCGGCATGTCCGGCGGCATCGCCTACATCTGGGACGAGGCCGGAGACTTCGCGGCCAACGTGAACCGGCAGATGGTCGGCCTCGAGGCCATCGAGGACGCGGCCGAGGAGGCCCGCCTGCGCCGGCTCATCGAGCGGCATGGCGAGCTGACCGGCAGCACCCGGGCGGCGGCCGTGCTCGCCGACTGGGACCGCGCCCGGGCGCGTTTCGTCAAGGTGATTCCGAAGGACTACAAGCGGATGCTGGCGGCGATTCTCAAGGCCCACGACCAGGGGCTGAGCGGCGACGAGGCCATCATGGTGGCGTTCGAGGAGAACGCCCGCGACCTCGCGCGCGTGGGGGGCAACTGAGATGGGCAAGCCCACCGGCTTCATCGAGTACCTGCGCGAGCTGCCCGTCGACCGGGCGCCCCGCGAGCGCGTCCGCGACTGGCAGGAATTCCACCACCACATGGAGGAGAAGCGCCTGCGCCACCAGGGCGCGCGCTGCATGGACTGCGGCGTCCCCTTCTGCCAGACCGGCACTGTGCTGAACGGCGCGACCTCGGGCTGCCCGATCAACAACCTGATCCCCGAGTGGAACGACCTGGTCTACCGCGGGCTGTGGCGCGAGGCGCTCACGCGCCTGCACAAGACCAACAACTTCCCGGAGTTCACCGGGCGCACCTGCCCGGCCCCGTGCGAAGGCGCCTGCGTGCTGGGCATCAACGCCCCGCCGGTCACGATCAAGAACATGGAGAACTCCATCATCGATCGTGGCTTTGACGAAGGCTGGGTGGTCCCGGAGCCCCCCGCGGTGCGCACCGGCAAGAAGGTGGCGGTCATCGGCTCAGGCCCCGCAGGCCTCGCGGCCGCGGCCCAGCTGAACAAGGCCGGGCACCTGGTCACGGTGTTCGAGCGCGAGGACCGGCCGGGCGGGCTGCTGACCTACGGCATCCCGAACATGAAGCTCGACAAGGTCGGCGTCGTCATGCGCCGCCTGAAGCTGCTCGAGCAGGAAGGCATCCGCTTCCAGTGCAACGCCGAGGTGGGGCGCAACGTCGACGTGGCGGCCCTGCGCCGCGACTTCGACGCCATCGTGGTCTGCACGGGCGCCACCCGCCCCCGCGACCTCGGCGTGCCGGGGCGCCAGCTCGCCGGCGTGCACTTTGCCATGGAGTACCTCACCGCCAGCACGAAGGCGCTGCTGGCCGGTGATGCCGCCGCGACGCCGATCACGGCGAAGGGCCTCGACGTCGTGGTCATCGGCGGCGGCGACACCGGCACCGACTGCGTCGGCACCGCCATGCGCCAGGGCTGCCGTACCCTCACCCAGCTCGAGATACTGCCCCAGCCGCCCCTGGAGCGCGCCGCCGACAACCCCTGGCCCGAGTGGCCGAAGGTTTACAAGCTCGACTACGGACAGGAAGAGGCCGCGGCGAAGTTCGGCAGCGACCCGCGCCGCTACCTGAAGACCGTCCGGGAGCTGCGCGGCGGCGCCGACGGCCGCGTGGCCGAGGTGGTGACCGTCGAGATCAGCTGGGAGAAGAACGCCTCCGGCCAGCTGGTGCCGGTGGAGCGGCCCGGCTCGGAGCAGGTGCTGCCCGCCCAGCTCGTGCTGCTGGCCATGGGCTTCCTCGGCCCCGAGCAGCCGCTCCTCGAGCAGCTCGGCGTCGCCACCGACGCCCGCAGCAATGCGCAGGCCGAGCACGGCCGCTTCGTCACCTCGGTACCGGGCGTCTTTGCCGCCGGCGACTGCCGGCGCGGCCAGAGCCTGGTGGTCTGGGCCATCAACGAGGGCCGCGGCGCAGCCCGCGAGTGCGACCGGTTCCTGATGGGGCGCACCGACCTGCCGTAGCAGGCGGTGCGCCGCCGGGCGCAGGACCCTAGAAGCGCGACCCCAGGTCGATGCGGACGGCGCCGAAGCCCGGGTTGCCGCTGGCCGACGAGGACAGGTCGAACCAGCGCTCTTCGTAGCCGAGCCGCGCGAACCAGCCGCGGCTGAACTCCCAGCGCACGCCGGCGCCGACGCCGTAGCTGGCGGCGTTCTCGGTCTTGGTGTCGACGAACGTGTCGCAGATGTACCCGAACCACGGGTCCCACCAGCAACCCGTCACCGGCGGCCCTGTCGCGATGTTGGTGTCGACCCAGGTGTAGCCCAGGGTGCCGGTCACGTAGGGCGTCAGCGGGCCCTTGAGAAAGTGCCACGTGACGTAGGCATTCAGCCCGAAGCTGTCGAACTCGCCGTCGATGCGGCGCGCGGCGGCCGGCGGAGCGTCGCCCGAGGCCAGGTCGCCCTCATAGTCGACCTGGGCCCAGGTGAACTCGCCGCCGACCAGCAGGTGATCGTTGAAGTTGTAGCCGCCACCGAACCCGAAGCCGACGTCGCTGTCGGTGTCGAGCTTCGAGCCACCGTCGAACGACAGGGACTCGCTCTGCAGCAGCCGCAGACCGCCGTAGGCGTCCCAGCGCCCGGCCCGGCCGCCCGCGGCCGGCGATCCGAAGGTCTGCGCACCAGCCGCGCCGGCCAGCATCATCAGGCCCGCAGCGGCCACCGCTTGCCGCGACAGGGCCCTCGGTCGATCATGGCTCATCGCGGCTCCTTCCGCACATTGGCCGCTTCCCAGGCGCGCACCCGGGCGCGCGCCGCGTCGAACAGCCTTTCGTAGTTGCCCTTCAGCACCTTCTCCCGGGCCTCGGGAGTGAGCAGCTTCCACACGGGCTCGTACATGTCATAGATCCTCAGGTACCGCGCCTGGTCGGGCGGCGCCACCTCGTCGGTGCCGAACAGGGTCCGGTCCGGGAAGCGGTTGATGACGGAGGCCGTGCGCCGGGTCGCCTCGGGACTCGCGATGGCGTACTTGGCGACCTCGTCCCAGGAGATGTCGAAGTACAGGTGCGACAGCTCCGGATCCTCGAGCATCGAGAGCACCAGCTCCATGTGGTTCTGCGGTCGCTCGGCCGCACCGACGGCCGCGTCCTTCTGTACCGGGTGCACGACACGGCCCAGCCCGACGTGGGCCCAGATGACGTTGGTCTTCGGGTGGCGCTTCAGGAGCGCCTTCATCTGCGTCAGGTAGACGGGCTCCGCCCCGACCTTCGCGAAGGGCACGTCGATGTCGTTGTGCAGGATCACCAGCAGTCCCGTCTCGGCCGCGAAATCGAGGATGCGGTCGAGGGCCGGGTCCGTGAGGCTCGCGGTATCGCCCGCCACCTTCGACGAGACGAATTCCTTGTGGATCGTGAACTCGCCGATGCCGGTGAACACCCCCGGGAAGGTCTCCAGCACCCGGCGGATGTGGTCGGCCGCGTACATGTCGGCCGGATTGAAGCCCGTGATCATCGGGTCGAAACGGGCCTGCTCGGCCGGCGTCAGCGACTGGTAGGCCTTGGCGATATAGGCATCGGTGAACGAGTAGTAGTAGAGCGGCGCGTCCGTCTGCAGGTAGTAGGTCGGCGCGAAGTCGCCGGAGTTCTCGTAGGACCAGGTCTGCTGCAGGGGAATGCCGAAGATCGCGACCCGCCCCACCCGGTCACCCATGATCTCGAGGAACCGCCGGATGCGCGGCCCTTCCTGGATGTAGTTGGTCAGGTGGAAGTGGGAGTCATGCAGCTCGTAGGCCGGCTCGGCAGCACGGGCAGTGGCCCCGCCGACGAGCAGCAGAGCCGCCAGCGTCCCGGCCGCCAGCCCTCGCAGCTGGCGCGCCCGGCCCGGTCTCCTGCAGTCAGTGCTCATGGTGATCTCCACGTCGACGACCCCCGCGGCCGGGGGCGTCAGAACAGGACAGAGGCCTCGAGGGTGATGACCTGCCCGTCGAGGCCGCCGGTGAAGTAGCCGAAGGTGCTGCTGGCGGGCGAGTCCTTGACGTCGATGTACTGCAGGTTCATGCGCTGGTAGCGGGTACCGGACCAGTACCAGTTGGCACCGACGGCGACGTCGCGGCTGTCGCTGAACCCTGCGTCGCCGTCCGGATAGATGCGGGAGGTCGACGCATACAGCTCGAGCCGCTTCGGCACCGGAAAGAACCCGCTCTGCACGTAGAAGCCCTTGTCGCGGATCGACCGGGTCGGCAGCGGCGCGGTGCTGATGGACGTCAGCCTGAAGTCGTTGAGCGTCCGGTAGTAGGCCTCGGTCTGCAGGAAGAAGCCCCGGTACTTGAAGCCCAGGTCCACGGCCAGCAGCTCGAAGTTGGCCGTCTGGATGGTCACGCCATCGCCGAGGGCGTCACGCTGGAACAGGAGCAGGCTGTCACCGAGGCGGATCTGCGTGGAGTCCGGCGAATTGTCGTCGGGCTGTGCCGTGCGGTCCTCGCGCGGGCTCCGGGCGTAGGAGATCCCGAACCGGGTCGCCAGTTCCTCGTGGTATTCGAAGTCGCCGTAGGCCCCCTGCGGACCGTACTCGCCGGTGGTGGGCATCCACCACAGCGTGCCGCTGTAGGCGAGGTCCCGGGTGTCCTCGACGGCATTCACGCCGAGGGTACTGATGTTGTTCGAGACCATGAACTTGTAGTTGATGCCGCGCTTCGACTGGCCGGTGGCCCAGACACCCGAGCTGAACCCGGTCCTGAAATACTCGTCGGCCAGCGTCCGGTCGTGACCGAGCCAGAACGGGTGCGACCCGAGCAGCGATCGGGTGCCGGGCGTCCCGCTGATGCCGGCCGCCAGCGTGAAGAAGTCCGTGAAGGTGTAGCCCAGCGAGCCGACGATGCGGACCGTCTCGGTGGCGTTGACGGTCCAGACCGTCAGCGCGTAGTTGAAGTTCTCGTCGAACATGAAGCCGCGCAGGTTGATCATGGCGCGGTGCAGGTTGATGTCCTGGCGCGTATCGACCTCGCCGCTGCCATTGAGTGGCCGGCCGAGGTGGTCCGTCGCATCCTGGCTGGCCGGCAGCTGCTCGATGGCCCGCACCAGCGCGTAGGCCCCGATGCTGAGGCTGCCGAGGTCGCTCCGGCCGACCTCGAAGCCGCGGCCGGCGGCCAGCGGCGTATCGGGATTGATGAATCCGGACCGTGCGCCGCCCTCCGCCGGCGCGGCGGGCGGCGCGGCCTCGGCCACCACAGCCGGGGCCGGCGCAGCCGCCGGCCCGGCCGGTGCCGGAACCGCTGCGGGCGCCCGGGCCTGCTGACCGTCACTGCCGCCGCCGAGTTCTGCTTCGAGCTCGGCGATGCGGGCGTCCTTGTCGCGCAGCTGGCGCTCCAGCAACTCCTGCCGCTCCTCGAGCCGCCGGAGCCGCTCTTCGACCGATGCCGGCGTGGCCTCCTGTCCGTCGGCCAGCAGCGGCGCGACGGCCAGCATGCCGCCCCAGATCAGCGCCTTCCCTGTCTTGCCCATGTCCCTGCCGCGTTCAGGGTCCGGTGGACACCGGCATCCGGGGCGTCGCCGGCCCCCGTGCCTTCCACCGCACCGTCATGGATCGCCTGCTGCCGCCTCGGTCACTTCGGGTTTGCGCCGAAGACCCCCACACCGAGCTCGCCGGCGATGTCGCGGATCGCGTTCAGCGAGCGGACGCTGTTGCCCGCCTCGTTCAGCCGCGGCGAGAACGCCGCGATGGCGAAGCGCCCCGGCACGACGGCCACGATGCCGCCGCCGACACCGGTCTTCGCCGGCAGGCCCGCCGTGTACATCCACTCGCCGGACTCGTCGTAGAAACCGGCGGTGGCCATCACGGCCAGCAGCTCGGGCACGTGCTCGGCCGGCATGACGCGCCTTTTCGTCAGTGGGTTGACGCCACCGTTGGCGAGTGTCGCCCCCATCAAGCCGAGGTCCTTCGCCGTGACGCCGACGGAGCACTGGCGCGTGTAGACGCGCAGCGCCTCCTCGGGGTCACTGTAGAGGCGGCCCCAGTTGAAGAGCAGGTTGGCGATGCCCCGGTTGCCGAAGGCCGTGCTGTACTCGGAGTCGTACACCTTCTCGAGGACGCCGAGCTGACGGCCCGCAAAGTCGCTCAGGTTCTGCTGCACCTTTTTCCAGCGCTCCTGCTCCGATGAAGCCTTGACGAGGCTGACGGCCGCGATGGCACCGGCGTTGACGAGCGGGTTCTGCGAGTTCTCGTAGACCGCGAGCGCCAGCTTCGAGTTGAACGCGAGACCCGTCGGCTCCACGCCTATCTTGTCGCGCAGCACCCCGGGGCCCTGCTCCGTCATCACCAGCGCCGCCGTGAACGGCTTGGACACGGACTGGATGGAGAACGCGTAGTCGACGTCGCCCGCGCTGTAGACCTTGCCATCCCGGGTGACGATCACGACGCCGAAGAGGTCGCTAGGAGTCTCCGTCAGGATCGGGATGTAGTCGGCGTTCTTGCCGTCCTTCAGATCCTTGTAGCGGGCGTGGGCCGAATCGACGATGCGCTGGAAGTCCCTGGGGGCCGGGTCCTTCGCGTTGACGCTGGCGCAGCCGAGCGTCAGCGCGCTGAGGGCGGCTACCATGATGGCGGTCTGTTTCATGTGACGGGTCCCCTGTCTCACCTGGTCGACTCGAGGGCCGCGCGGTCGCGCCGCTCGGCACCGAAGTTGTACTTGAAAGTCACCTGGAGACGGGTGTCGTCGCCGGTGGCGCCACCGAAGTCCTCCCGCTCGCCCCAGAGGAACTCCCCGCCCACGAGGATGTTCTTGACCGGGTAGTAGAGCAGGTTCACCGACGCGTACTGGCCCGTCTTGAAGGTGTCCGGGGTCTGCCCGGCCGTGTTGTCCACGTCGGTGAACGAGTAGCCGAGGGCGCTGCTCCAGCGATCACTCCACCAGTGGTCGTAGTAGAGCGACAGGCCGGTGAGTTGCACCGCCTCGACCTGAACGCCGGGCGTCGACGGATCCCGGTCCGGGCCCGCATCCATGCCGCCGTCGTTCATGTAGCTGGCGATGCCCTCGCCCACGACCAGGCCCGCGCGGATGGCGTCCCGCTCGAACACGTTGATGACCGTGGTGACGTTGATGCCCCAGCCGACGTCGCTGTCGTCGTAGATCACCGTGGACTCGCCGCCCGGACAGTAGTCGGCAGCGTCAGGGTCGGACTCGCTGATGTCGCAGATGACCTCGGCGCCGATCCAGCGCAGGATGCCGGCGACCTGGAAGTGGCCCCAGTCACCGCCGGTCCGGAACTGGCCCGTCAGGTCGGGGTACTCCTCGTCGCCCTGGGCCCCGGGGAAATCGGCCACCGTCCGGAACTGGCCGGAATCGATGTCGTTGCTGGGCTTCTCGATGGCGATGGCAAAGCTGCGCCGGTCGCTGGCGACCGGCGTCCAGCGGATCTGCGGATCTGCGGATTGCGCAGGAACACCATGCCTGCCGGGCCCCAGTAGTCGATCACGTTGGGGAAGATGTCGATGTCCATGAACAGGCTGTGGGTCTGGCCCGCCAGAAACTGCCCCCACTCGCCGTAGGCATGGCGCAGGCGGATCGTCGTCTGGCCGGCATCACCCCCGACGCCGAACATGTCGAACTCGAACTTGGTCTTGATGGGCCCCCGGTCGGTCGGCACCTCGGCCTTCACGCCGAAGCGGCTCTGCTTGACGCTGAAGCTCGCCTGGCCGTCGTCGCCGAAGATGCCGTCGTCGGTCGGGATGCGGGACGGCCGCAGCGTGTCGTCCCAGTCGGGGTCGACGCGCCCGAAATCCTGGATGTAGTCGAGCTGGGCGAACCCGTAGATCTCGAAGCTCCGCTCCCCGTCGGCCGCGCTCGCCGGCACCGATCCGGCCGCCAGCGCCACGCCCCCTGCCCACGCCACGCACAACCGCAACGCCCGGCCGCTGCCCATCGGATTCTCCCCGCCCTGGATGAGATGAGTGCAAAGCCGGGCTTCCCCACGTCGCCCGGCGCCCTAACTGTGATCCCGGGGAAACCGTCATGCAAGCGGTTTTCTTGCCCACCCGGCCGCACGTACGGGACACTGCCGATGGACGACCACGAACGCCACCCATGCTCGACCAGATCGAACGGCACTTCGCCAGCGCCGGCCGCACCCCCAAGGGCCGGCGGACCCTCGGCGCGATCTACCGCGCCACCCGGGAGGCGATCCTGGATAGCGGCGTCGCGGACGCCTCCCCCGACGCCATCGCCAGCCGGTGCGGGCTTTCGCAGGCGGCGCTCCGGCACTACTTCCCGACCCGGGACGACCTGCTGGCGTCGTTCTTCGTCAGTGCAACGGCGTGGTACCGCGAGCAGGCCCGGGTACTGCTGGCCACCGGGACCGCAGGGCCGCGCGACAGGCTCGGCACGTACGTGGACTGGCACCTGCAGTACATGGAAACCGTGGATACGGCCCTGTGGCTCGAGTCGTCCGCCTACTGGCTCAGGCGACCGGCCATCCGCCGGTAACGCGACGACTTCTATGCCTGGCTGCTGCTGCAGTACGCCACCCTGATCGGCGAGGCGCGGCCGGAACTGCGGGCCGCGGACCGCCGCAAGCGTGGGTATGCGCTGCTGAGCCTGGTCCTCGGCGCCTGGATCACCCACGGCAGGGGCAGCGCCGTGAGCCAGGGCCTGCCGGCGGCACGCCGCCGGCAACTCCTGCTCGAGTCGGCACTGGCGCTGGCCCTGGACTGAGCCAACGGCCGCCGCCGCGCGGCCTGCATGCTACTTTTGCCGCTGCCCGGCTGCCCCGACGCCTGGCGGTGGCACTCAGGAGACGATGCATGTTCCGCACGCCCCATGGCCGGCCACGTTGCCGGCCGATACTCGTCCTCGCCTGCCTGGCGGCGGCGGCGGCCAGCCCGCAGGCGCTGGCAGACAAGACCGACGTCATCCAGTTGCGCAACGGCGACCGGATCACCGGGGAGATCAAGAACGTGCAGCGGGGCCGCATGCAGCTCAGCACCGACAGCATGGGCACCGTGTACATCGAGTGGAAGGACATCGTCCGCGTCACGAGCCCCGAGCTGTACGTCATCGAACTGGAGGACGGGACGCGCCTCGACGGCACCTTCGCCGCAACGGACCAGGAGAACCGCCTGCTGCTCGCCTACGACGGGCAGGAGCGCTACGTCGACATGCAGTCGGTGGTGTTCGTTGACCCCCTCAAGCTCGACGTCAACCGGCTCAGGCGCTGGGACGGCTCGGTCAGCGCGGGCTTCGACGCGACCAAGGCCAACAACGACACGTCCCTCAGCGCCACCTTCACCGCACGGCGGCGTGCCGAGGACTTCCTGCTGAACATCAACGGATCCGTCTTCTCGCGCTCCCAGGACGGGGTCGAAGACAGCCTCAGGGCGAACTTCGGCGCCGTCTACCGCGGGCTCCTGGAGAAACGCTGGTTCTGGGCCGGCGTCGGCCTCGTCGAACGCAACGACGAACTGGGCATCGACCTGCGGTCACTCGGAGGTGCCGGCTATGGCCGCTACCTCGTACAGACGGGACGCGCACTGTGGTCTGCCGCCGGGGGCCTGGCCGTCGTCAATGAGCAGAGGGCTGGCGACGAGGACGCCGAGACCAACGTCGAAGGCTTTCTCAACACCGAGTTCGAGTACTTCACCTACGACTCGCCGAAGACGAGCCTGACCACGTCACTGACGCTATTCCCGAGCGTCACCGACTCGGGCCGGATACGCGGGAACTTCGAGCTGGCGCTCCGCCGCGAGCTCATCACCGACCTGTTCCTCGAGATCAGCTTCTACGACTCGTACGACAGCCGGCCGCCGGCGGAAGGCGAGAAGAACGACTACGGCATCGTGACGAGCGTCGGCTATACGTTCTAGCCCGCGCGGCGACGGGCTACGGGAAGCCTGCGCGGAGAATTCCTGCGCTCGGGGTACCCCGGCGGGACGTCAGAGCAGCTCGGCGATGTCCGCCAGCAGCCCCTTGTCGTCGGGCTTCGTCGCGGGCGGGTAGCGCCGGTAGATGCGCCCCTCGCGGTCGATGAGGAACTTCTCGAAGTTCCACTCGATGTCGCCGGGGAAGCCGTCCTGGTCGCCGGTCAGCCAGGCATAGATGGGGTGGCGGCCTGGTCCGTTGACCTCGATCTTCTTCGTCAGCGGGAAGCTGACGGCGTAGTTGGCCTGGCAGAACCCGACGATCTCGGGCTCGTCGCCGGGCTCCTGCCCACCGAACTGGTTGCAGGGGAAGCCCACGACCACGAAGTCCTGGTCGGACAGCTCCCGGTACAGCTTCTCTAGCCCCGCGTACTGGGGCGTGAGGCCGCAGCGGCTGGCCACGTTGACGGCCAGGACCACCTTGCCGTCGAGGGAAGGAATGACGTTGCCGCCGCCGGCGATGCCGTCGATGCGGAAATCCTGGAGCGTGCTCATGGGGCCATGATAACAGCCCCCGCCCGGTCAGCCGGCGACGCGCTCCTCGGGCGTACGCGCAGCGGCCGGCGGGCAGCACTCGCCGGCCTCGGCCAGGTGCGCAGGCACGGCACTGACGGGCTTGAGGGCCGACTGCGGCAGCAGGAACGGGGTCCAGGGCTCGCCCTTGACAATCTGCTCGTCGACGAACCGCGCCGCGTGGGCCGGTGTCAGGCCGCTGTACCAGAGGCCGTCGGGGTGCACGACGAGCACGGGCCCGGCGATGCCGGGCTGGCGGCACTGCATGATCGTCATCTTGACCTGGGCCATCAGCCGCCGCTTCGCGAGCTCCCCACGGATCGCGGCCAGCAGTTCCCCCGACCCGTTGGCGTCGCACTGGCAGTCCTTGCCGTCGGTGCAGATGAACAGGTGGTAGCGCAGCTTGCCGAAGGTCTTCGGCGGCGTGTCCTCGTAGGGCTGGGCGACGCAGTGTTCGTGCTCGTTGCTCATGGCGCGATGCTCCAGTGGGACCGGGTCAGGCCCCGGTCGCGGCCTCGGGGCGCGGGGCGGGCGGCGTCACGCCCCGGCCGGTGGGCGGGTTCAGGCGGCGGTGGATCAGGTCCATGACGGGCCGGCCGCCGATGATGTGCTCTTCGAGGATGCGCTCGGCGTCGGCCATCTCGCGGATGCGGTACCAGAGGCCATCAGGGTAGACCATGACGACACATCCGTAGGCGTGCTGGGCCACACAGGCATTGGGGCTGACCACCACGTCGCTGATGCCGGCGGCCTGCAGCCGCTGCTGGTACCGCTCGTAGATCTGCCCGCCCAGGGTCTGGCCGCAGTGGAGACCCCGGTGGCCGTCGGCATGCTCTTCCGGCTTGGCCTCGAGGATGCGGCGGCGGTCTTCCTCGGACATGGCGGCGAGCTGGGCCTGCTTCTTGGCGATGGTCTTGGCCCAGTGGTCGGCGTATTCGGTCGTGCAGACGAAGACGTGCCGCATGGCAGTCACCTCCCGTGTTTCCGCGATCATAACCGAGGGGCGCCACCGGCCGGGCCGCCCCCGTGCGGCGTGCCGTCGCGGCCCGGCGCGCGGGGCCGTAAACTTCCGGCTTTACGGGATCCCAGACATGAATTTCTGCAGCCAGTGCGGCCAGCCGGTCGCCATCCGCATCCCCGACGGCGACAACCGGCCCCGCGCCGTCTGCGGCGCCTGCGGCACGATCCACTACGAGAACCCCAAGGTCGTGGTGGGCTGTATCCCAGAACATGGCGGGCAGATCCTGCTCTGCCGCCGGGGCATCGAGCCGCGCTCCGGCTACTGGACCATGCCGGCGGGCTTCCTCGAGATCGGCGAGAGCATGGCCGAGGGCGCCATCCGGGAGACCTGGGAAGAGGCCCGGGCAAGGGTCGACATCGGCTCGCTGGTGGCCGTGGTCGACATCGTGCACGCCGGGCAGGTCCACGTGTTCTATTCCGGCACCCTGGCAGAGCCCGGCTTCGCGCCCGGCGAGGAGACCCTGGAGACCCGGCTCTTCGGCCCCGGTGACATCCCCTGGGGCGAGCTCGCCTTCCCGAGCGTGCGCGTCGCCCTCGAGCACTACGTCGAGGCACACCTCCAGGGCGACGGCGCGGTCCGCCTGGCCACGGCACCCCGGATCCGGCATGACTGACCCGGAGGCACCGTGCCGCGGGGCCGGACGTTCCCTTCAGGGCCGAAACTGACTAGAGTACGCGGCCTCTGGAGGAGCCCCGATGGCCTTCGTCGTCACCGAACAGTGCATCAAGTGCAAGTACACCGACTGCGTCGAGGTGTGCCCCGTGGACTGCTTCCACGAGGGCCCCAACATGCTGGTCATCGACCCCGATGAGTGCATCGACTGCACGCTGTGCGAGCCCGAGTGCCCCGTCGAGGCCATCTTCTCCGAGGATGAGGTGCCGGCCGACCAGAAGGACTTCATCAAGCTCAACGCAGAGCTCGCCAAGGGCTGGCCGGTGATCACCGAGGCTGGCGCGGCGCCGGCCGATGCGGATGCCTGGGCCAAGAAGCCCGGCAAGCGGGAACTGCTCGAGCGCTGATCAGCCCGGCCGCCGCCGGCCGGCCGTCAGGCCCGCGGTGCGCCCGTCCGGTCAGCGCATGCTGACCTTGCCGGGAGCCCTGGTTTCGGCGATGTACTTCGCAAGTTCCGCAGGCTCCAGGTAGCCGCCGATCAGCTCGCCCGACTCCAGCACGATGGCCGGCGTGCCCTGCAGGCCGAAATCACGGCCGATATTGAAGTGCTGGGCGATCATCGTCGGCTTGCAGTCCGGTGCCGTCAGCTTCTCGCCCAGCTTCGCCTTGGTCAGCGCCGTGCGACGGTCGGCCGAGCACCACACTTTCTCGGCCTCCTTCCACGACGCCGTGCCCGGGCCACTGCGCGGGAACGCCATGTAACGCACACGGATGCCCCGGGCGTTGTACTCGGCGACCTGCCGGTGCAGCTTGCGGCAGTAGCCGCAGTCGACGTCCGTGAACACCGTGATGGTGTCGGTGTAGCGCGCCGGCGCGAAGACGATCATCGACCCCTCGTCGACCGTCGCGAGGACGGCCCGGCGCAGGCCCTCGCGGCGGGCCTCGGTGAGGTTCTCGTCGGTGGTCAGGTCGATGATCTCGCCCTGCAGCAGGTAGCGGCCGTCGCCCGACACGTAGGCGATCTTCGAGCCGAGCCGCACCTCGTAGAGCCCTGCTATGGGCGACGGGCTCACCTGCTCCGGGCTCACGCCCGGGATGCTCCCGGCGATGGCCGCCTGGGGCGACAGGGCGGGCGGCGGGTCCGCCGCGACCGCGGGGACGGCGGCGGCCAGCGTGGCAAGGACCACGGCGAAGAGGCGGGTCGGCAGCAGCATGCGGGGATCCTGGGGAACTGGGACGTCGCAGGGTTCGACGGGCCGGTGGCCGCCGGGTTCAACCGGGGCGGCGCCGGGCGTTGCCGCGGCAGCTTACCACGCGGGCCGCGGCCCCCACGGGCCGCCGGGGCGGCGGATCTCAGCCCCGGGGATGGTGCTGCGCGTGCAGCTCCTTCATGCGCTCCCGGGCCACGTGGGTGTAGATCTGCGTGGTCGAGAGGTCGCTGTGGCCCAGCAGCATCTGCACGACCCGCAGGTCGGCACCGTTGTTGAGCAGGTGCGTCGCGAAGGCGTGGCGCAGCGTGTGGGGCGACAGCTTGCCGCCGATGTCCGCCTTCTTCGCGTAGCGCTTGATGATGTGCCAGAAGGCCTGGCGGGTCATGTGGTCGCCCCGCCGGGTCGGAAAGAGGTACTCGCTCTGGCGCTCGAGCAGGATCTCGATGCGCGGCCCGTTGACGAAGTCACGCACCCAGCGCTGGGCCTCTTCGCCCAGGGGGATGAGCCGCTCGCGGTCACCCTTGCCACTGACGCGCAGCACGCCCTGGTTGAGGTTGACCTGGTTCTGCCGCAGGTTGATGAGCTCCGAGACCCGCAGCCCCGTGGCATAGAGCACCTCGAGCATCGCCCGGTCGCGGTGGCCGAGCGGATCGCTGATCTCCGGCGCGTTCAGCAGGGACTCGACCTCGGACTCGGTCAGCGCCTTCGGCAAGGCGCGACCGATCTTGGGCATCTCGATCTTGACCGTGGGATCTTCCTGGATCATCCCCTCGCGCAGCAGGAAGCGGTAGAAGCGGCGGAAGCTCGACAGCTGCCGGGCCGTGGAGCGCGGCTTGGCGCCCTCGGTGGCACGGTTGGCGATGAATGCGAGCAGGTCGGCGCGGCTCGCGTAGATCAGGCTCGTGTCCCGCTGCGCGAGCCAGCGCTGCAGGGCCAGCAGGTCGGCGCGGTAGGCACCGAGCGTGTTGACCGACAGCCCCCGCTCCATCCAGATGGCGTCGAGGAACTTGTCGATGACGCCTTCGGAGGCCGCGGGCGCGGGCCTGGCGCTGGGGATCCGGTTGACGGAAGCAGGCGACATTACAATTTCAGCCCCGTATGGTCGGCATGGCCTGTGACTGGTGGCGCTGGCACGGCGACGCGTTCGACGACCATCCCCTGCAGGCGCCGCCGTCAGTCGGTAACCGGGGCGCGGGATGGCATGACATGGGCCGGAGTATGCGGACGGCAATGTTTTGCCGGCGTGACTGCACTCACAAATTATGATGAATTACATAAGCTTAGGTTTTAACTAAACGCCCGTGCCAGAACGCTTTTTTCGCCGCCTGGGGCACGGGGCCTTTGGTGCCTGGTTCACCGCCGCTTTCCTGGCCGTCGCGCTGCCCGTCGTGGGCCTTGCGGCGCTGCTGCCGGGACTGCACCGCCGGCGGCGCCTCGTTCGCAGCGGGGCGGCGGCCTGCTTTGCGCTGACGGCAACGCGGCTCAAGGTGAGCGGGCTGCACCACCTGCCGGACGGCGGTTGCATCGTGGTCGCGAACCACGCGAGCTACCTCGACGGCATCGTCCTGACTGCCGTTCTACCCCCAAGGTTCGGCTTCGTCATCAAGCGCGAGATGACGCGCGTGCCGCTGGCCCATTTTCTGCTTCGCCGCATCGGTTCGGAGTTCGTCGAGCGCTTCGACGCCCATCGCAGCGCGAACGACGCGAGGCGCATCCTGCGCCGCGCCCGCGACCGGGCGTCGCTGGCCTTCTTCCCCGAGGGAACCTTCCGGCGCGAGCCGGGGCTGCGGCGGTTCCACCCCGGGGCCTTCGTGACCGCCACGCGGAGCGGCCTGCCGGTCGTGCCCGTCGTCATCCGGGGCAGCCGCGCGATGCTGCCGGCCGAAGAGTGGCTGCCGCGGCCCGGCACGATCGAGGTGATCATCCAGCCGGCCCTGCCTGTCCCGCCCGACGAGCCGGTGCGCAGCCTGCTGCAGGCCTCCCGGCAGAGCATCCTCAGCGAACTGGACGAACCGGACCTCGGCTCCCGGGGGTGATGCCCCACCTTGGCGCACCTCCTTTTGCACCGCATAATCACGCGCCCCCCTGCCGGGGGAGTTCCGGAGTAGAGACCCTTGAGCCAGGATTCCGTCGTCATCGCGGCCGCCCGCCGCACGCCCATCGGATCGTTCCAGGGCAGCCTCGCGGCCGTCGCCGCCCCCGAACTCGCCGCCACGGCGACCAGGGCCTGCATGGCTGAAGCAGGGCTCGACGGGGCGGAGGTCGACGAGGTGCTGCTCGGCTGCGTGCTGCCCGCCGGCGTCGGCCAGGCACCGGCCCGCCAGGCCGCGCTGAAGGCAGGCCTCCCCCCCTCCGTGCCCACCACGACCGTTAACAAGGTCTGCGGGTCCGGCATGAAGACGGTCCACCTGGCCGCCGGGCTCATCCGCGACGGCAGCGCCCGCATCGTGCTGGCCGGGGGCATGGAGTCCATGAGCGGCGCCCCGTACCTGCTCCCCAAGGCGCGCAGCGGCTACCGCATGGGCCATCAGGAAGTGCTGGACCACATGTTCTATGACGGGCTGCAGAACCCGTACGACGGCCAGATGATGGGCTACTTCGGCGAGCAGACCGCAAGGCGCTACGGCTTCAGCCGCGCCGACCAGGACGCCTTCGCCACGACCTCCGTCGAGCGGGCCCGCGCCGCCATCGCGTCCGGCGCCTTCACGGCCGAGATTGCCCCCGTCACGATCAAGGGTCGCAACGGCGACAGCACGGTGGCCATCGACGAGGAGCCGGCGCGCTGCGACCTGGCCCGCATCCCGACCATGCGGCCGGCCTTCGCGAAGGACGGCACGGTGACGGCCGCGACGTCGTCGTCGATCTCCGACGGCGCGGCGGCGCTGCTCGTCATGAGCGGCAGCGAGGCCGCCCGGCGCGGCATCCAGCCCCTCGCCCGCATCGTCGGCTACGCCTCCCACGCCCACGAGCCCGAATGGTTCACCACGGCGCCGGTGCCTGCCATCCGCAAGCTGCTCGAGCGCACCGGCTGGTCGGTGGCCGACGTCGACCTGTTCGAGATCAACGAGGCCTTCGCCTGCGTGACGATGGCCGCCATGCACGAGCTCGGACTGCCGGCGGACCGCGTGAACGTGAACGGCGGTGCCTGCGCCCTCGGCCACCCCATCGGCGCCACGGGCGCGCGCATCATCACGACGCTGGTCCACGCGCTGCGCAGCCGCGGCGGGCGCCGCGGCATCGCGGCGCTCTGCATCGGCGGCGGCGAGGCCGTCGCGACCGCCATCGAGCTGCCCTGACGGGCGGTCGTCCGGCTACATGCCGGCGTAGTTCGGCCCGCCGCCCCCCTCGGGCGTGACCCAATTGATGTTCTGGGCCGGGTCCTTGATGTCGCAGGTCTTGCAGTGGACGCAGTTCTGGGCGTTGATCTGGAACCGCGGCGTGCCTGCATCGTCACGCACGATCTCGTAGACGCCGGCCGGGCAGTAGCGCTGCGCCGGCTCGTCGAACTTCGGCAGGTTCACCGCGACGGGCACCGACGGATCGGCCAGCTGCAGGTGGCAGGGCTGGTCTTCTTCGTGGTTGGTGCTCGACAGGAACACCGATGACAGCCGGTCGAAGCTGATCCGGCCGTCGGGTCGCGGATACGCCATGCGCGGCGCACGGTCGGCCGGCAGCAGCGTGGCGTGGTCCGGCTGCGGATTGCGCAGCGTGAAGGGCAGCCGGCCGCCGAACAGGTTCTGGTCGACGAAGGCGAAGGCCGAACCGGCGACGAGCCCCAGCTTCTTCAGCGCCGGGCCGAAATTGCGCGCCCGGTACAGCTCGTCGTGCACCCACGACCCGCGGACCGCTTCGGGATAGGACTCGAGCACCGCTGGCGCGGCATCGCCGCCCGACAGGGCGTCGAACACCGCCTCGGCCGCGAGCATGCCGGTCTTCATGGCCGTGTGGGAGCCCTTGATCTTGGCACCGTTCAGGAAGCCGGCATCGCAGCCCGCCAGCAGCCCGCCGGGGAACACCAGCCGCGGCAGCGACTGCAGGCCGCCCTTGTTGACGGCGCGGGCCCCGTAGCTCACCCGCTGGCCGCCCTCCAGCACGCTGCGGATGCGCGGGTGCTGCTTCCAGCGCTGGAACTCCTCGAAGGGGCTCAGGTGCGGATTCTGGTAGGCCAGCGAGATGATGAAGCCGAGGTACACCTGGTTGTCGGCGGCGTGGTACAGGAAGCCGCCCCCCTCGGTGCTGGCGTCGAGGGGCCAGCCGAGGGTGTGGACCACGAGCCCCGGACGGTGCTTCGCCGGGTCGATGGTCCAGACCTCCTTCAGGCCGATGCCGTAGTGCTGGGGATCGACGCCGTCGCGGAGGCCGTACCGGGCCATGAGCTCCTTGCCGAGGTGGCCACGGCAGCCTTCCGCAAAGATCGTGTAACGTGCGCGCAGCTCGTAGCCGGCCTGGAAGCCGGGCTTTTCGGCGCCGTCGGCCCCCCGGCCCTGGTCGCCGGTGATGACACCGGCAACCCGGCCGTCTTCATACAGCGGCGCCGCGGCCGCGAAGCCGGTGAAGATGTTGGCGCCGAGGGACTCGGCCTGGGTGCCGAGCCACTGGCACAGGCGCCCGAGGCTGATGACGTAGTTGCCCTCGTTGTGCATGGGCCGCGGCACCAGCGCGTTGGGCACCCGCACGGCCGCCTCCGGCGACCGCAGCCAGTGGAACTCGTCGCCGGTAACGGCGACCTGCACCGGGGCACCGCGCTCGCGCCAGTCGGGGAACAGTTCGCCGAGCGCCGTCGGCTCGAAGACGGCGCCGGAGAGGATGTGCGCACCGATCTCGGCGCCCTTCTCGACGACGGCGACGTTGACCTCCCGGCCGGCGGCGGCGGCGAGTTGCAGCAGGCGGCAGGCCGCCGCGAGCCCGCAGGGGCCCGCGCCGACGATGACCACGTCGAAGTCCATGGATTCACGTTCGCTCATGGCAAAATTGTATCAGCCGACCATGGACCTCGCCGCCCGTTACCAGGCCGCCGTCGCCGGACTCGGGTTGCGAGACGACCCCGAGCAGCGGCGCGCCATTGCCACCCTCGACCGGGTCGCCCGCGAACTCGCGGAGCGCCACCGTCCGCCGACGCTGCGCGAGCGACTGCGTCGCCTGCTGCCGGGCACGCCGCCCCCGCCACCGGTCCGCGGTGCGTACCTGTGGGGCGGCGTCGGCCGCGGCAAGACCTTCATGATGGACCTCTTCGTCGCGGCCCTGCCCTTCGAGGCGAAGTCGCGCTTCCACTTCCACCGGCTCATGAACCGCGTCCACGGCCGGCTGAAGCGGCTCGCCGACGAGCCCGATCCGCTGCAGCGGGTGGCCGACGAGATCGCCCGCGAGGCCCGGGTGCTCTGCTTCGACGAGTTCTACGTGAGCGACATCGCCGACGCGATGATCCTCGGGCGGCTGCTGGACGCCCTCTTCGCCCGCGGCGTCACGCTGGTGGCGACCTCGAACACGCCCCCCGACGACCTCTACCGCGACGGGCTGCAGCGGCAGCGGTTCCTGCCGGCCATCGACAGCCTCAAGGCCCACACCGAGGTCGTGCACGTGGCCGGGCTCACCGACTACCGCCTGCGGCTGCTCGAGGCGGCGGAGCTGTGGCACAGCCCGCTCGACGACGCGGCCGGCCGGAACCTGGCCCGCTATTTCGGCCAGATGGCGGCCGACGCCGGCACCGGGCCCGGGACGCTGGAAATCCTCGGGCGGCAGGTGCCGGTCCGGGGCCACGGCAACGGCGTCGCCTGGTTCGACTTCGCGGCACTCTGCGGGGACGGGCGCAGCCAGGACGACTACATCGAGATCGCCCAGCTGTTCCAGACGGTGCTGCTGGCGGGCGTGCCGGTGCTGGACGGCCAGGCCGAGAACGAGGCGCGCCGGTTCATCGCCCTGGTGGACGAGTTCTACGACCGCCGGGTCAACCTGATCGTGTCGGCCGCGGGGCCCATCGCCGGCATCTATGCCGGCGACCGGCTGGTCCGGGAGTTCGAGCGCACCCGCAGCCGCCTGCTTGAAATGCAGTCCGTCGAGTACCTCGCGGCCGAGCACCGGCCCTAGCGGGCCGTGGGGAACAGCCCGCTGGCGCGGCCAGGGGCCCTGCCAGTCGACGAAGCAGGGTTACAGGCGGTTGTCTCGTCGGGCGCCAGCACGGGCATGTACCGGACTGGCTAGCGGGAAAACCCACGGGATGTGCGTTTTTCGACAACCTGCCAGGGCTTAGAATGCGCGCCCCGAACAAGGAGACCCGCGCATGACCGGCAAGCTCGTCCTCTGCCGCCACGGCCAGAGCGCCTGGAACCTGGACAACCGGTTCACCGGCTGGACCGACGTCGACCTGACACCGCGCGGGCGCGACGAGGCGACGGCAGCGGGCCGCGAGCTCAGGGCCCGGGGCTACCGGTTCTCGGTGGCCTACACGTCGGTGCTCAAGCGGGCCATCCGCACGCTCTGGCTGATCCTCGACGAGATGGACCTCATGTGGATCCCGGTCGAGCGCAGCTGGCGGCTCAACGAGCGCCACTACGGGGCGCTGCAGGGGCTCGACAAGGCCGAGACCGCGGCCCGCCACGGCGAGGCCCAGGTCAAGATCTGGCGCCGGAGCTACGACATCCCGCCGCCGCCGCTCGAGGCCTCGGACCCGCGGCACCCCGCCCACGACCTGCGCTACCGGGGCATCCCCGGCCTGCCAGCCACGGAGTCCCTCAAGGACACTCTCGCCCGGGTGCTGCCCTTCTGGCAGGACCGCGTCGCGCCGCGCCTGCTGGCGGGCGAGGACGTGCTGATCGCGGCCCACGGCAACAGCCTGCGGGCCATCGTCAAGATGCTCGACGGCATGTCCGACCAGGACATCATCGAGTTCAACATCCCGACGGGCATCCCGCTGGCCTACGAGTTCGACGCCGGCCTGAACGCCACGCGGCGCGAGTTCCTGGGCGATGCCGAGGCCGTGCGCAAGGCCGCCGAGGCCGTCGCCCGCCAGGGGCAGGCGAAGTGATCTGGGAGCTGCCCGGCCAGCGCCCCGTGCTCGGTGCGGGCGCCTTCGTGGCGCCCGGCGCCACGGTGGTAGGCGACGTCGAACTGGGCGCCGAGGCGAGCGTCTGGTTCGGCGCGGTCCTGCGCGGCGACGTCGAGAAACTGACGGTCGGCGCCCGGACCAACATCCAGGACAACTCGGTGCTGCACGCCGATCCGGGCGCGCCGCTGGTGCTCGGCGACGACGTCACCGTGGGCCACATGGTCATGCTCCACGGCTGCCGCGTCGGCAACAACTCGCTGGTCGGCATCGGTGCAGTGGTGATGAACCACGCGCGGATCGGCGCCAACTGCATCGTCGGCGCCAAGTCCCTGGTGACCGAGGGCAAGTCCTACCCCGATGGCGTGCTGATCATCGGTGCGCCGGCCCGGGTCATCCGCGAGCTGACGCCCGCCGAGATCGAGGGACTGAAGCAGAGTGCTGCCCGCTACGTGCAGCGGGCCGCGCTGTACCGCGAGCAACTCAGGGCCGTGCAGGCCGCAGGCGCATGAGCCCTTCCTGGGCGAGGCTCGCCACGAGCCGCCCGTCGGCCGCGTAGACGGCCCCGCGGGCCAGGCCCCGCCCGCCGGCCGCCGCGGGGCTGTCCAGGTCGAACAGCAGCCACTCGTCCACCCTCGCCGGGCGGTGGAACCACATGGCGTGGTCGAGGCTCGCCATCTGCAGGCCCTCGCGGGTGGCATGCAGGCCGTGGGGCAGCGTCACCGTCCCGATCAGTTCGTAGTCCGAGATGTAGGCCAGCAGCGCCTGGTGCAGCCCCGGGTCGTCGGGCAGCCGGTCGGCCGCCCGCATCCACACCTGCTTCACCGGCTCGGCGTTGGCGCGGCTGACGAAGAGCTCGGGCCGGCAGGGGCGCACCTCGACGGGGCGGCGGTAGTTCAGGAACCGGCGCATGCGCGGGGGCAGCTCGCCCTCGAACTGGCGGGCCAGCGCCTCGATGCTGCGGAGCCCCTCGGGCGGCGGCACCCGCGGCATCGTCAGCTGGTGCTCCAGGCCATCCTCCGGCAGCTGGAACGACGCCGACAGGTTGAAGATCTGCCGGCCGTGCTGGATCGCCACGACCCGGCGGCTGGAGAAGCTGACGCCGTCGCGGGCCCGGTCGACCTCGTAGACGATGGGTGCAGCCACATCGCCCCGCTGCAGGAAATAGGCGTGCAGCGAGTGCACGAGGCGGCCCGGCACGGTGCGCGAGGCCGCCACCAGCGCCTGACCCAGCACCTGCCCCCCGAACACCTGGGGAATGCCGATGTCGCGGCTCTGGCCCCGGAAGATGTCGGTCTCGATGCGCTCGAGATCGAGCAGCGCGAGGAGGTCGGCGAGCTTGGCGTCCATCACCCGCATTCTAGCCGCAGGCCCGCCGCTGCCTTGGGAGCGCGCAATCACTGTGATACTTTTGCGCGCACTGCGGATCCCCCCGTTCGACGGAGGCTGGCGACATGCGCGATGCCCTCAATGCGACCCCCCGCAAGGGCTCGCGCCTGGCACGACTCGGCATATGGTCCGCCGCCCTCGGCGCCGTGCTGCTCGCAGGCTCGGCGCTGGGCGCACGGGCCGGCCTAGTGCCGCCGCTGACCGCGATGCTCGGGCTCGCCATCGCCGGGCTCGCCATGCTGCTCGCGGTGATCCTTGCCGGCCTTGGCCTCCTCCGCAGCGGCGGCACGGCGGGCACCGCGTCCCGACCCGCCACGTGGCTTGCGCTGGTGGCAGGCCTCGCCGTCACCGCCCTCAACGTCTCCGTCATCGGCGGCGCCCGCGGCGCACCGCCGATCCACGACATCACCACCGACACCGTCAACCCGCCGGCCTTCGTCGCCATCGCCCCGCTGCGGGCCGATGCGCCGAACCCGGCGGACTACTCGGGCCCCGAGACGGCAGCCCTGCAGCAGCAGGCCTTCCCCGACATCGCGCCGCTGCGCACGTCGGCACCGGCCGCCGAGGTGTTCGCCCGGGCGCGCGAGGTCGTGGCCGACAGCGGCTGGACCCTCGTGGAGGCCAGCGAGGCCGACGGCCGCATCGAGGCCACGGCCGAGACGTCCTGGGTGCGCTTCAAGGACGACGTCGTCGTGCGGATCACCACCGGTGCCGACGGCCAGACCCGCGTCGACGTGCGCTCGAAGTCGCGCATGGGCCGCGGCGACATGGGCCAGAACGCGAAACGCGTCCGCGGCTTCCTCGCGGCCCTCGAGGCCAAGCTAGCCGCGGGATGAGCCGGCCCGCCGGGGTCGACCGGCTCGTCGAGCACTTCCTCCCCCTGCTGGTGACGGCGGGCGACTACGCCCTCGCCCTGCAGCCCGCGATCCGCAGCGACGCTGCCAAGGCGGGCCCCAACGCCTGGGTGCAGGCCGTCACCGATGCCGACCACGGCGTCCAGGCCTTCCTCGAGGTGGCGACCCGGGGGGCATTCCCCGACGTGGACTTCTACGGCGAGGAGCAGGACAGCTCGCGCAACGCCCGCTATTTCCCGGCCGGCGCCGACCTCAAGGTGTGGCTCGACCCCATCAACGGCACGTTCCTGTACCGGGGCCAGCGCCCGGGCTGGGACATCATCCTGGGCATCACCGAGCGCAACGCGCTGGCGGCCGTCATCAGCTACATGCCCGCCCGGGGCCGGTTCTACCTGGCCGTGCGCGGCCACGGCGCGCTGACGGGCGACCGGCACTGCCAGCGCCTCGAACAGTTCGGGCCCCTGCGCACCCGGCCCGGATCGAACACCTGCCTCACGTACCGGGCCCCGGCCGAGCTCGCGAGGCTGCGCCGGGCCTTCGAGGCCTTCGACATCGTCGAGGACGACGACCCGGCCCGGGGCATCGACAACCTGAACGACCTCTTCACGGGCCGCCTCGACGCCTTCCTGTCGCCCCACGCCGACCTGCTGGACTGGGGGGCCATCGCGTACGTCGTCGTGGCCGCCGGCGGAGTGGCCTCGGGGCTGGCCGGCGAGCCGCTGGAAATCTTCGCGAACTACGGCCTGCGCACGACGCCCCTCGTCGTCAGCACCTCACCGGAGGTCCACGCGCGGGTGCTGTCAGCGCTCCGCTGACGGCGCCGCCGGCCGGACCTCAGCCGGCCGAGGACCGGAACGCCCCGGCCGCGATGACCGGCGGCCGGAAACCGCCGGCCGCCGCCTCCAGCAGTGCCGCCACGGCCACCGCCAGGTGATCGTGCAGGTACGGCGCGATGACCTGGGCGCCGACGGGCAGGCCGTCGGGGCCCAGCCCCACCGGGACCGTGACGGCCGGCAGGTACAGGCTGCTGGCCACGGCCGCCCAGAACGTATGCAGCAGCGCCGGGACTTCTCCCCCGCCGAGGCGCTGCGTGCGGCGATCGAGCCGGCGCTCGTCCAGCGGCGCCGCCGGCGTCGGTGCGACGGGGCACACGATGGCGTCGTAGTCCGCGAAGAAGCCCGCCATGGCCGCCCGGAGCACGGCGCGACGCTCGGCCGCGGCGAGCCAGTCGCGGTGGCGCACCGTGAGGCCCCGCGCCAGCAGCGCGGTCATGTCGCTGAAGTCCTCGGCCCCCGTCGCCCGCGCCGTGCGTCGCACGAAGTACTCGAAGGTGTCGGCGGGAGCCGCCAGCGACAGCTCCCCGTACATCAGCACGCAGTGCAGGCGGAAGAACTCTTCCGCCGGCAGCGGCGGGCGCACGGGCGTGACGCTGGCGACGCGGCCGCCGAGGGCGTCGCAGGCGGCGGCAATGGCATCGGCGACGGCCGGCTCCGGCTGGCAGAACGGTTCGTCGAGCCACAGCGCGACGCGCGGGCGGAAGCCTGCGGGCGGCCGCGGCAGCGCCAGCCGCCAGCCGACAGCCTCGTCATGACCGGGGCCCGCCAGCACGTCGAACAGCAGTGCCAGGTCGGCAATGCTCCGTGCGATCGGTCCCACCACCTGCAGGTCGGCGGCGCGTTGCTGGCCGGGAATTCCCGCGAAGGTGCCGGCCACCGGAATCAATCCATAGCTCGGCTTCAGGGACGCGACGCCGCAGGCGTGGGCCGGGATGCGCAGCGACCCCGCCAGGTCGGTGCCGAGCTCCGCCGCCACGAACCCGGCGGCCACGGCCGCGGCGGCGCCGCCACTGGAGCCTCCCGGCGTGCGGTCCAGCGCGTAGGGGTTGCGGGTGGTGCCGTGGAGCGCGTTGAAGGTCTGGAAGTCGGCGGCGTTCAGCGGAACGTTGGTCTTGCCGAAGGGAATGGCCCCGGCCGAGCGCAGGCGCGCCACGGCCACGGCGTCGGCGGCGGCCACCGCCTGCACCCGCGCCGGATCACCCGCGGCCGTCGGCAGGCCGGCCACGTCGAGGGCGTCCTTGATCGTCAGCGGCAGGCCGGCCAGCGGGCCCGTGCTGCGCCCGGCGCGCCGGTCGAGGTCAGCGGCCCGCGCCGCTGCGAAGGCCCGCTCCGCATCGAGGGCGACGACGGCATTCAGTGCCGGGTCCAGCGCGGCGATCCGGTCGAGGCAGGCGTCCAGCAGGCCGACGCTCGTGGCCTCGCCGGCCGCCAGGGCAGCCAGCTGCTCCGTGGCCGTGGCCCAGGGCGTCAAGACTCGAAGAAGTAGAGGACGATGGTCTCGGCCGTGCAGGCGGGCTTCGCCTCACCCTCGATCTCGATGCGGTTGTCGAGGATGACCTGCAGCCCGCCAGCCCGCTGGCGCGCCGAGATCAGCAGCGAGCGCAGCCTCACCCGCTTGCCGGAGCAGACCATGTTCTTGAAGCGGACCTCGTTGAGGCCGTAATTGATGACGCGCTTGATGCCCTGGAACTCGACGAAGGTATCGAGCAGGCGCGGCAGCAGCGAGATCAGCAGGTAGCCGTGGGCAATGGTGGTGCCCGTCGGCAGCTCCCGGGCAGCCCGCTCGGGATCGACGTGGATCCACTGGTGGTCTTCCGTCGCGTCGGCGAAGCGGTTGATGCGCTCCTGGTCGACCAGGATCCAGTCAGAGACGCCGACTTCCTGGCCCTCGAGGGCCTTGATGTCGTCGGCGCAGCGGATGATGCGTTTTGACATGGGGCGGCATTCTATCGGCACCGGGGCCGCCGTTGCACGGCCGCCGGTCCCGCTCAGTTGCCGCCGGCGTTCGCCACCGTCGCCAGGAACTCGGACCGGAGCCCCGCGTCCTGCTGGAAGGCGCCGAGCATCTCGCTGGTGGTCATGCGGACCTGGTCGCGGTGCACGCCCCGGGTGGTCAGGCAGTGGTGCTGGGCCTCGACGATGACGGCCACGCCCCGGGGCTCGAGCACGGTCTGGATGCAGCGGGCGACCTCGGCCGTGAGCTTCTCCTGCACGATCAGTCGCCGCGTCAGCGCCTCGACGACGCGGACCAGCTTGCTGATGCCGGCGAGCCGGCGGTCTGGCAGGTACGCGAGGTGGATGCGGCCGATGACGGGTGCCACGTGGTGCTCGCAGTGGGACTCGAAGTGCACGTTGGTCAGCGCGACGATGCGCTCGTAGCGGTCCACCTGGGCGAAGGAGCTGCCGAGCAGCGCGTAGGGGTCGGTGCGGTAGCCGTTGAACCAGTCCTCGTAGGCGCCGACGAAGCGGGCTGGCGTCTTGCGCAGCCCCGCCCGCGTCGGATCCTCGCCGACGTAGGCCAGCAGGGTGCGGACCGCCGCCTCGGCGTCCTCGCGGCTGGGGCGCTGTTCGGCTTGCGCGGGGGTCACCGCCTTGCGCGGCGCAGTCTTCTTTGCCATCGGGCCTGTCCCTGTCAATCGATGCCAGTCTGCGGGTGTGTTGGCACTGGCCAGTGTCGCCGTCGCCGGTGCCGGCAACAGGCGGATATTCGTCGTGAGCAGCTGCCTTGGACTCAAGGCCGGCCGGCCGGAAAGGCGCGCCAGCGTAGCGGGTTCATAGATGGCACACAACGGCTCGGGGTCTGGCGACCCCGCCTGCCCGTAGGCCGTGGCGCCGCGGGCCGGATCGCGCCCCGCCACGAGGCCCGCGAGCGCCGCCCGGTCGAGGCCTGGCAGATCGCAGGCAACCACGAGCCAGGCCGCCGCCGGGTCCGCCGCGTGGGCCGCCATCAGGCCGCCGGCCGGGCCCAGGTCCGGGCCAGGATCGCTGACCAGCGGAAAGCGGGCGCGCACGGCATCGGGCACCGCGCCGGGCTGCACCGCCACCCGCACGTCGTCGACCAGCTCGCGCAGCAGCGCGACGGTGCGCTCGAGCAACGTCCGGCCGCCGTGCTCCAGCAGG
The DNA here is from genome assembly GCA_016789885.1 of Chromatiales bacterium. GTDB lineage: Bacteria > Pseudomonadota > Gammaproteobacteria > Steroidobacterales > SHZI01. The sequence continues at coordinate 33,694 of JAEUPZ010000032.1, read as the reverse complement.
GCCTTGTCGCGCCCCATGCGGCTACTGCGGCCGCCGGCCAGGACCACGGCCCGCAGCAGCGGGACCGCACCGGCGGGCCGGTCAGGTCGCCGGCGCCGCGTAGTCACTCTTGCCGCCGGTCTTGGCCAGCAGCCGCACGTCGGCGATGACGATGTCGTGGGACAGCGCCTTGCACATGTCGTACACCGTCAGGGCAGCGACCGTCGCGCCGGTCAGGGCCTCCATCTCGACCCCGGTGCGGTTCTCGACCCGCACGTGGCACTCGATGACGACGTCACCGGCTTCGTCGACGGCGATGTCGATGCGGCAGCCCGAGAGGCCAAGCGGATGGCAGAACGGGATCAGGTCGTGGGTGCGCTTCGCGCCCATGGTCCCGGCGATGATGGCCGTCTGGAACACGGGCCCCTTGGCCGTGGCGATGTCGCCATCGACGATGCGGGCGCGGATGGCCAGTGGCAGCTGCACCCGCGCGCGGGCGCTGGCCGTCCGGAGGGTCACGGCCTTGCCGGACACGTCGACCATGGCCGGCCGGTTGGCGGCGTCGACGTGGGACAGTGACGGCAGCGGGGCGTTCTTCATGTATGCGGCAGTATAGCGGCGGCCTGCGGCGGGCCTGCGCCGGCCGGCCGCAGGCTGACACGAGTCGGCCCGGACCGGCTCAGGCCCGGCTCACGGCAGCCCCGGATCCACCGTCGCCTGGCGCGTGTGCAGCACGCGCACCCCCTGGGCGACCACGGCCAGCGTGCCCCAGGTCAGGCCGGCGACGACGCCGGCGTCGAGAATCCCCCGCCACGGCTGGCCGACCTGCTGCACCGCCAGCACGGCGGCGACGATCAGCCCGGTACCCACCCAGACCATGCGCATGAGGGCCGGCGTGGACCGAAAATAGCCCACGCAGTAGAACGGCGCCAGCAGGACCGTGACGGGCTCCGGCCGCTCGAGCAGCACCAGCGCCCGGGCCGCTACACGGGGCGCGAACCGCCGCTGGAACCCGCGCACCCCTTCGGCCCAGACCATGAAGGCGACGTTGGCGGCAAGGAGCAGCCATTCGGCCGGCGCGAGGCCGACGGCCACGGCGGTGGCCACGTGGCCGGCGAGCTTCGCGATGGCATACACCAGCAGCGCTGCGATGCCGCCGATGCCCCAGGCCGCGCCGATCGCCCCGGCCACGGTGCCCCGGCCCGGAGCCGGCGCTGCCAGGCCCTGCTCTGCTGGTATCATTCCTGCCGCGCGGCAAGGCCGCGCATCCCGTGTGGAATCCGGACCCAGTCTAGCCGCTGGGCCGCCACTGCTCCATTGCCCACGACGCCGCAGCTTCAATCCCATGCCCAGCACCCTCATCGACAAGCTCTGGGACGCGCACACCGTCGCCGACCTTGGCGACGGCACGACCCTGCTCTACATCGACCGCGTCTTCCTGCACGAGCGCACCGGCAGCGTGGCGCTCCAGGAGCTGGCCGCCGCCGGCCGCGCCGTCCGCAACCCCGAGCAGGTGTTCTGCACGATGGACCACATCGTCGACACGCTGCCGGGCCGCGGCGACCAGACGCGCATGCCGGGGGGCACCGAGTTCATTACCGCCACCCGCCACGCCGCCCGGGCCGCCGGCATCAACCTCTTCGACCTGGGCGACCCCCGCCAGGGCATCGTGCACGTCGTGTCACCCGAGCAGGGCATCGCGCTGCCGGGCGTCACGCTGGTCTGCCCCGACAGCCACACCTGCACCCTCGGCGGCCTCGGCGCGCTCGCCTGGGGCATCGGCTCCACCGAGGGCGAGCACGCGCTGGCCACCAAGACCCTCGTCGTGCGCAAGCCGAAGCTCATGCGCGTGTGGTTCGACGGCCACGTCGCGCCGGGCGTCTACGCGAAGGACCTGGTACTGCACCTGATCCAGCACTACGGCGCCTCGGGTGGCAGCGGCTACGCCGTGGAGTTCGCCGGCCCCGCCATCAGCGCGCTGGGCGTCGAGGCCCGGCTGACCCTCTGCAACATGGCCGTCGAGTTCGGCGCCTTCACCGGCATCATCGCGCCCGACGAGGCCACCATCGACTACGTGCGCGGCCGGACCTACGCCCCGAAGGGTGCCGACTGGGACCGGGCCGTGGCCCACTGGCGCACGCTGAAGACCGATGCGGACGCGGTCTTCGACCGCGAGATCCGGGTCGACGCGTCGGCCCTCGGCCCCCAGGTCACCTGGGGCACGAGCCCCCAGCACGGCAGCGCGGTGGATGGCCAGGTGCCAAACCCCGCCGCCGAGGCCGACGCCAACCGGCGCCAGGCCATGGAGCGCGCGCTGGCCTACATGGGGCTCGCGCCCGGCACGCCGCTGGCCGGCCTGCCCATCAACGCCGCCTTCATCGGTTCCTGCACCAACAGCCGCCTGTCGGACCTGCGCGAGGCCGCCCGTGTGCTGCGCGGCCGACGCGTGGCACCGGGGGTCAAGGCCATCTGCGTGCCCGGCTCGACGCCGGTCAAGCTGGCGGCCGAGGCCGAGGGCCTCGACCAGGTCTTCCGCGACGCGGGCTTCGAGTGGCGCGAGTCCGGCTGCTCGATGTGCTTCTTCGCCGGCGGCGAGAGCTTCGGCCACGAGGAGCGCGTCGTCACCAGCACGAACCGCAACTTCGAGAACCGGCAGGGGCCGCGCACGCGCTCGCACCTCGCGAGCCCGGCCACCGTGGCCGCCTCCGCCATCGCCGGCCGGATCAGCGATCCCCGGCCGCTGCTCCGGGACTGACCCCATGGAAAAGTTCACGGCCCTGACGGCCATCGCCGCGCCGCTGCTGCGGATCAACGTCGATACCGACGCCATCATCCCGAGCCGCGAGATGAAGAAGGTCTCGAAGGTGGGCCTGAAGGACGGCCTCTTCGCCGGCTGGCGCTACCGCGATCCGGTGGCCCGCACCGAGGACCCCGACTTCGTGCTCAACCGCGCGCCGTACCGCGACGCGCGCATCCTGCTCACGGGGCTCAATTTCGGCTGCGGCTCGAGCCGCGAGCACGCCGTGTGGGCGCTGCACGAGTGGGGCGTCCGCTGCATCGTCGCGCCGAGCTTCGGCGCGATCTTCTACGGGAACTGCGTGCGCAACGGCATCCTGCCGGTCGTGCTCGACGCCGCCCGCATCGAGGCGCTCGCCGCCCAGGTCGAGGCGGATCCTTCGCGGCCGGTCACGGTGGACCTCGTCACCTGCACGCTGACGGCGCCCGACGGCACCGCGACCGGCTTCGAGGTCCCGCCGGCCGACCGCGAGATGCTGCTCGAGGGCCTCGACCCCATCGGCGTGACGCTGAAGCGCGCCGCCGACATCGACGCCTTCCAGGCGGCCGACCGCGACCGCCGGCCGTGGATCTACCTGCAGCCGGGCACGCCTGCCGCCTGACTCAGGCCGCTTCGACCTCCACGGCGCCAGTGCTGGCCAGCGCATCGATCTCGGCGTCGCTGTAGCCGGCCTCGCGCAGCACCTCGCGCGTGTGCTGGCCGGCCCGCGGCACGTCCTGGTGCACGCCGAAGCGGTGCCCGGCCATCTCGAGCGGCAGCGCCGGCAGCTGCGTCACCTGCCCGGCCCGCGGGCCGTCGGTCACCGTGATCGGCAGCAGGCCCGCGTTGGCCTTGAGGTGGGGGTCGTCGAACAGGTCCTCGGGTCTCGCGATGGGCGCGAAGGGCAGGCCCACCTTCTCGAGCTTGGCCATGAGCTCGGCCTTGGTGTAGCGCCGGAAGACCTCCTTGATGATGGGCAGCAGGCGGTCCTTGTGGGCCACCCGGTCGTTGTTCGTGTCGAGGCTGCGGTCGGCGGCCAGGTCCTTCAGGTCGAAGGCGGCGCACAGGTCCTTCCACTGCTTGTCGCTGACGACGCCGACGAACACCTGCTGCTGGTCACCGGTCTCGAAGACCTGGTAGATGGCCCAGGCCGAGACCCGCACCGGCATCGGCGCCGCGGCCTTGCCCGTCACCGCGTACTGCGCCATGTGCTGGCCCACCAGGAACACGGTGCTCTCGTACAGCGACGCGACGACGTTCTGCCCGCGGCCGGTGAGCTGCCGCTGGAACAGGGCCGCGAGGATGCCCACCGACCCGAACATGCCGCCCTGCACGTCGATGACCGACGTGCCGGCCCGCAGCGGCTGGCCCGGGGGGCCCGTCATGTAGGCGAGGCCGCCCATCATCTGGGCCACCTCGTCGAGCGCCGTGCGGTTCTCGTAGGGCCCGCTCAGGAAGCCCTTCTCGGAGCAGTAGATCAGCCCCGGGTTGCGCGCCGACAGGGCCTCGTAGCCGAAGCCCAGGCGGTCCATGGTGCCCGGCCGGAAGTTCTCGATCACGACGTCGGCCCGGTCGACGAGTCGCAGCACCGCCGCGCGGCCTGCCTCGGACTTGAGGTCGACGCAGAGGCTCCGCTTGTTGCGGTTGTACATCGGGAAGTAACCCGAGCCGGAGCCGGGCAGCCGGCGGGTGCTGTCGCCCCCCACCGGCTCGATCTTGATGACGTCGGCACCGAGGTCCGCCAGGATCAGGCCAGCGGCCGGCCCCATGACCATGTGGGTGAACTCGACGATGCGGACCCCGGCGAGCGGGAGGGCTGGCTGCTGCGTCATGGGTTTACTTGTTGGTTTGACAGGGAATTTTTGACGGGCGTGATTATCGCAGGGCCCGCCCCCATATAGAATACCGGGCTGCGAATCCCGGGATCAGCACCATGAGCGGAATCGAAGGCATCGACGTCCTAGTCAGCGAAGTCGGCCCGCGCGACGGCCTGCAGAGCATCAAGTCCATCATGCCCACCGAGGCCAAGAAGGCCTGGATCGCCGCCGAGGCTGCCGCCGGCGTGCGCGAGATCGAGGTCTGTTCGTTCGTGCCGGCGAAGCTGCTGCCGCAGATGGCCGACGCCGCCGAGGTCGTGCGCTACGCCTGCACGATCCCGGGGCTCACGGTGCTGGCGCTGGTACCCAACTTCAAGGGTGCCGAGAACGCCATCGCGGCCGGCGCCCACAAGATCGCGCTGCCGCTGTCGGCCAGCGAGACCCACAGCCGCGCCAACCTGCGGAAGAGCCACGCCGAGGTCCTCGACGACGTGCGCAAGATCGCCGAACTGGTGCGCAGCCTGCCGGCGGACCGCCGGCCCGGCTTCGAGGGCAACGTGTCCACCGCCTTCGGCTGCACCCTCGAGGGACCCGTGGCCGAGGACAAGGTCGTCGAACTGGCCGCGGCACTGATGGCCGCCGGCTGTGACGAGGTAGGCCTGTCCGACACGACCGGCTACGCCAACCCGGCCCAGCTGAAGCGCCTGATCCGGCTGGTGCGCCAGGAGATCGGTCACGACCGCCTGTCCGGCGTGCACCTGCACAACACGCGCGGCCTCGGGCTCGCCAACGCCCTCGCCGCCCTGGAAGAAGGCGTGACGACGCTGGACAGCTCCCTCGGCGGGCTCGGCGGCTGCCCCTACGCGCCCGGCGCCAGCGGCAACATCGTCACCGAAGACCTCGTGTTCATGCTCGACGCCATGGGCCTGAAGACCGGCATCGATCTCGACCGGCTGCTGGCGGTGCGCGAGATCCTCAAGGCCGCGCTGCCGGCCGAGGAGATGTACGGCTTCACGCCCGACGCAGGGCTGCCGAAGGGCTACGGCGCCGGTGGCTGGGGCGTCGGCCGCGCCGCGGCCTGACGCAGACAAGCGAACGGCCGGGCCCTTGCGGGCGCCGGCCGTCGCTGCCTTCTCGCAAGGTCGACCGTCGGGCTAGAAGCGGCGGCCCACCGTCAGCGCCCAGACGAACGGATCGATCTCGACGCTGCCGAGCGTGCCACCGTTGACCTTGGCATCGGTGTCGATGTCGATCCAGCGTATCTCGCCGTTCAGGTACCAGCGGTCGCTCAGGGCGTAATCGACGCCGAGCTGCGCGGCGACCCCGAAGGAGTCGTCGAGGTTGAGGTCCGCTCCGGACAACGGGCCGACCGTGCTCTCGTCGAAGAAGATGGTCCAGTTCAGGCCGAGGCCGACGTACGGCTTGAAGTCGCCGAAGGGCACGTGGTACTGCACGCTGAGCGTCGGCGGCAGGTGCCGTGTGCTCGCGGCCTTGCCGGCCCCGACGATGTCGATGTCGTGGTTGAACGGCGTCGCGGCCTGCAGCTCGACGGCAATGGCCGGCGTGAAGAAGTAGGTGCCGCTGAAGGTGAACGAGGTGTCCTCGCGGACCTGCAGGCTCGGCGCGCCCTCACCACCGTCAAAGCTGCCACCCTTGGGATCGATCGTGTGGAACCCGCCGCGAAGCACGAAATCACCGGCTTCGGGCCACGTACCTGCGGCGGCAGCCACATTCATGGCGCCGGCGGTCACCAGGCCGGCAACGACGCCGGCCAGAACGGACTTCTGCATGACTGCTCTCAATCGGGAGGTAACTGTCAACGCGGCGCAGTACACCACGGAGCCCGGGGAGCGACGATACGGAGAAGCCGCAGCCAGCGTTGCGGCAATCCGCAATGGCAGGAGCGACGCCCTCAGCCGAAACGGCCGGTGACGTAGTCCTCGGTCAGCTTGTGGCTGGGATTGGTGAAGATCTTCTCGGTGGGACCGACCTCGACGAGGCGCCCCAGGTGGAAGTAGGCCGTGCGCTGGGACACGCGGGCGGCCTGCTGCATCGAGTGCGTGACGATGGCGATGGCGTAGTTCTGCGTGAGCTCATCGATGAGGTCCTCGATGCGCGCCGTCGCGATGGGATCGAGCGCCGAGCATGGCTCGTCCATCAGGATGACCTCGGGGTTCACGGCAATGGCCCGGGCGATGCAGAGCCGCTGCTGCTGCCCTCCCGAGAGCCCCGTGCCCGGCTCGTCGATGCGGCTCTTCACCTCGTCGAGCAGGCCGGCCCGCTCGAGGCTGCCGTAGACGATGTCGTCGAGCTCGGCGCGGTTGGAGGCGAGGCCGTGGATGCGGGGCCCGTAGGCCACGTTCTCGTAGATCGACTTCGGGAACGGGTTGGGCTTCTGGAAGACCATGCCGATGCGGGCACGGAGCATGACGACGTCGTTCGACCGGTCGTAGATGTCCTGCCCGTCGAGCCGGAAGTCGCCGGTCACCCGCGCTGACTCGATCGTGTCGTTCATGCGGTTCAGGCAGCGCAGGAACGTCGATTTGCCGCAGCCCGAGGGGCCGATCAGCGCGATGACCTCGTTGCGGCCGACGTCGAGGCTGACGTCCTTGATGGCGTGGGTCTCGCCGTAATGGACGTTGGCGTTCCGCACCGTCATGACGGGATCGCGGGCGGTGATGTCACCGACGGTCGTGGCCGGCTCCTGGCCGGCGCGGGCGGACATCTCGCGGCTGCTCGTGCTCATGGTGCGGCTGACTTCCGGGGTGGGACGGGAGCCCCGTTCCTGGACACTGGCGCCCATTATCGGCAATCCCGGCCCGCGGGCGCTACCACCGGCGCTCGAAACGGTTCCGTAACCAGACGGCCGCCGCGTTCATGACCAGCAGGAAGGCCAGCAGGACCATGATGGCGGCCGACGTGCGCTCGACGAAGGCCCGCTCGGGACTGTCGGCCCACAGATAGATCTGCACGGGCAGCGCCGTGGACGGGCTCAGGGGCCCGGAGGGAATCTCGACGACGAAGGCGACCATGCCGATCATCAGCAGCGGCGCCGACTCGCCGAGCGCCCGGGCCATGCCGATGATGGCGCCGGTGAGCATGCCCGGCAGCGCCAGCGGCAGCACGTGGTGGAAGACCATCTGCACGTGGGAGGCCCCGACCCCGAGCGCCGCCTCGCGCACCGACGGCGGCACCGCCTTGATGGAGGCCCGGGCCGCGATGATGATCACCGGCAGGGTCATCAGCGCCAGCACGAGCCCGCCGACCAGCGGCGCCGAGCGCGGCAGCCCGAAGAAGTTGATGAAGACCGCGAGGCCCAGCAGCCCGAACACGATCGACGGGACCGCCGCCAGGTTGTTGATGTTCACCTCGATGACGTCGACCCAGGCGTTGCGCGGCGCGAACTCCTCGAGGTAGATCGCCGCGGCGACGCCGAGCGGGAACGCCACGAGGATCGTCACCAGCAGCATGAAGAACGAGCCCTTCGTCGCGCCCCAGATGCCCGCCTGCTCCGGGTCGCGGGAGTCGCCCGACGTGAAGAAGGCCCGGTTGAACCGCAGCTCGACGCGGCCATCGGCCCCGAGCGCGTCGAGCCAGCCGCGCTGGGCGGACGACAGGCGGCCGCCCTCGCCGTCGTCGCCGGTGGGGAGCCGGCCCTTGACGTAGAGGTCGGCATCGTCGTCGGCCAGCAGCCAGAAGCTGCGGGTCGTGCCGATGATGCCGGGATCGGCCAGCACGGCGTCGCGCAGCGCGAAGGCCGCGCCGCCACTCAGCAGGCCGGCCAGCTCCCGCCGCTCGCGCCGGCCCGAGGCCTCGGGGAACTTCTCCAGCAGCGCGGCCCGCAGCAGCGCCGGGTAGTTGGCGACGGACAGGACCCCCGGGTCGCGCGTGCCCTCCGGATCGATCTCCGCCGCGTCGATGGTCACGTCGAGCCGGATGTACGCCTGGCGGAAGGCCGACCAGCCGTTGCCGATGATGGTCGCGAACAGGACCACCAGGAAGCCGATGCCCAGCAGCACCGACGCCAGGCCATAGAGGCGGAAGCGGCGCTCGCGGCGATACCGCCGCCGCAGGCCGGCCTCGACCCGCGCGCGCGTGACGCCGCCGGAGATGGGCGGCGCGGTGCCGGAACGGTTGCCAGCGTCAGCCATCAGTCGTACTGCTCCCGGTAGCGGCGCACCACCTGCAGGGCGATGACGTTGAGGACGAGGGTGACCACGAACAGCACGAGGCCCAGCGCAAAGGCCGCCAGCGTCTTCGGGCTGTCGAACTCCTGGTCGCCCACCAGCAGCGTGACGATCTGCACCGTCACCGTGGTGACCGCCTGCAGCGGGTTGGCCGTCAGGTTGGCGGCAAGGCCGGCGGCCATGACGACGATCATGGTCTCGCCGATGGCCCGGGACGCGGCCAGCAGCACGCCGCCGACGATGCCCGGCAGCGCCGCGGGCAGCAAGACCCGCTTGATCGTCTCGGACTTCGTGGCCCCCAGCCCGTAGGAGCCGTCGCGCAGCGACTGGGGCACGGCGTTGATCACGTCGTCGGACAGCGACGACACGAACGGGATGATCATGACGCCCATGACGAGCCCGGCCCCCAGGGCGCTCTCCGAGGCCACGTCGAGGCCCAGCTCGGCGCCGATGCCGCGCAGGAACGGCGCAACGGTCAGCGCGGCGAAGTAGCCATAGACCACCGTCGGGACGCCGGCGAGCACCTCGAGGATCGGCTTGACGGCCCGGCGCACGCCCGGTGCCGCGTACTCCGACAGGTAGATGGCCGTCATCAGCCCGATGGGCACCGCCACCAGCAGCGCCAGCCCCGAGATCAGCAGCGTGCCGACGAAGAGCGGCACGGCGCCGAAGGCCCCGGACGAGCCGACCTGGTCGGCCCGGATCGCCGTCTGGGGGCTCCACTCGGTGCCGAAGACGAAGTCGGCCAGCGGCACCTGGCTGAAGAACCGCGCCGCCTCGAAGGTGACGGACAGCAGGATGCCCGCGGTCGTCAGGATCGCCACGGACGACGCGGCGATCAGCACGCCGCGGATGACGACCTCGACGTGGTTCCGGGCCCGCAGCGCGGGTCGGGTGCGGATCCAGGCGAGGCCGAAGCCGGCGAAGGCCACGGCAATGGCGAGACCGGCCAGGATCCGCGACGACGTCGTGCGCAGGCTGTTGTAGAGGTCGGCCGCCACCTGCAGTTCAGCGCCCCGCCCCTCGTCGACCATCTGGCCGGCCGCAAGGTTGCGGATCTCGTTGACCGTCAGGCCCAGCTGGGCCGCGGGCTGGTCGCGCAGCTCGGGCGGCAGCGAGGCCACGACCCGGCCGATGATGAACGAATCGCTGAAGGCGACCCATGCCACCAGCAGCGCCACCGCCGGCAGCGCCGACCAGATGGCGGCCAGGTAACCGTAGTAGGCCGGCAGCGAGTGCAGCCGCACCGCCCCACCGGCCCGCGCCACGGCCAGCGCCCGGCGCCGGCCGAAGACGTAGGCCGCGAAGGTCATCGCGGCGAGGATGAGGATCAGCGTGGTCAGGCGCATGGCAGTCCCGGCGCGGGGCGAGCCGGCGCCGCGCGGCGGCCGCCGGCCCCGGGCCTGTCGACCTAGTCCTTGGGCGCCGCCATCGGGGTCAGCGCCAGGGCACGGCGCGACACCTGCTCGTACTCGTCCTCCGGCAGGGGCACGAGGCCACGGTCAGCCAGGTAACCGTCCTCCCCCATGGCCTTCTCGCTGACGAGCTCGGCGATGAACTCGCGGATGCCCGGGATCGTGCCGACGTGGGCCTTCTTGACGTAGACGAAGAGCGGCCGGGACACCGGGTACTCCCCGGAGGCGATGGCCTCGAAGGTCGGCTCGATGCCGTTGACGCGGGACCCGCGGACGACGTCGGAGTTCTGTTCGAGGAAGCTGTAACCGAACACGCCGACGGCCTTGGGATTCGCACGCAGCTTCTGCACGATCAGGTTGTCGTTCTCGCCGGCCTCGACGAAGCGGCCGTCCTCGCGGATGGTCTGGCAGATGCGCTTGTAGCGGGCCTCGTCGGTCTTCTTCAGCGCGGCGATCCACGGGAAGGTGCTGCAGCCACCCTCCATCGCCAGCTCCACGAAGGCGTCACGGGTGCCGGAGGTGGGCGGCGGACCGAGCACCTCGATGACCTCGGCCGGCAGCTTCGGGTTCACGTCCTTCCAGCTGCGGTACGGGTTCGCCACGACGGACGGCTGGCCGTTCGGGTTCGGGACCTCCTTGGCCAGGGCCAGGAAGATGTCCCGCAGCGTCACGTCGAGCTTCAGGCCCTGCAGCGACTCGGCCAGCACGATGCCGTCGTAGCCGAGCTTGATCTCGATAATCTCCCGGACGCCGCTCTTGCCGCACATCGCGAACTCCGTCGCCTTGAGGGCGCGGGAGCTGTTGGCGATGTCGGGGTGCTGCACGCCGACGCCGTTGCAGAAGAGCTTGATGCCCCCGCCGGAGCCCGTCGACTCCACCTTCGGCGTCTTGAAGCGCGTCGTCTTGCCGAACTGCTCCGCTGCGACGGTGGCAAACGGGTAGACGGTGGACGATCCCACCACGCTGATGTAGTCCCGCGCCGCCTGGGACCAGGCGGCGGCAGGCACCAGCAGTGCAGCGGCAAGGACCGGGAGCCCGCGCAGGCGGTGCCTGGCGATCGAGGGGGGGCGTTTCATGGTGGCGGTCTCTCCGTCTGGTCGTCCGGCCCGGTCGCCCGGGCACTTCAGTGATGGTGTTGTCCAGCCCGGCTCAGGTGGCCGCCGGCCGGTCGCGGCTGGCGGCCAGGCCCTGCAGCGCCGCCTGGGGCTCGGTGTGGCGGATGTCGAGGCCGTGCACCAGGTAGATGACGTACTCGCCGATGTTCTTCGCGTGGTCGCCGATGCGCTCGAGGGCCCGGGCCACCCAGGTCACGTCCATGAAGCGGCGGACCGTGCGGGGGTCTTCCATCATCAGCGTGATGCACTGGCGCGTGATCTGGTCGTACTCCTCGTCGACCAGCTTGTCTTCCTCGATCACCGCCAGCGCGTCGTCGACGTCCATCCGCGAGAAGGCGTCCAGCGCGTCGTGCAGCATTTCCTGCACGTGCTCGCCGAGTGCCTTGAGCTCGGAGTAGGCCGCGTGGGTCTCTCGGTCGCTGGCCAGGTGCGAGGCGAGGTAGCCGATGCGAGCCGCCTCGTCGCCGACCCGCTCGAGGTCGGTGATGATCTTGATGACGGTCACGATGAGCCGCAGGTCGGCGGCCGCCGGCATGCGCGTCGCCAGCAGCTTGCGGCACTCCTCGTCGATGGTGACCTCGAGCTTGTTGATCTTGTAGTCGTCGTTCGAGACGCTGAGGCCCATCGCGCTGTCGCCGGCGACGATGGCCTCGACCGCAGTGTCGAGGTGCTGCTCGACGAGGCCGCCCATGCGCAGCACTTCGCTGCGCAGGTGCTCGAGCTCGGCGTTGAAGCGCCGCGAGATGTGGTGGCTGAAGCTTTCGGTTTCCATGGGTGCCCCCGGTGCCGCCGGCGTCAGGAGTTCAGGGCCAGCCGGTCCGGCGGGAAGTGACAGGTAAAGGTGCTGCCCTCCCCGACCCGGCTCCGGATTTCGAGGTCGGCATCATGGCGGCGCAGCGCGTGCTTGACAATGGCGAGCCCGAGGCCGGTACCGCCCCGCTGCCGCGCGCGCCCGCTGTCGGCGCGGTAGAACCGCTCGGTCACCCGCGGGATGTCCTCCTCGGCGATGCCGATGCCGGTGTCCCGGACCGCCAGGTGCCCGCCCTCGTCGTCGACGGCCCACGTGACGTGGACCTCGCCGTCGGCCGGCGTGTAGCGCACGGCGTTGGAGACGAGGTTCGACACCACCGACTGCAGTTCCGTCTCCTCGCCCAGCAGGTTGCCGGGGCTCCGGACGTCCACCTCGATGCGGACCGGGTGGCCCGGCAGGGAGAGGGCCTCCTTCCGGGCCGCGGCCAGCAGGGCGGGCACGTCGACGACCCGATCGCGGGACACCGGCTGGCCTGACTCGAGCTTCGACAGCGTGAGCAGGTCCTCGATCAGCCGGCGCATGCGCAGGGCCTGGTCCTGCATCGTGCCCACCGGCTGGCGCCAGTTGTCGGGCAGGCGCTCGTCCTCGGCCAGCGCGTCGAGGTAGCCCATCAGCACCGTCAGTGGCGAGCGCAGTTCGTGGGAGGCGTTGGCGACGAAGTCGCGCCGCACCTTTTCGATCTTCACGCGTTGCGTCACGTCGCGGATCAGCAGCAGTGTCTGCCCGGGGCCATAGGGGATCAGGCGGCACAGCAGCCACGTGTCGCCCGCCTGGGGCGACGGGATCTCGACGAAGGGCCGCTCGGCCGGCGAGTTCAGGTAGGCGATGAAATCGGGGTGCCGCAGCAGGTTCTCGATGCGCTGCCCGCGGTCGCGCCGGCCCTTCAGACCCAGCAGCAGCCGGGCCGCGTTGTTGTAGTTCAGGATCTCGTGGGCGGCGTTCAGGATGATGCCGCCGTCGGGAAAGGCCTCGGTGGACGCCCGCAGCTCCTGGATGAGCCGCCGGAACCGCTTGCCGCGGCGCTTCGCCTTGGCCTTGATGAACTGGATCTTGGAGAAGACCGTGCCCCACAACCCCTCGTCGGCCGGGATCTCGACGATGCGCCCGGTCACGAGCCACCGCTCGAGGCGGTACAGGTTCAGCAGCTGCAGGCCGAGCCAGAACAGCGCAACGACCAGGGCCCCGAGGGCCGGCGCGTCGTACAGCAGTCCGATGAGGGCGCCGGCCGCCAGCGACAGTGCCAGCCGGGTGAGCAGCCGGGTCCAGGGCTTGGGCATCGGTCGACCCGGGGTCAGCGCGTCGAGAACCGGTAGCCCGCGCCGCGGACCGTCTGCACGTAACGGTCGGTGCCCGACGGTTCGAGCACCTTGCGCAGGCGCCGGACATGCACGTCGACGGTGCGCTCCTCGACGTAGACGTTCTGGCCCCAGACGAAGTCGAGCAGCTGCGCCCGGGTGTAGACCCGGTCCCGGTTCTCCATCAGGAACTTGAGGAGCCGGTACTCGGTGGGACCTACGGTCACTTCCGACTCGCCCACGTGGACCCGGTGGCTGACCGGATCGAGCCGCAATTCGCCAGCCACGAGCTCCTCGTCGGCCGGCGGGGCCGCCCGGCGCAGCAGGGCGTTGATCCGGGACAGCAGCTCCCGGGGCGAGAACGGCTTGGTGATGTAGTCGTCGGCGCCGCCGTCGAGGCCGAGCACCTTGTCGCGCTCCTCGGCCCGGGCCGTGAGCATGATGATCGGGACCTCACGGCTGGTCTCGTCGCGACGCAGCGTGCGGGTCAGCTCGAGCCCGCTGGAATCGGGCAGCATCCAGTCCACCAGGACCAGGTCGGGCCGGCTGTCGGCGATCCGCCGCCGGGCCGACGAGCAGTCCTCGGCCTCGGCCACCTCGAAACCGGCACGGGTCAGGTTGAACGCAATCATCTGGCGGATCGGGGCCTCGTCCTCGACGACCAGGATCTTGCGTGCGGTCATGGGCTTGGACCGGGCTGTCATCAGGCCGTCATTCCAGCAGAGTTTTATTACAGAACGGTTACGGACTCAAGAAAATCAGGGGCCTGCGTCCGGTCTGCCGCGGCCCGGCCAGTCCCTAGCCGAAGCGGTAGCCGAAGCCCCGCACGGTCTGCAGCAGCGACTCGCAGCGGTGGGGCTCCAGCGCCGCCCGCAGGCGCCGCACGTGCACGTCGACGGTCCGCTCGCCGATGCCGGCACGACGCCGCCAGACCTTCTCCAGCAGGTGGTGCCGCCCCAGCACCCGCCCGGGGTGCTCCATGAAATAGGCCATCAGGCGGAATTCCGCCGGCGCCAGTTCGAGGGGCGCGCTGCCGACGGTGACCGTGTGGCCCAGCTTGTCGAGCCGGATGGGGCCGACCTCCAGCACGTCCTCCCGGGCAGGAACCGCCGGCCGGCGCAGCGCGGCGCCGATCCGCGCCAGCAGCTCTTCCTCGCGGCACGGCTTGAACAGGTAGTCGTCGATGCCGCTGTTCAGGGCGTGGGCGACGGCGGCCGGATCGCTGCGGTCGGAGAAGATGACGACCCGGGTCAGGCGGCCGTTCGGGTGCCGGCGGACGTACTGCGCCAGCTCCACGCCGGACATGTCGCGCAGGGCGTGCTCGGTGAGCACGAGGTCGTAGGCCTGCTGCTCGAGGCGGTCGACGGCAGCCGTCGCGTCGTCGGCCACCGCCACGTCGTGGCCGCCGGACCGCAGCTGCGCGCGCAGCTGTTCCCGGTCGCGTCCCGTGGAATCGACCAGCAGGATGCGGGGCGCAAGGCTGCGATGGGTTTCAGCACGGGGCATTGGCATCAATCCGCTGCAGCATCTTCCGGCAAGCCGTTGCAGGTCGTTCAACCGCAGGTTGCCGCACCGTTACGAGCCAACCCCACAGGAACGGGGAGCACGCGCGGCGGCACCGGTGCTCCCCGGGGCCCGGCAGCAGGGGGTTGCGCCGGGCCTGATGGCTAGAGTCGCCCGGCTGTGTTGCACGCGGATGACGGCCCCAGGCGTCCGCGGTGGGCTTACGACCCACGGCGCCGCTATAGTCCCCAACCCGGCAGGCACGGAGGAACCATGGGCATCGGTGGCCACGGAAGACGCGGATTCGCCAGGCTCTGGCATGCGACCCGCTACTCCGCCGCCGGCTTCCTGGCGGCCTGGCGGGGCGAGGAAGCCTTCCGCCAGGAGCTGCTGCTCGGGGTGCTGCTGGTTCCCGCGGCGGCCTGGCTGGGCCGCACCGCCACCGAGCGCGCGCTGCTCGTTGGCAGCTGGCTCGTCGTGCTGATCGTCGAACTGCTGAACACGGCCGTGGAGTCGGTGGTCGACCGCATCGGCACCGAGCGCAATCCGCTGTCGGGCCAGGCCAAGGACCTGGGCTCGGCCGCGGTGCTGGCGAGCGGGCTGCTCATGGTGCTGGCCTGGGGCAGCGTGGCCGTCGACCGGTTCGCGGGGGGCTGAAGGGCAGCCCGGCCCCGTGGTCAGGCGATGCCGGCCAGCGCCAGGCTCGCGGCCGCCAGGGCCCAGCCGAGCAGCCCGCCGGCCAGCACGTCGCTCGGATAGTGCAGGCCGAGAACGACCCGGGATGCGGCGACGCTGGCGGCAAAGGGCGCCACGAGCCACAGCAGCCCCGGCTGGTAGTGGGCCAGCATCACGGTGAACGCCGCGGCGTGCAGCGTGTGGCCCGACGGAAAGCTGTAGCGGTCGAGCGGCGGCAGGCACATCCGCACGCCGGCATGGGAGGCAAAGGGCCGCTCGCGGACGAGCCGTGCCTTGAGGGCGCGGTAGAGGGCGACGCCGACGAGGGCCGTGAGACCCATGTGCAGCGACGGCAGCACCGCCCCGGCACCCTGCATCAGCGGCAGCAGCGCCAGAAGCCCGTACCAGGCGATGCCGTCCCCGAGCCGGCTCACCGCAGCGAAGTACCAGCGGACCGCCGTGAAGCGGGAGGTGGCGTTGACCGGCAGGCAGAGCCGGACCTCCATGTCGTCGAGCCGGGCGAAGGCGGCCGGCAGTGTCAGCGCTCGCATGGGTCACGTCCTGTGTCCATGGGACGCAGGATGCGGGGCGTGCCTGACGGTGGTCTTGCAGCAACTTGAAACTTTAATGACAGCACGCAGGCCGCTGTCACTGCTTGCTTTCTTCCTTGTCGACTGCGGGGACCCTCAGGGCCTCGACCTGCTGGCGGCTGTCGGCCACGGCGTTCTGGATGCGGGCCCGCTGGATGCCAGTGAAGGGCTCCGTCTGGGCCAGCGCGCCGAAGCAGCCCTTCTTCTCGTAGCGCGTCAGCGCCTCGCTGGCGATGCCGGCGAGCGCCACGTTGTTGGTGGCACAGGACTTCAGGCCCGCAGTGGTCCGCGCCACCTCCTGGCGCAGGGACGCCCGCTCCTCCTCGACACCCCGGAGCGCCTCGGCGAGCTCCCGGTACCTGCCGACGACCTCCGCGAGCCGGGCCTCCGTGGCCTCGAGCCGGGTCGCCGCCCCCGCGTCCGCCCGGGCAGACTTCGCCTCCGCCGTGCTGGCGCGCGCCTCCAGGCGTCCGCGTTCGGCACGCAGGTCCGCGGCCTCCTTCTCGAGCCGGGCCAGCTGCTCCTTGAGCTTCTGGTTCTCGGCCACCGCCTGGGCCTTCTCGTTCTGCAGCTGCATCACGGCCTGCTGGAGGCGGGCCGTGGCGTCGCCGGACCGGCGGGCCTGCTGGGCGCCGGCACCTGGCAGGGCGAGCAGGGCCAGAACCCCGAGCAGGGTGGCCGCACCGGCCCGGGCGAACGATGCCCGGCGCGGCTGGCGACGGGCCTCAGAACTGCGCATGGACGTCGAGCTGGATGACGTCGACGCCAAGGGGCGGTCCGTCGATCTCATCGGCACCCTGGTAACGCAGACGCAGCCAGGACTTGCTGGCCAGCCCCAGCTCGCCAGCGAGGAAAATCCCCTGGGCATCGGTGCCACCGCGGCGGAAGTTGGTGTCCGTGAAAGCGTCGAGCAGCGCATCCCGCTCGGCGTAGCTGTAGCCGGCCGTCAGCCGCCACGCCAGGGGTTGGGTAATGACAGGACGACCGATGCGCCACTGCAGTCGATACGCGGTGGTACGGCCGCGGAGATCCGCGCTGGTCGCCGCCGTCCCCACCCGGGCGATCACCTCGGCCTCGTCATACCCGATGTTCTCGGCCCACTCGCCGACGAAATCCGCCTGGAGACGTGGCGTCACGAGCCAGGCCCACATCGTGTTCAGGTGCAGGATGCTGAAGTCGGCCGCCACGGCCCAGCGCTGGGTCAACGGATCATCGTCGTTGCTGATGTCGAACAGCGTGTTGCCCTTCTGGACGAAGGCGGGGGCCGTGAAGTCGAACTGCCGGCTACCCGGTGGATTCAGACGCCCGGTGATGTTCTTGTAGTCGTACCAGGCAGCGGCGAAGCTGCCCTTTACCCGCTCGTGGAACTGCCACTCGTATCCGGCCTGGGCGCCGAAAAGCCACTTGTCGTTGGCAGTGAATGCTTCTTCCTGCAACTGGTAGGCACCCAGCGTCGTGAAGAATCCCCGAGCCTGCCCCGTTGCCGGCATGTTCATCTGACCGTACAGCCCCGAGCCGTTCTGGGTGAGCAGCGAGTTCTGGACATACTGGGTCGACGGAGAACTCTGCGCGTACTGGAACGTCGCACCGTTGAAGCGCGTATCGACGTACCAGACCAGGTCGGACGCCTGCCACAGGCCGGCGTGGCGGCCGAATACCAGCCTGAAGTGATGCTGGTCGCGGTCGATATCCGTCTGGTACTTGACGTATGCCTCATCGAGCAGGATCGGCAGGCTTCGGCCGTACAGCCCGAAGCTCTGGTTGCGGGTCACCGGATTCAGTTCGTTGCCGGTGGTGAAGGCCAGGGCCCCAGTGAAGTTCTGGGTCATGTTGAAAATGGCGCCCAGCGTGAGCCGCACCTGGAAGCGGCTCTGGTCCGTCGTCGAATTCAGGAGCTGCTCTTCGCCGAGATCCGCGATTCCACCCGCTTCGTTGATGCGCTGGTAGTCGGGAATGGCGGTCGCATTGCCGTCGTCGAAAGCCGTCTGCTCGGCGCGCATACGAAGCTCACCGACCAGACGGGTCCGCCCCAGCCACTCGGGCAGCCCCGCCGGCACACCCCAGCCCTCCTCCCGGGCGGCAGTCTTCACGTCGGCCACGACCGCCTCGGTGACCGACGCCTGCACCTCACGGGTGATGTCGTCGCGCACCACCTGGGGCACGTAGGTGACGCGGACGTCACCCGGGGCAGCGGCATCGGCGCCGGCAGTCGCGGCTGTCTCGGCCTCGGCCTTGGCCTGTGCGTCCGCCACCAGGCGCGTGGCGGCGTCCTTCGACAGCAGGCCCTGCTTGACCATGGCCTCGAGCAGGTTGGCGACCGTGTTGCGGAGCAATGTCACGTCGTCGACCGATGCCGCGTCGGCAGCACGTGCGCCAGCGGAACCCAGACCGGAAAGCAGGCCAAGCATTGCCCCTGCGACCAACACGACTGTGCGCATTCAGATGATCCTCATCGCGCGGCTGGCCCGCGCACCGTGGCCATCGCGTGCTGCGGTGGCCGCTTGCTGTTGCCGTTGTACCGACTCAGATCCGGCTGACGATCCGCAGCCGGACCGGCTGGGGCATGCCCTCCGGCGGGCGTTCCGACACGCGATCCAGCGAGTCCAGCGCGGCGCGCAGGTCGCGGTCGAGGTCCGGCTTGCCCGTCGAGCCCACCAGCGCGTAACGCTCGACGCGACCTTCCGGCGTCAGCCACAGCCGGACGGACACGTTGTAGCGGTCGCGCCGGATATCCCTGATCTCCGAGAGCCTGCCGACCAGGTCGCCCTTCAGCACGCTGCTGTACCAGGCGTAGCGGTCGTCGCCGCCCGTGGACAGGAGGTCCCGGCCGCCCTTGCGGGCCAGCAGGCCGAAGGCGTCGCCGCCCGCCGAGCCATCGGCGTCGAGGCCCAGCTGGTCGCCGGCCGGCGGCTCGTCGGCCTCGGCCACCTCCGGCTCGGGCTCCGGCTCATCGAGCTCCACCTTCTCCTCGGGTGGCGGCGGCGGTGGCGGCGTGTCCGGCGGTGGGGGCGGCGGCTTGATGATCGTGACCTGCTGGACCGTCTTCTTGGCCGGCGCCACGGGCTCGCCCATGCCGCTGACCACGAGCCACGCGAGCCCGCCGACGAGCGCCAGCACGCCGGCCGCGATGGCGGCGAGCGGCGCGTAGGCCCGCAGGGGCGGCTTCTTGCGCGCCGGGCCTGCCATGGGCATTACTTGACCACCCGCTGGGTCACGAGGCCCAGCTGCGTGATCTCGAGGCGCCCCATCAGGTCGAGCACGTCGACGACGCGCTGGTACTGGATGGTCGCATCGGCCTTGACGATCACCGGCAGGTCGGGATCAGCAGCCCTGTAGCCCTGCAGCAGCGTCTCCAGCTCGCTGAGGCTCACGGGATAGGTGTCGAGGAAGATCGTGCCGTCGGCCGTGATGCTGATGGCCTTCGTCTTCGGCTTGGCGAGGCTCGGCGCCGCGCTCGCCTTCGGCAGGTCCACCTTGACCCCCTGCACCGTCGCCGTGGTGAGGATGATGAATATCACCAGCAGCACGTAGGCCAGGTCGAGCATCGGCACGACGTTGACCTCGTCGTACAGTTCGCCGTCTTCCTGTATCTCGGCCATGGGCGGGACCTCAGCTGTAGCGCTCGGCGAGACGCGTGACGAACTCGTCGATGAAGACCCGGTTGTCGGCGACGACTTCCTTGATCTGCGACGCCAGCCAGTTGTAGCCAAAAAGCGCCGGGATCGCGACGGCGAGGCCGGCGACCGTGGCGGCCAGCGCCGCGGCGATGCCCGGAGCGATGGAGTTGACGTTCACGTCGCCGGTGGCGGCGATCACGGCGAAGGTGATCATCACGCCGACGACCGTGCCGAGCAGGCCGAGGAACGGCCCGCCGGCGATGGCGAGCGTGAGCAGTACCATCTGGCTGTTCAGCTTCTGCGTCTCGCGGACGTTCGTGGCGTCGATGGTCGCCCGGATCGCATCGAGGCCCTGGGGCGTCAGCCGGTCGACCCGCGCCGCACCGGCACTGCGGCCCGCGAGCCGCAGGTGTGCCTGCTGGATGCCGGCGTGGTACAGGTGGTAGAGCGTGGAGCTCTGGTAGTGGTCGTGCTTGCCGGACAGGGCGGCGAGGGTCTCGTGGGCGGCCGCCTCATCCTCGTCGGGAGAATCGGCGTCGAGCGCATCCAGGTGGTCGGTATCCTGCTGCCGGAAGTCCACTAGGAACGCCTCGTTGTCCTTGCGGACGCGCCGGATCGTCAGGGTCTTGGTGATCATGATGATCCAGCTGATGACGAACATGACAGCCAGGACCACGATGACGACCCAGCCGTCGAGCGTCACGTTCTGCAGCGTGATCAGGAAGTACGACGGCTCCTCGCCCGCCTCCTTCGACGTATCCTCGCCGTAGCGGAGCAGCGTGTCGGTCTGGCCCTGGTTGGCGAACTGCGCCTTGACCCAGTCCGGCGAGCGCCCGACGGTGTCGATCCGCAGCTCGTCGATGGCACCGACGAAGCCGCGGTCGCCGGCGGGACCGGCGCCGATGGTGAACTGGCCACCGACCTCCCCCGGCGTGGCACGCACCTCGCCGGCGAGCACGCCGTCGACGTAGAGCCGCGCCACGCCGTCACCGACGGTGGCGGTGACGAGCTGCCAGGTGCCGGCGACGAGGGACGCGCTACGCGGGGTCTCGGCGGTGCCGCCCGGGGCTTCGACCCGCAGGTAGGGCGCGAGCCCGCTGACGCCGAGGGTTACCGACGCGCCGGACGGATCGGTACCGGCGGCCAGCACCGCATCCGCCTGCTCCTGGTCGGCATTGACCCAGGCCGAAATGGTCAGGCCCTCGGCGGGAACCAGGCGCAGCGACGGGCTCGCCGGCACGGTGATGGACTGGCGGCCGTCGAAGCGTACGCCGGCGCCGACGACTGACGCCGGGTTAGCGGTGGCCGTGGTCGCCGCGGGGTTGTTGCCGTAGCTCGTGAGGTCGCCGGGCTGGCCGTCGACGAAATGGTAGGCCAGCGCAGTCGCGACATCGAAGCTCGCGCCGGGATCCGACGCCAGCCTGGCATCGGGGTTGCCGTAGTACATGTACACGGTCTCGCTGCTGCCGGCAGCAAGCCGCGGCAGCTTGACCCAGAGGAAGGCCATGCCGGCCGCCGGGTCATAGGACTCGATGTGGAACGGCAGCGGCGTCTTGTCGTCGGCCGCGATGAAGCGCAGGTCGGCACCGTCGGGGCGGGTGTCGCCGAAGTAGCCGAAATTGCCGACGTGCAGCCGGATGAGCACGGGAACGTTCTCGACGTTGCTGCCGAGTCCGGCACCCGCCACCGTCGAGTCGACCGTGATCGGCTTGCGGTAAGCCCAGGCGTCGTCCCACCAGGCACGGGCGACGCCGGGAACGGCGAGCGCGAGGGCCAGCGTTACTGCGGCAAGCTGTCGGATCCGGAAATGCAAGTCGTGCCTCCTCCCCCGACGGTTGCTCCGGGGGACTGAAAGTCTGGTCAGCGGACGCGAATACTCTGTGACGGTATTGCTACAGGAACATGACAGGCATCAGGGCCGGCAGCGGGGATCCTTGTCGGGATCGCAGGCCTCGTCGTCGTCGCCGCTGCCGTCGCCGTAGCCCTCGATGAGGACGTCGAGCAGCGCCAGCGCCGCATCCGCCAGGGAGCCGGCCTCGTCGCCGGACGCGCCCTCGGTGGCGCTGGCCTGGGCAGACTGGGCCACGGCGTTGCTGAGCCCGCTGACGCCCGTCAGGCCGGCGGCAAGCCCGGTGTCCGTGGGTACGCCGGTGGCGGCGCCACCCACCTGGATGTTGTCGACGCCGACGACGATGGGCGCCGCGATATTGATGTTGCCGGCCGACCCGATGCCGGCGTCGCCGGCGTTGATCTCGCCGTTCGGCGCGACGAGGTCGACGTCACCCGGCGGTATCGTGTCGTCGGTGAGGATGCCGCGGATGCCGCTGCCGGCGATGGCGTCGGCAAACTCGACGGTGACGTTGCCGCTGGCGTCCACGCGGATGACCGGCGGCGGGGCGGAAATGGAGGTCTTCGAGCCGCGGCCGGCGTCGATGTTGCCGTTGTCGGACCAGATCGTGATGTCGCCACCCTGGAGCGTGAAGATGCGCGACTGGTTGACCAGCACGTCGCCGTCGCTGAACACCTGCACGCGGCCCGGCCCCTGGGTCACGATGCCGAGTTCGGAGGGCTGGCGTGTGATGGCCTGGTCGGCCGGCGGTACGGCGAGGCCGACGTTGAGCAACCCGCCCGGGACGAGCAGGTTGATGTCGCCGCCCGCCAGCGTGTAGATCCGGCTGAAGAGCAGGCCGAGGTCGCCGCTGTAGTCGACGGCGTCCGGGAACAGGGTCCCGACCGCGTCCTGGCCGCGCTGGAAGCCGAACCGGCTGCGCGAGACGTTCGACTCCCGGCCGGAATCCCGCAGTTCGCGGAAGAAGAACTCCTGCACGAGCGGCCGCTGCTGCTCGATAGCGAAGCCGATGTACGCGTCGACGGCCGTCGTGGGCTGCAGGTCCGAACGCCCCGTGACGCTGTTCGTGTAGCTCACCAGCGCGTCGACGAGGTCGACGAAGCTCGTGAAGGTGATCTGGTCCTGGGGCTGCAGCTGCGCCAGGTACGCCTGCTGCTGGTCCTGCTGCAGCCCGGCCCAGGCCGTCCAGACGTTGTCGGTAGTCAGGTCGGGCCGGCCGGTCACCTGTGCCACGTAGCCGATGAGGCCCGGGAAGTCCTCGTCGCCACCGGTGTACCGCGCCAGTTCGTCGCCGTACTGCCCGACCCAGTAGCGCTGGTTGAACTCGCCGTAGGCGGGCTCGCCGCCGAGGCCCGCCCACACGTCGAGCGCCGCGCCACCGCCGCCCGGCAGCTGCGGGTTCAGGGTCTGGCCGACGCTCGTGATGCCCCGGGAGAAGCCGAGCTCGATGTTGCGGCCCGCGATTACCTGCAGGCGCCCGGGGCCGCCGAGCTCGATGCGGTCGTTGAGGCTGCGGCTCGATGAGCTCAGCCGGACATCGCGCCCCGCCTGCACGAGACTGATCTGGGTACTGCTGGTGTTCTGGCCGGACAGCGAGATGTCGCGCACGTCGCGGGCGGCGACTACGCGGAAGTGCTTGGCGAGCTCGTAGGCACCGCCCGCCACGTCGCCGCCGGCGGCCACCATCACGACGGGCCGGTCATCGCCGGCGTGGATCGCGGCCCGGGCCGTCGGCAGGAACGGCGCCTCGGCATTGACGCCCGACTCGGCAGGCACGTCGGCCGATGGCAGCGCCCCGGGCAGCGCATCCGACATGATCAGCTCAGCGCCATTGGGCGAGCGGACCGAACCGGCGGCGATGAGCTCGAGCTGCCCGGCCTGTCCCGGCAGCATGCGGATGCCGTTCACCAGCTCGACGTCGCCGCCCGTGGCCCGCGCCCGCAGCGTCGGCGGCAGCACGCCGAAGGCCGTGTCGCCCGAGGCGCCCGGCAGCACTGCGTCGAGGGCCAGGACGTCGTTGAAGATGCGCACGTCGCCGGCGAGGCTCGTCAGCGTCACCGCGTCGGTCTGCAGATAGTTGTAGAAGAAGGTCCGCAGCGCGACGGCACCGAAGTTGGCGGGGCTGACAACGGTCGGGTTGACGAAGGCACCGACGTCGATCCCCGACCGCGCCAGCAGGCTGACCTGGCCACGGCCGCTCGCGATGGTCGGCGCAATCTCCGTGAAGTCTGCCGTCGTGCCGAAGGTGATCGAGCGGCCGGCGCTGATGTCCGTGTCGCCGTCCCAGGTCGACCAGGTGCCGCCCAGCACGTCCCGGCCTGCCGCGACGCGCAGGTCGCCGCCGCCCCAGGTCTCGAAGGTGCCGAGCTGCCCCGGGATCTCGCCGCGGGTCGTGGCCACCGTCGCCGCAATGTTCGCGACGTCGCGGCCAGCCGAGATGTCCACGCGCCCCCCGGCCAGGGCGCCGATGCCCTGGGCGAAGCGGTTGTAGTCGATGGCCCACTGCACGGGGCCCGTCGGACTGATGCGGACGTTCCAGCCACTCAGCAGCTGCGACGGCAGCTCCGCCACGATGTCGCGGCCCGCGGCCAGGCTGATGTCGCCGCCGTCCCGGGACCAGCTGGCCCGGAGCCCCCCGGTGTTGCTCGGGGCGCGGGCCGCCACGCCCGCGGTGTAGACCGTCGTCGTGTTGCTGCCGAAGACGACGTCGCCGGCCGAGGCCAGGCGGATGTCCCCGGTACCCGTGCGCACGGTGACGCCAGCCCCCAGCGTCAGGGCCTCCTCGCCGGCGTCGAGCAGGCGCCCGCGCACCGCCAGCGGCAGCGCACTGTCGCGGTCGGCGCCGGCCACCAGCCGGTAGCTCCAGGAGTCACCCGCCAGCTGCGCCAGCGACAGGCCCGTTCCGGTGAAGCCGTCGCTGATGCGGGCCGCGACGTCGAGGGAGCCGGGCGCGCGGATGGTGAGGTAGCCAGGCTGGCCGTCCCACCGCCAGGTCGCAAAGTCCCAGGCCGCGCCGACGCGGATGTCGCCGTTGCCGACGACCTCGAGGGCGGGACGGACCAGCAGGTTGTCGGCGGCACTGCCGAGGCGCGAGCGGATCGCGGCGGGTGCGGCAGACATGTAGGCATTCAGCGTGTTGCGGAAGCCGGTGATGGTGCTGGCGACGATGTTGCTGACCGGCGCGGTGGTCAGGACCGGCTCGAGGATGGTCTTCGCAGCGCCCTCGATCGTCGCGTCGAACACGGCCAGCCGCGCGTCGTTCCCGTCCCGCGCGACGCGGACCAGCAGCTCACCGCCCGCCTCGCCACCGGCGCCGTCGAGCCTGAGCCGGCTGCCTGCCGCCAGACTCGCGTCGCCCGCCGTGCTCGCCAGCAGGATCTCGCCGCCGCGGCCGCCCTGGCCCGTCGCCCGGGCGTCGAGCCCAGCCGTGGCCCCGACGGTCAGGTCCTCGCGGGCAGCAAGCACGATCCGCCCGCCGCCGTCGGCACCGGAGGCATCGACCTGGCCGTCGACGGTGAGCGCACCACCACTGGCCGCCACCACCACTTCGTTCGCGCGGACCGTCTCGCCCGCTGCCAGGGTCAGGTCACCGCCGGTCGTCTCGATGCCAATGAAGCGGCGGAAGCCGCCGGCGGCCAGCCGGGCCGCCACGTCCCCCAGGCTGTCGATCCCCGCGGCGACGAGGTCGAACAGGCCGCTGCGCCCGGCATCACCTGCCCCGCCCTCGAGTCCGCCAGCGAAGCTGGCGTCGCCGGCGGCCAGGATCCGCAGGGATCCGGCGGCGGCGTTACCAGTGCCGGCGGAGACGTCGACCCGGGATCCGGCCTCGAACTGCACCCCGCCGCTGCGGGCCACGACCTCGACGGCACCACCGGCCACGTCGACGCGCTCGCCGGCGAAGTCGAGACGGCGGCCGCTGACGTCAACGACGGCATTGCTGCCGATGGTGACGGTGTCATCGGCGATCAGCCGCACACGCCCCGCGGGGTACAACAGCGCCGTGTCCGCCGTCACCGAGCCGCCGCTGACCTCGAGGGCGGCGCCGACGGCAGCGACGGTCGGCGGCAAGGGGCCAGCCGGCCGACGCAGGGTGACGTCGCGCCCCGGCGCCGCGAGCGTCAGCTGTGACCCGGGATCGCCCGCCAGCACGGGCGTGAGGATGTCCAGCGCGGCGCCGGAACGCACCGTGGCGTCACCGCTGGCCAGCACTGCCGCGGCGGCTTGCACGCCGAAGGCACCGAAGCCACCCACGGCAAAGTCGCCGCCCGCAAAGACCAGACGGTCGGCTGCGAGCGTCAGGCTGCCGCCGCCCTCCGCCGGATCGGCGGCCACGAGGCCCGAGGTATTGCGCACCACCAGCTCGCCGGCCTGCAAGGCGGCATCGCCCTCGAGCCGCCGGATGCCGGGGGCATCGAGCACGAGGCGCGCCGGCCGCGCCGTCGAAGAGCCGAGCGTGGCGGTACCCGCCACGTCGATGCTCTCTCGGGCGCGCAGCCGCAGCTCGCCGGCGCTGCCGATGGCCGCGAGCTTGCCAGCGTCGAGGGCGAGTCCGTCGGTCACGCTGCGCTGGTCGGCCCCGAGCACGATACGGCCGGAGCCGAAGGCAAGCCCCCCGGTGCCGACCTCGTAGCCGCCGAAGGACCGGGCGGTACCGGCGGCGTCGACGAGGACCGAGCCCGAGGCCGCCAGCGTGGCGCCGGTGCCGATCAGGACGTCACCGGCGGCCCCGGTGCCCGTGCGCTCGAAGCCCCCCAGGGGGCGACGGGAGACGCGGACCACGGCACTGCCACCATCGCCGGTGATGCGCAGCACGCCCGTGCCCTGATCGATGCGCTCGCCGGTGGTGGCCAGGCGGGCGCCATCGCCGACGGTCACCGTCTCGCGGCCGACCAGCAGCACCTCGTTGCCGGTCAGCGTCACGTTCTCCGCGATCTCCACCGTACGGGCCGCGGGATCCACCTCGACGCCATCACTGACGGCCCGCCGGACGCCGCCGAGCAGGATGCTCTCGGCCGGCAGGCCGCTCAGCGCCGCCGCCTCGACCTCGACGACGCCGGCCGGCCCGCTGCCGGCGGACGCCACGACGCGGAGACGCTCGGCGCTGAGGTCGATGCGCGCGCCGCGCCCGTCGTCGGCCGGGGTCGCGGCATCGCCGCGGTCAGGATCGAGCAGCAGCTGCCCTGCCAGGTCGAGCTCGCTGCCCACGCCGAACTGCACGGCGCCGGCATCGCGGGCGACCAGGGGCGGCACCGCGTCGTTGGCCGTCGCGCGGGCCGGGAAGAAGCTGTTGCCGAAGTAGTCGCGGTACTCGGCAAGCTCCCGGCCGAAGGAGCCGGGCCGGACGGCGAAGCCGATGGTCCGGCTGTCGGCGATATCGGTCCCGGCAATGGTCCTGACGCCTGCCGCAACCCGTGCCCCGTCCGCGAGGCTGCGGACCTCGCCCGGGACGATGTCCTGCACCTCGGGACGGGCCTCGACCAGCACCGCGCCGGGCAGCAGAGCGTAGCGGGCCGGCAGCAGCGCGTACTCGCCGGCCGGCAGCAGGCCGGGCACCTCGGCGAGCCGCACGCTGTCCCCGGGCTGCAGCGACGTGCCGCGGTACTCCTGCGTGTCGTAGGCACCGAAGCGGACACCCGGCACGATGGCAAAGAGGTTCGGGTTGGCGCCGGCGGCGAGCGCATCCGTCGAGCCGCCGGGGCCCGGCAGGAACTCGTAGGCGTACACGTCGCCACCACCACGCACATCGACCGAGGCGCCCTCCGCAACCCTGACCTGGTCTGCGTTCAGGGCGATGCGCTGGGCCCGCGGCGCGGCGATGGGCGCGAACAGCCCGGGAATGGCCTCGTAGGTCCAGCTGGTGCCGGCGGAGACACGGCCGAAGGGCACGACCTGGCCCACGGAGGCGGTGGACGTGACACTGCCGGGCGCCAGGTCCAGCGAGCCGCTGGCGTTCAGCTCGATCTCGCCAAGCGGCGCACGCAGCACGCCCGCCTGCTCGATGCTGGCAGCCTCGAGCCGCAGCTTGCCCGCCGCCGACAGGACGGTGCCGGGGGCCTGGCCGCTCGGCAGGATGCGGAGCACGCCCGGGGCGGATCCCGGCAGGACGCGGATCAGGTAATCGCTGAAGGTCGTCGGGTAGACCTGCGCCGCAGTGAGCGTCAGCGCACCCGCCGTGGAGAGCGAGCCGGAGAGCACGGTGCCGGTATCGTTCGACAGGCCCGTCGCGCGGATGTCCTGCCGGGCCGACAGGGCCACGTCACCGAAGCCCTGCAGCGCGACGTCGCCGGACAGGTCGATGGTACCGGCCGTCACGCCAAGGCGTGACGCGCCCGCGGTGGCGGCGCCGGCCGGCGGGCCGCCGCGCAGCTGCGGGCCCAGAGCCACGTAGTTCGCCTGCAGGGCCACGTCACCGGTACCGGGCGCCACGATGTTGGGGGCCTGCAGCTCGAGCCGGTTGCGGAAGGCCAGGTCCACCGGCGAGGCAAAGCGGATCCGGTCGTCGGCCTGCAGCACCAGGCCGTCGAAGCCGCTGCCGGCGAGGCGTGACGGATCGAGGCCGGCGACCCCGTTGGCCGGCGCGACACCGCTGCCCATGACGATCTCCCGGGGCGTGGCCGGGAACGTCGGCAGCAGCTCAGCCTCCACGTCGAAGCCCCGCTGGCGGCTCACGCCGAGCGCCAGCGTGGCGCCGGCGTTGCTGGCCGTGCCACCGGCTCCGCGCAGCGTCGCGTCGAGCACGATGCCCTCGGGCGCCAGCAGGTCCACGCGCCCACCGCGGCTGCCGACCGTCGTGGCCACCGTCACCGGGCCCGTCGACACGCCGCCCGCCGCCGGCAGGTCCAGCACGGCCTGGGCACCGGCGACATCGACCGTCGCGCCTTCGGCCAGCTCGATGCGGCCGCGCTCGGCGACGAGGTTGACGCGGCCACCGTCGCGCACCGTCCCCTGGCGCAGCCCGACGTCGTTGGGCGTCGCAATGAAGGCGCCGCGCAGGTCCACCAGTGCCTGGCCGCCGAAAAAGATTCCGGCCGCCGGATCGAAGCCCTCGTCGAGGGACGCGGGTGGCCGGACAAGGGTCGCAGTCACGCCGCCCGACGGCGCCACGATGCTCCCGTCGATGCGGATGCGGGTCGGCGCCGTGAAGTCGACGGTGCCGCCCGGGTCGAGGTCGATGCTGGCGCCCTGCCCCATGACGAGTGCCCCCGCGTTCGACGGCGTCACCTGGGCGTGGGGCTCGTAGGCAAAGGCGAGGCTTGCGGGGTCCCGCAGGTCCGGTCGCGGCAGGAACTCGCGCGAGACGGCGGTGATGGCGGTGCCGGTGGCGGCCTGCGCGAAATCACCGGTCAGCTGGCGCTGCTGCTGCCGGGGCGACAGCGCGGCATTGCCGGCAATGACGAGGGGCTCGGTCCCGGCCGCACTGCGCTTGCCCGAGGCCACCACGCGGTACTCGCGGAAACCGCCCTGCCCGAAGAACTCCGGTCGCAGGACGTAGGGCACGTCGCCGGCCAGCGGATCGGCCGTCTGGGCCTCGCCCATGGCGGCACCATCAGCAGCGACGCGGATGCGGTTGGCGCCGAAGCGCAGCGTCCCGCCGCGCTGCTGCAGGCCCCAGGCCGACAGGTCGAGCCCGCCGAGGGTCGCGAGGGAGACGTCGGTGCCCGTCGCGAGCACCGCGACGTCACCGCCGGCGCCGGTCTGGAGGCGGCCCCGGGCATCGAGCCACGCGCCGCCGTCGGCACGCAGGGCGACGCCATCACCGACCCGCAGCTCCCCGCCCACGGCATCGACTGCCAGCGTCACGCGCCCGCCGTCGAGGACCACGGGATCGGCGGGGACAACGGGTGCCACACCCGGCGTGTCGTTGACCCACCGGCCGCTGGTGTCGAGCACGACCCCGTCGGCGACCGAGACACCGGGCCGGCCGCCCGTGGCACCGGGGGCCAGGGGGTTCACCGTGACCGAGCGCGCCTCGATGACGCCGCCGGGCACGCTGACAGCGCGGTTCACGTCGACCCGGGCCGCCGTCAGCTGCAGGCTGCCGCGGGGGCCCAGCGTGAGGGCGCCGTCGCCGGGCGCCACGGTGATGGTGCCGTTGCTGTAGAGCGATGCACGGGTGAAGCCGCCCTCGTCGAAGTAGCGGGTGGCGAGGTCGAGCACGTCGCCGGTGCCACTGCCAGGTCCGTCGGCGAGCCGGATCGACGGCGCGCGGAAGTCGGGCAGCGTCAGGCCCTGGCCGTCCGGCAGGCCGATCACCAGCCGGCCACCGAGCGGCTGTGTAGTCGGCGTGCGCTGGCGCACGTCCGCGGTGACCTTGCCGACCAGCGCACCGTTGAGGGCGATGCCGGGCGCAGCGATCTGCACGGTACCGGCGTCGCGGCCTTCGAAATAGCCGGGCTCGAAGCGGCCGAAGCCAGCCACCGGGCGCTCCTCGACGATGCCCCAGCGCTCGTAGACCTTCCGTACCGTCGGGTTCAGTACGTCGGTGTACGGGGAGTCGGGATCGGCGCTGCCGATCTCGACCAGCCGACGGTCCGGCGTCACCAGCCAGCTGGTGCGGATCACGCCGCCGGCGTAGTTGATGCCGCCGCCCGAGACGTCGACGGTGGCGCCCGCCGCGACGTCGACGCTGCCCTGGGAGACCAGGCTGATCGTGCCACCGGCCGAGGTACGTTCGTTGATGTCCCGCGGGATCGTGGCCAGCGCGCCGGAAACGTCGGCGAGCGGCGTGCCGACGCGGGCATCGACGAACACCGTCTTGCCCCGCAGCGGCCCGTCGCGCTGGAGGGGCGCGTCCTTGAGCTCGTTGGAGCGCAGCTCGACCGCCACGACGTTGCGCGTGATGCTGACGTCGGCCGTGGAGCCGGACGCGTCGATGCGGGCGCCGGACTCGACGAGGATCCGCGCCTGGGCATCGACGGGCAGCGGCGTCTCGCCGGTGGGGCGGGTGACCGACGGGTTGGGCAGCGCCTGCACCGTGATCTCGCCACCGGGCACCCGGACGAGGCTGCCCCCGCGGAACGTCACCTCGCGGCCGACGACCTCAACCGTCGACGGCAGCTGCCGCTGGTCGTCCACCGCCGTCGTCGCCAGCGTCGCCTGGTCCGGCGTCACCTCGGTGACGCTGCCGGAGCCCAGTTCGGCGGCGCCGGCCTTCTGCGTCAGCAGGGCGAAGGTCGTGTTGGTGGGCCGGGTCACGGTCACCGTGTCCCGCGCCAGCAGGCGGACCGAGCCGTTGGCCTGGACCGACGTCGTCGCCGACGCCCGGCCGTCCTGGTTCACGGCGAGGCCCACCATCGTGACGTTGCCGAGGCTGCTCGAGATCCGGCCGGTGGCCTGGTTCCAGGCCTTGCCGCCGACATCGACTTCGACGAGCAGGCCGCGCAGCTCCGGGTCCTCGCTGGCCTGCAGATAGACCTTCTCGCCGGCGGCGAGGATGGCCTGCCCGCCCGGGGCCTCGATGGTGCCGGCATTCTCGACCTGCTGGGCGAGCAGTGCGATGCGGCCGCCACCCTTGGCGTCGGACCTGAGGGTCGCACCCTCCTCGACCGCCACCTTGACCTGCAGGGGCTGCCCGTCCGGTCCGTTGACCACCTGGCCGTTGCCGTCGATCACGAAGACGCGGCCGTCACTCGCGAAGGCCGCCTTGCCCTGGGTCAGCAGCGCCGGGTTGAGGATGCCGCCGGAGAGCGCCTCGGGGTCGATCTGGAGGCTCGAGGCGATGAGCGAACTGACGTTCACCTGGGATCCCGGCTTGAACAGGATCCCGTTCTGGTTGATGAGGTAGATCTGCCCGTTGGCGCTGATGGCGCCGAAGATCTGGCTGGGGCTGCCCTGGAAGATGCGGTTGACGGCCAGCGCATCGGCGCCGGGCTGCTTGAAGTTGACGGTCTTGCCGGCGCCGACGTTGAACTCGGCCCAGTTGAGCACCGCCCGGCTCGTCGTCTGGTTGACATCGAGCGTCGTGCCGGCCGCATTGACGACGGCCGTGGCAGCACCGTCGCTCACGAAGCCCGGGACACCCACGCAGCTGCCGCCGGCGCAGGGCACCGGCAGCTCCGCGGCCGGCAGCCCCGGGAACGCGACGTACAGGGCGACGCCCAGCGTCAGACCGATGCGACGGTACAGGCTCACCGGAAATCCATCCTCAGCAGGAACAGCAGGCGGTCATCCCGCGCCTCGGTCACGTTGCCGGCCTTGAACGGCAGGGCCCAGTCGAGGCTCGCCGACAGCGCATCGGCCTTGAGGCGCAGGCCCAGACCCGCGCTGTAGACCGTGAAGGAGTTGTCCTGGTCCGGCAGGCTGTCGAGCAGCTGCAGCGTGCCCCAGTCGAGGAACGTGTACCCGTACAGTGAGTCGATGGCCTCCCAGAGGCCGGGCCCCCAGTTCGGCCCGCGCCACTCGCCGGTCGCCTGCAGGCCGTAGTCGGCCAGCAACTCCGACTCGTAATAGCCCCGGGCGGTGTCGAGGCCGCCGACGTTGAACTGCTCGTTGGGCACCAGCGGCTGGGGTGCGAGCTGGCCGTTCAAGCCGAAGTAGAGGGACGTCCCCCACCACGGCAGCGACCGCGACAGGTCGTAGCCGGCCGTGAGGTAGACGTAATTCGGCCGCGACTTGAAGCGCCGGTCCGCGAATTCCTCGCTGTCGTTGCCGAGGTTGCGCAGGCCGGCGTTCAGCGCAATTTCGACGCCCTGGGAGCTGGCCTCACCGATCCAGGTACCGTTCCAGGTGGCCGACCAGTTCAGGTAGCTGATCGGCGTGACGATGTCATCCGGGTCGTCGGGGTCGCCGCCGAAGGCGATGTTCTCGTCGAAGTCCTTGTAGTCGACGCCCAGCGACAGCCCCTGGAAGAAGGCGTCGCCGGCGGGCAGCGGCACGATGGCCCGGGCACCGACGATGGTGCCCTTGCCGATCACGTTCACCCCGCCCGCCTGCACGGCGATGTCGCTGTCGCTCTTGACCCCGTAGAAGGCGTAGCTCACCGGCGACGCCTTCGGCCGCAGGATGTAGGACAGCGCGTAGACCTGGGTCTCGTCGGGCTCCTCGGGGGCCACCTGGTACTGGAAGCCGATGGAATGGTCACGCTGCCAGAGGTTGTCGTAGCTGACGTTGGCGCTGACCCGCGTCGGCGTCGTGTTGGCGACGGCGCGGTTGTTGACCTCGACGGAAGCGTTCAGCGGCAGCTGGTCCTTGACCTTGAGCTCGACGTCGACGGTGCCGGCCTCGCGGCCTGGACGCAGCACCGGCGTGATGGCGCGGTCCTGGGACCGCGCGCCGACCTTCCGCAGCTGGTCCTGGAACACCGCCAGCCGCGGCACGGCGCCCGGCTGCACCTCGGGAACCTGCTCGACGATCCAGCCGTTGCGGAAGTAGCGGGTCCCGGTGACCCGGACCGAGGCAACGCGGCCCTCCGTGACGGCGAGGCGCACGATGCCGGCGGTGACCTGCTGCTCGGGAATGTCCACGAACACGGTGGCGTAGCCGGCATCGCGGAAGGCCTGCTCGACGGCGGCGCGGGCCTGCTCCACGTCGGCCAGCCGCCGGCCCGGGCCCAGCAATGGATAGACCGCCTTCTCGAGGGTCAGGGACGGCAGCAGCGTGTTGCCCTGGATCCGGTACTCCCAGATGTCGAAGGGCGGATCAGCCGGCGCTTCTGCCCCGGCTGATGCGTCGGCGGGTGGCTCGGCCGCGCTGCCCGGGGACCCGCAGGCGAGGGCCACGCAGCCGAGGAAGGCTGCCAGCGAGGCATGGACGTGTGGGTCGGTGGAGCGCATTCGGCAGCGGAACCGTGCGGGACCGGCAGGATGTCAGGCGGATGTTTCGGCGGCGTTACAGGCGGACGCTGCCGGCACGGGCCGGAAACGAACCGGCGCCCCGTGGGGCGCCGGTTCCCGTCCGGCCACCGGCAATGCCGGCGGCAAGTGTCGACTCAGGCCGCGAAGGTCTTGCGGCGGGCGAGGCCGAGCAGGCCGAGGCCGCTCGCGAACAGCCACGCGGCCGCTGGCACCGGCACCACCTGCACCTGGATGAAGCCGTCGCTGATCTGCGCCAGCAGCGGGTTGCCCGCC
>JAEUPZ010000024.1 GCA_016789885.1 Chromatiales bacterium | reverse complement strand
CATCACCGGGCCCAGCCACTCCTTCGGCGCCTCGAGGAACTTCGGGAAGTTCTTCGCGGTGTAGTCGAGGATGTAGCGGGGCAGGTCGTCGACGCCGTTCATCAGCTTCATGCTGTGGCTGTGGAAGGTCATGACGCCGGGGCTCGCGCCCATCTCCATGAACGGCGACCAGCCGGCGACGCGGGTCCACGAGGTGACGCTCGAGGCCGAGGTGATCTTCGGGTCGAGGAGCTCGCTCTTGCGGCCCTGGATGCCCCAGAGTTCGGCGTGCTGGTCCTTGTCGCCGCTGGAGTACATGGGGTACTCGGAGCGGGTGAGTTCGGCGGGCTTGAAGATGTAGAAGTTCCACTGGAAGACCACGTTGTCGCCGGCCGACACGTAGGGGTAGGGCGGCGACAGCACCGGGTTGCCCTGCCGCGTGAAGACGCCGTTCACGGGATCGTTGGCGATGTGCACGACCTCGACCTCGCGGTTGTCGAGGAACGGGTTCTTCCAGGTCTCCAGGATCTGGCCGGTGACGGGGTCGAGGTAGTACAGCACCTCGCGGCTGTAGATGCGCCAGCCCTCGGCCACTTCTTCGATGCGCGAGGCGCCGATGCCGAAGGTCTTGAAGGCCCGGTAGTTGCGCTCCTGCGGGATCATGACCCAGGCCTCGCCCGGGAACGCGAAGAGGCATTCCTTGCCCGAGAGGTCGGCGCGAAGCTTGAGCATGGCGCGGAAGTTCGTCTCGGGGTCGTCCAGGTCGAGGCGCGGGTCGCGGGGCGTGGTGGTGAACTTCGTGTTCGTCATGCGGAACCGGCCCTCGTCGGGCGAGAGCCGGGTCGTGGCGGCCTGGCCGGCGCCACTGGCGGCCATGGCCGCGAGGCCGGTGCCGGCGGCGAGCACGTCACGGCGCGAGACGGGCGTGGTCTTCTTGCTGGGCATGGTGCTTTCTCCCCTGTTGGCGTGGCCGGGCCACTTGCCCGGGATCGGGTGAGCTTAGGCTGCCTTCGACTGGCGGGTGCGGCGGGCGGTGCGCCTGACGATTGGCCCGACCGCCAGACGGAAGCCCATGGCGCGCAGTCTGGGGGTGGCGCGGCATGAGAGTTTGCGGCAGAGGGACATCGACGACCGCCACGGTGGTACAGGTCAGTGTTCCGCACGCTATTCGGCGACCCCGGCGGCAAATCCCCGGAGATGCACCGGTTTCGCTGTCTCCGGCCGCTGACAGGTCCCGCCCGGATGCCGTACCGTGCCAATGCCCCGTCGGAACCCGCCTGCCATGCCCCCCGTCACCCGCAAGCCGCCCCTGCGCGACGTCGTCGACGTCAACGCCGACTTCGCCCGGGCCCTCGAGGTCATCGAGGGCGGGCACGAGCACGTCTTCGTCACGGGCCGGGCCGGCACCGGCAAGTCGACGCTGCTGCACCTGCTGGTGGAAGAGACGCACCGGCGCGTGGCCGTGGTGGCGCCGACCGGCCTCGCGGCCATGAACGTCGGCGGCCAGACCATCCACTC
The DNA here is from genome assembly GCA_016789885.1 of Chromatiales bacterium. Taxonomy (GTDB): domain Bacteria; phylum Pseudomonadota; class Gammaproteobacteria; order Steroidobacterales; genus SHZI01. The sequence continues at coordinate 123,369 of JAEUPZ010000024.1, read as the reverse complement.
GTTCTTCCGGCTGCCGCCGCGCTTCGTCGACGTGCGCGAGCTGCAGGCGCTGCGCCACACCGGCGTGATGAAGGCCATCGACCTCCTGGTCATCGACGAGGTGTCGATGGTGCGGGCCGACCTGATGGACGGCATCGACACGATGCTGCGGCTCAACCGCCGCAGCGACGAGCCCTTCGGCGGCGTGCAGCTGGCGATGTTCGGCGACCTCTGGCAGCTGCCGCCCGTGGTGCGCGAGCCCGAGCTGAAGGAGTACTTCGAGGCCGCCCACGGCGGGCCGTGGTTCTTCCAGGCCCACGTGTGGCAGCAGTGCAGCGGGCGGTCCGTCGAGCTCGGTCGCATCTACCGGCAGCAGGACGACCCGGGCTTCATGCGCATCCTGCAGGCCGTGCGCGACGGCGAGCCCGACGACGAGATCCTCGGCGAGCTGAATGACCGCGTGCGCCCCAAGCGGGGCCTCGACGACGTCGACAGCTACATCGTGCTGACGGGCACCAACGCCGCCGCCGCCCGCGAGAACGGTCGGCGGCTGTCAGAACTGCCCGGCAAGGTCGTGAACTACGCCGCCGAAGTGACGGGCCGCTTCGATCCCGGCGCGTTTCCCACGGAGCCCGACCTGCTGCTCAAGGTCGGCGCCCGCGTCATGTTCCTGAGGAACGATCCCGAGCAGCGCTGGGTGAACGGCAGCTTCGGCACCGTGGTGGAGCTGGGCGACGAGGGACCGATGGTGCAGCTGGCCGACGGCACGGCGCACCTCGTAAAGAAGACCGCCTGGGAGAACATCACCTACCAGTACGACCGGCCCGGCAGGCAGATCACGCGCGAAGTCGTCGGCAGCTACCGCCAGCTGCCGCTGCGGCTCGGCTGGGCCATCACGATCCACAAGAGCCAGGGGCAGACCTTCGACCGCGTGTACGTCGACCTGGCAGGCGGTGCCTTCAGCCACGGACAGGTGTACGTCGCGCTGTCGCGGTGCCGGTCGCTGGCGGGACTCGCCTTGGCGCGGCCGCTCCGGGCCAGCGACGTGCTGCTGGATTTCAGCGTGGGGGACTACCGGCGGGTGTTTCCGCCGGCGTGATGTCGCTCGGGGTGCCCGCCCGAGCGGTGGACCGGCGACGGCGTGCCCCGCGTCGCGCCTGCCCGTTGCCTACTGCAGCGAAGCCTGGCGCAGCCGCGCCGTCGACCGCGGCAGCGAGGCGGCCCGCTCGTTCGCGTCGGCGGCTGCGTCGGCCTGGCCGGTGGCGGCGTACATGAGCCCCAGCTGCTGCCAGGTCTCGACCAGGGCCCAGCCAGCCAGCGACGAACCGGAGGCCTCGGCGTCGGCGAAGAGCCGTGCCGCCCGCTCGAGCTTGGCGATGGCGGCCGTGCGGTTGCCGCCGAACATGCGGGGGGTAGCGAAGTCGACCAGGCCGTCCTGCATCAGCACCCAGGGATTGGCCGGCGCCAGGTCCCGGGCGATGTTCAGCTGCTTGCGGGCCTCCATGCCCCGGGCCATGAGGCCGAGGGGGTAGTGCGTCGTGCTCATGCCGTAGCAGGAGCCGAGCAGCGCCCGGGCCTCGGCATCGCCGGGGTTCGCCGCGACGTAACCAGTCAGCTCGGTGATGCAGTCATCGAGGTAGCTCTTGGCGGCGGCCTCGTCCGTGGCGCTGCTGCCAAGCGCCTGGCGGAAGCGGGCGTGGGCCGCGTAGTAGCCGGCGCGGGTGCCGGCCGGGGAGTCGGTGGCGAGCTGCAGCAGTTGCCGGCGGGCGTCGGCGAGCCCGGCGGCGTCACCACCGTGGTACGCCGTCTCGACCCGGTCGACCAGGCCGATGATGGCGCGAGAGTCATTGGCCCTGGCCGGGAGAGCCACGACGAGTGAGGCGGCAAGAAGGCCAAGCAGCGCTGGCCACGGCTGGCGACGGATCATGTGCGGCACTCCCCCTGGCTACGCCAGGCCCTGTACCGGGCCTTGACGCTGGTGGTTTCGCTGCTGGTCCGGCATCGGTTTCAGGGCAACCACGGCCGTTCATTCTGCGGTCGTGCTGGGGAGGGTACCCGGCCGGCGGGGCGTCGCCAAGTTGCGGCCGCCGACGGGGCCAGGCGTCAGCTGCGGCGGTCCGGGGCTGCCGGCCCCTTCCAGCCCGGGTAGAACGGCGTGTAGGGGTCCGTCAGCGGGTCCTTGGGGATGTAGCCCGTGCAGCGCGGCGGGTTGCCGGCGGTCCGGTGGGCGTAATTCATGGCGCTGGGCGCGACCCATGGCGCCGGGAACCGCATGCCCACCGCCGCCGACACGCAGGCGACGACCTGGGCGCCGGCAAAGATCGCGTAGTTGTCGTACAGGGTCAGGTGGGTCAGCCCGATGGCCAGGTTCGGAATGTGGCAGCCCAGGGCCTTGATCTTCTGGGTCATCGGCGTGTCGTGCTCCGGCGCGATGTAGTGGTCCCAGTAGATGTTGTGCCAGTTGGGCTGGTAGGCCGCCAGCGTCAGGAAAGTGGCGAGCCACGTGCCCCATTCGGGCAGGCCGAGCTTGCCCCACAGGATCCAGATCGACAGGAACAGCTGCCCCGAGCTCGACCCCCACAGGAAGCCGAAGATCGCCGACATGAGCGTGTTCTTCTTCCGCTCGAAGACCGGCGTGAAATAGGCCCAGACGCCCGGGTAGGCCGCGAAGATGAAGAGCACGAGGCCCAGCGTGAAGGCGATCCAGGCGGGGTTCGCCAGCTGCTCCGCGGTGGCGATGGGGCTCTCGGCCAGCAGGCGCATGGCCCCGGTCCAGTACGACAGCAGGTAGCAGCAGCAGAAGTAGATGCCGCCCCGGAACCAGGCGAGCTTCGGGTAATAGATGTCCCAGGGATGGTTGCGATACCTCAGCTGGTAGACGCTGACGAGTACCACGAGCACGCCGAAGACGAGGATCGCGAAGAGGTCGAGGGTGGTCATGGGCAGCGAAGGCCTTGGTCGGGGCGCCCTTTTGACCACGGCGGCGCGCGAAAGGCAATGTGTCTGCGTTAAACGGGACCTGCAGTCATGCTAAAGCGGATCATCCTCGCGGCTCTCGGGCTGGTTGCCGTGGCGGCGCTGGCGCTGGCCGCGTGGTACCAGATCGATGGCCAGCCCCGCCCCGAGGCCGCCGCCTTCCTCGTGGGACCGGGCTACCGGGTCGTCGAGGAGGCGGATGGCACCCTTGTCTTCAGGCCTGACAGCCCCGACGGGCGCGGGCTGCTGATCTTTCACGGCGCCCTCATCAAGCCCCGGGCCTACGCCGGTACGGCCGCCTTCTTTGCCCGGCGCGGCTACCTCGTTTACATCCCGGCCGGACCCGCCCGGCTGTCGATCCGGGCGGTCGACATGGCCGCCGCCCGCCTCCCTTCCTTCGGCGTCCGGCAGTGGTTCCTGCTGGGGCACTCCATGGGCGGCTTCGCCAGCCTGGACCTGATCCGCCGCCACCAGCCGCCCGTGGCCGCCGTTGGCCTCTGGGCCACCGCCATGCCGGCCGACTTCTCGGACCTGCGGGTGCCTATGCTCATGCTCTGGGGCGACCGGGATGGACTCATGCCGCGCGAACGTTTCGAGGAAGCGCAAAAAAAGCTCCCATCAGGCGCGAAATTCGAGGAAATACCCGGGGCCAACCACCAGGACTTTGCCCTTTACACGCACCAGTTCCTGGACCAGCCAGGGAGCCTGGGCTGGGCGGCGCAGATCGACCTTGCCAACGCAAAAACGGCCACGTTCTTTGCGGATAGCTCTAGAGAATAGTCGTCCAAAGGCCGCGATCGTGAAGCTAAAAGTGCAAGAAAATAGCCAATAAGCCACTCTGGCCTGACCGGCCTGACCGGCCTGACCGGCCTGACCGGCCTGACCGGCCTGACCCGGGCGGCCGGCCTGACCCGGGCGGCCGTCAGCGGTCATCCCCGCCGCCGCGGCGGCCGGGTCGTGCTATCCCCCCTGCCCGGTCCGCGGCACCTGGCGCAGCGAGATCCGGCGGGCGCGGGTCCGCGAGCGCAAGGGGCGTCGCCACAGCCGCGGCGGCGAACGGTTCCGGGCCGATCCGGCCGTGCCTGGCCAGTCAACCGCGGTGGCCGCCCCGGCCGGGGCAAAAAACCGCATGGCCCGCCAGTCTGCAGGCTGGCCTAAGCATGACTCCGGACTGGCGCCCCGATCGAAGGGTGCTAGCATCCCGCCACTTCAGAACAAGCCCCTACGCGGAGCCTGACCATGTACATCAACTTCTGGTACCCGATCGTCCTCGGCAAGGACCTGCCGGCCGACAAGCCGGTCCGGGCCACCGTCTTCGGCCTGCCCTTCGTCGCCTTCCGCGACTCCGAGGGCAAGGCCAGCGTCATCGCCGACACCTGCGTCCACCGCGGCGGCGCCCTCAGCAAGGGCTGGGTGAAGGACGGCAACGTCGTTTGCCCGTACCACGGCTGGGCCTACGGCGGCGACGGCAAGTGCACCAAGGTGCCGTCGCTGGGTGACCAGAAGATCCCGGCCCGCGCCAAGGTCGACGCCTATCCCACCGAAGAGAAGTACGGCGTCGTCTTCGCCTTCCTCGGCGACCTGCCCGAGTCCGAGCGCCCGCCGCTCTGGGACATCAAGGAGTGGGGCCCGGACTGGAAGTGCCAGACCTACGTGCTCGACCTGAACGCCTACTACGAGCGCTCGGTCGAGAACGGCCTCGACCCGATCCACAACGAGTTCGTGCACCCCCTGCAGGGCGCGCCGAAGATGGACATCGAGCTGCAGCGCAGCCCGCTGCCGATGCAGGACATGCCCTTCGGCAGCGGCTTTTATATGTCCTTCGCGTCGAAGAAGCCGGGCACGGAGCTGTGGGAAGACCGCCAGGGCGCCCGCACCGGCGCGGCCGGCTCCTGGTACCTCGGGCCCAATACGCTGGTGACCTACATTGACCTGACGGCCACCAACTCCTTCCACCAGTACATCTTCGAGTGCCCGGTGGACGAGAGCCACACGAAGCTGTTCTTCCTGAACATGCGCAACTGGCTGATGGAGGACAAGCACGACGCTCGCGTCGAGGACCTGACGCTGCGTGTGGTGCACGAGGACATGGCGATCCTCACCGAGTTGAACCCGGTGCGTACGCCCGAGACCAACACGAAGGAAATCCTCGTCCCCGGCGACAGCGCCGTCCTGCGCTACCGCGAGCACCTGCAGGAGTGGCAGGACAAGGGCTGGCGCATCGACCAGAAGGCGCTGAAGGCGAAGCAGGGCGACGTGGCCTTTGCGATCCCGTGCCCGGCCCGGCGCGAGTCCGGCAACTGGGTGCTCGACCCCGTTCCCCTGATCCCCGGCAAGGCTGCCGGTGCGGCCAGCGTCACGGAGATCAAGCGCGCCTGAGGTCCTTGGCCGAAGGCGTTACTGCACACGGCCCGGGAATCCCGGGCCGTGTCGTTTCTGGCGTGGCCTGGCGGTGGCCGGTCGCCGCCGCATCGGCGCGGGGCCTGCCGAGGCGAAGTTGGCGCCGCTCGGTCTGTCGGAGATCCGGGAACAGTTCACCTACTTCCCTGCGGCGGAAACCGGTGAACTGTCCCCGGATTTCCCGCCTGTCCGCGCCTTCGTCGGGACCGCCTGGCAGGCCGGGCACCACCATGTGCCGCGCGGGCGCGCGCCGAGGCGGGCCGAGGCAATGCGCGTGCGGCAGCGGTGGCAGGGGCGGCCGGCACGGTTGTAGACCCACAGGCGGCCGGCGCCATCGGCCGTCGTCCGCGTCGTGCGGGCCCCGCCGCCCAGGTTCGCCGAAAGCCAGCGCCGGGCGTCGGCATAGATCGTCTGCAGCCTCCCGTCGTCCACCTGTCCCAGCGTCGTGACCGGCGCCAGGCCCGCTAGGAACAGCAGCTCGCTCTTGTAGACGTTGCCGATGCCGGCGGCGACGCGCTGGTCGAGCAGAACGTCCACCAGCAGTGTGTCTGGTGCCAGCAACTGGCGGGCGCGTGCAACAACGCGGCCAAGGTCGGGGTCCGGGCCGAGCAGGTCATCGCCGAGGTGGGCCGCCAGCGCCCGTTCGCGCCCGCTGCCGGCCGGCAACAGCTCGACCTCCTTCGCGTTGTAGCAGGCGAACACTTCCGCCATCGGTGGGGCAGACGCGGTGAGCGCGACGCTCACCCGCCCGCGCACCCGCGGTGCCGGGCCGTCGGCGCGATACCGGTGCCAGCTCCCGTACATGCCGAGATGCGTGCGCAGCACCGCGCCGCCATCGAAGCGCAGCAGCAGGTGCTTGCCTTGGGCCTCGGCTGCCATGACGCCCTGTCCGTTCAGCGCGAGCCGTTGCCCGCGGGCCCGCGCGTCCTCCAGCCTGCGACCGACGAGATGCTCGCGCAGGTACGCCGCGAGTCTGTGGACCGTATCGCCCTCAGGCATCGCTGCAGGCGGTGACAGTCCACCTGTTTCCGCAGCACGGAAACAGGTCAAGTGGCACCGCCTCTCCTCCGCAACGGGGAAACAGGTGAGCTGTCACCCTTTCTGCCGTGGCCATGGCTAAAGCGTGCTCGCCAGAGCGAGCCCCCGATAGTCGCGACGGAATCCGGCCTGCATCAGGGCCGGTGCCCAGGGCGACTCGTGCACGGGCACGCCGTCGATGCGATCGACCACCACGGGAGCGCGTCGTCCCGCGCGCGGCAGCCGGGCGAGGGCCGCGAGCACCAGGGCCAGCGCGCCCTCGGCCGCGAGGCCCGGGAAGGTGATGAGCTGCCGCGCGCCTGGGCCCACGTAGAGCAGCGGCAGGCCGCGGTCCTGGATCACGAAGGCCCCGGGCACGCGCCGCGGCTTTGCCTCGCGCTCGGCATCCGGCCATGGCAGCAGCGACCCCCAGGGACACGCCGGATCGATGGCCGTGAGCACCAGCGCGTCGCCAGCGGCGTCCGGCGCCGCTGCCCGCAGCCGGTCGACGGCGCCGGCGAGGGCGAACTGCGCACCGGAGAGGCCCTCGACGAAGTAGCCGCGGCGGATGCGCCCGGCTTCCTCCAGAGACTTCAGCACCTGGTACACCGGCGCGAAGCCGCCGGGCAGCTCTTCGGCAGCACCGACTTCGCGGCTGACGACCCCGTGCCGCTCGAGCAGCAGTTCCGCCCGGGCCACGGCGCGGCGTGTGGCGTCGAGTCCCGCATCGACGAGCTCCTGCACCAGGAACCAGCGCCCGCCCGCCATGGGGTCGATGCGCAGCCCGCCTCGCCGGGTGCCGCGCCGGCTTAAGCCCCGCAGCGGCGCGAAGGTGTCGTTGGTGACGAGGCCGGCCCAGACCAGGTCCCAGAGTGCGGCGCGGCGCTCGCTGGCCGTGGCGCCCGGCACGAGGCGATGCACATCGTCGTCGAGCACCGACAGGAAGGTGGCGCCCCGCCGGCCCAGCACCGCCGCGATGGCCGCGTGCAGCTCGCCGCCGTCGAAGCCGGCCGGCGGCGGCAGCAGGCTGCGGGCGCGCTCGCGCAGGTACAGCGCGACGCGGCCATCCCGGGGGGCCAGCGCGCCGGCGCCGACCCAGGCGATGGCGCCGCTCGCCGCCAGCATGTCGAGCAGGTCCAGCGAGAACCCCGCCATTCGCGCCGGCAGCAGCGTCGTCGCCAGTGCGCTCCACGGCAGCGGCAGCCCCTGCAGCGGCGCGATGGCCTCGAGCAGCCGCTCAGGTCCCGCGCGCCGGCTGCCGATGCCGTGCCAGTCGGCGAGGAAGCGGGCGAGGGCCGCGCCGTCGACGGGCGCGACCTGCCGGCGCAGCGCCGCCAGCGTGCGGCGCTTGAGCACCCGCAGCACCTCGGCGTCGCACCACTCGGCGGTGCCGCCATCCGGGCGGATGTCGCCGAGCACCAGGGAGCCCGCGTCGGCCAGCTCCTGCAGCACCTGCCGCGCGACAGCCGTCGTCAGTCCGTAGCGCGCGGCGAAGTCCCGGGTGTGGAAGGGCCCGTGGCTGCGGGCATAGCGCCGGGCCAGCGTCAGCAGCGGCCGGTCGACGATGGCGAGGAACGCCTCGGGCAGGCCGCCGGGTGGAACCAGCCCCAGTGCATCGCGGTAGAGCCCCGCATCCTCGGCGGCGACGAGCCGCTCGCTGCCGGCGATGCGCACGGCGAGGGCGCGGCGGGACTGCAGCAGTGTGGCTGCCAGCGCGGGTCCAGCACCGGTCGTGCGGGCGGCGATCTCATCGCTGTCGAGGTCACCGAGCCAGCGCAGCAGGTCATGCAGCTCGTCGGCGTCCCGGGCCCGGCGGCCGTCGGCGAGCCGCTGCAGCTCGAGTTCGAGGGTGGCGAGCACGGCGGGATCGATGAGCTCCCGCAGCGTGTCCTGGCCCAGCAGTTCCCGCAGCAGGTTGCGGTCGAGCGTCAGTGCCTGGGCGCGACGCTCGGCGAGCGGCGCGTCCTGCTCGTACATGTACGCGGCGACGTAGGCGAAGACGAGCTGGCGCGCGAAGGGCGATGCCTGCCGCGTCTCGACGTCGTGCACGCGGATGGCGCGGCTGCGGACACCGGCCAGGATGCTGCGCAGGCCCGGCAGGTCGAAGTGGTCGCCCAGCGCCTGCCGGTAGGTCTCGAGCACCAGCGGGAAGGCGGGATAACGCTGCACGAGCGCCAGCAGGTTCTGGCTCTTGAGCCGCTGGGCCCACAGCGGCGTGCGCTTGCCGGGTCCCCGCCGGCGGAGCAGCAGTGAGCGGACCGCGTTCTCGCGGAAGAGCCCGGCGAAGAGCGCCGTCTGCGCCACCTGGTCGGTCGCGAGCGTCGTCACCTCGTCGGGATCGGGGAAGAGGTCCGTCACCGGGGGCGGCTCGTCGGCATCGGCAAAGCGCAGGACGAGGCCGTTGTCCGTGTACATCACCTGGACCTCGGTGCCGCGCTGGCTGCCGAGCCGGGCCTGCAGGGCCATCGCCCAGGGCGCGTGCACCCGGGCGCCGAAGGGCGTGAGCACGCAGACCCGCCAGTCGCCCAGCTCGTCGCGGAACCGCTCGACGACGATGGTGTCGTCCGTCGGCAGCGCGCCGGTCTCGTCCCGCTGGTCGAAGACGTAGTTGACGAGGTTCGTCGCCGCATGGGCGTCGAGGGGGGCGCGGGCCCGCAGCCACGCCGCGGCCCGGCGCCGCGGCTGGCTCCCCAGCTCGCGCAGGAAGGCGCCGATGGCCTGGCCGACTTCCAGCGGCCGGCCGAGGCCGTCGCCGCGCCAGAAGGGCAGCCGCCCGGCCTCGCCGGGCGCCGGCGAGACGACGACGCGGTCGCCGGCGATTTCCTCGACGCGCCAGGTCGAGGCCCCCAGCTGGATGACGTCGCCACGCCGCGTCTCGTGGACCATCTCCTCGTCGAGCTCGCCGACGCGGGTGCCCTCGCGCACCAGGTAAACGCCGTAGGCACCCCGGTCGGGGATCGTGCCGGCGTTGAAGCGCACGGCCATGGCGGCACCGCGCCGGGCGCGCAGCGTGCCGGTCGCCCGGTCCCAGGTGAGCAGCGGGCGCAGCTCGCGGTTCTCGTCGAAGCTGTACTTGCCGGCGAGCATGTCGAGCACGCCCTCCAGCGCCGCCCGCGACAGGTCGCGGTACGGCCAGGCGCGGCGCACCAGGCGCTCGACGTCGTCGACCTGCCGGTCGGCATCGACGCACAGGGCAACGACCTGCTGGGCCAGCACGTCGAGGGCGTTCACGGGTACCTGCAGCCGCTCGATCAGCCCTGCCTGCATGCGCTCCGCGATCACGGTGGCCTCGAGCAGGTCGCCGGGATACTTCGGGTAGATGGCGCCGCGGCTCACGGCGTCGACCTGGTGGCCGGCCCGCCCGATGCGCTGCAGGCCCCGGGCCACGGTGCCCGGCGACTCCACGAGGACCACGAGGTCGACGGCGCCCATGTCGACGCCGAGCTCCAGCGACGACGTCGCGACGATGCCGCGCAGCTGCCCGGCCTTGAGCGCCTCCTCGATCTCCGCGCGGCGCTGGTGCGAGACGCTGCCGTGGTGCGCGCGCACGAGGTCGTCGCCGGCCAGCTCGTTGAGCTTGTGGGCCAGCCGCTCGCAGAGCCCGCGGCTGTTGACGAAGACGATGGTCGATCGGTGGCGCCGGATCGCGGCGACCAGTTCCGGGTAGATGGCCGACCAGAGCCCCCGCTCCGGCCGCGCCGCGCCCGCCTCGCGGGACTGCTGGTGGTTCTGCCCGAGGATCGACGTCGTGCCCGAGTCGTCGGCCGGGGCCGGCACTTTGGTCATGTCGGCCACCGGCACCGTCACGGTCACGTCGAGTCGCGGCGTGCGCGCGGCATCGACGACGGTGACGGCCCGGTCGCCGCCGAGGAAGGCCGCCGCCTCGGCGAGGGGCTGCAGCGTGGCCGAGAGCCCGATGCGCTGCGGGTCCGTGGCCGTGAGCGCCGCGAGCCGCTCCAGCGTGAGCGCCAGGTGCGTGCCGCGCTTGGTGCCGGCCACCGCGTGCAGCTCGTCGACGATGACCGTGTGCACGGTCGCGAGCACCGACCGCGCCCGGGAGCCCAGCAGCAGGAACAGCGACTCCGGCGTCGTGACGAGGATGTCCGCCGGCTGGCGGGCCTGCAGGCGCCGGTCTGCCGCGGGCGTGTCGCCGGTGCGCACGTCGACGCGCAGGTCGCGCATCGGTTCGCCGCGCAGCTCCGCCTGCCGTCGGATCCCGGCGAGCGGTGCGCGCAGGTTGCGCTCGATGTCGGCGGCCAGCGCCTTGAGCGGGCTGACGTAGAGCACCCGCACGCCGGGGGCTGCATCGGGCGGCAGCGCCGCCAGCCGGTCCACGGCGGCCAGGAACGCGGCCAGCGTCTTGCCGCTGCCGGTGGGCGCCACCAGCAGCGCGTGCTGCCCCGCGGTGATGGCGGCCCAGCCGCGCTTCTGCACCTCGCTGGGGGCGGCGAAGGCGCTGTCGAACCAGGCCTGGGTGGCGGGGCGGAACATGGGGCGGTGGGCGCTCTGGACGGAACCGGGTGTTCGCTGGCGAGGGCCTGCAGGATACCGGGCACCGCTGCGGCCATGGCGCCGCGCGATGCCGCTTGCCTCGCCTTGCGGCCGGCACCTAGACTCCGGTCGCCCCGGTTCCTCCGGGTTGCCAGCCGACCGCGGCACGCGCCCGCGACAGCCCCGCCATGACCGCCACCGATCGCCAGGGCCCGCGTGCCCGCACCATGATCCGCCTGCTGCGCGACGCCCTGCAGGGCCGCGAGCAGGACTACACCCGCGGCCCCGAGGGCCGCGCGGTGGTGCTGCTCGCCATCCCGATGATGCTCGAGATGTCGATGGAGTCGCTCTTCGCCATCGTCGACATCTGGTTCGTCGCGGGCCTCGGTGCCGGCGCCGTGGCGGCCGTCGGCCTGACGGAGGCCACGCTGACCCTGCTGTACGCCCTCGCCGTGGGGCTCTCCGTCGGCGTCACCGCAACGGTGGCCCGCCGCGTCGGCGAGGGCGATATTGCCGGCGCGCGCCGGGCCGCCGGCCAGGCGCTGTGGCTGGGGCTCGCCATCGCCATGGTGGTCGGCATCTCCGGGTGGCTCTTCGCCGCCGACATCCTGCGGCTCATGGGCGCTCCGGCAGCCGTGGTCGCCACGGGCACCGGCTTCACGACGGTGATGCTCGGCGGCTCTGCGTCGATCGTGTTCCTGTTCCTGCTGAACGGCGTGTTCCGCGGCGCCGGTGACGCCACCATCGCCATGCGGGCGCTGTGGCTCGCCAACGGCATCAACCTGGTGCTCGATCCGTGCCTGATCTTCGGCTGGGGGCCGTTTCCCGAGCTCGGCGTGACCGGTGCCGCCGTGGCGACCACCGTGGGCCGCGGCACCGCCGTGGCCTGGCAGCTGTGGCACCTGGCCCGCGGCCGGGGCCGCCTGCAGCTGCGGCTCGCCGACCTCCGGCCCGAGCCGCGGATCCTGCTGCGCCTCGTGCGCGTGTCGTCCGGCGGCATCGCCCAGTACCTGATTGCGACCTCGAGCTGGATCGTGCTGATGCGCCTCGTGGCCCCCTTCGGCAGCGCCGCCGTTGCCGGCTACACCATCGCGATCCGGCTCATCGACGTGTTCTTCCTGCCGGCCTGGGGCCTCGGCAACGCGACGGCGACCTTGGTGGGCCAGAACCTCGGTGCCGGCCAGCCCGACCGCGCCGAGCGCTCGGTCTGGCACGCGGCGCGCTTCAATGTCGTATTCATGGGCCTCGTCGCGCTGTCGTTCCTCCTGTTCGCGCCGGGCTACATTGGCCTCTTCACCGACGAGCCGGGGGTGGCGGCCATTGGCGTGCTGGCGCTGCGGATCATCGCCTGCGGCTTCGGTTTCTGGGCCTTCGGCCTGATCGTCGTGCAGGCCTTCAACGGCTCGGGTGACACGCGCACGCCGACGCTGGTGAACCTCTTCTGTTTCTGGCTGCTGCAGGTGCCACTGGCCTGGTGGCTGACGGGCCCCGCCGGGATGGGCCCGACGGGGGTGTTCATCGCCGTCGCGTTCGCCGAGTCGGTGATCGCCGTCGTGGCGGTGGTGCTGTTCCGGCGCGGCCGCTGGCGACACCAGCGGGTATGAAGTCCGGGAGAAACCCCGGGGGCGCTGCGCAACGCCCCCGGGGGGAACCGCACGAGGAGAGGGCGCGCGGGATTGCCGGGTAGACCGTCCTCGCTCAGCAGGGTGCGAGGGAGGGGAACTGGTCGAGGAGGGCTTCGCGGCTGCCGGGGCCGGCCGTGGCGAGGCGGCGGGCCGGCTGCAGCTCATCGAACATCAGGCCGATGCCGTGCTCCGCCGAGCGCACGACCATGCCCTGCAGGCGCACGAGCCGGGCGTGGCCCCGCTCGTAGACCGTGACCTCGGCCTTGACCACCGACCGCAGCGGGAAGATGCGGCGGGGGACGGTGATGAAGGCGCCGCTGATGCTCACGTCGCACAGCTGGCCGACGATGTAGCCCGCCCATCCCGGGCGGCGCAGCAGCACGGTCTGCCCGGACGCGTGCCGGGTGCCGCAGCGGTGATCCATGGTGTGGGTCTTCAGCATGACAGGCCTCCTGCCTGGTCCGTTGCGGCGGGGTAAGCAGGATCCATGCCATAGTGCGCGCCCCGCAGGATTGGCCGTCTGGCGCGGCGCCGGCCGGGGAATAAACGGCCTCGCGCGCCCCGGAGCGGAGCGCCGCGGGCCGCCGATGCACCGGGACGGGGCGGCCGCCGGTCTGGCCGCGGCGACGCCGCCAGCGCGCGGGCGAAGGGCTCGTCGCGGGGCGGTCCGGATGCCGGACTGATGACCTGGCACACATGCCGCCGGTGCGTCGTTCAACGACCGGCTGGAGGAAGGCGATGCTGAGCAACGACACCCGCCAGGCGATCCTGGCGTTCCGGGCCGAGCGTGACTGGGCCCAGTTCCACACCGTGCGGACGCTGGCTTCGGCGCTGGTGGTCGAGGCGGCGGAGCTGCTGGAGATCGTGCAGTGGACCGCCGACGATGGGCTGGCCTCCCGCGTCGCCGAGCGCCGCGCCGAGGTGGAGGCCGAGGTGGCCGACGTGGCGATCCTGCTGGCCTACCTGGTCAACGACCTGGGGCTCGACCTGGATGCCGTGGTGCGGGCGAAGCTCGCGCGGAACGCCGCCAAGTACCCCGTCGAGCAGGCCCGCGGCACCAGCCGCAAGTACACGGAACTGGGCCCGACGGGCGCCGGTCGCGACGACCGTTGAGCGTCGCGCCCGGTGGTGGCGGCCGATCCCGTGGCGCCTGTGACCGCGTACCCGGGAGGACTCGCCGTGCCGGGTCGGCCTGCGGTCCACGGGTCGTCCTCGCCGGCCGGCTACTGCCCGGCGCAGCCGCCGTTCGTGCCCGCCCCCGCTGTTCCGTGCCCGTCTCAGGCCAGCGTGTGGAACACCCGCTGCACGTCCTCGTCCTGCTCGAGCCGGTCGATGAGCTCGAGGGCTTCCTTCGCGTGGTCTTCGGGCAGTTCGGTGGGCGTCGTGCAGATGTACTCGTGCTCGGCCGACAGCGGCGTGAGGTTGCGGTCCTCCAGCGCCTTCTGCAGCTGGCCGAAGTCGGCGAAGCTGCAGCGGATGACCAGCTGCGGCTCGCCTTTCTCGCCGGTGCTCTCGCCCATCTCGTCGAGGCCGTGGTCGATCAAGTAGAGCTCGAGGTCGTCCTGGTCGATGCCGGCCGGGTCGAGGCGGAACACGCCCATCTTGCGGAACATGAAGGCGACGCTGCCCGAGGTGGCCAGGTTGCCGCCGTTCTTGTTGAAGACGTTGCGGACGTTGCCGACGGTGCGGGTCGGGTTGTCGGTGGCGGTCTCCACCAGCACTGCCACGCCGTGGGGCGCGTAGCCCTCGTAGAGGATCTCCTCGTAGTTGGCGGTGTCCTTGCCGGCGGCGCGCTTGATGGCGGCGTCCACCTTGTCCTTGGGCATGTTCACCGCGCGCGCGTTCTGGATCACGCGCCGCAGGGCCGGGTTGTTGGCCGGGTCCGGGCCGCCCTTCTTGACGGCGATGGTGATGTCCTTGCCGATCCGGGTGAACTGCTTCGCCATCCGGTTCCAGCGCGCAAACATCACGTGCTTGCGGGTTTCAAATATGCGTCCCATTGCGTGATTATGCCGGCATGTTGAGCTATCAGCACGAGTACCACTGCGGGAACCACGCCGACGTGCTGAAGCACGCGGTGCTCGCCTGCGCCCTCGGGGCCCTCGGCAGGAAGCCGGCGCCCCTGCGGGTGCTCGACGGCTTTGCCGGGTCGGGCACCTACGACCTGTTCGGCCCGGAGGCGTCGCGCCACGCCGAGTACAAATCCGGCATAACCCGCCTGCTCGCGGCGGCCGAACGTCCCGGCGGCGTGCCCGCCGCGCTGACGCCGTACCTGGACGCCGTCCGGGCCATGAACCCGGACGGCCGCCTGCGGTTCTACCCCGGGTCGCCGGCCCTGGCGCTGGCGCTGCTGCGCCCGGACGACACGGTGGAACTGCTCGAGCAGCACCCCCGGTCCCTGCGGGTGCTGCGGGCCGCGGTCCGGGGCGACCGCCGCGCCCACGTCCACGACCGGGACGCCTACGAAGGCCTGCCGGCCGTCGTCCCGCCGAAGGAGCGGCGCGGCCTCGTGCTGATCGATCCGTCCTACGAAGTGAAGGACGAGTTCAAGCGCGTACCGCAGCTGCTGCTGGACTGCCACCGGCGGTGGCCCCAGGGCGTCTACGCCATCTGGTACCCGCTGATCCGCGACCCGCTGGCCGAGCGCTTCGTGGGCCGCATCGCCGCCACGGGCCTGCGGCGCATCTGGCAGGCGGAGCTGGCCGTCGGGCCGAAGCGTGCCCAGGGCCTGTGGGGCTCGGGGATGCTGGTGGTGAACCCGCCCTTCGGGCTCGACGAAGCGCTGGGTCCGGTGCTCGGCTGCCTGCACGCCGTGCTGGCGGAGCAAGACGCGGCGCTGCCGGTGGCGCGGTGGCTGGTGCCGGAGTAGCGGCGCGGCGCGGGGGGCGCCGCTGGTGATGCCGCGCTCACCGGCCGCGTGCCATCATCCCGACGGCGAGAGGGGGCCTTGGCGTCACGGTCCCGGTGCGGGGGCGGGTCAACGCCGCTCCGCTTCCGGCTGCCTCCGGACCCGAAGCGATCTCCCACGGTGGCATGGGCGTTTTGCAGGGGGGCGGTCGTGTGAGGGATTCCATTCCGGTGACCTATCTCATCTGGAGCGTCATGGCCCTGCTTGCCATGGTGGCCATCGGCCTGTTCGTGCGGGCCGAGCGCCGTCGCTTCGCCGCGCGCGGACTGGCCGGCCCCTGGCTCCGGGTGCGCCTCGCCAGCGTGCCGATCGCGCTTCTGGCGGCCGGGGCGGTGTGGCTGACGGCGCGCGCCGTTCGTGGCCCCGAGGCATTGGCCGCCTTCTATCTCCTGATGTTCACGCTGGGGCCGGCCATCTACTTCGGGCTGCTCTGGCTGGCCGGACGTCTCACGGTGCCAGCCCTGGCTGCCCGCGACGCGGCGGGAATCGGCGTGAGCGGCCTGCTGATGGTGATCCTTCCGGCGATGCTGGCCAGCGCCTTCGCGCCATGGGTGCAACAGGGGGCGCTCGGGGTGCAACAGGCCGGTCGCGATCTCGCGGCGGAAGCTCCTGCGCCCCACCGGATCGTTCACGGCGGTCGCTACGCGCTGCCCGACATCGGCGACGTGCTGGTCGAGCACTGGCAGGCACCGCCCGGCATCAGGGTCGAACGCATCGAATGGGAACTGGGTGGCCAGTACCTGCAGGCCGACGACGGCACCGGCAGCATCCTGTGCCGGGACGGCGACGACGTGCATGTGTTCCGTCGCGCCGATGACCCCGCCCCACGCTGGCGCCTGTACTGGCGCGACGCCACGGACGAACTCCAGCGTTCGGACTGGACGTCCTCGCCGGTCGCAGCGCCCGCGCAGGATCTGTTGCCCGTCTGGACGACCCACGGCTTCGAGCTGCCGGTGCGCATACCGGGCAATCTCGCGACCATCGAGCGGCGCTGGCCCACGGGACGGGTGCAGCAGGCCGATGCACTGCTGCCACGTATCCCGCCGTCGCCCGGCGATACCTGCCTGCCGCTGGTGTACCGGAACGAAGACGCGGAGACGGTAGTGACCAGGCTGAGCATCCGGATGTGGCTGCCAGGTCCGCAGCGCATGGGAGTGGCGAGCTTCGCGCGCCCGGACCCGGGCGCCTGAGCCGGTCGCTGGAGCCGGATGCGACCTTGAGTGGTCGACGCCTGTGGCGATGCCCAGGTCACCGCCAACCCGCCATCATCCGGACGGTGTAAATGGGGCAGATCGCCCTGGTGGCGCGCAGTGCTACGCATCTAGCCGGCATCTCCCCGGCGATAGGCCGGGATCGCCAGCGACCACTGGATCGCCGCGCCCCGCAGCAGGAATCCGGCGAGGCCCGCGATGGTCCAGACCACGCCATCCGGCACCGGCAGCTGGCTGCCGGCCGCGCAGAGGGCCGAGGCGAGCGCGGCGGCGGTGACGTACAGCTCCGGCCGCATCAGGATCGACGGCTGGCTGGCCAGCACGTCGCGGACGATGCCGCCGAAGCAGCCGGTGATGATGCCCATCAGCGCCGCGGGCACCGGTGCCACGCCATAGCCCAGTGCCTTGGCCGTGCCGAGCACCGAGTAGGCGGCGAGCCCCGCGGCGTCAGCCCATTCCAGCAGCCGTCCTTCCCACCAGCGGTGCGGTGTGAACCACACGACCAGCGCGGCGAAGAGGCACACCGGGGCGACCCAGGGGTCGCGGACCCAGAACACCGGCGCACCGATCAGCAGGTCGCGCACCGACCCGCCACCGACGCCGGTGACCAGCGCGAAGAAGGCCATGGTGACGAAGGTCTGCCGCAGCCGGGCGGCGACCAGGGCGCCCGTCAGGGCAAAGACGGCGATCCCCGCGAGGTCGAAGGGGCCGAGTAGGGTTGGCAGGGAGGATCCGGGCATGGCCACAGCATAGACCGCTGGCGCGAAGGTGCTGAAGGCGGTTCCGGCGGACGGTGGCGGCGCTGGTACTCCCGGGACGGGTAGCATGGTGGGCAGCCGCCGGGGACGCAGCGACAGCCGGGTTCCATTCCCCGGCCACGCTCTGGTGCCGTTCGTGACTCCGGGCCTCAGCGAGCGCGATCGACAAACGGTCCCCGGGTGTCGCGAAAAAGGGGGCTCCGCCGGAAGCAGGCGTTGCCGGGGGGGGGGACCGCCCCACTCCCGGCGGAGCCGGGGGGATCAGGGCGCGGTGCGCTTCTTCAGCCAGGCCTCGAGCTCGTCGGCGCCGCCGATGTGCTCGCCGTCGATGTACACCTGCGGGAAGGTCTTCGCGCGGGTGACGGCGCGGAGCGTCCGGTCGGTGTAGTCGCGGTTCAGCACGAGCTCCTCGTAGGCGTAGCCGGCCTGGGCCAGCGCCGCCTTGGCGCGGCTGCAGTGCGGGCAGCCCTTGCGCGTGAAGATCGTCACGTCGGCCGGCGCCTTGGCCTGGGGCGCCAGGTACTTCAGCATCGTGTCGGCGTCGGAGTTGACGAACGGGTCGCCCGGCTCCTCGGGCTCGATGAACTCCTTCACGATGACGCCGTCCTTCACCAGCATCGAGTAGCGCCACGAGCGCTTGCCGAACCCTAAGTCGGCCTTGTCGACCAGCAGGCCCATGCCGGCGGTGAACTCGCCGTTGCCGTCGGGCAGGAAGGTGACGTCGTGGCAGTTCTGGCTCTCCTGCCACTCGTTCATGACGAAGGCGTCGTTCACCGAGACGCAGACGATCTCGTCGACGCCGTGCTGGCGGAACACGGGCGCCAGCTGGTTGTAGCGCGGCACGTGGGCCGACGAGCAGGTGGGCGTGAAGGCACCGGGAAGCGAGAAGACCACGACCGTGCGGCCCTTGAAGATCTCGTCGCTGGTGCGGTTGACCCACTCGGCGCCCTGGCGGGTGCGGAAGGTCACGTTGGGGACGCGCTGGCCCTCGCGGTTCGGCAGCATGGTCGGCTCCTCGGGTCTTGCAATGCCGGGCAGGCCGGCGATGGGTGGCACCTTAGCCGTGCCGGACGGGCAAAGAAAGCAGTATGTTCAGATGGCTATAATCGGGAAAACCGATCGGGAGCCCCGGCATGAACCTGCCCACCACCCGCCAGCTGCGGTATTTCGCGGCCCTCGACGAGCACCGGCACTTCGGCAAGGCCGCCAAGGCCTGCCACGTCTCGCAGTCGGCCTTCAGCACGGCGATCCGCGAGCTGGAGACCCTGCTCGGCGTGCAGCTCGTCGACCGGACCAACCGGCGCGTCACCATCACGGCGCTGGGGCGCGACGTCGCCACCCAGGCGCGGCTCTGCCTGCGTGACCTCGAGGCGCTGGTGGAGACGGCCCGCACCGAGCGGGAGCCCCTGGCCGGCCCCCTGCGCCTCGGCGTGATCCCGACCATCGCGCCCTTCCTGCTGCCCCGGGTGCTGCCGGGCCTGCGGCGCCGCTACCCGAAGCTCAAGGTGTTCCTGCGCGAGGGGCAGACCGCCGACGTCGTCGAGCGCCTCGGGCGCGGCGAGCTCGACGCCGTGCTGCTGGCCCTGCCGTACGACCTGCCGAACGCCGAGGTGCTGCCGCTCTTCAAGGACGGATTCCGGCTGGCCTGCCGGGACGGGACGAAGCTCGTCGATCCCGGGAACTACCGCTTCTCGCGCCTCGACACCGACGTGGTGCTGCTGCTCGAGGATGGCCACTGCCTGCGCGACCATGCCATCGCCGCCTGCCGGCTGCGCGACCTGCAGAAGGTCCGGCGCTTTGCCGCCTCGAGCCTGCTCACGCTGGTGGAGATGGTCGACGCGGACCTCGGCATCACCTTCCTGCCGGAGATGGCGGAGGGCTCGAGCCTGCTGCGCGGTACGCGGGTGCGGCTCTGGCCGATCGCCGACGAGGGCTACCGCGAGATCGCCCTGGCGTGGCGCCGCGGCTCGGGCCGCGCCGCCGAGTTCCGGGCGCTGGGTGCCGAGTTGCAGCCGGATGCTAAAGTCCGCTGATGTTTCCGCTGCGCGACGACAACCCGCATTTCCTCACCCCCTGGGTCACCTTCGCCCTCATCGGGCTGAACGTGCTGGCCTGGGCGCTGGTGCAGGGTTTCGGCTTCGGCGCCCCGCTGGGCCAGTCGGTGTGCACGCTGGGCCTGCTGCCCGGCGAGCTGCTGCAGACCGTGGCACCGGGCACGCGCTTCCCGGTCAGCGACGTTGCCACCTGCGTCCTGACCGACCAGCCCAACTGGGCGACACTGCTGACCCACATGTTCCTGCACGGCAGCTGGCTGCACATCATCGGGAACATGTGGTTCCTGTGGATCTTCGGCGGCAACGTCGAGGATTCCATGGGGCACGTGCGCTTCCTGTTCTTCTACCTGCTGTGTGGCCTCGGTGCCGCGGCTGCCCAGATCTTCGCCGACCCCTCGTCGAGCATCCCCATGGTGGGAGCCTCGGGCGCCATCGGCGGCGTCATGGGTGCCTACGTGCTGCTGTACCCGAAGGTGCGGGTGACGATGCTGGTCTTCCTCGGGTTCTTCGTCACCACCTTCGACCTGGCGGCCGTGTGGATGGTGGGCTACTGGTTCCTGGTGCAGGTGATCGGCGGCATCGGTTCGGTGGGTGCCCAGGGCGGGGGCGTGGCCTTCTGGGCCCACGTCGGCGGCTTCGTCGCGGGGGCGCTGCTCATCTTCGTCTTCAGGGACCCGAAGCTGGTGGCGCGGCACCCGCACTACGGCTGGCGGTAAGGATTCACTGGGTCCCGCCGGCTGACGGCGGGAGGTCGAGGGACATGGTTCGTTCAGTCCGTCTTTGTGCTGCGGCCCTGCCACGGCTGGCCGCTCCCTGCCTGCTGGTCCTGCTGCTCGCTGCCCTGTCGGCCCCCGTCGCCCACGCACAGGTGGCGGTGCTCGAGGTGGCGGTGCTGTCGCCTGCCTCGGTCCCTGCGGCTGGTGAGCCCGTCGGGCTGGTCAACGAGCGCACCGGCTTCCGGGCCGAGGCGACCACCAGCGCCCTCGGGCGCGTGCGTTTCACCACCGTGCCGGCCGGCGACGGCTACGCCGTGGCGGCCGGCGGCCAGCGGCTCGCCGAAGGCATCAGGCTGCGGGCGGACGAGTCGCGGTCGCTCACGCTGACGCTGCCGGCGGCGTCCGTGACCGTGACGGCCCGGCGGGCTGCCAACGTCATCAATGCCATCGATGCCGAGGTGAGCGCGGGTCTCTCGGCCGCCGAGCTGCGCCTGCTGCCGGTGGAGTCGCGGGACCTGTCGCGCACGCTGCTGCGGCTGCCGAACGTGGCGCCCTCCACGGGCTTCTTTCCCGAGGCTCCGGTCATCTCGATCAACGGGGCCAACGGCCTGTACGCGCAGTACCTGATCGACGGCCTCGACAACAACGAGAACTTCCTCGGCGGCCCGAAGTTCCCGATCTCCACGGGCTTCGTGCAGGACGTGACGGTGCTGTCGTCGTCGTACTCGGTGGAGTACGGCCGCACCGGCAACGGCGTCGTCAACGTCACCTCCCGCCGCGGCACCAACGAGTGGCAGGGCGAGGCCTTCTACCTGCTCCGGCCCGGCCAGCCGCTGGATGGCGAGTCGCCGTTCCCCCAGCGGGACCTGACGGGCAACGCCGTGAAGGACGGCTTCGAGCGCCACCAGTACGGCGTCGGCTTTGGCGGACCCCTGGTGGCCGACCGCACCTTCCTGTATGCCAACCTCGAGGTCATCCGCGACGACAAGGACAACCGGCTCGTGTCCGAGCCCCTGGGCGTCGCCACCACGGTGCCGGGTACCAACGACCAGCTGCTCGCGTCGCTGCGGCTCGACCACG
Source organism: Chromatiales bacterium (assembly GCA_016789885.1). Lineage (GTDB taxonomy): Bacteria > Pseudomonadota > Gammaproteobacteria > Steroidobacterales > SHZI01. The sequence goes on along the minus strand of JAEUPZ010000024.1, from coordinate 102,154 downwards.
TGCTGTCCGACCGCTGGCGTCTCGCCGCCCGCATCAACCGCGGCGAGCAGGAGACGGAGCAGCAGGGCGGGGGGCTCGAGGGTGGCGTGACCTTCCCGTCGGCCGGCAGCCGCAAGGACCGCGAGAGCCTGCTGTCCACGGTGAGCGCCGTGTACGACGGCGGCGGCTTCACCAGCGAGACCAGCGTCGGGTACTACCGCTTCGACTGGAACTACGGCGACCCGCTGTCGGGCGCCGGCCCCCAGGTCACCCTGCGCACGCCCGACGACCTCACGGCCGCGGTGCTGGGGCACCCGGGCTTCGTCTTCGACAGCCGCGAGGAGACCTGGCAGCTGCAGCAGAAGTTCACGGTGGAGCGGGGCCGCCACGCCCTGGCCTTCGGCGTCGACGTGCTGCGGGCCGACTTCCGGCTCGCCGGTGGCGGCAATCCCGACGGCAACGTCGCCGTGCGGCTGACCCACGCCGAGCTCGATGCGGTCAACGCCCTCGGGCGGGGCGCGGCGCTCACCGTCGCCGATGTGCGGGCCGTCGCACCGAATGCCGCCACGGTCCCCGGCAGCTACGGCATCGAGATCCGCCCGGCGAGCTTCGGCGAGGACCAGGTGCTCGCGGCGCTGTACCTCCAGGACCAGGTGACGGTGACGGAGCGCCTGACCGTGACGCTGGGGCTGCGCTACGACTACGACTCGGCCACGAAGGCCGGTGCATCCTCCGGCGACACCGACAACCTGGCACCGCGCATCGCCTTCAATTTCCTCGCGGCCGACGACGTGACCCTGCGCGGTGGCGTCGGGGTGTTCTACGACAAGATTCCCTACGCCGTCGTGTCCGACTCGATCCAGCAGAACACGACGTCGGCGGCGTTCCAGGACCAGGTGCAGCAGCTCGTCGACCTGGGGCTTCTGCCGGCGGGCACGAACATCGGCCGCGCGACCACCGATGGGAACCTCACGGTCACCGATCCCTGTGCGACCTTGAGCGCGTGCCTGGCCGTGCAGGCCGATCCGTCGCTGCGTGACGCCACCTTCGCCAACGAGCGGCGCCTGAAGAACCCCGACGGCCTCGACAGTCCGTACACGGTGCAGCTGTCCTTCGGTCCCCAGTGGCAGGTCACGCCCGAGGTGGTGTTCAGCGCCGACGTCATCGTCGCCCGGGGCTACAACCAGCTGCGGCTGCGCGATGCCAACGCGGCGGCGCCGTTCACGCCGAACCGGGCGGCACTGACGCCGGAGAACATCGCGGCGCTGCGGGCGATTCCCGACGCGGCGGCCCGGGCCGCTGCTGCCGAGGCGCTGGGCCTCGTGCGCAGCCAGGCCGCGGCCGACGACAGCCGGCCGGTTGACCCCGTGCCCGGCGGCGCCCGGAAGATCATCATCTCCGAGACCGACGGCGAGTCGGACTACTGGGCCGTGAACCTGCGCCTCGACAAGGACCCCGGCGTCGACCCGTGGGGCTACGCGCTCTCGTACACGCTCTCGAAGCTGCGCAACGACACCGACGACATCAACTTCCAGGCCTCGAACCCCAACGACTTCGACGCCGAGTGGGGCCCGTCCGTGAACGACCGCCGCCACAACGTCTCCGCCATCCTGTACCTGACCCCGCGAGACGACCTGATGCTGAGCGTCGCGGGCCTCTTCCAGTCGGGGCAGCCCGTCAACTTCATTCCCGACGCCGGCATCTTCGGCACCACCGACCTGAACGGCGATGGCGCCTCGTTCTCCGATGCCTACCTCGGCAACTCCGACCGGTCGTCCGGCGAGTCGCGCAATTCGGGCCGCCTCGACTGGTCGAAGCAGGTGGACCTCGGGCTGCGCTGGGCCCCCCGCGTCGGCGGGCTCGGCGACGACGCCCGCCTCGAGTTCTCGGCGGACGTTTTCAACGTCTTCGACTGGGTCAACGAGTCGGGCTTCGCGAATTCCGCGACCCAGTCCAACCAGATCCAGGTGGCAGGCCAGCCCTTCGTGCAGCGCAATGCCGGCCCGCCGCGCCAGTACCAGTTCGGGGTGCGGTACTTCTTCTGACCGTGGACCGCCGAACACTCCTGCAGTCCATCGCCCTGTTGCCGCTGCTGCTGGCGTCGGCCCGCGGCGGCGCGCAGGACGCTGCCGCCCGCTGGCGGCGCGTCGAGGCAGTGGCCCGCGGCCAGTCGGTCTACTTCAATGCCTGGGGCGGCGACAGCGCCATCAACCGCTACATCGCCTGGGCGGCCGGTGAGCTCGACCGGCGACACGGCGTGCGGCTCGTGCACGTGAAGGTCACCGACATCGCCGAGGCCGTGACGCGGCTGCTGGCTGAGCGGGCCGCCGGCCGCGCGGCCGGCGGCAGCATCGACCTGCTGTGGCTCAACGGCGAGAACTTCGCGAGCCTGAAGGAGGCCGGGCTGCTGTGGGGGCCCTGGGTGCAGGCGCTGCCCCATGCGCCGCTCATCGACTCAAGCAACCCGACGACGAGCATCGACATGACGCTGCCCACCGCCGGCTACGAGATGCCCTGGGGCGGTGCGCGCTTCACGCTGCTGTACGACTCGGCCCGCGTGGCCTTGCCGCCCCGCACGCCGGCGGAGCTGCGGGCGTGGATCGAGGCCCACCCGGGGCGGTTCACGTACCCGCAGCCGCCGGCCTTCATCGGCACGAGCTTCCTGAAGCAGCTGCTGTTGCTGCTCGTCGATGATGCCGCACCGTTTGCGGCGCCGCCGACGCCGGTGGCTGCGACGCAGACCGGGCCGCTGTGGGCCTGGCTCGATGCGACGCGTCCTTCGCTGTGGCGAGGGGGCCGTGCGTTCCCCGCCAGCGGCCCCGCCCAGCGGCGGCTGCTGGCCGATGGCGAGGTGGACTTCGCGCTGGCCTTCAATCCCGCCGAGGCCAGCCGCGCCATCGCCGCCGGCGAGCTGCCGGCCACGGTGCGCGGCCTGCACTTCAGCGGCGGCGCGCTGGCCAACAGCCACTTCCTCGCGATACCGGCGAATGCCCGGGCGAAAGAGGGTGCGCTGGTCGTGGCGGACTTCCTGCTGTCGCCCGGGGCCCAGGCGCGCAAGGCCGACGAGCGCCACTGGGGCGATCCCACCGTGCTCGACGTCGCGCGCCTGCCGCCGGCCGAGGCGGCGTACTTCGCGGATCTGGCCACGGGTCCGGCGACGCCGTCGCCACCCGCGCGCCTGCTGCCGGAGCCCCATCCGGCCTGGGTCGGCTGGCTCGAGGCCGCGTGGTCGCGGCGCTATCTCGGCGCATGAGGAACGCCGGCGTCATCGTCCTGCTCGCGGTCGCGCTGCTGCCCGTGGCGGCAGGACTGGCCGGCCTCGCCGGGGTCGACGGCAATGCACTGCGCGAAGTGCTGGTGGCTCCCGGTGTCCGGGGTGCCCTTGCCATCTCCGTGACGAGCGGCATCCTGGCGACGCTCGTCGCCGTGGTGCTCGCGCACCTCCTCGTTGCCGCGGCGGCGGGCGCCGGCTGGCTCGCGCGGCTGCGGGCCGGGATGCTGCCCCTGCTGGCGCTGCCCCATCTCGCCCTCGGCATCGGGCTCGTGCTCGTGCTGGCGCCGTCGGGGCTGCTGCTGCGGCTGCTGTCGCCCTGGGCCACCGGCTTCACCCAGCCGCCCGGCTGGGTGACGGTGCAGGATCCGGCCGGCCTCTCGCTGGTCGCCGGCCTCGCCATCAAGGAGACCGCTTTCCTCGTGCTGGCCCTGCTGGCAGCGCTGGCCCAGGTGCCGGCTGCGGGCCTGCTGCGCTCCGCGCAGGCGCTCGGCTATCCGCCGCGGCACGCGTGGCTGGTCGCCGTCGCGCCACTGCTGGCGCGGCAGACCCGGCTGCCGGTGGCGGCGGTACTCACCTACGGTGTCACCAACGTCGACCTGGCCCTGGCGCTGGGTCCGCGCACGCCGCCACCCTTCGCGGTGCTCGTCTGGCAGTGGTTCACCAGCGGCGACCTCGCGGCCCGGGAACTTGCCCTCGCCGGCACGCTGGTGCTGTTCGCGGTGACGCTGGCCGTGCTCGCCGCCGGCGCCGCCTTCTACCGGGCGGCATCGCATGCGTGGCGCGCGTGGGCCGCGACGGGGCAACGTTCCCACCTGTCCGGACTCGCGCTGGCAACCCCGGTGGCGGCGCTGCTCGCGCTGCTCGGCTTCGCTGCCGTGGCCGCGCTGCTGCTGCGGGCGGTCACCGGTCCCGCGCCGTTTCCTGCCGTGGTCGCACCGCGCATCGGCATGGCCGTCGATCCGGCGCTGCTGGCAGCGCCGCTGGCCACGACGCTGGCCCTGGCGCTCGCCACGGCGGGCGTGGCGCTGATGCTGACGCTCTGGGCGGCCGAGGCGCTGGCCGCGCGGTCTTCGGCGCGCGCGCAGGTCGCGGCGCTGCTCTTCGTGCCGCTGCTGCTGCCGCAGCTGGCCTTCCTCTTCGGCTGGCAGGTGCTGCTCGCGCGCTTACGTATCGACGGGCTGTTCGTCGCCGTACTCTGGAGCCACCTGGTCTTCGCGCTGCCGTACGTCTGGGGCGTGCTGGCCGAGGCCCGCGGGGGACTGGACCCGCGCCTGCCGCTGGTGGCGCGCACGCTGGGCGCCGGCCGCGGGACAGCCTGGTGGCGCGTGACTGCGCCGCTGCTGCTGCGCTCGACACTGGTGGCAGGCGCCCTGGCCATGGCCGTCAGCGCGGCCGTGTACCTGCCGACGCTCTTTGCCGGCGCCGGCCGTGTGGCGACGCTCGCCACCGAGGCTGCGGCGGCCATCGCATCGGGCAACCTGCAGGAGGCGGCGGCCCACGCTGCGCTGCAGGTGGTCGTGCCGCTGACCGCCTTCACCGCTGCCGCCGTCGCGAGCCGGTGCGTCTTCCGTGACCGCCGCGGAGTGCCGGGATGAACGCGCTGCGCCTCGAAGCCGCAGTGGTGCAGGCCGGTCTGCGGCGGCTGCTCGGTCCCCTCGACATCACGGTGCCGCCCGGCGAGGTGGTATCGATCCTTGGGCCGAGCGGCGCGGGCAAGTCGAGTCTGCTGGCCTGGCTCTGCGGGGCGTTGCCGCCCGGGCTCTCCGCCATGGGTCGTGTCTTTCTCGGCGAGCGCGAGCTCACGACGCTGCCACCCGAGCGGCGTGGGCTCGGCATCCTGTTCCAGGATGACCTGCTGTTTCCGCACCTCGACGTCGCCGGCAACCTGGCCTTCGGCCTCGCTGCCGCCGTGCGCGGACGTGCGGCGCGCCGCGCCGCCATCGCCGCGGCGCTCGACTCCGTCGGGCTGCCGGGCATCGAGGCCCGGGATCCGGCGACGCTGTCGGGGGGCGAGCGCGCCCGGGTCGCGCTGCTGCGCGTGCTGCTGTCGGCGCCGGGCGCCCTGCTGCTGGACGAGCCCTTCGGCCGGCTGGACCCGGCGACGCGGGTCGCCGTGCGCACGCTCACCTTCCGGCTGGCCCGCGAGCGTGGCCTGCCGACGCTGCTCGTGACCCACGATGCCGACGACGTGGCCGCGGCGGCGGGCCCGGTGCTGCGCATCGGTGCCGGGGGAAGCTGATGCTCGACGCCGCCCTGCGCCGCTTCATCGACCCGCCACTCAATGCCGTGGCCCGGCACCTCGTCCGTCGCGGCGTGACGGCCGATGCGCTGACGCTGGCGGGCCTCGCGGTGTCCGTCGCCACGGTGGTGGCCATCGCGCTGGGTGTGTATGCCGCGGCGCTGGCCGGCGTCGCGCTCTCGCGCCTGCTCGACGGCCTCGACGGCCCGGTGGCCCGCTGCACGGCGCCGACGGACCGGGGCGGCTACCTCGACAGCGTCTGCGACTACGTCTTCTATGCGGGCGTGCCCTTCGGCTTCGCACTGGCCGAGCCTGCCACGCACGCGTTGCCGGCGGCGGCGCTGCTGGCGGGCTTCCTGCTGACCTGCGCGAGCTTCCTCGCCTTCGCAGCGCTGGCGGCGAAGCGCGGCGTCGAGACGGCGGTGCGCGGCCGCAAGTCGTTCTTCTATGCCGGCGGGCTGGTGGAGGGCACCGAGACCATCGCCCTGTTCGTCGCGATGCTGGTGTTCCCGGGCTGGTTCCCGACGCTGGCCTGGGCCGGGGCCGCGGCCTGCGTGCTCACCGCCGTGCTCCGCACCCTCGAGGCCCTGCGCCGCTTCGCCTGAGGCCGGCCCCCGGCACAAGGGGCGTGCAGCGCCGCGCCCGCTTGCCCAGCGACGGTGCAGTGACCGGCGCGCTGGCCCGCCAGATCCACCATTTCTGTCGGTTCGGCCGCTGGCACGCATCGTGCAACCCGAAGGCCAAGCGCGCTGCCACGAAGGACACACCATGGATGCGGTCACGATGACCACCCCGACGCCGATGCCGGCCCCGGACCTGCGGATGCTGCCAGCCGGTCGGATCCGGCCCCTGCCCGTCGAGTCCGCGGCCGCCGAAGCCGACGTCGATGCCCTGTCGCCCCCGGATGCCTGGAACGAGGCACTGGTGGCCCTGGCCCTGGCGGCCGGCCGTCTGCGCAACGTGCTGTCGGGTGCTGACGCCGACGAGTGGCCCGCCGTGATGGCTGCCCACGCCTGCCACCTCGCGAAGCGGCGGGCCCGCGCGCTGGAGACGGAGCTCGCCGGGCCTGACCCGTACAGCAGCCGCGTAACCTGCTGGGTGCCGTGAGTAACGGTCGACGTTCGCGCCCGTCGCCCAGCGGCGACGGGGGGGTAGCGGACGCAACCACGCCGCGACCCCGCTCACGAAATGCCACCGGAACGCGCCTCCGCAGCCCCTGGGCGTGAGTGACGTCACATCCGCCGGCGCCTGCCGGCGGGACCATCGCCGCATCCCGCTGCCTGCAGGTTGCGACCATGGATGCGCCCCCGCCCGATCCCCGCCCGGTCCGCGACGATCCGGCACGCCGCGTGCACCACGCGGCCCACCTCGACCACTGTGAGCGGACCGGGCGGTACAGCTCGCTCTACTTCGAGTGCCTGGGTACCGACCTGCTGCGCCACATCGGCGCGCCGTTCCGCGAACTCGAGATGCGTGCGGCCATGTGCCTGGCCGGCCAGCCGCGCCGCCGGGTGCTAGCGCGACTCTACGCGTGGCAGGATGACAACCGTGGTCACCTGGCGGCGAATTTCATTCAGGCGACGGGCGCCGAGTCGCCCCGCCGCCTCGGCTTCGGCCACGTGGCCGACGGCAGCTTCGGCATCACCGACGCCCCGCGCTGGCAGCAGCACCTCGAGAATTTCCGCGAAGAGCTCTGGGCCTGGGCGCTGCGCGGCTGAGCGTCACGGGGCCGCCGCGCAATGGATTCTCGTTGCGCTTGCGGTCCTCGCGCTGCTCCCGTGGCAGCGCGCGGTTGCCGACGACCTGTCGGCCGCTGTGCTCGCCGGCACCGTCACCCGCGTCAAGGATGGTGACTCGCTGATCGTTCGTCTCGCCGGCGCGCCCGGCGGCTCCATCGAGGTGCGGCTCTACGGCATCGACACGCCGGAGCGGGCCCAGGCCGGTGGCGACGAGGCGCGGCGTTTCCTGCAGCGGCGCCTGCTGAACCGTCGCGTCGAGGTCGAGCCCGTCACCCAGGACAGCTACGAGCGGATGATCGGCATCGTCTACCGCGATGGCGCCAGCGTTAACGCCGCGCTGGTCGAGGCCGGGCATGCCTGGGCCTACCGCCGCTACCTGGCCGAAGTGCCCGGCGCCGATGCCTTATGCCGCCTCGAGGATGGTGCCCGGCAGGCGCGTCGCGGCCTGTGGGCGCAGCCACCGTCGACCTGGATGCCGCCGTGGACCTTCCGCCAGCTGCAGCGGGCGGGTGCCGGCGAGCTGCTGGCGCGCGACTACTCCCGTGAGACGGAAGCCGATTGCCTCGCGGCGATTCCGCGCGGGCGCCCGCGGGGGAAGCAACCATCCATCGCACCCGCGCCGGCAGCGGGCAACTGCAACATCAAGGGCAACATCAACGGTCGGGGCGATCGCATCTACCACGTGCCCGGCGGCCGCTCCTACGACGACACGGGAATCAACACGCGCGCCGGCGAGCGCTGGTTCTGCAGCGAGGACGAGGCCCGGGCCGCCGGCTGGCGCCGCGCCCGGCAGTAGCGCGGCTCAGCGGCTGCGCAGGGCGCGCTTCAGCGCCCGGGCGACGGCGTCGGCCACCGGCGCATCGGCCTCGCCGAGCCCGCGCACCGACAGGTACACGCGGCTCGTGACCGGGATCTCCGTCCACTGTTCCGCGGCGCCCGGCGGGCGGTTGCGCCCGCTGCCCGCGCGCAGCTCCAGTTGCCGCAGCAGTTCGCCCAGATCTTCGCCGGGCTCTGCGGGCGCGCCGGCTGCCCCGGTGTTGACCGCCATCGGCATCGATGCAGAAACGGGCGGTGCGACGGCGGCCGTATCGGCAGGGCCCGGGGGTGCTGCTGGTGCTGCCGGCGCCACCTGAGCCGGCGGCTGCGTGACCCCCAGCCGCTGGCGGATGGCCGCATCGGCGAGGCCATAGCTGCGCTTGTCGGCCGGCGCGCCCCCCAGCAGCGAGCGGCGGGGCTCCGGTGCCGGGGCAGCCTGTGTGGCGGGTCCGGCGGTAGCGGCGGATGCGGTCGTCGGTGCCAACGGCGGCGGTGATGCCCCCGCCAAGGACGGTCCGGCCCCCGCTGTCGCCGCGGCACCGCCCGGCACGGCCCAGGACGCGGTTGCCGGTGCCGGCTCGGGGGCCGGGGGAGGTGGCTGCCGCCAGGCCGGGGGCGCCGTGCCCGCGACGGGGCGCCCGTACGCCACCGGCGCCGCCGGCCGGTTGGGGAACAGCGACTCGATCTCGGCCGCCGGCAGGGACCGGTCGACGAGCTCCCGCACCTTCTCCGGCTTCAGGACGGCCAGCGCGTAGGCCATGTCACCGAGGGTCACCCCGGGCAGCCGGCCCCGCTCCTGCATTTCCTTGAGTCCCCGGACGAACAGGAGCCGCGTCAGGCACTCCTCGGGATACCGGGTCCGCGGGCCCCGCCGGCCGACCTTCGGCAGGATGCCCTGCTGGATGTAATAGACGATGGTCCGCCGGTCGAAGCCGGAGCGCGCCACCAGTTCATTGATGTTGAGGCCGGGCCGCGGGTCCATATCGGCACTGTAGAGATGGCCCAAGACGCGTGTCAACAACTGCCGACTGCCGGAATTTCAGGGTCTTCGGATCGTATTGGCAGTGTCGTAATGGCGCGCGGACTGACAACTGGCAAAAACCAGGAGCCCGGTTACCCGATGCCGAGGATCCGGGCGATGAGCCCCTTGGCGATGAAGCCGACCATGCCGAAGGCCAGCACGAAGAACAGCACGAAGGTGCCGAAGCGGCCGGCCTGGGACTCCCGGGCGATCTTCCAGATGATGGCGAGCATCATCACGATGAGGGCGCCGATGCCCCAGGTAAGGCCGATTTCCGCCAGTTCCGGCTCCGTCAGCCCGAAGACCGTCGGTTCCACCGGGATGCCGGTAACCGGCCCAGGTCCCGCGCTCATTCGTAGCGCAGTGGCACGCCGTCGGTGACCACGACGTCGCGGTAGGCGTGCCAGGTGGCGTGCCCGATCCACGGCACGAAGAGCACGAAGCCGAGCATGCCGGTGGCCAGCGACACGGCGATGGCGGCCACGATGAAGCTGCCCCAGAGCCCCATGGCCACCGGGTTGTCGCCGACGGCGCGGACGCTCGTCAGCAGCGACCGGCGGAAGCCGATCTTCCGGCCCAGCAGCAGCGGCGGCGACAACGCGCCGATGCCATAGACGACGGCGGCGCCGAGCCCGCCGAGGACCAGCCAGAGGGTGAAGAGCCACTCGCCCTGGCCCACGATGACATAGCGCAGGAAGTCCCGGGGCGTCGCCGGGGGCTCGGGCAGGAAGACCAGGAAGAGGGCGGCCGACACCAGCACCCACAGCGCCCCCGCACCCGCCAGCACCAGTCCCAGCCGCACCAGCGGGCGCGAGTCCCGGCGCCAGGCTTGCAGCACCTCGGGCACGCCGGGCGTGAGGCCCCGTCCCAGCAGCCGTGACAGCTCGTAGAGGCCCGTGCACAGGATCGGCCCCACCAGCAGGAAGGCAGAGAACGCGCCGGGCGCGAGCCACGGGTAATGCACCGAGAGCCCCGCCGTGAGCCAGCCGCCCAGCGCGGCCAGCACGCCGTGCAGCAGGCTCGGCACCGGCGCGCGCACGATGTCCTGCCAGCCGAGGCGCAGCCACCGGAGGACGTGCCCCGGGCCGACGCTGCGGACCGGCAGCGGCGTGTTGTGGTCGCGGTGGCTGGTGGTGGGTCGGGACATGGCGAACCCGCGGAACGGGGGAGTGCAGTCTGCCACGCGGCTGCGGCGCGGTGCCCGTCGCGTGGCCATCGCTGCCGCGTCCCGTCCGGGCGCCGCTCAGCCCGTGCGATCATCCGCGGCCCTTTCCCCGGGATCGTTCGAGCGGGTGCCGTGATGACCCTGAAAAGCGTGTTGAAGGCCGTCGGTGGTCTTGTCGTCGTCGCCGTGGCCGGTGGTGCCGTCTACCTCTACGGCTTCCTGCCGCGCCAGCGTCCGGCGCCGGACTTCCAGGTGGTCTCGACCCCCGAGGTGCTCGCCCGCGGCGAGTACCTCGTCAAGCACGTGTTCCTCTGCAACGACTGCCACTCCGAGCGCGACTGGATGACCTTCAGCGGCCCAGCCATTCCGCCGCTCGGCGCCGGCCGCGCCTGCATCGACAACAACAGCAAGGCCGTGGGCATCAACTTCGGCATGGCCGGGTTCCCGGGCCGGCTCTGCATCCGCAACATCACGCCCGACGTCGAGACCGGCATCGGTGGCTGGACCGACGGCGAGATCGTGCGTGCCATGCGCGAGGGCGTCAGCCGCAATGGCGAGGCGCTCTTCCCGATCATGCCGTGGTTCATGTACCAGTACATGTCCGACGAGGACGCGGCGGCGGTCATCGCCTACCTGCGTGCCCAGGAGCCGGTGAAGTCGTTCCGGCCCGACCGCAAGCTCGACTTCCCGCTGAACATCATCTTCCGCTTCTACCCGAAGCCCCTCGACGGCCCGGTGCCGTCGATCCCGCGCAGCGACACCGTCGCCTGGGGCAAGTACCTCACCAAGGTCGCGCGCTGCGAGTTCTGCCACACCGCGCGGGTGCGCGGGCAGGTAGAGCCGCTTCCCGGGCGGCTCATGTCCGGCGGCGTGCCCTTCACCATGGGCACGCGCACCGAGTACTCGAAGAACCTCACGCCGCACCCGGACGGCCTCGGCAACTGGACGAAGGAAGCCTTCATCGCCCGCTTCCGCGTGCACACGGTGCCGTTCCCGCTGGAGCGCGAGGAGGACAACTCCGAGATGGACTGGGTCGCCTTCTCCGGGATGTCCGACGAGGACCTCGGCGCGATCTGGGACTACCTGCGCACGCTGCCGCCGCTGGAGACGAAACTGCTGGCACGGGCGGATTAGGTTGCGGCGGCGGGGCCTGCGGCGCTCTGCCCGATGTCGTTCGCCGGAGCGGGGGTCACTGCGAGTCTGGCGGAACAGCCGCGTCGAGGTGGGCGCTGACCTTCGCGACGAGCGCGGGATCTTCGAACGCCAGATCGTCGGCAGCCACCATCAGGCGTGGAGTTGCCGGCCGATCGAGCGGTGCGTAGCGTGCCGCGAGGTCCGGCATGAGGGAGTCGCAGTCGTCGGTCACCCTCGCGCTGATGACGGACGGATCGATGCGCAGCGGGCCACGGTCGAGAACGACAGGGCCGCCGGCCCGGATCCCGAGGGCGCCGGAACACCACGGCCCACCCGCGGACACGCGCAACGCGGCGACCGGCCGGAAGCGCATCGCTTCCGGCCGGGAGGCGACATCCGCCTCCGCCAGCGCCATCAGCAGGTAGTCGCCCGGCGCGAGGGACCAGGCGAAGAGGCCCGGGCCCCAGACCGGTGGCAGCGTCACGGCGCGCGGGTTGAGCTGCTGCAGGTAGACGCGAAGTTCCGGCCTCGCCCGCAGCCCGGCCCCTGACCAGTCCGCCCCCGGATTCATTGGCGGGACCACTGTCTCGCCATCGCTGACGGCGATGCGGCCGTACACGATGCCGTGCCCCGGCGGCGGCTCCAGCGGCTGCCCCTCACGGAGCGTGCCCGTGGACAGGCACCCGGCGAGCAGCGGTCCCGCCAGCAGCGCGACGGTGACGCGCGCCGGATGAATCGACGGTCCCGCTGTGCGACCCGGTGCGTGGGGTGCTTCGACGAGGCTTGCGGTGCCCGTGGCCGGGCCGGCGGTGCAGGTCATGCCTGAATCATGCCAGCCAGCAGGCCGGCCCCGTTGCAGGCGCATCCGCCGGGGCGCGGCATGACGTCGATGCGCCCGGCGCCCCGCCCGCGAGCCCCTGGCCGGGAATCACGACTCCCGCAGCACCCGCATCCCGTTGATCGTCACGAGCATCGTCGCGCCGACGTCGGCGAGCACGGCCATCCACAGCGTCGTGAAGCCGGGGATCGCCAGCGCGAGGAACGCGAGCTTGAGGCCCAGCGACAGCGCGATGTTCTGCTTGACGAGCTGGCGCGAGCGCCGTGCCAGGCGCAGGGCCATCGGCACGTGGGAGAGGTCGTCCTGCATCAGCACGACGTCGGCCGTCTCCATGGCCTGGGCCGTGCCGGCGCCCATGGCAATGCCGACGTCGGCCCGCGCCAGCGCCGGCGCGTCGTTGATGCCGTCGCCGACCATCGCCACGCTGCCGTAGCGGTCGCGCAACTGCTCGATGGCAGCGAGCTTCTGTTCTGGCAGCAGCCCCGCGTGGACCGCGTCGATGTTGCCCACTTGCTCTGCGACCCGCGCGGCCGACTGCGGCGTGTCGCCGGTGAGCATGACCGCCGCCACGGTGGGGTTCGCGGCGTGGAGCTCGGCCAGCGCCTGGCTGCTGGCCAGCCGCACGGCGTCGCGCACGCCGATGTAGCCGACGATGCTCTCGTTGCGGGCCACGTACATCACCGTCTGGCCGGCGGCGCGGCTCGCATCCACCGTAGCTGCCAGGCTGGCCGCGGCCGTGGTGGCAGCTTCGCCGAACAGGCGGTCGCTGCCCACGGCCACCGACACGCCGTCGCCGAGCTCGCCGCGAACGCCCCGGCCCGCGTGGGCGACCACGCGGGTGGCCGGCTGGTAGCGGTGCTGGAGCTGGCGGCCGGCAGCGGCGTCGACGATGGCGTGGGCCACCGGGTGCTCGGAGGAGCGCTCGACGGCGGCGGCCAGCGCCACGACCTCGTCGCAGGGATCGCAGCCGACGAGGACGGCCTCGGTGTGCTCGCACTGCGCAGCGCGCACGGCCGTGACCTGGGGCCTGCCGTGGGTGAGCGTACCGGTCTTGTCGAAGGCGACGGCGCGGACGTCGGCAAGTGCATCGAGCTGTGCCCCGCCCTTCACCAGTACGCCGAGGTTCGCGAGTCGCGTGAGGCTGCTGACGACCGTCACCGGGATGCTGATGACGAGCGCACAGGGGCAGGCGATGATCAGCAGCGCGAGGCCGCGGTAGAGCCAGCCCCGCGTGCCGTCGGCCGTGTCGAGCAGCGGCTGGCCGAAGGCCAGCACCGGCACGAGCACGACCAGCAGGGCCACCAGCACGACGGCCGGCGTGTACCAGCGCGCGAAGCGGTCGATGAAGCGCTCGGCGGGGCTGCGCTCGGACTGCGCCTGCTCGACGAGTCGCGCGATGCGGGCGATGGTCGCGTCACCGGCCGGCCGGGTGACCCGGATCTCGAGGGCGCCGTCACCATTGACCGCACCGGCCAGCACTTCGTCCCCCACGACGCGCAGCACCGGCTCCGACTCGCCGGTGACGTGGGACTGGTTGATGGTCGACTCGCCCTTCAGTACCAAGCCGTCGAGCGGGATGCGCTGGCCTGGCCGCACGAGCACCGTCTCCCCGACAGCGACGGACTCCACGGGTACGGCCGTGGCGTGGTAGTGCACGCCGCCGTCGTGGCTGTCGTCGCGGGCGTGCTGCTGCTCGCGGGAACGGGCATGCCCGTGGCCGGCACCCTGATCGTGGGCCGGTGCATGGTCATGGGCGTGATCGGCGTGGTCGTGACCGCTGCAGGCCTGGGCGGCGCCGTGCGCATGGCCTTCGTCGTGGGCGTGGCTGTGCCCGGCGTGCTCGTGAGTGTCGCCGTGCTGGTGCCCATGCTCATGGGCGTGGCCTTCGGCCTGCTCGTGCTCGTGCTCGCTGCGCGCGGCGCCGTGGCCGGGCGCTTCCTTGTGGTCGTGATCATGATCGTGGCCGCCGCAGGTGTGGCTGTCATGGTCATGGCCGGCGTGTGCGTGTCCGTGCCGCCCGGCGTGGCCGGGCGCGTGGGAATGCCCATGATCATGCTCGTGGTCATGGCCACTGCAGGCGTGTCCGTCGTGCTCGTGGCCGCCGGCTGCCGCCTCGCTGCCGTGGCCGCCGCGGTGCTCGCGCAGCACCGTGGCCTCCTGGGGCTGCAGCGACATGAGGCTGCGCAGCGAGTCCCGCGCCCGGGCGGCGCTGTAGGCCTCGAGCGCCTCGCCGAGCGTATACAGCAGGATGACGGTGACGGCCTCGCCGGTCTCGCCGATGGCGAGCGCGCCGCAGGCCGCGATGGCCATGAGCAGGTCGATGGTCACGCGGCGGGCGAACAGCAGCGCGCGGAAGCCCTTGACGAAGATGGGCAGGCCGATGCCGATGACGGCGGCCGCGAAGATCCAGTCGAGCGCCGGAATGCCGGCGATGGCAGGCCCCGACTGCAGCAGCGGGATGGCCACCAGCAGCGCCGCCGTCGCCAGCAGTGCGACGCGCAGCCGTGCCTGGGACCACAGGAAGTCCACGAAGCCGGCGAGGCCATGGCGGCGCTCCACGACCGCCTCGGTGCGCGGCGTCTCGGCGGCCAGGCGATAGCCCAGCTCGCGCAGCCGGGCCGTGACGGCCTCGAGCGGCGCGTCGCCCACCAGCTCCATCGTCTCGGTTGTGAAGCTCACGGTGGCCGAGCGCACGCCCGGCAGCTGCCGCATGCTGTTCTCGATGGTCATGGCGCAGCTGCCGCAGTCCATGCCGGCGATCTTGAGGCGCAGGGGGGCGGAGCCTTGGGTCTGGTTCATGGCACAGCAATACGACCGGCAACCCTTGCCGGGACGCTCGCATGCTGCGGCTTGAAGCCGGGTTCAGGGTCAAGGGAGGGTGCGTCAACCGTCGCCCGGGGCGCTGCGCGGCCGGGTCGCAGAGGCGCTGGAAGGTCTGCGGGCGGGCGCGGATCCGGCGCTGCAGGGCCGCCGTCTGCCGTCTGCCGTCTGCCGTCTGTCCGGCGGGGCGCGCGGCGTCGGGTCAGGAAGCGCTGCGGCTGGTCGCGGCGGCGGTCAGCCCGGCTCCGGTGCCGGCGCGGGTCGCCCGGGCCGCCGCGATCCGCCGCCGCAGGCGGCCGAGGCCGAAGGCGTAGCCGTGCTTGGCGAAGTAGTAGGCGAGCCCGCCGGCATGCCGGAGCATGAACCGCCACCGCTTCAGGCTGCGTGAGACTTCCTGGGCGTCGTGGATGGCCACCAGCTGCGGCACATAGACGATGCGGTAGCCGGCCAGCCAGATCCGCAGGCAGAAGTCGACGTCCTCGGGGGAGTAGAAAATGCGCTCGTCGAGCAGGCCGACGTCGTCGAGCAGCGAGCGGCGGAACAGCCAGAAGGCCGAGATCGCGTAGTCGACGTCGCCGCGCCGGGCGTCGGCGAGGGTGGTCGAGCCTTCCATCGAACGCAACGCCACGAACCGCTGCAGCTTGCGGGTCACGGTCGGGAAGACGTCTGTGGAGAGCTGGAAGCGCCCGTCCGGGTAGGTGAGCCCCGGGACCACGAGCCCGCAGTCGCGTTCTTCTTCAAGGGCAGAGACGAGCCCGCGCAGCACCGCTTCGCTGGCCACGGCGTCGGAGTCGAGGATGACGACGTACTCGCCCCGGGCCTGGCGCAGGGCCAGGTTGCGGGACACGGTCGTGCCGGTGTTCTGCGGCAGGTAGAAGCACCGGAGCGTGTCACCGAGCTCCCGCTCCAGGCCCCGGAGGATGTCGGGGCTGGCGTCCCGGGACCCGTTCTCGACGACCAGTATCTCGATGCCGCCCGCGGCGCCGCCGGCCTGGGCCAGGGAGCGGACGCATTTCTCGATGTACCGCGCCGAGTTGAAGGACAGGACGACGGCACTGATGAGGGGCGTGGGCATCGGCTGATCCTGGCGGCGGCTGCGGGGGGCGCACCGCCACTCCCGGTCAGGCCGCTAGGGTACGGGCAAGCGGCGGCAGGGCCTAGGCACTGCCGCACAGGTTGGCGGGCCTGGCCGGGGCCGCCGCGACGGGTCCGCCCGCTGCTTGACCTTCAATATGGCTTCAAGGGTGACCATCGCTGCAGCGCCCGCGGCCGGGCCCGCCCCAGGGGTCCCCTGCGGCCCGGGCGAAGCCCCGCGGGTCACCGGCGGTGGCCGGGCGGCAGGCAGGCCGGGGGGATTGCCATGACCATCATCGCCAGCGGACGTCCCGCGGCCACGAACGCAGCGCCGGCGGCCGCGCCGGACCGGGGCCGCGCCTTCGGCCCCGCCTTCCTGCGCCTGCGCATCGCCGAGGGGGTGTCGGCGGGCAATTTCGCGGCGCTGCTCTTCGGGTCGTTCTTCGGCATCGCGATGATGGGCTTCATCAACGCGTCCCAGCCATACCTGTTCACCGAGGTGCTGAAGGTGCCCGCCGCCGAGCAGGGGCCGCTGGCGGGCAACCTGACCTTCCTGGCGGAGCTGGTGGCGATGCTGGCCGTGGGCTTCGTGGGCGCCCTGTCGGACAAGGTGGGACGCCGGCCGCTGTGGGCCGGCGCCTTCGTCGTGCTGGCGCTCGGCTACGCGCTGTACCCGCTGGCGACCACCGTGGAGGAGCTCACGGCCTACCGCGTGGTGTTCGCCCTCGGCCTCGCGGCCAACACGGCCATGCTGCCGGCGGTGGCCAATGACTACGCGGTGGACGAGTCCCGGGGCAAGGTCATCGCCATCTGCTTCATGCTGAACGGGCTCGGCTTCATCCTGCTGCTGACGCCGCTGCGCCTGCTGCTGCCGGTGTTCTCGGCCCTGACCGACGGCGACCCGGTCATGACCGCCCGCTACTGGCTCTGGTCGGCGGCCGGCGCCTGCCTGCTCGTGTCGGCGGTCCTGCAGCTGGGGCTGCGTCCCGGTGCGCCGGCCCAGCTGGCGGGTCGTGAGCCCTGGCTGCTGGCGCTGAAGGTCGGCATCCGGGCCGGCCGCGACCTGCGCGTGGCCTTTGCGTACCTGTCGGCCACCGTCGCCCGGGGCGACATGTCGGTGCTCAGCACCTTCTTCGTGCTGTACCTGACCCAGGCGGGCCTCGGCGCCGGGCTCGACACGGAAGCCGCCAGCAACAACGCCCTCAAGTTCTACATCCTCATCCAGGTCTTCGCGCTGTGCTGGCTGCCGGTCATGGGCCGGATCCTCGACCGCATGGACCGCGTCGTGGGCGTGGCCGTGGCCCTGGCGCTCGCGACGGGCGGGTACGCGTCGCTGTACCTCATCGGCGACCCCATGGGGCCGCTGATGTGGCTGTCGGCGGTGCTGATCGGCATGGGCGAGATCTCGGCGAACCTGGCCACGCTGACGCTCATCGGCTCCGTGGCGCCGGTGAAGGGCCGGGGCGCCGTCATCGGGCTCTTCAGCCTGAGTGGCGCCATCGGCATCCTGCTGGTGGCGAAGGTTGGCGGCATCCTGTCGGGAATGTTCGGCGGCATCGCGCCCTTCGTGCTGGTGGCCGGCGCCAACGCCTTCGTCATGCTGCTGGGCCTGGCCGTATGGGCGGCTTCCCGGCGGCCGGCCGCCGTCCCCGTTGTTGCCGCCGGCCCGGCCGAGGTGGGCTGAGCCCGTCGGGCGGGGGCCTTGACCCTGAAGTCCACTTCAGGGTGTAAGGTGCACGCTCGCAGCGGAGAAGTCCCATGCTCGGAGTCGACGATCGCCTGGTCACCCCCGCCACGCTGAAGTGGGTCAAGGTGGGCCTGCTGGCCGGGCTCGCCACGATCCCCGCCACCATCGCGCTGTACGTGGTCCTTGGCCGGGCCGTCGATGCGGCGCTGGCTGGCGAGAACCTCGTCCGCCAGTGGCCCATCGTGCTGGCCGTGCTCGTGCTCATGAAGGCGGGCCTCGCCTGGCTCTTCCGCACCGGCCAGTTCCGCGCGTCCAGCGAGGCCAAGCTCAACGTCCGCGACCAGATCTACAAGCAGGTGGTGAAGCTGGGGCCCGGCCTGCTGGGCGAGCGGCGCACGGGCGAGATCGCCAACACCGCGACCGAGGGCGTCGAGTACCTCGACTACTACTTCAGCGTCTACTTCGTGCAGATCTGGGTGGCGATCGCCATCCCGGTGTTCCTGTGCGCCGCGATCTTCTGGATCGACTGGGTCGTGGGCCTGTGGATGCTGGCCGGCGTGCCCCTCACGCCGCTCTTCGTGGGCTCCTCGGCCCGCGGCTTCCGCCGCATCAGCAAGCAGAACGAGGAGGTCAAGAACCGCAACAGCGCCCAGTACCTGGACTCCATCCAGGGCATGTCGACGCTGAAGATGTTCAACGAGGGCGAGCGGCGCGGCCAGGAGATGGAGGCCGGCAACGAGGTCCAGCGCCGGCTTACGATGAAGCTGCTGGCCGTGGCGCAGTTCCAGTTCGTGTTCCTCGAGCTGGGCTTTGCGCTCTTCTCGACGGCGGTGGCCATGGGCGTGTCGCTGTACCGCTGGTCCGGCGGCCACATGAGCCCCGGCGAAGTCGTGGCCTGCGTGCTGCTGTCGCTGGAGTTCAGCCGCACGCTGCTCCTCATCGGCGAGTTCTTCTTCGCCGGGGCCCTGGGCCGCGAGGTGGCGGCCAAGGTCGTCGAGTTCCTCGACGAGAAGGCCCCGGTGTCGTCCGGCGAGGGGCGCCACCCGGCCGCCGCCCCCGGCAAGCCGGTGCGCATCGAATTCCGCGACGTCACGTTCACGTACCCGGGCGCCGACCGCCCGGCGCTCGCGAACGTCAGTTTCACGCTGGAGCCGAACGAGACCGTGGCACTGATCGGCAAGAGCGGCTCCGGCAAGACGACGGTGACCAACCTGCTGCTGCGCACCCTCGAGCCAGACTCCGGGGAGATCCTGTTCGACGGCATCCCCGAGAAGGAACTCGCCCTCGACTGGATCCGGCAGCAGATCGCACTCGTCCCCCAGGACCCGTTCCTCTTCTACGGCACGATTGCCGAGAACCTGCGCGTCGCCAAGGCGGACGCCACCGAGGAGGAGCTCGTCGCCGCGACGAAGGCCGCCGAGCTGTACGACTTCGTCAGCCGCTCGCCCGACGGCTTCAACACGCGGGTCGGTGACCAGGGCCTGGCCCTGTCCGGTGGCCAGGCCCAGCGCCTCGCCATCGCCCGGGCGTTCCTGAAGAACGCGCCCATCGTCGTGCTCGACGAGCCGACCTCGCAGATCGACGTCGAGACCGAGGCGCTGCTGAACCGGGCGCTGCAGCGCCTGACGGCGAACAAGACCGTGCTGCTGATCGCCCACCGCCTGTCCACCATCGAGCAGGCTGACCGCATCCTCGTCCTCGACGGCGGCAAGCTCGCCGAGAGTGGCACCCGGCAGGTGCTGCTGGCCCAGGGTGGCATCTACGCGAGCATGATCCGCACCAAGCGCGCCATCGAAGCCCGACTGAAGCCGGCCGCGGCCGCCGGCTGAATCCTCAGGAGCACACGACCATGAGCGTTGAAGCCATGCACCTGCCGCCCGCCGCGGGCAGCAACCTCACCATCATCCGGCGCCTGCTGCGCTACATGACGCCGTTCAACCTGACGATGTTCATCTCCCTGACGGCGCGGGTGGTGAAGATCGTCAACCAGGCCGCTGTCCTCGGCTTCGCTGCCGGCGGCGTCGGCATCTACATCGCGTCGAGCCAGGCCGGCGAGGTCAACTGGGACGCCATCTGGAAGCAGGTGCAGATCATCGCCCTGGTCGGCACGACGGTGGGCTTCGCGTCCTACATCGAGAACTACACCGGGCACTACGTGGCGTTCCGGATCCTGGCGCTCTTCCGCGACAAGTTCTACTACGCGATGCTGCCGCTCGCGCCGGCCCGCACTGCCAAGCTGCAGTCGGGTGACGCCGTCAGCCGCGTCATGACCGACTGCGAGCGGATCGAGCCCTTCTACGCCCACACCATCGCGCCGGCGGTGGCCGCCATCGCCGTGCCGGCCATCCTGCTGGCCTGGTGTTACACCGTGCACCCGACGCTCTTCTGGGGGCTGCTGCCGTTCTACGTCGCCACCACGTTCTTCCTGCCCTGGCTCGTGGCGCGCCTCGGCGGCGACGGCGTGAAGTACCGCGAGCAGCTGGGGCAGGTGAACGCCTTCGTGGCCGACAGCATCCAGGGCGTGCGCGACACGGTGGCCTTCGGCTACGAGCAGCGCCGGGCGAAGCAGCTCTGGTCCATCGGCGCCACCATGCAGAGCGGCCAGGAGCGGCTGTACAGCGCCGATGCCAACCAGCGCGCGCTCGCCGAGATCTTCATCACCGTGGGCATCCTCGCCTCGGCCTGGATCGGCGTCGACCTGGCCCTCGCGGGCGAGATCCGCATGCTCATCGACCTGCCGGCCATCATCGCCGTGTCGGTGGTCGGCTTCTACACGTCGGTCGGCATGGCCAACAACTACACCGACTTCCGCGTCGCCATCCACGCGGCGCGCCGGCTCTTCGCCATGATGGACCAGCCGCCGGCTGTCCAGGACACGGCCACCGCCGCGATCCGCCCGGCCGATGCCTCGATCCACTTCCGCAACGTCAGCTTCGAGTACGACGCCGATGACAAGGAGTGGAGCCGCCAGCGCAAGGTGTTCGACGGCTTCACCATCGACATCGCCCCGGGCCGCCACGTGGCCCTCGTGGGCCCGAGCGGCACCGGCAAGTCGACGGTGGTGAACCTGCTGCTGCGGCAGTGGGATCCGCAGTCCGGCGAGATCCTGGTCGGGGGCCGCCGGCTCAAGGAGTTCCCTCTCGAGGACCTGCAGCGGCAGTTCGCCGTGGTGTCACAGCGGAGCTTCATCTTCAACGAGTCCATCCGCGAGAACATCCGGATGGGCAAGCACGAGGCCACGGACGCCGAGATCGAGGCCGCGGCCCGCGGCGCCGGCCTGGCCGACTGGGTCGCGACGCTGCCCGAAGGCTACGACACCCCCTGCGGCGAGCGCGGCAGCAAGCTCTCGGGCGGCCAGCGCCAGCGTGTGGCCATCGCCCGGGCGATCCTGAAGAACGCGCCCATCGTCCTGCTCGACGAGGCGACCTCCAGTTTGGACGTGGAGACCGAGCAGGGCGTCATGCAGGCCCTGCGCCGGCTGACGACGGGCCGCACCACGCTGACCATCGCCCATCGCCTCGCCACCATCGTCGACAGCGACGAGATCCTGGTCATGCTCGAGGGGCGGATTGCCGAGCGGGGCACGCACCAGCAGCTCATGGCCCAGGGCGGCTGGTACTCCCGAATGTTCACCATGCAGCAGGACGAGGTGGACGTGACCCTGGCGTAGGGCCAGTCGGGCCGGGCATGGCCCGGGCATAGGGGATGGTCACGATTCCGCAACGGCGGGCGGCGTACGACAATCGTCCGCTGCCGATTCCGGAGACCGCCCATGGCCGATGCCGACCAGCCCGAAGCCCCTCTGGTACACCCGCGGGGCCGCGGTCCGCGGCTGGTCGCACTGGGTGACGTGGCCGCCGATGCGTCGCCCGAGGCTTTCCGCCGGGAGGCCGTCGATGACGCCATCGACGGCGCGCAGGCGGCGAACGCCGGTGCCGCCCTCGATCTCCTGGCCGGCGTCGCGCCGAGCGAGACGGACCGGGTGATGGCTGCCCTGGAGGCGCTCATGGCCGGCGCCTCGGCCGACGACGCGGCCGCGCTGCGGAAAGTGCTCCTGCGGCGCACCGACCTCTCCGGCCGCATGCACCCCGGGCCCGATGACGAGCTGGCCGACGACTGGCGCTCGGGCGGTTACCCCTACCGTCACCTCATGCTGCGCAAGACCTACGAGCAGCAGAAGTACCGCCTGCAGGTGGAACTCCTCAAGCTGCAGGCCTGGGTCAGGGACACCGGGCAGAAGGTGGTGATCCTCTTCGAAGGCCGCGACGCTGCGGGCAAGGGCGGCGCCATCAAGAGATTCATGGAGCACCTCAACCCCCGCGGCGCCCGCGTCGTCGCCCTCGAGAAGCCGACGGAAGTCGAGCGCGGCCAGTGGTTTTTCCAGCGCTATGCCCGGAACCTGCCGACCGCCGGCGAGATCGTGCTGTTCGACCGCTCCTGGTACAACCGGGCCGGCGTCGAGCGCGTCATGGGCTTCTGCTCCAACGACGAGTACCTCGAGTTCATGCGGCAATGCCCGGAGTTCGAGCGGATGCTCGTGCGCAACGGCATCCACCTGATCAAGTTCTGGTTCTCCGTGAGCCGCAAGGAACAGCGGCGACGGTTCCGCGAGCGGGAGGTCCACCCCCTGAAGCAGTGGAAGCTGAGCCCCGTCGACCTGGCGTCGCTCGACAAGTGGGACGACTACACCCGCTGCAAGGAAGCCATGTTCATGCACACGGATACCGCCGACGCGCCGTGGACCGTGATCAAGTCGGACTGCAAGAAGCGCGCGCGCCTCAACGCGATGCGCTATGTGCTGCACAAGCTGCCCTATGCCCGGAAGAACATCCAGCGGATCGGCCAGCTGGACCCGCTGATCGTCGGCCGGGCCCACGTGGTGTACGAGCGGGGCGAGCGCACCGGCGAGCCGATCCTCTAGGCCCGGCCTGCGCAAGCCGCAGGTTCCCCGTGCCACGGCGCCCGGGCGGGCGCTGCCGCCATCGCCCTGCTGGCTGTACTCGCCGCAGGTCACTCCACGGCGGTCGATCGCTGTTCCGAAGTGCGATCCCGGCGGCCCCGGTGCCGCGCAGGTGATTGCCTGCCGCGTGGCCTCCCACGCCTGGCCACGCGGTACCGGCGGGGTCCCCGCCTGGCCGCGGATCCTAGGGGGCCTCCTGCCGCGGCACGAGCAGGTCCTCGAGGAAGAACGCCGAGAGCTCCGATCGACCTCCCAGCCCGGCCTTGGCATAGATCGCCATTGACTGGACGCGGGCGGTCTTCTCCGTCGTGCCGCGGACCTCGGCTATTTCCTTGAGGCTCAGTCCCTTGAGCAGCAGGAAGGCGACTTCCTTCTCCGCCGCCGTCAGGCCCCAGCGGACGAGCTGCTGGTCGATGGCCCTGGCGAGGCCGTCGACGTACCGTCGCGACTCGGCCCGCCAGTTCTCGGCCTGCTCCCTGAAGGCCGTGAAGTCGCGCTGCTCCTGAGCCAGCCGCTGGCGCAGCTCGCTGCTGCCCCTGAGCACGTAGGCGATGCCGGACAGCGCTGCGGCGCCGACCAGTGCCTCGGCGTAGACGTGGAAGGCAGCCACGCCCTCGCGGAAGTCGGTGGTGAGGTCGGCGCCGATGAAGAGCGCCACCAGGGCCAGTATCCCTGCGATGACCAGCCGCTCCCGCGAGGTCATGGGGCCGCTCCGTGCCGCGTCAGTCGTCATCGTGTCTCGCGCCCTTCGCGTCCTCGTCGCCCGCCGGCCCAGCATGGGGCTGGCCATCCTCCCCGAGCTGCAGCGTCGTCCCGAGGATCCGCACGACCCGCTGGCCGGGGTCGAAATTGTTCCACAGCTGCAGGGCGAAGGCGGCCACCAGCGCGATGAACAGCAGTCCGAAGGCGCTGCGGGGCGACCGGATGGCCTCGCCGTCCGTCACATTGGCCTTGCGGCCGTCCACCATGCTGCGGCCGAGCATGTCGCGGTGGCGCAGCGTGTGGAGTGCCACGCCGGCAATGTGCAGCCCGACGAGGATGATCAGGGCGTTGGCAGAGAGCTCGTGCAGGTCCTCGAAGGCCTCGGGATCCGGGCCCGACGCCATGAGCCAGCCGGTGAGCACCTGGGCCAGGGCGAGGCCCATCATGCCCACGGCCGCCCAGCTCGACGCCGGGTTGTGCCCGGCCCAGCTGGTCCGGTCGCCGGTGAAGATGCCGCGGAGGTAGCGCCGCAGCTCGCCGGGCGCGAGCACAAAGTCGCTGAACCTCGCGTGCCTGGTTCCGGCCAGGCCCCACAGCACCCGCAGCAAGAGCACGGGTCCCAGGGCCAGCCCGGCCAGCATGTGCCACGAGAACGCCGCGGTGTCGTCGTCGATGGTCTGGGCGATCGTAAAGGCGGTGATGAACAGGCCTGCGAAGACCCAGTGGAAGGCCCGCGTCGGCAGGTCGTAGACGAGTTTCCTCTCCATGGCCACACTCCCGTGTGAAGCGGCACACCCTCTGTGCCGTTGGCGAGCATCGGCGCCGGACCGTGCCCTGGCCATTGATCGAATGACCTAGGTGGCCCGTTTCCGGGCCCTTGGCCATACGTTCCGGTCGCCGGCGGGGCGGCGGCGCCAGGATTGGCTCAAGTCCGGGGCACCGGATGCCGAAAACCCGGGCAGGCAACCGCAGTCCTGACCGCCATGGCCCCGAGCCCCGCCGGGATCCCCCCGCCGCCGCCACCGGCCGCCCCGGCCCTGGTGACCGTCGGCGAGGTCATGTCGAATCGTCTCGTGACCGTCGGGATGGACGACACCCTCGGTGTCGTCCAGATGCTGTTCCGGGCCCACCAGTTCCACCACCTGCTGGTGCTCGAGGGGCGCACGCTGGTCGGGGTAATCTCGGACCGTGACCTGCTGAAGGCCCTGAGCCCGGCGCTCGGGACGCCCAACGAAACCGCGCGCGACCGCGCGACGCTGAACCGGCATGCCCACCAGATCATGACCCGGCACCCGGTGACGGTGCCCCGCGACCGGGGGATCGAGGCCGCCGCCCGGCGGATGCTGGAGGCGAAGGTGTCCTCGCTGCCGGTGGTCGCCACAGAGGATGACGATGTCCTGGTCGGGATCGTGACCTGGAAGGACCTGCTCAAGGCCCTGCTGCCACCGGCACCGGCCTGAGGCCTCCGGGCTCGGGTGCCGGCGTCCTCCCAAACCGCCGCCTGTTTCGCACCAATCCGGGGGGTGTGGCCCTAACATAGCCCCGTGCCGGTGCCTGCCGGCTTCGGGGGGTGGTGCCGCCAACCACGCTGCATGTCGCTGGGGCTGGTTTCCTACGGTCTGGCCGCGGTCGGGTTCCTGGTCCTGACCCTGCTGCTCGCCATCAGCTGGGAGGGGCGCGGCCAGGGCGTGCGGCTGGTGGCCGCCTGCGCCGTCAATGCTGCCTGGGCGGGCCTGATGGCGTGGTTCTCGACGCTGCAGCAACTGCCGCTGATCCTCGTGATGGTGGCAGAGGCCCTGCGCGACGGAGCCTGGCTTTTCGTGCTGACCGGCCTGCTGTCGGGCGGCGCCTGGCCGCGGTTGCTGACACGGGCCACCCATCTGCTGGTGGTCGCTGCCATCGCCGGGACCCTCGCGATCCCGTTCATCAACGCCTGGACGATCTTCCTGGTATCGGCGCCCGCTGCCTACGCCGGCGGCGGCCTCGTTCTGGCGCTCACCGGGCTCGTGCTGCTCGAGCAGATCTTCCGCAACGCGAATCCCGCCGGCCGGTTCGCGCTCAAGTTCCTGGTCATCGGCGTGGGCGTGCTGTTCGTCTACGACCTGTACCTGTTCTCCGAGGCGCAGCTCGTCAAGGGCATCGACGGAACCTCCTGGGCCGCCCGGGGGCTCGTCAACGCGCTGGTGGTGCCGCTCATCGCGCTGGCGGCGCGGGCGAACCCCACGTGGTCGCTCAACGTCTTCGTCTCGCGGCAGGTCGTGTTCTACACGACGACCTTCCTCGCCGTGGGGGCGTACCTGCTGGTGATGGCCGCCGGCGGCTACGTGATCCGCCTGTACGGCGGCACCTGGGGGGGCATCGCCCAGATCGTCTTTTTCGCAGGCGCGGGCATCGTGCTGGTCATGCTGCTGGCCTCGGGGTCGGTACGCCGGCGCCTGCGCGTCTTCCTCAGCAAGAACTTCTACAGGAACAAGTACGACTACCGGGTCGAGTGGCTGCGCTTCATCGACACCCTGGCGAGCCACGGCGACGACGTGGACCCCTACGAGAACGCCGTGCGCGCAACGGCCCAGATCGTCGGCAGCCCCGGCGGCGTGCTCTTCATGCCGGTAGAGGATGTGCCGGGCTGGTCGCCGGTGGCGGGCTGGCCCTCGGGCGAGTTCCCGCGGGCGCGCTATCCGGCCGTCGATCCCGACGGCGAGTTCGCGGGCTTCCTGCGGCGCAAGCAGTGGGTCTTCGACCACACCGAGTACCGGCGCTCGCCGGACACCTACCAGAATATCGCCGTGCCCGAGGCGATACACGATGACCGTCGGCTGCGGCTCGTGATCCCGCTGGTGCTGCAGGGTGAGCTGCGCGGGCTGGTGGTGCTCGCCGATCCGCCGCCGCCCTTCGAGCTGACCTGGGAGGACCGCGACCTGCTGAAGACCCTGGGCCGGCACGTGGCCACCCACCTTGCCCAGCACGAGGCGGACCGGCGGCTCGCCGAGAGCCGCCAGTTCGAGGGCTACCACCGGCTCACCGCCTTCGTCATGCACGACCTCAAGAACCTGGCGGCACAGCTCTCGCTGCTGGTGGCGAACGCCGGGAAGCACAAGCGCAACCCCGCCTTCGTCGACGACGCCATTGCGACCATTGCCAATTCGACTGCCCGCATGCAGCGGCTCATCGAGCAGCTGCAGCGGCGCGAGGTGCAGACCACCACGCGCCGGGTGTCGCTGGCCGACATTGCCCGGAGCGCCTGCCAGCGCTGCGCCATCCGCGCGCCCGAGCCCCAGTGCGCCGGAGTCGAGACGGACGCCTGGGTCGACGCCGACCCCGAGCGCCTTGGCATGATGGTCGAGCACCTCATCCGCAACGCCCAGGAGGCGACGCCCGCCACCGGCACCGTGACGGTGGGCGTAGTGGTCGAGCGCGACCGGCAGCTGGAGTCCGCCACGTCCGGCATCCGGGCCGTGTCGCTGCGGGACCTGCAGGCCGTCGGCCAGGCGACTGCCGCCGGGGTGGTGAACGCCGGGCCCGGCGGTGACTTCGCGTGCCTCACGGTCAGCGACAGCGGCTGTGGCATGACCGACGAGTTCATCAAGCAGCGTCTGTTCAAGCCCTTCGACACGACCAAGGGCAGCCAGGGCATGGGTATCGGCGCCTACCAGGTGCGCCAGTACATCAACAGCATCGGCGGCCGCATCACCGTCGAGAGCACCGTGGGCGAAGGA
Source organism: Chromatiales bacterium (assembly GCA_016789885.1). GTDB lineage: Bacteria > Pseudomonadota > Gammaproteobacteria > Steroidobacterales > SHZI01. Next base: position 74,990 of record JAEUPZ010000024.1, on the reverse strand, counting down.
TCGCGCTTTACGATACGGCTGCCGCTGCGTTACACGGCCGAAGGCAACGACGAAGCGGCTACGGCTACGGCGACGCCTCGCGCACCAGCGTGACGGCCATGGCGCCCCCGGCCGTGCTCAGCTCCAGCCGGCTCGCCTCCTGCCGGGCGATGGCCACCGTCCCGAGCGCCCGGAGGAACAGCTGCTCCTGCTCCATCACGGCGACCTCCGCGCACGGCAGGCGCGTGGCTGCCGGCGGGCCAAGGCTCAGCCGGTCGCCCTGCTGGCTCCACGCGGCGGTGTAGCTGTTGCAGCCCGCCGATCCGGTGACGCGGCCATCGGCGCCGAAGGCCATGGTCAGCGTCGAGCCCGTGACGACGCCGACGACGGCCTGCCGCCCGTTGTTCACGGCCGTGACGCGCCAGCGGGTGCCGGCCAGCTGCGTCGCCTGGGGTGCGAAGGAGGCCAGCAGGATGCCGTCGGGGGACAGCAGTTCCAGCTGCCCGGCGGCCACGCGCCAGTTGGCCGCCCGGGCGAGGCTCGCGAGGTAGGCGCTGGCCTGCTCCATGACCCGCGGCGGGCAGGCCATCATGGTGCTGGCGCCCTTCGGGCTGATGTCGAGCCGGCTGCTGCCCGACGTGTAGGGCGCGCTGAAGCGGTTGCACCCGTCGGTACCGCTGGCGGCACCGTCCCCGAAGGCCAGCGTGACATCGACATCCGGCACCAGGGCGCGGCCGGGAAGGGCGGCCAGTACCCACGCCGTGCCGTCGAGGGCCGGCGCCTCGGCGGCCGGTGGCAGGGTGGAGCACGCTGCCAGCAGGGCGGTGGTTGCGAGCGCGAGCCAGCGCGGACAGGACAGCATCGTCGTTCTCACGGCGGGTTGGGGGGGGATTCGCAAGCGCCGGGTGCAGTGGGGCGCCTCCCGGTGGTGCTACTCGACCACCACGGCGGTGCCGCTGGCCGAGACCATCAGCATGCCGTTGCCCTGGCCCAGCACCTCGTAGTCGAGGTCGACGCCTACCACTGCGTTGGCCCCGAGGGCCCGGGCGCGCTCGGTCAGCTCCTGTACGGCGATGTCGCGGGCGCGCTGCAGTTCGCGCTCGTAGGTTCCCGAGCGCCCGCCGACGATGTCGCGGATGCCGGCAAACAGGTCCTTGAAGACGTTGGCGCCGAGGATGGCCTCGCCGGTGACGAGCCCGAGATACCGGGTAATGCGCTGGCCTTCGACGCTGGGTGTGGTCGTGACGATCATGGTCGCGTTCCGTGCCCGGCCGCCCGGGCTGCCTGGGTACAGCCTAGCCGGTGACGGCGAAGGCGACGAGATGGGCGAGCAGGTGGGCGCCGACCGCGGCCTCCAGGCCATGCCGCCAGTAAAGGTGGCCGGCCACCAGGCCGAAGGCGGCATTGCAGGCGGCGATCATTCCTGCCGTCGTTGTCGACAGCGGCCCGAGCGTCGCGGCGGCCGCTGGCAGGTGGGACAGGCCGAAGACCAGTGCCGACAGGCCGATGGCGGTTGTGGCGGCCGCTCGCGACAGGCCGCCGCGACGGCGGCCCACCAGTCGCTGGCATGCCACCGCGATGACCGTCATCAGGCCCCAGCGCATCAGGATCTCTTCGGTGATTCCGCCGTAGAGCAGGCGCACCAGCAGGGGCGTGACTGGACGGTCCGTCGGTATCCCCGCAAGCCGGGGGCCGAGGATGGCGAAGCCCGAGATCAGCAGCGCGCCCGCCAGCCCGCCCCACAGGGCGGGCCGCCACTGGGCCCGCAGCACCGGCGGGAGCGGTCGCCCGGCCAGGCCGGCAGCCAGGGCGGGCGACTCCAGTCCAAGCCCGGGAGCGAGGCGCGCACCGGCCACGACGGCGGCGAGCAGCAGCAGCAGACCCTGCAGGGCGCTGGCCGCCTGCAACGTCGCCAGTGACACGCCCGGGGCTCCGCGCCCGACGAGCGCCGGCACAGTGAGCCAGCTGGCCGCGACGACGCCGGGTGCACCGATGAGCCACAGCGACAACGCGATGCGCCGTCTCATGCCCGCTGCCCCGCATGGCGAGTGACCGGAAATGCCTCCGGCATGGGCACCGACGACGCAGTCACCGGTTGATGAACAGGTTGATCGACAGGATGTGGTTCAGGCCGTCGTCGCCCGGCCGGTCGACCCACTGGTTGAGGTAGCCGACCTCCACCGCGGTCTTCCGGGGCGCATCGATGAACCAGCCGAGGCCGGCGAAGGCCCGGTTCTGGCGCAGGCCGGCGCGCTGGCCCCAGCCGGTGTCGTTGAGCTCGAAGAACGCCTCATCGTAGGCGGTGACGTAGCTGCGCGCTGCCAGCGGGCGCGTGACCCGCACGAACTGGCGCAGGCGCCAGCCAGCCTGGCTGCCGGTCTCGACGAAACGCTGCTCGAGCCGGGTGCGCGAGGCGAGGGTCACGGTCTCGAGGGGTATGGTCCACGTGAGTTGCTGCCAGGGGCGGTGTTCCTCGGCGGCGCCCGTGCTGGCGGGGTGCGTGATGACGTAGGCGTAGCCTGCCAGGAGCGTCACGCGGGGCGTCAGCGCAAAGCCCGCGGCCGGGCGGATGATGGTGGTGTCGAGGTCGCCGGCACCGTCGCGCCAGCGCGCGTGCAGGTCGAGCCACCAGCGGAAGCCGCGGCCGTCGGCGGTCGCCGGCCCCAGCGCGCCCTGCCCGAGGGCCGCGAGCCAGAGGCCGCCATCGTCCTCGGTATCGGCGTGGACCGGCGACGTGGCGAAGCCGAGGGCCAGCAGAAGGCCCCGAAGCAGCCGGGCACGGTGCTGGGGGCGCCGGGCACTGGCTGGGGGTCGGACCTCCCGTCCGGGGAGTCGGGACCACCCAGCCCCTGGCCTGCGCGGCACCGCCGCCCGAGGCGTGCGCCCGGCCTGCCCGGTCAACGCCGGGCTGCCGCGCCCGTGCCTGCCGTCACCAGGGCTTCCGGGTGAGCTGGTCAGGCCACTGCGCCTGCACCCGGGCCATCAGCCCCGGATCGGCGGCGGCCTGGAACAGGCCGCGGTTGAAGGCGGCGAACTCGGCGGGGCCGCCTTCCTCGGGCCACTGGCGCGTCGCGTCGATGGCCGCCTTGCTGGTGAACTTGCCGTCGGGCGAGCTGGGCTCGAAGAACGAAGCCGGCTTCTTCTCGTAGAGCTGGGTCGCCGTGTAGGGCTGCCAGCGGCTGCCCAGCGCGACGAGCATGTCCGACTGGCTCATGGGGTCGAGGTCGTCGTCGGTGACGATCACGACCTTGGCGATGAGCGAGCGCTCGCTGACGGCCCTGGCGATCTCCAGCCCCAGGCCCGGCCGGTCCTTCTTGATCGTCACGTACAGCAGGCCCTTGGTGTCGTCGTGGTAGAAGAGCTGCTGGATCTGCGGGTACTTGCTGCGCCAGAGCAGGTCGACGTAGCCGTCGAGCGGCGCCTTGACGAAGCCGCCGCCGATGCTCGTGAAGCTGTTCTGGATGATCGGGTTGCGGCGGTGGGTGACGCGGTTCACCGTGACGGCGTAGCGGCCCTGGTTGCGGTCGCCCAGGTAGCCGTAGGCCTCGTGGTAGGGGCCCTCCTCCAGCGGCTGCGTCAGGTCGAGGGTGCCCTCGAGCACCACCTCGCAGTTCGCCGGCACCGTCAGCTCCGACAGGTCGCACTTGACGATCTCGAGGGGCTTGCCGCGCAGGCCGCCCACGTAGGCGTACTCGTCCACCGGCTTGCGCGGTGACACGGGCACGCGCGTACCGCTGACCATCCAGGTTACCGGGTCCTGGCCCAGGAACATGGCGATGGGCATGCTCTTCTCGCCGCGCTTGATGGCGCGGGCGATCATGTTGTTCGCCGTCTGGTTCGGCTCCGAGTTCAGGATGTAGCGCCGCGGGCCCACCAGCTGGCAGCGGTAGGTGCCGAAGTTCTGCTCCCACTCGGGATCGCGGGTCACGGTGGAGCCGGTATTGATGTAGCGGCCCGCGTCGCCCGGGTTGCCCTGGATGAAGGCGAAGCTGGTCAGGTCGATGGCGTCGCCCTCGAGGGTGACCTCCTTGCAGGGCGCCTGCTCGCGGGCCACGGTCACGGGCGGCAGTTGCGGATAATCGCCCTTGTTCTCCGCCAGCAGCTTGCGCATGTAGCTCAACCCGGCGCGGTACGAGTTGCGCGGGCTCGACCAGTCTGGCTCCAGGCCCCAGACCAGCGCCTCCTGGTGATGGTGGCTCTGGTTGGCGGCGATCAGCGGGCCCTTCAGCCACTTGCCGTCCTGCCGGATGTTCTCGAACATCACCACCGGCAGCTCGTACTGCCCGAAGCGGTCCTGCAGGTGGTACATGATGGCCGTGGCCTCCCAGGCGTCCTGGTCGACGTCGCGGAAGCGCACGAGCAGCCCGCATTCCTCCATGCAGGCGAGATAGTCCCGCAGGCTGTCGAAGGGCGCGCGGTGCCTGAACTCCTTCGGCCGCACGATGCCGCGCGGACGATCGATGGCCGCCGCCGCGGCCTTCGGGCTGATGGCAAGACCGCCGACGGCGGCCGCGGCTCCGGCGGCTGCAATCAGTTCACGGCGCGACATGGCTTCGCGCAGCAGGGCGTCGTCGACGGGAGTCGTCATGGCGTGGATCTCCGGGGGTGGTGCGGGCGCGGTGCCGCGCCCGGGGTCATTTGACGAGGGTCACGGGCACGCCGGCAAGGTGCACGACCTTGCTCGCGACCGAGCCTAGCAGCACGCCGCCGAGGCGGCTCAGGCCCCGCGTGCCCATCACGATCTCCTGGCAGCCGGTTTCCCGGGCCAGGGCCGCGATCTCGCGGGCCGCATCGCCGCTGCGCACGTAGTACTCGGCGTCGAGCTTGAGCCGCGTCGCGAGCTCGCGGGCAGGCTTCAGGGCGGCCTCGCCATGGGTGGCCTGGTACTCGGCGATCATCGCGCGGGTCACGTGCCGGCTCGGGGGCATCCCCGGCTGCACGTTGAGCACGAGCACGTGCACTGGCCGGCCGCGCCGGCTGCGGGCCACGTGGCGCAGGGCGCGCAGGGCGGCGGGGGAGCCGTCCATGGGAACCAGGATGTTGGCCGTTTCCGTCATCAGCGTCGCCTTGCCGTAATTACGCCACGGACCTCGCGGATGAGCTGCAGGGTCCGGTGAAGCTGGTCGAGGTCCGTGACCTCGACCGTGAAAGCCATCTGCGCGACGTGCTGCCGGGACTGGGTGTTCACGGCCGTGACGTTGATGCGCTCCCGGGAGAGTACGTCAGACACGTCCCGGAGCAAGCCCTGCCGGTCGTGGGCTTCGACATGGATGTCCGCTGAGTAGACACCGGTGGCGCGGGCACCCCACTCGGCCTCGATGGCCCGCTCGGGATGCCGGTGCACGAGCTGGGCGAGGCTGCGGCAGTCCTGCCGGTGCACCGAGATGCCCTTGCCCCGGGTCACGAAGCCGGTGATCGGGTCCGGCGGCAGTGGCTTGCAGCAGCCGGCAAGCTGGGTCATCAGCCGGTCCACGCCAACGAAAAGCACGCCCTCGGCTGGGCCGGCCGCCTGGCTTTTGCGGGGTACGACGGCCGGGGCCTCGGCCGGAGCCTCAGCAGGTCCGCGCAGCGCCTGCTGCAGGGCCTTGGCCCCGATGGTCTCGCGGCCGACGGCGGCGAAGAACTCCTCGGTGTCGGCGCAGCCGAAGCTGCGGGCGAGCTCCTCGAGGCCCACGCGGCCGGCGCCCTCGCGCTGGATCTCGCGCTCGACGGTGGCCCGGCCCGCGGCGACGGTGCGGGCCCGCTCCTCGGCGACGAAGTACTGGCGCACCTTGCTGCGCGCCCGGTGGCTTGCGAGGAAGCCCGGCTGGGTCAGCCAGTCCCGCGAGGGCCCGCCGGCCTTCGTCGTGATGATCTCGACCCGCTGGCCGTTCTGCAGCTGGAAGTCGAGGGGTACCATTGCCCCGTCGACTTTGGCCCCGCGGCAGCGGTGCCCGATGTCCGAATGCAGCGCGTAGGCGAAGTCGATGGGGGTGGCCCCCTTCGGCAGGTCGACCACGCGCCCCTGCGGGGTCAGGATGTAGACGGTGTCGTCGCGGGCCGCCTGCTTCGAGGCCTCCTGCCAGTCGCTGCCGGCCACCACCTCGTCGCGCCAGGCCAGCATCTCGCGCAGCCACGCGATGCGACCGTCCGCCTCGGCCGGCCCGCTGCTGCCCTCCTTGTAGCGCCAGTGGGCGGCGACGCCGAGTTCCGCCGCCTGGTGCATCTCGGGCGTGCGGATCTGGACCTCGAGTGGCCGGCCATCGGGTCCGGTGACTGCGGTGTGCAGCGAGCGGTAGCCGTTGGGCTTGGGCCGCGCGATGTAGTCGTCGAACTCGGCGGCGATGGGCTTCCAGAGGTCGTGGACGACGCCGAGCGCCGTGTAGCAGTCCTCGACGGTCGGCACCAGCACGCGCAGCCCGCGGATGTCGTTCACCTGTTCGAAGGCGAGGTGCTTCTGCCGCATCTTGTTGTGGATGCTGTAGATGTGCTTTGGCCGGCCCGTCACCTCGGCGTCGAGGCCCGCGGCCGAAAGCGCTGCGGCCAGGGCCGCCGTGGCATCGGCAATGAAGGCCTCGCGTGAGAGGCGACGCTCGTCCAGGGCCTTTGCGATGCGGGTGTAGGTGGCGGGCTCGAGGATCCGGAGCGACAGGTCCTCCATCTCCCACTTGAGCTGCCAGACGCCAAGGCGGTTGGCGAGCGGCGCGTAGATGTCGAGGGTCTCCCGCGCGAGCGCCTCGCGCTGCGGGCTGTCCGCCTTCGTGAGGAAACGCAGCGTCTGCGTGCGGCTCGCCAGCCGGATCAGCACGACCCGGATGTCCTCGACCATGGCCAGCAGCATCTTGCGCAGGGTCTCGACCTGGGTCCGCCGGTCGGGATCCCGCACGCCGGGTGCGGGCGCGTCCGTCGCGAGGCTGCGGGTGACGACCCGCAGCTTGTTGACGGTGCTGATGCCCAGGACGAGCGACCCCACCGTCGGGCCGAACTCCCGCGCCAGCCGCTCGCGGGCATCGCGCAGGTGGTTGGGAGCTGCGAACAGCAGCCCGGCCGCCCGCGTCGCGGCATCGGCGCGCAGCATGGCGAGGTTGCCGGTGAGCCCCAGTGCATGCTCCCAGGCAGCTTCCCCGGTGCCGAGCTGCGTGTCGCCGTACAGCGTGCGGGCCGCGCCGGCGGCGCGGCCGACGAGCTCCCGGTCGGCGGGGTCGAGGTCGGCGACGAGGGCGCCGATGTCGCCGGTGGTGGCCGCAGCGGGCAGGGTGGCGGGGCTGACCATGTGACCGGTGACGCTACACCCAAATGCCGGTGTTGCCGAGGGTGCCCTGGCCCGCGCCCCGGTCGGCGCGCACGCCCGCGATCGCGCGCCGCCGGGGCCGGCCGGTCAATCCGGCCGGCCCCGGGCTGCGAAACACCAGCCATCGCAACGGGAGAACGCCATGCATCGCCGTTTCAGCCCCCTCGCTCTGCTCGCCGCGCTGGGCCTTGCTGCCCTCGGCGCCACCTCTGCCCGGGCGGCCGATTGCCCGGCCTGGCTCGACCGGGACTTCCCCAGACTGCGCTCGGCCGGGACGGTGAACCTCTGCAAGGTTGCGGCCGGCAAGCCGCTGCTGGTCGTCAACACCGCGAGCTACTGCGGCTATACGCCCCAGTTCAAGGGCCTCGAGGCACTGCACCAGAAGTACCGTGACCGGGGGCTCGTCGTCGTCGGCTTCCCGTCCGACGACTTCAACCAGGAGGACGCCGACCAGGCGAAGACCGCCGACGTCTGCTACGTCAATTACGGCGTGAAGTTCACCATGCTCGCGCCGTCACCGGTGACGGGCGACGGGGCGAACCCCGTGTTCCGGGAGCTGGCGCGCCAGTCCCGTGCCCCGGGCTGGAACTTCAACAAGTACCTCGTGGCCCCGGACGGGCGGGTGGTGAGGTACTTCGGCAGCAGTGTCGATCCCGCCTCGCGGGAGATGACCGACGCCATCGATCAGCTGCTGGCCGCCCGGTAGCCCAATGCCGGAGGTGCGCGAGGCCTCGAAGATGGACTGGATCGCCGCGTCCATGGCCTCGTCGAACTCCGCGTCGGAGTGCTGGGCCGTGAGGCCCTCGACCAGGGCGCGGGAGAAGCTCGCAATCATGCCGTGCTGGCGGGCGAGGCGGCGGTTGGCCTCCTCGCGCGAATACCCGCCCGAGAGGGCCACGACGCGCAGCACCTGCCGGTGGGCGATGCAGCCGGCGTAGAGGTTCTCCTGCTCCGGGATCGTGAGCTTGAGCATGACGTGCTGCCCTGCCCCGAGCTTGTCCAGGTGCTTGAGGATGGCGGCGTTGAGCAGCGCCTCGGCGCCTGCCTTGTCGGGGCACTTGATGTCGACCTCGGGCTCGATGATCGGCACCAGGCCCTTGGCGATGATCTGCCGGCCCACGGCGAACTGCTGCTCGACGATGGCGTCGATGCCCTTCGCGTTGGCCTGCTTGATGACCGAGCGCATCTTGGTGCCGAAGATGCGCTTGCCCACGGCCTTGTCGAGCAGCGCGTCGAGCGCCGGCATGGGCTTCATCAGCTGCACGCCGTCGGCCTCGTCGGCCAGGCCCTTGTCGACCTTCAGGATCGGGACGACGCGCTTGACGTTCCAGAGGTAGTCGGCCGTCGGCTGGCCCTGGATCCCGCGGTCCATGGTGTTCTCGAACAGGATCGCCGCCAGGATGCGGTCGCCGTTGAAGGCCGGGGTCGTGATGATGCGTGTGCGCATCTGGTGTACCAGCGCGAACATCTCGTCGTCGTTCGACCAGGCGTCGCTCTTGAGCCCGTACAGGTTCAGCGCCTTGGGCGTGCTGCCCCCGCTCTGGTCGAGCGCGGCGATGAAGCCGTCCTGGGTCGCCATCTTGCGCTTCTGCTGGTCGAATCGGTTCATGTCCTGCCTCGCATCGGTGGGTGCGTCCCGGACGGCCCGGGGCCGGGCGCAATTCTGGACCAGGGGGAGGGGTGCCTCAAGCCGGCTGGTTCACACCGCCGGATCCGCCGCTGCCGGGCCGCCATGGAGCCCTGGGGACGGGCTGGCGTGTGCGCGCTGAAGCCAGTAGCGTCGGCGCGTGGACGCCCCTGATTCCCTCCTGGCTCCGGTACTGCAGCAGTGGCGCCTGGGCCTCGGCGCCCTGGTGCTGGCGCTGCTGTGGCTGTGCGAGTCGTGGCGGCCCATCCATGCCGGCCGCGGCCGCCGGCTGGCCCACGCCGCCACGAACCTCGGGCTCGCCGGGCTCAACACGGTGCTCGTGGGGCTCGTCGCGGCCGCCCTGGTCGTGGTGACCACCCGCGCCGGGGCGGCGGGCTTCGGCATCGTGCGCTGGCTGGGTCTCACCGGCTGGGCGCAGTGGCTCGCTGTCATCGTGCTGTTCGACGCCTGGCAGTACGCCTGGCACCGGCTGAACCACCGGTTGCCGCTGCTGTGGCGGTTCCACGCCCTGCACCATGCCGACGCCGACATGGACGTGACCACCGGCGTGCGCTTCCATTCGGTCGAGGTGCTGCTGTCGTTCACGGCGCGGCTCGCGGTGCTGCCGCTCATCGGCATGACCGTGCCGCAGCTGCTGGCCTACGAGCTGCTGGCCCTGCCGGTGATCCTGTTCCACCACGGCAACGTGCGGGTCCCGCCCGCCGTGGACGCGGCACTGCGGGCCGTGCTGGTCACGCCGGCCATGCACCTGGTGCACCACTCGCGCTGGCAGCCAGAGACGGACTCGAACTACGCGAGCTTCCTGTCCGTCTGGGACCGGCTGTTCGGCACGTTCCGCCTGCGTGACCGGCCGGAGGAGATCAGCCTCGGGCTCGACGGCTACGCCGAGCCCGAGTGGCGCAGCCTGCCCGGCGTCCTGCGGGCACCGTTCCGCCCCCGGTCGGCCAGCCGCGTCGCCTAGCAGGTTGTTGGACGCAGGCTGCAAGGGGGCTGCCCTGGCCCGCGCGCGACCTCAGGCGGACGGCAGCGGCACCGCCGTGCGATCGAGCACCGAGCGGAGCACGAAGGAGGAGTGCACCCCCGTCACGCCCTCGATGCGGGTGATGCGGGTCAACAACAGCTCCTGGTAGGCGTCCATGTCGCGCACGATGACCTTGAGCTGGTAGTCCGCGTCCTGGCCGGTGATCAGCAGGCACTCGAGCACCTCGGGCAGGCGGCTCACTTCCTTCTCGAAGCTGGCGAAGCGGTCGGGCGTGTGCCGGTCCATGGCGATGTGCACCAGGGCCGTCAGCGTGAGGCCAAGCTTCCTGGCGTCCACCAGGGCCCGGTAGCCCGTGATGATGCCGGCCTCCTCCAGGGCCCGGACCCGCCGCAGGCAGGGCGAGGGGGACAGGCCGATGCGGTCGGCCAGCTCCTGGTTCGAGAGCTGGGCGTTCTCCTGGAGCAGCTCCAGGATGCGGCGGTCGTAGCGGTCGAGGCGCATGGCAAGGGTCTCCGGTGGCCGGACGGCAATAATCTGCCACGAAACTATCCGCGAGGGGCAGAAAATGCCCTGACGGGGTCGACATCCGACGGCCTTCGCAACCGGCTGCCCCGGCCTTCCGCCTACGATGCCCACCATGTCCCGGGGCCCGTCGGCCCCGGCCGCTGCCCCGGAGCCCGTCATGTTGAAGATGCCCGCCGCCCGCTACCGCCCCTTCCCGCCGGTGAACCTGCCCGACCGTGCCTGGCCCTCGCGGGTCATCGACCGGGCGCCGGCCTGGCTCAGCACCGACCTGCGGGACGGCAACCAGGCGCTCTTCGAGCCCATGGGGCCGGAGAAGAAGCTCCGCATGTTCCGCCTGCTCTGCGACGTGGGTTTCCGCGAGATCGAGGTCGGGTTCCCGTCGGCCTCGCAGACCGAGTTCGACTTCGTGCGCATGCTCATCGAGGGTGGCCACATTCCCGCCGGCGTCACCATCGGCGGGCTGACCCAGGGCCGCGAGCCGCTGATCCGGCGCACCATCGAGTCGTTCCGCGGTGCGCCGCGGGCCATCATCCACGTGTACAACGCGACGTCGCCGGCCTTCCGCGAGAAGGTCTTCAACATGGAGAAGGGCGAGATCGTGCGGCTCGCCGTGCAGAGCGTGACGCTCATCCGCGAGCTCTGTGCGCAATACCCGGAGACCGAGTGGGTCCTCGAGTACTCGCCCGAGACCTTCAGCGCCACCGAGCTCGACTTCGCGAAGGAGGTCTGCGACGCGGTGGTCGAAGCCTGGGGCGCGACGCCGGACCGCAAGGTGATCCTCAACCTCCCGGCCACCGTCGAGATGGCGACGCCGAACGTCTATGCCGACCAGATCGAGTGGATGCACCGGAACGTCGCCCGGCGCGACAGCGTCCTCATCAGCGTGCACCCGCACAACGACCGCGGCACCGCCGTGGCGGCCGCCGAGCTCGCGCTCATGGCCGGTGCCGACCGGGTCGAGGGCTGCCTCTTCGGCAACGGCGAGCGCACCGGCAACGTCGACCTCGTGACGCTCGCGCTGAACCTCTACACCCAGGGCATCGACCCCGGCCTCGACTTCTCCGACATCAACGAGGTGGCGCGCACGGCCGAGGATTGCACGCAGCTGCCCGTGCACCCGCGCCACCCGTACGCCGGCGACCTGGTGTTCACGGCCTTCTCGGGCTCGCACCAGGACGCCATCCGCAAGGGCTTCGCGCGGCAGAGTGCCGACGGCGTCTGGGACGTGCCGTACCTCCCGGTGGACCCGCGCGAGCTCGGCCGCACCTACGATTCGATCATTCGCGTCAACAGCCAGTCGGGCAAGGGCGGCATCGCCTACGTGCTCGAGACGACCCACGGGCTCGTCATCCCGCGCCGCCTGCAGGTCGAGTTCAGCAGCGTGGTGCAGAAGCACGCCGACGCGACGGGCACCGAGGTCAGCGCCGACCAGATCTGGTCGCTGTTCACGCGCGAGTACCTCGGGCGCGAGGCGCCGATCCGCTATGTCGAGCACCACCTCTTCGAGGCCGGCGACAAGCAGGGCATCCGCATCACGGTCGAGAGCGCCGGGCGCCGGGCGGTGCTCGTCGGCACCGGCAACGGCCCCATCGACGCCGTCGTGCAGGCCCTGGCGCTGCCGGTGCGCGTGCAGTCCTACGAGGAGCGCGGCATCGGCGAGGGGGCGAATGCCCGCGCCGCCGCCATGGTGGAGCTCGCCGTCGACGGTGTGCCGGGCAGCGCCTTCGGCGTCGGCATCCACCCGAACATCGTCACGGCCTCGGTGCTCGCCATCCTCAGTGGCGTGAACCGCGTGGCCGCCCGCGAGGGCTCGGGGATTCCTGCGACGCTCGAGCGGGTGGTGGTGGCGGCCGGCTGATCGGGAATCAGCGGCCGGCCCGCTGCACCGCTAGATGCCGATGCGCCCCAGCGCGTCGGCCACCTGGCCGATGGCGGCTGCGAGCCGCGGGTGCTCGCTCTCGAGCTTGAGGACGAGGTCCCGCAGGTCGCCGTCGTCCCTGCCCTGGCTGGCCTGGCCCGCGGCCGTATCGAGGCGGTCGACGTCGGCCAGCACCTGTTCGACGAGCGCCCTGGATTCGGCATCGAGGCGCTCGGCGCTGCCCAGCTCGCGGTGCAGTTCGGTGAGAAGGGTGCGTAGCCGGTCGCGGTCCATGGGGTCTTCCTGCGGTCGCCGGCCCGTGCCGGAGCGGCCATTATGCCCCGGGCGCCGCGGTGCCTGATGGCCGCCGATTTTGCGCTGGCGGCAACGCGTCACAGCCGGGTCCGCTACCCCCCGCTTATAGTCGGTTGCCGGTGCGCGAAGGGGATGGCGCGGACACCGGGCACCTTGTCAGTGGATGGGCAACCTCATGGCAGCGACCAATGATCTCGTCGCGGCGCGCGACCTGCGCCGTGACCGGCAGGCCCCGGCCCCGGCGCCGGTCAATCCGGTCATCCACCTCGACTCGGGCCGCAATGTCGATGCGGCGGCGATCGTCGCGGGCCTCTGCCAGGACCTTAACGGCAACAACCTGGACCTGCCGGGCTTCCCGGATGTCGTCGTCAGCATCCACCGCGCCCTCTCGGACGAGTCCACCTCGGCCCGGGACATCGTCAGGCTGGTGGCCAGCGAGCCGGCGCTGGCGGCGCGGCTGGTGCACCTGGCCAACTCGGCGGCCTTCAACAAGTCGGGCCGCGAGGTCAGCGACCTCAGGGCCGCCATCAACGCCCTGGGCTTCACCATGGTCCGGAGCCAGGCCACCGCCTTCGCCATGCGCCAGATGGAGCAGCTCGAGTGGCTGCGCCCGATCCGGCCGGTGCTGGCGGACATCTGGAAGACGAGCAACGGGGTGGCGGCGCTGTGCTTCGCCGTGGCGCGCCGCGTGCCCGGCGTGCAGCCCGACGAGGCCATGGCCATCGGCCTGTTCCACCTGCTCGGCAAGCTGTACCTCTTCGCGCGCGCCCGGCAGGAGAGCCTCGACCCGCGGGAGATCGCCGACTGGGAGCATGCGCTGAACGAGTGGCACGCGACCATCGCCCGCACGATCCTCGACCACTGGCGCATCCCGTCGCGCGTGGCCGAAGCCGTCGAGCAGCAGAACGCCATCTTCGATGCCGACCTGACGGATCTCTCGCTGCTGGCGCGCATCCTCTGCGGCGCCAAGCTGCACTACCGGCTGCGCCGTCCCGGGGCGCCGGCGGAGCCCGCCGCCGAGGCGGCGCTGGCCCGGGTCAGGCTCGATGGCCGCTCCTTCGACGAGGTGGCGTCGGCGGCGCGGGCCGAGGCCGAGATCGTGGGTGCCGTCCTCGGCTGAACGCGCGCCCCGCGGCGCCGGCTGCCGCCACAATGCGATCAGCGTTTCCCGTGCACGGCCGGCGGTGCTGCCCCCAGTTCAGCGCGGCGTGACGGTCGCGCCTTCCCCGGTGGTCACCACCGTCCCCGGCGCCCTCGCGCCGGTCGCCAGGGCCTTCAGGTAGGCCACCGTCGGGATGTGGCAGTAGAGCTGGCCCTGCACCCGTTCCGGCAGGATCGACGTGTACCAGCTGTCGTAGTCCTGGAAGAGGCCGGGCGAAGCCAGGTGAACCTTGCCGTCGTCGCCGCCGTACGCGGGCGTGAAGTCCTGCAGGTACGACTGGCCGGTGGAGTAGGGTTCGGTCGGGTCGACGACGAAGCCCGTGGCCCGCGCGGCCGCCTCGGCCTGGCCGGCCGCACGCAGCTCGGCCACCGCCTGGGCCTGGACCCGTCGGGTCACGTCGGGACACAGGCGCTGGTTGCCCACGCTGCCGTCACCGTACACGGCCCGCAGGTGCGCTGCCGTCTTGACCTTGCACGACACGACGATGGGCAGCCCGTTGCTGTAGCTCACGACCTGGAAGGTCGTGTGCGGCTTCGCAAGCGGCTTTGACTTGCGGTACGCCACCATGTCGGTGAAGAGCTCGTTCGTGCCGGCCAGCTTCGTACCCGCCGTGAACTGCTGGATCGCCGTGCAGAAGGCCGGCGAGTCGGGCGGCGGCAGCGGCGCGGGCTCGACGGCGAGGGCGGGGCCGGCGAGCAGGGCGAAGGCGAAGGCTGCGGCAGCACGTGTCATGGCATCACCGAGGATGGCAGGTCGGCGCCGCAGTATAGGCTGCCGCGGACAGCGGGCGCCGCCGACCGTGCCCGTGCCGGGCCCGCGCAGCCGCCACGGGTGGTACCACGGCGTGTTCGCGCCGCATGCGCGGTGGCGGTCGGCAATCGTGCCTGGGAAACCGCTGGCCCCATCTCCCAGTGACCGGACCCCGGCCGAGCGGAGCCGGGCGATGACCGGGTCGAAGCGGCTGGCACGGGTGCTGAAGATCGACGTCGCCCGCTGCGAGGGCTGTGGGCACCGGTACGCACCATCACGGCAGTGCGTGACCCGGTGGCCATTGACCGGATCCTGGCGGCCCGGGCGCGGCGGAGCTGCACGAGCCGGGGCGGGCTCCGCACCAGGGCAAGCTCGCGATCGGCCGAGGCCCGTCCAGCATCTCCCACTGATGCGGTCAGGCCCCGCCGGATCCTGTGGTCCGTGGACGTTAGGCTCGTGATGGCGAACCGAATCCGGACTCCGGGACGGGAATTCCCGCGCCGCATGACGCGACCCTGCGTGGGCGAACCGGCGGGTGACGCGGTGGGTGATGCTGCCGTTACCGCCACCGTGCCATCATCCGGGCGCGGAGAGGGCATTTGAAACCACTAGTCGCGCCGAGCTGGACCGCCGCCGGCATCCGCAAGAGGAAGATTTGGGACGCGCCGATCGACACGGCGCGTCGCGCACAGGTTGCGATGAACACGAACAGGGAGCCAGATGTCTCGATTGACTGACCTCATCGCCCAGGCCAGAAACAAGGATGCGCAACTGGGCGTCGATCTGGAACGCGAGTTCAGGGTCCTGTCATCGCGCCTGCCGTTCGGCCTGAATTTCGAGCGCCATCGGCCGGAGGCGGTCGAGTTGCCGCAGCGCCCTGTCCGCAAGGGCGACAAGGTCCGCGTGCTGCCCGAGCGGGGTTCCACCGCCAGGGGTGACCTGCGTCTATGGCAGGTGACGAGCGTCGCAAAGATTGGGCAGAAGAAGGTGGCCGATCTGGAGCCATTGGACGGGCCGGATCGACAGTCCTGCAAGGTGCCGCTTGAAGATCTCATCGTCGTGGCCGAGTTCCGCGACACGATCTATCCGGGACTGGTGAGCACCGGCCGGGTCGCACGCGGCGGCGTGGACAAGCCCTGCCACACCGTGATCAACGGCGAGAACTACCACGTGCTGAAGGCGCTGACCTGGACGCACCGCGGCAAGGTCGACGCCATCTACATCGACCCGCCATACAACACGGGCGCGAAGGACTGGAAGTACAACAACGACTACGTCGAGGGTGACGACCTGTACCGCCACAGCAAGTGGCTGGCGATGATGGAGCGGCGGCTGCTGGTTGCGAAGGAGTTGCTCAACCCGGCGGACTCGGTGCTGATCGTCTCGATTGACGAGAAGGAGTACTTGCGCCTGGGCCTGTTGCTGGAGCAGATCTTCCCGGAAGCGGCCATTGAAATGGTGACTTCTGTCATCAGCGCGAAGGGCGTAGCGCGCTTCGGACAGTTCTCTAGAGTCGAGGAGTTCATCTACTTCGTTCGTATCGGTGACTCGGTCGTTCAGCTCGGCGAACACAACATGTTGGATGACTCTCGATCCGCTTCGGCACAGATCGGACGAGCTGTTGATTGGCTGGGATTGAGACGCCGCGAACCCACGGCGCGTCGAGGGGCTCGTCCAAACCAGTTCTATCCAATCTTCGTGAGCAGCGATTCCGGCCACATCCATTCCATTGGCAAAGCAATCACGGATGAAGTGGACCGAGCTGAAGTAGTTGCGCCGAAGGGGACGTTTGCCGTCTGGCCGTTGCGCCCGAACGGGGATGAAGGTCTTTGGGGTATCACCCCAGAAACGGCGACGCGCTACCTGCAAGACGGCTTCATTCGCGCGCGAAACGTCAAGCCGGAACTTGGGCGAGTCGCGATTCACTATCTTCCGAGCGGCACCGTAGATGCAATCAAGGATGGTCGGATTGAAATAACGGGGCGTGATGCGGATAACGCAGTCCAAGCTGTGTATCGCGATCGCAAAGGTGTAATTCCAAAGCGCGTCTGGAACGTGCCGGCGCACAACGCGGAAAACGGCGGCTCCCTTGTTCTTAGTAAGCTGATCCCCGGGCGTCGGTTCCCATTTCCGAAGTCACTTTTTGCTGTTGAAGATGCGCTGCGCTTCTTTGTTGCATTGAAGCCCGCCGCCGTCGTCCTCGATTTCTTCTCGGGCTCCGGCACCGCCGCTCACGCAGTGATGCGCCTGAATCGCCAAGACGGTGGTCGCCGGCAGTGCATTTGTGTCACCAACAACGAAGTGGCAGCCGACGAGCAAAGGGCGCTCCGCGAAAAGGGCTTGCGTCCCGGCGATCCGGAATGGGAGCAGTGGGGAATCTGCGACTACATCACCAAGCCGCGAGTCGCCGCCGCGATCACCGGCAAGACGCCGGAAGGTCAGCCGATTTCCGGCGACTACAAGTTCACCGACGAGTTCCCGATGGCCGAAGGCTTCGAGGAGAGCGCCGAGTTCTTCACGCTGACCTACGAAACGCCGGTATCGGTCAGCCACCATGCTGCCTTCACGCGCATTGCGCCACTGCTGTGGCTTCGCGCCGGCAGCCGCGGCCAGCGCATCGATCGCCTGCCCGCGGCCGGCTGGGCGGTGGTGGACTCATACGGTCTGCTGGTCGACGTGGACAACGCCGCGCCGTTCTACGAGGCCGTCGCCACGGCCAGTGATTTGCGCGTGGTCTACATCGTGACTGACGACGAGCGGCGCTTCCAGGCCATCACGCGTCACCTGCCCGCCCGCATGGAGCCGGTACGGCTGTATGAGTCGTACCTGACCAACTTCGGCTTTGCGAACGGGGAATAGGGCATGAAGTTCACGCTCAAGGATTACCAGACCGAGGCGGTGCGTGATGCCCTGCTCAACCTGAAGAAAGCGCGCCGTCGTTGGCACGACGAGAAAGACAAGCACGCATTCTCGCTGACCGCGGTCACCGGTGCGGGCAAGACCGTGATGGCGGCAGCGGTATTCGAAGCGCTGTTCCACGGCGACGACGAGTACGACTTCGACGCTGACCCGGGGGCCGTCGTGATCTGGTTCAGCGACGACCCGGCGCTCAACGAGCAGACCCGGTTCCGGCTGATGGAAGCCTCGGACCGGCTGCGACACACCGACCTGGTTGTCGTCGAGAACAGCTTCAACCGGCCGAAGTTCGATGCTCGCAAGATCTACTTCCTGAACACCCAGAAGCTGGGCAGGAAGAGCCTGCTGGTTCGTGGGTTCGAGGGCGACGAAAGCGGGGGCCTCTTTCCAGAGACACGTCCCGACCTGCGCTCCCACACGATCTGGGACACGATCCGCAACACCGTCGAAGATCCGGCACTGACCCTCTATCTTGTCCTCGACGAGGCCCATCGAGGCATGGGCAGTCCGACCAAGGCTGCCCAGAACGCGAAGGCCACGATCGTGCTGCGGCTGATCAACGGCGCGCAGGGCGTGCCGGGCATTCCCGTGGTGTGGGGCATCTCCGCGACGGTTGAGCGATTCAATCGCGCTATGGAAGGCGCGCAGGGGCGCAGCACGCTGCCCAACGTGGTGGTCGATGCGCAGAAGGTGCAGGAGTCGGGTCTGTTGAAGGACACGATCATCCTCGACATCCCGGACGAAGCCGGCAAGTTCGACACGGTGATCGTGCGCCGCGCGACCGACAAGCTGAGGGCATCGTCGCAGGCGTGGGCCGACTATGCGAAGCAGCAGGGCGATTCGCAGGCGGTGCTGCCGCTGATGGTGCTGCAGGTGCCAAACACTCCCGATCCGAATGAGATTGGGCAAGCCCTTGTAACGATCTTCAAACAGTGGCCGGAACTGCCCAGCGACTGCGTGGCGCATGTCCTTGGCGAGCACAGCGCGCAGCAGTTCGGCCCGTACAAGGTGCCTTATATCTCGCCGGAGCGGGTCCAGGACGCCACCTGGGTTCGCGTGCTGATCGCCAAGGACGCCATCAGTACGGGCTGGGATTGCCCGCGCGCCGAGGTGATGGTGTCTTTCCGCGCTGCAGTGGACCGCACGCACATCACGCAGTTGCTCGGCCGCATGGTTCGTACGCCGCTGGCCCGGCGAATTCCTGGAAATGAGCAGTTGAATTCCGTGCATTGCCTGTTGCCGCTGTTCGACGCCAAGACGGTGGCGGCGGTGGCCGATGCGCTGATCAAGGGCGGCGGCAGCGATGACGACGCGCAGCCGCCTGCGGGGCGCGTGCTCGTCAATCCGAAGACGATGCGACCGAATCCCGCAGTAGCGGAAGCCGTCTGGGAGAAGTTCGAATCACTGCCTTGCCAGACGCGCCCACAGCGCGGCGCGCGACCACCCAGGCGACTGACCGCACTGGCGCACGAGCTGGCGTGGGACGGGCTCTTGCCGGATGCTGGCAAGAAGGCCCATGCCGAGTTGCACAAGGTCCTGGATGCCGCCCAGGCGCGCTGGCGCGACGAGATCCGTGCCAGGCGCGAAGCGGTGATGAAGGTCGAGGGACAGTCTGTGGTGGCAGACATGAAGGGCAGGTACAAGTCCTTCAATCAGTTCTGGGAAGACGCTGACATGGCCGTCATCGACGATGCATTCCGCCGTGCGGCGCGAGTCATCACGCCTGACATCGCCCGCACGTATACCGAAGCCGTGGCCCTGCGCACCGCCAGCGCAGACGACTCCGAGGAATACCTCGAAGCACTGGTGGAGGCGCGGGTCGACATCGCGGCGCTGGGATTGATCGCCGATCTGCAGCCGTATCTCGATTCGGAAGCGGACAAGCTGGCCAAAGCGTGGTTCGCGAAGTACCGCGTGGATATCAAGGCCCTCTCGCACGACCGGCAGGAAGCCTATCGACAGGTGCGGGAGATGAGCAGCGAGCCGCAGGACGTGGATCTGGTCAAGCCCGAAGCCAAGGATGAGCCGGCCACTGCCCTTGAAGGCGACCGGGCCACGCCTCTGCCAGTCTGGCGCGACCACTTGCTCTGTGATGAGGACGGCAACTACCCGGCCGAAATGAACTCTTGGGAAAAGGCCGTTATCGCGACCGAGGCCAAGCGTGCCGGTTTCCATTGCTGGTATCGCAACCCGCAGCAGCCCGGGCAGTCATCTCTCGGCGTGGCGTATCGCGCGGGCGATCAGTACAAGATCGTTCGCCCGGACTTCGTCTTTTTCGCGAAGCAGAAGGACGGCACGGTCGTCGCCGACATTGTTGACCCGCACGGGTATCACCTCGGCGATGCGCTGCCCAAGCTTCAGGGGTTGGCGGAGTACGCGGCGTCACACGCGGATGCCTACCGTCGCGTCGAGTCCATCGCGGAGGTGGACAAGAAGCTGCGCGTGCTGGACCTTACCAGGGAGGATGTACGCGATGCCATCGCCCATGCACGCGACGTTGCTGAGTTGTACCGCGGCGCCCTCGCCAGCGACTATCTGTAGTGGATCGAAGCACCTGGTGAGGCGGAGGACTCGACCTTGACCTGAGCCCCAAACCTGTAGCTAGCTTGGCTATGAGCTCCCATGGCCAGCGGGCCCCGAGGCGAGATTCGGCCCCTCTGTCGCGGGTTTCCGTTTGAACAGACGGCATTCCCGGGTTGCCGGCGCCAAAATGGCCATCTACACTTCGAAAATGGACATTTCAATCACTGAGTTCAAGCAGCGCTGCCTGGAGATCGTGCGCCGTGTCGAGAAGACCGGCAAGCCGGTCACCATCAGGCGCCGTGGCAAGGCCGTTGCCCAGCTGGAACGATCGCCGTCGGCTGATATCGCCGGCATGAAGCCCTGGGAGCAGCTGCGGGCGCTGGGCGGCCGGCTGCAGGCGGAGCCGGGCGAATCAGTGCTGCGCGACGGAGACTTCGAGGCGCTGCGTTGAGGGCGTTGCTCGACACCCACATCTGGGTGTGGTGGCTGACCGGCGACCCTGCACTCACGGACCGGGAGCGAACCGCCCTCGACACCGCCGCAATTGCGGGCGAGTTGTGTCTTGCCGCCATCAGCCTCTGGGAGGCCCAGATGCTCCATGCCCGGAGGCGACTCGCGCTGCCGCTGCCCCTCACCGACTGGCTGCGCCGCGCGGCATCACCCGCGGTGGTGACCGTGCTGCCAATCGACGTTCCGGTCATCGCTGCACTCGACAGCCTCCCGGGACGCTTCCATGGCGACCCGGCGGACCGCCTGATCGTCGCGACGGCGAAAGCCCACCGGCTACCACTCGCCAGCCGGGACCGGCGCATCCGCGCATCGCGGACCGTCTCCCTGTGGAAGCCCTGACGCGCAAGGCTGACAGTCGCTGGGCGCCGAGGCCGGCGCGGTAGCGGAATTCGCCCAATCCGCCCGGCAGTCGAGGTGGCGTGGCGCGTGGAGGTGGAGCGCACCGCGCAGGCAGCGTCCGGTCGTTACTCGCGAAGCCCCGGGTGCGGTTGCAACACCCGGTGCATCGTGGGCGTTGCTGCCTCAGGGTCGACCGACTCCGGGCATGGGCCGGCGGAGTTCGCCGGCTGAAACCGCGGGCTGTCCCAGAGGGCGGCGGCCCCCGACCTCATGGCGAAGGTGCAGGCCGGGTGGCCGGACCGGCTCGCCCGGGAACCCGGGGTAACGGGTGCCGGAGAACCCGGTGCCTGGCCTTGACCGGCCCCGGCCGTCGGTTCCAGTATGGCGCCACGGATCCATAGTGGAGCCAGCCATGCCCGTAAACCTGTCGGTCAAGAATGTCCCTGACGACCTGGCCGAACGCCTGCGCAAGCGTGCGGCCCGCAACCGGCGGTCGCTGCAGCAGGAGCTGCTGAGCATCCTGGAGAGTGCGACCGGGGCATCGGCGCGACCCTTGGGGGGAACGCCCGGGTCCGCACGGAAGCCGCCGATGACCGTCGAGGAAGTTGCCCGGTTGGCCAAGGAGCTCTTCCCGGGCGGCACCGAGAGCTCGGTGGACTTCATCCGCAAGATGCGGGACAGCCGCTGAACCATGAAGATGGCGTCCCGAAAACTCTGGGTGGCCGAACCGCCTGCAGCCTACGCGCTGCGTTCCCCGCTCGTGGTGGATGCCAGCGTCGTGGCCGCCCTCGTGTTCGAGGAGAGCGACGGGGACAAGGCCGAGGCAATGCTGGCAGCGCGTGTGTTGCACGCCCCTTTCCTGCTCGACCACGAGATGGCGAGCGTTGCCCTGCGCAAGCTGCAGCGCGAGCAGTTGTCGGCCAGCAAGGCCACCTCCGCCCTGGGCGCATATGCCCGCATGGGCATCGAATGCCACGCAGTCGACGTGGCCGGGGTGGTCGAGCTGGCGCGCCGCTATGGCCTGACCGCCTACGACGCCGCCTACCTGTGGGTGGCAGAGCAGGTGGGTGCACCCCTCGCCACCTTCGACCAGCAACTCGCCAAGGCCGCCCGGGAACACCTGGCCGGCGGCGACCGCGTGCACGATACCGGCTGAGGGGCGGCGCGGCTGCGAGGGGCAGGGCGCTCCGGCGCGACGGCTGCGCCGGAGCATGGGCCGTGCCGTCAGGCGCCGGCCGGCCCCAGGTACCGAAGCACCGCCGCTACCTCGTCGGGGCTGCCGAGGATCACTTTCCGGTTTCCTGGGCGGGATGCTGCCGTCACCGGAGCCGTGCCATGCCCGGCTCCGGGGCAGGTGGTCCCAGGTTGCCAGTCGCAGTGCGCCGGTGAAGCTCGTTGATCCCGGGCGAAAGGCAGCCCTGTCAGCGAATGCGGCGCCGCCGGAGAACGAGGCTCGCGACGCCGGAGCCGAGCAGCCACAGCGCGCCCGGCAGCGGCACCACGGCGTTGCCATTGAACGCGACTTCACGGATCTCTATGCGGCCCGATGCGCTGAGCACCTCCATGTCGACGCGACTGACCCCGGCCACGGTGCCCAGGCTGTAGGCCTGCGCAGGGAATTGGCTGATTGCCGCCAGCGTGGCGGTCGAGCCCAGCAGCTGATCAGACGCATCGAAGAAATGCAGCCGGAAGGTCCGGACGCCTTCGGCGAAGACGTTGACGTCGTTCCACAACAAGAACTCAGTGAGATCGAAAGTGCCCAGCAAATCAAGCTTGATGGTGCCCAGCAAGCCGCTCTGTCCGGCCCATCCGTTGAAGTCGTCGGTGCTGTTGTCAGCGACCTGGTTGATATCCAGGCCGACGCCGAGGCAGGTGCTCAGCTCACAGGCCGCCATCGTGGTGGTAGCCGTGATATAGCCGGGCCCTTGTAGCAGCGCCGCGTGGACCGGTGACGCAGAGGCAGCGGCGGCCAGCAGGCAGGCGATGGTCGTACGGGATATCTTCATGGGGCACTCGTCCGGTGATGGGGGAAGCAGTCGGGCTGCCCATCTGCAAGAACCGGACCAAGGATCCAAGTACCCGAAGCGACAGGACTTCGTACCGCCGGCGCTCGTTGATCGATAAGCAGCTGTAAAGCTTTCTGACGCTGATCTGCTGATGCGGGACTCCCCCCATTTCCAGCTGCTGCCGGAAGTGAAGCCAGGCGGCCATCGGCCGCTGCACGGAGGTCGTGCCGTCCCGGTAGAAGCGCCGGTGACGTGCCCCGGTCAGGCTGGTGATGACCCCAGCTGCCGGACCACTGCCGCCACCTCGTCGGGGCTGCCGATGATCACCGGCGTGCGCTGGTGGATGCCCGTCGGCGCCACGTCGAGGATGCGCTGTCCGGGCGCAGCCAATGCCTGGCCGCCGGCCTGCTCCACCAGCATGGCCATGGGGTTGGCCTCGTACATGAGTCGCAGCTTGCCGGCCGGCGCCTTCTTGGTCGGCGGGTACAGGAACACGCCGCCCTTCAGCAGGATGCGGTGCACGTCGGCGACCATCGCGCCGGCGTAGCGGCTCGAGTAGCCGTTGCGCTGGGCCCAGTCGAGGTACTGCTGGTACCCGGCGGGGAAGCTGAGGCGGTTGCCTTCGTTGACCGAGTAGCTCTTGCTGGCCGCGGGAATGCGCAGGCCCTCCTCGACGCGCACGAAGGCGCCGATGGCGGGGTCGAGCACGAACATGTCGACGCCGAGCCCGATGGTCAGCGTGAAGACCGTCGACGGCCCGTACAGGATGTAGCCCGCCGCCACCTGCTGCGCGCCCGGCTGCAGCAGCGACGCCTCAGGTGTAGCGGCCCGCCGGTCCTCGCGCAGGATGCTGAAGATCGTGCCGACGCCGCCGGCCACGTCGAGGTTCGACGAGCCGTCGAGGGGGTCGAACAGCACGCAGTACTTCCGCTCGCCCTCCCGCTCGTTGCGGATGATGACCGGCTCCTCGTTCTCCTCGGAGGCCACCACTGCGACACCGTGCCGCTTGCCCAGCGTGCGCAGCAGGATTTCATTGGCGATGACGTCGAGCTTCTGCTGCTGCTCGCCCTGCACGTTGTCGCTGCCGACGGCGCCGAGCACGTCGTTCAGGCGGGCCCTGCGCACCTGGGCCGCGATCATTTTCGCGGAGATGGACAGGGCCGAGAGGATCCACGTCAGCGTGCCGCTGGCCTCGGGGTAACGGGCCTGCTGGGACAGGATGTGGCCCTGCAGGGTGACGATCTCGGGGATGGCGGTGGTCATGGTCCGGGGCCTGTTCTCGTGTCGGTTGGCCGGCTTCGGGTAAGGCGCCGCATTCTGCCACCCGGCCGACGGGCCGTGCGAAGATACGGACCACAGTTGACGGAGGTCGAACGTGAAGCAGCTGCTCATCGCCCTGATGCCCGCCCTGGTCATCGCGACCACCCCGGTCCTCGCGGCCGACAAGCCGGCCGCGGCCCCCACCGCCACGGCGACGAAGACCCCGGTCCCGCCGCGTGCCCCGGTGGCCAACGGCAAGGCGCGTGTCGCCCAGGGCACGACTGTCCCGCTGTACACGTCGGCCTGGCAGAAGGCGGAGCTCGCGGCGCTGCGCCCGAACTACGCCGACCTGAAGCCCCGCGCCCGCACGAACCGCGAGTAGTTCCGTCCACCGACACCGTCAAGGAGCAGCCCATGAGCGTCGCCCACCCGTGGCTCGAGCAGGAACCCTGGCCGACCCAGCAGATGCCGAAGGCCATGCTCGAGGAGCGCATCGAGCGCGTCCTGACCATGACCAACATCGGCTACCTCGGCACGGTGCGGAAGGACGGCTCGCCCATCGTCAGTCCCCTCGAGTTCTACTTCGACCACTTCGCCATCTACATCTTCCCGCAGCCCAACAGCCCCAAGGTCTGGGCGATCCGCCGCGACCCCCGCATCACCCTGGCCGTCGCCAATCCCATGGCCGGCTGGGCCTGCGTCATGGGTTGCCAGGTGTTCGGCCGCGGCACGCTGCTCGACCCGGGTACGCCCGAGTGGGAGCGCGGCATGAAGGTGTTCAAGTGGCCAGCCTCGGCCTTCGAGCTGGGCAAGGTCGGCGGTTCGCCACCGCGGGGGCAGTTGCTGCGACTCGACCCGGAGCGGATCGTCTACACCGAGCACATGATGCGGAAGTACGGTTACGCGCCGCGCCAGATCTGGCTGCGCGATTCCGACACGACGGCCGTGGTGCCCGGCGGCAACGTCACCTGACGCGGCTGCCGGGCCGGGACCGTCGCGTCAGGATTGCCGGATCCCGGTCGCCGCCACGTTAAGCACATAGAACGCGGCGGCGACGGCCGCGATGGCGCCGAGGCTGAGGCCGAGCGGCCGCGCGAGCACCACGCACGGCAGCAGCACCTCGGGCAGCTGGTCGAGCCCCGGAACCTCGGTGCCGGGGCGGCGGCGCAGGCGCCGCTTCACGCAGCTCGACAGCGCGTCGCCTGTCAGGGCCAGCAGGCCGAACAGTGCGCCGAGCCGCCAGCCGTAGCCGAGGGTGGCGGCGACCGCCGCGCAGGCCGCACTGCCCGCGATGGCACCGCGCCAGGTCTTGTGGGCGCCGAGCAGGCGCTCGCCGTCGGCCAGCACCAGTCCGCCGTCCAGGGGCGCGGCCCAGCGGCCCCGCAACAGCCGCGCGAGCACCCACGGCGCGAGGTTGGCCATGATCACGAGCAGCAGCGTTTCGAGGGCGGGGTGCAGTTCAGCCATGCGGTCCCATCGTGCCATGGCGTCACGGGTCCCGCCGTCGCGATGACCTCTCGGCTGGCGTCGCGTCCAAGCGGCGGATTGCATCGCAGCCTTGGTGTGCCGCTCGCCGCGTGGCAGCCTTGGCGTGGGTTGCCCACCGTGGAGCAGGTTGCGATGGATGGGACGCGCGAGGCCGGCCTGACCCGGCGCCTGGTACTGAAGCTGGCCGCGGGCTCCCTGGCCCTGCCCGCCATCGCAGGCGCCGCCGACAGCGACGCGCTGGCGGCCGCCAACCAGCCGGACAACCTGCTGCGCGCCTGGCGCCGGCTGCGCTATGCCGAGGGCGACACGCTCGCCTTCTGGTGGATGCGCGCGACGAAGTACGGCCTCGTGGACAACCGCCTGACGCCGCTCTTCGGCATGGAGATCGGCAACATCGCGCGAACCCACGACGTGCCCGGCGGGTTCGCGGGGACGTCCCTCGAGATGGTCTTCTTCACCGACCTCGGCACCGGTCGCCGGACCGAGGTCGTCGTCAATCCGTACACGGGCGAGTCGCTGCCCCGCAAGGATTCGCTGGTCGGCCCGACCACCATCACGTACCGCGACTCCGGGACCGAATACCCCTCCGGCCTGCCGGGCGTGAAGCTCGAGATCGAGCCGCTGACGAAGGTGTTCGCCGTCGAGGGCGACGACGTGTGGATCCGCGACGACACCACCGCCCGGGTCACGCCCCTGGCCGAGGGCGCGCCGCGGTTCTGGGTCTCCGACTGGTCCACCTACCAGGGCAGCCGCGCCGCGCTCGCCGATCCTGCGCTGAAAAGCGTGCCGGGCCACGTCACGTTCAACTCGGTGTCGAGCTGGCTCGACTGGATGAAGATGGGGGACCGGCCGGGCTACATGCTCTCCCGCGGCAGCGGGCGCAAGTTCGCGCGGTTCGACGAACTCCCGGAGAGCTTCCTCGACATCGTGCGCGAGCGGTACCCGGCGATCCTCAAGGATCCGGGCGGGGCGCTCGAGAGGCCGGCGTACACGTTCGCGCCGTAGCGGCCGCGGCGGGCGCTGCCGAGGCGCGGCTGGCCTCGTCAGGCCGGTGCCGCCTCCCCGATCCCACGCGGCGGCCGGATGATTGCCGATTCGCCGTCGGGATCTCCGGCCGGATCATGCATGCCAGTGACAGGAGCCCCTTCGATGACGCTTGAAGCGCGCCTCGCGGCCATCGCTGCCGCGGGGCAGACCATCACCTACGGCGACCTCGCGCGGGAGCTGGGCCTGAGGGTGGCTGACCTCACCGCCCGGCTGGAACAGCTGATGGAGGAAGACGCCCGGGCTGGCAAGCCGCTTCGCGCGGCCGTGCTTCGGCAACGCCTGTCGCCAGGGCAGTTGCCCGCGCCGGGGTTCTTCGAGAAGGCCGCCGCGCTCGGCTACCAGGTGTCCGATGGCGAGGCCTTCGCGAAGGATCAGCGCCGTCGGCTGTACCGCTCCGGCTGACGCAGACTGTGCGTGCCAGCCGGCAGACCGCTGCCAGACAGTCTGACCCTGTCGAGCAGGTCGCCTCGAGCCGCGGGCGTCGATCCGCCCCCAGCTGCCTCAGGCCGGGAACGGCAGCCGGCGAAGCGGCTTTCCGGTCAGTGCATACACTGCATTCGCCACCGCCGGCGCGATGACCGGCACGGCCGGCTCGCCGGCTCCGGTGGGCGGGTTCGTCGACGGCACGATGTGGACGTCGATGCGCGGCGCCTCGGCGAGGCGCAGGCTCGGGTAGGTATCGAAGTTGCGCTGGTCGACGCGGCCGTCGGTCAGGGTGATGGCGTTGCCGAGCGCCGCACTCAGCCCGAACAGGATCCCGCCCTCCATCTGCTGGCGCACGACGTCCGGGTTCACGGCGATGCCGCAGTCGACGGCGCAGGTGACGCGCTCGACGAGCGGGCGGCCGCCGGCGAGGCGGACCTCGGCGACCTGGGCGACGACGGTGCCGAAGCTCGCCTGGATGGCGAGGCCGCGCGCGACGCCGGCCGGCGCGGGCGTGCCCCAGCCGGCCCTGGCCGCGGCAAGCTTCAGTACCGCCGTGGCGCGGGGGTCGTCCTTCAGCAATGCCAGCCGGTAGGCCAGCGGGTCCTGCCCGGCGCGGCGGGCGAGCTCGTCGATGAGCACTTCCTTCGAGAAGGCCGTGTGGGTGTGCTCCACGGACCGCCACCACAGCACCGGGACCCCGACGGCCGGGTTCGTCCAGGTGACGTCGACGTGGGGGATCGGATACTGCTCGGCCGCCGTGCCGCTGGTAGCGACGATGTCGACGCCGTTGATCACCGTCAGCGGCGCGAAGCTCGTGCCGATGGTGATGGACTGCCCGACGATGCGCTGGCGGAGGGCGATGAGCTTCCCGTCGGCGTCCAGGCCTGCCTCGAGACGGTGCAGGTTCATGGGCCGGTACATGCCGCCGGTGAGGTCGTCCTCCCGGGTCCACGTGAGCTTCACCGGGTAGCGGCCGCCCGTGGCCTTCGCGATGCTCACCACCTCACCGATGAAGTCGGCCATGGCGTTGGCCCGCCGGCCGAAGCTGCCGCCGGAGGGTAGCGTGTGCAGCACCACCTGGTCCGGGCGAAGGCCGGCGGTCACTGCGGCCACGACAACGTCGGCGGCCTGCAGCTGCGACCCGGCCCAGATCTCGCAGCGCTCCGCCGACAGGGCGCACACGGCGCCCAGCGGCTCCATCGGCGCGTGGGCCAGGTAGGGGAACTCGAATTCCGCCTCGACGCGCGTGGTGGCGTCGGCCAGCGCAGTGGTGGCCGTGCCCCGCCGCACGACGACGAGGTCCGACGGTTCCCGCGCGAGGCGGCGGAACTCGGCCCGCAGCGCGTCGGTGCCGCGGGTCTCGGCGGCCGTCTCATCCCAGTCGATGCGCAACGCGGCCCGGCCGCGGATCGCACTCCAGGTGTCCCGGGCGATGACGGCCACGCCCCGCGGTACGGTCACGACGTCGACGACGCCGGGAACCTGGCGGGCCGCCGCGTCGTCCACGCGGCCTACCCGGGCGCCGAAGCGCGGCGGGCGCGCGAGCACTGCTACCTGCAGGCCCGGCAGCGCGTGGTCGATGCTGTAGGGGCCGACGCCGCGGACCTTCGCCGCGCTGTCGGTGCGCGGCAGGGCGGCCTTGCCGATGAGCCGGAAGCGGGCCGGGTCCTTCAGCGTGACCTGCGACGGTACAGGCTCGCGCGCCGCCGCGGCGGCCAGGGCGCCGAAGCCCGCCTGTCGGCCCGAGGACGGGTGGCGGATGACACCGGCCGCGACCTCGACCTCCGCGGCGTCGACCTGCCACTGCCTGGCGGCAGCAGCCACGAGCATGGCCCGGGCCGTGGCGCCGGCCCGGCGCAGCTGCTCCCAGGAATTGAAGATCGACGTCGACCCGCCCGTGCCCTGGATCGAGCCATCGGGGTTCCAGGCCAGGTTGCCGTAGCCCGGCGCGCCGGCCGGCGCGGCTTCGGTGCGCACCTGCGACCAGTCGGCATCCAGATCTTCGGCGAGCAGCGTGGCGAGTCCCGTGTGGACCCCTTGCCCCAGCTCACTGTGTTTGCAGATCACGGTGACGACGCCGTCGCCGTCGATCCGCAGGAATGGCTGGACGAAGGCTGCGCCCTCGCCACCCGTGGTGGCGGCGGTCCCCTCGCGCCAGACGATGCCGAGCGACAGGCCGGCGCCGGCGAGCAGCGTGAAGCGCAGGAACTCGCGGCGCGTGGCGGGCAGCGCCATGGCCAGCCTCAGGCCCGCGGCTTGATGCTGGTGCCGGCGCTGACCCGGCCGCCCGGCTGCAGCACGACGCGCTCGCCTTCGGCGAGGCCCTTCAGTACCTGGGCCTCGAGGCCGTTCTCGAGGCCGAGCTCGACGGTGCGCAGCTCCGCCCGGCCGCCTTCGTCGACGAAGACCGACCAGGTGCCGTTCTCGCGGAAGAGCGCCGCCTGGGGCACCTTGAGCACCTCGTCGGCCTCGGCCAGCACGATGCGCGGCTCGACGCGGTAGCCGTGGCCGAGCCGCTTCCAGCGTTCGCGGTCGTCGCTGAAATCGATGAGCACCTTCACGCGCTGCTCTTCGATGCCCAGCGCCGAGATCTTGGTGAAGCCGAAGGGCTCGATGCGCCGGACCCGGCCCGACAGCGGCGGCCCGCCGCCCCAGGCTTCGACCAGCACGCGCTGCCCCGGCTCGACCCGGACGGCGTCGGTGGAGAGCAGGTCGACGAACACCTCGAGGTTCTCCGGGTCGCCGATCTCGATGAGCGCGGTGCCGGGCGCCACGACCGCCTCGCTCTCCTGCAGTACCCGCAGCACGCGGCCCGACACCGGGGAATAGACGTCGACGCAGTCGCAGTCGGGCCCGCGGCGACGCTTGGTGGACGCTGGCGCCGTGAGCCGAGCGCGGGCCTCCTCGACGGCGGCCGTGGTGGTCTGGGCGCGGCGCCGCGCGGCGTCGAGGTCGTTCGCCGAGATGACGCCGCTCGCGGCCAGTCGCTGGAAGCGTTCGAGCTCGGCGGCGGCGAAGTCGCGCTCGGCCTCGGCCCGGCGCAGCGCTGCCCGGGCCTCCTGCTCGCTGCGGGCGTCGAGGAAGTTCGGGTCGTTCGGCGCGATCCGGGCAACGACCGTCTTCTGGGCCACCACCTCGTCGCCGGCCTTCAGCGTGATCCGCTGCATCAGCCCCGGCAGCGGCGCCGAGACGACGAAGACGTCCTTGACGCGGGTCTGGCCCTCGTCGCTGACGGTGACCTGGATCGGGCCGCTGCCGATGGTCACGAGGTCCACCGGCACGGGCTGGGGCCGCAGCAGCCAGGCGAGGCCCGCGATGCCGGCCACGGCCAGGGGCAGCCAGAAGAGCAGGCGGCGGGTCTGGGCGGAGAGTTCCATGGGTCAGGTCATTCGCGGGTCTTGAGCACGGCGATCAGGTCCAGATGGTCGAGTCGCCGGCGGACGAGGAAGGCGGAGAATACCGTAGCGGACAGGATGATCAGCACGGCAAGTCCGAGGGTTTCGAGCTGGATCGCCATCGGGATGCGGTACAGCTCGGTCTTGAAGGCCCGCAGGATCAGCGCGCCGAGGGCGTAGCCCAGCACGCAGCCAAGCGGCAGGGCCACCAGGGTGAGGAAGCCGATCTCGCCCAGCAGGATGTACGAGATCTCCGCGCGCGTGAAGCCGAGCACCCGCAGCGTCGCCAGTTCACGCCCGCGTTCGGACAGCGCGATGCGCGCCGCGTTGTAGGTCACGCCGAAGGCCAGCGTGCAGGCAAAGACCACGAAGAAGCCGATGAAGATCAGCAGCGTCTTCGCGAGCGTATCGTGGAAGGTGGCGACGGCGGCCTCCTTCAGCGACAGCCAGGCCACCTGCGGGACGGCCTTGAGCTCGCGGTAGAAATCCTGCATCTCGTTGCGGTCGAGCCGCAGGTGCACGCTGTTGACCGACGGCCGCTCGTGCATCAGCCGGTTGAGTGCCCGGATGTCGAGGTAGGCCGGGCTGCCGATGTAGGTCTCGAAGGTCGCCGCGACGGGCACCTCGAAGACCGGGCGCCGGCCCTCCAGCACCTCCACGGTGATGCGGTCGCCGATGCCTACGTCCAGCATCTCGGCGAGCATGGTCGAGATGACGAGGCCGTCGGGCGGCATCTCGAGCGCATGCCCCGATGCGTCGTAGACCCGGCTCAGTTCCTGGTGCGCCGGCACGCCCTGCAGCGCCTGGCGCTCCTCCCGGGGGCCGAAGCGGAGCTTGGCCGCCACGGCGCGCATCGACTCCGTCGTGACGACGCCCGGCAGGCGGCCCAGGTCGCGCTCGACCTCGCTCGACTTCGTGGTGGCAAAACCCACCGTGACGTCCTGGGCCTGGGCCTGCTGGAAGTACACGTCGACCAGGTGGTTGATGGAGTCGAGCCACTGCAGCGAGCTGACCAGCACGGCGACAGCCATGCCGGTGCCCAGCGACGTCAGCGTCGACCGCACCGGATACCGGCCGATCTGCCGCAGCAGGATGCGCGTCGGCTGGTCGAGGGCGGCGAACAGACGGCTGCGGCCGAGTCGCGTGCGCTGGAACATCGGCGGCGACGGCGGCCGCATGGCCTCGGCCGGCGGGATGCGCACGCCGGCCCGCACGGCGCCCAGCGTGCCTGCCAGGGCCGCGGCCACGCTCACCAGTGCCGCGATGACGAAGGCCCGGGGCGACGGGTCGAACAGCAGGAACGGGAAGCGGTAGAAGTCTGCGTAGAGCCGCGTGTTCAGCAGCCCGAACCAGTAGCCCGCCGCCCAGCCGATCAGGATGCCGACCACCGCGACGCCGATGACGAACTTGACGTAGTGCCAGGCGATCGTCGCGTTCGTGTAGCCGAAGGCCTTGAGCAGGCCGATCTCGCTGCGCTCCATGGCGATGAGCCGCGCCAGCACCATGTTGGTGAGGAAGGCGGCGACCGCCAGGAACACCGTCGGCAGGATCGCTGCCAGGCTCTCGAGCTGGCGGATCTCGTTCATCAGGAACCAGTTCGACATCTGGTCGGCCCGGGCGTAGGCGCCGACGCCGCCGTAGCGGGCCAGCATCTGGTCGAGCCGGCGGATGACGAGTTCCGGGTCCGTGCCCCGCAGCAGCGACAGCGACACCTGGTTGAACGCGCCCTTGAGGTCGAAGGCGGCCTGCAGGGCCTCCTCGCCCAGCCAGACGATGCCGAAGCGGTGGTCGTCCGGCATGAGCGCGCCGGGGCCGATGGTGTAGACGAACTCCGGCGACAGCGCGATGCCGACCACGGTCAGCGTCCGGCGGTTGCCGTTGATCACTGCGCCGAAGCGGCCACCCGGGCCCAGGCCATGGGCCTCGGCGAAGGGCTCCGAGAGGATGGCCTCGTCGGGGTGGCCCACCCGCGGCAGTCGCCCGCTGCGCAGGGCGAGCTGGTTCAGTGGCGGCGTCGCCCGCTCCGGCACCGAGACCAGCTGGCCGATGACCGGCTCGTCGAAGCCGGGCATGTCGAGGATGGCGGACTTCACCACCCGCGTGTCCACCGACTGTACGCCGGGCAGGGCGCGGATGCGGTCGGCCATGTAGCCCGGGGCCCGCTCCACCCGGGCGAAGACGTCGGCGAACCGGTAGCGCTCGTAGTAGGCCAGCGCCGTGTCGGTGAGGGCCTCCATCGACGTCAGCGACATGGCCAGCACCGCGATCCCCGACGCGATCACGAGCGCAATGGCGAGCACCTGCCCGCGCAGGCGCCACAGGTCGCGGTAGAGCTTGCGGTTGAGGGGCGTCATGGCGGGGCTACCAGGACAGCTCCGCGGCGCGCCGGCGCCGGGTGTTGTGCCGCTCCTCGAGGATGCGGCCGTCGCCCATGACGAGCACCCGGTCGGTCATGTCGGCGATGACGGCATTGTGGGTGATCAGCACCGTGGTGGTCCCCAGTTCGGCATGGATGCGTTCGATGGCTTCGAGCACGAGGATGCCGGTGCGGCTGTCGAGGGCCCCCGTGGGCTCGTCGCAGAGCAGGATGCCGGGCCGCTTGGCGATGGCCCGGGCGATGGCGACCCGCTGCTGCTCACCGCCCGACAGCTGGGCCGGGAAGTGATGGAGCCGCTCGCCGAGGCCGACGATGCGCAGGGCTTCCTCGGGCGACATGGGCCGCTCGGCGATCTCGGTGACCAGCGCCACGTTCTCCAGCGCCGTGAGGCTCGGGATCAGGTTGTAGAACTGGAAGACGAAGCCGACGTGGGCGCGGCGGTAGCGCGTCAGCCCGCGGTCGTCGAGCCCGGTCAGCTGCAGGTCGCCGAACCAGGCTTCGCCTCCCGACGCCGTGTCGAGGCCGCCGAGGATGTTCAGCAACGTCGACTTGCCGCTGCCCGAGGGGCCTAGCAGGACGATCAGGTCCGCCGGATACAGGTCGAGGGAGACGCCCCGCAGGGCGTGCACCTCGACTTCGCCGGAGCGGTAGACCTTGGTGAGGTCACGGGTGCGCAGCGCGGGGGTAGGGGCCATGGGCCCATTGTGACCCGGCACCCTTGCGCTGCAAAACCGCGAGGGGCGAAGCTACCTGGGGCGGGCGCCGGGCGCCGGCCATCGATGTCCGTCGAGGCGGGGCCGCCGGCCCCCGGGAGTGCTGCATGGCCCTGTTCCCGTTCCGATCCTGGCTTGCCGCCCTGGGCATTGCCGCCACCGCGGCCGCCCCGGCCGGGTGCGGGGCCGAGCTGCCGCCCCGACAGGTGGGGCCGTTCGAGATCACGGCCCATGCGCGGCGGGTCGGCGACAGCGGCCGGTGGATGCGCACCGGCAATCCCTTCGGCAGCTACGCCGTGCGGGAGTACGGGGTGGTCTGGGGCGGTCGCCCGGTGACCATCGGTGACGGCGTCGACCGCTTCTGGCAGGTGCTGCAGCTCCCCCTCGCGCAGCAGCCCACGTTGCTCCTGAGCAGCGGGCCCAACCTGCATCTCGTGACCGATGCGGGCGGGCGGCTCGATGTACAGGCACTGGTGCCCGATTCCGGCAGCGACACCCTGCAGTGGCTGGATGGCCCGGCCGGGCAGCCGGGTGCGCAGTTCCCGGGCTTCGGGCAGGACCGGGTCGAGGCGGCGCCGCAGACGGCGTTGTCCGGCGGCCGCTGGCTCTATGTCCGCCACCGGCTGGTGCTGGACGCGGAGACGCTGGCCACGTTCCCGGTCGAGCCCTGGGCCCGCGAGGGCGAGGGGGAGTCCGTTGTCGAGATGAACGCCAGCAACAGCCCGGCGCTGGCCTTCTCGCCTGGCCGGACGCGGCTGGCGCTGCTGGCCGAGGGCCGGGATTATGGCCGCGGCGGCGAGCGCTTCGACCTGCTGCTGGTGGTGGACCTGGCCACCGGCAAGCCCGGGGCGCTGCGGCTGGATGCGGCACGGACGCCCTACGACAACCCGGAGGCCATCGACGCGGCGTGGGTTGACCGGTATTTTCGCTGGGAGCGGGATGCGGCCGGTCGCGAGGTCCTCGCGCTGAAGTGAGCCGTGCGCCGGGCTCGTCGGGCACCACCCGCCGGCGTGCCTCCAGACGTTGTCCGTCCCCGTCCATCGACTGCAGCGGAGAGAACGAGTGAACCTCAAGTACAGACTGGCCATGGTGGCCATGACCGCCACCCTCGCCGCACCGCTCGCCGTAGCGGACGACGGCCTCACCCTCGCCGGCGTCAAGGGGGTGAAGGTGCTCGACTCCGGCACCTTCGTCGTGGCCGGGCTGCCGCCCTTCGCGCGCACGGAGACCTTCGAGTTCCTGCGCCGCCCCGACGGTGGCGTGACGCTGCTGTCGGCCACGACGATGACCGATGGGGCCCTGCGCGTGCAGGCCCGCTACGACTACGACGCCGCGTGGAAGGCCGTCGCCGCCACGGGGCGTGGCCTCTATGAAGACGACCCGGTGCGCATCGACATGCAGGCGAAGCCCGGCGCCGTCGCCATCCGCGTGCGGGGCGAGAAGACCGCCATCGATGCGGAGATTCCCTGCGCCGAGGGGTGCTTCATGGACATGGCGCCGAGCGGTGCCCCGATGTTCGTCATGACCCGCCACTACGACCGGGCGAAGGGCGGTGTGCAGGCATTCCAGTGGGCGGCCCAGGACCTGCCCCGTCCCGTCACGAGCCCCGACAACCAGCGGGCGGCGCTGCGCCTGCGCCGCGAGGTGCCGGTGAAGCGGGCCGACGGCTCGACGATGACGATCCGCGACTTCGAGATGATCGAGCGCATCCCCACGCCGGACGGCGGCGTCTTCGTGATGGAGTTCGACCTCTGGACCGACGACGCGGACCGCCCGATGGGGTACCGCATCAACAGCACCGGCGGCAAGCCGTCGACCTCGGGGGTGTTCGGCTTCCGGCAGGGCTACGAGGACGTCCGCGACCAGCTGGTTGCCGCGAAGCGCTGACGAGTCATTGACGGCGCGGGATCACGCCTTCCGCGGGTCCGTATCAATGAAGACTGCCGGCGGGCTCATCCGGCGACGATGGCCTGGCACCGGCCGCCGGGGATCGGGCCGGCTGTGCGTCAACGCCCGGCAGGACGCTGATGCGTGACGGCGTCAGCCCAGGGCTGCGCGACGCCGTGCTGCGGCCCCGACGCCCAGCAGGCCGATGCCGAGCAGCGCCAGCGTGGCAGGCTCCGGCACCGGCGTGCGGCGGGGGTCGCCGGTCATCTCGATGGCGTAACCGGTCGCGCCGCCGTGGTCCTCGCGGAGGATCTGCAGGTAGTTGGTGCCGCCGCCGATGGTGCCCAGCGACAGCGAGTACTCGCCGAGGACCGAGCCGCCGGCGGCCCGGGCGCCGAACAGGTAGTTGCCGTTCAGCCAGACGAAGATGCCGTTATCGACCCCGAGTCGCAGGCTGACGTTGTCGTAGCCGAAGGGCGAGCTGAAGGCGTAGGAGATGGCGGTCTCGTGATTGATGGCCCAGGTGCCCGGGATGGCCACGGGGCCTGCCGACCACGTCCCGCCGGTCGGGGCGGCATTGGTCAGCCAGGTGCCCAGCGGGGCTGCCGCCGCGGCGAGGTTGGGCGCCGTGGCGTAGGCCTGGGTGCTGTCGCCGCACTGCACGTTGGCGCAGGGGAACGGGCCCGAGGTGACCACGCCCGACGGTGAATCGAGCAGCGTGCCGAGGCCGGCGTTGTAGAAGCCCTGGGTGCTGTTGTTGATGATCACGGCGGCCGGGGCGGCGGCGGAAGCCAGGACCAGCACCGACAGGCTGGCGGCGCGGGCGCTGGTCGACAGGACGGACGTCATTGCATGGCTCCCCGGGCGGGCAACAGGTGTTTCCCGAGGTGAAGCAAATCTCGTGCCCCGGATCGGAAAAGCCTTGGCTGTCAGGGATGTGAGGCCATCGCCAGGCCCGCGGGAGTCATGACTTTGTAAAGATTTCCGGCGTGTTGCCGCGCTGCTTCGGGCGGGCCGCCGTGCGGGGGCACCGCCGGGCGGCCTACTCGGGCAGCGCCTGCCCCCGGGTCTCGACAACCCAGGGAATGGCTGCGAGCCCCACGAGCGGCACGATGGCCACCAGCAGCAGCGTGTTGATGATGACCTGTGGGTCGCCGGCGCCGGCGGCGGCCACCGAGCCCACGGCGAAGGGTCCCGCCGCGGCGACCACGCGGCCGATGTTGTAGCAGAAGCCCGAGCCCGTGCCCCGCAGCCGGGTCGGGAAGAGCTCCGGCAGGTAGAACGTGAAGCTGCCGAAGATGCCGAACACCGACAGCCCGATGAAGAAGTACATGTACAGGCGCACGGTGCCCGGCAGGTCGAGGCCGAACGTGATGAAGAGCGACAGCGCGGCGGCGGCGAAATAGAGGGCGAACATCGGCCGCCGCCCCAGCCGCTTGGCGACGGGGATCGTCAGCAGCGTCCCGAGCAGGCCGCCGACGTTGAACGCCGTGGTGGCGATGGTCTTCCACTCTTCGGCCAGCGCCGCCGTGGCCGCCTTGTCGAGGCCCTGCAGGGCCGCCTCGCCCTGGGCCAGCGTCGCCACCACCACCGGGATGAAGGCGTTGCAGCTCCACCAGGTCAGCAGCGCCACGAAGGTCATGAGCAGCGCGCTCCACGTCCGGCGCCGCAGCGGCGCCCCGAAGAGCTCGGCGATGCTGGGCTTGCGCGTGGCACCGGCGGCCGCGGCCTCGAGCCAGCGCTCGGGCTCCTTCACGAAGAAGCGGACGATGAAGGCGAAGGCCGCCGGCAGCAGGCCGAACAGCAGCACGAACCGCCACGACATGGCCGGGTCGTCGGCGAAGAGCCAGCCGGCGACGAGCGCATTGATGCCCGTGGCGAGGAACAGCCCGAAGGGTGCCGCCGTGTAGAGCAGGGCGCCGGCCTCGACGCGCTTCCGGTCGGGGACCACCTCGGCCACCATGGCCGCGCCCGCCGCCCACTCGCCGCCGATGCCGAGGCTCGCGATGATCCGGCAGGCGATGAGTTGCCAGATGTCCGTGACGAAGGCGCAGGCGGCGGTGCCGAGCGCGTAGAGCAGCATCGTCACCATCAGGGTGTTGCGCCGGCCGAAGCGGTCGCTGATGGGGCCGAACACCACGCCACCGGTGGCCCAGCCCAGCAGGAAGATCGAGGTCAGCAGCCCCGTCCAGTAGAGCGATGCCGACTTGGCCTCGGGCGAGCCGATGGCGAGACCCAGCAGCGTGGGGATGGCATTGGGCGCGACGTAGTTGAACAGCAGGCCGTCGAAGACGTCGAAGCCCCAGCCGAGCCAGGCCGCCGCGAACACGGTCCACTGGTAACGGGTCAGCTGCAGCATCGGTCAGTGCGGGTGGCGGTTGGCTGCAGCAGCAGGCATGGGGCGGGCTTCCATCGGCCGGTTCGCGGGTGCGGCATGGTAGCAATTCCGCCGCCGCACGGAACTCGTGCCGCGTGGCGCGCTCTCAGGCACACGCGCCGCTTCACTGGAGAGGAGTACCGATGCGCACCGGACCGCTCGACCCGCAGAAGATTCTCGCCACCCTGCTGAACAGCCCCGCCGCCGGTGCTGCCGCTGGTGGACTCGCCGGCTCCCTGCTCGGGAACGTGCTGGCCGGCAAGGGCGGCGGCAAGAAGCTCGCGAAGACCGCCGTCAAGGCCGGCGGTCTTGCGCTGGTGGGCGGGATCGCCTGGCAGGCCTGGCAGCAGTACCAGGCCCGGCAGGCGGGCAGCCTGGCGCCGGCGCCTGCTGTCCAGCCCCCGCTGCCCGCGGCCTTTGACCTGGAGGTCCAGCAGGGGCCCGCCCTGGCCGTACTCCGCGCCATGGTGGCGGCGGCCCGGGCCGACGGCGTCATCGAGCCGCTGGAGCGGGCCCGCATCCTCGACCGCCTGCAGGGGGCAGGCCTGCCGCCGGCCGACCAGCAGTACGTGCTGGACCTGTTCGACCAGCCGCCGGACCTCGACGCCATCGCACGGGCTGCGGGGACCCCCGAGCTTGCCGCCGAGGTCTATGCCGCCGCGGCGCTGGCCGTATACCCGGCGAGCCGCGTCGAACGCGGCTACCTCGACCTGCTGGGCGCCCGCCTGGGGCTCGAGCCGGTCCTGGCGGAAGAACTCGATCGCGGCGTTGCCGCGGCCCTGCAGGGGACGGTTCCCGCGCTGCCCCGCGGCTGAACGTCTGCCGGTTGACCTATCCCCGGGGAGGGGATACCTTGGATCCCCCGAGGGAGGATCCGCATGTCCGGTCGCAAGGTCGCCGCCGCACCCCACGTCCACGTCCACGACGCGGCGACGCATCAGTCGCACCGGGACGTGCTCAACCGGCTGCGGCGCGCCACCGGCCACCTGCAGACCATCTCGGCGATGATCGAGTCGGGCCGCGACTGCACTGACATCGCCCAGCAGATGCACGCGGTGATCCGCGCGCTGGAAGAGGCCAAGGTCACGCTGATCCACGACCACATCGAGCACTGCCTCGAGGATGCGGTGGGCCCGGCCTCGCGCGAGCAGCGCCAGACCATCGAGACTTTCAAGAAGATCAGCCGTTACCTCTGAGCTGGGAACGGACACAGGCGGAGCAACTGACGATGCTGCGGGCAGCCCTCGACTGGCTGGGGTTCGGCGAGAAGGGCCACGGGCTGGCCCATGGTCATTCCCACGGGCATGGCCACGGTCACGACCACGGCGAGGGTGGCCACGCCCACACCCACGGCGTCATCGACCCCACCATCGCGACGACCGAGCGCGGCATCTGGGCGATCAAGTGGTCCTTCGTCATCCTGGCCCTGACCGCCGTCATGCAGGTGGCGGTGGTGATCGTCTCCGGCAGCGTCGCGCTGCTGGCCGACACGATCCACAACGTCGGCGACGCGGCCACCGCCATCCCGCTGTGGATCGCCTTCCTGTTCGCCCGCCGCAAGCCCAGCGACC
This sequence comes from Chromatiales bacterium, assembly GCA_016789885.1. Classification (GTDB taxonomy): domain Bacteria; phylum Pseudomonadota; class Gammaproteobacteria; order Steroidobacterales; genus SHZI01. The sequence goes on along the minus strand of JAEUPZ010000024.1, from coordinate 35,666 downwards.
AGTTCACCTACGGCCTCGGCCGCGTCGAGGACCTGGCGGGCATGACCATCGTCGGGCTGATCCTCTTCAGCGCGGTGGTGGCCGGCTACCAGACCATCGACCGATTCATCAATCCGCAGGAGATCCAGTTCCTCGGCGCCGTGGCGGCGGCGGGCGTCGTCGGCTTCCTCGGCAACGAGGCCGTGGCGGTCTTCCGCATCCGCGTCGGGCGCGAGATCAACAGCGCCGCGCTCATCGCCGACGGCTACCACGCGCGGGTCGACGGGCTCACCAGCCTGGCCGTGGTCGCCGGTGCCATCGGTGTCTGGCTCGGCTTTCCGCTGGCTGACCCCCTCGTGGGCGCCATCATCACCGTGCTGATCTTCGGCATCGTCTGGCAGTCGGCGCGGGCGGTCTTCACCCGCGCCCTCGACGGTGTCGAGCCGGAGTTCACCGTGCTGCTGCGGCACACCGGCGAGCACGTGCCGGGCGTCCGGGCCGTGCAGAACGTGCGTGCCCGCTGGATCGGCCACCGCATGTACGCCGAAGCCGACGTCGTGGTCGACGAGGGCCTGCTGGTGCGCGAGGCGAAGCTGCTGCTGGACAAGCTCGAGGCGGCGGCGCGCAAGCACTTCCCGGCGCTGGCCCAGCTGCGGCTGGCCGTCGCCACCGGCGTCGACGAGGACGAGCAGCGGCGCTTCTGGCAGGGGGGCGTGCCCGAGCATGACCATGGCGACGGGCACGGTCATGGCCACGATCAGGCCCATGACCACGACCACGACCACGGCGATCCCGGGCACGTTCACTGAAGCAGGTTCCTCGCTGCGGGTCGTGCCGGAAGGGCATCGGCCGCGGCGGGTCCTCGAGGATGGATCAGGAGGCCAGCGGCCCCGCGAGGCACCGCTGGACGTCCCCTCTCCATGCCTGCGCGCCTGTCACGCCCACCACTTGCTGCGGGCGAGCTTCGCCATGCGCCGGTAGACGAGCCGCGGCCACAGGCGCTGCTGCCACAGCGGCAGGGCGGCGCGCCGGTTGGGGACCACGTTGATCTCTTCCTGGCCACGGGCCAGGGCAGCCACGATCTTTCGTCCCGCGACCTTCGCTTCCATGCCGCCGCTGTAGCTCCAGCGGCCGCCGGTGCCGACCTGGCCGCCGTCGGCCGTGTACGCGTTTGCGTTGACGTTCGATTTCACCGCGGCGATGACCAGCGTCGAGACCCGGATGTTCTCGTGGGCGTGCTCGGCCCGCAGTGCGTCGCAGAGTCCGTGCACGGCGTGCTTCGACGCGCAGTAGGCGCTCCGGCCGGGGATGCCGAACTTGCCGGCGACGCTCGACGTGACGACCACATGCCCGCCGCCCTGCTCGCGCAGTACGGGCAGGACCGCGTGGATGTGGGCGGCGACGCCCAGCAGGTTGACCTCGATGATGCGCCGGAAGACGTCGAGGGTGGTTTCGGCGAAGCGGCCCCGCTGGGACACGCCGGCGTTGCACACCAGGACGTCGATGCGGCCGCAGCGCTGCCGGACGTCGGCGACCAGGGCCGGCACGGCGTCGGCCCGGCTGACGTCCATCGGCACGACGACGTGGCCGTCGCCGGGAAGCGCGCTGCGCACGCGCTCGAGCTCGTCGCCGCGGCGCGCGGACAGCACGACGCGGGCGCCTGCCCCGGCGAAGGCGTGGGCGAGGCCTTCGCCGACGCCGGACGACGCCCCGGTGATCCAGACGACTCGATCGTGATACGGCCGTGCAGCCATCCGGGTGTGGGTCATGCGGGCAGGCCCGGAGTCCGGGTGCCCGTTCAGCCGGCGCCGTCCGGTGGTGCCTGCGGGGATGCTGCCGCCATGAACCGGCGCGCCGCGCGGATCCCGGCCACGAGGTCGCGTGGGCTGAGCCCGAAGGTCGCCAGCGTCATCCCGAAGCCGTTGACGCTCCGCAGGCCACGGCCGATGCCGCGCGCCGCGGGGCCGGCGGCGAGGCCCGCGAGGAAGGCGATGGCCAGTCCCTGGGGACTGCCGACGGCCTGCAGCGTGCGGTCACGCAGGGCACCCCGGGCCGCGTGCCACGCGGTGCGGTCCCGCTCGACGGCGGCGGCCAGCGCGGCGACCCGTCGTTGCTGGGCGCCGAACACCGGCCGCCTCAGCCGCCCTGCCCGCGCAGGGCGGCGCGCAGGGCCGGCAACGTCAGGTGGCGGCTCCAGCCCGCGGCGGTCCGCAGCAGCAGGGCCGCGATGACGAAGTGCGCGAGGGCGATGCCGGCGGCGATGACCGGCCACGACAGGCCGGCCGCCACGGCCAGCGCCGCCGCTGCGACCACGACGAATACCCAGCCGGTGAGGATGGCGACGATGGCCAGCACCGCCAGGATCAGGATGCCGACGCCGGCCCGGGCGGCCAGCTCAGCCTCGGCGGCCGCCAGCTCGACGGTGCTGCCGAGACGGTCACGCGTGGCCCGCCACAGGTCCGAGGCCGCCGCGCCGATGCCTTCGGCGGCGGCCCCGGCGTCGTCCGGCCCCGGGCTGCCCGGCGGCACGGCATCCATGGCCGTACTCAGTTCCGGCGCAGCAGTGAGCTGACGACGATGCCGGCGGCGAAGGCGATGGCGGCCGCCTGCACCGGGTTCTTCTGGATGTAGTGGGTCAGCGAATCGACGCCGGCCTTCAGCTGCTCGCTCGCCTGGTCGCGGACCTCGCGGGCCCGCTCGGCGGCCTGCTCGCGGGCCTCGCGGGCGCGCTCTGCAGCCTGCGCGGCGGAATCGCGCAGCTGCTCTTCGACCCGGGCGGCCTTCTCGCCGACGCGGTCGATGGTCTCGTGGGCGGCGTGGGTCGCCTTGTCGGTGGCGGTGTGCACCATGGCTCGTCTCCTCTGCGGGCGGTTTGGACGGGGCGGCGGCGGCGGCGGCGCGAACGCGCCGCTTCCTCACGCGGCCAAGCCTAGCACGCGACCAGGGGCCCCGACGGGCCCCCGGGGGGGCCTCAGTGGCCGAAGTCGAGCGTGGTGCCCGACCGGGCTTCGGCCGGGTCGAAGCGGGTCGGCCGGCCATCCTTCAGCCAGATCCGCAGCGCCAGGGCGAACACGAGCAGGTTGGCGACCCCGGTCAGCACGATGGGCGCCGAGATCGCCACCCGGTCGAACAGGAAGCCCCCGATGAAGGTGGTCGCGAGGATGCCGATGTTGCCGGCAAGGCTTGCGAAACCGATGACCGGCCCGCGGGCGTTGATCGGCGACTCCTGGCCGATGAGGGCCGTGCTGGACAGGATGCAGCTCATCTGGCCCACGCCGACCAGCGCGGCGGCGACGTAGCCGAGCGGTGTGAACGGGTCCGCCTGCAGGCCGAACAGCGTGTAGCCGATGCCGGCCAGCAGCAGCGAGCCCACCACGCAGGCCAGCCGGTGGAAGCGGTCGAGCAGGATGCCCGCAATCGGGGCCCACAGCAGCGATACGAACTGGATGAGGGCGGTCATGAGACCCGCCCGGAGCAGGGCAGCCGGCCCGTCGAGCCCCTCGCCGCGCGCCACTTCCTGGAGCCACAGCGACACGAAGGTGGCGATCAGCGTGAGGTCGGCGCGGGAGACGAAGGCGCCCGCGTAGCAGAGCACGAGCCGCGGGTTGCTGCTGCCCTGGCGCAGGCCGATGCGCAGCGTTTCGAGCAGGCTGAGGCGTTGCCGGCTTCCGGTGGGCGTACCGCCGGCGAGCCCGAAGTGCATGATGACCGCCGTCGTGACCGCCAGTCCCGCCAGGGCCCAGAGCATGAACTTGCCGGCCTCGGCGTTCGAGTACCCGAGGCCCTGGAAGACGCTCGGCAGGCGGCTGAAGGCGAAGAACCCCAGCGCCACGCCCAGCCCGTTGAGGAAACCGCTGATCCCGGCGAGCTTGCCGCGCGATCTCTCGGACGGGTAGTCGGCCGCGGTCACGGCGATCATGACCCCCGCGAAGCTGATGCCCACCGCGTAGATGAACCGGTAGACATAGAGTTCGGTGACCGACGCCGCCGCGCCGTACAGCGCGAAGCCGAGGCCGGCGATCAGCACGCCGAACGCGTAGACCGGCCGCCGCCCGAAGCGGTCGGAGAGCGCCGCCGCGTAGCCGACGAGGCAGAGCGCCACGATCTCCTGCATGGTGACGAGGTAGCTCGTCGTGCGGCCGATCTCGGCCGGGTCGGCGGCGACCATCTCCTTGAGCACATAGCCCTGGGAGAAGCTCAGGAAGCTCACGATCGGCATGATCATGAAATTCACGTACAGGAAGGTCCACCCGTTGACCCTGGAGATGCCGGGCGCGAACTCGAGGAAGCCGATCCGGGCCAGCGGCGCGGTGGCCCCGGGTCCGATGGCGGTGGCCGATGGGCTGGCAGCGGCGGGCAGTCCGGAATCGCTCACGCGGTGGTCTCCAACAGGGGCGGGTCCCGTGGGGCCGGTCGCGGGGGCGGCCGGTCGGGGACGTGGCATGCTGCGGGCACCCCGGGGGCAAGTCAATTTCCACTGCCGGCGCGGACGGGGAGGCCGGGCAACCGGTTGTCTGCACAGGACCCCGGGGTACCCCGCGATGGTCGTCATGGCGGGCCGGCCGGGCCTCTGGCAGGCTGGCCCCATGCGACGGCCCCGACCAGTGGTGGGCGTGATCTCCGACCGGCGGATGCTGGGCGCCCACCCGTTCCACGTGCAGGGCGAGAAGTACCTCACGGCCATTGCCGAGGGGGCCGGTGGCTTCCCCGTGGGCATCCCGGCGCTGGCCGACCGGCTCGACGTGCTGGAGATCCTCGCCACCGTCGATGGCCTGCTGCTGACCGGCAGCCCCTCGAACGTCGAGCCGCGCCGCTACGGCGGTCCGCCAAGCGCCCCCGGGACCCTGCACGACCCGCACCGCGACGAGCCCGCGCTGCGGCTGATTCCGGCGGCCGTGGGCGCGGGCCTGCCGGTGCTCGCCATCTGCCGCGGCTTCCAGGAGATGAACGTGGCCTTCGGCGGCACGCTGCACCAGGCCGTGCACGAGGCGCCGGGCCTGGCGGACCATCGCGAGGACAAGGCCGCTGCGCTCGACGTGCAGTACGGCCCCGCCCACGAAGTCGTGTTCACGCCCGGCGGACTGCTGGCCCGGCTCACCGGGCGCAGCTGCGCCACCGTCAACTCGCTGCACTCCCAGGGCATCGAACGGCTCGGGCCCGGGCTGCGCGCCGAGGCCACCGCGCACGACGGGCTCGTCGAGGCCATCGTGGCCGCCGATGCCCCGGGCTTCGCGCTGGGCCTGCAGTGGCACCCCGAGTGGAAGGTGCTCGAGAACCCCGTGTCGCTGGCCATCTTCCGGGCCTTTGGCGACGCCTGCCGGAGTTACCGCCGATGACCGCAGAAACCCCACGCAACGCTGCCATGGCCCCCGACGAGCTGCGCCAGTGGCTCATCGACAACCAGATCGACGAGGTCGAGGCCATCGTGCCCGACATGGCGGGCGTCGCCCGCGGCAAGTACATGCCGGCGAAGAAGTTCTCGGCCGAGGGAGTCATGCGGCTGCCCGAGTCGGTGTTCATCCAGTCGGTGACCGGCGAGTACATCGACGACTGGCTAGACGAGAGCATCGTCAATCCCGCCGACCGGGACATGGTCGCGAAGCCCGACCTCGCCACGCTGCGGGTCGTGCCCTGGGGCGAGGAGCCCACGGCCTGCGTCATCCACGACTGCTTCGAGCCCGACGGCTCGCCGGTGGACATCGCGCCCCGCGAGGTGCTGCGCCGGATCGTGGCGCTCTACCACGGGCTGGGGCTGGTGCCGGTGGTGGCGCCCGAGATCGAGTTCTACCTGGTCAAGCGCAATACCGATCCTGACTATCCCCTCGAGCCGCCGATCGGCCGCTCGGGGCGCAAGGAGACGATCCGCCAGCCCTACAGCATGGACGCCGTCGACGAGTTCGAGTCGTTCATCGAGGACATCTACGACTACTGCGAAACCCAGGATCTCGACGTCGACAACCTGGCCCACGAGGCGGGCACCGCCCAGCTGGAGCTGAACTTCCGGCATGGCGACCCGGTTTCCCTCGCCGACCAGATGTTCCTGCTGAAGCGGACGGTGCGCGAGGCGGCCATGCGCCACGACATCTACGCGACCTTCATGGCCAAGCCCATGGAGCACGAGCCCGGCAGCGCCATGCACTGGCACATGAGCCTGCGGCGGGCCGACGATGGCAGCAATGCGTTCTCGGGGCGCGACGGCAGCGAGACCGAACTGTTCCACTGGTTCATCGGCGGCCTGCAGCGCCACCTCGCCGACGCGACGCTGTTCTGCGCGCCCTACGTGAACTCCTACCGGCGGTTCACGCGCTACCTGTCGGCGCCCATCAACCTGCAATGGGGCTACGACAACCGCACCGTGGGCCTGCGCGTGCCGCAGTCCGACGCCGACAACCGCCGCATCGAGAACCGCCTTGCCGGCGCCGACGTGAATCCCTACCTCGCCATCGCCGCCTCGCTGGCCTGCGGCTACCTCGGCATCACGGGTCAGCTGTCGCCCGGTCCCGCCGAGGCGGGCAACGCCTACAAGCGCCCCTTCGAGCTGCCGGGCGGCCTGTCCGAGGCCATCGCGGCCCTCGAGGAGAGCAGCGCGCTGCGGCCCCTGCTCGGCGACCGCTTCGTGCGCATCTACGCGGCCATGAAGCGGCAGGAGCACCAGGCGTTCTTCGAGGTCATCAGCCCCTGGGAGCGGGAGTACCTGCTGCTGAGCGTATGACCCCCGCCGATGGCCTGGCCGGGCCCGGGCGACCGACGGCCCCCCGGCCCCTGGTGCTGTGCGCGCAGCCCTATGGCTACGGGCCCGTTTCGAAGCTGCTCGCGCTGGCCGGGCGGCTCCGGCCGACAGGTCTTCCGCTGGTCTTCGTCGGCACGGGCATCACGCTGGAACTGGCGGCACGGAGTGCGCCGCTGTTCGCCCGCGTCCTGGACGCCGGGCCCGGGAGCACCGACGCCCGCGAGGCCATTGCCGGTGCTGCGGCCGTGGTGTCGGTCATGGACCGCGAGTACTCGGTGGTGGCCACGGACCTGGGCCGTCCGCTGTACGTCGTCGACAGCCTTTACTGGATGCGGGCCACGCTGCCACCGGCGTTCCGTGGCGCCCGCATCCACTGGGTGCAGGACTTCGACGGCGTCGCCACGGTGCCGGGGCGCGCGGAGAACGTGCGCATCACGGGCCCGCTGCTCCCGCCGGGGATGCCGCGGTGGCGGGGCGGCACGCGGCTCGTGGTCAACCTCGGCGGCGGCCGGTCACCCTTCGCCAGTGCGGCCGACAATGCGGCGTACTGGCGCTTCGTGCTCGGCGGGCTGCGCCACAGCGACCTCGGGGCGCGCTACCGTGGCCGCATCCTCGTGCTGGGCGGAGACCAGTGCCTGGAGGTCGTGCGTGCCGAGGGGCTGGGCGAGGGTTTCGAACTTGCGACGCTCCCCCACTCGGCGGCGCTCGAGGCCTTCGCCGGTTCCGCCCTGGTGCTGAGCTCGCCGGGGCTGACGACGAGCCTCGAGTGCTTCCGGATGGGGGTGCCGGTGTGCTACCTGCCGCCCCAGAACTACAGCCAGTGGTGCATCCTGCGCAGCCTGCGGCGCCACCGGGCAGCGGACCACGCGTTCCACTGGGAAGACATGGGCGAGCGCTACTGGCTGGCTGACCGACTCGACGAGCCCGAACGGGACCCGCTGATCCGCCGTGCCATCGACGAGCTGGCCGTCCGGCCGGATGCCCGCAGCGCCTATCTCGGCGGACTGGCCCGCATGGCCGACGGCGATCCGGCGGCCGTTGCCGCCGCCCAGGCCGGCTACCTGCAGTCGCTCGGCGGCGACGGCATCGCCCAGGTCGTGGACGACCTGCTCAGCGACCTGCGTCTGCGACCCTGAGCGGCCGGGTGCCGGCGCCCGCGCTTGCGCCGTAGATCGTGGCATCGGCCTGGGCGAAGATCTGGCGCTTCTCGTCGTCGGTGACGTGGGCAACCGGTTGCCCGAGTGCGCCGGACAGCACGTGCGCCTGGACCACGCGCTCCATCTCCGCCACGAGGCTCGTCATCCGATGGTAGGCCTCGGACAGCGAGCGCCCGAGGGTCGTCACGCCGTGGTTCGGCATGATGAAGGCGTTGGTGGCGCCGATGAAGCTGCCGACCAGCGCCGCGTCGGCCTCGACGTTGACCTCCGGCCGCAGGACCACGACGTCGCTGCCGAGCACCAGTGGCGTGTCGATGGACACGAAGCGGAACACCGGCTCGCGGACGACGCTGAACCACGCGATCGTGGCGTCGACGTGCAGGTGCAGGACGGCCGCGATGTCGGGACGGTGGCGCAGGACCTCCCGGTTCATCTGGTTGCCGATGCTCGGCGGTGTCCGGCCGAACAGGAGTGCGCCGCGCGGGATGTCGGTCACCACGACGTTGGCCGTGGTCATCTCCTCGAGGGACACGCCCAGGTGCTTGGTGTACAGCACGCCGTGCCGCGGGTCGTGGGGGTGCGCGGCGCGGACGGCGATGTTGCCCAGGGTGTTGTGCACCCACCCCCGGGCGGTCACGAAGCCCGCGTAGCGGCAGAGGGCGGTGGCCAGGTCCTGGTCGAAGTCTTCTGGCTGGAACATGGGGCGTGCCCTGGCTTGCAGGCGGCCAGTATATTTCGTTGCTGTGCGAGCCTCGACCCGTCCGGCCGGGCGGCGGCTCTTGCCCTGCCTGCCCTGTGCGATGGCCGGGCCGCGGCGGGCGAGAACAGGCGTGACGAGGCGTGCTGGCGGGTGTAGCCATTCGCCACACCGGTCGAAGTGCTGCCGGTGCGAACCGGAGGTTAGACTCGGTGTCGCCAGCCCCACCGGACCGACGGAGTTGCCATGGCCATCGACATCAACAGCCCGGGCAACAGCCTGAAGCCCTTCGCCCCCGGCGACGTCTTCATCGGCCTCACGCTGCTCAACGACCCGACGGACGACCATGCGGGGCTCGGCCGCATCGTGCAGTACGGCGCCGACCTGCAGCCGAAGGGCGTGCTGTGGACCGAAGGGGGCGGGCACTTCGTCGGCGGCCTCGCCGTCGACCGGCAGGGCCTGCTGTGGGCCTTCAATGACCTGGCCGTGATCCACGTCGATCCGCGCACGGCACGCCAATTGCCGCTGTCGGACCGCTTCCTGCCGCGGGTCTACCGCAGCGCGAGCTTTGCCGCCGACGGCCGGATCATCCTCGGCGAGCACATGAAGGCCGACAAGCGGCCTGACAACGCGATCGCCCGGCGCACCACGACGAAGTTCCCCGTGATTCCCGGTGAGGGCGTGCTGGGCTTCGGCTACGTGTACCAGTACGGCCCCGACTGGAGCCTGCAGAAGGTCTTCCACACGGAGACCGCGCCCGAGATGACGGCCTTCAAGGGCGTCACGCACTCGACGCTGCACCCGTCGGGCAGGTTCCTCACCTACACCACCGAGACCGGCAAGCGCATCATGCGCTACGACGTCGTCAACGACTGCCAGATGCCGGACCTCGTCCGGTATCCCGGCGACGACGTCTTCGACCGCGTCTGGGCCATCGCCGTTAAATACCTGCCGGACGGGCGGCTCCTCGTCACCCGTGGTGACTTCATGGAGCTGCTCGACGACCGCGGTTACGTCATTCGCAGCTACCCGCTCGAGACCTACGGCTGGTCCGACATCGACGTCTACCCCGACGGGCGGCAGTGCATCGTCAGCAACATCTGGGAGGGCACCATCGTGCGCCTCGATGTCGAGACCGGCGAGGTCACGGGCCGCATCGACACGGGGTGCAAGGCGCCGAACCGGTGCCTGGCGGGGGTGGCGGTGTATCCCGGGGCGTAAGCCACGGGATGCCTCGATCGGCGCGCCCGACCATGCTGCCGGCACCCGTGACGATGAAGTCCACCCTCCACCTGTTGCTGATGGCCGCGTGGCTGGCCGGATGCGCCACCCTCGGTGGCAGCTCGCTCGACACGCTGCACGGGCCCGCTGACCCGGCCCGGTATGACCGGCCGGTCACGCCCGCCGGGACGGGCGTTTCGTGGCGCCACGACGTGCAGCCGCTGCTCGAGCGCCGCTGCGTGCTGTGCCACGCCTGCTACGACGCGCCCTGCCAGCTCAAGCTCGGCGCCTTCGACGGCGTCGCCCGGGGGACCAGCAAGGAGCGCGTCTACAACTCGACGCGCCTGCGCGAGGCAGCGCCGACGCGGCTGGGGGTCGACGCCGGCGCGCCGTCCGAATGGCGCAGCCGGGGCTTCTCGCCGGTCCTGAACGAGCGCAGCCCCGCCGGTGAAGGCGACCTGGCGGCGAGCGTGCTGTGGCGCGCGCTGGCGCTGAAGCAGGACCATCCGCTGCCGGCCACGCCGGTCCTGCCGGATTCCTTCGACTTCCGGCTCGACCGCAAGCAGAGCTGCCCCACGATCGAGGAGTACCCGGACTACGCGCGGAATTTCCCGCTGGCGGGCATGCCCTACGGCCTGCCCGGGCTTGCCGACGCCGAGCTGACGGTGGTAGCCCAGTGGCTGGCTGCCGGCGCGCCCTACGAGGGGCCGCCGCCGGTCACCGCGGAGCAGGCGCGGGAGATCGCGCGCTGGGAGGCGTTCTTCAACGGCGACGCGCCGAAGCAGCGGCTCATGGCGCGCTACGTGTACGAGCACCTGTTCCTCGGCCACCTTTACTTCGACACGGATCCCGACCGCCGGCCCTTCCGGCTGGTGCGCTCGCGCACGCCGCCCGGCGAGCCGGTGTCGATCATCGCCACCCGCCGGCCCTACGAGGATCCGGGTGTCGCGCGGCCCTGGTACCGGCTGGTCCCCGAGGGCGAGGTGCTGGTCGAGAAGACGCACATGCCCTACGTGCTGTCCGGCGAGCGGATGGCGAATTACCGGGCGTGGTTCCTCGAGCGCGACTATGCGGTCGGCGAACTGCCGTCCTATGAAACCGGCGTGGCCGCCAATCCCTTCGTCGCCTTCCGCGACATTCCTCCGGACTCCCGCTACCGGTTCCTGCTGGACGAGGCGGAGTTCTTCGTCATGAACTTCATCAAGGGGCCGGTCTGCCGGGGGCAGCTTGCCCTCGACGTCATCCAGGACCGCTTCTGGGTGTTCTTCGCCGACCCCGACGTCGGCGACGAGGGGGCGCTGGCCGAGCTGCTGGCCCGCCAGTCGGAGAACCTGCGCCTGCCGGCCGAGTGGGGCGGCAACGCGCCGGTGCTGCGCGCCTGGCGCGAGTACGCGCGGCTCGAACAGCAGTACCTGGCGGCGAAGAGCGAGGCACTCAGCGCGGCGGCCACGCGCCGGCCGCCGGGCCTCGACATGATCTGGGACGGCGGCGGCGTCAACCCGAACGCGGCGCTGACGGTGTTCCGCCACTTCGACAGCGCCTCGGTGACCCGCGGGCTGGTCGGCGAGCCGCCGGGCACCGCCTGGGTCATCGGTTACCCGCTGTTCGAGCGCATCTTCTACCTGCTGGTCGCGGGCTACGATGTCTATGGCAACCTCGGCCACCAGCTCGACAGCCGCCTCTACATGGACTTCCTGCGCATGGAGGGCGAGTTCCTGTTCATCAGCCTGCTGCCCGAAGCGGCGCGGGTCCCGACGCGTGACCGCTGGTACCGCGGCGCCAGTGACGAAGTCAAGGAGCAGGTCTACGGCAGCAAGGCGTTCCTGAACGCCGAGAGCGCCATCGGCTACCGCACGGCGGACCCGCAGGCCGAACTGTTCGCACTGCTGCGTGCCCGGCTCGCGCCGGTGCTGGACCGGCGCCACGACCTCGACGCCGTGGACGATGCCGGTCTGCGGGCCGGGCTTGCGGCGCTCGCGCGCGTGCGCGGCCCTGCGCTGGCGCATCTGCCAGAGACCGTGTTCCTGCGCGTCGACGAGGCCGGGCTGCCGGCCCGGTACTTCACGCTGCTGCGGGACACCGGGCACAGCAACGTATCCACCGTCTTTCGCGAGACCGCGGCGCTGGTCCCGGACGAGAACGCCCTCGTGGTCGTGCCGGGCTTCCTCGGCGCCTACCCGAATGCCTTCTACCGCATCGACCGCGACGAGCTGCCGGCACTGGTGGCGGCCATTGCCGGGCTGCGGTCCGAGGCCCATTACGCCGCCCTGGCGGACCGCTTTGCCATCCGCCGTACCGACCCGTCCTTCTGGCGCTGGAGTGACGAACTGCTGCAGGCCCGCGGCGGGCCGGGCGACGGGCCGCCGGTTCTCCCGGACTACGGCCGGCTCGAGAACCGCTAGCAGGCGGGTGAGCAACAGCCTGCCGGCTGCGCCCGGCGGTCGGTGCGCCTGCGGTGCGCACGAAGCGCCCCCCTGCTGCGCCGCGGCCTTGGGGGCCGGACCGAAACTGTGACCAGCCGCCGGCCGCCCCGGGCGTGGGCCGGCCACAATCGGGCCCATGAACCGGGACGACGTCACCACCACTGGCTGCGGCGCCTGCCGCGACGGCAGCCCGCTGGGCATCGACTTCCAGATGGCCTTCCAGCCCATCGTGAACGTGACGACCCGGGAGGTCTTTGCGTGGGAGGCCTTGGTGCGCGGCCCCAGCGGCGAGGGTGCCGGCCACGTCCTCGGCCAGGTCAATGAGGCCAACCGCTATGCCTTCGACCAGGCCTGCCGGGTGCGCGCCATCGAGACGGCCGCGCGGCTGGGGCTGGGGGAAGGGCCCGCGAAGCTGTCGATCAACTTCCTGCCCAACGCCGTCTACCGGCCCGAGACCTGCATCCAGACCACGCTGAAGGCGGCGCGCCGGACGGGCTTTCCGCCCGCGAAACTGATCTTCGAGGTGACCGAGGGCGAGCAGATCGCCAATCGGGACCACCTCAAGAACATCTTCGCCGCCTACCGGAAGATGGGCTTCACCACGGCGATCGACGACTTCGGCGCCGGTTACGCGGGTCTCAACCTGCTGGCCGAATTCCAGCCCGACATCCTGAAGATCGACATGGAGCTGACGCGACGGATCCACGGCGACCTCGTCCGCCAGGCCATCCTGAAGAGCATCACCACTTTCAGCCGCTCGCTCGGCTTCACGGTCGTCGCCGAGGGCATCGAGTCGGTGGACGAGATGCTGTTCCTGCAGGGCATCGGCATCGAGCTGTTCCAGGGGCACTTCTTCGCGCGGCCGGCCATCGGCCAGCTGCCTGAGCCCGCGTGGCCGACGTTCATCGAGGACCTTCCGGCCGCGCGCGCCCGGTAGCCGGTTACCCGAGAAATCCCACCACCGCTGTGGCCCAGGCCTCCGGCTGCTCGTCGACGATGTCGTGGGTGCCGCCCTCGAGGGCCACGAAGGCGAAGTCGGGCCGCAGGTCCCGGGCGCGGCACGATGTGCCGTAGAGGTCGTCGCCGGTGTTCGTCAGGATCAGTGCTGGCTGGGTGATGGCCCGCAGGGGCACGCCGATGTCGTGGGCGAAGGCGGCCGTGTAGCCGTCGCGCTCGCGGGGCTCCGCCGCCAGCATCATCACGACCCCGCGGTGCATGGCGGCTACGCTGGTCCAGCCCGGCGTGAAGCGGGCGCGCCGGTCCCAGTAGGCCTGCAGGTGACCGCCGTCGGCGCGCTGCTCCGGCCGCGGGGCCGCCGCGATGGCGGCCAGGTAGTCGGAGCGCTCTTCCGGCGTGAAGAGCGGCGGGCCGTTCAGGATGACGCGGCGGATGCGGCGCGGCGCGGTGACGGCCAGCTCGGCGGCGGTCGAGGCCCCGGTGTGGTGGCCCAGCACGTCCGCCGCGCCGAGCCGCAGGTGGTCCAGTACCGCCAGCATGGCCCGGGCGTAGGCCGCGATCGTGGGCGTACCGCGGGGCGGGTCCGACTGGCCGTAGCCCGGCGTGTCCACGGCGACGGGGCGGAGTCCCGCCGCGGCGAGCAGCGCAAACGCCGGATCGAACTGGCCCAGGTGACAGGGCGTCTGGTGCAGCAGCAGCAGCGGCAGGCCGCTGCCCCCGGCATCGCGGTAGTGCACCTGGCCATCCGGGCCGTCGGCGTAGCCTTTGCGGCCGCTCATCGGGGCATGCCCGTGAGGCGCGTGCACGCCGTCGGGCGGACGATGGGACGGCGGCGCAGGTCGGGCATGCGTGGCTCCCGGGGTTCGGCAGGCATTATCGCCGACGCCGTACACCCGTCGCACCCGCCCCGCGTCCGGGCTACGCTGTGGCCCTGCTGGCCCGGAGCCGACGCATGCTGACCCCCGACGAGATCGAACGCTGGCAGGACCTGGACCGCCGGCACTACCTGCATCCCTTCACCGACCACAGCGAGCTCGGCGCCCGGGGTACGCGGCTCATCGAGCGCGGCGATGGGGTCTACATACAGGAAGCTTCGGGTCACCGCCTGCTCGACGCCATGTCGGGGCTCTGGTGCGTGAACCTGGGCTACGGCAGGCAGGAGCTCATCGACGCGGCCTGCCACCAGCTGCAGCAGCTGCCGTTCTACAACAGCTTCTTCCAGTGCACGCATTCGCCGGCCATCCGGCTGGCCGAACAGCTGTGCGCCGTCGCGCCGCCGGGCTTCAGCCGCGTGTTCTTCACGAACTCGGGTTCCGAGGCCAACGACACGGTCATCCGCATGGTGCGCTACTACTGGGCGCTGCAGGGCCAGCCCGAGCGGCAGGTCATCATCGCGCGGCGCAACGCCTACCACGGCAGCACCGTGGGGGCCGCGAGCCTCTGCGGCATGCCGTGGATGCACGCCCAGGCCGGCCTGCCGATTCCCGGGATCGTGCACATCGAGCAGCCCTATGCCTTCGGCCTTGCCGGCAACCAGGACCCTGCTGAGTTCGGCCGCGTCGTCGCGCGCCAGCTCGACACGGCGATCCGCGACCTCGGCCCCGGCCGCGTGGCCGCCTTCATCGCCGAGCCGGTGCAGGGTGCCGGCGGCGCCATCATCCCGCCCGACACCTACTGGCCCGAGATCCAGCGCATCTGCGACGCCCACGGCATCCTGCTGGTGGCGGACGAGGTCATCACCGGCTTCGGCCGCCTGGGCCAGTGGTTCGGCTCGCAGCATTACGGCATCCGGCCCGACCTCATGCCCTTCGCCAAGGGCGTGACCTCGGGCTACCAGCCCCTGGGTGGCGTGCTCGTGGGCGACCGCGTCGCCGACGTGCTGGTGGCGAAGGGCGGCGAGTTCTTCCACGGCTTCACGTACTCGGGCCATCCGGTGGCCTGCGCCGTGGCCAGCGCCACGCTCGAGGTGCTGCAGCGCGAGCGCCTCATCGAGCGGGCCCGCGAGCAGGTCATCCCGGCCTTCGCCGCGCGCTGGCAGGCGCTGGCCGACCACCCGAATGTCGGCGAGGCGCGCTCCGTGGGCCTGATCGGCGCGCTCGAGCTGGTGCGTGACAGGGCGGGCCGGCAGCGCTTCGCGAAGGAGCTGAAGGTCGGCGAGCGCTGCCGCGACCTCTGCATCGAGCAGGGGCTCGTCATGCGGGCCGTGGGTGACACGATGATCGTCGCGCCGCCGCTGGTCATCACCGAGCCGCAGCTCGACGAGCTGGTGGAAAAGGCCCGGCGGGCCGTGGACCTGACCATCCGGTCCCTGCGGGCGTGACGCGGCGGATGGCGGCGGTGTTGCGGGCGTGACGGGCGCGCAACCGGCTTATCCGTCCTCCTGGTACGCCGCGGCCACGCCGCCGCTGCCGCTGCAGCCCGCCCTCGAGGGCGCCATCGACGCCGACGCCTGCATCGTCGGCGGCGGCTACACGGGACTGTCGGCGGCGCTGCACCTGGCGGGGCGGGGCTACCGCGTCGTGCTGCTGGAGGCCGAGCGCGTCGGCTGGGGCGCGTCGGGCCGCAACGGCGGCCAGATCGGCACCGGGCCGCGCCAGGACGAGTCGGAGATCGCAGCCGCCCACGGTGCCGACGTCGCCCGCCAGCTCTTCGGGCTGGCCGAGGCCGGCAAGGCCCTGGTCCGTGACCTGGTCTCGGCCCACGGCATCGACTGCGACCTGCGCACGGGCCAGGTCATCGCCGCGGCCAAGCCCCGCGATGTGGCGCCGCTGCACGCCCGGGCGCACCGCCTCGCCCGGGACCACGGCTATCGCCTGATGGAGCCCCTCGATGCGCGCGCGACGGCGGCGCTGGTCGGCAGCTCGCGCTACGCCGGCGGCGTGCTCGACCTCGGGGCGCTGCACCTGCAGCCCCTCGCCTATGCCCTGGGCCTTGCCCGGGCGGCGCTGGCTGCCGGCGTTACGATCTTCGAGGGCTCGCGGGTGCTGGGGTACTCCCGGGCCGCACCTTCGATCGTCCGGACTGCCCGGGGCCAGGTCCGTGCCCGCCACGTCGTGCTGGCCTGCAACGGCTACCTCGGCAACCTCGAGCCGCGGCTCGCCGGTCACATCATGCCCATCAACAATTTCCTCGTGGCCACGGCACCGCTGCCTGCAGGTCTCAGGCCCGCGATCCTGCCGCGCGGCACCTGCGCCCACGACACGCTCTTCGTGCTGAACTACTTCCGTCGTGCCGCCGACGGCCGGCTGGTCTTCGGTGGCGGCGAGAACTATGGCGCGCGGTTTCCCGCCGACATCGCGGCTTTCGTGCGGCCGTTCCTGCTGCGCGTCTTCCCGCAGCTCGCGGACGTCGCCATCGACCACGCCTGGGGTGGTACGCTCGCCATCACGCGCAGCCGGCTGCCGCACGTCGGCCGGCTGCCACCGAACGTGTTCTTCGCCCACGGGTACTCCGGCCATGGCGTCGCCACCGCGACGCTGGCCGGGCAGCTCATCGCCGAAGCGATGGACGGCACGGCGGGGCGCTTCGACGTGCTGGCCGGTGTGCCTGCCCGCCGCTTTCCGGGCGGGCGCTGGCTGCGCTGGCCGGGGATGGTGCTGGGGATGCTCTACTACGCGCTGCGGGACCGGCTGTGAGGCTGCGCTGGCTGGCAGGGCTGGCACTGGCCGCCGCGGTCACCGGTTGCGGCGGCCAGCCCGACGCGGCCGACGCGCAGGTGCTGCGCGTCTACAACTGGTCCGACTACATCGCCCCGCAGACCATCGCGCGATTCGAGCGCGAGACCGGCATCCGCGTCACCTACGACGTCTTCGACAGCAACGAGGTGCTCGAGGCCAAGCTGCTGTCCGGCGCGTCGGGCTACGACATCGTGGTGCCGACGTCGGAGTTCATCGGCCGGCAGATCCTGGCGGGCGTGTTCCAGCCCCTCGACCGCAGCCGCCTGCCGAATCACCGCAACCTCGACCCGGAGCTGCTGCGGTTCCTCGAGAAGGTGGACCCGGGCAATGCCTACGCGGTGCCCTACCTCTGGGGCACGACCGGCATCGGCTACAACGTGGCCAAGGTGCGCGCCGCCCTGGGCCCCGACGCCCCCGTCGACAGCCTGGCGATGGTCTTCGACCCGGACAACCTCGCCCGGCTCAAGCGCTGCGGCATCGCCTTCCTCGACGCGCCCCGCGAGGTGTTCTCGACGGCCCTGCGCTATCTCGGCCTCGACCCGGACTCCACCGATCCGTCGCTGTACCAGAACGATGCCCGGGCCCTGCTCGAGCGCGTGCGGCCCTACGTCACCTACTTCCACTCGTCGCAGTACATCAACGACCTCGCCAATGGCGAGGTGTGCGTGGCGCTGGGCTGGTCCGGCGACATCCTGCAGGCGGCTGACCGGGCGCGGGAGGCGGGCAACGGCGTGGAGGTCGAGTACCGTATCCCCCGGGAGGGCGGGCTGATCTGGTTCGACATGCTGGCCATACCGGTGGATGCGCGCCACGTCGACAACGCCCACCGCTTCATCGACTTCCTGCTGCGGCCGGACGTGATCGCCGAGGTGACCGCCCACGTGAAGTACGCCAACCCCAACGTGGCGGCCGACGCGCTGGTGCCGGCCGACATCCGGGACGACGCGGCCATCTACCCGCCGGACGAGGTGCGCGACCGTCTCTTCACCATGGGCGTGTCGCCGCCGAAGGTCGAGCGTGCCATGACGCGCGCGTGGACCGCGGTGAAGACGGGCCGGTGACGGGCGCTGCCCCAGCCGGCGCCGGGCCTGCGGCCGGAGCCCCCGGCTACTGCCGCGTGGCCGGCGTCGCGCGGTCCTTCGGCGGCGTGCCGGCCGTGCGCGATGTCTCCCTCGACCTGGCGCGCGGCGAGATCCTCGCGCTGCTGGGGCCGTCGGGCTGCGGCAAGTCGACCCTGCTGCGAATGGTCGCCGGGCTCGAAATGCCCGATCGCGGCGCCGTGTTCCTCGATGGCGAGGACATCACCCGGCTGCCGCCGTACCGCCGGCCGGTCAACCTGATGTTCCAGTCCTACGCGCTCTTTCCGCACCTGACGGTCGCAGAGAACGTCGCCTTCGGGCTGCGGCAGGCGCGCCGGCCCCCGGCCGAGGTCGAGGCGCGCGTCACCGAGATGCTGGCGCTCGTGCGCATGGAGTCCTTCCGGCAGCGCCGCCCGGCGCAGCTGTCCGGCGGGCAGCAGCAGCGCGTGGCCCTGGCGCGGAGCCTCGCCAGGTCGCCGAAGCTGCTGCTCCTCGACGAGCCCATGGGCGCCCTCGACCGCAAGCTGCGGGCCGAGATGCAGTTCGAGCTGGCGGGCATCCTGCGCCGGGTCGGCGTGACCTGCATGCTCGTGACCCATGACCCGGAGGAGGCCATGGTCATGGCCGACCGCGTCGCGCTGATGCGCGACGGCGAGCTGGCGCAGGTCGGTACGCCCGCGGAGGTCTACGACAGCCCGCGCGACCGCTTTGCCGCCGAGTTCCTCGGCCCGGTGAACCTCTTCGGCGGCACGGTCGTCGCCGGCGGCGGTGGCGGCGTCCTGACGGTACGTGTGCCGGACCTGGGCGCCGAGCACCCGGTGCCGGCGCCTGGCCCGGAGCAGCCGGGTGAGGGCGCGAGCGTGACGGTCGCGATCCGGCCGGAGCGCCTGCAGCTGGCCGCCGGGGATGCGGCCGCTCGCGGCGCGCTGGCGGTGGAAGTCGCCGGTCGCGCCTTCCTCGGCACGCACACCGTTTACCGGGTGCGGCTGCCCGGCGGTGCGCTGGCCACCGTGCAGCAGCCCGAGGACGGCAGCCCGCCCTTCGAGGCCGGCCGCCCCGCGTACCTGACCGTCGACGGCGCGGCGCTCCGCGTCCTGGCGGACTGACGGCCGGACCGTGTCGACGGGCTCCACGGCTGCCTGGCTCCGGCGCGTCGTGCTCGGCGTGCCCTACCTGTGGCTCGCCGTCTTCTTCCTGCTGCCGTTCCTGATCGTCCTGAAGATCAGCCTCGCCGAGGCGATCATCGCGATGCCGCCGTACTCCGCCGTCGTCGAGTGGGCGGGCGACCGGCTGCGGTTCACCGCCACCCTGGAGAACTTTGCGTTCCTGCTGTCCGACCGCCTGTACGGCATCGCCTACCTGAATTCGCTCCGCGTGGCCGCCGTGGCGACGTTCTGTGCCCTCGTCATCGGCTATCCGATGGCCTACGCCATTGCCCGGGCGCCGGCGGAGCTGCGCAGCGTTCTGCTGATGCTGGTGGTCGTGCCGTCGTGGACGTCGTTCCTGATCCGCGTCTATGCCTGGATCGGCCTGCTGGCGGGCAATGGCCACATCAACAACCTGCTCACGGGGCTCGGCCTCGTGGCCGAGCCCCTGCAGCTGCTGCGGACCGACTTCGCGGTGTACGTCGGCATCGTCTACACGTACCTGCCGTTCATGGTGCTGCCGCTCTACACGAGCATCGCCCGGCTCGACTGGTCGCTGGCCGAGGCGGCCCTCGACCTTGGCGCCACGCCGTGGCAGTGCTTCCGCCGGGTCATCCTGCCCCTCACGCGCGGCGGCATCCTCGCCGGTTGCCTGCTGGTGTTCATCCCGGCCACCGGCGAGTTCGTCATCCCCGAGCTGCTCGGCGGGGCCGACACGCTGATGATCGGCAAGGTGCTCTGGCAGGAGTTCTTCAACAATCGCGACTGGCCCATCGCCTCGGCGGTGGCCATCGTGCTGCTCACCCTGCTGCTGGTCCCCATCGCGCTGTTCTACCGTTACCAGATGCCTGGCAGCAGCAGCGCGGCCGCCGGTCTCCTCGGGGCCGCAGCCGGCGGGGAGGCGAGGCGATGAGCCGGCGCTGGCAGTGGCTCGTGCTGGCCGGCGGGCTCTCGTTCCTGTGGCTGCCGATCGTCGTGCTCATGGTCTACTCGTTCAACGAGTCTCGGCTGGTCACGGTGTGGGCGGGGTTCTCGACGCGCTGGTACGGCGAGCTCTTCCGCGACCGACAGCTCATCGAGGCGGCGTGGCTGAGCCTGCGGGTCGCCGTGCTCTCGGCCAGCAGTGCGCTCGTGCTCGGGACCATGGCCGCCGTGGCGCTCACGCGCTACGGGCCGTTCCGCGGCCGGGCGGTGTTCGGGGCACTGCTGACGGCGCCCCTCGTCATGCCCGAGATCATCACGGGCCTGTCGCTGCTGCTGCTGTTCGTCGCGCTGTCGCCGTTCGTGGCGCGCGGCATGCTGACGCTGTGGATCGCCCACACGACCTTCGCCACCGCCTACGTCACCGTCGTCGTGGCAACGCGGCTGGCGGAGTTCGACCGGACCCTCGAGGAGGCGGCGCTGGACCTCGGCGCCACGCCGTTCAGGACCTTCCGCGACGTGACGCTGCCGGTCATCGCGCCGGCGCTGCTGTCGGCGTGGCTGCTGGCCTTCACGCTGTCGATCGACGACCTCGTCATCTCGAGCTTCGTCACGGGGCCCGGGGCCTCGACGCTGCCCATCGTGATCTTCTCGAGCGTCAGGCTCGGGGTGAGCCCCAAGGTCAACGCCCTGGCGACGCTGCTGGTGCTGGCCATCGTCCTCGGCGCCGTCGCGTCGTGGCTCGCCATGCGGCGGGCGAGCACCCGGTACCGGGCGGTGGTTGTCGCGGGCCCGAAATGAAGGTGATCCCCAGGCAAACCAGACCAGTCTAGATCTGGCCCGGCTTGCCTGGGGATTACCTTTTGTTTTCGGAGAGGCGCCGCGCGCGGCCGTATGATGAGCGCCGCATAGCAAGCCCGCAGGAGTGCGCCATGAGCAGCCTGTTGTCCCTTGCCCACAAGCACGCCGCCAGCCACCTTGCCACCTGCGCGACGCGGCCGGTGGGCGCGACGGCCAGCCGTGACGGGTTGCTGGCCGAGCTGCGCGTTCCGCTCGTCGGCCACGGCGACGATCCCGCCCGCGTCATCGACGCGCTGGCGGCAGCGGCGACGCGGGGCACGACCGGTAGCACCGGCCCCCGCTACTTCGGCTTCGTCATCGGTGGCTCACAGCCGGTGGCCCTGGCCGCAGACTGGCTCACCGCCGCCTGGGACCAGAACGCCGGCATCTACGCGGCCTCGCCGCTGGCGTCGGTCGTCGAGGAGGTGGCGGCCGACTGGCTGCTCGACCTGCTCGACCTGCCCCGCACGGCCCGGGCCGCCTTCGTCACCGGTGGCCAGATGGCGAACTTCACCTGCCTGGCGGCTGCCCGGCACGCGGTGCTGCAGGACGCGGGCTGGGACGTCGAGGCCGACGGACTGAACGGCGCACCCCGGGTCAACCTGGTGGCCTCGGCCGAGTCCCACGTCACCATCGACGTGGCGCTGCGCTACCTGGGCTTCGGCACGCGGGGCATCACGCGGGTCGCGACGGACGACGAGGGACGCCTGCGGGCGGACGAGCTTGCCGCGGTGCTGGGCGGGCTCAGTGGCCCCACGATCATCTGCGCCCAGGCCGGCAACGTGAACACCGGGAGCTTCGACCCGCTGGCCGACGTCGCCGGCCTCGCCCGCCGGCACGGGGCGTGGCTGCACGTCGACGGCGCCTTCGGGCTGTGGGCCCGGGCGAGCCGCCGCCACCGCTGGCTGGCGGCGGGTGCGGAACTGGCGGACTCCTGGGCCACCGATGCGCACAAGTGGCTGAACGTGCCCTACGACTGCGGCGTCGCCATCGTGCGCCGCCCCGATGACCTGCGCGCCGCCATGACCTCCCAGGCGGCCTACCTGATCCAGACCGGCGGTAGCGAACGTGATGCGGTGGACTGGACGCCGGAGTTTTCGCGGCGGGCCCGGGGCATTCCGGTCTACGCGACCCTGCGCGCGCTCGGGCGCGACGGCATCGCCGACCTGGTCGAACGCTGCTGCGCCCTCGCCAGCACCATGGCCGGCCTGCTGGCCGCGGCGCCGGGCGTGCGCGTGCTGAACGACGTCGTGCTGAACCAGGTGCTGGTGCGCTTCGGCGACGACGACGAGATCACGCGCGCCGTGGTCACCGGCGTCCAGCAGGAAGGCACCTGCTGGCTGAGCGGCACGAACTGGCACGGCCTGGCGGCCATGCGGATCTCCGTCTCGAACTGGTCGACGACGGACGACGATGCCCGGCGCAGCGTCGCGGCGATCCTGCGGGTTTTCCGCAGCCTGGCACCGCCGCCGGACTGACGCCGCGCCGGCCCCCGCGGTGAGCTAGGAGGGCGCCCGCCCCGGCAGCGGCAGTTTCGCGAGCCAGGCCCGCGGCGAGAACCGCGATTCGCGGCCGCGGCCGCTCTCCACCAGCGAGTAGACTGCGGGCACCACCACCAGCGTCAGCAGCGTCGAGCTGATCATGCCGCCGATGACGGCCACCGACAGCGGGCCCGACAGCTCGACGCCGGTGCCGAAGCCCAGCGCCGGCACCAGCATGGCGAAGATGATCGTGAGCGAGGTCATCAGGATGGGGCGCAGCCGGCGCGGGCAGGCCTCGGCCAGGGCCTCGTCCACGGCCATGCCCTGCTCCCGCAGCTGGTTGGTCAGGTCCACCAGCAGGATCGAGTTCTTCGCCACGAGGCCGATGAGCAGGATCAGGCCGACGATGGAGTACAGGTTCAGCGTATTGCCGGTGATGGCCAGCGCCGCCACGCCGCCGATGATGGCCAGCGGCTGCGCCACCATGATGATGAGCGGCTGCAGGTACGAGTTGAACTGGCTGGCCAGCACGCCGTAGACCAGCAGCAGGGCGAGGCCGAAGACGAGGCCGAGCCCCGACGAGGTCTCGTCGAGCTGCTCGGAGCCGCCCTGCAGCTTCAGCGTGTAGCCCGGCGGCAGGAAATCGTCGGCCTCGCGGCGCACGATGTCCACGGCCTCGCCGAGGGAGACGGTCGGGTCGGAGAAGAACGACGCGGCGTACTGGCGGGCCACCCGGGTGATCGTCGCGGGCCCCGCGAGCTCGGTGAACTTCGCCACGGTGTCGAGGCGGATGAGGTCGCGGTTCGGGCCGCGCAGGTAGATCTTCGAGAGGTCCTGCAGGTTGACGTCGCCGGCGGCCTTCAGCCGGATGTCGTAGCGCTCACCGTCGCCGGGCTCGTCGCTGTACTTGGCCACGTTGAGCCCGCCGGCCAGCACGTTGGCCGCTTCGGCCACCTCGCGGCTCGTCAGGCCGAACTCGGCGGCCAGGTCCCGGTTCACCTCGAGGCGCACCTGGGGCAGGTCGAGTTCGAGGTCCAGGTCCACCTGGCCCAGCTCGGGCTTCTGCGCGAGGCGATCACGGAACTCGCGCGCCAGCTGCGCCGTCGTCTCGAGGTCGGGCCCCTGCAGCACGAAGGCCAGGGCGTCGCCGCGCGAGCTGCCCGAGATGCCGTAGGGCGCCGGGAAGGCGACGATGCCCGGAACTTCCGCGAACTCGTCGCGCAGGATCCTGATCATCTCCGACTGGGTGACCTTCCGCTGGTCCCGCGGCAGCATGTTCACGTACATGACGCCGTTGCTGACGCTGTTGGCCCGGCCGCCACCGAGCGTTGCGAACACACTCTCGATCTCCGGGTGCGACAGCACGATCTCCTCGATGCGGCGCATGCGCTCGTCGCCGTACTCGAGGCTGGAGCCTGCGGGCGTGCGCAGGGTGACCTGGAACTGGCCCTCGTCCTCGGCCGGGAAGAACTCCCCGCCCAGCGTCATGAAGATGAACGGCGTCAGTGCGACGATGCCGATGGCCCCGGCGACCACGAGCCAGCGGTGGCGCAGGCTCCAGCCGATGGCCCCCCGGTAGCGGGTCTCCATCGCATCGAGCCACCCGGTGATGCGCCGGTGCACCAGGCCATGGACCTCGCCGGCCTCCACCTTGAGGTGGCGCGAGCAGAGCATCGGCGTCAGTGTCAGCGACACGAACAGCGAGACCAGCACGCCGAGCGCCACGACGACACCGAAGGCACCGATGAGCTTGCCCGGCACGCCGGGCACGAACACCACGACGGCGAAGATGCAGGCCAGCACGAGCGTCGAGGCGACGATGGCCAGCAGCACCTCGTTGGCGCCATCGACCGAGGCCTTTGCCCGGTCCGTCTCGCCGCCCTCGACCTTGCGCTGGATGTTCTCGAGCACCACGATGGCGTCGTCAACCACGACGCCGATCAGCAGCAGCAGCGCGAGCATCGTGATGGTGTTCAGCGTGTAGCCGAGGAAGAACATCACCAGCGCCGCGCCGAGCAGCGACACCGGGATGGCAGCCGCGACGATCAGCGTCGCGCGGAAGCTGCGCAGGAAGAACCAGACCACCAGGGCGGCGAACAGCGCGCCGTAGATCAGGTGCTCCTCGAGGGAGTTGACGAGGTCGATGATGTAGAGGCTGTCGTCGGCGGAGATCTTCACCTCGAGCCCCGGCGGCAGGTTCGGGATGATCTCGCGGTTGATGCGGCGCTTGATCTCGTTGGCGATGTCGACGCTGTTCTGGCCGGCGACCTTGATGATGCCGAGGCCGACGGCCGCCCGTCCGTTGTAGCGGCCCACCCGGCGGGCGTCGCTCAGGCTGTCCTCGATGGTGGCGACGTCGCGCAGGTAGATCGGGCTGCCGAGCCGGTAGGTCAGGATGAGCCGCTCGAGGTCCTCGGGCCGGTGGTACTCGAGGTCGAGCTTCAGCAGCTGCTCGCGGGCGTTCTCGACGAGGTAGCCGCCCGGCAGCTGGAAGTGCTGGTTGCGGAAGGCGGCGATCACGTCCTGCACCGTGATGCCGAAGGCCGTCAGCCGCTCGAAGTCGAGGTTCACGCGGATCGTGCGCGTGCGCTCGCCGCCGATTACCACCTCGCCGACGCCGTCGATGGTCTCGAGGCGCTTGCGCACCACGGTGCGCGCGTACTGGTTCAGCTCCTGGATCGTGCGGTCGCCGGTGATCGTGATCCAGAACGACGGGAAGCCGCCGGTGTTGGCCTTGGTGATCACCGGCACGTCGGCGTCGTCGGGGAGCTGCCCCCGCACCTGGCTGACCTTCGCCTGCACCTCGTTGAAGGCGATGTCGATGTCCTTGCCGAGCTGGAAGGTCGGCGTCACCAGCGACTGCCCGGCCGAGGTGGACGACACCAGCTGGTCGATGCCGGGAATGCTGCTGATGGCCCCCTCGACGACGTTGGTCACGCTCGAGTCGACGATCTCGGGGTTCGCGCCGTCGAGCCGGGTCAGCACCGAGATGGTGCCGAGGTCGATGTTGGGCAGGCGCTCGATGCCGAGTCGATCCCAGGCGAAGAAGCCGAAGACCACGAGCACCGCGTTCAGCATCGCAGCGAAGACGTAGCGCTTGACCGAGACGGATGCGAGGCTCATGTCAGCTCTCCACCACCTTCACCGCCGTGCCATTCGTCAGGAAGCCGGCGCCGTCGACGGCCACCACCTCGCCGCCGGCCAGGCCGTCGGCGATCTCCACCAGCTCGCCGTTGCGCAGGCCCCGGCGCACCAGCTGCTCGCGCACCTTGCCCTCGGCAACCACGTAGACGACGTCGCCGGCCGGGCGCCGCACGACCGCCGTCTGCGGCACCATGATCGCGGCGGGACGGGTCTCGAGCACGACGTCGGCGCGCACGCTGCCGCCGGGCCGCCAGTTGCCCGGGTTCTCGAAGTCGACGATGACCGCCAGCGACCGGTTCGAGGGATTGATGCTGGGCTGCACCTCGCTGACCCGCGCCGTCACGACGCCGTCACCGGATGACGAAGTGAGCCGCACGGTGAGTCCCGGCCGCAGCTGCGGCGCCCGGTACTCGGGGAACGGCAGCCGTACGCGCAGCGCCCGGGTGTCGACAAGGTCGAAGACCGCCGTGCCGACCTGCACGTAGGCGCCGACGTCGACGTTGCGGCGGGCGATGCGCCCCGCGAATGGTGCGGTGATGCGGGCCTCGCCGAGCCGCCGGGTACTGTCACCGGCCCGGGCCTCGGCGCCGCGCAGCTGGGCCTTGAGGGCGTCCAGGTCCGTCGTCAGGGTGTCGAGCTGCTCGCGCGAGATCAGGTTCTCGGCAAAGAGCCGCTTCGCGCGGTCGAGCTCGAGCTCCTTGTTCTTGACCAGCGCCGCGAGCCGCCCCACCTCGGCCTCGTCCACCTGGCTGCCGAAGCGGTACTGCTCGCTGTCGATCTCGGCCAGCACCTGGCCCTTCGCGACGGCCTGGCCGTCGTCCACCAGCAGCCGCACGATGCGCCCCGCCACCTCGGCCGACACCGACGGCGCGGAGACGCTCTCGAGCAGGCCGACGGCCCACTCGGTCTCTTCGACGGGCTGCCGCACGACGCTGGCCGTGGTGATGTTGACGACCCGGCCCGGCGGCGCAGCCGGGGGCTTGCCCCGGCCACAGGCGACGAGCGCCAGGGCGAGCATCAGGGAGGGAGCGAGACGGACGCGAGGGGTCATGCGCGGATTCCGGAAGGATGCAGGGGCACCGGCGCCCCACCGCCGGCCCGGGGCCCGGGCCGCTGCCCGGGGCGGGTTGCCTTGGGCGGCAGCATAGCCCGGACGCCTGCGCGCTGCCCCCTGCGAGCCCGGCCCGCGACCGGGCAGTGGAACAGGTCAGCCGTGGTGGCAGCAGGCCTCGACGTTGTTGCCGTCGGGGTCGAGCACGAAGGCCCCGTAGTACCTGGGGTGGTACTGCGGGCGGAGGCCGGGCGCACCGTTGTCCAGCCCACCGGCCGACAGGGCCGCCTGGTAGAAGGCATCGACACCCGCCCGGTCGGCGGCCGCGAAGGCCATGTGCCGGGGCGTGGCCGGCGCCGTCACCTCGATGACCCAGAAGACCGGCTTTCCCGGTGGTCCGAAGGCGCAGGTGCGGCGGGCGGGACCGTCGGCGCCGGCGGGCATCACGGCCTCGGCCTGGCAGCCGTAGCCCAGGGCGCCCAGGGCTGCGGCGTAGAACGCGCGGGTCGCTGCGAAGTCGGTGGCGCAGGTGCTGAGGTGATCGATCATCCCGGCTTGCGGAAGCGCAGCGTGAAGCGGTCGCTCTCGCCGATGGCGGTGTACTTCGCGCGGTCGACGTCGCCGTCGCGGTAGGTGGGCGGCAGGGTCCAGACGCCCTTCGGGTAGTCCTTGGTGTCCTTCGGGTTCGCGTTGACCTCGGACCTGGCCTCGAGCACGAAGCCGGCCCGGCGCGCCAGCTCGATGGCGTACTCCTCGCTGATGTAGCCGCTCGCCGCCTTCGGATCCTGGGGCTGCCCGGCCGGCGCCCGGTGCTCGACGACGCCGAGGATGCCGCCCGGCTTCAGTGCGCGGTACATGGCGGCGAAGGCTGCGTCGGCGTTGCCCGCCGGCATCCAGTTGTGGATGTTGCGGAAGGTCAGGACCATGTCGACGGAGCCCGGCGGCGCGATCTCGGTCTTGCCGGGGAAGGCGAGCACCGTCATCTTCACGCCGCCGTACAGGTCGGGCCGCGCGTCGAGCTTCGCGCGGTAGGCGGCGATGCCCTTGCGGATGAACTCGGCCTGGGCATCGGGATCCCAGCCCGCCGCGTAGTAGGCGCCGCGGTCCTTGACGTAGGGCCCGATGATCTCGGTGTACCAGCCACCCGACGGCCAGATCTCGACGACCTTCATGTCGGGCCGCAGGCCGAAGAACGTCAGCGTCTCGAGGGGATGCCGGTACGCGTCGCGGGCGCGGTTCTCGGCCGAGCGGTGATCGCCGGCGATGATGGCGGCGAGCTTCGGGTCGGGCGCCGGCGCGTCGGCGGACTGGCTGGCGCAGGCGGCGGTGGCGACGAGGACGGAAGCAAGCAGCAGCTGGCGCACGGCAGTATCTCCCCGGTCTTGCAGTGCCGCGGACTGTAGCACGCGGTCAGGCGTGCAGTTGCGCGGCGCGGATGCGGGTGACCTTGGCGCCCTGGGGCAGCCGGAAGAACGTGCGCAGCTCTGCAAGCATGCCCCGGGGCAGGCCCCGGGTCGCGTAGCGTTGCTCGAGACGCTGGCAGTAGCGCGCCGCCAGGGCGGCCGCGTCGCGGTAACGCTGGCGCTCCTCCGGCGTCAGCGCGTCGGCGAGCCGCGTCTCGCCGAAGAGCCGCTCGAGCAGCGCGCCGCCGAGGCCGGCGCCGGGCTGGTCGCCGAGCAGCGCGCGCGTCGCCGCGTACTTGTCGACCTCGGCCTGCACCTCGAGCTCGAGCAGCGTCACGGGGCGATCACGCGCGGCGTTCCACGTCAGGTAGTTGAAGTGGCTGATGCCCTCGACGACGGTCCAGAAGTCGCCGAGGTTGGTCCCGCAGAGGCGCTGGCGCGGGTCCCGGGCACAGAGCCGCTCGAGCACGTCGCCACCGAGGTACAGGGCGACGTCGAGGGAGCCCGAGCCATCGTCGATGACGATCAGTTTCTCGTCGATGTCGCGGCCGGGCTGGCCGTCGGTGAGCACGTGCAGGAGCGCGGCGTCGGTGAGCAGGTAGTCGCGCACGTCCTGGGCCGGTTCGATGGCATGCAGCGCCCCGAGCAGGGCCTGCAGGTCGCCGAGCAATGCGGCCGCGGGGGCCATGGCCGGCTGCGTCCGGTCAGTGCTGCCAGGCCGACGCCGCCTGGGCCGTCGGCTCGATGCCGAGCCGCACGAGGATCCGCCGCGCCCGGCGGCTGCCGGTCTTCAGCCACTGCTCGTAGAGGCGCAGCACGTCGTCGTCGCGGCTGCTGGCTGCCGAGTGCCGGACCTCGGCCAGCACGTCCACGAGGTCGGTGAACTTGGCGGCCAGCTCGCGGAACACCGGCGCGAAGGCGCGGCCGCGGGCGTTCGGCGGCAGGCGGCCGGCCAGCGAGTCGTAGGCAGCGCCGCCCATCTTCACGTAGTAGTCGACGCCCACGGGCGAGCGGTCGAGGCTCTCGGCCATGAAGCCGGCCACGAACAGCGCCACGTCGCCGAGACGCTGCAGGCCGGTATTGCGTTCGTCGCCCGGGGTAGCGGACATGGCGTCGGCCAGCATCAGCGCCAGCGGCCGCAGCCGCGGGCCTCGCCCCGAACCGCCGTGCAGGGCCTCGGCCCGGGCAAACAGCGTCAGCAGGCTGACGACGTAGTGCGCGGTGTGGTCCTCGACGGCGACCTTGTTGGTCGCCATGGCGGCGTCGACGGACGCGCGGAAGAACTCCTGCAGGTTCGCCACCGGCACGAGCTCCGGCGGCGGCGATGGGACGGAAGGCATGGCAGCGGATCCCCCCTCGGCATGGTTCGTTCGCTTATAGCGCTGCATCCCGCGGGCGGGATGCGACGCCCTTCACACGAACGTAGCAGGAGGACCGGAGCGTGTGTTAGTTAGCCAGTGCGGGTCCCGGCTGCCAGCCGGTTTCCGTCACGCGGCAGCCCGACAGCGCCTGCTCGAAGCGGAACGCGACATAACCACCGCCGGGCTGCAGGCGCAGGCCGGCCACGAAGGCGAGGGGTGCGCCGCGGCCGTGGGTGTCGGCGTCGCACTTGACGTACCAGGGGGGACCTTCGCCGTCGGCGAGCCAGCCGGCGGCGGCACAGTCGGCGAGAAAGCGCGAGGCCTGCTGGCGCAGCGCATCCCAGGTCGCGGCGCTGCGCGGCTGCAGCGCGGCCCAGCGCGTACCCTGGGCCAGCGCCTCGACGATGCGCAGCGCGCGGTGGCGCAGCGCCAGGTCGCGCCACTCGGTGCGCACGCTGCCCGGCGGCGCGAGCGTCACCCCGCCCGTCATGTGCAGCACGCCGGGTGCCGCCGGCCGCAGGGCGTTGACGCCGAGGCGCGCGAGTTGCGGCGCCGCAGTTTCGTCCAGCGTCATGGCGACGGGCGAGGCCACGCGCAGCGCCACGGGCGCGCGCCCGCTGGCGGGGCCGGTGCCGAGCCAGCCGGCCAGTGCGCCGGTGGCCGACAGCAGCGCGCGGCCATCGGGGGCCAGCAGCCGCGGGAAGCAGGTCGCCACGTCGGCGCCGCCGCCGACGACGGCCAGGCGGTCCGCCTGCACGTCGACGACGCTGCGCCAGGCAGAGGGAGGTTCCACCAGCAGCAGCGCCCGGCGCGCGCGGCAGTAGCGCTCGGCCGCCATCAGGGCGACGGGACCCAGGTCGCCGTCGGCCGCCGCGGCCAGCAGCACCACGGTGTCGACCCGCGGCAGCTGGTCGAGGGCGTGCAGGCCGGTGCTGTCGGCGGCCGAGCCGATCAGGTCGTAGGGAGACGGGGGCGACGCATCGTGGCTGACGCCACCGAGCACGTAGCCGCGGGACGTGCCGGTACCACAGGCCTCCGTCGCGCCCGGGCGGACCGCCGGGGGGCCGTCCGCCGGCCGCACCAGCGCCGACTCGCGCAGCGCGGCACCGACGAAGGTCGGGTCATCGGGGTCGACGCTGACGCCCGGGTAGATCTCCTGCTCTTCCACCAGCGGGTTCGACGGCGAGCGGATGCGCTGCACCGTCAGGTTGAAGCGCCACAGGTCGTCGGGGTCGATGCGGTCGTAATCGACGGCCGCCCGCAGGTACTCCCGCGGGCCCGGGTTGACGGCCCGCAGGGCCAGCGCACCGCCGGGCCCGGGGAGCGCCACCGTGGCGGCGGACCGCGAGCGCGGCACGCGCACGACGATGGCCGTGTTGCCACCGTTGTCGAAGAACTGCACCAGCGCCCACTCGAGGCGGCTGCGCTCGGCGGGCGAGCCGAAGCGCTGCCGGTACTCGGCGACGCTGCGCACGGCCACGGGAACGTGGGCCGGCCCCCGGGGCGCCGGGGCGACAAAGGCCGTGACCGGCGGCCCCGGCAGCGCGATGGGCGCCTCGGCCGGCGGCGACTCGACGACGACGAAGCCGCTGGCGGTCGCGGACGACGGCTGGAATGTCTCGCTCACCGGTACCTGGGTCACGCTGTGGTGGCGCCGATGGTAGCAAGCGCCGCGACCACGGCGGCGCTAGTCGCCACCGATGTCCGTCGGGTCCGGCCGCGCGAGCACGTTGCGCGTGGGCCTGGCCCGGGCCGCGACGCTCTCGACGTCGGCGGCGGGCGCCAGCAGCGGCACCGGGTAGCCCCGGGCACCGGCGACCGCGCCCTCGACGAGGGCGGCATCGACCATGGCGCCGGCCGGGGCGGGCCGCGCCTCGAGCCGCCGCGCCATCGCCGCCTCGAGCTCCGCCGCGGCGCGGGCCGCGTCGCGGTAGCGGGTGTCGTCCTCAAGGGGCGGATGGACCTCGAGGTAGAGGTTGTCGCCGCGCCAGCCGAGGAGCCGCGGCTGGTTGACGATGCGCACCGGCGTCCCCACGGGCACCTCGGCGAATAGCGCCTCGATGTCCTCGGGAAACAGCTGGATGCAGCCGTGGCTCACGCGCATGCCGATGCCGCCGGGCTTGTTGGTGCCGTGGATCAGGTACGACGGCAGCCCCAGCCGCAGCGCGTACCGGCCGAGCGGATTGTCGGGCCCTGCCGGCACGCGGGCTGGCAGCGGGTCACCGGCCTCGGCGTGCTCGCGGCGGATCGACGGCGGCACCACCCAGACGGGATCGCGTGTCTTCGCCACGACCTTCGTGGTGCCCAGCGGCGTGGCCCAGCCCTCGCGCCCGATGCCGACCGGATGCGTGACCACCTGGGGCAGCTCGCCGGGCTTCGGCTTCGGATAGTAGAAAAGCCGCTTGGCCGCCAGGTTCAGCACGATGCCCTCGCGCGGGGCGTCCGGCAGCACGAACTGGGTGGGCAGCACGATGCGGGTCCCGGCACCGGGCAGCCACGGGTCGACGCCGGGGTTGGCATCGATGAGCTCGTCGTAGCCGATGTCGTAGGCCCGGGCGATGTCGAGGAACGTGTCCTCGTAGCGCGCCCGGATCACCTGCAGCTCGCCCACCACGTCGCTGCCGGGCAGGATGGCGAAGCGGTCGGTCGTCAGCGGCGGATGCTCGATGGCGACCCGGGACGCGGGCTCTTCGGCCGGCGGCGGCTGCACCGCGCAGGCGGACAGCAGTGCCACGAGGGCAGGACCCGCAACGCGGCGGATGATGGTCGTCGGCATGGGCCCCTCCCTGGTGCCCGGCCACCGGTGTGACGCGGGGGTCAGCGCTTGCAGTTCGGCTTGCGGCCGGCGGCCTGGGCCTCGTTGTAGAGCTTGAGCGCCGCCGGCAGCTGTTTGATGAGGTCCTGGATACGGCTGTCGCCCGAAGGATGCGTCGACAGGAACTGCGGCGGCCCGACCTTGCTGGCCTTGCCCATGTTCTGCCACAGCGCGATGGACTCGCGCGGATTGAACCCGGCGGCCGCCATGAACTGCAGGCCGACGACGTCGGCCTCGGTCTCGTTGCCGCGACTGAACGGCAAGCTCAGGCCGACCTGGGCGCCCATCTGCAGGACCTGGGCGGTGGCACGGTTGCCACCGAGGGCCGCGTTCACGCCGATCACGCCGGCCTGGGTCGTCATCTCGCGGTTGATGCGCTCGAGGGAGTGCTTCTCGGTGACGTGGGCGATCTCGTGGCCGATGACGGCCGCCAGCTGGTCCTGGTTCTCGGCGACCTTGAGCAGCCCTGAATAGATTCCGACCCGGGCCCCGGCCATGGCAAAGGCATTGATCGTGTCGGGCTCGTCGAAGACCTCGACGGTCCAGTCCTGGCTCACGTACGGCTCGGGCAGCTGCGCGACGATGGCATCGGTGACGCAGTTGATGTAGCGGCGCAGGCTGGCATCGCGTGAGAGCGGCGTGGAGCCCCGCATTTCCTCGAACTGGCGGCCCGACTCGGTGGCGAGCTCCGTCTCGGACACGATGGGGATGGAGCAGCCCGCCAGCAGCGCAGCGGCAGCGGCGAGGCCGAGGCGGGTGGTCGCGGCAGTGGTGGATGCAGGCGCGTTCATGGGCCGATTATACCCGCGGCCCCCGAAACGCCACCTCAGGGGTAGCGCCCCTCCTGGTTGCGCTGCGACAGCCAGGCCGAGGCCTCGTCGAGGCCGGCGCGCAGGGCCTCCCGCAGCCGGTCGGGCAGCGAGCGGGCCGCCTTGCAGGCCACCCGGTAAACGTCGGCCTCGCCCACCAGCCGCAGCAGGTGGTCGTCGCTGGTGCCGAGCTCGTCGACGAGCCCGAGCGCCAGCGCCCGGGTTCCGTACCAGTGCTCGCCCGTGGCCACCTGCTCGATGTCCAGCCGCGGCCGGTGCCGCGCCACCACGTCCTTGAACAGGGCGTGGACGTCCTCGAGCTCCTCGCGGAGCTTCGCCCGGTCGGCATCGGTGGTGCGCCCGAACATGGTCACCGTGCGCTTGTACCGGCCCGCGGTGACCTGCTCGACGTCGACGCCGCGGGCGTCGAGGGCGCGGTGGAAGTTCGGCACCTGGGCGATGACCCCGATGGAGCCGATCACCGCGAAGGGCGCCGCGATGATGTGGTCGGCCATGCAGGCCATGAGGTAGCCGCCGCTGGCGGCGCCCTTGTCCACCGCGACGGTCAGGCGCAGCCCGCGGTCGCGCAGGCGGGCGAGCTGGGACGCGGCGAGGCCGTGGTCGTGCACGACGCCGCCGAAGTTCTCGAGCCGCAGCAGCACCTCGTCGCCGGCCTGGGCAGCGCCGACGATGGCCGTGACCTCCTCGCGCAGCGCGGCGACGTGGCTCGCGCGGATGTCGCCCTTGAAGTCGAGGACGAATACCCGGCGGCGGGCGGCCTCGTCACGGTCCGCGGCCTTGTCGGCGCGGCGCGCCTCGCGGTGGGCCTTGCGGCGCGCCGCCTTCGGCAGCAGGGCCTCGCGCAGCGCCTGCTGCCGGCGCCGCAGCCGGTCGTTCAGCTTCTCGACCGCGAGGCCGGGCTCCCGCGGGTGGCTGCGCCGGGCCGCAACGGCGACCAGTGCGAGGGCGGCCCCGAGGGCGACCAGCAGCGTCAGCGTCTTGGCCAGGAACAGGCCGTAGCCGGCCAGGAATTCGCTCACGGGCGGGAGGCTGGCGCAGCGAGGGTGAGGCCCGCGTTGTTCCGCTCGAGGGCCCGCTCGGCGCGATAGCTCGACCGCACGAGGGGCCCGGCCACGACCTCGACGAAGCCCCGTTCGAGGCCGGCGGCCCGGAACGCGGCGAACTCGTCCGGGTGCACGAACCGGTCGACGGGCAGGTGGCTCGGCGTCGGCTGCAGGTACTGGCCGAGGGTCAGCAGGTCGACGCCCGCGGTGCGGAGGTCGTCCATGGCGGCGTGCACCTCGGCCGTCGTCTCGCCGAGGCCGAGCATGAGGCTGCTCTTGGTGAGGATGCCTGGTGCTACGGCCTTCGCGTGGGCCAGGACGTCGAGGGTCTGCCGGTAACCCGCCCGCGGGTCGCGCACCACGTGGGTCAGCCGCTCCACCGTCTCGAGGTTCTGGGCGAACACGTCGAGGCCGGCCGTCGCCACCGTCGCGACCGATGCGGGGTCGCCGGCGAAGTCGGGCGTCAGCGCCTCGACGGCCGTGGCCGGGCAGCGCTCCTTGATGGCGCGGATGCAGGCGGCGTAGTGGGCGGCGCCGCCGTCGGGCAGGTCGTCGCGGTCGACGGACGTCAGCACGACGTAGGTCAGGCCCATGAGCTCGACGGAACGTGCCGCGTTGGCGGGCTCGTCGGCGTCGAGCCAGCCACGGGGATTGCCGGTATCGACCGCGCAGAAGCGGCAGGCCCGCGTGCAGACGTGGCCCATCAGCATGATCGTCGCCGTGCCGCTGCTCCAGCACTCGCCGATGTTGGGGCACATGGACTCTTCGCAGACCGTGGCGAGCCGGTGCTCCTGCACCGTCTGGCGCACCGCCGCGTAGCGCCCGCCGGCCGGCGGGCGGATCTTCAGCCAGGCCGGCTTGCGGGGCCGCGGCGCCTCGGGGTCGGGACCGTCCGCGGTGCGCTTGATGCCGTTGCGGATGGCCGTGAAGCCCGCCGGGGTGACGTACTTCGTCCCGGTCTCGATGGGGATGCCCTTGAAGAAGCGCTCGGCCACGGTGGCGGATTCGGCAGGAAGGGGGGCCGGGATTCTCTCACGGCCCCGGCCGGAAGGGGCCAGCCAGGCCACGGGCACAAAAAAAGAGGCCCGGCACAAGGCCGGGCCAATACAGGGGGAAGCGTTGGAAACCTGTGGATCGGGGCGCGGTGCGCCTCAGTGGATCCGGGACCAGTTGAGGAGTTCGACGTCGTCCTCCTCACGCTGGAAATTGCGCGCGAGCATCGCCTCGATCTCCTGCGGCTCGAGCACCTGGTCGACCGCGTGGCTGACCTCGACGATGCCGCTGTACTCGTCGGCGTAGCCGGGCTCGCCACTGCGGAGGATGAAGCGCGTGTAGTACTTCGCTTGCATGGGCCAGACGTTAAGACCGCCCGCGCGGCAGGGCTGTGAACGGCCGCACAGATTCCGGACGACAGCGCGACGGCCGGCGCCTTGCACAGCGGAAACGGGGGGTGCTATGAAGCCCGCCGTGAACTTCCCAAGACTCAGGCCAGGCAACGCCTGGCACCGCCGGGCCACGGCCCTCCTCGTCACGCTGGCCCTGGCGGCCGCCGGGCCCGCCCTGGCCCAGACGGCGGCGAAGGCCGGCCCCGACGCGCTGTCGGCCGCCCGGGCCGCCGCCGACGCCGTCAATGCCCCGCTGCTGGCGCCCACCACCTACGGCAATGCCATGCGCGAGCTGGAACGGTCCCGCACCGAGCCCGGTCGCAACCC
>JAEUPZ010000027.1 GCA_016789885.1 Chromatiales bacterium | reverse complement strand
GAGGCGGCGTGCTCGAGGGACGGCAGCGGGCGTTCGTCCCAGGTCGGGCCGGGCACCCAGGCCCGCAGCAGCAGGCCGCGGCCCGGGTCGGCGGCCAGGGGCGCCGGGGCAAGACCCACCGGGGCCAGCTGGCCGAGCAGGCGGTACTCCAGGGCCCGGTCGAGGCCGAGGGCGGTGGCGCGGGACAAGGGGGCGGCACCGTGGTCGACACGCAGCACCGCCATCCCCTCCCCCGGTAGCTGCACGCGCCAGCTCATGGCGAGGGGACCGTCCCGCAGTAGTACCGGACGGCCGCGCAGCCGGCGACCCAGCAGTTCGAGGGCATGGGCGGGGGTCATGCGGGCACCGTCGCGGCGTTGCCGTCAGGTGCGCTTTCCGCGCGCGCAATCGGCACTCGCCAGCAATCGCTCGGCGCAGGCCGATCACGACTCATGGCGCCACCGTGGCGAGCCAGCGGCGGTAGCCGACGATGACGAGCACGACGTACACCCCGAAGAGCACGGCTGTCGCGTGGAGGCCGCGCTCGAGGTACACGCCGACGCTGGCCACGTCGATGACGAACCAGTAGTACCAGTTCTCGAGGATCTTGCGCGCCGTTAGCCAGGTGGCGGCGATGGAGCCCCAGGTGATGGCGGCGTCGAGCCACGGCAGCGCGGCTTCGGTGCTGGTGGCGAGTGTGGTGGCGCTGAGGGCCGTGAGGATGGTGATGGCCGCCAGCAGCATGCCGTGGCGGGCCGCCGGCAGGCGCGTGACCGGCAGTGACTCGCCGGCGGGCTGCCCTCCCCGCCACTGCCACCAGCCGTAGCCGGCCATGACGATGAAGAAGCCCTGCAGCACCGCCATCTGGTAGAGCTGCGCTTCGAAGAGCACGACGGCGTACAGCGCCGAACTGCCCACGGCCGCCGCCCAGCACCACGCGTTCTGGCGGATGGCGAGGACGAGGTACGCCAGCGCCAGGGCGACGGCGGCGGCTTCCGTCAATGCCATGGCCAGCGACCTCCGGTGTCGGGCAGGCGCTTACAAGCCTTGTAAGCAGCAGGACTCATGCAGGTCACCATCACCCTGCAGTTTGCCGCGTCCGCTACACCGACGGCAGCGTGGCGATGGGCAGGTCGGCACCCACGTACTTCGCCACCAGCACCACGGGCTGCTCGCCGGTCATGGCGACCTTCAGGCAGGCATTCACCGCCCCGGTGACGGCCTCGAACTCGCCGCGCAGCTGGGTGCTGAGCTGGTTGGTCACCACCTCGATGCCGGGCTGGCGGCGCAGCTCGTGGATGAAGGCCTTGATGGGGCCGGTGAAGTCGTCCTGCAGCGGGTACAGGCTGAGCTCGGCGGTGATGCGCATCAGTTGTCTCCGGTGAAGCGGTAGCTCACGGTCACGCCCACGTGGCGCGGGTCGCCCAGGCGCACGTAGGTCTCGTTGGCGAAGTCCGGCGGCTCGTTGCCGAAGAAGAAGCCGCGCACGGCGTAGGTCTCGTCGAACACATTGCGCGCCCACAGCTCGACGCGCCAGGGTCCCCGCTCGCGCCCCACCCGGGCGTCGACGACCTGGGACGCCTTCGAGCGGGGAAAGTCGCAGTTGGCGGCCTCGGTGCCGAAATCCACGGTGCAGTAGTCGAAGTAGAAGCGGTCCTTGGCCGTCGCGTCGACACGCACGAACCAGCCCTGCTCGCTGCGCCAGCTGGCGTTGAGTGCCGCGGTATACGGGGGCGCGTGGGCAAAGTCGCGACCCTCGAGCTCCGGCTGGGTGCTGTACTGGGTGACCTCCGTGTCGAGCAGGCCGAGCGCCGCGCCGAGCTGCAGGCGGTCCGTGGCCTGCCAGGTGCCTTCGAGCTCGACGCCGCGGGAATAGCCCCGCTCGGCGTTGTCGGTGAAGAAGACGAAGGTCGTCGGGTCGCCGGGCACCAGCTGCGCCGGCGTGCGCACCTGCAGGTCGTAGCGTTGCTGGTGGAAGACCGAGGCGCGCACGCGCCAGCGGTCGCGGGTCAGGTCGGCGCCGAGCTCGTAGTTGTAGAGGTACTCGGGGTCTACCTGCAGGCGGCCGCCGATGCCGGGAAAGTCGGCGTCGCTGAAGCCGGCGAGGCTGGGGTTGAAGTTGCCGGCCTTGTAGCCCCGCGCGATGCGGGCGTAGCCGGTCAGGCCCTGGCTGAAATCGTGGCGCAGCGTGAGCTCGCCGCCCCAGAGGCGGTCGGTGGCATCGAAGCTGGCCGGTGGCGGGGTCTCGGGGGCGAGGCGATCAACGGTCGAGTCTTCGTAGTCGGCGTAGCGGTTCTCGAGCCGCAGGCCCAGCGTCAGCGTCGTGGCCGCGGCGATGGCGCGCGACAGCTCGCCGAAGAGTGCGACGTTGTCGGCGCGGTAGCGGCTCTGGACGTCGCGGTCGAGGGCGCTGTCGGGGTCGCAGGGACCCGGGTCGCAGTAGCGGCCGCGGTCTTGCCGGTCGTTGTCCTCGTCGAGGCTGAGCCACCAGGCGCCCACCGTCCAGTCGAAGCCGGCGACGCGGCCTTCGGGCCGCGAAGCCAGGCGGAACTCCTGGTTGAAGGTAGCGCGTTCGCGGGCAAACGCCTGCGTGAAGTCGTAGACGATGGGCGCCCAGAAGTCGTCGTTGCCCCAGTCGGCGTCGAAGCCGAAGTCGATGTCCGAGCGGGCCGCCCCGGTGATGCTGGTGAGCTCGGCGGCGTCGCCGACGGCGGTGGTCACCCGCAGCGACGCGGCCGTGGTGCGCTGGGCGTCCTGCCCCGGCTTGTCGGAGTACACGGTAAAGCCGTTGTCGATGGCGAAGGCGTCGTAGCCGTTGTCGAGGTCGACGTGCAGCACGGTGAGGTCGACGGCGGTGGCCTCGCCCGCGTCCCAGTGCAGCTTGCCGCGCAGGGTCAGCTCGTCGCGGTCGTTGGTGTCGTCGCGGCCCAGGAACGCGTTGTTGCGGAAGCCGTCGCTGCGGTACTGCTGCACGGCCAGCCGGCCGGTGAGCGCCGTGCCGGGCAGCGCGCCGCCGGCCACGAGGCCCAGCGCCGCCGTGTCGTCGCTGCCGCCGGTGGCTTCGAAGCGCAGCTCGGGCTGCCCGGTGGGCGCGGCGGAACGGACGTAGACGAGCCCGGCCAGGGCGTTGGCGCCGTACCGGGTGCCCTGGGGTCCCCGCAGCACCTCGACCCGGTCGACGTCGAAGAGCGTCGCCGCGCCGCCGATGGCCGATACGTCGATGTCGTCGACGATGAAGCCCACCGACGGGTTCGGCGCCCCCTCGTACTGCTCCAGCTCGCCGATGCCCCGCAGCTGGAAGTAGCGGGCCCGCGATCCCTCGCCCGACCAGTTGAGGTTGGGCACGAGCTGCGTCAGCTCCTCGAAGTGCTGCAGGCTGGCCAGCTCGAGGGTGTCGCGGTCGAGCACCGTGATGCTGGCCGGCACCTCGGCCAGCGTCTCGGGGCGCAGGCTGGCGGTGACCGTGACCTCGGGGGGGCGGGGCCCGCCGGCGGCAGGGTCGGCACCAGCGGCAACCGCCTGCGCGAACGCCACGCTGGCGACAGCGGCTCGCCCGGCAGCCGGCTCAGCGCGAGCGGCGGCTTGAGCCCGGTCGGGGGCAATCGCCTGCGCGGCCGCCAGCATCAGTGCGGGCCACGGGAGAAATCGGGGGAACAGGCGTAGCAGCGGCGGCATCGGACGGATCTCCCCGGCGGGGGATCCGGCAGGCCCCGGCCCGAAGGAGCGGGGCCGGTGGCGTGTCTTGTCCCTACGCCGGTACTAACCGGATCAGGTTCCAAGGGTTTCCTTGCGGATCTCAGGCCCTGTCGGGCCACCCCTAAGACGCGGGCACAGTGTACCCCTCCGCGAAATCCGGGGACAGTTCACCAATCTCCCGAGACCCGGGCCCCGAGGCCGGGCAGGGCCCCGCCGCGGAAATTGGTGAACTGTCCCCGTATTCACCCCGCCGCTACAATTGCAGCCCCTGCCCCGCCCCGGGGCGCCTGCCCGGAACCTGCCCATGTCGACCGCTGACTACCAGGCCATCGATGCCGTCGTGAACATCTGGACCGAGGAGGCGCTCGCCGCCCGGCCGAAGTGGGGCACGGATTTCTTCTCGGGCAAGATGAATGCCGACAAGGGCATGGTGTCGAACGCCATCAGCCTCGAGCAGATGATCGACATGCTCGACGAGGCCGGCATCGAGCGGGCCTTCCTGATCGCTGCGCGCTCCGGCCGGCCGGGCCTGCCGGGCTGCTACCACATGCCCTACGAGATCGTGGCGAAGGCGGTGGCGAAGTACCCAAAGCGCTTCCACGGCCTCGCCGGCATCGACCCGTACACCGGCATGAAGGGCGTGCGCGAGCTCGAGCACGCGGTGAAGAACCTCGGCTTCATCGGTGCGCACCTGTACCCGCACTGGTTCGAGCTGTCGCCGGACCACGCGAAGAACTACCCGTTCTATACGAAGTGCTGCGAGCTGGGCATTCCCATCCAGATGCAGGTGGGCCAGTCGATGGTCTACGCGCCCGACTTCCCCTGCCGCAGCGTCGGCCGGCCCATCACGCTCGACGCCGTGGCCTGCGATTTCCCCGAGCTGAAGCTGCTCGGCATCCACGTCGGCATTCCGTGGCACGACGAGATGGTGGCCATGGCGTGGAAGCACAACAACGTCTTCATCGGCTGCGACGCCCACCGGCCGAAGTACTGGCCCGAGAGCTTCCGGCGCTACATCAACGGCCAGGGCAAGGACAAGGTGTTCTTCGGCACGGATTTCCCGGTGCTGCCGTTCAAGCGGACGATCGAGGACATCGATGAGCTGGGGTTCAAGCCTGAGGTGCGGCGGAAGCTGCTGCGGGATAACGTGCTGCGGATTTATGGCCTCGAGGGCTGAGGGCCCTCGGCTCCTCGCACTGGTACGCACCCGGATTTTGACCTGTAGCCGCGCCTACGCGGCTCCCGCGATATCCCCTGCTCGTCGCGAACGCTCCTCGGGGGGAATCGCTGCGCCGCTGCGGCGCGGACCGAATGTCGGTGGCCGGGCGCTGCGCAAAACCGGGAACAGCTCACCGACTTCCCCGACTGCGAGAGTCTCCTTCCGGCCGGGCGAGATGATTTGGTGAACTGTCCCCGTATCCCGGCCCGGGGCCGCCTTGACCGCTTCCGAAGCTCGGGCGTACTGTCGCCGTATGGACGCCGACCAGCGCATCGTCATTGATCCGTCGATCCGGTTTGGGAAGCCGGTCGTCCGCGGCACCCGGATCACGGTGGAGGACGTCCTGTCCTATCTGGCCGGGGGCATGACCGAAGGCGAGATCCTGTCTGACTTTCCGCAGCTGTCGAGTGAAGACATCCGCGCGTGCCTGGCGTTTGCGGCTGAACGCGAACGGCGCCTGGCCACCGGGTTCTGACGCTACCCCCGGCTCGTCACTGCCCATTGAGACTCGGCCCCCATGCGGCTGCTGCTTGATGAACACCTCGCAGCGCGGCTGGCCAGTAACCTGGGCGACCTTTACCCGGACTCTCTGCACGTCAGCCATGTCGGACTGGCTGGAGCCGCGGACCGGGCCATCTGGGACTTTGCGGCGTCCAATGACCTGATTCTCGTTACCAAGGATGATGACTTCCATCGGCTGAGCGTTCTGCTGGGACCTCCGCCAAAGGTCGTGTGGTTGCGGCTGGGCAACTGCCGAACTGCGGACGTTCTTCAGCTGCTGCGCCGGCATGTCGCGCTGATCGCGGACTTCGTCGCCCACCCTGACGAGGGGTTCCTGGCGCTACGTTAGCGCCGTGGTCAGCACTTGCGCCCGATATGCCCGACACCGGCGTCGTCGCGGTCTTCCTTCTGGTCTACCTCGGCATGTTCCTGGGGGAGCTGCCGGGGCTGAAGCTCGACCGTACGGGGGTGGCGCTGCTGGGGGCGGTGGTGCTGCTGGGCACGGGGACGGTGACCCTCGACGAGGCCGCGGCGGCCATCGACGTGCCGACCATGGCGATCCTGTTTGCGTTCATGGTCATCTCGGCGCAGCTGCGGCTGGGGGGCTTCTTCGGCTGGACGGCCGGGCGGCTGGCGGGCTGGGCAGTGGGGCCGTCGGCGGTGCTGGCCGGGGTCATCGCGGTGGTGGCGGCACTGGCGGCGGTCTTCAGCAACGACGTCGTGTGCCTGGCCGTGGGGCCGGTGCTGCTCGACGCGTGCCGGCGGCGGGGGCTTTCGCCGGTACCCTACCTGCTGGCGCTGGCCTGCGCGGCGAACATCGGCTCGGCGGCGACGCTGATCGGCAATCCGCAGAACATCCTCGTCGGTGAAGCGCTGCGGCTCGACTTCGGGACTTACCTCGCGACGGCGGCG
Organism: Chromatiales bacterium; assembly: GCA_016789885.1. Lineage (GTDB taxonomy): Bacteria > Pseudomonadota > Gammaproteobacteria > Steroidobacterales > SHZI01. The sequence continues at coordinate 62,776 of JAEUPZ010000027.1, read as the reverse complement.
CTGCCGACGCTGGCCGGGCTCGTGATCACCTGGGGCGTGGTGCGGGCGGCGTTTCCGCTGGCGGTGGCCGCGGAGCCGGTACCGGGCGCAGCGGTCCACGAGCCCTTCGATGCGTGGCAGTCGGCGAAGGGGCTCGCCGTGGCGCTGGCGCTGCTCGCGGTCTTCCTGCTCACGGACTGGCCCCGCGAAGTGGCGGCCCTGGCCGGCGCCGGCGTACTGCTGGCCAGCCGCCGCGTGGCGAGCCGCGACATGCTGGGCCAGGTGGACTGGCAGCTGCTGGTGCTCTTCGCCGGCCTCTTCGTCGTCAACGCAAGCCTGCAGGCCACGCCTGCACCGGCGGCCGCCGTCGCCTGGCTGCAGGGCCTCGGCGTCGACGTGGCAGCCCCCGGCTGGTTCTTCGCCGTCACCGTCGTGCTGTCGAACCTCGTCTCGAACGTGCCCGCCGTCATGCTGCTGCTGCCCGTCGCGACGTTCGACACCGCCGGCCCGGTACTCGCCGTCGCCAGCACCCTCGCCGGCAACCTGCTCATCGTCGGCAGCATCGCCAACATCATCGTCGTCGAGAACGCCCGCCGCGCCGGCGTGACCATCGACTGGCGCACCCACGCCCGCGTCGGCCTGCCGGTGGGGTTAGTGTCCCTCGCCATCGCGGCAGGTCTTCTGGTCCGGTAGAACGCAGCGCCCCGCCACGGCGTCCAGCCCGCGCCGACGCGGCGAGTTCATCCCGTCGTCCGGCACGCTGAAGCCGGGCGCTTGACACAGATGCCTCATTGACGCCTTGACGCCTTGACGTCAGACTGGCTTCATGTCAGAAACCAAGCGTTCCACTGTTTATTTCGAGCCCGATGTCCACCGGGCCCTGCGGCTGCGCGCGGCTGCGGGTGACCAGACCGTATCCGACTTCGTGAACGAGGCCGTGCGCCTTGCGCTGGCCGAAGACGCTGAGGACCTCGCCGCTTTCGACGAACGGCGCTCCGAGCGAAGCGTGTCTTTCGAGACCTTCGTGCGGGACCTCAAGCGTCGTGGGCGTCTATAAGGTTCTCATCAAACCGGCGGCCGGCAAGGAACTGTCGACGCTCGGCAGCAAGCAAGACCGCCAACGCCTGGTCGAGAAGATCGCCGGACTCGCCCTGAACCCGCGCCCACCCGGCGCCGGCAAGCTGACGGGCTACAGCGACCGCTATCGTCTCCGGCAAGGCAACTTCCGCGTCGTCTACCTGATCGACGACGACCGCCGCGAGATCACGATCTTCAAAGTCGGTGACCGCAAGGACATCTACAAGTAGTCCCTCGCCCTTGCCCATATCCTCGAACCGGACGGACAGCGCGTCGACCAACCCAGCGCCCGGCCACAACGTCAGGCCCGCGCCGCAGCGGCGCAGCGATTTCCCCCGAGGAGCGTTCGCGACGAGCGGGGAATATCGCGGGAGCCGCGCAGGCGCGGCTGCAGGTCACCACCCGGGCGCGTACTACCGGCAAGTAGCAGCCGACTGACCTCTCAGCCGTCCCCAGGCGCCGGCAGCCTCGACGCCAGCACCTTGTCGATCCGGTTCCCATCCATGTCCACGATCTCGAAACTCCACCCCCCCCACTCCGTCCGGTCCGCCGTCCGCGGCAGCCGCCCGAACAGCAGCATCAGCAGGCCGCCGAGGGTGTGGTAGTCGCCGGAGTCCTCCTCCGGCAGCGCCGGCAGGGCGAGGCGGTCCTTCAGCTCGGGCACCGGGATCAGCCCGTCCAGCAGCCACGAGCCGTCGGCGCGCTGCACGGCCCAGGCCTCGTCGGGACGGCCCGACGGCAGCTCGCCGGTCAGGGCCTCGAGCACGCTCTGCAGCGTCACCAGTCCCTCGACCTGGCCGTACTCGTCGACGACGAGCACGAGCGGCGCGTGGGCCTCGCGGAATGTATCCAGCAGCTCGGCACCGGTCAGCGCCTCGGGCACGAACACCGGCGCGTGCAGGCCGGCGCCGGCGAGTTCGAGCGGCTGCTGGCGCGCGACCCGGCCGAGCAGCGCCGTCGTGCTGACGAGGCCGATCACGTCGTCGGGGCCGCCCCGCACCACCGGGAACCACGCGTGGCCCGACTCCACCACCCGCCGCAGGTTCTCGGCATCGGGCTCGTCGGCGTCGAGCACGACGATGTCCGAGCGGGGCGTCATCAGCGACCCCGCCAGGCGCTCATCGAGGCGGAAGACGTTGCGCACCATGGCGCGCTCCTGCGAGTCGATGACGCCGGCGTGGTGGCCCTCCTCGAGCAGTGCCTGGATCTCCTCGGCGATGAGTTCCGGCTGGCTCGCCGACTTGCCGGGCAGCAGCCGCAGCACCAGGTCCGTCGAGACCGACAGCAGGCGCACGAACGGCTTGGTGATGATCGCGATGGCCTCGATGGGCAGCGCGACGACCCGGGCCACGGGCTCGGGCCTCAGCTGGCCGAAGCGCTTCGGCACCAGCTCGCCGAAGACGATGGTGAGATAGGTGAGCCCGATGACCACGGCCGCCGTGCTCGCAAGCTCCGCGACGCGGGGCGACACGCCGCGGGCCTCGAGCCAGACGGAGAAGGGCTCGGCCAGCACGGCCTCGCCGATGATCCCCGACAGCACGCCGATGGAGGTGATGCCGATCTGGATCGCCGACATGAACCGCGTCGGGTCGTCGCCCAGCCGGATGGCGAGCCGCGCACCGCGGTCGCCGGCGTCGGCCAGCTTGCGCAGCCGCCCCTTGCGGGCCGACACGAGGGCCAGCTCCGACATGGCGAAGGCGCCGTTGGCGAGGATCAGGACTGCGATGAACAGCACGTCCATGGATCATTGACTCCGCATCAGTGGGAGAAACAGCGGTCCGGGCAAAGGCGCCCGGACCTACTCGCAGCGGGCAGGCTCGAGGTAGAGCGCTGCAGGATCGACGAGGAAGTTCCCGGCGATGAGCGTATCGCGCCCGATCAGCAGCGGGTAGAGAAAACCCGAGCGGTCGGCGAGGTTGACGCGGGCGTCGAGCCAGCGGTTGCCGATGCAGAGCTGCATGGCGATGACGGGCCGGCGGATCATCCGCTTCGTGCCCTTGCCCTTGATCTCGACCCAGCCGACCACGTCGGCGGTGATGGACGGCGTGCCCTTGCGCTGGCCCCGCAGGCGGAAGGTGGCGCGCTCGGGCTGGCCGTCGGCGGCGGGCTCGACCTTCAGGCCACGGGCGTCGATGGACGTGAGGCCGGCGCCGGTGTCGATGCGGGCCTTCTGGGGCCGGTCACCGGGACGGACGGTGATCCACTCGAGGCGGCCGAGGATGACCTGCGGATCGCGCTGGGCGGCACTCGCCGGCAGCGGGTCCAGGCCCAGGCAAAGCGCCGCCAGGAGGGCCGGCAGCAGCAGGCGCGCCACCGCCATCGTCACCCCTGCCGGGCCGCGCCGGTCTTCAGCAGCCCGTCGATGGTCGACTGGCCGAAGCCGGCCTCTTGCAGCACCTCGGTGGTGTGCTCGCCGAGCCGGGGCTGCAGGCGGCGCACGTCGGCCGGCGTCGCCGAGAAGTTCACCGGGAACTTCGTCATGCGCAGGCGCCCCTCGGTCGGATGGTCCACCTCCTGCCAGAAGCCGACGGCCTTCAGGTGCGGGTCGTCCTTGAGCCCGGCCAGCGTGTTCACCACGATGGTGGGCACGCTCGACTTGCCGAAGATGTCGAGCCACTCGCCGGTGGTGCGGGTGGCCATGGTCTTCGCCGTTTCCTGGTACGTGTCGTCGATGTTGGTGACGCGGTCGGATAGCGTCTTGAAGCGCGGGTCTTCCAGCAGTTCGGTGCGGCCCGAGAGCTTGCAGAACTGCTCCCAGTGGGCGTCGAGGTACGGCAGGATGGCGATGTAGCCGTCCTGCGTCTTGTAGGGCTTGCGGTGGTAGCTCATGAGCCGCGTGTAGCCGGGGCCGCCGATGGGCGGCTCGAAGGTCATGCCCCACAGGTGCTCGGCCATGGTGTAGTACACCATCGTCTCGAACATGGGGACCTCGATCTCCTGCCCCTGCCCGCTGCGCTCGCGGTGGAAGAGCGCGGCGGTCACGGCGTTGACCACCTGCATGGCCGTGGTCTTGTCGCAGACCACCGTCGGCAGGTAGCGCGGCTCGCCGAGCACCATCTCGTTGAGCATGGCGATGCCACTGACGGCCTGGATGGAGTCGTCGAGGGCGCCGCGGTCGCCGTAGGGGCCATCCTTGCTGTAGCCGTAGGTGCCGCAGTAGATGAGCTTCGGGTTGACCTGCTTCAGCACCGCGTAGTCGATGCCGAGCTTGGTCATGACCTGGGGACGGTTGTTGTGGATGACGACGTCGACGTCCTTGACGAGCTGCAGGATGACGTCGCGGGCCGCCGGCTGCTTGAGGTCGAGGACGATGCTCCGCTTGTTGCGGTTGCAGGTCAGGTACAGCGCCGACATGTTGGGGTTGCGGTAGGCGCCGAGCGTGCGGTTGCTGTCGCCCCGGGGCGGCTCGACCTTGATCACCTCGGCGCCCATGTCGGCCAGCATCTGGCAGGCCCAGGGGCCCAGCACGACGGCGGTCAGTTCAAGGATGCGGACACCCGCAAGCGGTCCTGGCATGGGGCACAACTCCGTGGCTGCGCGGCCACGCCCGGCGGCCGCAACTTCGGGGGACCCCACGAAACGGAAGCCCCGGCCGGTGGCCGGCACGGGGCGACTGCGCGCAGTGGTCAGAAGACCGGCATTTTGCGCCACGCGGCAGCGGTTTTGTAGCCCGCTGCTGCGCGGCGCACGTCCGGAATCCGGGGACAGTTTACTGATTTCCGGCCGGCGGCCTCATCCGCGGACCATGCGCCGACTCCCGGGCTGCGGCGGCGAAATCAGGAAACTGTCCCCGGATTTTGCCTAGAGCTTGGCCAGCGCGGTGACGGCGTCGGACCGGCCCGGCCAGTCCTTGTTCTCGGGCTTCACGGCCGCCTGCAGCTCCTGCTTAGCGCCCACCGGGTTGCCGGCCTGGATGTAGGCCATGCCGAGGTGGTAGCGGAAGACCGGCACCTGCGGAGCCTTGGCCACCGCCTGCTCGAGCACGGCCACGGCCCGGGTGGCGTTGTTGTTGCGGTAGAAGGCCCAGCCGAGGGTGTCGAGCATGGCCGGGTTGCCGGTCTTCTCGAGGGGCCTGGCCAGCTCCAGCGCGCGGGCCCAGCTGGCCTGGTCGGTGCGGTTGTCGAGCAGCGACGCCGCGAGGTTGTTCACGCCCGGCTCGTAGGCGGGGTTCGCCTTGACCAGCGCCTCGTACACGCTGATGGCCTCTTCGTGGCGGTCGGTCTGCTCGAACTCCGTACCGAGCAGCATGCTGAGCTCGGGGCTGCCCGGGATCGCGGCAAGACCCCGCTGCAGCACCTTTATGCGGGCGTCGCGGTCCTTCGGGTAGAGGCCCGCCAGCGAGACGTAGGCGACGACGGCGTCGGGCTTGGCCTTGATGACCTCCTCGAGGTAGCGCTCGGCGTTCTTCACGTCGCCCGAGCGGCCATAGACGCCGGCCAGCAGGAACTTCGCGAACAGGTCGTCCTGCTTCTCGGCCACGCGGCTGTTGAGCACGCTGAGGGCCTCGCTGGTCTTGCCCTGGGCCACCAGCGACTGCACCAGTCCCTGCAGCGGCAGCGGGTCATCGGCCCGGCTGGCGGCAGACTTGCGGAAGGCCTCGGCGGCCCCCGCGAAGTCCTTCTTGGTCGCGAGCACCCGGGCCAGCTGGAAGTCGCCGACACCGGCGTCGTTCTGCAACTCCGCCATGCGGCGGGCCTCGGCCTCGGCGTCGCTGACCTTCTGCTGGGCCAGCAGCACCTCGACGAGCCGGCCCGAGGCCAGCACGTCGTCGGGCTGCTGCGCCAGGTGCTTGCGCAGCAGGTCCTCGGCGCCGGCGAAATCCTTCTCGATGGCCAGCACGATGGCGAGCTGCTGCAGGGCATCGCCATTGTTGGGCTCGATGTCGAGCAGGCGGCGGTAGGCGTCCTTCGCCAGCACCGTGTCGCCGGTCTGCATGTAGGCCTGGGCCATCAGCAGCAGGGCCTTGGCGTTCTTGTCGTCCTTGCGCAGCACGAGGCGCAGGTCGGCGATGGCGTCGCCGTACTGCTTCTCGGTGAAGCGCACGGCGGCGCGCAGCAGCAGCGCCGTAGGATCGTCCGGGGCATCCTTCAGGACGGCGTCGATCAGGGCCTTGCCCTCCTCCGTCTTGCCCTGCTGGATGTTGAGCGTGGCGATGCGGTTGCGGGCGATGTAGCCCTCGGGCGACTTCGGCGCCTGGTCGGCGGCCTGCTGGTAGGCCGCCATGGCGAGGTCGGGCTTCTTCGTCACCTCGTAAAGCTCGGCCAGGGCCAGCTTCAGCTTGAGGTCGTCGGGCGACCGCTCGATGAAGGTCTTGAGCGCCGCCGCGGCCTGTTCGGCGTCCTTGGTCGTGGCCAGGAACTGCACGTAGCCAAGACGCCGGGTACTGTCGGCCGTGTCGAGTTCGGCCACCTGCTTCAGCAGCTTCTCGGCCTCGTCGACGCGGCCCTGGCTGGTGTAGAAGCGCGCCAGCTGGAACTGGTACGAGTCTTCCTGCGGGAAATCCCGGGCCAGCGCCGCGAGGTCGGTTTCGACCTCGGCCGTGCGCTTGCCCTGGGAGAGCATGACCACGCGCAGCTCGCGCAGCGGGCGCACCTTGTCGGCCGGCAGCCGCGCGATGGCGGTGTCGATGTTGGAGAGCGCCTTGTCGAGGTTCTCGATGGCCATGGCCGAGGACTGCAGCAGGATGCCCTCGACGTTGTCCGGGTCGAGCTTGATGGCCTCGTCGATTTCGGCGATGCCCGCCTGCTGCTCGCCCTTCTGGATGAGCACGCGGGCGTTGAGCAGCCGCACGCGGGCGTCGTTCGGCGCCTGCTCCATGAGCACGGCCGCCTGCTTGGCAGCCTCATCCCACGCCTGGCCCAGGAAGTACAACGTGCCGAGCTTCAGGCGCGCCTCGAGCAGCGTCGGGTCCTCGTCGACGGCCACCATGAGGTGGCCGAACATGGCCTGGTACTCCTCCTGCTTCTCGGCGATCTGCGCCAGCAGGTAGCGGGCCTTGGCGTCCTTCGGATTGATCTGCGCGGCGTTCTGCGCCTCGAGCTTGGCCTTGGTGAACTCGCCCGCGTCGAACAGCGACTGCGCGGTGGTGACGTACTTGGCGGCGCGCTCTTCGGGCGTGCCGCAGGCCACGAGGGTGGCGGCCAGCACGGCGATGGCGAGGCTACGGGGCAGTGACTTCACGGCAGGCTCCTTCGGTTCTCGGCGGTCCCGGGCTCATCCGGGACCTGGTCGATCGATGTCCGTATCTGATCAGGCGCGGGTTACGGGGTGACGACGGCACCGGCCCGCGCCACGGAGCGCGCTGCCGGCAGCCCGCCACCGGGCAGGCGCGCCCGCAGGCTTTCGACGCAGCGGGCGGCGGTACGGCCATCCCAGAGCGCCGGGCGCCGGCCCCGGGGCCACTCGCCCTTGAGGGCACGGTCTACGGCGGCCTGCAGGTCGGCCGGCCGGATCAGGCGGTTCGTACCCTCGGTCACGGTGATGGGCCGCTCGGTATTGGGCCGCACCGTCAGGCACGGGATGTCGAGGTAGGTGGTTTCCTCCTGCACGCCGCCCGAGTCGGTGATGACGAGGCCGGCGTGGCTCACCAGGTTCATGAACTGCACGTAGCCGGCGGGCTCCGAGAGCCGCAGCCCCGGCGCCGCGGCCAGGGTGTCCCACAGGCCGAAGGTGTTCAGCTGCTTGCGGGTGCGCGGGTGCACCGGGAAGACCAGCGGCAGCCGCGCCGAGATGGCAACGAGCTGCGCAACGAGGCCGGCCAGGGTGTCGCGGTCGTCGACGTTCGACGGCCGGTGCAGCGTGACGACGCCGTACTGGCGGGCCGCCAGCCCCAGGCGCTGGTAGGTGCCGTCGGCCTCGATGGCCGGGCGCTGCAGTTCGTAGGAGTCGATCATGATGTTGCCGACGCGCTCGACGCGGGTCTCGGGAATGCCCTCGCGGCGCAGGTTCTCGTCGGCGTCCGGCGACGGTGTCCACAGCAGGTCCGCCAGCACGTCGGTGACGAGGCGGTTGGTCTCCTCGGGCATGGTGCGGTCGAAGCTGCGCAGCCCGGCCTCGAGGTGCACCACCGGGACCAGCAGCTTGGCGCAGACCATGGCGCAGGCAGCCGTCGAGTTGACGTCGCCGACGACGATGGTGAAGGCCGGCCGCTCGGCAATGGCCACCGGCTCGTAGGCCAGCATCACCTTCGCCGTCTGCTCGGCGTGGCTGCCGCTGCCGACGCCGAGGTGGTGGTCCGGCTCCGGCAGCCCGAGGTCGCGGAAGAACGCGTCGGACATGTTCGGGTCGTAGTGCTGGCCCGTGTGCACGAGCCGCACGTCGAAGGCCGGGTCGGCCGACAGCGCGTGCCAGAGGGGCGCCACCTTCATGAAGTTGGGGCGGGCGGCGGCGATGAGATGGACGATGGCGGGCATGGTCAGTTGGCTCCGAAGGCGGCAGCCTGCCGCGGGGCTGCGTCCTTGCCGGGCAGGTGGTAGGCCAGGCGCGGGTCGATGGTGCGGATGAAGTCCTGCAGGCGGGCGTCGGCCTGGTCGAGTTGGCTGCGGTCCTCGACCATGGTCGACAGCCGCACCAGGGCGCCGTCGGTGCGGCGCATCTGCAGGCCATCCTGGAAGATGTACCACTTGACCGCGAACTCGTTGGTGATGTCGCGGCCGCGCTGGTCGAACCAGTAGTAGACCACCTGCGAGACGTCGCCGAGGCTGATGACGGCCCGGTTCACCGTGAGCGGCTCGCCGGCCGGGCCGACGTTGTCGATGGTGACCTCCGCCATCTTCTCGATCTCCCAGCCGCCGCCCGGCAGGCACGACTTGGGCGAGTGCACCGAGGCACCCGACACCTGCTCGTCGTAGTAGGCGATCCAGAGCTCCACCGGCGAACGGTCAGCGGGCCTGCCGTAGTACGCGATCAGGTAGTCGCTCAGCTTGAGCTGGTCGAGGTAGATCTGCTCGACGAAACCCTCGCGGCCGCGCCAGTCGCCGATGGCCAGCGGGAAGAGACTCAGGCGCTCACGCTCGGGGTAGATCTGCTCGGGCCGGCTGACGACGAAAGAGAGGGCCGCCGCCACCGCCAGCACACCCACCGAGACGATGACCGGCAGCGCCGGCTTCGCCTTGCCCAGCAGGCCCGTCAGGTCCGACAGCGGCGGGATGTCGAGGCCGAAGGCCTCGCTGAACCGCCGCTTCTCCATGCGCGAGAACACCCAGATCTCGAGGAACAGGATGGCCACGCAGGCCATGAACACGACCCAGCCCTCGAAGTCGTGGATGAAGCCCTCGGCCTGCTCGATGCCGAAGTTGTTGACCAGGATGCCGATGACCCCGATGCGGAAGCTGTTCATCAGGATCGTGATGGGCACGGTCGAGACGAGGATGATGGCCCGCTGCCACCAGCGCCCGCGGAAGAGCACCGCGCAGAGGAAGCCGAAGCTCATCAGCGGGAAGAGGTAGCGCATGCCGCTGCAGGCCTCGGCCACCTGCAGCTTGTAGTTGCCGAGGTCGATGACGTTGCCTTCGAGGTACACGCTGTAGCCCGCGGCGCGGATCACGGCGACGCCGAGGTCCGACGAGATGAGCTGCAGCCCCGCCGTCAGCCGGTTCTCGATGAAGTTCGGCAGCGGCACCATGAAGATCAGGTAGACCAGTGGCACCCACAGCCACTTCAGGCCCCGCAGCCCCGTGGCCGCCACGGCCAGGGCGCCGATGCCCACCAGCAGTCCGTACTGGGTGATGGTGTAGACGGAGCTCAGCGTGCCGAGCAGCAGCACGCCGATGGCAAGCCCCACGCCGGCCACGCCCAGCCACGAGGCCTTGAGGTCGGCGGCCGACATCTCCTTGGCCCGCAGCCACAGCAGGTAGAGGGCGATGATGGGAATCAGCGGCCCGTGGTTGTATTCGTCGGTGTTCCAGCGACCCATCATGTGGTCGATGCCGTCGCGGAAGAGCAGCACCAGGGCGACGACGGCGATGGCCGTCACCGCGAGGGCCGGCATGAGCCACGGGCTCGAGCCGGGGGTGCTGGTGCTGGGGGGTGCCGAGGTTTCGGTCAGCTCACTCATGGTGGGGCCGTTGGTGCCTGCGGGGGTGTAGGGGTCAGCCGGGGGTTGCGGTACGGCGCAGCTCGTCGAGGGCGGCGCGGGCCTCGCGCGCCCCGGGGAAGCCGTCGCCACCCGTGGCGAGCGCCTGCTCGAGCTGCTGGGTGGCCCCCACCGGGTTATTGGCAAATTTGTACGCCATCCCCAGGTGGTAGCGGATGATGGGGTTGGCACTTTCCAGCGCCAGGGCCCGCTCGAGGTACTGCACGGCCTGGGGGTAGTCCTTGAGCCGGTAGTGGGCCCAGCCCAGGGTGTCGAGGCCGTCGGCGCTGCGGCTGTCGCCAAAGGGCCGGGCCAGCTCCAGGGCCCGCTTCAGGCTGGCCTCGTCGGTGCGGGCGTCCAGCAGCAGCGCGGCCAGGTTGTTGGCGAGGGCCAGGTTCCGCGGCGCCGCCTTGACGCCCCGCTCGTACAACGCGATGGCGTCATCGGTGCGGCCGGCCTGGAGGTAGTCGCCGGCCAGCAGATGCCACAGGTCGCCGGCCCGGGGCTCGGCCTCGATGCCCCGGAGCAGCACGCGCTCGCGGGCGGCGGGATCCTGCGGGTAGGTGCTGGCCAGCAGGATGTACGCCCGCGAGTCGGTGGGACTGAGTGCGAGGGCGCGCTCGGCCGCCTCGCGGGCCGCCTCGAGCTGCTGCCGCCGGACCAGGTTGCCCGCCAGCAGCACCTCGGCGTCGACCTTGCCGGCGCCAGCCTCGCTCTTCTGCAGGAACTTCTCGATCTCGCGGCTGGCCGCCTCGAGCTGGTTGGTGAGGGTGAGCGAACCGACGACCCCGCGCAGGGCGATGATCGACGACGGGTCCTTCAGCAGCGCGGCGCGGTAGGCCGCGATGGCGCCCGGGTGCTCGCCCTGCCCCTGCAGCACCTTGCCGAGCTGGATCTGGCCGATGCCCCGGGCATCGTTCAGCGCCACGAGCTTGCGGGCCTCGGCCTCGGCGGCCTTCAGGTCGCCGCGGGCAATGAGCACCTCGATGACGCCGCTCGCGGCCGGCACGTAGTTGGGCTGGGCCTTGAGTGCGTCGCGGAACAGGGCTTCGGCCTCGTCGAGCCGTCCCGCGGACTGCAGCAGCACGCCGAGCTCGGTGCGGCCCTCGACCTCGGCCGGATTCGCATCGAGCAGGCGGCGGTAGGCGTCCTGGGCGAGCGTGCTGTCGCCCCGCCCGACGTGGGCCCGGGCGAGCGCCAGCAGCGCGGCCGGGCGTTCCGGCTCCTTGCGCAGCACGCCACGCAGGTCGGCAATGGCGTCGTCGTAGCGGCGCTCGGCGAGGTTCAGCTCGCCCCGGCCCTGCAGGGCCCCGACGTTGTCCGGGGCGTCTTCCAGGATCCGGTCGTAGGCCGTCCGGGCCTCGGCCGGCTTGCCGGCGGCGAGTTCCAGGGCCGCGATGCGGGCGCGGGCCTCGTAGCCCGTGTCGCTGCGCGGGTCCTTGCCGGCCACCACCTGGTACTGGGCCAGGGCCTCGGCGGGGCGGTCGCTGGCCTCGTAAAAGGTGCCGAGCAGCACCGACAGGCGCGGCTCGTCGGGCGCGGCGGCGATGAACTCCTTGAGGGTTGCCTCGGCCGCCGCCGGCTGGTTGCGCGAGCGCGATATGAACTGGGCCAGCGCGAACTTCAGGTCGAAGTTGGCCGGGTCGGCCGCGATGGCCTGGCGCAGCGCCTGCTCGGCCTCGTCGAGGCGGCCCTGGGCGGCAAGGTAGCTGGCCAGGTCGCGGGCGTAGGCGCCGCCGGGGAAATCCGCCACCAGGGCCCGCAGCTCGCGCTCGACGCCGGCCTGGTCGTCGAGCCGGGCGAGGATGTCGATGCGGGCCTGGCGCAGGGGCTGGGCGGCGTCCTTGTCGAGCCGGGCCGCCGACGCGTCGAGCTCGGCCAGGGCCCGGGGCAGGTCCTGGGTCGAGATGGCCATGCCCCGCAGCAGCGCCGCTTCGGCGTTCTGCGGCTGGTCGGCAACGACCTGGTCGAGGATGGCAAGGCCGCCGGGCAGATCGTTCTGCTGGAACTTCTGCCGGGCCAGCAGCAGGCGGTAGGCGGGGTCATTCGGCGCCAGCTTGTCGAGCTGGTCGAGCAGGGTCTGCGCACCGGCGTAGTCCTGGGAAAAGATCAGCAGCTTCGCCAGCGTCAGCCGCGACGGCACGTGGGTGGGGTCTTCGGCGATGACCACCTCGAGGTGGCCCAGCATCTGCCCGAGCTCGCCGTCGGCCTCGGCGATCTGGGCCAGCACGTAGCGGGCCGGCACGTTCTTCGGCGCCAGCTGCAGGGCGTTGCGGGCCTCGAGCTTCGCCTTCTCGCGGTCACCCTGGGCCAGGTACTCCACCGCCTTGCTGGCGTAGCCGGCGGCCCGCTCCTCAGGCGCTGCACAGCCCACCACGAGGGCGGCCGCCGCCAGGGGCACCACCCACCACGCACCACGCACACGCTGGACCATCGGCTTCCCTTGGCCGCCCGGCACGGCCGCCGGACGGGTGTTCGAGTTCGCTGTTCTGCACCCTGCGCGGCCCCGGGGGCCGGCAACGGTGAGGCCGGATTCTGCCACCCGGGCTCCGGCGGCAGACATCGATTGGGTACAGAAATGGATTACCGATCGGTAAGGCACAGAAACGAAAAGCCCCGCCAAGGCGGGGCTTTCCGGGTCTCGCGGCGGCCGTGGTGGGCGGGGGACGCACCACCACGGCGGCCGTTGTCGTCAGCGTCAGGCGGCGAGCTTGCGGCGGGCAAGGCCCAGCAGGCCCAGCGCGGAACCGAACAGCCAGGCGGCGGCCGGCACCGGGACGATCTGCAGCGTGAAGCGGTTCAGCACGTCCGTCCCGTTGGTTGCGACCGGGTTACGGCCGTTGCGGAACAGCTGCAGCACGCCCGAGGTCGCGTCGAAGGTGGCGAACGACGCACCCAGGTACGGCGTGCCGCCCGCGCCGTTCGGGTTCTGGCTCGCGATACCCGTCAGCGGCGCGAAGATGCCCGTGTGGGAGTTCGCGTTGATCACGGCAAAGCAGCCGATCGGCGCCGAGATGGTGGCATAGCACTGGTTGCTCGTGGTGGTCGCCACGCCAGTGTCGAAGTCGATGGTCAGGTTGTTGAACTGACGCACCCACCAGGTCGTTCCCACGACCACCGCGTCGGCGATGGCGCCGGTGACTTCGAGCTTGCCGCCGACCACGGCATTCGTGGCCGAGTCGACCAGCAGGCTGCCGCCGTAGGTGCCGTTCATCGGGCCGGGCGCCGCGCCGCTCCAGCAGTTGAGGGCAGGCGGAAAGCCCACGCAGCCCGGGAGCTCGCCGTTGTCGTAGACGAAGGTGCTGGGCGCGCCGTTGGCCTGGGTGCTCCACTGGGTGATGGAATCCCAGTTGCCACCGAAAATGGTGTACTCGACGATGGCTGCGTTGGCGAGGCCGCTGATGGCCGTCAGCGCCGCAGCAACCACGAGCTTGTTGGCAGTCTTCATGGGTTACGTCCTTATAGTTTTATTGGGTCGCAGGCTGTTGTTGTTCTGTGCCTGAGAGATTCACGGGCCCCACGCCCGGTCTCTCTTGAAGGAGACCTTACGGGCTGGTCATGTTCCGGGAAGGCCGATGCAACGTAACGGACGGGATTTTTCCCCGTTAAGTCAAACCGGCTGCAGGGGTGTCGAGAGACCCCTCCCCTCCGGCAGCCGCTGAAAGAGAAAAGCCCCGCCGAGGCGGGGCTTTCCGGGTCTCGCGGCGGCCGAGGTGGGCGGGGGACGCACCACCACGGCCGCCGTTATCGTCAGGCTCAGGCAGCCAGCTTGCGGCGGGCCACGCCCAGCAGACCGAGGGCCGAGCCGAAGAGCCAGGCAGCGGCCGGCACGGGGACGACCTGCAGCGTGAAGCGGTTCAGCACGTCCGTGCCATTGATGGCGTCGGAACGCCGGCCGTCGCGGAAGACCTGCAGCAGACCCGTGTTCACGTCGAAGGTGGCAGCCGCAAACGGCGTGCCCGATCCATCAGTCGCCTGGCTGGCGTTGCCCGCCCGCGGGCCGAAGATGCTGGTCGTGGTGCCGGCATTGACGACCGCCGGGCCGCAGCCGACCGGCGCGAAGATGGTGCCGTAGCAGCCGACAGCGCCGCTGGTGGTGGCCGTGTTCGTCGCGAAGTTGATGGTGAGGTTGTTGTACTCACGCACCCACCAGGTCGTGCCGACCACGACCATGTCGGCGATGGTACCCGTGACGACCAGGGACCCACCGACGACGGCGTTGCTGGAGGTGTCAACCGCGATCGTGCCGCCATACGTACCGGTCATGGCCGGAGGAGGCGTGCCGGCCCAGATCAGCGCGGGCTGGGGGCCGCAGTTGATGCAGGGGGGAACCTCGCCGTTGTCGTACACGAAGGCACTGGGCGCGCCACTGGCCTGGGCGGTCCACTGCGAGATCGAATCCCAGTTACCCCCGGTGATCGTGTAGTTGACGATGGCGGCGTTGGCCAGGCCTGAGACCGCGGTCAGCGCGGCGGCAATGGCCAGCTTGTTGGCAGGTTTCATGAGTCTTTTCCTTTTGGTTTTCTTGACGGAAGGCTGTTGTTGTCGTCGCGATGAGAGTCCGGCCCTGGGGTCCCCCACGTTCCCAACACTTCTGCCGGCAACCCTGGCCTCTCGGGGCCTTCGTTCGGCAGCGGGACCTTATCGCCTGGTACGAACCGTCTCCGAAGAGCTGGCGCGTCCGCGGTCTCTCATTGGGGACCGACGTTACAGCGCTGTCATGTAGCAAAGAAAGCGCAACGCGACGTAACGCCCAGCTCGTTCGGGGTTAACGTCAAATGCGGGCGATTTGGGCGCCGTTTCCGTGCGGTGGTTCGCACAATCGGGCGGGCAACCCGGCCGTTGCAGCGGCGGTGGCTGTCGGGAACTGGAGCCGGCACGGTCGTCGTGGCCGCGGCGGAACCCAGCGAGGTGCCGGCCGCAGAAAAAGAAAAGCCCCGCCAAGGCGGGGCTTTTCGGGTCTCGCGGCGGTCGTCGCTGGCGGTCACCCGCCAGCAACGATGCCGTTGTCGTCAGGCTCAGGCAGCCAGCTTGCGGCGGGCAACACCCAGCAGGCCCAGCGCCGAGCCGAACAGCCAGGCAGCGGCCGGGACGGGAACGACCGTACCGGTGATCTCCAGCTTGCGGATGGCCAGCGTGCCGCAGGTGATGCCGGCAGCGGCGCTCCAGCGAATCGAGGTGGCGCAGCCGCCGCCGCCCGAGCCGGAACCCACGCGGGTCTCGCCCTTGACGGTCGTGAGGTTGCCAGCGCCATCGATCGTCAGCGAGGCGAGGATGCCGGACAGCTCGGCGACCTTCGTTGCACCGGTCGGGTCGAACACGTTGATGGTGCTCACGCCCGTGCCGGCACCGGTGCCCTGGGCCATGCCCCAGGAGAGCATCTGGCCGTTGGCCTGGAAGCCGCCACCGACGGTGCTCGGGTTGCAGAGCACGCCGCTGAAGTCAGCGACACCGCACTGGAAGGCCGGGTCGAAGAAGCCGACCGTGCCGCCGTTGATGTCCCAGTTCGTGGCAGTGAAGATGCCCGTCAGGTTGACGGTCAGCGTCATCTGGTTGCTGACGCCGTACCACACGTTCTTGAAGGGCGAGCCGTCGGCGCTGCGGACGTTGTAGCCCGTCGCGATGCTGGTGCCCGGCTGCGGACCCGCGCCCTCGTCATTGGTGTTGATGACGGTGAGCGTGCCGGTCAGCGTCGTCGCCGTGACGGTCAGCTGGCCGGTGGCCTTGGCGCCCGGACCGACATCGTTGATGGGCGTGTTCGTGCTGATCTTGCACGCGTACTGGGCCTGGAAGGCCTCGGTGCCCGGACCGCACCAGCCCGTGGCGTCGCCGGCCTTGGCGAAGTCAGGGTTGTAGTACGTGGTCGAGTTGTTGCCAGCCAGGTCGCTGAAGTAGGTGCCGTTGGTCATCGACGGCAGGCTGTTGGCCGCCGAGGAAGTCCAGCCGCGGGCCAGGCCATCCGTCGCCCAGTGGAACTGGACGTCTGCGGTAACGGCGCCGAATGCCTGGGCCGACAGACCCAGGGCAGCGACCGCAGCCGCAAGTTGTAGCTTCTTCATAAATCCTCCAAACGTCGTTTGTGCGAGAAGGCGTTCTTGTTTTGTACCGTTCGAGGGCAGCCCGGCTGTCTTCCCCTAGTCACCCTCGTCTGATCTCAAGTCAGGCTGAAGGCAAGATCCGTGGCGTTCCGCCCCCGGCTTGCACCGGGTTTGGCTTTTTTCCTTATCGGCGCGTTGATATTACACAGGCGTAAGGTACAGGCAAGGACAGGTTTGACATAAAGCGCGCCTTTCTGTGACGCGACTCATGGCATTCCTGACCCTCACCTGTGCCGCCGCCGTGCCGGACCACGCAAATTCCTTCAACAACAGCCTGTTAGCTCTGCGCCCCAGGTCGACCATCAGGTGGCCGGCAGGAAGCAGATCTCGGGGAAGGAGTTCGACGTGCAGGCCGGGAACTGCCCCAGCACCACGTTGCGGATGTACTCCGGCGCCGGGAAGTGGCAGTAGAAGCTGCCCTTCTTGTCCGGGCCCGCGGCGTCGCTGGGGTTGGTGCGCTCGACGGCGTTGGCCGACGACCGGATGTGCAGCAGACCATCGTTGCCGAGGTAGACCAGGGTCGGACGGATGGTCGGCAGGCCGCCCAGCCAGGAGGGCCCGGCCAGGGTCACGAAGTCGGCGTCGAACACGATGCTGTTCTGCGGGTAGCGGACGAGGCGCTGCTCGGCGCTGGTCAGGGCCTGGTAGACCTTGGCGACGGTCGACTGGTTGACGCTGCGGCAGTCCTGCTGGGCGCCGGCGTTGTTCTGGCCGAGGTGGAACCGGATGGCCTCGGCGTCCTTCATCTTGCACGAGACGATCTGCGGGAACTGCCAGCCGGTGCGGGCGATGGTCTGGTAGTTGATCCACGACTGCACGGTGAGCGGCAGCGCGTTGCCGGTGGCGCCCTTGGCGTTGTAGGCCGACAGGTTCGGGCCCTCATAGGGCGCCGACGACGACGGCGTGAAGCCGGCGAGGCTGCTGTGGTTCACGGCGATGGCCGTGAGCGGCGTGTTCGCGGTGACCTTCTGCGCCTCGATGCAGTAGTCGCGCACGGCCTGGCTGGAGTAGAGCGCGGACTGCGCCGCCGTCTGGGCCTGGGTGCCCGCGGCGGCCAGCGTCAGCAGGGCACCGCCGGCCAGCGTGGCCACGGCGCGTGAATTGGATCTACGCAACGTCATCGTCGGTTTCCCCCTTCAAGAGGTGCTGGTGGAGTTATCGGCCAGCGTGATGCCGGCACGGTTGTTATGACCCGATGCTAGGGGTGGCCCGCGGGGGGTGTCAAACGGCCCTGAACGGCGCTGCTGCAGCATTCCCGCTTATGTCGCGTGCGACGCGCGTCACGGTTTACGGCGCGGCACACTGCGCGCTAGTCTCAGCGCTCACTGCTCTTCCGGGGGTCACCGAACAATGAAAAGAACCGTCCCTGCCCTGCTCGCCTCGCTCGTCCTCGCCGCGGCTCCCGCCGCCCACGCCGCACCGCTGGTGTGGACGCTGGTCGACGGCCTGCTCGACGACGGCGGCGCCGCCAGTGGCTCGTTCATCTACGACGCCGATACGAACACGTTCTCGGCCATCAACCTCGTGACCACCGGCGGCTCGGTACTGTCGGGGGGCACGTTCCAGGTGCTGCTGGCCGGCGACGGCAACGCCGCGGCTTTCGTGCCCGACGGCGCCCTGACGAGCTCACCGGTGCTGCAGCTGATCTTCGACACGCCGCTGACCAACGACGGCACCGTCGTGCTGCTGGCGAACCCGTTCTTCCCGGCGGGCTCGAGCTTCGAGGCCACCTGCGAAGACGGCGCCTGCCTGTCGGCAGCCTTCGGCCGCTCCTTCGTCGACGGCGCGCTGATCAGCTCGCCGGTGCCGGTGCCCGCCGCCGCCTGGCTGCTCGGTGGTGCGCTGGGCGTGCTGCCGCTGGTGCGCCGCCGCCGCGGCTGACGCGCACGACTGACTGAAGGCAGAAGGCCCCGGCTGCCAGTGGCGGCCGGGGCCTTTCTGTTTGTGGGGCGCGGCACGCGTCGGGCAGCCCGGCCACTGCTGCGCCCGGGCCTGGCTGACACGGGGTTTCGCGCCCTTCGCTTGGCCGGCCGGCAGCGTCGCCACCAGTCGCCCGCAACCCGCCGGGCGCCGTGGTCAGCCCTTCACGAACTCCGCCACCGCCGCGGCCCAGGCCTCCGGCTGCTCGTCGATGTAGTCGATGGTGCCGCCCGGCAGCTCGCGATACGCGTGCTGCGGCCAGCGCGACTGCGCGCGCTGGGCAACGTAGTGGATCGCGTCCCCCGTGTTCGACAGGAACAGCACCTTCTGCGTGAGCCGGTCGATGCCCTCTTCGTGACGGTAGGTCATGACGGCGTCGTGGGCGTACCACGTGGTGCGCCCACCCAGCAGGCCGTGGATGAAGTTGGCGTGGAAGGCCTCGATGTCGGTCCACTCGGCCTGGGCGCCGAAGCGCACCTGCCAGAGACCGGCGATATGGCTGCCGTCCCAGCGCAGGTTCCACTCCTTCTCGCGCGAGAGCATCTGCCGCCACTGGGCCCGCTCTTCGTCGCTCATGGGGAGCGCGCCGTGCAGCACGACGCGGTCGATG
Source organism: Chromatiales bacterium (assembly GCA_016789885.1). Taxonomy (GTDB): domain Bacteria; phylum Pseudomonadota; class Gammaproteobacteria; order Steroidobacterales; genus SHZI01. Next base: position 44,019 of record JAEUPZ010000027.1, on the reverse strand, counting down.
CGCGTGGGGTACTGCAGCGCCGACTCGGTGACGATGACCGCCCCGGTGTGGTGGCCGAGCACGGCGGCCTGGGCGAGGCCCAGGGCGTCGAGCACCGCCGGCACGATGTGCGCGTAGTCGCCGATGGAAGGCGGCGCGTCGGGCACGTCGGAGCCGCCGAAGCCGGGGATGTCCACCGCGATGGCGCGGATGCCGTGGTCGTGCAGCGGGCGCAGCGCCCGGGCGAACTGCACGCTGTCGGTGGGCGACTGGTGCACCAGCACCAGCGGGCGGCCGGCGCCCGTGTCGGTGTAGTGGATCTGGCCCCAGCGGCCCGTGGCGTAACCCTTGGTCGGCTTCATGGCGTGCTCCTGGTACAGGGGCCGAAGTCTGGCATAACGCAGCGCATTGCGGCGCGCGTGCCCGCCTCGCAGCCGTGGGACCGGCGGCATCTTGCGGCGCATACACATCGGAGTACCATGCGCCGCTTTCCAGTCAGCCCCCCGGAGCGGCCCATGGACCTGAACGGCAAGACCATCGTCATCACCGGCGCAGCCCGCGGCCTCGGCGCCGCCATGGCCCGGCGCCTGGCCCGGCACAAGCCGAAGCTCGCGCTGGTCGACATGAAGAAGGACGACCTGGCCGCCATCACGGCCGAGTGCACGGCGCTGGGCGCCACGGTGTACGGCTACGCCGCCAACGTGGCGAAGGAAGCCGACGTCACCGCCCTCTTCAGCCAGATCGTCGCCGACACGGGCGCCGTGCACGGCCTCGTGAACAACGCCGGCATCACCCGCGACGGGCTCTTCATCAAGTTCAAGGAAGGCAAGGTCGAGGCGAAGATGAGCCTCGACCAGTGGCAGGCCGTGATGGACGTGAACCTGACGGGCGTCTTCCTCTGCGCCCGCGAGGCCGCCGAGAAGATGATCGTGGGCGGCAACCCCGGCGTCATCATCAACATCTCGAGCATCTCGCGCTCGGGCAACGCCGGCCAGACCAACTACTCGGCCGCCAAGGCCGGCGTCGAGGCCATGGCCGTGGTGTGGGCCAAGGAGCTCGCGCGTTACGGCATCCGCGCCGCCTCCATCGCCCCCGGCTTCATCAACACCGAGATGGTGCAGGCCATGAAGCCCGAGGCCCGCGAGAAGATCGCCGCCGGCATTCCGGCCAAGCGCCTCGGCGAGCCCGACGAAATCGCCCAGACCGTGGAGTTCATCTTCCAGAACGACTACGTGTCGGGCCGCTGCTTCGAGATCGACGGCGGGCTGCGGCTGTAGGCATCTGACCCGCTGTGAAAGGATCCTTTGATTTGCCCCGGAGGAATCAAAGGATTCCTTGACATCGCTGGGGGGAGCCGCCAGCGCGTCAAGTCGCGTCGGGAAGTTGCCAGGACGCGGGAATGTCGCGTCGTCCGTGCAGCACGCGCCAGACGTCGACGTGATCCGCCCGCTCGACGTAGAAGACCAGATGGGGGTACCGGCCCATCGGCCAGCACCGCAGCCCTGGCAGGTTCAATTCATGGGCATAGCGGGGTGAGCCGGCGGCGGGCTGCAGCCCGATGTGGGCATACGCCGCCGCCAGGGCCTCGATGAACCCCAGCGCGGCCAGCCCGGCATCTTCGACGAGGTAATGCGCCACCGCGTCGTCCACATCCCGAAGGGCTTGCAGTCTCGGGATGACGGGACGCCGTTGCATCCCGACCTCAGGCGGTGGAACCGGCCTTGCCCCCGCTGCGCACCCGGTCGCGCAGGGCGTCGAAGTAGGCATCATCCACCGGCACCGAGGGGGCAGACGTCGCCCCTGCCAGCAGCAGGTTGCGGAGCTGCAGCCGGTCCTGGTCGCGGCGGATCAGTTCGCGCACGTACTCGCTGCTGGTGCCGTAGCCGCGCTGGCTGACCTGCTCGTCGACGAACGCCTTGAGGCTGTCGGGCAGGGAGATATTCATCGTGCTCATGGTGTCAGGCTAGGCCGCTTGCCAAATTTTGGCAAGCGGCCTGGCCCCGACGTCTGCGCGACGAGGAATCGCCTGCGACAGCCATCTACGAGCGACCGCGGGAGGGGGGGCCAAAGAAAAAGCCAGGCACAGGGCCTGGCTTGAAGGAATCGGTGGTGGACCCGGGGAGGATCGAACTCCCGGCCTCCGCATTGCGAACGCGGCGCTCTCCCAGCTGAGCTACGGGCCCCTTTCGAGGGCGCGTAGTGTACTGGCTGAACCTGCCGCGGGAAATGGGCGCGCGTCGCTTTTCAGCGGCGCGGCGGCGGCCCGGCAAAACGGTGGCGGATCTCATGCTCCCGGCGGCGGCGCGGGCCACAGGCGTGGCAGTTGCCCGCGCGGTCGTCAGCGCCCGGTGAACGAAGGTCTGCGCTTCTCGAAGATCGCGGCCAGCGCCTCGGCGTGGTCTTCAGTGGTATGCGCGACGGCCTGCAGGGCGGCCGACAGTTCCATGACCGTGTTGAAGTCGCTGGTGAGGCCGGCCCGCAGCAGGCGCTTCGTCATGCGGAGCACGCCGGGGGGCTGGGCGGCGACCTCGTCGGCGAGGGCGCGCGTGCGATCAGCCAGCTCGGCGTCGGGCACGACGGCCGAGACGAGGCCCCAGGCCAGTGCCGTATCCGCGTCGATGACCCGGCCGGTGTAGAGCAGCTCGGCGGCCCGGGCCTGGCCGAGGACCCGGGGCAGCAGCCAGGCCCCGCCGTCGCCGGGCACGAGCCCGACCTTCAGGAAGGTGGCGCCGAAGCGGGCGCTCTCGGCGGCGAGGCGCAGGTCGGCAAGGCAGGCGACGTCGTTGCCGAGGCCGATGGCCGGGCCGTTGACGGCGGCAATGACCGGCACCTCGATGGACCACACCGCGCGCATGAGCCGGTGGATGCCTTGCCGGTACTGCTCGACGAGGTCCGCAGGCTGGCCTGCGAAGGTGCCGGTACGGTCGCGCATGGCCTTGAGGTCGCCGCCCGCCGAGAACGCGGGGCCCGTGGCCCGCAGCACGACGCAGCGGAGCGCCGCGTCGGCATTGATGCGGGCGGCGGCGGTGGCGAACCAGTCGCCGTCGCCGGGGTTGCCCAGCGCGTTGCGGCTGGCGGGCCGGTCGAGGGTGAGGGTGGCAACAGGGCCGTCGGCGGCGTAGTGCAGGCCGTCGATGGCGGGCAGTTCGGGCTGGGTCATGCGTCGGTCACCGCGGTAATGTCGTGCCAGAGGCGGTCGCCGCCCCGGGCCAGCGCCCGGGCGCCGAGCTGCGCGGCCCACTCGGCGGCGGTGCCGAACTCGGCGCGCCAGGCCCAGAGCCGGCGGGTGGCGTGGTGCAGAGGGTACTCCGCGGCAAAGCCCATGGCGCCGTGGACCTGGTGGCCGATGGCCGTGATGGCCTCGACCCGGTCGGCGGCACTGATGCGGGCAGCGATGGCGTAGAGCGATGCATCCGCGCCGCGCCGGCGCCCGGCCCGCGGCAGGCCGTGGACCTCGAGGGCCTGCCAGGCCGCGGCGTTGACGGCATCGATGGCGGCCACGGCCTCGGCCAGCAGCGCCAGCTGGTGCTGGATGACCTGGAAGCGCAGCAGCGGCCGGCCGAACTGCTCGCGGCTGGCGGCGTGGGCCACGGCGAGGTCGAGGATGGCCGCGCCTGCACCGCCGATCTGCGTGGCCCGGGCGAGCGCGCCGAGCCAGCCGAGCGTGCCCGCCGGCAGCGGGGCCCGCTCGAAGGCGGCGACCTCGATGACGGCGGTGTCCCGCGGCTCGCCGGCGACGTTGCGGCCGGGGCGCCACTCGAGGCCGCGGGCCGGGGCGAGGCCGAGGCTGCCGCCGGGGAGTTCGGCGACGAGCCAGTCGGCGACGTGGCCCCAGGGCACGTCGGCCAGTTCCGCGCGGCGGTCGGCACCGGCCACCAGCGGCGCCGGCACGAGCGTCATGACGCCGTCGAACTGCGGCAGCCCGGCGGCAGCCAGCAGCAGCCGGGCCACCAGGGCCTCGACGGCCGGCACGGGCGCCTGCAGCGCGCCGAGGGTTCGGATGACGGCGCCGGCCTCGCCGGGGCTGGCCTCGGCGCCGCCGGCGTCGGCCGGCAGCGTGAGCCGGTCGACGCCCACGTCGGCACACACGTCCCAGACCGCGCGAGGGAAGGCCCCGCCGTCGGCGGCCGCCAGCACGGCCGGCGTGATGGCCGGCCGCAGGGCGCGGTCGACGGCCTCGCGCAGCAGTCCGTCACTGGCCATCGCGCTCCCCTCCTCCGGCCCGCAGCCCCAGGCCCCGGGCGATGATGCCGCGCAGGACTTCGACGCTGCCCCCGCGCAGCGAGAACGACGGCACCACCAGCATCAGCGACGCCAGCACGCGACGGAAGTCGCCGGCCTGCGCATCGAGCGTGGGCGTGACGGCGACGAGGTCCTGGGCCAGCGCCGGCAGCGACTGCTCGAAGCGCGCGCCGAGGTCCTTGACCACCGCCGCCGCCAGCTGCGGATCCTCGCCGGCGGCGAGTTGCGCGGCGACGCCGAGGGACAGTGCGCGCAGCGTGATGAGTTCGGCCACGGCCCGGCCCAGCGCGACCCTCACCCGCGCGTCGCGGGAGCCGCGCAGCCGGCGCAGCAGTTCCGTGAGCAGCACGTGGCACGACAGGTAGCGCTCGGGGCCGCTGCGCTCGAGGGCGAGCTCTGCCGTGACCTGGGCCCAGCCGGCGCCGACGCGGCCGATGACGCTGTCCGCCGGCAGGAAGCAGTCGGTGAAGGTGACCTCGTTGAAGTGCTCGCGGCCGTAGAGGTCGCGCACCGGGCGGATGCGGATGCCCGGCGACTTCAGGTCGACGAGGAACTGCGAGAATCCCGCGTGGCGCCCATCCGCCTCGCCCCGGGGCGTCGTGCGCATGAGCGCAATCATGTAGTGCGCACGGTGGGCGTTGGTCGTCCAGAGCTTGGTGCCGTTCACGACGAAGCCGCCGGCGACGGGCCGGGCCTCGGTGCGCAGCGCCGCGAGGTCGGAGCCGGCGCCGGGCTCGGACATGCCGATGCAGAAGCAGAGCTCGCCCCGGCAGAGCGCCGGCAGGATCGCGCGCTTCTGCGCGTCGGTGCCGTAGCGGGCGATGAGCGGGCCGCTCTGCCGGTCGGCGAACCAGTGGAAGCCCACCGGCGCGCCGGCCACCAGCGCCTCTTCGAAGACGACGTAGCGCTCGAGCGCCGAGCGGCCGTGGCCGCCCCACTCCCGCGGCAGCGCGAGGCCGATGAAGCCGGCCTCGCCCATGCGGCGGCTGAAGGCGGGGTCGAAGCCGTCCCAGCTGGCGGCCCGGTCGAAGGCGGCGAGGCCTTCGATCTCGGCGGCGAGGAAACGGCGGAAGCGCCGACGCAGCTGCACCGCCGCCACGGTCATGCGCGGCGGCGGTGGAACGCGGAGCGGGAAGTCGGCGGGCACGGTCAGCGGGTGGCGCGTGCCCGGCCCCGGGCTTATTCCTCGGGGGCCACCGTGAGCTTGATGCCGTCGATGGCGTCGGTGACCTTGACCTGGCAGGCCAGGCGCGACTCGCCGTCGCGGAAGCACTCGGTGCTCTCGAGCAGCTCGAGCTCGTCGCTGTGGCGGGCCGGCAGCTTCGCGTACCACTCGGGCGTGACGAAGACGTGGCACGTGGCGCACGAGCACATGCCGCCACAGAGGGCCTCGATGCCGTTGTCGATTTCGCGCAGCGGCTCCATGAGGGTGAGGCCGTTGTCGACCTTGAGGGTGTGCTGACTACCGGCGCGGTCGGTCACGAAGATCGTTGGCATGCGGGCACCTGCGGCTCGAGTCCTGGCGGATGACGGGGGTGGGCCTGCCGGGCTGCGGCCACCGGGGGTGCAATCCCGGGGGGCCGGCCGGAGGGCGGCGCAATATAGCACGGCCGCCCGGCGGGGCCGGCCGGGGCGCGGTCAGGCCGTGCCGAAGTTCATGTCGTTGGGTGCGTCGAAGTAGTCGCTGCCCTCGGCGTGCTCGCGCACCTCTTCGAGCAGCTTCTTCAGCCGGCGCTCGGGGGTGCTGATGTCGGCGCAGTCCTCGCACATGGGGTTGTCGCAGGGCTGGCGGGAGTACAGCCAGAACTGCACGGCGCCGGCCAGCAGGCCCGAGGCCACGTCCCAGGAGTCGGCCTGTTCGTCGGCGTCGAGGATGCGGTTGCCGGCGGCGACGACCTCGTCGGCGGCTTCGTCGTAGGGGTTGCGGTCGGCTTCGCGCATGGTCGTCTCCTTCAGGGCAGGCGGCACCCGCTCGGGGCGCCCGGGAATGATACCGGGTCGCCCGCCGGCTGCGGGCCGGGTCAGGTGTCCGCGGGTACGTCGAAATCCGGGATGGTCACCGTCGCCACGGTGCCGCGGCCGGGCTCGCTGTCGATGGCCAGCGTCCCCCGGTGGGCCTCGGCGATGCGCCGGCAGAGGTACAGGCCCAGGCCAAAGCCGCCGGTGGTGCGGCTGCGGGCAGGATCGGCCCGGAAGAACGGCTCGGTGACCCGGGCCAGGGCTTCCCGGGCGATGCCGGGGCCGTGATCGCGCACCGACAGGGCGACGGCGCCGGGCACGATGCGCAGCTCGACGGCCACAGGCTCGCCGCCCTCGGGGTTGTAGCGCAGCGCGTTCTCGATGAGGTTCTTGGCCACGAGGCGCAGGCGGATGGCGTCGACCTGCCGCGTCACGGGCTGGGTCGGCAGCGTCAGCGCCACGCGGCCCGGCCGGTTGCTGAACTCGGTGGCGATGACGGACTCGAGCATCGCCTTCAGGTCCACGGCCGAGCGCTGCAGCGTGGTGTGGCCGGTGTTCATGCGCTCGGTCTCGAGCAGGTCGGCGATGAGCTTCTCCATCTCGCGGATGTCGCCGAGCAGGTCCTGCCGGACCTGGCTCTCGTCGAGGAACTCGAGCGCCACCTTGGCCCGGGTCAGCGGCGAGCGCAGCTCGTGGCTGATGGCGAGCAGCAGCTGCTGCTTGGCCTCGAGCATGTCGCGCACGTCGTCGGCCATGTGGTTGATGTCGAGCGCCAGCTCGCCGAGGTCGTCCTTGCGCGTCGTCGGGATGCGGTAGTCGAGGTCGCCCTCGCCGATGCGGGCCGCGCCCTCCTGGATCCAGCCGATGGGCTTGATGAGCCAGCGCACGGTGAAATAGCAGCCCGTGAGCACGAGGATCGAGGTCACGATGAGGGCGATGCCGGTGAGGTCGGGCGGCGGGGTCTCGGCGAGGCGCGGCGAGGCGAACACGACGCTGTAGTCGTCGTTGCGCAGCTCGGCGAACAGGTGCCCCCGGTAGTTGGCGAAGCGCACCCGGTCGAGGCTGCGGGCCCAGGCCTCGATCTCCTTGAGGCTGCGCTCGTCGAGGTCGAGGAAGTCGATGGGGCCGAACGGGATCGAGTTCAGGTCGGGGAAGCGCGGGTCCGACATCCAGTCGAGCCCCGGCCCGCTGATGCGGATGTCGACGGGCACGCGGTCGACGATGGCCTGGGCCCGGCGCGGGTCGGGCGGCGAGCCGATGGCCCGCAGCACGAGGTCGGCGTGCAGGGCGATGTGCGACCCCACGAGCTCGCGGGTGTAGTCGGTCTGGCGCACGAAGCGCACGGCGTAGAACGAGCCGAGGCCGTAGACGATGGACGTGACGAAGAACACTGCCAGCAGGCGCACCGACAGGCGGCGCGTCAGGCGGATGCCGCGCCGGGCCATGCGCTTCTCGAAGCGGCGCAGGCGCCGGCTCACGCGCCGCATGACCGGGTTCGCGGTGGCTGCCGTCATGGGCCGGGCGGCTCGGCGGCCACGAACGCGTAGCCGGTGCCCCAGACGGTCTTGATGAAGCGCGGCTGTCGGCTCGTGTCCTTCAGCTTCTGGCGCAGGCGGCTGACCAGGATGTCGACCGAGCGCGAGAAGAGCTGCGCGTCGATGCCCCGCAGCTCGTTCAGTATCTCGTCGCGGTTGAACGTGCGCCCGTGGTTCGACGCGAAGAGCTTGAGCAGCTGGTACTCCATGGTCGTGAGCTCGACGGGCTGGCCGTCGAGCTCGACGATGCGCCGCTCGGTGTCGACGGTGAGGCCGTCGAAGCGCAGCACCTTGTCGTCGGTGGCCTGCCGGGCCCGGCTGCGCCGGAGCACGTTCTGCACGCGGGCCACCAGCTCGCGGGGCTCGAAGGGCTTCGGCACGTAGTCGTCGGCGCCGATCTCGAGGCCGACGATGCGGTCGGTCACCTCGCCCCGGGCCGTGAGCATGACGACGGGCACCGAGCTGGTGCGCCGGATCGTGCGGCAGACCTCGAAGCCGTCCTGCTCGGGGAGCATCACGTCGAGGATGACGAGGTCGGGCTTTTCGCGGGCCAGCCTGGTCAGGCCGTCAGAGGGGCGCAGCGCCACGTCGACCTGCATGTCGAAGCGCTGGAAGTAGGCCTTGAGCAGCTCGCCGAGCTTCTCGTCGTCGTCGATGAGCAGGACGCGGGTCACGGCACACGCCCTCCCGGGCCGGAATGTGACCCGTGCACGGTCTGGGACGGAGTTCGGCGCGCTGGCATGACGTTATTGTAAATCTTTGTCCCGCAAGGGCCGGTGTCGTTACAAACCGTTACAGGCTGTTACCCCGGTGAAAGGACGCTGCAACACCGGGCCCGTACATTGCGCACACCCGGAAACGGTTTCCGGGAGCTACACAAGGAGAGTGCACATGTTCGGGAATACTACGTTCAGGCAGTTCGAACTGCTCGGTGAGGCCCTGCTGGCCGCCGTGGCCGTCGCGATCCCGGTCGTCACCGTCGTCATCTTCGCCCTGGCCCAGTAACCCGGCGCAGGCCGGCCGTCACCGCAAGGTAGCCGGCCAGCGCCGGACTGACCACTCAGCCGCCCGCACCAGGAACGGCACCGCCAGGCTCCACGTACACCCGATCAGGGTATAGGCCGTCGGTGCCGGCGCAGCCAGCGCCGCCGCATTGAGCTTGAGCCCGGCCAGATAGGCCAGCGGCCCCCCGACGAACCCCAGCACCGCTGCGAGGCCATACCGGCCGTGCAGCCAGCGCAGCGCGACGTTCAGCGTCAGCGCGAAGTTCACCCACATGACGATGATCCAGGCAGGTGCCACGCCAGGCACCGGCCAGGGCGCGGCGTAGTCCAGGATCCCGGCCTGGGCGAACAGCGTGTCGGCCGTCAGGCCGACCCCCGCAGCGACCCCGGCCAGGGCCAGTTCCGCCCGGGGCGAGACCGGCGTGCGCAGGTGCCAGACCAGGAACAGCAGCAGGGAGACGGCGCCGAGCCAGGGCAAGCCCCGGCCGGCGCCGTACAGGCTCAGGAACCAGACGACGTGGAAGCCGACGAGGTTGGCAAACGTCGCGGACGTATCAGCCCCGCCGCCAGCGGTTGCGGGTCTCCGCCATCTGCCCGGTGCCGATGCGCATCTCGAGCCGGCGGCCGAACTCCTCGGCGCCCAGGATCTTCTGCGGCAGCACGTTCATCGGGTCGGTGCGGTAGCCCAGCTCGCGGACCGTGTAGTCGTAGTCCTGCTGGGCGGCCCGCTCGCCCTCGGGCAGGGTGTCGGCCTCGTCGAGCCAGCGGAACCAGCGGTCGACGAACTTCACGAGGAACTTCTCGCAGGTGCCGATGTTCTCGTCGTTCAGCTCGGCGTGGGAGCTCACGGCGACGGGCGACATCAGCGCCCGCAGGTAGGTGCCGTGGCTGACGAACCGGGTCCACTTGGGGTCGGCGCGGAAGGTGAGGAAGTCCTGGTTGGCCGGCTCGTAGTACTTGAGCAGGTAGTCATAGTTGGTGCGCAGGTCGACGCGCGGCGTGTACTCGGCATAGAAGTAGAGCTTCGGGATGGTGCCGAAGATGATGCCGAGGTGGGGCACGCGGTTCTGCTGGCTCAGGAAGCAGGTCGCGTTCATGTCGAGCAGGCTCGCCTTGCGGTTGCCGAGCCAGGAGTGCACCAGCCAGTCGACCTGCTCGCCGGTGTAGCCCTTGAAGCAGCCCTCGAGCTGGCCGTCGGGCGAGGTCCAGTAGTCGGCGTCGGCCGTCTGCGGGTGGCGCTTGACGTCGAAGCGCGCCTGGATGCGGTCGACGATGCGGGAATGGATGCCCCAGCAGCGCTCCCAGGCCTTCGAGACGTCCACGTTGGGACTCTCGGCGAGGAACTCCATGATGGTCTTCGTCTCGGTACCGGCGGTCATTGGCTCTCGATTCCTCGCGGTAAGGGGGCCCGGGACCCCGGATGACAGGCGGCGCAGTTTAAAGGCGGGACCGGCCTTTGCCTACGCGGCGCTGCATTGCGCCATCTGGCGAACGATCCGCTCCGGAGCGGACGCTCTGGGATAATCGCCGCCCCTGCCAGGCCGGAGTCCTTGCCATGCCCCTCGTCCACCTCAACGGCCACGACCTGTACTACGAGCTGCACGGCGAGGGCGCGCCGGCCATCTGCATGGGCGGCTGGGGCACCTACTGCCACGGCGGCGCGAGGCACCTGGCCCGGGGCCTGACGGACCGCTACCAGGTGCTGATCTTCGACTACCGGGGCATCGGCGAGTCGACCGACGACCCGGCCGCGGAACCGGTCATGGCGCTGCACGCGGCCGACGTCATCGCGCTGCTCGACCACCTGGGCTGGCGGCAGGTGCATTTCGTCGGCCTCGTCGGCATGGGAGCGTGCATCGCGCAGGAAGTGGCCATCGCCCGCCCGGACCTGGTGCGGAGCATGGTGAACATGGGCGCCTGGGCGAAGTGCGATGCGTTCCTGCACGACCAGCTGGAGGTGTTCCGCGACATCCACAGGGACAGCGGCTTCCTCGTCTTCCAGAAGCACGTCTGCGTCATGTCGTTCCGGCCCGACTACTACAACGCCAACCGCGACCGGCTGCTGGGGCTGCAGGGTCCATGGAGCGAGCTGAACGGCCGCTACCCGGCCCACGCGCGGCTCGTGGAGGCGTGCCTGCGGCACGACGTGCTCGACCGGCTCGGCCAGATCCGGGCGCCGACCCTCATCGTGCACGCGGGCCAGGACCAGGTGACCGGACCCCGCACGACGCTGCCGCTGGAGCATGGCATTCCAGGCGCCCGTGGCGTGCTGCTGCCGGAGGTGGCCCACGTGGTGGCGGGCCGCGAGGAGAAGGCGGCCTTCGCGCAGCTGCTGCTCGACTTCCTGGCGGGCTGCCCGTGAGCGGCGCGGACCTGGCGGCACGACTGGCGGAGCTCGGCGTCCCGGCCATCCGCCGGCACATCCTGCTGTGCGCCGACCAGGCCAAGCCGAAATGCTCGCGGCGCGAGGCGAGCCTCGAGTCGTGGGAGTACCTGAAGCGCCGGCTGAAGGAACTCGGCCTCACCGGCCAGGGCGGCATCTACCGCACCAAGGCCCACTGCCTGCAGGTCTGCATGGCCGGGCCCGTGGCCGTCGTCTATCCCGAGGGCATCTGGTACCGGGACTGCACGCCGGCGGTGCTCGAGCGGATCATCCAGGAGCACCTGGTCGGCGGCGTGCCGGTGGCGGAGTACGTGATCGCGGAGCGGCGCCTGCCCGGCTGAGGCGGACGGGCAGCGGCCGGCAGCAGGGCTGCCCGGGTTTCGCGCGAGGCCGGGGGATCGGCCGCCGGGCACCGGCACTGCCGCCGTTTCGCGGACGGACCGTCCGCCGCAGGCGCGCCCCATTCGTTGGTGAACCCGCCGGAAAGGCGGCTGGCCGGCCGGCCTGCGGCAGGACGAAGCTCGACCGGTTCATCACCGGAGAGACAGCCATGGGCAACCGCGACCTTCGCCGACGGTCCGTCGGCTTCCTGAGTCTCGCCATCGTCGCCGCCGCGGCGCTGGCGGCCCCGGCGGCGGGCCGGCCGGCCAGCACCGAGGACGCCGACGCCCGCTGCCGGCGCCTCGAGGCGCGCATCACGCAGCTGCAGACCCGTCTGCGCATGGGCTACACGGCACGGCAGGGACGGCTGTGGCGCCAGCAGCTCACGGCGCTCGAGGCCGAGCGCCGCGCAACCTGTCGTTGACGGGGAGTGGTCGTTGACGGGGAGCGGTCGTTGACCGGGCAGCCCTCACTGGCCGGGGCGGGATCGCTGACGGGGAAGATGGAGCCCGGCGTCCCGAGAGAATCCTGCCGACGAGTACCCCGACACGGGACTTGCTGGCTGGACTGCCGCTCGGGCCGCCGGGCATTGACTGGTGGCCGGGGGCCGGAGGCCTGAACCGCCGCTGCGCGTGGTCCCGTGGGGACCCGGGCGGGTGGGTGATCGTTCAGGCTTGGGGGGAGTATATACAACCGTCGACGGGGTGCACCCCCTCCGTGACCTGACCACTCGGCGGGCAATATGCCGTCACGGCATGTCAGCACAACTTACTGTTTTTATGTGTTTTTTATCCCGCCGCAGCACCACGGATGCGGTCCCGCTGCGCCCCAGCACCACGGCCGGGACAGCCATTTTGTCAGCTTGACAAACACGGCCCGCGCGCGGCCCCCGGAACCTTGCCCGCGGCCCGCCGGCGGGTTCCCGCCGGGCCTCAGGAACACCCGGCCGTCGCCGCAAAAACGCCCGCCGGATGCATGCCCCCGGGCGACGTCCTGGTACCTGCCGGGACTGGCTCGCCGAAGGAATCGATCGCGCGCCGCCTGCGTCGCACCGAAGGTCCCCGGCTGCACCCGCAGGCTGCTGTCCCGCAGCCTGCTAGGATGCGCCGCTTTCGGGACACCCACAGGCCGCCGCCATGATCGTCATCGACCCCGCCTGGGCCGGCAAGGTGCAGTTCTACGAACTGCTGTTCGGCACCTGGACCGTCTATATCGCGCTGGTGCTGATGTGGGAGCGGGTGCTGAAGGCCCCGCTCGCCGAGTGGCGCTACGTGATCCTCAACTTCTTCGGCGCCGGGGCCTTCTGGGTCAACCACTACTTCCAGGGCGCGCCGTTCTGGATGACGCTGCTGAACCTCTACACCCTCTTCTTCGTGGTGATGTGGTGGGTGTTCGGCGTGCGCGGCCAGCCCCGCGGCACCGGCTGGAAGGTGGGCGCGACGCTGATGGCGTTCGTCTACACCGTGCTCTTCATACTCTTCGAGAACGTCTCGCGCGCCGGCGTCGAGCGCTTCGGGGTGAACGAGTTCTGGTTCATGGCCGGCAGCTTCCTCGGCTTCACCGGCGTGATCCTCTGGCGGGGCAACCGCGCGGGGGCCCGCTGAGCCGGAAGACGGCCTGCGGCGACGGATCCGGCCCGCCCCCGGGCCGGATCAGGCGGGGAAGAAGTCGATCGGCTTGGTCGTGGTGACCGCCGGGACGTCCTTCTCGAGGAAGCGGAACATCTTCACGCGGGCAATGAGCTTGCGCTCGAGCTCCTCGTCGTTGAGCTCCGACGACACCACCTCGCAGGCCGACACGTCGCCCGACGGCTCGATGGTGAGCCGCAGCACCAGCTTGCCCTGCAGCGCCGGGTTGGTGCGCAGCGCGCGGTTGTAGAGGGCAAAGATCGCGCCCTTGTTCTGGTCGAAGACCATCTCGATCTCTTCGCGGCTGCGGGCCGCCCGCCCGTCGCCGGTGCGGGCCGGCTCGTCGGCGCCCTGCGCCGCGGCGGCCACGGCGCTTTCGACCCTGGTCGTGTCGCGGCCGCGCAGGCTGCCCCCGCCGGTGTTGCGGCTGAGGGCGGCCGTATTGATGCCACCGCTGCCCTGCCCCACCTTGGCCGTGAGCAGCGAGCGCTCGACGCGCGTCGCGGCGCCGACGGCGCTGGCATCGGCCCGGGCCCCGGCCAGGTCGTTGACGACGGACTGGTCGCGCAGGTCGGCGAGCTCGTCGGCCAGCGCCACGATGCCGGCCTTCGCCGCGCGCTCGCGGGCCTGCTGCCGGCGGTCCTCCGGTTTCTGCTCGACGCGCACCTGGGGCACGACGACGGGCTTCGGCTCGATGCGCTCGACCTTGGGCTCAGGCTTGGGGGTCTCCGGCTTCGGCTCGACCACCGGCTTCGGCGGCGGCGGCCTGGGTGCAGCGACGATCAGCTGCACGACGCGCTCCGGGATGTCGGGCCGCGTCGCGCGGGGCAGTTCCGGCACGGGCAGGAACGGCACCACGACCGCCGCCACCGCGTAGGCGATGAAGGCGTTGCGCAGGATGCGCCGGAAGCGCTGCTCGCCCTCGGCGCCGGGCGTCCAGGGCAGCTCGTAGGTGCGGAAATAGGCTGTGGCCGCGGTCATCGGTGAGGGTCCCTAGGCCGTGGTACCGCCAGCGGCGGTTTCCTTCTCGACGACGGCCAGCGAGACCTTGCCGTAGTCGGCGTCGGTGCAGGTGGCCATGATCTTGCGCAGCACGGCGTAGGGCACGGCCTTGTCGCCCATGATCGTCACCTCGCGGGGCGCGTCCCCGTCTCCGGCCGGGCCCGCCAGCACGCGGGCGGCCTGCTGCTGCAGGGCGAGCTTGAGGGGCTCGACGACCATCGCGTCGCCGGCACGGACTTCCGCCGTGGTGGCGACCTCGCGGCCGTTCACGTAGACGGCGTCGCGGGTGACCGTGACGACCACGGTCTCGCGGGGCTTCACCTCGGCCACCGACTGCGGGATCGCGATGCCCTCGGCCGCCGGCAGGATCTCCGTCTCGGAGGTGTGCAGCAGCAGGAAGACGACGAGGATGACCATGACGTCGATGAACGGCACCAGGTTCATGTGCCCGCCGGCACCGCTGTCCTTGCTGGTGCGGCGACGCTTGAGACGGGTCGGCGTCATGTGGGCGCGTCTCCTACCGAGATCTCGGGAAACAGCTCGGCGCGCACGAAAGTGCGCACGAGCTGGCCCGACGGGGTGTTGGGAACGACCGGCTCGTACACCCGGACCGCGTCCATGACCTGCACAAGGACGTCGTAGGGAATCTCCGGCGCCAGCAGGATGGTGGCCTGCTGGTGCTCCGGGAACTTCGCCTTCACGAGCTGCAGGTACTCACCGAGCCCGGCCAGGTCGTAGCCGCCGCCGCTGTTCGGCACGGCCTTCAGCACGCCGGTGCCGCGGTCGGCCACCTCGATGCCGTCGTCGCGCACGATCACCTCGAGCTGCAGCCCCTTCGGCAGGTCGGGCACGGCCGCGGCGGCCGCCGGCAGGTTGAGCTCGAGGATGTTGGTCTTCGAGAACACCGCCGTGAAGATCAGGAAGATGACCAGCACGACGAACATGTCGATCATCGGGACGATGTTCAGGTCGTGGTGGCCGCGCCGGCGGGTGTGGCGCCGCTGCACGCGGCGGACGTGCTTCGATGTCTTCATGGCAGTCTGCCCCGGGGCGGCAGGCCGGGCCTGGCTCAGGCCAGCCCGCGGGCGGGGGTGGTGCGCGGCGGCGTGGCCGGCGCCGGAGCCGGCGCGGCGCCCGGCTGCCCGGACGTCGTGACCTGGCCGCGCTCGCTCATCGAGTTCAGGAACTTGAGCGCCGCCACCTCGAGGCTGTCGATCAGCGACGTGGTCTTGGTCTCGAGGAACATGTGGGCGGCCAGCAGCGAGATGGCGACGCCGAGGCCCGCGGCCGTGTTGTTCATGGCCACCGAGATGCTGGCGGCCAGCAGGCTCGCCTTCTCGGCCGGATTCGCCGTCGCGATGGCGCCGAAGGCGGCGATCAGGCCGGCGACGGTGCCGAGCAGGCCGATGAGCATGCCGAGGTTCGCCATCGACGACAGGTAGTGCGTGCGCTTCTCGAGCCGCGGGATGATCTCGAGCAGGCTCTCTTCCATCGCCTTCTCGATGTCGTCACGGCGGTGCGTGACCTTCGTGCGCGCGAGGCCGTAGGCCAGCACGGTACCGAGCGCCGCGTCGGACTTGCCGGCGATGTTCATCGCCTCGTTGAAGTTGCCGCTCTTGAGGCAGGGCGTGATGCGCTCCCAGAGCGCCCGGTTGCTGGCGCTCGCGCGCGTCAGCACCAGGAATCGCTCGACGGCGATGGCGAGACCCGCGACGAAGACCGCGGCCATGACGTACAGGAACGGCCCGCCGTCCTGGAAGAAACTGACGATGTGCGAATAGGTTTCCATTGCCCGATTGCCCCTTAGGCCAAGCCCTGTGTGGTCGACGGCGTGGTGGCCGCCAGTCCGGCTGCCCGCTGCCCGCGGGAGCCATGGTCGTCATCAGTCGCGGGGCGTCTCGCCCGTGCCCGCCGGCTGCTCCGGCCGCTGCCCGCGGCCGGCCCCATACAATTGTTCGAAATAGCGTCCCTGTCGTCGAAACACATCACGGTCCACGGGTGCGAGTGCTTCGTCGACGAGGCTGTTCACCGGCCGTCCGGCCACGGCGACCATCGCCGGGTCCTTCCAGGGCACGATGTAGAGCACCTTCGGCAGCTCCTGGTTGCCGCGCACCTCGCTGGCCTCGAGGCTGACCTGGGCCGGGCCCGTGGCCGCTGCGGCTGGCGGCGCTGCCGCCGCTGGCGCCGGCTCTTCGGCGAGCGCCACGGGCGCGACGCCCGCGGCGGCCAGCAGCGCGATGGCGCGGAGCGCCGCGCTCGCGGGACTGTGTCGCAGGCTCATGTGCCCTCCTTCGTGCGCGCGGCCGCGGCGCTGGCGACCCGGCGTTCGAGGTCGGTGACCCACTGGCTCACCGACGCGTTCAGCGGCGCCTCGGGAGAGGCGGCCTGGTAGCGGCGGTAGGTTTCGAGGGCGAGCTCCGGGCGCTGCAGGTACAGGTCGTAGAGCACCGCCAGGTTGTAGTAGGCGAGGCCGTAGCCCGCCTCGAGCTCGATGGACCGCTGGTAGGCGGCCTCGGCGTCCTTCAGCCGGCCGGCCTTGCGGTGGATGACGCCGGCCTCGGTCCAGACGGCGCCGCAGCGGCTGCAGGTCTTCGCCGCGCCACCGAGCCAGGCGAGCGCCGTGGCGTCGCGCCCGGCGCGGGCCTCGATCAGCGCGAGATTGAGCGCGGGGCCCGCGTACGCGGGGTACGCGCGGACCAGCGCCCGGAACTCGGCCGCCGCGGCGGCGTCGTCGCCGGCCGCGACCCGCGCGATGGCGGCGTCGTAGCGCGTGGTGAAGGCCGGCGGCACGACGTCGGCCACCGGCGCCGGCTCCTTGCCGCCACCGAGGGCGCAGCCCCCGAGGGCCAGGGCCAGCGCCACCACGGCGAACCGCCGCTCAGTCGATCCAGGTCGCGACATCGGTGCTCCTTTCCTCGCGGGCGTAACGCGCCGGCGCAATGGCCGCAAGGCGCGCGTAGCTCGCCTGTACCCACTCGTCCCACACGCCTTCGGCGGCCCGCGCGATGTTGGCGCGGTACAGCTCCTGGGCCTTCTCCTCGAAGGGGAAGGCCTGCTCCTCGAGCAGCAGCTCGTACTGCTCGAGGGCGTCGGCATCGAGGTCGGCGGGCCGCGGCGACGCCAGCAGGTCGCGGCTCAGCTGGTAGTACAGCTCGCCGGTCTCATAGGTGGCGGCCGTCGTGACCTCGCCGACGCCGTAGGCCGCGGCGCGGGCGTAGGCGGCGAGCGCCTCTTCCATGCGCTGGCGCTTGCGCTGCAGGGAGGGCTTCAGCGGCATCGTCAGGGTCGCGGCCACGAAAGCGTCACGGGCCGGGCGCGCGAGCTCCAGGCTCGCCTTGGCAGCCAGGTAACGGCTGCGCCCGGTGCGCGCGTCGCCGGCCGCGGTATCGGCGGCGACGACGGCCTCGAGCCAGCGCCGGCGCGCCGGGGGATCGGCCACCGCGAGGTCAGCCAGCTTCTGCCGCGCCTCCTGGGCCTCGGCGAAGGGTGCCGGGAAGCGCTGCACGATGCGTTCGAGGGTGCGCGCCTCATCGGCGCGCGCGCCGGCGCGGCCGTAGAGCTCGGCGGCCTGCCACAGGGACTCGCGGGCGAGGTCCGGCGCCGTGGCCCCGGCGGCGGCGATGCGCTCGTACTCGGCGGCGGCCTCGGCGCTGCGGCCGTCCTCGCGCAGGACCACGGCGAGCTTGGCCGTGACGTCATCGTTGAACTGGTGGGCCGGGAAGTCGCGGCGGAACTGCCGCAGCAGGTCGCCGGCCTCGCCCCAGCGGCGGTTGTTGAGCAGCAGGGTCGCGGCGTCATAGACGGCGTTCGGCCGGACGGCGGCGTCGGGCACGACGGCGGCAACCCGCAGGTAATCGTTCACCGCCTCGTCGATGCGGCCGGCGGCGGCAGCCTGCTCGCCCTGGCGGTACACGCTGGCGGCGATGCGCGCATCGACCTCGGCGCGCTGGCCCTCGGGCAGCGTGTAGCTGCGCAGGCGCAGGTAAGAGCCCTCGGCGTCGGCGTAGCGGCCCTGGTCGAACTGCGCATGGGCCGTCACCGTCCAGGCGACGCGCTCGAGCTCCGGCGCCGCGGGCGGCTGCAGCGTGAGCACGAGGCCCGCCACCTGCTCCGCGCGGGCGAGGTCGCCGCTGGCGAAGAAGTCTTCCGCGACGTTGGTGAGGACGGCGCCAGCTTCCGGGTGCGCCGGGAAGGCGGCGGCGAAGGCGAGCGCCTGCTCGCGCGTCTCGGCGTGCCAGGCGGTCCGGGCCTCGCCGTCGAGGCGTTGCTCCTGCTCGCGGGCCGCGAGCAGCGCCGCGTAGCCCGCCTCGGCCGCCCGCCCGTAGCCGGGATAGCCGTAGGCGGCGCGCAGGTAGGCGTCACGGGCGGCCGCGAACTGGCGCGCCTCGAACTGCAGCTCGCCGAGCAGGAAGCTGCGCTCGGCGGCGTCCGGGTCGTCGGGGAAGTAGGCGAGGAACCGCTCGTACCAGCCGGCGGCACGGGCGTAGTCGGCCGGCGCCTTGCTCTGCTGGGCCAGGGCGTGGTCGTGGCCGGCCAGGTCCGACAGGTGGGTCTTCAGCTCGCCGGCGACCCGCGCGCCGACGGCGCCGGCCCCGGCCAGCCCGCCCCGCTGCTGCCACCAGTCGCCGTCGAGGCCGTAGCGCTCGACGTACTGCTGCTTGGCCGTGAGCACGAGGGACGGGAACTTGCCGCGGGTGTAGGCGTCGATGGCCGCCTGCTGCAGCGCCGGCGCGGGCTCGGCGCCGGGCGACGTCTCCACGTAGGCGACGTAGGCCTCGGCGGCATCGCGGTAGCGCTGCTTGTCGAGGTAAAGGTCGCCGAGCGCCTGGTACACCAGCCAGCTCCATGCTGGCTCCCCGGTGGTGGCCAGGGCGGCCGGCACGGCCGGTGCGCCGCCGGTGTACTCGAGGGTGATGGCGGTGACGCGCAGCGTGTCGTCGATGAGTTCGCGCTCGGCGCGGCCCATGCCGTCGAGGCGCGACTGGACGAGGGTCGTGTCGCCGGGCCCGCCGAGGCGGCGGTCCAGCAGCGGCAGGAACGACGCCAGGCCCTCCTCGTGCCGGCCCTGCTTGAAGAGCGCCCAGCCATGCTTGTAGAGGGACTGCTCGTAGAACGGTGATGCCTCGCCGCTGTCGAGCACCGCGGCGTAGGCCGCCTCGGCCGCGGCGTAATCCTGGCGCACGAAGTAGGTCTCGCCGCGGCGGAACTGGGCCTCGTCGGCGTTGCGGCCGTCCGGGTGGTCCCCGGCGAGGCGGTCGAGGCTCGCGAGCGCGGCGGTGCCGTCGCCCGCGCCGTCCTGGGCCCGGGACAGCTGGTACAGCACCTGGTCGCGTTCAACCGCCTCCGGGTCGGCCAGCAACGCGGTGTACAGGCGCACGGCCTCGCGGTAGTAGGCGGCGCCCGCGTCGGGCTGCTCGCTGGCCGCCTCGGCCTCGGCGCCTGCCTCGAGGTTCAGGTCGGCGAGGCGGCGCATGGCCTCGCGGCGCATGGCCGCAGGGCCCGCGTCGAGGGCGAGGAACTGGCGGTACTGCCCCATGGCGCGCTCGCGGGCCGCGGCCTCGTCACCGATGTCCACGGCGGCGGCGGCCGGCGGCTGCCCGCCGGGACGCGCCTTGAGGCTGCCGACGGTGGCGCGCTCGGCGGCCGGGGGCCGGTCGCCGAAGGGCCAGAGGCCGGCGGCCAGGGTGATGCCGAGCGCAAAGCCTGCAGCGGCGGTGGTCATGGCGCACTCCCGGCCGGAGAGGCCGGCGGCGCCGGCGCGCTGCGGGCGGCCACGGCCGCCCGGTCGTAGATCGTCGCCAGCGCGAACTGCGCCTGCACGCGGTAGGCCGACAGCCGCTCACGCTGGTCGCGCAGGGCCGCCACCGCCATGTTGGTGAGCCGGCCCTCCTGGGCCAGGCGCGCGCCGTCGACGGCGCTGCGCAGGGCGGCGATGCGCGGCGTGACCGCCTCGATGCGGGCCGCGAAGGCCTCGAGTTCCGCGGGCACGCCGTCGCGGGCACCGGCAGCCCGGGCGTGGCTGCGCTGCGCGCGCTCCAGCGCCGCGTTCACGGTGCGCAGCTCGCGCTGCTGCTGCCAGAGGCGATGCTTGTAGTCGCGGTCGAGATCCCAGAGCAGCACGCCCTTCAGAAGGCGGTGGCGGTCGCGCTCGGCGGCTGGCGCACTGGCGAAGCCGGCGTCGTCCTCGAGGGCTTCGAGCCGCAGCCAGGCGTCGCGCTCAGGGCCCGTGGCGAGCGCGGCCACGTCGCGACCGGCGCGCGCGGCATCGAGCCGGGCAGCCAGCGCGTCGCGCCGTGCGGCGAGGCCCTCGATGTCGGCCCCGCCGAGGCCCGCCTCGAAGGCGTCCTTGCGGCGGGCGTAGGCGGCGCGGCGCGTGTCGACCATGTCTCGGTAGGCATCGAGGCGCGTGGCCCAGTCATCGAGGTGGGTGCCGAGCGCCCGCAGGTCACGCACGTTGCGCAGCCCCTCCTGGAACGCATGGTCGGCCATCAGCACGTAGAGGTAGCGGGCCTCGGGGCCGTCGGGCACCTCGTCGAGCTGCCAGTACCAGCGGCCGATGCCGGGGTCGTCGGCCTTGAGCAGCGCCGGCACGAGCCCGCCGTTGCGGGCCTTGGCGATGGCGTCGTCGAGCCGGCCGATCTCCGTGTCGAAGGCCTCGAGGGCCGCGCCGTACTCGCCGGCGGCGACGTCGTGGGCCGACAGCTGGCCATAGGCATAGGGCACCGCGAGCAGCGATTCCTGCACGGCGCTGTCGAGCAGGTCGCGGTCGCGCAGGGCGAGCCAGGGGGCCAGTGCCTCCTGGAAGCGGCCGGACTCGGCGGCGGCCCAGCCGGCGCCGAGCAGCGCCTTCGTCGACGAAGGGCCGTTCAGGCGGACGCGGGCGAGCACCGGCGCGGCCTCGCCGTCGAGGGACTTCTGCAGGTAGGCGTAGCCGAGGGCGACGTTGGCCTTGTCCCGCAGGTCGCGCAGCTCGGGCGTGGGCGCGTCCATGCGGCCGACGCGGTCGAGCTGGCGCGCCGCCTCGGGCAGCCGGCCGAGCCGCACCAGCGCGACGCCGAGGTTGAAGCGGGCGTAGGCGAGCCAGGCCTCCGGGCCCTTCCAGCGGTCCAGCAGCTTCGCCGCCTCGTCGAAGCGGCCCAGCGCCATCTGCGACTGGGCCGTGAGCATCGGCAGCTGCACGGCCAGCGCCTCGGGCAGCTCGCCCTGCACCTTGCCGAAGGCCGCCAGCGCGTCCTCGTGCAGCCCGCGCTGGTAGCGCACCTTGCCAAGGTAGAACCACGCGCGGTCGCGCACCGCCGGGCTCGCGCCGGACTCGAGCAGCGAGGCGAAGATCTGCTCGGCCCGCAGGTGCTGGCCGTAGTGCAGGTAGAGGCCACCGAGCAGCAGCTCCGCTTCGGGGCCGTGGTTCGGCAGCCGTGCGGCGGAGCGGGCCGCCAGCAGGTTCGTCAGGGCGGTGAAGTGGTCATCCTGGTAGAAGCGGAAGAGCACCTCGCCGTAGTAGAGGTCCTGCACCCGCGGGCCCGCCACGGGCTTGCCCGGCTCGAACGCGGCCGGCGGCGGCCCGGCGGCGAAAGCCGTCGCCGCCGCGAGCCACAGCGCTGCCAGGGCTGGCCAGTGGGAGCGCGGCACCGCCTACTCCCACTCGCGGACGACGAACTCGGGCTGCAGCTTGCTGACCCGGTCGGAGATGCGCAGCTCGACGAACTTGGCGCCGATGCCCTTCTCGATCTTCAGCGTCGCGCCCCGGCGGTAGTCGCGCTCGTGGGGGCCCTTGCCGGTGAAGGTGGCCGTCAGCTCGTGGGTGCCGGCCTTGAGGTTGCCCAGGTAGAAGCGATGGACACCGCCCCGCAGCAGGGCCTGCACCTCGCGCTCGGTGTACAGGTAGTTGCCCACGGGCTTGTCGTCGATGCGCAACTGCACCGAGTCGAGGGCGAAGAACTCGCCGACGTCCATCGACACGAACACGGCGACCTGGGTGTTGGCCGGGAACAGCAGCTCCTCCTCGAGCAGGAAGAGCTCCTGGTTGAGGTCGAGCACCTCGTCCTTGAGGGCCTGCATCTCGGTGTCGAGGGCGCCGGCCGGCGCGTCACCGGCGGTCACGGCGGCAAGCGTCGCGTCGGCGGCGGACGGCGCGACGGCGGGGGCCGGCGCCTCGTCGGCCCCGCCGGTCAGCGGCAGGGCGAGCACGGCGGCCGCCAGCAGCAGCGGCAGGAAGTTCGCGGGTCGGGTGCGCATGGCGTGGTTCCCGTAACAGGGTTGTTCGGCTGGATCGGCTACTCGGCCATCAGGCGCGCGAGCTCGGCCTCGAGCTCGCCGGTCGTCCCCGGGCGGTAGCGTTCCCAGGTGCCGCGGATGCGGCCGTCGGGGTCCACCAGCAGGGTCACCGGCAACGTGCCGAGGTCGTAGGCCCGGGCGACGGCCTGGGCGTCGTCCCGGAGCACGGTCAGTCCGAGGCGGCTGGCGGTGGTGTTGGCCGCCTCGCGCCGGTCGGCACCGTCGATGTTCACGGCGAGGACGGCCACGTCCTGCCCGGCGTAGCGGCGGCCCAGGTCGGCGAGCTCGGCGAGTTGCGCCTGGCAGGTGCCGCACCAGTCGGCCCAGAAGGTGAGCAGCACCGGCTGGCCGCGGTACTCCGACAGCCGCAGGTTCTGGCCACTGACGGACCTGAGGGCGAAGTCGGGCGCGGACGGCAGGTCGGCCGCCGTGGCGGCCCCCGCCGCCAGGACTGCGCCGAGGGCGACGGCCATGACGCGCGCAGCGGCTGCCCTGCCCTGCTGCCCGCGCTGTTCCGACCGTGCTGCCATCGACATCCCCATCACCGCCGCGCCACAACCAGCCGCGGGCGCGGCTGCGCACCGGGGCTCCGGATACCGGCAGGCCCGCGTGGGGACAGGGACTCACGGACGACGCGTGCGCGCGCCCGGCAACCCCGCTGTCCGCCGCGCGCCCATCGGGCAGCGGACCGGAGGCTTTGCGTCCCCGCCTCGCGACGGGTTTGCCGTAGTCAGTCGCCGCGGGAGGCAGGCATTTGCCCGTGCCAGCACCCCGGGGACGACGTAATCCTGACAACTCGGCCCGGCGTTTCCTGCGACGTCGTTCACGATCGTCGCCCGCGCCGCCGGGCATTTCCCGCTTATGTCACGCCGCCATCAGCGCGGCTGCAGCCCCTTCGAGAACCGCACGCCCCGGGCGCTGTCGACCACCACCGCCTCGTAGCCCGGCATCGCCTCGATGAGCCGGATCCCCGCGTCTGCGCCGAGGATGAAGACGCTGGTCGACAGGCCGTCGGTCAGCGTGGCGTCCGGCCCGATGACCGTGACGCTGCGGACGCCTTCGGCCGGGCGGCCCGTGCCGGGATTCAGGATGTGGTGGTAGCGCACGCCGTCCTCGTCGAAGTAGCGCTCGTAGTCGCCCGACGTGGAGACCGCCTCGTCATCGAGCGCGAGGCGCGTGACGACGCGGCCGGCGTCGTCCGGGTCGCGGATGCCGACGAGCCAGGGCTGGCCACGGCGGTCGCCGAGGAAGCGCGTGTCGCCGCCGGCGTTGGCGAGCGCGTGGCGCACACCCGCCGCCTCGAGCAGCGCGATCACGCGCTCGCAGGCGTAGCCCTTGGCGATGCCGCCGAGGTTGATGCGGGTACCGGGGCGCGTGAAGCGGATCGAGCGCCCGTCCGGGGCCACCTCGACGTGGCGGTAGTCGATGGCCGGGAGGTCCCGCGCGATGGTCGCGTCGTCGGGTCGCAGGCGGCTGCGGAACTCGTAGTGCTTGCCGACGCTGTCAAAGGTGATGTCGAAGGCGCCGCCACTGCGCGCCGACAGCTCCAGCGACAGAGCCACCAGCTCCCCGAGCTCGGCCGACACCGGCACGGGCCCGTCGGCGGCGAGCCGGTTGACCGCGGAGATCTCGGACGATTCGCGGTAGGTGCTCATGGCCTGCTCGATGCGGTCGAGCTCGGCCATGCCGGCGGCCAGCAGGCGCTTTGCCTCGGCGGGGTCGTCGTGCCACAGCTGGATCTCGACCCGGGTGCCCATCTTCTGCTGCACGTCGCCGAACCACCCGGCCCGGGCCGGGAGGGCGGCGGTCAACATGAGCAGTGCGGCGAGGGCGAGACGCTGCATCGGGCGCGCGCCGCGGGTCAGAACCAGAGGGAGAAGAACGCCTGGACGACGCTGGCGTTGAAGGAGAAGAACGGCTCCGTGCCAGGCTGTACGCCCGTCACCCGCAGGTCGCGGAAGTCGTCGTAGTTGAAGAAGATGTAGTCGTAGAAGAGGCTCGCCGAGCCGCGCAGCGCCCGCGTGTCGCTGGTACGGTCGAACAGCGTGTACGTGACCCCGACGTGCGGGCCGTGGCTCTGGAAGGTCGCCAGCTCCTTGTCCCGGGCCAGGAAGTTCTGGGCGTCCTGGTAGGGGAACAGGTCACTGTAGAAGTCGGCGCTGCCCTGCGTGTAGTAGCGGTAGCGCAGGTCGAAGGTCAGGCGCCCGCGCGGCTGCGTGTAGCCCAGCTCCAGCGTGTGGGCGTCGATGCCCCAGTCGTCGGTGAAGAAGCGGTACTCGGCGGCCACCGCCGCCCGCCAGGGCAGGTGGTAGCGCGAGCGCACGGCCGCGGCGTTGCTGGCCCGGGTGCGCGGGTAGCGCTCGGCCTGGAAGGCAAAGCCGCCCGCGCCGTCGAGGTAGCGCACGCTGCGGTACGGGTTGTTGAGGAAGCCCTCGTCGGCGATGGTCTCGAAGGCGAGGCCCACGACCCAGTTCCGGGTCAGCACCTGGGAGACGCCCAGCCGGTAGGCCTTCTTGTCGACAGTGTCCTGGAAAGCGTCGTCGCCGCGGCGGCGGACCTCGTCGCTGCCGCTGCCGTAGCCCATGGAGATGGTGGTCAGCCCGCCGAACACCTCCTGGGAGATGCCGAAGTTGATGGTGTCGGCGCTGTAGTCGTTCTCCTCGCTGTTGCTGAAGCCGACGCTCATCGTCGTGTCGCCATGCAGGTAGTCGATGCCGGCACCCCACTGGGTGCGTTCCTCGGAGTACTTGCTGGCCGTGGTGACCACGTCGACGGAGGCACTGGTGATGGAGTCGACGTAGTAGCTGCCGGACACCGACACGCTCTGGCCGACGTTCTTGCGCACCAGCAGCGACGGGCCGTCGATCTCGACGTTGTCGCCGGAATAGAAGTGGTAGAGCGCGTCCATGCGCTCTTCCGGCAGCGTACCGCCGACGGCCGCCTGCCCCGTCAGGGCCAGGGCGGAGATCAACAGCAGCGATGCACGGCGCCGTTCCATGGCTGTACCCGTCAGTTCAATTGCAGCCGCAGCCGCCGCCGGAACTGCCGGCGGCGCCCCGCGCGCCCTCGCGGGCCTCGCGGACGTGGTCCATGTACGAGGTCGACACGGGGTTCCGGTCGAAGCTCATGATGGGATCGGCCAGCCGGTCGCGCTCGTAGGGCTTGACCCAGGGCTCGACCCCCGAGCAGCCGGCCAGCAGCAGCGCGGCGGCGACGATGGCAGTGGCCGCGCGCGCGTTCACGTGCGCTCCCGGATCAGCGTCCGGACCATGTCCTGGTACGCGTTCTCGTCACCGGGCTGGTAGCCCTGGTGCACGTAGCGGATGTTGCCCTTGCGGTCGATGATGACCGTGCTCGGCATGGCCGCCACGTCGTAGAGCTTGCTGACGCCGTTCTTCGGGTCGAGCAGGATCGGGAAGCTGACCGGGACGTCCTTCAGGAACGTGTCGAACAGGCGCCCGTCCTCCTCGACGTTGACGCCCACCATGACGAGGCCCAGCGGCGCGTACTTGCGGTGGATCTGCTCGAGGAGCGGCATCTCCTTGCGGCACGGGCCGCACCAGGTCGCCCAGAAGTTGACGAGCACGACCTTCCCCTTGAGGTCGGCCAGCGACACGGACCCGCCGCCCCGCTGTTCGAGGGTGAACTGGGGCGCGGGGCCCGCGGCGCCGCTCGCGTGGCTCGTCGCGAAGATGCCCGGCACGGCCAGCAGGGCCGCCGCGGCGACCAGGCTGCCGGCGAGGCCGGTGATGCCGGCCAGGGCCCGGCGGAAGGGACGGTGTTGGTCTGCTGCCTGCTGCATGGCGCCCTCAGAAGAACCAGCTGAAGCCCAGGGTGTACTCGAGGTTGTTGGTCGACTTGTCCTCGCCGGTGCGGTCGAAGTCGAACATGTGGTTGCGCACGTCGAGGTTCACCGCGATGAAGTCCACCGGCAGCACGCGGAACCCGCCGCCGACGGTGGTCGTGAACCAGTCGTCGCCGCCGAAGGTGGTGTTGCCGGCGCCCGCCACGACGTAGAGCGCCGAGTTCATGGCGCGTCCCTTGCCGAGGAAGATCTCGCCGGGCAGCACGTTCCAGCCGATGGCGACGTTGTAGTACTTGTACTGGCGGTCGCCCCCGAGCAGGTCGATGTTGTTCAGCGTCTCGGCGCTGGTACGGTCGACGTCGTCGGTCTGGGCATAGGTCGCGTCGAGGAAGAACCGCTCGCTGATGTTGTAGGTGCCGCGGAACGCGACCACCAGCGTGCTGCCGAAGTCCTCGACGTTGATCTGGCCGACGTGGGCGCCGATCTGGAAGTCCTCGGTGTCGATGTCGGCGGCCTTGACCTCGCGGCGCTCCACGACGGGATCGATGACCGGGGCTTCGCCGGCGTCGGCTGCCGTCGCCGGCGGCGGCGCGTCCGCGCCACGGCCGGGCAGCAGGCTGCAGCCGGACGCGAGGCCGGCCGCCGCCAGCACGGCGCTCAGAAGAAGAATGCGAATCCGGCTTTCCATTCGTCGACTTCCTCGTTGTCGTCGCGGCTCGTAAATGCCAGGTAGCTGCTGTACTCGCCGCGCAGCAGCAGCCGCTTGGTCAGGTGCGCCCGCAGGCCGATGCCGACGTGCCCCACCTGGTCCGTGCGGTCCTCGGTCTGCACCAGCGTCGCCTTCGGCTCCGTGCGCAGCACGCCGGTGCCCAGCGCCACGAACGGCGACAGCCGCCACTCCGGGAACGGCTGCATGACGAGGTCGGCCACCGCCAGCCAGCCGTCGGAGAAGCTGCCGCTGATGTCGGCGAAGCGCAGCTCCGTCGCCACGTGCCGGTTCAGGTGCCACGCCCCGTAGACGCCCAGCGAGCTCGCCCCGCCGAAGTCGCCGAGCTGCACGCCGAGCTCGAACCTCCGGCCGGCGAAGTCGGCCTCGTCGGGATCGACGATCTCGGTCAGCGCCCCGGCGCCGTTCAGCGTCCGCTCGAGCTGGTCCACCCGCACCCAGCCGG
The DNA here is from genome assembly GCA_016789885.1 of Chromatiales bacterium. Lineage (GTDB taxonomy): Bacteria > Pseudomonadota > Gammaproteobacteria > Steroidobacterales > SHZI01. The sequence continues at coordinate 16,655 of JAEUPZ010000027.1, read as the reverse complement.
CAAAGCCCCGGTCGGTCCGCACCCGGAACCAGTCGGTCCGCCGCTTCTCCACCTCGATGGTCTGGCCGCGGTCAACCACCTGGACGACCGGGTAGCCCTGCCCCGGGCCGGTCCGGAGCTCGACGAAGGGGTCGGCGACGACGGCCTGATAGTGGCGCGCCTTGCCATAAGCCGGTGTGACCAGGCCCACGAAAACCATCAGCAGTGCGAGGAATCGGGCCATGGGTCAGTTCGCCGGGGCGTCGAAGGGGTTGTTGAAGTACTGCGCGCCGAGGTCGACCCACTCGGCGACGAGACGGAGCTCGGCGGGCGACAGCCGTCCGGCGTGGGAGCCGCCCGGCGCGAAGCGGCTGAAGAACCGGGCCGACGCCGTGCTGTTGGCGCCGGCCGTCGACAGCGAGGCCGGGACGCCGACCGTCGCAAAGATCGGGGCACCGGTGACCTCGTCGATACCGACCTCCACCAAGCGGTCCTGCAGGGCGCCCTCGTTGAGGACCTGTTCGTTGTCCGCCGACAGCAGTTCACGGTAGGACTTGAAGTGGGCCGCGTTGATGTCCGACGGGCCGTCCGACAGGTCGAGCTGGCCCGCGGGTACCTGCGCCATGCCCATGGCGTCGGTCGGCGAGTGGCAGGCCGTGCAGGTGTTGTCCTGGAGCACCGTGACGCCATCGGCGTCGAGCAGCTGCCGGGGCAGCGACCAGAGGGGGTGGATGTGGGTCTCGTAGTTGATGGTGATGCGGCAGTTGGCGTCCCACTGCTGCAGGCAGCCAGCGCTGGTGGGGGCCGGCGTCTGCAGGTCGGCGTAGGCATAGCTGAAGGCGGCGTCCGGCGCCCGGCCGGCGGCCGCCGGGTCCGTCCAGATGTCCTCGTAGACGACGTCGACGGACGGGGTGACGAGGGCGCAGTCCGTCGCGCAGCTGATGCGCCGCTTGGCCTGGGCCATGGTCTCGCCGAAGTCCGCGAAGAACGTGCCGACGGTATTAGGGAACGGCTGGCCGTCGGCCTGGGCTCCGGCCCAGGCGCTGTTGTAGGCCGCCTGCCTGCCGTGGGACCGCTGCCCGTTGGGCGCGTGGCAGCCATTGCAGGTGAGCACCTGTCCCGGGCGCAGCTGAAGCCAGTTCTGGTGGCGCGGCGTCGTGCGGCGCCCGTTGGCGTCGAGCACCGAGACGGCGAAGGGCACGTTGGCCGGCACCTTCGCGACCACCGAGCCGTCGGGCTCGATCGGCACGTAGCCGAGGATCTCGCGCATGCCCTGGGTCGTAGACACGCCGAAGGCGGTGTTGGCGATGTTCCGCACCGTGCGCGGCGGTATCGCCACGGCCTTCTCGAGCCGCAGGAAGCGGGCCGGGCGTGCCGCCGCCAGCGTCAGGGCCGGGTTCGCCGTACTGGCGATGTTCCGGTTCGCGACGCCGTTGACATCGTAGACGCTGCGGATGTCGATGAGGCCGACGTTCTCGTCGGCGAGTTGCGGGTCGACGCTGCCGGTGGCCTCCTGGTCGAAGATGACCGGCGGCGCCGGGCGCGGCTGGGCGGCGACGACGTCGGTGTAGACGACGCCCTCGACCGGCGTGAAGACCGGGATCTGCGTATTCTCGCGGCGGTCGTAGACCCAGAGACCGTAGAGCGGCGGCGCCGCCACGAGCGCGGGATTCGCGAGGTTTGCCACGGTGCAGGCCAGGATGGTGCCAGCCACCGGATCCTGCAGGCGGCACGGGCTCCAGCTCACGAACAGGCGGTCGGTGCCGTCGAGCAGCGGGAAGGCGGCGCTGAACTTGCCGCCCGGGGACACCAGCGCGTCCGTCCGCACGTCGTTGATGACGGCGCGCTCCTGGGCGGGGCCCGCGAGGATGCCGACGTTCGGGGCCGTCGGCTGAAGGTTCTCGAGGTAGTTCCCGCCGTCGATGCGGACGAGGTCGCCGCCCTGGTCCGTGACCTGGAAGGGCCGCAGCACCACGAGGATGCGGCCGTCCTGCATCTCGCGGGGCTGCAGGAACTGCACGGTGGCCCCGTTCGTCCCGGTGGCGTGGCTGTTGCGGCCGTAGTACAGCTCGAGGCCGGTGCCGTCCGGGTTCATGCGGTACAGGTGCATGGCATTGACCGAGCCCGCGTTGTCCCAGCGCGTGAACAGCACCTGGCCGTTCGACAGCACCGTCGGATCAAGGTCGTGGCTGCGGTTGAACGACACCTGGCGGATGTCGCTGCCGTCGGCGTTCATGACGTGCAGCACGAAGGCGGGCTCGGCCCGGGCCTCGTTCAGGGCATCGAACTGCGGACGGCCCTCGTCGAGCAGCACGGCCTTGGCGGTGCGCTGGCGGGTCGAGGAGAAGATGATGCGTCCGTCGGGCAGGTAGTGGGGCGCGACGTCGTGGCCGGTGGCGGCCGTGATGTCCGACGCGATGACCCGGCGCAGCGTGTCGCTGCCGATGTCGTACTCCCAGATGTCCCAGGGCGGCTGCTGGTCGGCATTGGCGCCGGGGATGAACGGGCCGCGCATGGCAAACAGCAGCCGCGTGCCGTCGAAGGACGGCTCGACGTCGCGGATGTCGTAGAGTCCGGACCCGCCGGTGATGCGGCCGGTGACATTGATCTCGGCGCCACCGACGGCTGCCCGCTCGCGCACGAAGAGCTCGGCGCCGGGGTTGAACGCCCGCTGCACGCGGACGTCGGATGCCACGAGGGTACCGTTGTTGTTCACGGCCAGCGGCCGGCGCACGTAGGCAATGGGCACGTCCAGCACCACGGGATCCGGGTCCTGGCCGCCGCCCACGCCACCGCCCCCGCAGCCGGCCATGCCTGAGGCCACGGCGCAGCCCGCGATCAGCGCACGTGCCCACGTGCGCGCCTGCATTCCTGCAGCCATCATGATCCCCGCTTGCCCATCCGAGGTGCGCCGCATCTGATCCGATCAGTGCGCCCCCCGGCTCGGCAGCTAACGTAATACACAGGGTTTTCCGCGAACCGTTAACGCAGTCACAGAAGGCCGGGGCCACGCCAACGCCTAATGCCTCCCGGCGCGCAAGGCGCCACCTTTCGGGGATGGGCACAACGTGGTTACGACGCTGCAGGGACGGCAGGGCGCCGTCGCTTCGACAGGTCGGCGTGCGCGCGCAGCCGGGCAGGCTGCACACCGCTTCGCCGTCGTCATGGTCGCCGCGCTCGCCGCTGCGGGCACGGCCGCTGCCGGACCGCGCGAGCAGGCGCGGCGCATGCACGAGCGCCTGGCCGGCGTGCCGCCGAGCGAGGCGGTGCTGGCCACGATGGAGGCGCAGATCGGCGGCGGCAACGCCGAGCAGGCGGCCGCCACCGCCATGGAGAACCCGAACTTCTACTCGGTGTCGCTGAAGAACTTCGCGACGCCGTGGACGAACCGGGACTTCAACGCCTTCGCCCCGCTCAACGACTACACCGCCACCGTCATCGGCATGGTGCGCGACGACGTGCCGTTCAACAGCGTACTGTCGGACGACATCCTGTACGTCGGCTCGGGCGCCGGCGTGCCGGCGGTCTCGGCGTCGAACAACGACCACTACGCCGCGCTGGAGCAGAACGGCGTCAACCTGAAGCAGGCCCTGGTCCGCACGACCCAGACGGCGGCCTACGGCTACCCGGCCGGCGCCCCGGCCGGCATCTTCACGACGCGGGCGGCCGCCGAGGCGTTCTTCATCGCCGGCACCAACCGCGCGATGTTCCGCTTCACGCTGCTGAACCACATGTGCCGCGACCTGGAGCAGGTGCTCGACATCACCCGCGCGCCGGACCGGATCCGCCAGGACGTGTCACGCAGCCCCGGCGGCGACAGCCGCATCTTCCTGAACAACTGCATCGGCTGCCACAGCGGCATGGATCCGCTGACCCAGGCCTTTGCCTACTACAACTTCGACCCCGTGCTCGGGCGGCTGGTGTACAGCGCCGGCGCGGTGCACCCGAAGTACTACAACAACGACCAGACGTTCATCCAGGGCTACCGCACCCCGGACGACAGCTGGGCGAACTACTGGCGCGCCGGCCAGAACGCGCTGCTCGGCTGGGACCCGTCCCTGCCCGGCAGCGGCTCGGGGGCCGCGAGCATGGGCCAGGAGCTGGCCAACAGCCAGGCCTTCGCCAGCTGCCAGGTCGAGAAGGTGTTCCGCAACGTCTGCCTGCGCCCGCCCACGAGCACGGCGGACCGCAGCCACGTGGCCAGCAGCTCGGCCGCGTTCCGCAGCGACGGCTACCGGCTGAAGCAGGTCTTCGCCCGGGCCGCCACGTACTGCATGGGTAACTGAGGGGAGCGCCGCCCGTGAACGCCACTGCGATGATCCGCCTCGCCCCCCGCCTGCTGCTGGTCGCCACGGCGGCCGTGCTCGCCGCCTGCGGCGGCGGCGCCGGCACCGAGGTCCTGCCGCCCAACAACACCACGCCCCCGTCCAACTACTCGGGCCCGCCCCCGGCAACGGCCGAGACCCAGGCCTTCGCCACGAACATCTGGACCAACGTGCGCGCCAGCGGCGTCGCCGGCTGCGGCGCCTGCCACGGTGCCAGCCAGTCGCCGCTCTTCGCCCGCGACGACGACGTGAACCTCGCCTACGCCGCCGCGCTGCCGCTGCTCGACGACCTGCAGCCCGGCAACTCGCGGCTCGTCACCAAGGTGGCGGGCGGCCACAACTGCTGGCTCGGCAGCACGCCGGGCAGCCTGCAGGCCTGCGCCGACACCATGACGAACTGGATCGAGGCCTGGTCCTCGGGCTCGGCCGAGGGCGGCACGCGCCAGATCCTGCTGCAGCCGCCGCCGAGCCGCGACGTGGGCGCGACCCGCAACTACCCGGAGAGCCCCGCACTCTTCGCCGCGACCGTCTACCCCGTCGTGCGCGACTATTGCGCCGGCTGCCACAGCTCGAGCTCGGCCCTGCGCCAGTCGCCCTTCTTCGCCGACGGCGACGTCGCCACGGCCTACGACGCGGCGCGGACGCGCATGAACCTCGACGCGCCGGCGAGCTCGCGGTTCGTCACGCGCCTCGGCCAGGAGTTCCACAACTGCTGGAGCGACTGCACGAGCAACGCCACCGAGATGACCGACGCCATCGCGGCCTTTGCGGCCCAGGTGCCCGTGACCGAGGTCGACCCGTCGCTCGTGGTCAGCAAGGCCCTGACGATGTACGACGGCATCGTCGCCGCGGGCGGCAACCGCTACGAGGGCAGCCAGATCGCCCTGTGGCAGTTCAAGGAAGGCGCCGGCACGACGGCCTTCGACACCAGCGGCGTGCAGCCGGCCATCAACCTGACGCTGTCGGGCGACGTGTCCTGGGTCGGCGGCTGGGGCATCAACATCCGCAGCGGCAAGGCCCAGGGCGCCACCACGGCGAGCCGCAAGCTGCACGACCGGATCAAGGCGTCGAACGAGTACACCATCGAGGCCTGGGCGGCACCCGCCAACGTAAACCAGGAGAACACCCGGATCGTCACGTACTCCGCCGGGACGACCCTGCGGAACTTCACCCTCGGCCAGACGATGTACAGCTACGACGCCTGGGGCCGCAGCTCGAACACCGACGCCAACGGCGCGCCGCGACTCAGCACCGCCGACGCCGACCAGGATGCCCAGGCGACCCTGCAGCACGTCGTCATGACCTTCGACCCGGTGAACGGCCGGCGCATCTACGTGAACGGCAGCGACACCGGCGACGGCGACCCGGCCGCCGGCGGCACGCTGGCCGACTGGGACGACACCTTCGCCCTGGTGCTGGGCAACGAGGCGTCGAACGACCGCCAGTGGCAGGGCGTGCTGCGCCTCGTCGCGATCCACGACCGGGCGCTGACGCCGACGCAGATCCAGCAGAACTTCGATGCCGGCGTCGGCGAGAAGTTCTACCTGCTCTTCGACGTGAGCACCCACGTGGGCAACCCGGGCAGCTACATCCTCTTCACGGTGAGCCAGCTCGACAGCTACGCGTACCTGTTCGACCGGCCGGTCTTCGTCAGCCTGGACGAGGGCTACGTGCCGGCGGCGGTACCGCTGAAGGGCCTGCGCATCGGCATCGACGGCGCCGAGGTACCGGTCAGCCAGGCGTACCAGAACCTCGACACGACGCTCGGCACCACCAGGGGCTATGACCCCGCGACCCGCCAGCAGCTGCTGTCGACGCTGGGCACCGTCGTGCCCCTGCAGAAGGGCCCGGACGGCGACGAGTTCTTCCTGACCTTCGAGCTGCTCGGCACCAGCATCAACGTGCGCACCGAGCCGGCGCCGCTGTCCCCGCCGCCGCCGCCCGAGGGCTCGCCCCGCTCCGACATCGGCGTGAAGCTCTTCGACGAGATCAACGCCACCATGTCGACGGTCACCGGCGTGCCGGTCACGCACCCGAACGTGCGCGCCACCTACGCGCTGGTCCGGCAGAGCCTGCCGGCCGTGGAGGACCCCGAAGCCTTCCTGACTTCACACCAGATCGGCATCGCGCAGCTGGCCATCGAGTACTGCAGCGTCATGGTCGACGACGCGACGCTGCGGGCGCAGGTGTTCCCGGGCTTCGACTTCGGCCAGCCGGCGGCCCAGGCCTACGACACGGGCGCCGAGCGCGACCTCATCGTGCTGCCGATGCTCAGCCGCGTGTACGGCATCGCGCCGGGCACCGGCCTCACCAGCCAGCCGCAGATCGACAACGTCCGGCTGGAGATGGAGAACCTGATCACCGGGCTCACCAGCTGCGGCGCCGGCTGCAGCGCGGACCGGACGCGGACCGTCGCGAAGGCGGTCTGCTCGGCGACCCTCGGCAGCGCCGGCATGCTGGTGCAGTAGCGCCCCAAGGCAAGGAAAGCCCCATGGCACGCAAGACCATCCCCGACTACTTCGGCCCCCTCCGCCACCCGGACCATCCGCGGCCGGTCACGCGTCGGCAGCTGATCTCTCAGGGCTTCATGACCGGCGCCGCCAGTGTCTTCGGCGGCGGGGTGCTGAGCCTCTTCGCGAGCCCGCGGCAGGCCCACGCGGCCCTGGCCCCGGACCTCGAGGCCCTGAAGACCGCCTGCGGCATCTCCGTACAGGGCGCCGGCAAGATCCCCTTCATCTGCTTCGACCTGGCGGGCGGCGCGAACATGGCCGGCTCCAACGTGCTGACGGGCGGCCAGGGCGGCCAGCGCGACTTCCTCAGCACCGCCGGCTACAGCCGGCTCGGCCTGCCGGGCAACATGATCCCGCCGGTCATCGACCCGACCACGGGCCAGGACCACGTCGACGACACGCTGGGGCTCGCGTTCCACAGCGACAGCGCGTTCCTGCGCGGCATCCTGGACCGGATCTCGGCGGGCACCGCCGCCGGCATCAACGGCTGCGTCATACCGGCGCGGTCCGAGAACGACACCGGCAACAATCCGCACAACCCGATGTACGGCATCGCCCGGGCCGGTTCCTTCGGCTCGCTGCTGACGCTGATCGGCTCGCAGAACTCCGAGTCGGGCGGCAACTCGATGGCGCCGCTGTCGCTGATCCGGCCCGACCTGCGGCCGACGAAGATCGACCGGCCGAGCGACGTGACGGGGCTGGTCGACACCGGCCAGCTGGTGGGACTGCTGGGCCAGGACGATGCCGTCGCGGTGATGGAGTCGATCCAGCGCCTCAGCAGCATGAAGCTGGACGCGGTCTCGACGGGGCTGAACTTCCCCGACCCCGAGAAGCCGATGATCACCCGCGACGCCGTGGTCAAGGACCTCGTCCGCTGCGGCTACCTGAAGTCCGCCGACATCGCCGACCGGTTCGGCGACCCGTCGTCGCTCAACCCGAGCCTCGACCCGCAGATCGTCGGTCCGTCGGGCGTCTTCAGCCAGGCGGAGTACGACGGTGACGGCGAGTTCCGCAAGACCGCCTCGGTGATGAAGCTGGTGCTGAACGGCTATGCCGGCGCCGGCTGCGTGACCATGGGCGGCTACGACTACCACGGCGGACGCCGTGCCGTCGGCGAGATGCGCGACTTCCGCGCCGGGCGCTGCATGGGCGCCTGCCTCGAGTACGCCGCCCGGGTCGGCATGCCGCTGATGCTCTACGTCTTCAGCGACGGCTCGCTGTCGAGCGACGGCGCCATCGACAACACCATCAACGGCCGCGGCAAGGGCGAGTGGGCCAGCGACAACCAGGCCACGGCCGCGTCGTTCTTCCTCGTCTACAGCCCCAGCGGCAGGCCCCAGCTCATGGGCGGCACGCCCGAGCAGCAGGCCCGGCGCCAGCAGCTCGGCTGGTTCCGGCCCGACGGCTCGGTGGAAACCTCGAGCTCGCCGGCGGCGAACAACGTCAACCTGCTGGTGGAGACGGTGATCCTCAACTACCTGGCGCTGCACGGCCAGCAGGGCCAGTTCGCGAGCCTGTTCCCCGGGCACGGCCTCGGCAACACGCAGCTGCGCGACAGCCTGACGGCCTTCGCGCCCATCGTGAACGGCACGATCTGAGCCAAGGCCGCGCGGGCGTCCGGCATAATGCCGGCATGCCCGCGCCGGACCCTGGCCCACTGCTCGCCTGCCCCCGCTGCGACCAGGGCCTGTCGGCGCTCGCCGGCGGCGGCTGGGCCTGCGGCCCCTGCGGCACGCGCTTCCCCCTGGTCGGGAACATCCCGGCACTGTTTGCCGACCCGGCGTCGACGCTGGGCGAGTGGCGCAACCGCCAGCAATTCGCCGTCGAGTCCCACGCCCGCGAGGCAGTCCGGCTGCAGGCCGCGCTCTCGGGCACGACGTTGCGCCCGCTGGCCCGCGAGCGCCTGTCGCTGCTCCAGCAGGCCCACGCCGACCAGGCCCGCCGGCTGCAGGAGCTGCTCGCACCGCTCGGCGTCGAGCAGCGCGGTGGCGCCGCCTGGGCCACCCACCTGGCGCTGCGCACGCGCCTGCCCCCCGACCAGGGCCTGACGACCTATTTCGCCAACATCCACCGGGACTGGTGCTGGGGTGATCCCGAGAACGCCGCGTCCTGCGAACTGGTGGCCGGCGCCCTCGGGGGCGAGGCGCCCTACCCGCTGCTGGTGCTCGGCGCCGGCGCGGGGCGGCTCGCCTACGACCTGCACGCGCGGCTCGCGCCGGTCCTGACCATCGCCCTCGACTTCAACCCGCTGCTGCTGCTGGCGATGTCGCGCATCGTCGCGGGCGAGCCGGTGGGGCTCTGGGAGTTCCCGCTGGCCCCCCGCAGCCTCGCCGACCAGGCCGTGCTGCGCACCCTGAGCGCGCCGGCGCCGGCGGGTCCCGGCCTGCAGCTGGTGCTCGGCGACGCGCTGCGCCCGCCGTTCCGGCGCGCCAGTGTCGGCGCGGTGGTCACGCCGTGGCTCGTCGACATCGTGGGCGAGGACTTCCAGGCACTGGCGGGCCGCATGAACCGGCTGCTGCCGGCCGGCGGGCGCTGGGTCATCTTCGGGTCGCTGGCCTTCGGCCAGGCCGACCCGACGGCCCGTTATTCGCTGGAGGAAGTGCTGTCCCTCGTGATGGACGCCGGCTTCGGCGAGCCGGAGGTGCGCGAGGACGAGCTGCCGTACCTCTGCTCGCCGGCGAGCCGCCACGCCCGCCGCGAGACCGTCGTCACCATCGCCGCGACGAAGGCGCGTGAGGTGCCGGCACCGGCCCGCCACCGCGCCCTGCCCGACTGGCTGGTGACGGGCACCCAGCCGGTGCCGCTGCTGCCGTCGTTCCAGGAGCAGGCGCTGTCGACGCGCATCTACGCCTTCCTGATGGGCCTGATCGACGGCCGGCGCTCGATGAAGGACATGGCGAGGCTGCTGGTGGAGCAGCGGCTCATGACGCGCGAAGACGCCGAGCCCGCCGTGCGCAGCTTCCTGCTGCGCATGTACGACGACGCGCAGCGGGACGGGTCAGGCTACCGGTAGCCTCACTTCGACGGCGGCGCCACCGAGTTCGTCGGTGCCGATGACGATGCTGCCGCCGTAGAGCCCGACGATCTCGCTGACGACCGCGAGGCCGATGCCCTGGCCGGGAACGTCGCCGCGCACGTCGGCACGGCGGCCCCGCCCGAGCACGGTCGCCGCTTCGGCCGCCGGCACCCCCGGACCGTCGTCGCCGACCACGAGGGTCAGCCAGCGCCGGCCTGAGCCGTCGGGCTCGCCCGTCGCGGCCGTCACCCTAACGCGGCCACGGCACCACTTCCACGCGTTGTCCAGCAGGTTGCCGATCACCTCGTAGAGGTCGCCGGCCTCGGCCGCGTAGCGCAGGTCCTCGTCGATGCCGAGGCTGAAGTCCACGGGCTTCTCGCGGTGGATCTTGCGCAGGCTCGCCGCCACCTCGGCCGCGATGGGCTGCAGCGGCACGGGCTTCGCGGCGAGGCTGCGGGGGCCGCTGGCGGCGGCCCGGCGCAGCTGGTAGTCGACGACGCCCTGCATGCGGGCGACCTGCTCGCCGAGCACAGCCGCATCCGGGCTGCCCCCCTCGAGCTCTGCGCGGGCGACCGCCAGCGGGGTCTTCAGGCTGTGGGCCAGGTCATCCATGGTGGTGCGGTAGCGCTGCATGCGCTGCCGCTCCGAGGCCAGCAGGGTGTTGAGGCCGCGGGCCACGCCTTCGAGCTCCGGCGGATACTGCTCTCCCAGCGCCTGGTGCTCGCCGGCCTCGACGGCCCGGATCTCGTCGGCCATCCGCCGCAGCGGCGCCAGCCCGGCCCGCAGCGCGAACCACAGCAGCGCCAGCAGCACCAGCATGACGCCGGTGAACCAGCCGAGCAGCTGCCGGCGGAAGCTCGCCACCTGGGCGCGGGTCGCCGCCAGGTCGGAGGCTGCGAAGACCTGGAAGGCCGGCAGCGCCGCCGGCCCCAGCTCCCAGCTGATGCCGACGCCGACCACGAGGATGTCACTGCCGTCGGCGAGCCGCCGCCGGTAGGTGGTCTGCTCGCCGGCCTTGAGGACGATGCCGGTGCCGAGGTCCATGCCGACCGCCGACGGGGACCGCCAGAGGGGCAGCCCGGCGGCGTCGAGGATCGCGGCGTAGAGCCCGGAGCCGGGATTGCGCAGGGGTGGCTCGAGGAAGCGCTCGGGCACCGTCAGGTTGCCGGCGTAGTCCGGCTCGGCGGCCCCGATCAGCGTGTAGATCTGGGTTTCGAGCTGGGCCACGAGGGCCGCTTCGGCGCTCTGGCGGAAGACGACGTCGAGCAGCGCGATGGTCACGGCGAAGGCCGCGACGAGGATCAGGGCGGTCGACAGCAGCAGGCGGCGGACGAGGGAGCCGCGGGCCGGCGCCACGGGGATGCGCTCAGGCAGCCGGGTCGGCAGGCGGACCTGCCGGATCGGGGCGCGGCATGCGGTAGCCCTGGCCCCGCACCGTCTCGATGAGGTTCAGGGACCGGTCGGGATCGAGCTTGTTGCGCAGGCGGGTGACCAGCACCTCGATGACGTTGCTCTCCCGCTCGAAGTCCTGGTCGTAGAGCTGGTCGGTGAGCTCGGCCTTGCTGACGATGCGCCCGGCCCGCAGGGCCAGCATCTCGAGCAGGCGGTACTCGAAGGCGGTCAGCTGCACCGGCCGGCCGCTGACGCGCACCTCGCGGCTGTCGGTGTGGACCGCCACGGGCCCGGCGCGCAGCACCGGCTCCGCCTGGCCGGCCGCCCGGCGCAGCAGCGCATTGATGCGGGCCTTGAGCTCGTCGAGGTGGCACGGCTTGACGACGTAGTCGTCGGCGCCGGCGTTGAGCCCCGCCACCTTGTCCTGCCAGTGCTCGCGGGCCGTCAGCACGAGAATGGGGAACCGCCGGCCGGCGGCCCGCAGCCGCCGGACCAGGTCGACGCCGGACCGGTCGGGCAGGCCGAGGTCGATGATGGCCACCTGGACGGCATACTCGCTGGCGAAGTACTCGGCCTCGGCGGCGGTGGCCGCCTCGTCGACGGTGAAGCCGGCCGCCCGCAGGCTGCCGGCCAGGGACTGGCGCAGGGCGGTGTCGTCTTCGACGATCAGGAGGCGCATGGCGGCAGCTGCCCCGGCATCCGGTGTCTCACCGGATGGTGCCCGTGGCCGCGTCGACGCGCACCGTGCGGACGCGCCCGTCGGCCGAAACGACCCGGAACTCGTAGAACACTTCGCCCCCCTCGTCGCGGGTCTCGGCGCGCACCACGCGGCCATCGACCTTCTGGCGCACCAGCGCGGCGGCCTCGTCGAGGGTGACCGGCTTCGCCGGATCGGCGGCCACCGCTGCCGGCGGCGGGTCTGCCTCGGGCGCAGGCGGCACCGAGCCGAGCGCGAGCAGGCCGGCCAACAGGGTTCCGGGATTCATCGAGGGCATTATGGCAGCACTGTGGCGGCGGCCGCTGAACCCTCTCTGAACCCCGCGGCACGGGGTCCGCAGCGAGACGTGACCTCACGAAATTTGCACAAGTGCCTGAGCGGAGATAGATTACCTCCAATGTGCAGACCGGCATGACCGGCTGCGCCAGACGCTCGGGAAGGTCTCTCCAAGAAGGCTGCGGGCAGCGGAACCTTTTCACGGAGGACGTTATGCACAAGCTCTCGAGGATCGCGGCAACCCTGATCGTCGCCCTGCCCCTGGCGGCACCCGCGGCCGCGGCGACCCAGAAGCTCGACGCGCGGGTCGCAGCCGCCAATGAAGTCCTGCAGGAACTGAACCGCATCCCCGAGCAGGCCATCCCCTCGGCGCTGCTCGACCGCGCCTACGCGATCGCCGTCATTCCCAGCGTGGTCAAGGCCGGCTTCATCGTCGGCGGCAGCTACGGCCGCGGCGTACTGGTGACCAGGCGCCCCGACGGCCGCTGGAGCAACCCCGCCTTCGTGACCCTGAGCGGCCTGGGCGTGGGCTTCCAGGCGGGCGCCCAGGGCTCCGACCTGATCCTCGTCTTCAAGAGCCGCAAGGGCGTCGAAGAGATCGCCAGCGGCAAGTTCACGCTGGGCGGCTCCGCCGCCGCGTCGGCCGGCCCCGTCGGCCGCACCGCCGTGGCGGCCACCGACGGCCAGTTCAAGGCCGAGATCTACACCTACGCCCGGAGCCGCGGCCTGTTCGCCGGCATCTCCCTCGACGGCGGCGCCATCACGATGGACCACAAGGCCAACGCCCTCTTCTACGACGGCTCGGCCAGCGGCACGGCCACGCGCATCCTCAACGACGACGGCATCCCGACCCCGGCCAGCGCGCGGCCGTTCATCGAGACGCTGACGGCCATGGCGCCGAAGCTGCAGTGGAACGCGACGGCCCCGACCCAGGCCGCCGAGGCGCCGCCGCCGGCCCCCGGCACCCGCACCTACGCCGTCGATGACGCGGCGCCCGGCGGCAAGCCGGCGCCGGAGACCCTCTTCTGAGGCGGCCGCAGGGCTGGCCCGGCCAGGCCTGCGGCAGCGCCAGGGAATCGCGCCGACGGCGCCGGCTGACCCGACGGGCATAGAACCCGCGGCGACCGGCACCGGCTCACGGTTCCTCCGCATTGCGGCCCTGCGCCGAAAGGTAAGGGGCCGCTTTTTTTTTGCCTCGCGCCGGCCTGCGCCAACGCCCAGGTCGGTCGTCGGCCGGCGGCCCCTCCCCGCCCGCCGGTCAGCTGCCGGATGCTGCGGGCGCTGGCTCGACGACGACGGTGGCGCGCACCGAGTTCGCGATGAAGCAGTGCTCGTGGGCCTTGGCGTGGAGCTTCGCGAGCTCGGCGGGCCCGGGCGTGCTGTCGGGCCCGAAGGTCACGACCGGCCGCAGCGTGACCCGGGTGATGGCCAGCCGCCCCGCGGCGTCGGGCTCGAGGACGCCGACCGCGTCGTCCGCGTAGCCGGTGACGACGAGCCGGCGCTTCGCCGCGATGGCGAGGAACGTCAGCATGTGGCAGGAGGCCAGCGCGGCCACGAGGGCCTCTTCCGGATCGACGGCACCGTCGCTGCCGCGGAAGGAAGGCGCCGCGGACGCCGGCACCGTGACCCGGCCATCCTTGAGGATCCAGCGGTGGTCGCGGCTGAAGCTGTCGTGCGCCAGCGTGGTTCCCGGGTTCTCCCAGCGGATCGCGGCATGGTGTTCGGTCATCGGGCAGGCCCCTCGCGGACGCTGGCCTGGGCCAGGGGCGGTCATTATCATCACGGCCCGCCGACCGGATGCACGCCCATGGAATTCTCGAACGTCCATAACCTGACGCACCCGCCGCAAGCGGAGTCCGAGCTGCGCTTCGGCATCCGCGTGCGGCTCCCGCGCCGCGACCCGCTGCAGCACCTGCTCGACCAGGGCTGGGCCAAGACCCACTGGTACGCCACCGCCCGGGAGCGCGACGAGGCGCTGGCCGAAATGTCGCGGCGCCACCCCTACAGCCGCATCGGCGACCTGCCGAACCTGGTCTTCGAGCGCATCGAGCGCTGAGCCCGGCGACACCGGCCGCCCTGCCGATGCGCCTGCCTATCGACGCCCCCCGCCTCCCGGCCGCCTGGCTCGCTGGCCTGCTCGCCGCCGCACCGGCCTTTGGCGCCCTGCCCGACGAGGTCATCGTCACGGCCACCGGGTTTCCCGACCCCTCCCTCGACGTCGCCGGCAACACCAGCCGCATCGGCCCGGACCGCATCGACCTGCTCAACGCCGCCCACGTCTACGAACTCGGCACGCAGCTGCCCGGCACCTGGCTCAGCCGCGGCAGCGGCCAGGAGCACCTGACCGCCATCCGCTCGCCGGTGCTCACGGGGCCCGGCTCCTGCGGCAGCTTCCTGTTCCTCGAGGACAGCGTGGCGCTGCGCCCCGCCGGGTTCTGCAACGTCAACGAGCTGTTCGAGGTGCCGGCGGAACAGGCCGACGCCATCGAGGTGATCCGCGGCCCGGCCAACGCGCTGTACGGCTCCAACGCCGTCCACGGCACCATCAACGTCCTGCTGCCGACGCCGGGCGCCCAGCCGGGCTGGCTCGCCAGCGGCCAGGTGGGGCCCAACGACTTCTACCGGGCCCGGCTGCGCTGGGACAGCGGCCCCGGCGACGACGCCGTGGTGGCGGGGCTCGTCTACGACCATGACGGCGGCTTTCGCGACGACTCGGGGTACCGGCAGGTCAAGGGCTTTGCCAAGTACCGGAAGCGCATCGCCACCGGCGACCTGGAGTTCGCCTTCAGCGGCACGGGCCTCGACCAGGAGACGGCGGGCTTCGTCATCGGCGAGGACGCCTACCGCGACGACGCGCTGCGCACGACGAACCCCAACCCGGAGTCTTACCGGGACGCCAACAGCCAGCGGGTCTACGCGCGCTTCACGCCGGCGGACAACACGTCGGCCGCCGGCTGGAATGCCGTGGCGACGCTGCGCCGCTCGCGGATGGATTTCCTGCAGCACTTCCTGCCGGGCCAGCCCACCGAGGACAACGGCCAGGAGAGCGCGGCCCTTACGCTGACCCGGTACCGCGACGCGGGCGCGCTGCGGCTGACCGGCGGCCTCGACCTCGAGGTAGCCCGCGGCTTTCTCGAGGAGTTCCAGTCGCAGCCGGAGACGGGCACGCCGCCGCGCCCTCCGGGCCTGCACTACGACTACAGTGCGCACCAGTACCTGGCGGCCACCTACCTGCAGGCGAACTGGACCCTGACGCCGCAGTGGGAACTGTCCGGCGGGGTGCGCCTCGAGTACCTGCTCTACGACTACGACAACCGCATGATCGCCGGCAACACGCGGGCCGACGGCACCCCCTGCACGCCCGCGTGCCTGTTCAACCGGCCGGCCGACCGCAGCGACGGGTTCCTGAACCTGGCACCGAACGTGGGGCTGCTGTACCGGCTGTCGGAGCGGAGCTCGGCCTACCTGACGCTGACCCGGGGATTCCGCGCTCCCCAGGCGGCGGAGCTCTACCGGCTGCAGTCCCGCCAGGGCGTGGCCGACCTCGACTCCGAGACCATCGACAGTGCCGAGCTCGGCTGGCGGTACCAGTCGTCCTGGGCACGGCTCGGCATCGCCGCGTTCGCGATGGAGAAGCGGAACTACATCCTGCAGGACTCGAACCGCTTCAACGTGAGCGACGGCCGCAGCGACCACGCAGGCATCGAGCTCGACCTGCTCCTGCAGGCCGGCAACGGCCTCTATGCCGCCGTGGCCGGCACCTGGGCGCGGCAGGTGTACGACTTCACGACGCGCATCCCGGGCGGCGAGGTCATCACCAGCGGCAATGACATCGACACGGCGCCCCGGACGCTGGGCAGCGCGCGGGTGGGCTGGAGCGGCGACCGCTGGCTCGCCGAGGCGGAGTGGCTGCACCAGGGGCGGTATTTCCTGACGGCCGAGGAATCCGTGGACTACCCCGGGCACGACCTGCTGAACCTGCGCGGCAGCTGGCGGGCCACGGACGCGTGGTCGGTGACGCTGCGGCTGAACAATGCGCTGGACGAGCGCTATGCGGACCGGGCGGACTTTGCCTTCGGGGACTACCGGTATTTTCCGGGGCGGGACCGGGAGCTGTTCTTCGAGGTGTCGTACCGGTCGGAGTAGGCAGGGCGGCGCGCGCGTAGCGTTGCGGACTGGCAGCCGCGCCTCCGGGGCTCCCGCGATATGCACCGTGGCTCGCGGACGCTCGCCAGATGCAATCGCTGCGCCCCTGCGGCGCGGACCGATTGTCGGGGGCCGGCGGGCAAGTCAGCGCGCCTTGGTCCTTTATAGGGAAGATCAAGGGCAAGCGGTGCCGGAGCGGGATTCACTGATGAGGCAGGCGCGGCGCTGCGGGGGGCGGGGGTGCCTGGCCGGGGCCTCCGGCGCCAGCGGAGCAGGATGCGCAGCGCCAGCGC
>JAEUPZ010000002.1 GCA_016789885.1 Chromatiales bacterium | reverse complement strand
CCGCACCGAGCCCGGTCGCAACCCGGAGAAGGCCGCCGCCAGCACCACCGCCGCAGCGACACTGTTCCGCGCCGCGGAAACAAACGCCCGGGCGGCCGGCACCAAGCTTGCCCCGGCACTGGCGGCCCGCGACGCCGCCCGCGCCATCACGGCCGCCACCCTGGCCCCGGAGCCCTGGCAGGCCGCCGAGAAGCGCTTCATGGACCTGGTACGCCGGGTCGAGAAGGGCGACGACGAAGCCGTCGTGGAGGGGCTCGGCCCTGCCACCGAGGCCTACCGCAGCGCCGAGCTCGAGGCCCTGCGCAACCGCTACCTGGCCCCGGCCCGCCAGCGGCTGGCCGAAGCCCTGGCCGCGGGGGCCGAACGGCATGCGCCGCTCACGCTGGCCCGGGCCCAGGGCCTGCTGGCGGCGGCCGACGCGGCGCTGGCGGCCAGCCGGCAGGATCCCGACGCCGCCGCCGCAGCCGTGACCGTAGCGGCCGACGAGGCGGCCCACGCCACGCGCGTGGCCACCCTCGCCCGGCGGGTCGCGGAGAAGGAGCAGACGCCGGAACAGCTCGCGCTCGAGCTCGAGTCCATCATCGCCCGGCTGGCCGCGGCGGCCAGCCTCGAGAGCGGCCCCGTGGCCGGCGACCCGCAGGCCATCGACGCCCTGGTGGCCCAGGCGGCGGCGCTGCACGAGCGGGCATCGGCCATCGAACGGGAGCTTGTCGAGCGCGACCGGCTCGTGCAGAGCCTCGAGGACGAGATCCGCGAGCTCGATGCGCGGCTCGGCGGCGCGAAGGCGGAGCGCGACCGGCTGATCATGCAGGCCGAGGCGGACGCCCGGCTGGCCGAGCAGGTGGCCGCCGCGGGCCGCGCGTTCAAGCCCGGCGCAGCCCAGGTGCTGCAGCAGGGCCGCGAAGTGACGCTGCGCCTGACCGGGCTGAGCTTCCCGGCCGGCGCCGTGCGCCTGGGCCCGGCGGGCAAGGCGGTCCTCGACCAGGCGGTGCAGGCGCTGGGCCTGTTCCCCGCGGCGACGGTGACCGTCGAGGGGCACACCGACTCGTCCGGCGACGCCGCCACCAACCAGCGGCTCGCCGAGCAGCGCGCCGAGGCCGTCGCCGCGTACCTGACGACGGCGCTGCGCCTCCCGCCGGGGCGCATCCGCGCCGTCGGCTACGGCAAGGACCGCCCCATCGCAGGCAACGACACGCCGGCGGGCCGGGCCCTGAACCGCCGCATCGACGTCGTCGTCACGCCCCGGTAGGGTCCGCCGGCGGCTCGCCGCGCCACCAGCCGGCGATGACGGCGCCGGTCGCCTGGTTGACGTGGTAGCCGTAGCAGCGGTGCACGTTCAGGCCCTCGGCGCCGTAGAACGGGTTCACCAGGTCGGTGCGGTCGACGATGGCCGAGGTGAGGCCCAGCTCCCGCATCTCGCCGTAGTGGCGCGCGAAGCGGCGGCCCAGCGACGCCAGGTCACCGATGGCCGCCAGGTTCCACCAGGCCGAGATGCAGTCGGGGTAGCGGGCAACGCCGGTCTCTGCGGCGCCCTGCAGCCGCGTCCGGATGTAGCGCGCCCCGAGGGGACTGCCCAGCGTGACGAAGCGCTCGATGCGACCGCCGGCACCGCCGGCGCGGCGTGACATCTGCCACAGCGTGTCGAAGGCGATGACCGAGCCGAGGCTGTGCGCCATCAGCAGCACCCTCGCCCCCGCCGCGAAGGCCGCGGCGAGGGACTGCTGCAGGCGGTCACGGATGCGCTGCGACTCGCCGTCGCGGTCGGCGAAGTAGCGCAAGGCCTCGGCCAGGCTCTCGCGGGTGGCGGGCGACGCGAGCCAGCGGATCAGCGCGGGATAACGGTCGCCGACGTGGTGCGCCAGCGTCGCCAGGCGGTGGCGGGGGCCGAAGACCGGCGCGATGGAACGCCGCGCCGGCCGGGCGTCGGCCCGCAGCCGCGCGAGGCCCTGCAGGTCCGGGCCGAGGTCGCGGTACCGCGGGTAGAACTCGTGGGACCAGGCCACCAGGTCGAGCCAGCCCGCATCCGCGGCCATCCCGGCGGCCACGTCCGGGGCGGCCCGCCCCACGCCCGTCAGCAGGCACTCCCGCAGCACCGCTGCGTGCACGGCGGGCTCGGGCTTCGCCTTGATGCCGTGGACGTAGATGAGCCGGCGCGGTGCGGTCTCGCGGCTCGTCACCCGGCGCCCCCGTCAGCAGCCCAGCAGGTCGGCCAGCACGGCGAGGTCCGTGACGGTGTGGTCCGGCCCGGGTTCGCCGGCGGGCCACGCGGCGCCGATACGGTTCACCCACACGGCCGTCATCCCCAGCCGCCGCGGCGCGATGACATCGTTGTGCGGATCATTGCCCGCGTGCAGCACCCGGTCGGGCGGCAGGTCGAGGCGTGCGCAGACGCTCTCGAACACGAGCCGGTCGGGCTTGGCGACGCCGAGGCCGGCGGCCGTGAACACGGCCGCGAAGTGGCCGGCCAGGCCGATGGCACCGAGGTCGGCGTTGCCGTTGGTCAGGGCCACCAGCAGGCGCCCGCGGGACAGCCGCCGCAGCGCCGGCACGACGTCGGCGAAGGGCGTCACCTGGTTGCGCAGCTGCTGGAAGACGGCGAACGCCTCGTCGGCCATGGCCTCGGGGTAGCCGGACTCCCGGGCCAGCCGCACGTAGACCTGCCGCCGCAGCCAGCCGATGTCGTGGAGCCGGTCGGGGAACTCGGCGGCGATGGCCGTGCGCCGGCCCTGCAGGTCGCCGACGCTGTGCCGCGAGGCCACCCGCGGGTAGTGCTCCGCCAGCCACGCGTGGAAGCGCTGCTCGGCGCGCTTCAGCACCGGCGCCAGCTCCCACAGCGTGTCGTCGAGGTCGAGGCAGACGGCCTGCACGTGGCGCATGTCGCGGCGCACCTGTGGCACCCTTGGCATCCCCGTTAGCTTGAAGGTCCGCCGCCGGCCGGCGCAAGGCACGGCGCGGCTTGTGCCATGAAATACCTGCATACGATGGTGCGCGTGAGCAACCTCGAGGAGTCCCTCGATTTCTACTGCCGCAAGCTCGGGCTACGCGAGCTGCGGCGCCTGGACAACCCCGGGGGGCGCTTCACGCTGGTGTTCCTCGCCGCCGGGGACGACACCGCGGCGCTGGAGCTCACGTACAACTGGGATCCGGAGCAGTACGCGGGCGGGCGCAACTTCGGCCACGTCGCCTACCAGGTCGAGGATATCTACGCCACCTGCCAGCGGCTCAAGGACGCGGGCGTGACCATCAACCGGCCGCCGCGCGACGGGCGCATGGCCTTCGTGCGCTCGCCCGACGGGATCTCCATCGAGTTGCTGCAGGCGGGGGCGGCGCTGCCGCCGCGGGAGCCCTGGGCGTCGATGCCCAGCACGGGCAGCTGGTAGCGTCAGGCAGGCTCGCGTTCGCGGTCGCGGCTGGCGCGGAAGCGCCCGGTCTGCAGCTCCGCATGGCGTGACTCCTTCACGACCACGCGGTTGCGCCCCTCTTCCTTCGCCTGGTAGAGCGCCTCGTCGGCCAGCTGGATGACGCCGGCGAGGCTGCGCTCGGTGCCGGGCGTGACGATGGCGACGCCGACGCTGACGGTCAGGTAGGGGCCGGTCGACGACTCGGCGTGGGGAATCTTCAGTTCCTCGACGTCGCGGCGCAGCCGCTCCGGCAACTCGCGGCCATAGTCCTCGGCGGGCCCGTACAGCACCAGCGCGAATTCCTCGCCGCCGAAGCGCGCCGCGCAGTCGAGGGGGCGCTGGCCGCACAGCGAGATGGCCTCGGCGACGCGCTTCAGCGCGTCGTCGCCGGCCTGGTGGCCGTAGAGGTCGTTGTAGGCCTTGAAGTGGTCGATGTCGATGAGCAGCACCGTGAACTGCTCGTGGTCGCGCCGCGACTGGCGCCAGAGCTTGTCGATGTGCTCCTCGTAGCGGCGGCGGTTGTAGAGCCCGGTGAGCCCGTCACGGTCGGCCAGCTCGTTGAGCGCCCGGGACTCGAGGAACGCCCGGCGCTCGGCCGACTCCAGCTGCCAGCAACAGTAGGCCCCCACGAGGTTGACGCCGAGCAGCGTGGCGCCGGTGAACACGGCCTCGGGGCCGGAGAAATCCCAGTGCACCATGCCCCACGCATAGACCAGCGACACGCCGATGGCGGCAAGCCCTGCCTGCACGGCCGTGAGCCCCAGCACCAGCCAGACGACGAAGATCCAGGCGACCTGGGCGCCGAAGTAATAGGGCATGCCGTAGAGGCTCGCGCGCAGCGTCAGCGAGGTGCACACGAGGCCGATCAGGAAGGCCGTCCAGGCCAGCAACGCCTGGTAGGCCCGGTGCGAGTCGTCCTTGTAGGAGAGCACCAGGGTCGCGATGAGGCCCGGGATCAGCACGCCAAGGGTGAAGGCGGCCGTCTGCCACGACAGGTCATCGAGGATCACGCCCCAGATGAGCATCGCGAAGACGAAGCCGAGGATGATCACCACGAGCGGCCGCGTCTTCGGATAGTGGCTCGCGGCGTAGTGGCGGCGGAACTCTTCCTCGACGTAGGGCCGGAACCGCAGCGGGAAGGGACCCGGCAGCGCCTGTTCCGTCCTGAGGGAACTCAGGTGGTGGTGGACGTCGAAACTCAAGCCGCTGACCCCCAACCGGCGCCCGGCCGGCGGCACAACGGCGCCAAAGTAGCCCCCGCCGCCCGCCGGGGCGCTGCGACGGATCACAGTTTGCCCGCGGCCGGTCCGGGCGAGGAGCCCGGGGGAACAATGGCTTAGCATAGGCAACATGCCCGACCCAGCCACCGCATCGCCCCCCGCCGGCACACCGCCCGCCTGGGCCACGACCCTCGGCGGCCTGGCCGCCCTGGCCCTCGTGGCCGGCGCCGTCGTCCTGCAGCCCCTGCCACCGCCGCCGGCCGCGGAAGCTGCCGGCGGCGAGCCCTGCGACCTCGTCCCGCCCGGCTTCCTGTCCGGGCGCGTCTATGGCGACCGCGAGCAGATCCTCGACTGGCGGGGCCGGCGCCTGCGCTGCGACGGGGGGCTTCGCCCGGACGACGGCCTCAGGCTCATGTTCTCGGGGCCCGCCGGCGCCGACGGCTCGGAGCTGACCCTGATCCTCGGCATCAGCGGCCAGCTGGCCGGGCTCGAGGGCACGGAACGGCCCGCCAACGTGACCGTCGTGGACGAGCGCAGCGGCCAGTTCTACGCCTCGGCCGGCCCCGGCCGGTGCTGGACCCGGGTCAGCGCCGCCGAACCGGCGGGCCCCCGCACCTTCCGCATCGCCGGCCAGCTGTACTGCGCGGGCGCCCTGCCGGCGCTGCAGGATGCCGGCTCGCTGACGCTGGGCGACATCAACTACGCCGGCCGCCTGGTGGTGGAATGAGCCGCCCGCTGGCCCTGCTGCTCCTGCTGCTCGCGGGGCTCCCGGCCTTTGCCCAGGACACGGCAACCCGCCTGGCCGGCTTTCCCCGGGGCCAGGTCATCCTCGTCACCTCGGCCGCGCGCTGCCTGCAGATCGACGCCTGGTTCGCCGAGTCGACCGAACAGCGCGGCCGGGGGCTGATGTACGTCGACCAGATGGGCGAATTCGAGGGCATGTGGTTCAGCTACCCCGAGCCCGCCGTCATCGTCATGTGGATGAAGAACACCGTGCTGCCGCTGGACATGGTCTTCGTGGGCCGGGACGGGCGCGTCGCCCGCATTGCGGCCGACACGGTGCCCTGGTCAGAGGAGCGCATCAGCTCCGGGGGTCCCGCCACCGGCGTACTGGAGCTCAACGCCGGGTTCGCCGCCCGCTGGGGCCTGGCCCGGGGCGACCGCGTGGTGGTAATGGCGCCCTGATTCAGCCCGCGCCCCGGCAGGCCACTTCCCAGCGCTCGTCGTGGCGCGCCGGGTTGTCTTCCAGGAAATCGAAGGGGCGGCGGCTGACCACGTCGAAGCCCGTGGGGCAGAGCCGCCGGAGCTTCAGCCAGCCCTCGAGCCACGCGAGCCGCGCCGCCTCGGCCTGCGGGTCGTCCCGGGGATAGTCGGCGCTGTAGGTCACGTCGAAGAACACCGGGCCGGACGGGCCTTCAGGTTGGGCGAGCTGGCTGTAGCGGTGGCGGTCGAAGTCGCTGGTCTTCGGGCCGCTGGCGGCACAGCCCGCCGCCGCCAGCGCAAGCCAGAGCAGCAACGAGCCGCGCGCACCGAGGCCAGATACGGCCTGCGTGGCACCGCGGGCAGCGTCCGCGAGTCGGGCATTCATGCTGCTGATTGTTTCATGGGTGGCACGGCGGCGCGATGGCCTGGCGTGCGCAGGGACCGCACTGCCGGAGCCCGGGATCCCGCGGTTGCAGCAGCCGTGCACCGGATCTTTGCAGGCCTCCGGCTGGTCATTTCCTCGCCAGACGGGCGCTGTGCAAACGACCGGGATATCGGTTACATTTCCGCGCCTCAGGCCAGAGGGGGTTCTGGTCAAGGCGGCCACGGGGTGTGGAATCCGGGAGGTTCCGCACCGCATGCAGTGCATGCAGCTTGACTTGAGGTGAGCCAGAAGCCGCCCGGACCCCGGCCCGACTCCGTCGGGCACCAGTGCCTGCGAACGTTCACGCTGAGCAGCCAGAATTTAGCGCATGGAAACCTACCGTAACGATCCGTTCGACTCGGGCCAGGCGAGCCGCAAGACGATCATCCTCGCGGTGATCGTCGGCTTCCACGTGCTGCTCGTGGCGGCCCTCAACTCGAGCCTGTCGACCATTGTCACGGAACGCGTGTTCGGCCCCGTCGAGACCACCGTGCTCGAAGAGCCCGAGGACGAGCCGGACGAGCCGCCACCGCCGCCGCCCGTGGTCGAGACGCCGCCGCCGTTCGTGCCGCCGCCGGACATCGTCATCTCTGACCTGCCGGCGCCCACGAACTCGACGGCCATCTCCAAGGTGACCAACGTCAAGGCGCCCCCCCCGCCGCCGCCGCCGCCGAAGCAGACGGCCCGCACGAAGGCGGCGCCCGACGCCCGCACCTTCAAGAACAACTGGACGCCCGAGATCCCGCCGTCGGTGACGCGCGAGGCCAAGAAGTCCGGGGAACTCGGCGCGACCACGCTGGTCTGCACCATCAACCCCCAGGGCCGCTGCGACCGCGTCGACATCACCGAGTCGAGCGGCATCCCGCGCCTCGATGAAGTGGCGCAGAAGCACGCCATGCGCGTGTGGAAGTTCACCCCGGCGATGGAAGACGGCAAGCCGGTCGCCGACCAGTACCAGCTCCGCATCCGCTGGAACGTGATCATCGAGAAAGGCTGAGGGCAGGTTATCCCTCGTCCTTCCGCATACCCCGACCTACTAACCCAACTTTTTGCAAGGTAAGACCCATGGCAGGCGATACGATCCAGCTGGCACAGAACGCAGACGTCGCGGGCACCGCGCCGGTTGATGCGGCGGCAGACCCGATGGCGGCCCCCCCGGCCGATGCCGGCATGCCGGCCGATGGCGCCATGCCGATGGACGGCGCGCCGCTCGACCTGGGCACGGGCGCTCCGGCCGACCTCGGCGGTGCCGAGGACCTCGGTTCGACCACCACCGCCGAGAACCCGTACGGCCTCGCGGCCCTGTGGGCCCAGGGTGACTTCGTCGCCAAGGGCACGCTGATCATCCTGGTGCTGATGTCGCTGTACTCCTGGTTCATCATCCTCACCAAGCTGTGGGAGCAGGCGCAGCTCCTCAAGCAGGCGAAGCAGGCCAGCAAGGACTTCTGGACCGGCTCGAACCTGCAGGAGAGCATCAACAAGCTCACCGGCAAGGGCAACGCCTTCCGCGCCATCGCCGAGAGCGGCATCAAGGCCAGCGAGCACCACGAAGGCCGCCTGACCGACAAGGTCCCGCTGACCGAGTGGCTGAGCGGCAACATCCAGCGCAACGTCGACCGCATGAACAACGACCTGCAGCGCGGCCTGTCGTTCCTGGCCTCCGTCGGCTCGACCGCGCCGTTCGTCGGCCTGTTCGGCACGGTGTGGGGCATCTACCACGCCCTGATCGCCATCGGCGTCGCCGGCCAGGCGAGCATCGACAAGGTCGCCGGTCCCGTCGGTGAGGCGCTCATCATGACGGCCATCGGCCTCGCGGTCGCCGTGCCGGCGGTGCTCGGCTACAACTGGCTGCTGCGCCGGAACAAGGCGATCCTCGACCAGATCCGTTACTTCTCGAACGACCTGTACGCGACGCTTGTCAGCGGCAGCGGGCGGAAGTAAGGCCCCGGCCGCCGGCAGTACAACGGAGCGCGATCATGGGAATGAACGTTTCGAGCGGCGGTGGTGACGGCGACGGCGAGGTGTTGAATGCCATCAACACCACGCCGCTCGTCGACGTGATGCTGGTGCTGCTGATCATCTTCCTGATCACGATCCCCGTCATCACCAAGACGGTGCCGCTGGACCTGCCGAAGGCGAGCAACATCGCCACGCAGACCAAGCCCGAGAACATCACCATCGCCATCGACCGGCAGGGCAACATCTACTGGAACGACTCGGTGGTGACGAGTAACGAGCAGCTGCTCAACCTGATCAAGGCCGCCGCCATGGTGCAGCCGCAGCCGGAGATCCACATCCGTGGCGACTCCGGCGTGCGCTACGAGTACGTCGGCCGGGTCATTACGCTGGTCCAGCGCGGCGGGATCGCCAAGGTGGGCTTCATCTCCTGGCCCCAGGCAGGCGGTTGAGCGGCGCGTTTACCGAGGGAGCAAGACCATGGGAATGTCCGTTGGCGGAGGTGGCGAAGGCGAGCCGATGGTGGAGATGAACACCACGCCGCTCATCGACGTGATGCTCGTCCTCCTCATCATGCTGATCGTCACGCTGCCGATCATGACCCACGCCGTGAAGCTCGACATGCCGCGGCCCACCGATGCGGCACCGCCGCCGGTGGACCCCGTCGTGATCACGCTGACCATCGACTACGACGGCACGGTGCTGTGGAACGGCACGCCGGTCGCGGGGCTCGGGCAGCTCGAGCGCTACCTGCTCATCGAGCGCGACAAGGTTCCGCAGCCCGAAGTGCACATCCGGCCCTACGAGAGCGCCCGCTACGACGTCGTCGCCAAGGTGCTGGCCATTACCCAGCGCACCGGCATCAACAAGATGGGCATCTTCGGGAACGAGTAGTTCCCGCAGCGTCTGCCACCCCGGGCCGGACCCAGCGTCCGGCCCGGTTTTTTCAGGACGCGTTCAGCTGTCCTGACCAGCATCCGGACCAGGGCCGTTGCTCCGCCCGAAGCGGCCCTCCACCAGTGTCGGCCGGCACGCCGTGCCGGCCGTGAACCGAGAGGACTCGCCATGCACCGCCCCAACCGCCTGCTGACCCTTCCCGCCTGCCTGCTGCTGGCCGCAGCCCCCCTGGCCGTCGTGCCGCTGGCCGCCCTGGCCCAGGGCAAGCCGCCAGCGGCCGCCGCCGAGCCGGCCGGCCCCCAGGTGAGCAAGCCCTTCGGCAAGGACCTCGCGAAGGCCAACGAGCTCCTGCAGAAGCAGTCGTACCAGGAAGTGCTCGATCTGCTGAACAAGACCGACGCCATGGCCAACAAGACGCCGGGCGACCAGTTCTACATCGATTACTTCCGCGCCCAGTCGCTGGCCAGGCTCGACCGCCTGGCCGAGGCCGTCCCCTACTACGAGAAGGTGATCGCCAGCGGGCTCGTGCCGGAAGATCGCCTGCTCAACGAGATCGGCCTGGTCGCCCGGATCGCCGGCGGCATGGACCCGCGGGACTGGGCCAAGGCGGCCGATTACGGTGGCCGCTACCTCGCAATCAAGGGTGATGACCGGAGCATGCTCGAGCTCGTGACCATCGCCCACTACCAGGCCGGCAAGCCGGACCGCTGCGAGCAGGCCCTGAAGTACGGCACCGGCGCCCTCGAAGCGGCCCGCATGGCCCAGGAGAAGCCCGCTGAGGGCGTGCTGCAGATCGTGCAGCGCTGCGCCGACTCCGCCGGCGACGCTGCGGGCAGCATCCGCTACGCCACCGAACTCGTGCGCAACTACCCCAAGCAGGATTACTGGGGCTCGGCCGCGACGCTGATGCTGCGCGACGCCGAGAAGAGCGACGCGAAGACCCTCGAGGTGCTGCGCCTGGTGCTGGCCCTGGACCTGATGGGCACTGCCGGCGGCTACATCCAGCTGGGCCAGCTCGCCACTGATGCCGGCCTGCCCGGCGAGGCGGAGTCGGCCATCCGCCAGGGCCTGGCGAGTGGCGTTTTCGGGAACCCTGCCGACAAGGCCCGCGGCGACAAGCTGCTGGCCGAAGCGTCCGCGGCGGCCGCCCTGGACCGCAAGGAGCTTCCGTCCCTCGAAGCGGAGGCCCGCAAGGCCACCAGCGGCGACTCCGACCTCATCCTCGCCGAGGCGTTCCTGAGCTACGGCGAGACCGACAAGGCCGTCGAGGCGGCCCGCCGCGGCATTGGCAAGGGCGTGAAGGACACGAACGAGGCCAACCTGCTGCTCGGCAAGGCCCTCGTCGCCGCCGGCAAGGGCAGCGAGGCCGCGGCCGCCTTCGGCAATGTCACCGGGGGCGACTACCGGAATCTGGCCGCCCTGTGGGCCATCCTCGCCACCGAGGGCGCCCCGACCGAGTGAAGCAACACCCGGCCGGCGTCCGCCGCTGGCGGCGGCGCCTGCCGCCGGGTAACAATCCACGGTCCGGGCCACGTGGGACCCGGATCCCTGAAGCTGGAAGGTTCGCGATGCTTACGATGATGTCCTCCCCCCGCCCGTCCTCGCCGCTGGTCGTGGCAGGCCTCATGGCCGCTGCACTGCTCGTGACCGCCGCACCGGCCCTGGCCCAGGAGAAGGTGAGCCCGAAGGTCGGCACGCCGCTCAAGGCCGCCCTCGACGCGTCGGCCAAGGGCCAGACCCCGCAGGCCCTGGCCAAGCTCAAGGAGGCAGACGGCATCAGCGGCAAGACCGCCTTCGAGCAGCAGAAGATCAACGAGGCCTACTGCGCGGTTTACGTCCGCGGCCGCAACTACGGCGCGGCGGGCCCGGCCTGCGAGAAGGCCCTCGGCAGCTCGCCCACGGCCCAGCAGTACCAGACCCTCGCGCAGGTCTACTTCCAGCCCGGCGGCGGCCGCAACCTGAACAAGTCCATCGACTACGCCAACCGCTACCTGCAGGCGTCCGGCGGCCGCGACCCCGGCGCCCACTTCCTGATCGGCCAGTCGCAGCACGCCAGCGGCAACTACAAGGCGGCCGCGGCGTCGTTCGCGACGGCCATCAAGAACGCCGGCGCCAAGCCCAACGAGAACTGGCTCCGCTACCTGCAGGACAGCTACATGAAGCTCGGCGACACGGCGAGCGCGGGCAAGGTGACCACGGAGCTCGTCCGGCTGTACCCGACGCCGGACAACTGGCGGATCCTGACCAGCAACCTCGTCCGGCAGGTCAGCGCCGATGACCAGGCCATGTTCAACGTCTACATGCTGATGTACGAGCTGAACCTGATCGACCGCGCCAGCACCTACCAGGAGGCGGCGATCAAGGCGATCCAGGCCGGCGTTCCGGGCGCCGCCGTCAAGCTCATGGAGCAGGGCTACAAGACCAACGCCCTGGCCGGTGGTGACGCGGCCCGCGCCAAGCGCATCAACGACGATGCGAGCAAGCGGGCCGCCGAGCAGAAGGCCGCCATGGCCCGCCTCGACCAGCAGGCTGCCGCCGGCGACGCTGCTGCCAACGTGCGGGTCGGCGAGGCCTGGCTCAGCTTCGGCGAGGCGGAGAAGGCCATCGTGGCCGCGAACCGCGCCATCGCCAAGGGCGGCAATGGCGTCGACCAGGCCTACCTGCTGCTCGGCCGTGCCCATGCAGCCAGGAAGGAAACGGCCGAGGCCCGGAAGGCCTTCGACAAGGTCCAGGACCCGAACTACGCCCAGAT
Organism: Chromatiales bacterium; assembly: GCA_016789885.1. Classification (GTDB taxonomy): domain Bacteria; phylum Pseudomonadota; class Gammaproteobacteria; order Steroidobacterales; genus SHZI01. Next base: position 66,821 of record JAEUPZ010000002.1, on the reverse strand, counting down.
CGCGAAGCTCTGGTCCATCCGCGCCGGCCAGAGCTGACGCGACACGCTGTTGCTGACACGGGCCGGGCTCCGGTGACGGGGCCCGGCCCGTTTCATTGCGGTAATCCCCAAGCAAGCCGGACCAGAGCCAGACTGGTCTGGCGATGAAGAGATGCCCTGCCGATCGCCGCCCACAGCCGGGCCGGGGTCATGTGCCACATCCGGGCGCACGCCCGGGAGGGCTCGCTGGACTACACGGACGAGTGGCAGGCCTACGCGGTGCTACGCACCCGCGGCGAGCATGTGATGAGCCGCAAGGAAAAGGGCCGGCCCGTGGGCCGTGACCACATCAACGGCATCACGACCTACATCAACCCGACTCTGGTCCGGCAAGCTTAGGGATTGCCGAACAAAAAGCCCCGCACGGGGCGGGGCTTTCTGCACGGCCTGCCCGGCGTGCCGGGCGCGGCGTGGCTCAGGCCGGCTTCTTGATGAAGCCGCTGCACCAGCCGGTGGCCATGACCTGCTTGCCCGGGAAGAGCGAGCAGGGGCCGCTCGCCGCACCGGCAGCCCCGCTGTACAGCGTGCAGCCGGAGCAGACGTTGCCGGCGACCCAGGTGGGCCACTTGCTGCCGTCGACGGTGGTGGCGTCGGTGACGTAGCCGAGCGCCTTGGCCGTTGCCTCGCCCGGGTCGAGCATCGGCAGGGAGGCGGCATCTGCCGCCGGGGCGGCGGCCTCGGCCGGGGGCGGTGCCGCGGCCTCGGGGGCCGGGGCGGGCGCCGGCTCCGGCGCCGGGGCTGGTGCTGCGGTCGGCTCGGGCGGCTTGCCGCCACAGGCGGCGAGGACGGCGGCCGCGGCAAACGGCACGGCCTGGACGAAATCGCGACGGGTCTTCATGGGTGCCCTCCCTGGGCGACAAGCGGCGACAGCGCGCAGGCTACCGACCAGCCGGCCGTGCGGTCAAACGGCGGCAACGCCCGCCTGGCGCAGCGCCGGCAGTACCCGCTCGCCGATCAGCCGGATCGCGTCGGCCGGGTCGTCATGAACGCGCAGCGCAATCTCGGTCAGGCCGGCCTCGGCGAAGCCCTTCAGGGTCTCGATGGCCGGCTCGATCTGGTCCAGGCCGCCGGCGAAAGAGATGTTGCGGATCATCTTGTCCACCAGCGTGTCGGGCACGTTCTCGATGACGCTGCTGCCCCGCAGGAAGGCGTTCAGGAAGTCCCTTTCGTGGGCCCGCATGAGCCGCACCTCGTCGGGGTCGAGGAAGGGCGCGAAGTACTGCTCGCCGAGCCAGCCCCGCAGCATGAGCTCGCGCCGGGCCTCGGCCATGGACGCCGCGGGATCGGCCTTGATGTGCCAGGCCCAGAAGTTGCTGAAGCGGAACCGTGCCGGGTCGCGGCCGGCGGCGCGCAGGTCGTCCCGGGCGGCGGCGATGAATTCGCGCGCCAGCGGCACGACGAAGTCGCTGGTGATGAGCCCGTCGGCGAGCTGTGCCGAGAGCCGGCGGGTCTGCGGGTGGTTCGAGCCGAAATAGATGAGCGGTGGCGTGTCGGTGTACCACTTCGGCTGGTAGCCCCAGACCTGGTGTATCTGGCCGCCGTAGTTGAGCATGCGGTCGGGCGAGGCGCCCTTCAGGATCTCCAGGCACTCGCGCGCGCCGCGGATCATGCGTTCGCGCTTGCGGCCCATGGACTGGGCCACGGCGCCGCCACCGCCCACCATGATCATGGCCCGGCCCTGCGACAGCTCGTTGAGCGAGAAGAGCAGGTTCGCCATCTTCAGCGGGTGCAGCTCCGCCGGGCTGATGGCCATGGGCCCCAGGCGGATGCGCGACGACTGGTGGGCCAGCAGCGACAGCGTGAAGAACGGGTCCCTCGACCAGCCGTAGTTGCTGGCCCAGACGCCGCGGATGCCGTAGCGCTCGGCCATGAGCCCGAGCTCCAGCGCCGCCTGGGGCGACGCGAACTCGTTCAGGATGATGTCGATTTCCATGGGCTGTGGCGGGTGCCGGCCCCTCAGGGCCCGGCGTACTCCGCGATGCCGGCGAGGCTGCGCTGGGGCTTGGCGAGCCCCGTGTCGATCTGCCCGGTGATGCGGCCCGTCTCCAGGTCGACCTTCGACGCGACGCCGGTGAAGATGTTGGCGACCAGGGCGTGCCGGCCGTCGGCACAGGCCGTGATCATGGCGTAGCCGTACTCGTCGAGGGTCACGGTCTTGATGGTCCTGCCATCGCCGTCGATGAAGTCGATGAAGCTCCCCCGCAGCAGCAGCAGCGTGCCGTCGGCGCGGTAGGCGACGCCGGTGGTCCACTTCTGCTTGTACTCAGGGCCGCCGGGAAAGGCCACCAGGTCCGGCAGCGGCGTCCCCGTGGCCAGGTCGAAGCGGTACACCCGCATGCCGAGGTCCGTGATGTAGGTGTAGGTGCGCCCGTCCGGGTGCAGCGCCGAGTGGGTGATGCCGTGGAAGCCCGTCAGCGACGGCGCCGTGCCGCCGTCGTACTCGGCCACCGGCCGCAGCTGCGCGTCGAAGCGCGCGATGCGGCCGTAGCCCATCTGGTTCGTGCCCGGCAGCGCGCGCATGTCGCCGCCCTTGTAGGGCCGGTCGCCCTTCAGGTACTCGCCGAAGACCACATCGCCGCCGGGCGGGAACACGACGTTGCCCCAGGGCCGGTCGCCGAGGTGCGCCGGTGGCAGCTGCACGCCGTCGGTGCCGACCCGTACGACCGCGTGAGCGAAGGGATCGAAGCCCCACAGCACGCCGTCGGGGCCGAAGCGCAGGTTCACGATGAGATGCGTCGTGCCCGCCGTGTACAGCGTGCCCTTCGGCACCATGTTGCGGTCGAACTGCAGGATGCGGCCCTCGCCCGCATGGTCGTCACCCGGCACGTTCATCAGGTACGTGCAGCCGAGGAAGATGTCCCCCGGGGCAAAGGGCTTCATCGTCGAGCGCTTGAGCACGGGCGTGGCGGCAGCAGCCGGGGCTGCGTGGGCGGTGGCGTCTACCATGGCAGGGGTGTCCCGTCGAAGTTGAGGAACTGTCCGGAGAGTTCCGGGGTGGCGCGGTCGAGCAGGGCGAGCATGCCCGTCACCGAGTCTGTGGTGGTCATCAGCTTGAGCTGGCCGCTCTCGATGGCGGGCATCACCGGGGCGAACTCCTCCGGTATGGGGTCGCCGGGCTTGCGGGTCAGCACGCCGCGGGTGTCGACGAGGCCGGGGTTGACGATGAGCACCGTGATGCCCCGGGGCTTCAGGTCCACGGCCAGGTTGTGCATCAGCATGTTCAGCGCCGCCTTGCTGGCGCGGTAGGGGTAGTAGACCGCGGGCGGCGTGACCATCTGGATCGAGGCCGCCGCGCTCGACAGCGTGAAGACCGTCTTGCGCCGGCTCGCTGCCACATTGTCGAGGAACGCCTGGGTAACCCGCATCGGGCCCGTGGCATTCACGGCGAAGCTCTTCTCGAAGAGTGCGAAGTCGAGGGTGCCGAGTAGCTGCGCCCTGGGCCGCTCGAGCAGCGCCGCGTTGTTGATGAGCGCGTCGATGGGCCGGCCCCGGTAGCGGACGGCCAGTGCGCTGACGCTGGCATCGCTCGTGATGTCGAGGGGCTCGACGGTGACGTTGGGCCGGGCCTTTGCCAGCGCATTCAGTGCGGTGGCCTCGGCGGGGTTGCGCGTCGTGGCGATGACGGTCCAGCCCCGGGCCGCCAGCTGCGTGGCGAACTCAAGGCCAATGCCGCGGTTCGCACCGGTGATGAGCGCCGTGGGCTGGTCGGCGGCCGGCAGCGCCGGCGAGGCGAGGCCCACCAGGGCCAGCGTGAGGATGCGCAGGGCGTGGAGCAGGCGGGACATCGGGTGCCTCCGGTATCGGTGGACCGCCATTATGGTCCCACGCCGCCCGTCCGGCACCGGACGGGCACGCTGCCGCAGGGCACGTCGCTATATGCTGGAGGCGGCCGATACGCCGGGGGGCGGTCCCACATGTACTCCATTCTCATGTTCGTGCTCAGCGCCGCCGACACGGTGCTGCTCATCTATACGGTGCGGGAGTGGTGGCGGCTGAAGTTGCCGGTGCTCGGACTGCTGGCCTTCCTGATCCTGGCGCTGCCCTATGACACGGCGCTGGTCGGGGCCGGCCGCTACCTCGGCATCTCCCCGGGGCTCGAGGTGGCCAGCGGTCCGCGCTTCATGCTGTTCCACCTGTCCGTGCCGCTGACGCTGATCGTGGCGGCCTCGCTGGCCCGGCTCGCGGGGCTGCGGTTCGCGCAGCCGCGGTGGTTCATCGGCGCCGTCTGCGTGCTCGCGACGGCCCTCGCCGTGGCCGACTGGCAGCACATCGTGCTGTGGCCGTCGCTGTACCCGGCCTGCTGGGCCGACACCTTGCGCTACGTGCCGTCGGTGCTCGAGTCCCAGGGCTGTACGCCGGGGCAGCCGGGCATCGGCGTGCCGGGCGCGTTTCCGCTGGCTGGCGTCATCGCGCTGCCGGCACTGCTGATCGTCGGCGCGCTGATCGGCCGGCGCACCGGCTGGTGGTGGCTCTTCATCGGCATGGCCGTCGGGCTCGTGTTCCTCGGCCTGCCGCCGTCGCGGGTGGGCCCGCTCCCCGGCTTCGTCGGCGACGCCATCAACATGGTGGCGATGGTCGCCACCGCCGTGCACTTCGGCCGCCGTCAGGCCGTCGACGCCAGGAACATCCGGTAGGCGGGGTTCGCGGCGGGGGCGGCGCGTGATAGCTTGCGTCATGGCCGGCGACGGTGCGGGCCCCGGGGCGATGCCCCGGCCGGGGGGTCCTGTGAACAGCTTCCGGGCGGCCGCATGGGCCGCCGCCGTCGTGGTGGTGGCTGGCTGTGGCGGCGGCGGTGGTGGAGGCAGCGGCGATGCCTTCACCATTACGTTGCAGAGCGCGACGGCAGTTCTCGAGGGTTCCCAGGGCGGGGTCGTGCCGACGGCCAGCCTCCTGGCCACCGCGAACCGCGACTACGCCGGCAACCTTTTCGTGGCGGCCATTCTCGACGGACCCGGCCTGGATCCGGTCATCCCGGTCATCATCACTGGGCGTCAGGCCACGATCCAGCTGCAGGCACTGCCCGGCCTGGCGGCGGGCACGTACTCCGGCCGGCTGCAGCTCCTCGCCTGTGCCGATGTCGGCTGTACCCAGAAGATTGGCGGTACGCCCCTGGACGTGAACTACACCGTCCGGATCACCGGCTTCAGCGTCACCCCGCCGCCGTCGCTCGAGATAACCCCGGACACCGCGGCACCCGCACTGGCCGGCAGCGTCAACGTCGCGGCGGTACTGCCGGGCGGTGGATCGGCGGGGACGTGGACGGCCAGTGAGTCGTCCCCATGGCTCGTGCTCGCGGCAGCCAGCGGGCCGTTCGGCAGTCCGCTCGGCTTCCAGGTCGACCCGGCCGCACTCGCTGCCCTGCCCGACAATGCCGAGGCCGAGGCAAGCATTGCGCTGTCCAGCCCGGGCCTTGCCCCCGTCAACGTGCCCATCCGCCTGCGCAAGCGGCTGGGCACGGTGAGCGGACTGGGCCCCTACGTCCTCGTTGCCGGCCAGCCGGCGGAACTGTGGGTCCGGGGTGCCGGCTATTCGGCGACCACCAGCCCGCAGGCCCGGCTGTTGATCCCCGGTGTGACTCCGGGCGCCGTCACGACGGTCAGCGACACGGCGCTGCGCGTTTCGCTGCCGCCCCTCGCGGCGGGTGAGTACACCGTCGCCTTCACCAACGCACTGGCGCTGACGACGCCTTCGCGGCGACTGGTCGTGATCGACCCACGCACCTATGACGCTGCGGCAATACCCAACGGCGTCATCCTCGACGGGCTCGTGGCCGACCACGAGCGTGGCCAGTTCTTCAGCGCGGCGCGCGCCGCGGGGCAGATCGTGCGCTTCCGGCGCGTAGCGGGTGCCTGGCAGCGCGACACGCTGTCCGTGAGCGGCCTCGTGGACGTCGGGCTTGCAGCCGACGGCAGCCGGCTGGTCGTGACGACGACCACGGGGATCCTTGTGCTCGATCCGGTGACCCTGGCCGACGCTGGCTCCTCGCCCAACGCCGCGTTCGCGACGCAGACCATCGGCACCGAGGGCGTGCCGGTCACCAACGACGGCCGTGCGTGGTTCTCGGTTGGCCTGCGCTCCCTGGCCACCTACGACGTGGGCAGCGGTGCGCTCACGGTCGATGCCAATCAGCGGAGCTACCAGGACGGCCCCTGGTTCGGCATGTCCCGCAACGGCGAGCGCCTGGTCATCTCCCAGCAGGCATGCTGCACACCGGCTGCGCCCCTCCTGTACCTGAACGCCTCGGACGGCGTGTTCCGGCAGGCGCCCGGCGAGGGTGGTTTCTTCGTGAACGCGCACCTGTCCGATGACGGACAGCGCGCGCTCATCAACCAGATCGACGTGCGCGGACCGTCGTTCCAGTCCCTCGGTCTGCTGCCGGCCACGGCGGGATTCCAGGCCGTTGCCGGGGCGGTCTCGCCGGATGGCGACCGGTGCTACACGCTGTCGTATCCGGACTCTGCCTTCGGGCTGCCGGCGAGCCCTGACCTGCCGAAGGTCTTCGTCTACGACTGCGCCGGCGCCGGCGTGCCCCCGCTGCTGGGATCGTTCGGCGTGCCGGCGTATCCGGGCTGCTGGGAGCTCACGGGACCGTCGTGCAACAGCGTCCGGCCGGTCCGGGCCATCGCCGCCGATGGTGGCACGCTGTTCTTCGCCGGGAACCGCAACTTCCTGGTGGTGCCCATCCCCGCCGCACTCGACCCCATCTAGTACCCGCCGCGCGCAGCGCCCCCGGCGAGGGCGTCGCCGGGGACGGCCGGCTTCTGCCCTCCACGCCGGCGCGCGGCTGCGCGCGTCGCGCGCCGTCAGGCCGTCGACGCCAGGAACATCCGGTAGGCGGGGTTGGCGCTCTCGTCGACGAAGTCGTAGCCCGCCGCGGCGGCGTGGGCGACGAACGCCGGCAGGTCCGCCTCGGGCACCTGGAACCCGGCCAGCACGCGGCCGTAGTCCGAGCCCGGGTTGGTGTAGTGGAAGAGGCTCACGTTCCAGCGCGCGCTCTGGGCCCGCAGGAAGCGCAGCAGCGCGCCGGGCCGCTCCTGGAACTCGAAGCGGAAGAGCCGCTCGTCGCGCACGCCGGGCGCCTGGCCGCCCACCATGTGCCGGATGTGCAGCTTCGCCATCTCGTCGTCGGAGAGGTCCACCACCGGGTAGCCCCGGGCGACGAGGTCGGCGATGACCTGCTCGCGCTCCGGGATGCCGCCCGTCAGCGCGACGCCGACGAAGATGCGCGCCCGGTCCGGGTCGCCGTAGCGGTAGTTGAACTCGGTGATGATGCGCTGGCCCAGCGTCTCGCAGAAGGCGAGGAAGCTGCCCGGCGTCTCCGGGATCTCGACGGCCAGCAGCGCCTCGCGGTGCTCGCCGAGCCCGGCGCGCTCGGCGATGTAGCGCAAGCGGTCGAAGTTGACGTTGGCGCCGCTGTTGACGGCAATGAGCGTGCGCTCGCCGCCCGGGTTGGCGGCGAGCCAGCGCTTGATGCCGGCCACGCCCAGGGCGCCGGCGGGCTCCATCACGGCCCGCGTGTCCTCGAAGATGTCCTGGATGGCGGCGCAGACCTCGTCGTTGGTGACCAGCACGATCTCGTCCACCAGGTCGCGGCAGAGGCGGAAGGTCTCGTCGCCGGCCCGGCGCACCGCCACGCCATCGCAGAAGATGCCCACCTGGGCCAGCGTCACCGGCTCGCCGGCGGCGAGGGCCGCGTGCATGGTCGGCGACTCCTCGGGCTCCACGCCGATGACGCGGATCTCCGGGTACAGCGCCTTTACGTAGGACGCGATGCCGGCCAGCAGGCCGCCGCCCCCTGCCGGCACGAAGATGGCGTCGAGGTTGCCCCGGTGCTGGCGCAGTATCTCCATCCCCACGGTGCCCTGGCCCGCGATGATGTCCGGGTGGTCGAAGGGGTGGACGAAGGTGAGCCCCTGGGACTTCACCAGCTCCTGCGCGTGCCCGTAGGCATCGTCGTAGGTGATGCCGTGGAGCACTACCTCGCCGCCGAGCGCGCGCACCGCCGCGACCTTGATGCTGGGCGTCGTCACCGGCATCACGACGACGGCGCGGATGCCCATGCTGCGCCCGGCCAGCGCCACCCCCTGGCCATGGTTGCCGGCCGAGCTGCAGATGACGCCCGCCCCGCGCTCCGCCGCCGACAGCTGCGCGATGCGGTTGTAGGCCCCGCGGATCTTGAACGAGAAGACCGGCTGCAGGTCCTCGCGCTTCAGCAGCACCCGCTGGCCGAGCCGGGCCGAGAGGCGCGGGGCCGGGTCCAGCGGGGTTTCCTCCGCGACGTCGTAGACGCGGGCCTTGAGGATGCGTTCGAGGTAGGTGGGCATGGGGGGATGGTAGCGGGGTGGGGGAGTTGGGGCGACGGCGCCTGACCCGCGGCCGTGCAGTATGGGCACCGCGTCAGCTGTCGACGAACGCGCGGGGCGACAGTATCCGCGCCCGGAAGCCCCGGTCGCCCTGGAGAGCTTGGTCACCGGTTACGAGCAGCAGGTCCGGTCGCGCCACCAGCAGGTCCCAGAGCAGCTGGTCACCCGGGTCCGGCGCCGGCGGGCCCGATCCTGGCGGCAGCACGATCGCGTGCCGGACCAGTTCGGTGAGGAGTGCGTCCACCTCCGTCACCGTAAGCCCATGCTGGCGGCGAAGCCCGGGGCGCACCAGGACCGCGCGGTACTCGGCCAGCAGGGCCTCCGAGACGACGAACGGGAAGGTCGCGGCCAGCATGCCGTCGAGGATGCGGGCCACCGGCGAGGCTGTGTCCCCGGTGAGGAGGCCGGCCACCACCACGTTGGTGTCGATGATGACCGGCCGCCGGGTCACGATCCCCGCCGGACCGCACGCACCTGCTTCTGCGCGACTGCCAGCGCTTGCTCGCCGGAGAGCCTGCTGCGGGCGCGGGCCCGGCGCACCAGGTCGCGGGCGTCGTCCCGCGACTTGATGCCGTAGAACTCCAGGCTCTCGTCGATGAGCTGGCCGATGGTCTTGTTGCGCTGCGCGGCCGCCTCCTTCAGGGCCCGGTAGCGGGCCTCGGACAGGGTGATGGTCAGACGGCTCATGGTGGGCCTCACATTGGTGCTTTGGCACCAAGATGCTGACACACCGCCCCGCGCGCCACAATGGCGGCCCCTGATCGTGCCGGGGAAGCCAGCGTCGCCACCCGCTGCCGACCGGACGCCGGCCGAGCGGCGCAAGGCGATGACCTGGGCGCAGCGGCTGGCGCGGGTATTCAGGATCGACGTCACCCGCTGCGAGTACTGCGGGGGACCGGTGCGGATCATCGCGAGCCTGATGGACCCGGGTGTGCTGGACCGGATCCTCGCCGCTCGTAACGGCGCCGAGCGGCACGGGCCGGCGCGGCGCCCGCCCCAGGGCGAGCTCGCGCTGGGCTGAGGTCCGCTCCGAATCGCCACCGTCAGGCCCGGCCGGGCCCGGTGGAGCGTAGGCGGGACCGCATCCGGGCGTCGGGGCGGGAATTCCCGCCGTGCATGACACGACCCTGCGCGGGTGAGGTGGTGGGTGATGCCGCCGTCATCGGGGCCGTGCTAGCGTCGGTCCATGGACAGGGGGTTTGAAGTTCCTGGTCTCCCGGGAGAGCACGTTTGGAAGACCTCGTTCAGATCAGGTTTGTGGGGGATCGGAATCATTCCGACCGGCCGCTCAGTGACGAGGAGCAGGCGATCGCGTCGGCCATCCGCCAGCCGCTGGAAGGGACCCTCAGCGGATTGGGCTTCTCCACCGACGATGGAATGAGGTACCTACGGCGAAAGGGCCACCTGATCCACTTCTTCAAGCTGACGGTCCGGTTCCTTACCAGGCGCGACAACAGCGTGCGGAGCGATGGCTACCACATCGGCTTCCACTTTGGTGAGGCCCTCGACCTGACGCCGGGACTGGCGATCCAGACGGGACAACCTACCCGGGCAACGGTCGTTGAGGAGAACACGGTTCATTACAGCGTCGCAAAGAAAAGCCACTACGCGCGTTCCTGCGCAAGGGTTTGCGCTGCCGCGCAGGCTATCAACGCACACCGCTGGTCACTTCTGCAGTCTGAGAAAGACTATTCCGACTTTCACCTTTGGCGAGAGCCTTCGATGGAGAAGGTCTACCTGCGGACAATACAAGGCCGTCATGGGGATGCCGATGCATGGCTCCGCTTGCTCCTTCACCCGTGGCGGGACGTCTCTGCCAGCACTCGCGACGGTGCTGCATCGGGGCTGGAGGCGCGACCGGATCCGCCCGACGAGCCAGCCAGCACGTTCAGGCAGCTCGATGCGCCTGCGCGGGTGCGCCTGGTAGAGAGCACGATCAAGGCGACGATCGAGCGTAACGCGCTTGGATTTCTGTATGCGGCAGCTTAGGAACCCAACGCGGAACGCCATACGCCGAATCGTCGAGCCGCGACTGGCCACATTCGGATTCGTCCGATCGAAGGAGAAGACCTTCTTTCGGGTGCGGGGGCCGCTACTCGACCAGATCCACGTCGGCTTCGGTGGCTGGGGGTCTAGCTACATCTACGTGTACTACTCAGTTCATCTGGTTGAGGACCCGGTTACGTCCCAGGGCACGTACCACGTTGGTGGCCGCCTGACGTTTGACTGGAGTGCCTCTGACCACGACGTGTGCGAGAAGTCGACACTCGACATGCTTGATAAACTGGAGAGCATGGCGCTTCCGTTCTTCGAGGCCGTTACCTTGCCCTTGTATGAGGGCGCGTGGTGGAGGTGGGGGGGCGCCGCAGCCTTTGCGGCTTTAGCACGTAACGACATTGAGAACGCAAGGATATATCTGGTCGACTCCATCCACGGCCGGGCACCACTGATCTATAGCAGCGGGTATCCGGGCTGGCGAAGCAACGAAGAGCCCTACGCGAGAAAGGAAGCGCACATCAAAGCGCTGAAGGAGGCTCTGGATGCAATCGACTCAGGTAAGGTCGAAGCCTGGCGGCGCAAAGTGCGCGCGATGAAGTTGGAGTCGCTCGGGATCGTCGAATCGTAAAGGGTCTGGCTACCGTCTTGCGGCAGTGGTTTCCCTTGGGCCGTCAAGTCGGCACTGGCGGGTCGGGTGAATCTCCGGGTCGGGTAGGTAGCCGCAAACTTCGTGACCATGCCTGTTGACGTCCGCCTCGAACTGCACCAATGCGGGGCGCCTCTTTCACCCAGAACTGACCCACTCGGGTCGCAGGGCAATCGCCGAATTACCAGCGTGGGGAGCCATTCCGCCTGGGTCAACCGCGTGCGAAAGCGGCGGGTCAGTATCGGACGAAACTCAACACAGCATTGGGCCTGTGTGACCAAGGCGCCGATTCAGGCGCGTAATCTCGCCATCGCCTGTCCCAGGGGCAACACCTCGACGCCGTGCGGGCCCGGGTAAGCATCGCGCCCGGGATAGATGAGCCAGCGCTGCGTCGCGCAGACGTCATCGCAGGCCAGATGGAACCCCCTGGAAACGGCGGGGGCGGTGGATCGCTTGATCTCTACCGCGATGCGCTGGCCGGCGCCGACCAGCAGCAGGTCGATCTCGGCACCGGCGCTGGTCCGGTACCAGTGTGGCTGCATCACCGGTCCGGCGGCACCGGCCAGGTTCTCCACGACCAGTCCTTCCCAGCTGCCGCCGCAGACGGGATGGCCGAGCAGCACCTGGAGCGAATCGATGCCGAGCAGGGCGTGCACCATGCCGCTGTCGCGTAGGTAGGTCCGCGGCGCCTTGCGCAGCCGCTTGCCGACGTTCCCGAACCATGCGGGCAGCCGCCGCACCAGCATCAGGTCGACCAGCAGGTCGAGGTAGCGCGACACCGTCTGGGCCGACACGCCGAGACCGGCCGCCAGTCGCGCCGCGTTGAATTCGCCGCCCTGCTCGTGGGCCAGCATCGTCCAGAAGCGGCGCAGCGTCTCGCGCGGCAGGCGCGGCGCGAAGGCGGCGACGTCGCGCTCCAGGTAGGTGGTCGCGAACTGCTGCCGCCAGGCGATGCTCGTCTCGTCATCGCGTGCCAGGAACGACTCGGGGAACCCCCCCCGCAGCCACAGGCGGTCGAGGTCGTTGTCGCCAGCCTCGAGCAGGTCGAACGGCGCGAGCTCCAGATATTCGATTCGCCCCGCGAGCGACTCAGACGACTGCCGCAGCAGGTCCACGGATGCCGAACCCAGCACCAGGAAATGCCCGCCGGGCTGGCCCGCACGCCGCCGCTCGTCAACCAGTACCCGCAGCACCGGGAACAGGTCGGGCACGCGCTGGATCTCGTCCAGTACCACCAGCCGCCCATCGAGGGCACGCAGCGCCGCCTCCGCGTCCGTGAGTCGCGCGCGGTCCACCGGCCGCTCCAGGTCGAGGAATTCCGGCGGCGGCTCGCGGTGCCTGGCCAAGGCGTGGGCCAGAGTGGTCTTGCCGACCTGACGTGGGCCGATCAGGCCAACGACGGGGCTGCGGCCGATGGCCGTCTCGAGATCCCGCGCCAATCGCCGCTCGAACATTGCAAATCATCCATTACACGGACGATATGCATGGTTACACCCCTACCGCGGCGCGTCAACCATGATCGCTTGGCGTGCAGGCCGTGGCGACGGCCTCCGAAGGCATACCTCCCACAGCTGGAAGTAAACCCTGAACCACAAAAAATCCCCGCACATCGCGGGGCTTTCTGCGCGCCCTGCCCGGCGTGCCGGCGCGGTGTGGTTCAGGCCGGCTTCTTGATGAAGCCGCTGCACCAGCCGGTGGCCATCACCTGCTTGCCCGGGAAGAGCGAGCAGGGGCCGCTGGCGGCACCGGCAGCACCGCTGTACAGCGTGCAGCCGGCGCAGACGTTGCCGGCGACCCAGGTGGGTCCCGCGACGGCCGGGTGGCCTACGCGCTGACAAGTCGGCAGGATTGCCGACTTGCACGGCCGCAGGCCGCCCGAAGGGCCGGGCACAGGGATGTGCCCGGTGAACACGCCGCACCGGGACGGGACCACCCACGTGATCCTCGCGCCGCAGGACTTCATCGCCCGGCTGGCGGCGCTGGTGCCGGGTCCGCGGTCCCACCTCACGCGCTACCACGGGGTGTTCGCGCCGCACGCGAAGTGGCGCTCCCTCATCGTGCCGGGGAAGCCGCCCGCACCCGCCGCCGAGCGCACCCCGGCCGAGCGGCACAAGGCGATGACCTGGGCCCAGCGGCTGGCACGCGTGTTCCGGATCGACGTCACCCGCTGCGAGTACTGCGGGGGCCCGGTACGGATCATCGCGAGCCTGACGGACCCGGGGGTGCTGGAGCGGATCCTCGCCGCTCGCAACGGCGCCGAGCTGCACGGGCCGGCGCGGGGCCCACCCCAGGGCGAGCTCGCGCTGGGCTGAGGTCCTTTCCGAATCGCCACCGTCAGGCCCGGCCGGGCCCGGTGGAGCGTGGGCGGGACCGCACCCGGGGCGACCGAATCCGGGCGTCGGGGCGGGAATTCACGCAGTGCATGACGCGACCCTGCGCGGGTGAGGCGGTGGGTGATGCCGCGTCATCGGGGCCGTGCTAGCGTCGGTCCATGGACAGGGGGTTTGAAGTTCCTAGTCTCCCATCGGACGGTGGGGCGGCTTGTCCGCCCCGGTAAGGAGCGAGCCCCGCCCTCGGCTCACCGATCAGGCGCCATGAGCAATACCTCTCGCCATCTCGTCTACGCCGTGATCTGGCTCACGGCCTACACGCTCACAGTCCTTGTGTTGTCGCCCCTGGGCTTCGCGGCGTTCTACAACATGGGGCTCTACGCAAAGCTCGCGTCGATCCTGTGGGTCCTCGGCTTCACGGGCATCTTCTTTTCCTGGGCGCGTATCGATGCTCCGGTGCATGGCCGGTCGCGTAGTTCGGCCGCTGTGTTCGCTGTGCTATGGCTTCTGTTCTTTCTGCTGGCCCACGTCGCCTACCTGTTCTTCACACGCGGCCTTCGCGACGGCACTATCGCTACCCTCAAGTTCATCGGCTTTCTGAGCGCTTGGTTCGTCTTTGTTCGCGTACTGGGCGCCCTTCTCGGAGCGGGTGTATGAATGCCCGCTGCCTGGCCTCAGTTGGGGTCTGCTCTAGGGGGAGCTCGCGCTGGGCTGAGGTCCGTTCCGAATCGCCACCGTCAGGCCCGGCCGGGCCCGGTGGGGCGTGGGCATTACCGCAATCACGGTCGGAATCCGGGTGTGGGAGCGGGAAATCGCGCAGTGCATGACGCGGCCCTGGGTTGGTGACGTCGCGGGTGATGCCGCTGTCACCGCGGCCGTGCCAGCGTCAGGCCGCGGACAGGGAGTTTGGAGTTCCCGGTCGCCGACCGAACCGTGATGTCTGCGGCGAGCCACGCCTTGTTCCCCCGGCCCCCGGCGGCGGACTCGCCGCTCAGCGCGGGCCCGGGGGAAGGCCGGCCGCGGAGTCCCGCACGGCGCGGAAGCGGCCCTCTGTCCGCATCCGCTCGAACTGCCGTGCCGTATCGGCGAGCTGCTGGATGGCCTCCAGCTTTGCCCGCAGGGTCAGCGAGCGAAAGTAGCGCAGCTGGGACAGCTCGTGCTCCAGCCACGCGGCGTCGCGTGCAGCCCGGGCGTCGTCAGTCATTGGGCGAGTCCGCCTGCAGCTTGCGTAACTGCCGGATGTCTTCGAGGTCCTTCGGCCGCCCGGCCACCTGCTTCATCCGGACGAGTGCGTCGATGCCGACGAAGCGCACGGTCAGGCCGGGTGCGATCTCGCCTTCGAGTGCGCGTCCATACTCGACATCGAAGTCGAACGGCTCCTCGACGAACAGGTCGATCCGCGTCTCCGGGTGCCGGTCACTGTGCATCTGGAAAACGACCATGTTCTTCTCGTGCACCCAGCTCGACCGGATTACCGGGTCGGCGAACTGCCTGGCCGGAACCGGGACAGTCGGACGGTAGCCCAGCGACTCGAGGGCCACCATGGCGCGGTCCACATTGTCGGGCTGCAGCTGGAGAACGAGATCGATATCGAAGGTCAGCCGACCATACCCGTGGGCGGTGACCGCCAACCCACCCGCGATCAGGTAGCGCACCCGCGCCGATTGCAGCGCGGCCGCGATGGCTTCGAGGCTGGAGACCCTCATGATCGGCACGATACCAGCGGCACACCGTGGCCAGCCAGAGCTTCCAGTGCCCGGCAGTGCGTGACGCTACCCTGCGTGGGCGAGACCGCCGGCGATGCCGCCGGGCCACCAACCCATCTTCACATTCCGCTCACGTCAGCCACCACCGACAGAACAGCCCCATGGGCCCAAGGCACATCATCAGCGGACGAGCGCGCTGTCTTCATACGATGAGCGATACGTTGAGCGGTCCGCGATACTGATGGACACCTTGCACAGATCATCGCTGATGTCGTCGATCCCGGGCCTCACGACGTACGGCGGCCCACGATCGAGCGATACCGCGACAACCAGCCCGCGATGCTCGAACCAACAAACTGACGCGACCCGAATAGTGCGATCGCTTTCAAAGTTCGCCAACTGCCCGGGATCGTCCGGCGAGATGATCAAGCCCTCGTAGTCGAGATCCTTGAGCCTGGCCCGCCGGAAGCGCTTGCACCACCGGCGCGCCACGGCCATCGCCGCCGGCGTCTGGCCACGGACGGCGAGCACCTGCACCGACACGGCGTCAACCGTGCGGTCCCCATTCTGGCTGGGCGAGACGGAAAACGTATGGGGCCGATTAACCGCAAAGCCGATCACGGGATCGCTGTAGACGAACCGCACCGGCGTGTTCAGGTACGCCGTCTGCCAGGTGTCAAACCCGGACTTCTCGGACAGGCGGCCCAGTACCTCGGGTGAGCGCCGACGGGCTTCTTGGGTCGTCATCCCCACGTTTACGTCAACGATAGGAAGCTCGTCCGCCACGGTTACCCCCCCCCCGGTTGCCGGCGAAGCGGAGCCCCCCCGTCCGACCTGCCTCCCCTGCAGCTGGCCACCAGCAGCAGCGCTGCCACCGCCAGGACGAGGCGTGCTTTGGCGTGCGACATGCGATGGCCCTCCGCTGGTGCACCCGCTTAAGTCCTCGCAGCTTACCTCTACGGCCGATCCCTGATGCCCAGGACCCACATGTTACGGCCCGCTCGGCCCTGCCCGCGGCGCCCGCGTGAATCACCCGCCGAAAAGCGCCCGGTGATCGCGGACGAACTGCTCCAGCGACGTGGCCGGACGACCGAGCAGCCGGGCCATCGTGTCGGTCGTGTGGTCGACGACGCCGGCGGCCAGGGCCGAGAGTTCGAGCACCACCGCCTCGATCCGCCACGGCGGCAGGTTGATGGACTTGAGCCGGGCCCGGAACTCGTCCATCGGCTGGTCGATGTAGCGCACCTCCCGGCCGAGCACGCTGCTGAAGCGCTCGACCACGTCGTGCATGGTCAGCAGCTCGGGGCCGGTGAGGTCATGGCTCTGCCCGCTGTGGCCGGGCTCGCTGAACACGCGGCAGGCCACGGCCGCCACGTCGCGCAGGTCGGTGGCCGCGAGCGTACCGTTGCCGATCGGCATGGCGATCTCGCTGCGCTCGCGGATGCGCGCGGCGGAGCCGACGAACTGCTGCATGAAGAACGTCGGCCGGAGGATGGTCCAGTCGAGCCCCGAGTTCCGCAGGTGGGTCTCGGCCTGGACGTGCATCCGGGTGATGGGGTTCGGGCTCTCCGGCACCGACTCCAGCGACGAGAGATAAACCACCCGCCTGACGCCGGACTTGGCCGCCGCATCGATGAAGCCCTTCTCCAGGGCGAGCTGCTGCTCGCCGTTCGGCATGACCAGCAGGGCCTGCTGGACGCCGGCGAGCGCCCGGCCCAGGAAGGTGGCGTCGCCGATGTCGCCGACCATCACCTCCGCGCCCGTCAGCGCAGCCACGGGCTCGGCACGTTTCGCATCGCGGGCGATGGCGCGGAACGGCGTGCCCGCCGCGGCCAGCTGTCTCGCGACTTCGCCGCCGGTCTTGCCGGTCACGCCAGTCAGAAGAATCATGTCAGGTAACCTCGGGTCGGAGGGCAGTCGAGCGCGATCAGCGTAGTGTGAACCGGCAGCCTGAGCGCCACCCGGTCGGACTTGATGTGGCCGTGACCGCATCCCGGCCTTCGCAGGTGAAGGCCGCAAGGCGCAAGTATGGCATTGCCGTGCCCGGTGGGGCGTGGGTGTTGCGGCGTCAGGGGCCTCCGCCCACCATACCCCGTATCATTACCGGCCAACCCCGCCGCACCGACGCCATGACCGCCGAACTCCTCTCGATCGTCGACCTCATCCGCTATGGCGCGAGCCAGTTCAATCGCGCGGGGCTGACCTTCGGCCATGGCCACGACTCGGCCATCGACGAGTCCGCGCAGCTCGTCATGCACGTCATGCAACTGCCCCCGGATATCCCCTCGGTCTATGCCCAGTCGCGGGTGACCGCGGAGGAGAAGCGCGCTGTGCTGGCCTTGTTCGAGCGCCGGATCAGGGAGCGCGTGCCGGCCGCCTACCTGGTCGGCGAGGCCTGGTTTGCGGGCCTTTCGTTCAAGTCGGACTCGCGGGCCCTGGTGCCGCGTTCGCCCATTGCCGAATTGATCCTGGGCGGCTTTGAGCCATGGCTGGGTGAGCGTCCGGTGCAGCGTGTCCTGGACCTGTGCACCGGCTCCGGATGCATCGCCATTGCCATGGCGGTGCATCAGCCGCACTGGCAGGTCGATGCAGTCGATCTGTCCGACGACGCGCTGGCACTGGCGGCAGAGAATGCGCGCTTGCTCGACGTCGCGCGCCGCGTTCGCCTGCTGCGATCGGACCTGTTCAATGGCCTGGCTGGCGAGGTCTACGACCTGATCGTGAGTAATCCCCCCTACGTTCCCGCAGGCGACGTAACGGTACTGCCGCCGGAGTATGCGCACGAACCATCGCTGGGCCTCGCCGCCGGTGCCGATGGCCTGGACCTTGCGCTGCGGATCCTTCGCGATGCCCCTCAGCACCTGTCGGAAGATGGCTTGCTCGTGGTCGAGGTCGGCGACAGCGAGGCTGCGCTCGTTGAGCTGCTGCCTGAGGTTCCCTTCACCTGGATCGAGTTCAAGGTCGGACAGATGGGCGTGTTCGCACTCGATGCCGAACCGTTGCGCCAGGCATTGCCGCAGGTCTCGGCGCTGTGCGCTGCCCGTGGTCTCTGAGGCACCGACATGGGCAGAAACACCGTGAGTAGTGCGGGGAGCGGTGCGGATCGTCGCCAGCCTGACGGACCCGGCGGTGCTGGACCGGATCCTCACCGCCTGGGGCGGTGCCGAGCAGCACAGCCCTGCGGCTGACCAACCTGAAAAAAGGGCAAACGCGCCATGTTCTCGCTCGGATTCCTCCTCATCGCCGTGGTCGACTTCGCGGTACTCGTCTGGGCTGCGCGTCTGTGCCTCAGGTACCGGACGAATGGACTGATCTTCGCCTCGCTGCCGCTGCTCCTGCTGTGGTATGACAATTTCGTGATCGGCATCGGCAGCACGCTCGGCGAGGGCGGGCTGCTCATGGGCCTGAACACGGTGCGCTTCCTGGCCCACTACATCTCGTTGCCGATGACCTTCATCGCGCTCGGCGCGATGGCGCGCGAGGCCGGGTTCGCGTGGGCGCAGACGAAGCTGGCCATGGGCGCCTTCTGCGTGCTGGCCACGTGGTTCATCGGTCACGACCTGTGGCTGTTCTCGCAGTCCACGTTCTATCCGTCCTGCTTCGCTGACACGCTGCGCTACACGACGAGCATCGCCCCGTATACGGCCTGCGGTCCTGATGCAGAGATCGGCGCGGGTAGGTCCATCCCGCCGGTGCCCGCGATCACGCTGACGATCATGATGATCCTGTTCGGCATCTACCTCTGGCGCCAGATCGGCTGGAAGTGGCTGACGCTGGGTTCGATCGGCGCTTTGGCGTTCTTCGCCGTGCCGTACCCGCCCACGGGCGGCATCTTCGGCAACATCGGCGAACCGATCATCAGCATCGTCATCGTCAGCACCGCAGCCCATATCGCGCGGCGCCGCCGGGGACGCTAGCGGCGCAAGTCTCGAAGGGCTTCCCCACTTTGGGCGGGTGCTACGGCGACTTCGTAAGCTCCCCCATCTGGTCGACAGTCGATAACCGGACTCGACGAGGGAGCTTACGATCACCCCCCGCCGAGCCCGATATACAGCGGCCGGCCCAGCACCAGCGTGGTCAGCCCGGAGAGGTTGGCCAGTGAGCCGAGGGCGAGCGCGCCGGACGCCACGGCCAGGCACTGCCCGAGCCGCCCCCACGCCGCCCGTTCCCGTCCACCCTGGCGCGCCCGCTCCAGGTGGCGGATCGATGCGTTCCACAGTGCGACCGTGATGAAGGCGAAGTAGAGCCACTCCAGCCACAGGAAGGCCTGCCCGGCCGCGTGGATGACCGGGTCGGCGCTGCCGAACACGCCGGCCTCCCGCAGCCAGACCTTGCCGATGAAGATCGGCGTCGGGGCCAGGCAGCCGAGCACCCAGAAGGTGACGGCCAGGCTGTAGCCGCCCCGCCAGGCCCGGCCCAGGGAATGTGGATGCGTCACTGCGGTGGCTCCGGGTCGTACTCCACCAATCCTGCCACGCACGACCGGCTCCCGCCGCGCCACCCCTCCGGGCTGGGCTATCATCCGGGCTGGTGGGGCTTTCGGGTTGCCGTCGTCGGGACGCTCAGGTGTGCAGACACCCCGACCGCGAATCCACGCCGGATCGCAAGCGAACTTCCGAACAAGCTGACGCCCTTAGGAACCTCCCGATGTCCGAACACCCCGAGCTCAGGCCCCGCGAGGCGGTGGCCAACGATCCCAGCCGCCCCGTCCCGCTGGCCGACACCGAGGCGGTCCGCGATGCCATTGCCCGGCGCTATGGCATGTCCGAGCTGCTCGACGCGACCGGCGGGCCTGCCATCCGCCTGAAGCTGCGCTTTCCGCCCCATGCGGAAGCCGGCTGGATGCGCATCTGGACCACGCCCGCGGGCTGCCCCATCGACCGGCTCTACCACATCTGGGTCGGCGGCCAGGGCAACGACGTGAACCTGATGTACGCGATGACGCGGGCGGATTCCCCGGTGCCGCACTTCTTCCTGCACTACAACGTGAACCCGCCGGACGACTGGAGCTACCACGTCGACCTGCCGGGCAAGGTCGACGGCGTCATGTATCCCGACTACTGGGAGCAGGCCCTGGCCCCCTTGAGCGAGATCACCCAGCAGAAGCGCTTCAAGGCGATTCCCCAGCGGCGCATCCAGGCAGACCGCAAGCAGTACCTGTCGACCTGGGGCTTCTACGGCAAGGAGATCGACCAGGCCGAATACACGCTCATCCGCGACGAGGTGGTGCCCTTCTACCTGGACCACTTCCTCCGCCTCGTCGACAACTTCAGGTACGAGACCGTCAGCCGCGACTACCTCATCGAACGCGGCCGCAAGCAGATGGACATCCTGCTGAAGCGCGAGATGGACCTCTCAGGGTGGGGCCGGCTCGAGTCACTGTTCGGTCGCGAGGCCGGCGACCAGCTGCGCTACGAGTGCCGGCGGGAGCATCACGCGCTGTAGCTCACCGTGCGCCTGACCGGCGTGCGCGGCGCGTGGGGTGGCAAGGGTCAACCGCCGTCCGCGTCGCAGTCCCGAGGCGTCGGCCGCATGGCGGGCCGTGGGTGATGTCGTGGGTGATGCCCACCCAGCCGCTGACATGGCATGCTCGACACGCTTCCGGACCGGGAAGCGCTGCTTCCCCGGCGGTCGATGCCAGCGGAACCAGGTGGTGGATGGCCATGGTCGCGACTCGTGTCGGTGCCGTTCTCGTCGCGGGCTGGCTGCTCGCTGGCGAAGTGCCAGCGGCGGATCCCGGCGGCGTCGTCGATCCCGTCGCGCCGCAGGGGGCTGCGGGGGAAGAGGGGCCTCCCGCCTCAGGTCTGGCCTGGCGTGCCTACGCCACGGCGCAGGCCACGACCTACGAGGCAGCCCGCAAGGCCGGTGACGGCAACGGATCACCCGACGACTTCATCGTCGAGGGCGCCGCCCGCAAGGCGCTGGCTTCAGCCTGGCGGCAATCCCGCGCCGGCGGATCGCCACCCGCGGATGCTTACCTCGACCAGCTGGTCGCCATCGACGACGCGGGCTTCATCGACGAGTACGTGCTCTCTTCCTTGGCCAATCCCGGCTGGGTGGTGCCGGCGGTGGCGCTCGACGGCCTCGACCTGCCGGCATTCTGGCGCTGGGCGAACGCGAACGTGCCCGGCATCGCCTCGTCGCCGTCGGCCGGCATCGAGGCCGGCGCCGACACGGCACGTCCCGTGGTACCCGGTGCGGACCTGCCCGATCCGGAAGGACTGTCGCCCGGGCGCCGCCCCTGCGCCGAGCTGCTTGCGCCGCTGCGAAGTGCCGTCGCCGCGTGGGAGGCCCAGGCGGCGGTGCTTCCCGGCGCCCCGGTCTCTGCGGTAGAGCGTGGCCAATTCGTCGTGTCCCTGGCGGTTGCCAGTGCCAGCGAGCCCTTCACGTCCCGCGGTGTCGTCTGGGTCTCCACCCGTCCCGCCGAGCTGGCCTTCCTCGCCGGCTACTGTGCGGTGGACGTGCAGGACTACGCGCTGGCGGAGGGCTTTCTCGCCAGGTCCGTCGCCCTGATGCCCCTGGACCCCGGGCCGAAGCTGGAACTCACCCAGGCCCTGATCGGCCAGGGCAAGTTCGACCAGGCGGATGCCCTCGTGGGTGAAATCATGGATTCCACCGACGATCCGTGCCGCACGGCCCAGGCCTTGCGCAAGCGGGGCTACATCCGCTTCGAGCAGGGCCTGCTGGAGGAGGCGAGGGCGGCCTACCGCAAGTCGCTGGAGTACGACCCCACCAGCCCCGTGGCCCGGTCGGAGCTGGAGGTGCTGAATGCCGAGATCGGCAGGACCGGCGGCAAGTCGGAGCCCTACCAGCCGCCACCAACGGAGCAGCTGACGACTTCCGGCTGCGGCAACTGACTGTCCGGTCGCCGGCTCTGCAGGTCCTGCCCCGATCGCCAGCGGAAAGATCGTCTGCGGGTCCTCGCGTTTCAGTAGTACGCGTTCGCCGAGCCGGGCGCCAGTGGCCGTGTTAGCTTCCGGTCATGCGCGGCGCCGTGGATGCGCGCGTTCCGTCACCCCCGCAGGGAGCCCACGCCATGGTCACCATCCCGCCCGAGTTCCGCGACCTCCTGGACCGCCCGATCACCGTGTCCCTGGCCACCGTCATGGCCGACGGCCAGCCCCAGGTGCAGCCGGTCTGGTGCAGCTACGACGGGCGGCACGTGCTGGTGAACACCGAGAAGGGGCGCCAGAAGTACCGCAACCTGTCGCGGCGCAAGCTGGCGACGATCCTGGCAGTGGAGCCGGGCAACGACAACCGCTGGCTCGAAATACGGGGCGTGGTGGTCGCTGAGACCGAAGCCGGTGCCGATGCGCACATCGACCAGCTGGCGCGCCTGTACCTGGGCGTCGACAGTTATCCGTACCACGCCCCCGGCGATGTGCGCGTGATGTTCCGCATCGAGCCGCGCCGGATCGCAACCATGGGCACGACGATGCCGGGGCTCGACCTGCCTGATTGAACGGGAGGTGGGAGGCGGCGGTCGCGTCGCTCCTCGGCGAGGACTGCCTTCACGCCGCCGGCGCCGTGTCGGGGCGCGGCTTGGCCCCCGGGGTGAGCGGCCCTGCAGGGGCTTCAGTCCCGCTGGTTGGGGTGAGCCAACCAGTGCGTCGGGCGAGACGCGACCCTTCACCCCGGCCAGCGCCGCTCAGGGCGCCGGCGTCGCCGTGAGCACGTCGGTGGGGTTGTGGCGGGCCAGGAAGGCATCGAGGGCGGTCAGCAGCTGCACCCGCTGGGCCGTCTCCGCCAGCGAGTGATCGCCACCCTTGATCCGCACGTACTCACTGCTCCTGCCGGCCGCTTGCAGCGCCTTGGCCAGCTTGTCGGACTGCACCACCGGCACCAGGTCGTCGTCCGTCCCGTGCACCAGCAGCAGCGGCATGGCGACGTCATTCACCCGTGGCAGTGACGAGACCGCGGCGAGGTCTGACGCTGCCGCGTCGCCTTGTACCCGCGACCGCCATTTGCGGAAGCTGCTGCCGTAAATGAACCGCTGGTCATGGCGGAGCATGGCCGCGAGGTCGGAGATGCCCGCGACGCTGACTGCGCAGCGATAGAGGTCGGGATTGCGGAACGACGCGACCTGGGCCGCGTAGCCTCCATAGGACCAGCCGACGATGCAGACGCGCGCGGGATCGACCTTGCCGCTCTCCACCAGCCACCTCACGCCGTCATCGACGTCGTCCTGCATGGCCTTGCCCCACTGGGCGTAGCTCTTCTGCTCGTAGCTCCGCCCGTAGCCGGTGGAGCCGCGGAAGTTCGGCTGCAGCACTGCGTAGCCGCGGTTGGCGAGGTACTGCGCCAGGAAATCCTAGTCCCACGTATCCCGCACGAAGGGTCCGCCGTGGGGCATCACGACGAGGGGCAGCCCCGCCGCCGGCCGGCCCACCGGGAGCGTCAGGTAGCCCGGGATGGTGAGCCCGTCGCGCGCGGGGTACGAGACGTGGGTCGTGGGAGCCAGGACCTTGCCATCGAGTGCCCGGTTCACCTGGCCTAGGGGAACCATCTTGCCGGAGGCTTCGGTGAACACGTAGAAGGTGCCGGGGTCGGTGGGTGAGCGGGTCTGCACGAGCCGCACGGCGCCATCGCGGGACTCGCTGGTGACAAAGGCGATCTTGCCGGCCACGGCCTTCTCGAGGTCAGCGTAGAACCCGGCAACGGACTCGTCGAACCAGCGGATCCTCCAGCGGTCGTCCACGTAGCTGACCCAGCGCAGCTGGCCGCGCCGGAAGCTGAAGTTGTCGATGTCGAAGAGGTCGTCGGCGAAGATTGCCTTGCCGAACGCCCGCGCGGCGAAATCGTACTCGTAGAGACCCAGCTGGTCCCGGCCCTGGTAGGCCAGGACGTGGCCGTTGCGGGTCTCGCTGTCGAGGTTGACGATCCAGAGGTCCTCGCCATCCCCGTCGCCATCGCTGCCGGCTGCCGGGGTGTCCGCCGTCTGGCGATCCTCCCGGGCCGACGTGAGCCTGGTGAACGGCTTGCCCGGCGCCGGGCGGTAGATCACCCGCCAGTTGCCGCTGCGCCGGCGGCCTATGCCGGCGTCGACTTCGCCAGTCTGGCTGGCGATCCACCACGAGATGCCCTCGCGCTCGCGCACCACCCGCGAGCTGCGCCCCGATGGCAGGTCGATGCGCAGCACCTCGGGCCAGTCGTAGACGCTCTTCGCCATGCTGAGCAGCAGGTATGAACGGTCCGGGGCCCAGTAGATGACGTCGTCGCCGCTGATGCCGGAGTGGCTGCGCGGGCTGATCTGCCGGGCCTCCGAGAGGTCGCGTCGCATCAGGAACAGGCGGTCGAAGGGGTACAGCTCGCCCTGGATGCCTTCCATCTTCCGCAGCGACGCCACGAGGTAGTCATCGCTGGGCCAGTGGATCCAGTTCAGGGTCGTCTTGCCCAGCCGCAGCAGGCGCGGCTGCTCTTTGGCAAAGAGGCTATGGGCGATGAGGACCTGCTCGCCGTCGCTGCGGAAGCTGGTCGCCAGCACCTGCCCGTCCGGCGAGAGGGTGGGGTCGACGAGTTCGGGGCGGGTGGCATAGGCCGCCACCGGCTCGAGGGGTGGCACCGCGGCGTCGCTGGCGAGGCTTGCCAGTGATGGCAGCACGAGTGCCAGCGCGACGAGGACAGCGGTCGCCGCCCGGCCTTCGTACCGGCCTGCAGGTCGTGCAGCCGGCCAACGTCGCGTACCCACATCCGCCCCCCGGCAATGTGCGACTGGCGGCCGCTGTGGCTGCAGAGCGACCGAGGATAGCGAACGGTCCACCGCGGGAAATCACCCGTTTGGGTGATGCGCCGGAAGGTCAGCAGGCCGGAGGCCCATGGCCGAAGCGCCCTGCCGACGTGGGCCACCACGGGCGCGTTGCCCGAAGCGTCGCGGTCACGTGGCCATTCGCGCGGGCCTGACGACGCCATCGGCCTGACATAATCCGGCCCCGTGCGTCGCTGCAAGCCTGCGGCCGCGTCACCCACCTGGGTGACGCGTCGCCGTCCACCCCGTGCCAGGTTCGGTCCAACAACAATCACGGCACGGTGGTGGTCCATGCGCACGGCAATCCTCGTTTCCCTGCTTCTCGCCGGTGGCAGCGCCGAGGCGGCCCTGCTGGGGCGCGCACCGCTGACGCCGGGCGGGACTGATTACCAGGCCTTCTACGATGACCTGCTGGACGTGACCTGGGTTGCCAACGCAAACCTGGCGGCGACCGGGACGTTTGGTGTCGACGGGATTGCGGCTGACGGCACGATGACCTGGTTCACGGCCGTCGAGTGGGTCGCGGCGATGAACGCGGCCGCCTACCTCGGCCAGGATGATTGGCGCCTGCCGACGGTGGATCCAGCCAACGGCGTGGCATTCCAGTACCAGCGCAGCTACGACGGCAGCACCGACGTGGGCTACGGCCTCGGGGCGCCTGGCTCTGTGTTCGCCGGCACGACGGCCAGCGAGCTCGCGCACCTGAACTACACGACCCTCGGCAACCTGGCGTTCTGCGGCCCGGCGTCATCGGGCAACACCTGCGTGCCGCAGGCGGGCGGCGGGTTCCTGAACCGCGGGCCGTTCACCAACTTCGTGGCCGGTGCGTACTGGACCGGACGTTCGTGGGACCCGAGCACCGACCTCGCCTGGGTCTTCCGGTTCGGCCCGCAGTCGGGCTTCCTCGATGGCAACCAGGGGTCGAGCCTCAAGGGCGGCTTCCGCGCCGTTCTCGCCGTACGCGATGGCGACCTTGCTGTCATCCCGCTGCCCGCCGCCGGCTGGCTGCTGTTGTCGGGCCTCGCGCTGCTGGGCCGGCGGGCCAGCGTGAGACGGCCCTAGGCCCCGAGCCGCGGCGAGCGGACGCGCCCCCGCCGCTTCACCGGCCACCCGGGCCTGCGCCCCGGCGGCTTGCGCTAGCATGGTGACCTGATGGGGGTCCTCCATGCGCAGTCCAGTCGCCCGGGTCGTCGTCCTCTCCCTGCTCGCAGCGCTGGCCGCCTGCACCATGACGCCGGCACCACGCCACTACTCCCAGGCCGCGCCCGGGGTCGACTTCTCCCGCTTCAGCACCTTCAGCCTGGCCGCTGCCGGTGATGCCGCGGGCACCGAGGCGCCGATGCCGATGCTCGACGTGAACATCCGCAATGCGGTGATCGCCGAGATGACCCGGCGTGGCTACCGCGAAGACGACGCGGCCCCCGACCTGCGCATCTACTACGAGACGGCGGCGAAGGACATGGTCAGGTCGAGCCCGGTGCGGGTCGGCATCGGCATGGGTAGCTGGGGCGGCAACGTGGGCGGCTCGGTGGGTGTCAGCAGCGCCAGCGTGCAGAGCTACCAGGAAGGGCAGCTCATCATCCACGTGGCCGATGCGGCGGCGAACCAGGAGATCTGGAGCGGCACGGTATCCGGCAAGGTCGACCGTGGGAGCCTGGACGCCGACTCGATCGCCCGGGCGGTGGCCCTGGCGATGGAGGGCTTCCCGGCGCGGGCCGGCACGCTGCCGTCCGGCGCCGGCTGAGTCCTTCCCCTGCACCGGCCGCGCCACGGAGCGGCCGCGGCCGGTGCGCCGTGGCGGCGACCCCGGGCCTAGAACGACCCGAAGGCGCTCCCCAGCCCGATGATCGCCCCGAGCGCGACGATCGGGCCCACGATCACCGCCATGGCGATGTGGAAGTAGCTGTCGCGGTGGGTGGTGCCGCAGACGGCGAGCAGCGTCACGATGGCGCCGTTGTGGGGCAGGCTGTCGAGGGTGCCGGCGGCGATCGCGGCGACCCGGTGCAGCACCGCGGGGTCCATGCCCTGGGCTTCGGCGAGGGCCAGGTAGGTGGCGCCGAGGGCGTCGAGGGCGATGGTCATGCCGCCCGACGCCGAGCCGGTGAGGGCGGCCAGGATGTTCGTCGAGAGCGCCAGCGACACCAGCAGGCCGCCCTGGATCGACAGCACCCAGTCGCGCACCAGTTCGAAGGCCGGCATCGCGGCGACGACGGCGCCGAAGCCGACCAGGCTCGCGACGCTCAGCACCGGCAGCACGGCGGCGTTGGCGCCGGCGTCCATCGATTCGCGCACCGCAGCCAGCCGGCTGCGGTTCAGCAGCAGCAGGGCGGCGATGGCGCACACCAGGGCAACGAGCACCGACCACACGCCGCTCGATCCCGCCAGCGACAGGCCGGCCCAGCGCTCCTCCTCGAGGAACGTGAGGTCGAGCCGCGGCAGGACGACGAAGGACATCAGCAGGTTGGCGGCCACCACGACGACCAGCGGCGCGATGGCCACGATGAAGCCCGGTTCCCGGGCCGAGATCCGTCCACGGCCGGCTTCGGGCGGATCGAAGGTGCTCGCGGTGGTTGCGCGCTCGCGTACCAGGGGGTCGCTTGCGACCTCTGACACGTCAGCGGCGACCGCGGCAAAGCCTTCGCCACGCCGGCGCGCGCCGCGCTCCGCGTAGGCCAGCCACGCCAGGCCGAAGGCCAGCATGATGGCCGAGGCGATCAGGCCAAGCCCGGGTGCGGCGAACGGCGTGGTGCCGAAGAACGGCATCGGGATCGCGTTCTGGATCGCCGGCGTACCGGGCATGGCGGTCATGGTGAAGGTCGTGGTGCCCAGCGCGATGGCGGCGGGCATCAGCCGGCGCGGAATGTCGGCGGCCTGGAAGAGTGCCTGGGCCATGGGCCCGATGACGAAGAAGGCGACGAACAGGCTCACGCCGCCGTAGGTCACGAGCGCCCCGGCCAGCACCACGGCGAGCGTCGCGCGCCCCGTCCCCAGCGTCGCCGTCATGTAGCGCGCGATGGCGGCCACCGAGCCGCTGTCCTCCATCAGCTTGCCGAACAGGGCGCCCAGCAGGAACAGCGGGAAGAACTGCGCCACGAAGCCGGCCGCGGACCCCATGAACGTGGCGGTCCAGTGCGGCAGCAGCGGCTCGGCCGAGAACGCGGCCACCAGCAGCGCCGCCGCCGGCGCCAGCAGCAGCACGCTCCAGCCGCGGAACGACAGCCACATGAGGACGCCGAGCGCCAGCAGGATTCCGAGCAGGCCCATGGGGTCAGATGCCTTCGAGGTATCTGTCGAGGTCGAGGGTCGAGCGCACGCCGAGGTCGGCGCCGTGCTGCTCGAGGAACTGCGAAGCCGCGTCGCGGCCCGCGTTCTTCAGCATCACGAAGAAGTCCCACTCGGCCAGCAGCTTCGACGAGTAGCCCAGTTCGAGCATGATGTCGCTGGCGATGCGATGCATGCGCATCTTCGCCAGCAGCTGGCCCTCGCCGGTGCCGGGATCGGCCACCTGCCGCAGCAGCGCGGCGGCGCGGAACTCCTTGATCAGTACCGAGTTGAAGGCGATCTCGTTCAGCCGGTTGTGGATCTCGGTCGCCGTGCGTGGCGTGCCGGGCCGCTCGATGGGATTGATCTGCACGATGATGGTGTCGTGGGACGAGCACTCGCGGATCAGCGGCGCGATGGACGGATTGCCGGAGTAGCCGCCGTCCCAGTAGGCGTCGCCGTCGATCTCGATGGCCCGGAAGAGCGTCGGCAGGCACGCCGAGGCCATCAGCACGTCCGGCGTCACGTCGGCATTGCGGAAGACCCGCCCCCGACCGGTGCGTACGTTGGTCGCGGTGACGAAGAGCTTGATCGGCGCATCCCGCAGGCGGTCGAAGTCGATGTGCTCGCGCAGGATCTGCTCGAGCGGGTTGGTGGCGAAGGGGTTCAAGTCGTAGGGCGACGCGACACGCGAGGCCAGGTCCATCGCCACGAACATCGGCGAATAGTCGAGGGTCCAGGTGCCGGTGAGCACCTCCAGCGGTCCGCGCCGGATCGGGCTGAACCGGGCCGCATCCGACACCGCCTTCCAGAAGCGTTCCAGTGCCGCCCGCGCACCGTCCGGGCCGCCGGCGGTGTAGCCATCGATCATCACGGCGGCGTTCATCGCGCCGGCCGAGGTGCCGGAGATGCCGTCGTACCTGAGCCAGGGCTCTTCGAGCAGCCGGTCGAGGACGCCCCAGGTGAAGGCGCCGTGGGCGCCGCCGCCCTGCAGGCCGAGGTCGGCGAGTACTGTCTGGCGGTCCTGCACGGGTGCGTCCAGTTCTGGGGGTGCGCGATGTTACCGGGATCCCGTGGCATCGGGGTGACGACGCGGCCTGCCACGGTGCCGGAAGGCCTCTGCTATCCTCGCCGCGTCCACTGGAGACCCGCCGTGCGCCCGCCGCTTCCATCCCTCGCCGCCGTCATCGTGGCCGCCGCCGTCGCGGGCGGCTGTTCCACCGCCAGCCAGGAAGGCGCCGGCCGCGGCGCGAGCCGGGGTGCCGTCGGCGGCATGGTGGCCGGCGCGGTGGGCACGGTCTTCTGGGGCGGCGATGCGGTGAACAACGCGCTGCGCGCCGGCGCCGTCGGGGCTGCCTCGGGTGCCGCCGTGGGCGCCATGGACGGCGCGGCCCGCGACCGCGAGGCGCGGGGCACCGACATGCCGCCACCGGCGCCGACCCAGCCGGCCGCCCGGCCCGCCAGTCCGCCGGCCGGCACCGCCGCTGCCGATCCCAATGCCGGGCTGCGGGCGCTCATCGGCGACGCCAACTTCGCCGCCGGCGAGGAGCTGGCCCGCTGCCGGCACGTCACCGCCATGTCCCGGGCCGAGCGCGCCTTCGCCACCGAGACGGTCACCGCGCGCCGGGGCTACGCCCTGCTGATCGAGGCCATGGCCGCCGAAGAGTCGAACAACACTGCCCGGGCCGACGATGTGTACCGCCGCTGGGGCGAGTTCGACCCGGCCCGGGCCGACCGCAACGCCGCCCGGGCCGAGGCGCTGTCCGGCCTCCAGAAGGTCCAGCGCATCCGCCAGGACGCGGGGCTGCCGGTGCTCTGCACCTGATCCCAACGCCGTGACGCCCGCCGCATCGTGGTGGCGGCAGCCGCAGTGATGGGCGCCTCGCCACCCGGGTGGCCGCTGGGCTACCGGCGCGGCAGCCCAGCCCGGCTGCCCCGGGCGCGTGATTTCCGCACGAATGCCCGGCAGGCGTGGCCGGCGTCCGTCATTGCCGGAGCGGCTCGACGGTAAACGTCGCGCGCCCCCGTTTCCGGCTGTCGCCGGGCCGATGCAGAATCCATGCGCACCGCCGTCTCCGAAACACTGGTTCCGCTCGGGAGCAACGCATGGCGGCAAAGCTGCGTCGCCGATTCAAGGGCCGTCGACCCGATGCCGCGTAGCCAACGGCACCCTCGCCTGTGCGCGGGCCTGGCATTGCTGCTCGGCACCCTGATGGCCGTGGCGAGGGTGGTTGCCTCGACGCCCGC
This sequence comes from Chromatiales bacterium, assembly GCA_016789885.1. Classification (GTDB taxonomy): domain Bacteria; phylum Pseudomonadota; class Gammaproteobacteria; order Steroidobacterales; genus SHZI01. Next base: position 36,486 of record JAEUPZ010000002.1, on the reverse strand, counting down.
CGACGTGCCGGCAGTGCTCTACGCCGGCCTGCCCGGCGTCGCCGACTTCGCCATGTCGCCGGACGGCCGGCGTGCCGCGGGATTGCTCCGCGACGGCACCGGCTACGTCATCGCGGTCTTCGATCTCGATGCGCCGTCCCGTCCGCCGGCGCTCTTCCAGGCGCGCGACGTGGGCGTCGAGTGGCTCGCGTGGAAGGGCTCCGGCCTGCTGCTGGCTGGTCTCAGTGCCCGCATCGAGGATGGCGGCCTCGGCCTGCGCGCCGCACGGGTCGTTGCCCTCGGCCCGGACGGCCAGCTGCGGCGGGAACTGCCGGCACCACGCGATCGCGAGTGGCTCCTCCAGCGCGTCGAGCTCGTCGATGTGCTGCCAGCAGACCCGGGCCACGTGCTGCTGGCGCTGACCTCGGCCGACCGGGGCCGGCCGCGCGTGTATCGCGTCGACGTCGCCAGCGGCAAGCGCCGCCTCGTCCAGGGCACGCACCCGGGCGTCGCCACCTGGCTCGCCGATGGCGCCGGCCGCGTGCGGGTCGGGCACGGCATCCACGCCGCCGGTGTCAGCCGCCGGACCTTCGTGCGCGATCCCGACGGCGGCGCCTTCCGCCTGCTCAGCGAGGACCCGCTGACGGCGGGGCGCGTGTTCACGCCCGTCGCCTTCGAGGGTGATGATCCGGACGTGCTGCTCGTCCGCTCGAACCACGAGGGCACCACCGGGCTGTACCGCTACGACCTGGGTGCCCGCCGGTTCCGCGAGGTGCTGTTCCGCGATTCCGTCGTCGACATCGGGCGCGTGGTGACGGATGGTTCTGCGCGGCACGTCCTCGGCGTCGAGTACGACCGCGACCTGCGCCGCAGCCACTGGTTCGATCCGCGCGCGGCAGCCCTCGCGAACCGGCTGCGGTCGGAGTCGGGCGCCGACGACGTGCGGCTGGTCGCCGTTGCCGACGACCTGCGGCGGGTCATCGCCTACGTCGCGTCGACGGACCGGCCGGGCCGGTACGTCGTCGCCGGCCCCGGCGAACCCCTGCGCGAGCTGGCCCGCGACTATCCGGCCCTCGACCGCCTCGCGCTGGCGGCCGTCCGGCCGGTCGCGTTCCGGGCCCGCGACGGGCTCGAGATTCCCGGCTACCTCACGCTGCCACCGGGAACCGGTTCACGGCCCGCGAGGCCACTGTCCGCCGTCGTGCTGCCCCACGGCGGGCCAGAGTCCCGGGACGTGGCCGAGTTCGCGCCCCTCGTGCAGCTGCTCGCGAGCCGTGGCTACGCCGTGCTGCAGGTCAACTTCCGCGGCTCCGCCGGCTACGGCGCCGCCTTCGAGCAGGCGGGCCGCCGCGAGTGGGGTGGCGCCATGCAGGACGACGTGACCGACGGGACGCGCTGGCTCATCAACGAGGGCATCGCAGACCCGCAGCGCCTCTGCATCGTCGGCTGGTCCTACGGTGGCTATGCCGCGCTGATGGGGCTCGTGCGCGAGCCCGCGCTCTACCGGTGCGCGGCCAGCATCGCGGGCATCAGTGACCTCCGGCGGCTGGCCCGGGCCAACAGCATGAGCTACCTGTCCGGCCAGGTGACCGCTGCCCGCATCGGCAGCCCCTGGCGCGACGGGCCGCAGCTTGCCGCGGCCTCGCCCCTGCAGCGGGCCGGCGCCATCACCGCGCCGGTGCTGCTGGTCCACGGTGACCGCGACCGGGTCGTCGCCGTCGATCATTCGCGGTCCATGGAGCGCGCGCTCACCGCCGCCGGGCGGCCCGTCACCTACCTCGAGATCCCGGGCGGCAATCACGCGCTGGCCGACAAGGGTCATCGCCGCCAGCTGTTCGAGACCCTGGACCGTTTCCTCCGCGAGCATCTGGGTGCGGGCGGGTGATGCCGCGGGACAGCTGAAGCGGGTAACCTGACCGCGGGGCGTCCGGCCCCGTGGAGAAGTCGATGGTCCCGATCCCGGGCCGGGTGGCGGTGTGCGCCATCCTGCTGGTCCTCGTCGCCCTGGCACCGGCCCGGGCTGCCGACCGTCCCGTCGTCCGCGTCGAGACGGGCGAACTCCGGGGCGTCAGCGAAGACGGCGTGCAGCGCTTCCTCGGCATTCCCTACGCGGCACCGCCGGTCGGCGCGCTCCGCTGGCGTCCGCCGCAGCCCGCTGCCGCCTGGACGGGCGTGCGCGACGCGGACCGCCACGGCCACGCCTGCCCGCAGCACATCGGCGACTACAGCGAGGAGTGGGTCAACGATTCGCTGCGGTCGGCCGGCCTCGACGAGGACTGCCTGACGCTCACCGTCTGGGCGCCCGCTCCCGGGCGAGGCCCGGTGCCCGTCATGTTCTACATGCACGGCGGCAACATGCAGGCCGGCTCCAACGTCATGCCGCTGTACGACGGCACGGTGCTCGCCCGCGAAGGCATCGTGCTCGTCGTCGTCAACTACCGGCTGGGCTACCTCGGCCGCTTCGGCCACCCCGCGCTGAGCCGGCTGCAGTCGGGCGAGCCGCTGGTCAATTACGGCCTGTTCGACCAGATCGCGGCCCTGGAGTGGGTGCAGCGGAACATCGCGGCCTTCGGTGGCGATCCGGGCAAGGTCACGATTTTCGGCCACTCGGCCGGCGGCGTGTCGGTGAATTACCTGATGGCCTCGCCCAGGGCCCGCGGCCTGTTCCACCGGGCCATCGCCATGGGCAGCGGCGTGCTCATCGACCGGTCGATGCACTATCGCGAGACGATGCCCCGGGGGCTGACGGGCATGTCGAGCGAGGGCATCGGCGAGGAGTTCGCTGCGCACTTTGGCATCGCCCGCGGCACCGACGAGCAGGTGGTCGCGGCGCTGCGCAATGTTCCCTGGCCCGATATCGTCGCCTACCAGAAGGCGAAGCAGCGGCCCTTCAACCCGGTCGTCGACGGCAAGGTCATCGTCGACGACCTGGCGCGGGTCTTCGAGCGCGGCGAGCAGCACGACGTGCCCTACATCGGCGGGGCCAACAGCTGGGAGTGGAACCAGATCGCCGACATCCCCCTCATCGGGCAGTGGTTCCTGGCCGGTGCGCTGCTCGAGGGGCTGTCCGACGAGGACCTGGCGCCCTTCGACGACCAGTGGACCCGTATCGGCGTTTCGCAGCGGTGGTTCGCCGAGGGCCTCTTCCTGAGTCCCACGCGCTACCTCGCCAGGCAGATGGCCAACGTGTCCTCGCCCGCGTGGCTGTATCGCACCGACTACCAGCAGACGGCGGTGCGCGGCCGGTTCCCGGGTTCGGTGCACGGCCTCGAGATGCCCTACGTCTTCGGCCGCCTCGACATCCACCCGGAGTTCCAGCGCCCGGCCGAGGCGGCGGTGTTCCGGCCCAGCGCCGAGGACCTGGCCTGGGGCGACACCGTGCGTGGCTACTGGGTCAACATGGCGAAGCACGGCAACCCCAACGGCCCCGGCCTGCCGCCGTGGCCCGGGTACCGGCCCGACAGCGACCTGACGCTGGTGATGGGCACGAAGTTCACGCCCGTGGCGGGCCTCGACCGCGCGGTGCTCGATCATCTCGACCGCCGGGCCCTGGTGCGGCGGAAGGCGTACGACGCGGCCACGGGACGGCGCTGACGCCCTCCGCCCCGCTGGCCGGCCCGGCGGTGCGGTCGTGGTAACGTTCGGCCAACGAGGCATCAGGGTGCCGACTCGCGATGCAGGAACCAGATACGATCAAGCCGGACGCAATCAAGCCGGACACGATCAAGGTTGAGCCGGATGAGCGGCCGCCGGGGCTGCCCGGTGGTGGTGAGCGCCGTGCCGGCCAGGGACGTCGCGTCATGGCGCTGGTCATCGTCCTGGCGCTGGCTGCCGGGGCCTGGTGGCTGTGGCAGGGTGCGTCACCGCCACCACCACCGGCGGCGCCCGTGCTGCCAGCGGAGCCCTTGCCCGAGGCGCCTGCCGCCGTGGAGCCCGGCCCCGGTTTCCCGCTCGACGCACCACCCGAGGCCGTACCCGCCGAGCCGCTGCCGGCCCTCGACGACAGCGACGGCATGCTGGGCCGCGAGCTGGCGGAACTGGTCGGCGCGCCGGCCTTCCGGCAGCTGTTCTTCACCGACGGGCTGGCACGGCGCTTCGTGGCCACCGTCGACAACCTGCCGCGCCGCCAGGCGCCGCGATCGAAGTGGCCGGTGCGCGAGGCGGCTGGCGCGTTTGTCGTCGGGGGCAGCGAGGAAGCGCCGGTGCTCGACGCCGCGAACTTCGGCCGCTACGACGCTTACGTGCGCGTCGCCACGCTGCTCGACGCGGCGGCTGCCGTGGCGGTCTACCGCCGTTTCTACCCGCTGTTCCAGCAGGCCTACGAAGACCTCGGCTACCCGGGCCGCTATTTCAACGACCGGCTGGTGCAGGCCATCGACGACCTGCTGGCCGCGCCGGAAATCGAGGGGCCGATCCCGCTGGTGCGGCCCGAGGTCCTGTACGAGTTCGCCGATCCGGCCCTCGAGTCACGCTCGGCCGGGCAGAAGGTGCTGGTCCGCATGGGGCCCGCCAACGCGCAGCGCATCAAGGCGAAGCTGCGGGAGATCCGGGCGCTGATCGCCGGCGGCTGAAGGGCCGTCGGCGCGAGCGGGTGGGGCGGCCGTTGGTGGCCGGTGCCACTTTGGCCGTCAGGCCGGGTCGAGCCGAAGGCCGGCCAGCAGGTGCCCCGGCGACGCGGGGGCCGTGTCCGGCAGCGCATGGCGCTGCAGCGCCCAGGCGAGGCACAGGTTCGACGACAGCACCGGGCGGTTCTCCTGCCGCTGCAGTTCGCGCAGCGCCCGCAGCGTCGGCATGCCGGTGCCGGTGGCGACGAGGGCCTCGGCCCCGGTACCGTCGATGGCGCGCAGTGCGCGCAGGGCGTCATCGCTCGTCAGCTCGTAGATGCGGTGGGTGTCGTCCAGGGCCGGGTCGACGCGCAGCCGCGCGGTGAGCTCGATGCCGGCATCGCGCCAGTAGGCGTAGCCCGCCTCGGCCAGCGCTTCCGGGTAGGGCGAGACCAGCGCGATGCGCCGGACGCCGAGGGCTGCCAGCGCCTGGCGGATGGCCTGGGTCGCCGTGACCACCGGCAGCCGGCACTCGGCAGTTGCCTCGGTGACGAGGCGGTCCTCGAGTTCGAGGCCCGCCACGTACGACGTGCCCGTGCAGCCGAGCCCGAAGGCCCGGATGTCGAGGGTGCCGAAAGTCCGCGCCGCATCGGGCAGGTGGCGGATGTAGTGGTTCAGCCGGTCCTCGACGCGGGGCGCCGGGTGGAAGAGGCGCGTGGCGTACACCTCGACGCCGGGGGCCATGAGCGCGCGCAGCTCCGGCTCCACCGTCGGGTTCGAGTGGGGTACCGCGACGCCCAGCCGCGCGGCGGGGCCGTAGTCGACTTGCATGCGCGTCGTCCTTTCGGTGACCTGTGCCCGCTCAGGGCTGCAGCAGGTCCGCCATGCGCTTCGTCAGCAGTTCGGCCTTGAACGACGGCAGCGTATACACCCAGCCGCCGGTCCGTGCGTTCAGCGCGTCGGCTTCGGCCTTTGCAGCCGCATTGTCAGGCGGTGCCGACGCCTGGAACGTGAACCGGGTCCCGTCGCCAAGCCGCCAGGCGCTCACTTCGACGACGAGGCCCGAGAAGGCCTCGAACCGTGCGACCACCGGCTTCGGCGGGCGGTCGCCGAGCACCGCGCGGCCGGCGACGGCCTCGAGCTCGAGGGCACCGAGGGCGCCGCCGGTGCCGTTGGCCACGCCCTCGAAGCTGGGCTGCCGGCCGGCGGGAATGCCCTGCACGGCGAAATCGGCCGCCGCCTCGTCGGCCTTCGCGAGGCGCAGTACCTCGAGGCCCGGGTGCGTGATGGTCACGGCCTTGATGCGGGACGCGGGCAGGTCGACGACCACCCGGTCGAGCCACTGCCCCGTGGTCCGGCCGATGTCGTACTTGCCGGAGACGAGCCAGCTGGTGGCCTCGCCGACCCGGCGCATGTAGGCGCGGTCGCCGCCGCCGACACTGGTGTCACCGATGATCACGCCGGGCACCGGCTTCGCCCCCTTGAAGTCCAGCTGCACGGCGCGGGAGCCGGCAGCGCCGGGCTCGGTCACGCCGAGGCGGTCGTAGAGGTCGGGCGACGAGGTCTTTTCCTCGAGGCGGCGTGCGTCGGCCAGCGCCTGCAGGATCTGCCGCAGCCGGCCCACGTCGGCGGGGTAGTTGCCGCCCTCGGCCACGACCCAGCGCTCGCCGTCGCGGTTGATGGTGGCGATGACCTGGTTCCCAGGGCCTGTGACGACGACGCTGCTGAGGTCGCCGAGCGCCGCCTTCAGCTCGGGCATGAAGGCCTCGTCCTGCGGGCCCTGCCCCCGGCCCGTCAGGCTGCCGATGGCGACGACGATGCCGAGCGCCGCCAGCAGTCCGAGCAGGACGACGAGCGCGCGGCGATTCACGGCTGAACCTCCGGCGCCGCCCGGCTGCGCCGGCGGCGGCCGAGGTACAGGCCGAGGCTCAGCAGCGAGATCAGCAGCGGGATGCCGGCGATGTTGATGGCCTTGAGCCGGTTGCCGAGCCGCTCGATGTCCTGGTCCAGCGAGCGCTGTACCTGCCGCAGCTCCTTGCGGATGTCGAGGCGGCGGGCCTGGAAGCGGTCGATCTCCCGCTGCTGCTCGGGCGAGAGCAGCAGGCTGCCCGTGCCCCCGTCCTGGCGGGCCGCCTGCAGCTCGCTGAGCCGGGCCTCGGTGTCGCGCAGTTCCTGCTGGAGCGCTTCCTCCGACTGCACGAGCCGCGCCTCCGCCGCCCGGCGCAGCTCGAGCACCTTGTCGAAGGGCCGGCTGAAGGTGGCGCGGCTGCGGATGCTGATGAGGTCGCTGCTGCCGAGCAGGTTGTCGACGCCGTTGATCACCAGGTCGCCATTGTTGGCGAAGGCCTGGGAGATGCGCTGGCCGAGGAAGTTCTGGTTCTGTACCCACAGCCGGTCGGCGACGACGTCGGCATCGGCCACCAGCAGGATGTCCACGGGCGCTGCCGACTCCGTGAGGTGGGGGGCGGGGCCACCGGCGCCCGCCGGAGGCCCGTCCGGAAACGCCGTCCGGACGGTGCCCGTGAGCCGGGCCGCGATGGTGTAGCGCTCGTCCGTGGGCGCGAAGTCATCGCGCAGCAGCGAGGGATCCGGCAGGAAGGCGAGGCGGCTCGTCGGGATCAGGGCTGCGCTTTCGCTGCTGCGGATGAGCGGCGTGACCTCGATGGTCGCGCCGTCCTTCCGGGCGATGTGGCCGGCGAAGGCGAGGTTCACCACGCCAAGGCCGCCGGTGACGACGTCGTCCTGGTCCATGGCCGACTGGTCTACGCCGATGATGCCGAGGTGCCGCACCGGCCGGGCCGTGAGGCCGCCCACGGTCAGCGCGAAACGGTCGTCGGCGACGAACTTCCCGGTGTCGACGGTGACGCCCCAGGCGTCGAGCAGGCGCCCGAGGTCCGAGGCCTTGCTGCCGCCGGGGCCCGGCGGCTCCATGGGGTTGCCCGGGTCGATCTCGGCGAAGGGATCGACGAAGACGAAGGCCCTGCCGCCCCGGAGCACGAACTGGTCGATGGCGTAGAGCGCGGCGTCGGTGAGCTCCTTCGGGTGCACCACCAGCAGCACCTGCACCTCGTCGTCGATGCGCGGCTGGTCCTCGCCGACGACGCGCAGCTCGAAGAGCTGCTGCAGCTGCTCCGCGATGGCGTACGGCTCGCGCATCTGCTGGGTCATGGGGTCGAAGCCCGCCATCATCGGCAGCCCTGACAGCAGGCCGATCACCGGTTTCTTCGGCTTGGCGAGTGAGTAGACGAGCTTCGCCAGGTCGTACTCGAGGAACTGCTCCTTGCCGGGATCGAGGAACGGGATGATCTCCTGGTCGCCCACGCTGTTGGTGCCGGCGATGCCGAGGTACACGGGCTCCGGCGTCGTCGGCAGGTTGGCCGGCTGCAGGCCGAACTGGGCGGCCCGGTCCTCGTCCTCCGAGAAGGGCTGCGGGTCGACGACGGTGAAGCGCAGCTTGCCGTTGGAGCGGCTGGCGAACTCCTCGAGCATTTCCCGGACGCGCGCGGCGTAGCTGCGCAGGTACGGGATGCTGGTGGTCGCCCGGTCTGACCAGAAAAAGTAGACGTTGACGGGCTCGGGGATGTCGGCGAGCACGTTCCGCGTGCCCTCCGACAGCGTGTAGAGGCGGTTCTCCGTCAGGTCGAGCCGCAGGCCCTTGAAGGCCATGTTGACCGCAGCGACCGCGATGATGAAGCCGATGGCGAGCACCACGAGCCCGATGCGCCCGAGGGTCCGCCGGTTGCCGGTTGCGAGGTCCGCCATGTCAGTCCGCCTTCTTCAGGTCCACCACGATCGCGGTGGCGTACAGCCAGAAGCCGATCACGAGGCCGAAGTACAGCAGGTCGCGCAGGTCGAGGACGCCCTTGCTGATGGCCGTGAAGTGGGTCAGGAACGACAGGCCCGCCAGGGCGTCGAGCAGGGGCTCCGGCAGCCAGCCGCTGAAGAAGTCGAGGACCAGCGGCAGCCCGGCCAGCAGGAAGACGAAGCAGATGACCACCGTGATGATGAACGCCACCACCTGGTTGCGGTTGGCCGCCGAGATGGCCGAGCCGATGGCCAGGAAGCTGCCGGCCATGAGCCAGCTGCCGAGGTAGCCGGCGACGATGACGCCGTGGTCCGGGTCGCCCAGGTAGCTGACCGTGATCCAGACGGGGAAGGTCAGCAGCAGCGCGACGCCGGTGAAGGCCCAGGCGGCCGCGAACTTGCCTAGGACCGCCTGCCAGGTCGTCACCGGCAGCGTCATCAGGAGCTCGATGCTGCCGCTCTTGCGCTCCTCGGCCCAGAGCCGCATGGCGATGGCCGGCACCAGGAACAGGTACAGCCACGGGTGGAAGCTGAAGAAGGGCTGCAGGTCGGCCTGGCCGCGCTCGTAGAAGCCGCCCAGGTAGAACGTGAAGGCCCCCATCAGTGCCAGGAAGATGACGATGAAGACGTAGGCCAGCGGCGTTGCGAAGTAACCCTGCAGCTCGCGGCGGGCGATGGTGCGGATGCCGTCCATCAGGCCGCCCTCCCCGGGGCGCTGCCCGTGGTGATCGTGCGGAACACCTCGTCGAGGCGGCCGGACTCGAGCTCGAGCCGGTCCAGCGCCCAGCCGCGGCTGCCGGCCAGGTCGCCGATGGCCGTCAGCAGCGCGGCGCCGGGCCGGGGGAAGGCCGTCACGGCGCCGTCGCGGACCTCGACCTCGGCGACGCCCGGCACCTGCCGCAGCTCGCCGGCGACGGCCGCGGCGTCACCGCCCGGGGCGAGCCGCAGCGTCACGGCGTTGTGGTAGCGCGAGCGGGCGATGAGCCCGGCGGGCTTCTCGTCGGCGACGATCCGGCCCCCGGCGATGATGATGGCCCGGGTGCAGACCGCGTCGACCTCTTCGAGGATGTGGGTCGAGATGACGATGATCTTGTCCGCCGCCATGCCGTTGATCAGCTGGCGGACCTCGTGCTTCTGGTTGGGGTCGAGGCCGTCGGTGGGCTCGTCGAGGATCAGCACCGGCGGGTCGTGCAGGATGGCCTGGGCGAGCCCGACGCGGCGGCGGAAGCCCTTCGACAGCGTCTCGATGGGGCGGTCGAGCACGGCGCCGAGCTGCAGCCGGCCCACCACCTCGTCGATGCGCCGGGCGCGCTCCGGGCCCGACAGGCGTCGCACCGCAGCGATGAAGGCCAGGAAGGCCCGGGGCGTCATCTCGCCGTAGGACGGCGCGCCCTCGGGCAGGTAGCCAAGCCGCTGCTTCGCCTCGACCGGCCGGTCTTCGATGGAGAAGCCGCAGACCTCGGCCCGGCCCGCCGTAGGCGGCACGAAGCCCGCCAGCATGCGCATGGTCGTGGTCTTGCCGGCCCCGTTGGGCCCTAGGAAGCCCAGCACCTCGCCAGGCTGGACGGTGAAGCTGAGCCCGTCGACGGCGGTCAGGGCGCCGTAGCGCTTGGTGAGGCCTTCGGCCTTGATCATGTTGACTCCCCAGGAACCCTGGTGCTGGCCGCTGCCCGGACGGGGGCGGCCCACGGCCGCCGTATTTTGCACAGGGTCCCCGGGCAGGCAAGCGCGGCGCGGGTGGTGCACGCGTCTTGATGATGGTCCTGCCGGGCCCCGCGCCCGCGCTGCGTACCGCTGGCGTATCCGGCGCGGGCCGGCCAGCGAACTGCGCTACCATCCCCGTGCATTAACCCCCGCGAACATCCCGCATGGCCCTGACCCAGGCTGCCCCTGAAGCTCCTGTCCGGCCGGCTCTCCCGCCGCCGCCGGACGCGCCGCCACGGCTGCGCGAAATCCCCTACAACTACACGTCGTTCTCCGACCGCGAGATCGTCATCCGGCTGCTGGGCCCCCGGGCCTGGGACGTGCTCGACCGGCTGCGCACCGAGCGCCAGACGGGCCGCTCGGCGCGGATGCTCTACGAGGTGCTGGGCGACATCTGGGTCGTGCAGCGCAACCCCTACCTCGAAGATGACCTCCTCGACAGCCCGAAGCGGCGCCAGCAGCTCATCGATGCCCTGTACCACCGGCTGCAGGCCATCGAGGGCCGCCGCACGCCGGCGGCCGGCGAGCGCGACGCCCTGGTGGGCGAGCTTTTGCAGGCAGCCCGGCAGGCGGTGCAGCGCTTCGCCGACCAGTTCGCCGAGGTGGCCTCGCTGCGGCGCCGGGCCCGGCAGGTGCTGGGGCGGCACACGGCCCGCGACAACATCCGCTTCGACGGGCTCTCCCGCGTCTCCCACGTGACGGACGCCACCGACTGGCGGGTCGAGTTCCCCTTCGTCGTGCTCATGCCCGACAGCGAGGCCGAGATGGCCGGGCTCGTGGCGGCCTGCATCGAGCTCAACCTTACGATCATCCCGCGGGGCGGCGGCACCGGCTATACCGGCAGCGCCGTGCCGCTGAGCTGGAAGAGCGCGGTCATCAACACCGAGAAGCTCGAGGCCATTTCCGCCGTCGAGCTGGTGACGCTGCCCGGCGTCGGGCACGAGGTGCCAACGGTCCGGACCGAGGCCGGCGTCGTCACCGCCCGGGTGGCCGAGGCCGCCGAGCGGGCGGGCTACGTCTTCGCCGTCGACCCGACCTCGGCCGATGCCTCCTGCGTCGGCGGCAACATCGCCATGAACGCCGGCGGCAAGAAGGCCGTGCTCTGGGGCACCGCCCTCGACAACCTCGCGTCGTGGAAGATGGTGACCCCGGACGCGCGCTGGCTCGAGGTGGTGCGTCTCGACCACAACCTCGGCAAGATCCACGACGTGCCGGTGGCGAGCTTCGAGCTGCGCTGGTTCGACGCGTCGGGCCAGACGGTCGAGCGCACCGAGCGGCTCGACATCCCGGGCGGCACCTTCCGCAAGGCCGGCCTCGGCAAGGACGTCACCGACAAATTCCTGGCGGGCCTGCCCGGCATCCAGAAGGAGGGCTGTGACGGCATCATCACCAGCGGCCGCTGGATCGTGCACCGCATGCCGGCGCACACCCGCACGGTGTGCCTGGAGTTCTTCGGCAACGCCCGCGACGCGGTGCCGAGCATCGTCGAGATCAAGGACTACCTCTTCGAACAGCAGCGCCAGGGCGGCGCCGTGCTGGCGGGCCTCGAGCACCTGGACGACCGGTACCTCAAGGCCGTCGGCTACGCCACCAAGTCGAAGCGGGGCGGGCTGCCCAAGATGGTCCTCATCGGTGACATCGCCGGTGACGACCCCGACGCCGTCGCCCGGGCCACCAGCGAGGTGGTGCGCATCGCCAACAGCCGGTCCGGCGAGGGCTTCGTGGCGGTCAGCGCCGAGGCGCGCAAGAAGTTCTGGCTCGACCGCAAGCGCACGGCGGCCATCAGCAAGCACACCAACGCCTTCAAGATCAACGAAGACGTGGTCATCCCGCTGCCGCGCCTCGGCGAGTACACCGAGGGCGTCGAGCGCATCAACATCGAGCTGTCGCTGCAGAACAAGCTGGCCCTGGTCGACGCCCTGGAGGCCTTCTTCCGCACCGGCAACCTGCCCGTCGGGCGCGGCGACGACGCCGGCGAGATCGCCAGCGCCGAGTTCCTGGAGGACCGCTCGCAGCAGGCGCTATCCCTGCTGCGCGACGTGCGTGCTCGCTGGCAGGGCTGGCTCGACGGCCTCGATACGGTCGATCCGGCCTCCGGGCGCACGCTGTTCCAGTCGCTGCAGGACCACACCCTGCGGGCGTCGTGGAAGCGCGACATCCGCGACCAGCTGCGGCTGATCTTCGCAGGCGCCGCCCTGCAGCCCGTGCTCGAGGCCTGCCAGGCCATCCACCGGCAGGTCCTGCGCGGCCGGGTCTGGATCGCGCTGCACATGCACGCCGGCGACGGCAACGTGCACACCAACATCCCGGTCAACAGCGACGACTACCAGATGCTGCAGACGGCGCAGCGCGCCGTCGCCCGGGTGATGAAGCTGGCGCGGGCCCTGGGCGGCGTGATCTCGGGGGAGCACGGCATCGGCATCACGAAGCTCGAGTTCCTGACCGACGCGGAGCTCGCCGACTTCACCGCCTACAAGCGCCGCATCGACCCCGAGGGGCGCTTCAACCGCGGCAAGCTGCTGCGCGACCCGGCCCTGCACGCCGACCTGACCAACGCCTACACGCCGAGCTTCAGCCTGATGGGCTACGAGTCGCTCATCATGAAGCAGAGCGACATCGGCGACATCGCGACCAGCGTCAAGGACTGCCTGCGCTGCGGCAAGTGCAAGCCGGTCTGCGCGACCCACGTGCCGCGGGCCAACCTGCTCTACAGCCCACGCAACAAGATCCTTGCCACGTCGCTGCTGATCGAGGCCTTCCTCTACGAGGAGCAGACGCGCCGCGGCGTCAGCATCCGCCACTGGCAGGACTTCGAGGACGTGGCCGACCACTGCACCGTCTGCCACAAGTGCCTGAACCCGTGCCCCGTCGACATCGACTTCGGCGACGTGTCGATGAACATGCGCAACCTGCTGCGCAAGATGGGCAAGAAGAGCTTCCGGCCGGCGGCGAAGGCGGCCGACCTGTTCCTGACGGCGACGAACCCCGAGACCATCAAGCTGATGCGCACGGCCATGGTCGACGTGGGCTTCAACGTCCAGCGCACGGCCAGCAACCTGCTGAAGGCGTTCACGAAGCCGCAGATGGCGGCGCCGCCGGCCACGGTCGGGCCGGCGCCCGTCCGCGAGCAGGTCATCCACTTCGTCAACAAGAAGATGCCCGGCGGGCTGCCGAAGAAGACCGCCCGGGCGCTGCTCGATATCGAGGACAAGGACTACGTCCCGATCATCCGCAACCCGCAGACGACGACGGCCGACAGCGAGGCGGTGTTCTACTTCCCGGGCTGCGGCTCCGAGCGGCTGTTCTCGCAGGTGGGGCTCGCGACGCAGGCCATGCTCTGGCACGTCGGCGTGCAGACCGTGCTGCCGCCCGGCTACCTCTGCTGCGGCTACCCGCAGCGCGGCGCCGGCGAGTTCGACAAGGCCGAGAAGCTCATCACCGACAACCGGGTGCTGTTCCACCGGGTCGCGAACACGCTGAACTACCTCGACATCAAGACCGTCGTGGTCAGCTGCGGCACCTGCTACGACCAGCTGCAGGGCTACCAGTTCGAGAAGATCTTCCCGGGCTGCCGCATCATCGACATCCACGAGTTCCTGCTCGAGAAGGGCATGAAGCTCGACGGCAACGGCGGCTACCTGTACCACGACCCCTGCCACTCGCCGATGAAGCTGCAGGACCCCATGAAGACGGTGAAGGCCCTCGTCGGCCCCAACGTCGTCAAGAGCGAGCGCTGCTGCGGCGAGAGCGGGACCTTCGGCATCACCCGCCCCGACATCTCGACCCAGGTCCGGTTCCGCAAGGAGCAGGAGTTGAAGAAGAACGAGGTGGAACTGCGCGCCAGCGGCGCCGTGGGTGGCCAGGGCCCGATGAAGATCCTGACGTCGTGCCCCAGCTGCCTGCAGGGGCTCAAGCGCTACGGCGAAGACCTGCAGAACGGCCTGCTCGAGGCCGACTACATCGTCGTCGAGATCGCGAACCAGGTGCTCGGCGCGAACTGGATGGCCGAGTACGTGAAGAAGGCCAACGACGGCGGCATCGAGCGGGTGCTCGTGTAGCCGGCTGTTGCCGGCCGAAGGCTCCGCCGGCCCTTGCCGGCGCGATGCCTGCTGCGCACCGGGGGCAGGGGACGGGTTGCAGCAACCCATCCCCGGGCGGGCGGTGGGCGGTCCCGGTCTGGCGGCCGCGCCTAGGCCTTCGCGGCAGGCTTGATGTCGTTGATGCCCCAGAACTCGAGTTCGCGCTCGAAGGTCCAGCGCGGGTGCACGCGGTCGAGGTCGGCCAGGTCGTCGTTGCTGGCGAAGTCGTAGCCGTTGGTACGGTCGGTGTACCACTCGGCGTAGCGCAGCGGGTACACGACCTCCTCGCTGAAGAAGCTCAGCGTCTTCATCAGCCACAGCGGGAACTGCTTGTACTTGAAGCGCGTGCCGTGGCGGTTCTCGCGCTCGGCGATGGCCACGAGCTCATGGGCCGTGTGGGCCGACGAGGCGATGGAGAGGTCCTCGTTGGCGAAGACCTCCGGGTACTCGAAGCAGGTGCCGACCCACTTGCCGATGTCACGCACGTCGACCCAGTTCACGAGGAAGTCCGGCTCGGTGATGCCCGGGATGTTGTTCTCGCGGATCATCGTGCGCGACAGGCTCGAGTCGCCGCGGAAGTGTTCCTTGGCGGTGTAGTCGACCCGGTGCATGGCGTAGTAGTAGGCCGGCCGGTAGATGCAGGTCACGTTGACGCCCTGGCTGCGCAGGAACGGCGTCAGCCGCAGCTTCTGCTCGATCCACCACGGCGCCGGCGGCGCGGCGTCGACGAGCCCGTGCACCTTGTCGGTGGGGAAGATCAGCGTGATGCAGTGCTGCACCGAGGGGTTCGCCTTGAGTGCCTCGAGCGAGGCCATCACCTGGCGCATCACGGCCGCGCGCCCGCCCACGGGGTCCTTGCCGTGGTTGGTGACCTTGCCGGCCTTGCTGGTGTTGGCGGTGTAGTACAGCACCACGCCCTGGCAGCCGGCGAAGGCTTCGGTGAGCTTCGCCGCCGAGTTCATGTCGACGCCCGAAAGCAGCGTCAGGAGCCCCGGCTCGCGGGCCTCCGTCTCGCGGAAGAGCGTCTCGAGGCGCTCCGCGGCCTGGGTGCCCGGAGTGCGGTAGAGGGCGCGCACGCGGAACTTGCCGCTCTTCACCAGCTCCTCGACGATGGCGTAGCACTCCCAGCCCGTGGCGCAGGTGACGGCCACCAGCGGCAGCTCCGCGACGCTGCGCGGCGGTTGCGGCGAACGCTCGCGCTCGGCCTTGCGCGCGAGCAGCGCGTCGATCAGCCGCTTGTTGTTGGCCTTGATGGCCTGCTGGGCCAGGCGTACGGCCGTGTCGCGATCCATGGTCAGCTCCTCGTCAGTCGGGTTCCGGCGCGGCCGGAGACCCCGCAGGTGTCAGATGGGGCGGTCGAGCCAGGCGCGTACGTCGCGGCCGATCTCGGCGCCGGCTTCCTCGACGGCCATGTGGCCCACGCCGGGATAGCTGATGAAGGTGACCGACGGCGCGTTCTCGAGCAGTTCGCGGAACTCGCCGGCCTGCTCGAAGAGGGCCGTCGTGTTGGCCTCGCCCCACAGCAGCAGCACCGGGGCCCGGATGGCGCGGACCAGGCCCTCGATGTCGCCCGACTCGTACTGCGACAGCCGGTCGAGCTGCGCCTTGCGCTGGCCCTCGCGCATCCACATGTCGTACCAGCGGTCGACGAGGGACTCGGGCAGCTTCGACGGGTCACCGAAGCCGCTGCGGAGCATGAACTCCGGCAGCGCCCGCGGCAGGATCCAGGTCAGCACGTAGGCCGCCTTCGGCAGGCCCTGGCGGGCGCGCTCGCGGCCCTCGAGGGAGCCCGGGCTCAGCAGCACCAGCCGCTCGACCCGCTCCGGGTGCCGGACGCTGTAGTGGATGGCCACCGTGCCACCGAGCGAGGTGCCGCCGAGGGTGGCCTTCTCGATGCCCAGCTCGTCGAGGAACCGCTCCACCAGTTCGAGGGTGCGCGGCAGGCCGTAGTCGCCCGTCGGGTCGGGGCCGGTCAGGCCGTGGCTCGTCATGTCGAGGCGCACGACGCGGTAGCGGTCCTTCAGCGCGTCGACCCACGGGTCCCAGTCGATCAGGTTCGAGAAGTTCGCGTGCAGCAGCACGACGACGGGGCCGCTGCCCTCGTCACGGTAGTGCAGGCGCACGCCGTCGATGGTGATGAAGCGGGAGGCAGGCCCCGCATAGCGGGCCTCGAGGACCTCGGCCGGGATGTCCCGGTAGGCCCACACCGCCACGGCGATGCCGGCCACCGCCAGCACGGCCAGGGTGAGCAGGCCGAGCCTGATGAAGCGCCACATGATCGTTGGACCCCCTGCCGCAGCCCGGGTGGCACGGCGCATAGCCGGTACTCTGGTGGCCAGAGCCTAGTCACGGGCCCCGCGGCCCGCTGTAACAAAGTGTATCGCGCCGTGGTGGCGGCCGCGGGCCCGGGCATACTCGGCCGCGGCCAGCCCGCCGGGCCGGCGTGGAGCAGCAGATGGCAAGCCGTGCGACAGCCGTCCAGGCCCCGGGCTACCGGCTGGGACCCTTCGAGTTCGCCAGCGGCATCAGTGCCCTCAACGCCTGGACATGGCTCTACGCGTGCCTGGCGATCATGCCGGTCATCAGCTTCCTGAGCTTCTCCCAGCCCTACGTCCTGACCGAGATCATCGGCATTCCCCCCGACCGCCACGGGCAGGTCACGGGCCTGCTGATCACCATGCACGAGGTCGTGGTGCTGGCGCTGGTGAGCTTTGCCGGTGGCCTCTCCGACCGGGTTGGCCGCCGCCCGCTGTACGCCATCGGCACGCTCGTGGCCGGAGCCGGGTTCCTGGCCTATGGCCTCGCCAGCAGCGTGGCCGACCTCTACGTCGGCCGGTTCATCTATGCCATCGGGCTCGCCTTCGTCGGCGTCATGATCGCCGTGACCGCCGCCGACTACCCGGCCGAGACCTCGCGCGGCAAGCTGGCCGGCGTCTCGGGCGTGCTCAACGGCCTTGGCATCGGTCTCGCGACGGCGCTGTTCGCGGCGCTGCCCACGATCTTCCAGTCCCGGGGGCTCGACAGCGCCGCCGCCGGCCGGGCGATGCTGTTCACCATGGCGGGCCTCGCCGCCTTCACGGCGCTGGCCATGCAGCTGGGGCTGAAGGGCGGCACGCCGCAGGGCCGCGGTGCCCGCATGCCGCTGCTGCGGATCGTGCAGACCGGCGTGCGCCAGGGCCTCGAGAACCCGCGCCTGCTGGTCTGCTACGCGGGGTCGTTCATTTCGCGCGCCGACCTGACGCTCGTCGCCACGTTCGTGTCGCTCTGGCTGCAGCGCGTCGGCCGCGACGAAGGCCTCGACGGCCCCGAGGCGCTGGCGCGGGCCGGGCTGATGTTCGCGCTGATCCAGGGGTCGGCGCTGGTCTGGGCCCCGGTCGCGGGCTGGCTGATCGACCGCTGGCACCGCCTGGCCTGCGTCGTGGCGGCGCTGCTGGTGGCGGCCGTGGGCTACACGCTGCTGGGCCTGCAGGAACAGCCGTTCGCGCCCATGGGCTACCTCGGCTGCGTGCTGGTCGGCATCGGCCAGATGAGCGTGATCCTGTCGGTCACGGGCCTGCTGGGCCAGGAGACGCCGCTGGACGTGCGCGGCTCCGTCATCGGGCTGGCGGGCTTCTGCGGCTCCCTCGGCATCCTGATGACGAGCCTGGCTGGCGGGTACCTCTTCGACTACTGGCGCATCTCCGGGCCCATCATCCTGGTCGGTGGCGCGAACCTCGCGGCCTTCGTGCTGGCCCTTGTCGTCTGGCTGCGCAGCGGACGGCCGGTGCGGTTCGATCCGGCCGAGGCCCGCTCGTCCAGCACCATGGGGGCCGCTTTACACTGACGGGCGGGCAGGGCACGGTGCCGGTGATGGCCGGTCCGTGACGCCGGCCCTGCCGACCAGCCCTGCACCGAGGAGCACCCGATGCTGTCGTTCATCTTCCTGCTGTTTGCCGTGATCCACCTGGGCCTGCTGGGCTGGGGCTGGCGTGCCTGGACGCCGGCGGGCCGGCCGGTGGCGCTCACCATCCTGCTGATCGGCAACACGCTCCTCTGGTACGACAACTTCCGCATCGGCATGGGCCGGTTCATCGGCGAGGGGGACCTGCTCTACAACATGAGCGTCCCGGCCTTCGTCTGGCACTGGACGATGCTGCCGCTGCTGGTGATCGTGGCGGGCTCCATCGCACGGCTCGCGGGCCTCGCCTGGGCGCGCAACCGCATCGTCATGGGCGCGTTCTGCGTCGTGGCAGTCGGGCTGATCATTCACGACCTGCCGTACGCCCTGGGCCTCGTCTTTGGCGGCGGTGGCTCGGTACCCGCCGTCGAACTGCGGCCGGCCTGCATCGCCGACACGCTGCGCTACTCGACCCGGGTGTCCCCCGCCCAGTTCTGCAGCCCTGACTCGACGCCCTTCGCCAACGGCCCCAGTTCACTGCCGGCCATCGCCATGAACGCCATCATGGTTGCCGTCGGCATCGCCCTCTGGGTGCGCCACGGGTGGAAGTGGCTCGTGATCCTGCCGGGCCTGATGTTCTTTGCCGCCGGCAGCGGGCGCCTGTGGGGCCCCTACGCGCTGCCGGTGGCGAACTTCGGCGAGATCCTGTTCACGACCGGCGTGTTGTTCACGATCCTGCGTTTCAGCCCGGGCCGCCGCGCCTGAGATCGCGCGGTGGCGCACCGGCATCTGGGTCGCCGCGGATGACCCTGCCGTAGGATCGCGGGGCTCCACGCCCGTACTCCGCCTGGAGCGGTCGGCGGGGCAGTCCCCCGCCACTGCGATTGCGCCGGTCGTGCCGCCTGCATGGCCATGACCATCCTGCTGATCAAGCTGCTGCTGATCCCGGTGCTGCTGGCGGCGGTCACGCTGGTGGGCCGGCGCTTCGGGCCGGGCGTCGCCGGCTGGCTCGGCAGCTTTCCCGTCGTGGCCGGGCCCGTGCTGCTCGTCATCGCCCTGGAGCAGGGCGGCCCCTTCGGTGCGGTGGCGGCCGGGTTTGCCCTGGCCGGCATGGCGGCCGCCATGGTCTTCTGCATCGCCTATGCGCGGCTCAGCGCCGGACGCCGGTGGTGGTCCACCGCGGCCGGTGCCTTTGCCTGCTGGGCTGCGGCCGTGGGCCTGCTCGCCACGTTGCCCGAGGGCCTCGCGGTGTCTGGCTGTGTCGGCTTCGGCGCGCTGCTGCTGGCGCCGCGCTTCCTGCCGGCGCCGGCGGCGCTGGCCGCGGCGCGCCGCGTGCACCGCTTCGAGCTGCCGGCGCGGATGATCGTCGGCGCGGTGCTGGCCGTCCTGTCGAGCTGGCTGGCAGCACGCTTCGGCCCGCGCCTGGGCGGCTATCTCGCGCTGTTCCCGCTGGTGACCTCGGTCATCGTGATCTTCACCCACGCCCTCGACGGGCGCGAGGCTGCCGTCGCCTTCCTCGGCGGGATGGCCCGCGGGCTGTGGTCGGCGGCGGTCTTCTGCGCGGTGCTGGCCCTGTCGCTCGGCCGGATCGGCACGGCCACGGCCTTCGTGGTGGCCACGGTCGCGACCACGATCATGCACGCGGTGCTGCGGCCGCGGAGCCCGACGGTGCCACCGCGCGCGGCGGCCTGACGGACGGAGAGCCCGGCCCGGTCGAGCCGGGTCCAGGGCGGCTGCGGTGGTCAGCCGACGGCGGTGCCTGCCGGCAGGCCCGGCTCGCCGAGCGGTGCCGAGCCCGGCCGGTACGTGAAGAGCCCGAGCGCCTCGGCATCGCGATGCTCGCGCCGCGTGTAGCCACCGGTGCCCGTGCCGTGGAAGCGACGGACGGCGCCGCGCGAGGCCTCGAGCACGAAGGCCGTGCGGTCACGCCGCGTGGCTTCGTACAGTTCGAGTGCCGCCGGTGATCCGGGCTGCGCCGCCAGCGCCCGCGCCAGTACCACGGCGTCTTCCACAGCCATGGCAGCGCCCTGGCCGAGGAACGGCAGCATGGGATGGGCCGCATCGCCGAGCAGCGTCACGCGGCCCACGGTCCAGCGGGGCAGCGGGTCGCGGTCGAAGAGCCCCCACTTGAAGCAGCCGCCGGGTGGCGTCGCGCGGATGATGGTGGCGACGTCCGGGTGGCTGCCCGGCAGGTGCGCCAGCAGTTCGTCGATCCCTGACGGAATGGACCAGCTTTCCTCGGTCCAATCACCGCTGTTGATGAAGGCCGCGTAGTTGAGCAGCCGTCCCCGGGACACGCGATAGCGCGCGAACGAGCGCCCGGGCGCGATCAGGATGGCGGAGTCAGGCCACAGCGTGAGTACCGGCAGGCTGTCCATGGGCACGAGTCCCCGCCAGGCCACGAAGCCCGCGAATCGCGGGTCCTGCCCCGGGAAGAGCTGCTCGCGCACCGCCGAGCGGCTGCCGTCGGCGCCGACCAGCAGGTCGCCGCGCACCGTGTACCCGTTGGCGAAGCGGGCCACTACGCCGTGCGCGTCCTGCTCGACTCCCGTGAGGCAGTGGTCCAGCGCGACGGCGTCGCCATCGTTCCGCAGTACCGCCGCGGCGAGCAGCCCGTGCAGGTCGGCCCGGTGTACCTGGACGTAGGGCTGGCCGTACTTCGCCTGCGGCGCTGCTCCGCGCGCGTTCTCCACGAGCAGTCCGGCCGTGGCCAGGTCCAGCACGCCACCGTGGTCCGGGATCGTGGCGACCTCGAGCACCGCGGGTGCGAGGCCGAGCCACGCGAGCCCGTGCATCATGTTCGGGCCCACCGTGAGTCCCGCGCCCACCTCGCCGAAGGCCGGTGCCCGCTCGAACACGCGCACGGTCTCGCCCTGCTGCTGCAGGGCCAGCGCGGCGGCGAGCCCGCCGATGCCGCCGCCGATGATGAGGATGGTTGCCACGCCGCCGTCCGTGTCTGCCGGGACGGATCGCAGTCTGCCACGCGGGTCGGGCGTCGATGGGCCTGCGCCGGGTCGTGGCCGGTGCGGCCAGCCGTCGCACGGGTTGCGGCCCGGGGGGTGAATCCGGACACTCCGGGCGTCTGCCCCGCCCGGGAGTCGCTCGCTTGCCACCCGACGCTGCCCGCTCAGGGCCCGACCCCCGGGGCCTTCGCCTCGGCCCGTTCTGGCTTGCGCCGGGCGTGAGCCGCGCCAACGGGCTGGTGCTGCTCTACACGAGCTTCAGCACCATCGGCCTCGTCACGTGGGTGAACTTCGCGAACCCCTACGTGTTCGCGCTGCTCGGCGTGCCGCCTGACCGGCAGGGCCAGCTGGCGAGCCTGCTGGTGTTACTGCAGGAGGCGGTGCAGATCGTGCTCGGCGGCCTCATCGGGGCGCTCTCCGACCGGCACGGGCGGCGCGTCGTGCTGGTGGGCGGGCTCGTGCTGATGGCCGCCGGCTACGCGGTGTACCCGCTGGCCGGCAGCGAGCTGCAGCTCGTGCTGTTGCGGGCGTTCTACTCCGTCGGCATGACGGCGGCCACGGTGATGGTGTCGGCCAGCCTCGCCGAGTACACGCAGGAGGGAACCCGCGGCCGCTGGATGGGTACCGCCGGCGTCTGCAACGGGCTCGGCGTCGTGCTGACGGCGGTGCTGCTGTCGCGGCTGCCGCAGTTCCTCGCGGGCCGCGGCTTCAGCCAGGCGGAGGCGCTCACGGTCAGTTTCTGGATCTTCGCGGGCTACCTGTTGCTGCTGGCCGGGCTCGCACGGACCGGGCTCGTCGCCCGCAGTGTGCGTCCCGCCGGTCCGCAGGCCAGCCTGCTGCGGCAGACGCTGCACGGCCTCACCATTGCCCGCGCCAGCCCGCGGATCGCGCTGGCCTACGCCACGGCCTTCGCCTCGCGGGGCGACCTCGTCATCCTGACGACGTTCATGTCGCTTTGGCTCGTGCAGGCCGGCCTCGCCGAGGGACTGACGCCGGCCGAGGCCACGGGCCGGGCCGGGCGCGTGTTCGGGCTGGCCCAGGGCATGGCGCTCGTGTGGTCCTTCGCCATGGGCTTCATCCTCGACCGCGTCACGCGGCTTGCGGGCATCGTCATCGCCTTCAGCCTCGCCTGCGCCGGCTATCTCGCCCTCGGCCAGGTCGATGATCCCCTCGGCAGCGCCATGCTGCCGGCGGCGATGCTCGCGGGGATCGGCGAGGCCAGCGCCGTCGTCGCGGCCGGGGTCTTCATCGGCCAGGAGGCGCCGGCCGTCACGCGGGGGGTGGTGCTCGGCACCTTCGGCGTGGCGGGCTCGGTGGGAATGGTCGTGCTGAGCGGCCTCGGCGGCCAGGTCTTCGACCGGTTCGGCGGGGGCACGCCTTTCCTGCTGATGGGCGTCGTCAATGGCGGCGTGGCGTTGCTGGCCCTGCGCCTGTGGCGCAGCCACGCGGCAGGTCGCCGGGGGCCGTCGAGCCCGGGTCAGGGTGGCTGTAACACTTTGTAACGGCGGCCGTGCTGGCGCATCTGCCGCCGGGCGGGCCCCGAAATACAGGGCAACTACTTACTTCCTGGGGAGAACGCCATGACCAACGTGAACACCGTCACCCGCTACGTCGAGACCGCCTTCGTCGCCACCATCAGCCTCGTGGCCCTGGTCGGTATCGTCCGCTTCGTCGTGCTCTCGTTCTGAGCAGCCTGACCGCGGCGGGCAGCCGGATCCGCAGCGATCCGGCTGCCCGCCAGAACTTGACGCTCAGAAGCGCCGGTACGCACCCACCGACGCACTGCTCACCGGAAGTCCATCGTCATCGACCTCCGTGCGCGTGACATCCCCCCGGATGATCCACTTTTCCTCGGTTCCGATGTCGTATTCCACGCCGACGCCGTAGTAGGCGTCGGTGCCGGAGTCGTCGGACCCTGAGCTGGTGATGGTGGGCCCGCCGCCTGCCGGCGTTTCCGTGTAGGTCTCACTGGTTTCCCAGGCGTACAGGCCCAGGAAACCCAGGGCCGTCCAGCGGGCCGCGATGGGCCAGCGGCCGATCAGTGCCAGGTACCAGCCGTCGCCCTCGACGGTCGTCGATACGTCTCCGGGGGACCACGACTCACCACCGCTCGACGTGGCCGAGAAGGACGACTCGCCGACGTCCATGTAGCCGCCCTCGACCCCGACGTGCTCCCAGGCGTAGCCCACGCCCACCCGGAATGCCGTGTCGCTATCGTCCTCGTTGATGTTGCTGAGGGAGCCGTCGTTGTTTGCATCGACGGTGTCATCCCACTGGGCACCGCCCACCGATGCCCCGAAGTAAAGGCCGGACCCTGAATCGCCCGCGATGAAGTCGCCGGCACCGCCTGCGGCGGCCGGGCCGGCGATCAACGTCGCTGCCACCGCCGCCAGAACGCCCGCAACGCTGACTGTGTGCATGGGGATCTCCTCGCCGAAGAGCGCGGGCAAAAGCGCCCGCAAGGGCCACGGTGGCAGATTGCTGCAAAAGCACAATCGGGGAAAACCGGGGGTGGTGCCCCGTGGCGCCCGTGGCGGCGCCGTCTGAGGGCGCCAGCCCCCAGGGCCCGGGGCAGGTTGCGGCGGAGGGCGGCCACCCGCGGGGGGCTGCGACCTGTGCCGGGGGCCGGCGCCAGCCGATGGTCTAGACTTCCTCGCATGGCAGGTCTGCTGAAAGCATTGAAGATGTGGCTCCTGGCGAGCGGCGCCGTGGTCAACCTGGCGGCCCTGGCCGGCCTGGCCGTGTTCCTGCAGTACGGCCCGTCGGCCACCCTCATGAAGGCGCGCGAGGTCGCCAGCGACCTCAAGCCCCGGGTGCTGGCGGCGGCTACTGCCGTGGACGCCGCCGTCTCGGCCGACAAGGCGGCGGCCTTCGACCTGGCGCCGGCGCCCGATGACTCGGGCCATGTGGCCCGCGACGTGCCCCTGGGCGAGGGGCTGGGCTACGGCCGTACGCTGCGTGTCGGCCCCACCCGGGAGCTGAAGCGCCCGAGCGACGCCGCGAAGGTCGCGAAGCCCGGCGACATCATCGAGATCGATCCCGGCGAATACCGCGGCGACTCGGTGCACTGGACCACCAGCGACCTGATCCTCCGGGGCGCTGGCGGCATGGCGGTGCTCGACGCGACCGGCGCGGGACTCGTGCAGGACAAGGGCATCTGGCTCATCCAGGGCAGCAACGTGCGGGTCGAGAACGTGACCTTCCGGGGCGCGGCCGTGGCGGACAAGAACGGCGCCGGCATCCGTGCCGAGGGCGACCGCCTGCACGTGGTCGGATGCCACTTCGAGGACAACGAGAACGGCATCCTCTCGAACCCGCGCCCGGGCGGGCGCATCACCATCGAGCACTCGACCTTCGCACGCAACGGCCACCCCAACGGCCAGGCGCACCAGATCTACATCGGCGCCATCGGCGAGCTCGTCGTGCGCGGCAACTACTTCCACGACACGCGGGTGGGTTCTGCGGTGAAGAGCCGCGCCAGCCGCAACCGGATCCTCTACAACCGCATCGTCGACGGGCGGGACGGCCGCAGCAACTACTCCATCGACCTGTCGAACGGCGGCGAGGCCTGGGTCGTCGGCAACCTGATCCAGCAGGGCCCGCAGACCGAGAACTACCACCTGGTCGCGTTTGCACCGGAGGGTCCCCGGAACGAGCCCCAGGGGCTCTGGCTGGTCCACAACACGATGGTCAACGACCGCCACAACGGCGTGTTCGTGCGCAGCTTCAAGGGCGGGCAGCTGTACCTCTACAACAACCTGCTGGTGGGTGATGGCGAGGCCGCCCAGGGCCCGGCCGCCATGGTCGGCAATGTGTTCGCGACGACGGTGGGCCGCGTCAAGGACCGCGAGGGGCTCGGCGGCGTGCCGGGCAGCCGCGGCAACCGGGTCGTCGGCGACGCCGGCATCGCCGATCGCGGCGCCCTCGACTACCGTCTCAAGCCGGGCTCCCCGGCGATTGATGCGGGCGTGCCCCTCGACGAGGTTCCGGGCGACGACATTGCCGCGGCCTTCGAGTACGTCCAGCCCGCGAGCCTGCGGCCGCGCAACGACGCCGGCCGGCCGGACGCCGGTGCGCTGGCGTTCGCGCAGTAGCATGGCGGGGGCGCCGGTCCGCGCCGGGGCGCGCGGCAGCGACTGACGGCCTGGCCCCGCAGGGTAAGCCGCAGCGTCCGGGGCCGGGGCGTCGCGCCCGTGCCAGGTCCTGTCCCGGTCAGAGCACCTGCAACTGCCCGATCACCTCGTCCATGGTCACGACGTCGGCGTAGCGCCGGCTGACATCCGCCAGGTTCTGCTGGTGCGGTCCCTCGTCGGCATCACCCACGCACTCGCGCGGCACGATCACGCGGAACCCGTAGGAGAACGCGTCGACCACCGTGGCCCGCACGCAGCCGGACGTCGTGCAGCCCGTGACGATGACCGTGTCCACCTGCTGCTTGGCGAGGAACGTGATCAGCGGCGTGTGGAAGAACATCGACGGCGCGTTCTTCGCGAAGGTGAAGTCGTAGTCTGCATCGTGCACCCGCGGGTCCGGCGCGTTCGACGGATCGCCGTAGTAGAAGTGGTCGAGTACGTCGGCGATCTTCCAGCGCGGCATGTCGCGCTGGCTGCCATAGGCCGTGTAGCACTTGGCGACGGGCACGCGCTTCGACCGCGCCACCTTGAGCAGCGCCGCCGTGTTGTCGCAGGCGACCTGCACCATCGGCAGCCGGCCGAGGGCGTACTGCGGGTCGGTGAAGGCAAGGTGCAGGTCGACAACGAGTACGGCGGGCCTCGCGCCGAAGCCGTGGGTGCCGACGTCGTAGCCGGCGGCGCGGTAGTTGTCGGTCATGAGATCGCCTCTGCGTCAGGGGCTGACGGCGCCCGGGGCGTAGTTACCATAATCCACGATCCGCTTCGCATGGGCGATAGACAGGCGCACCGCAGCGTGCCTATATTCGGGACAACAACAACCAGAATAATCTGGAGTCTCCCATGCCTGCCCTGACCCGTTGCGCCGCGCGCGGCGCCGCCCTTCTTGCCCTGGCGTCTTCGCTGGCAGCGCCGGCTGCCTTGGCGGCCCAGTTCTCCGGCACGCTGGAGTTCATCACGCCGACGGGCATCGTCGGGCCGACCGACGACATCCCGGTCTGGGTGCGCTTCACCCTCGATCCGGATTCGCCCGACGCCCTCGACCTGAACGGCGACAGCAGCTGGTCGCCACCCTTCGGCGTGCCGCCCGAGTACCTGCCCACCGAGGTGAGCGCTGACCTGGGCGAAGGCGACCAGCTCTACCAGGGCACCTTCGTCAACGTCTGGAACGTGTTCCTGAACACCGCGTTCCTGTGCAACGGCACGTTCACGACGAGCTGCACCAACGGCCCGCCGTACGACTTCGAGTTCAACACCTCCGGCCCGGACACGATCAACTTCGTCTCGCAGCTGTCCCTGCAGCCCGGCGAGTCGACCGACTATCTGTTCGGCACGTTCAAGCCCACGGCCCCCGTGGCCGAGGGGACGTACTTCTTCTACGGCACCTACCTGTCGCTGAACGTGTTCGGTGACTTCGAGTCGGCCAGCCTCGTGCTCGACGAGTTCGGCGATCCGGTGCCGGTCCTCGACGACAACGGCGACCCCGTCTTCGACGAATTCGGCAACCCCGTCTTCGAGGTCGAGACTGTCCTGATCCCCAACGCCCAGGCGTCGTACGACATCGCCCGGACGCCGTGCGCCTTCGGGCCCTACGAGCCGTCCTGTGCCGGGGCCTTCAGCCGGCAGGTGGTGGGCGTGATCCCGGTGCCGCCGGCGCTGTGGCTGCTCGGCTCGGCGGTCGGCCTGCTGGGGTGGCGCTTCCGCCGCTGATCTCCAGACGCCCGCGGTCCCGCGCGAATCAGCAAGAACAATCCCGGAGCACGCCCGATGAATGCTTCGATCCGTTCAGCCTTTTCGCTGTCGATCCTGGCGCTGTCTGCTCCGCTGCAGGCGGCCATCCTGGACTTCAACTTCGGCAACCCGTCGGCTGCCCAGTACTACAGCGCCCAGGCCTATGCCGAGCTGAAGAGTGCGGGCGACCAGTTGCTCGATTCGGGGGGCGAGCTCCGCAGCAACAGCGTGCCGGTGGGCACTACCAGCACCGGCGGGACGCTGGCGTCCGGGGGCACGGGCATGTCCTGGAACACCTTCTCGGCCCTCGACGGCTTCGGTCTTGCGCGCACATCGGCCAGCATTGCCGTCACCAACGCCAACAGCAACAATTTCGTCGCCGGCTACAACGCCGTGGCGTCCCACGGGCAGCGCACCCAGGTCCAGTTCTACTCGCAGACCGTGCCGGGGCAGGTGATTTTCACGTTCAACGTGAGCGGCACCGAGAGCACGCCCTACGGCACGACCCTGGGCCGGTTCGATTTCCTGGCCAAGCCCTACGTGCCCGGCAGCGGGTCGTTCTTCGACGTCTTCCTCGACCCTGCCGCCACCAGCTGGTCGGGCCCCGGCACCTACACCTACAGCTACGCCGGATCCATCCAGGCTCCCCTCGACCTGATGTTCTACGCGGCCTCCGGCGTGCTCATCGGGCTCCAGGACCCCAACGGCCGCGGCCTGCCGCCGGCCGGGGCCAGCTTCTCGGCGTTCGCGGACTACGCGAACACGTTCGACCTCGCGGAGATCGCGCTGCTCGACGAGAACGGCGATCCGATCCCCGAGTGGACCCTGGTGGACGTCGCCTCGGGGCAGGAGGTGTTCAACCAGGACGGCCGGCTGACGCCCGTCCCGGCGCCCGCGGCGGTCTGGCTCATGCTCGGCGCGCTGGCGGGACTGTCCCGGCTGGCCCGCCGCCGTACCACCGCCTGAAGGACAGCGACCGGCGGCCGCCGCCTGGGTCCGCCCCGCTTGCTCGACGCCGTCGTACCCCGGCCCCGGGGCCGCGGTACGATGGCGCATGAAGATTCCCAAGGCCCTTCAGCCGCTCATCGACGACGGCATCATCGACGAGGTCCTGCGCCCGCTGAAGAGCGGCAAGGAAGCCTCCGTCTTCATCGTCCGCTCAGGGCAGGCCATCCGCTGCGCCAAGGTCTACAAGGACATGGCCCAGCGCAGCTTCCAGCAGCGGACCACCTACCAGGAGGGACGCCGGGTCCGGGGCAGCCGGCAGGCGCGCGCCATGGCCAAGAGCACCCGCTTCGGCCGGCGCGAGCAGGAAGACGCCTGGAAGAACGCCGAGGTCGACGCGCTCTACCGCCTGGCCGCGGCCGGCGTGCGGGTGCCCCAGCCCGTCGGCTTTTTCGACGGCGTGCTGGTCATGGAGATGATCACGGCGGCCGATGGCGGGTCGGCGCCGGGCCTCGGCCAGGTCGAGCTCACGCCGGAGCAGGCCCGCGACTACCACGCCTTCCTCGTGCGCCAGGTCGTGCGGATGCTCTGCGCCGGGCTGGTCCATGGCGACCTCTCGGAATACAACGTGCTGGTGGGCCCCGACGGGCCGGTCATCATCGACCTGCCCCAGGCCGTGGACGCGGCGGGTAATACCCACGCACGGTCCATGCTCGTGCGTGACGTCAACAACGTCTCGGCCACGCTGGGCCGCTTTGCCCCGGAGCTGCTGGCCACCCGCTACGCCGAGGAGATGTGGGAGCTCTACGCCGCGGGAGAGCTGCAGCCCGACACGCCGCTCACCGGCATCTTCGTCGATGACGAGACGGTGGCCGACGTGGCCGGGACGCTGGTGGACATCGAGGACGCCCGCGAGGAGGCGATCCGCCGCCAGCTGGGCCGCGAGGCGGCGATGGAGCCATGAAGATCGAGCTGACGCCCCCCGAGGCCCGCGTGCTGGGCTGCCTGCTCGAGAAGGAGGTGACCACTCCCGAGCAGTACCCCCTGTCGCTGAACGCGCTGGTCAACGCCTGCAACCAGAAGAGCAACCGTGACCCGCTCATGGACCTGGACGAGGCGACGGTGCAGCAGGTGGTCGACGCGCTGCGCGGCCGCCACCTCGTCAGCGACCGCTCCGGCTACAGCGGCCGCGTGCCGAAGTACAAGCAGGTGTTCTGCAACACCGAGTTCGGCACGCTGCGCTTCACCGGGCTCGAGCGCGCCATCGTCTGCGAACTGCTGCTGCGCGGGCCCCAGAGCGCCGGCGAGCTGCGGACGCGGTGCGCCCGCATGACCGCGGTCGGCGGCATCGACGAGGTGGAGGCGGCCCTGCAGGCCCTCATGGAGCATGGTGCCGGCCCCTTCGTCGTGCGCCTGCCGCGGGCGGCGGGACAGCGGGATTTGCGCTACGCCCATCTTCTGGGCGGCGACGTGCCAGCGGCGCCGGCCAGCCCCGCAGCATCGATGACGCGGGACGAGGCGCCCGCCGACATCGCCTCCCGCCTGCAGGCACTCGAAGACCAGGTCAGCGACCTGACGCGCGAAGTCGCGGCGCTTCGCGCCCGCATCGGTCCCGGCTGAGGCCGGCCGTGCGAACCGGCCGGTCAGAAGATGTCGGCCAGGATCACGAAGCGGACGATGCCAACGAGGGCGAGCAGGGCAATGGCCACGATGATGATGACCTCGATGCGGTCAGTCAGGGGCTTTATTCGCTTGTACATGGAGACGCGGTTCCTCAGTGCAGGACGGGGAGCTTCGGCGATTTCTTCGCGCGTTTGTCGGCACGCTTCTCGGCGAAGGACTTGGCGGGCTTCTTCTTGGCCTCGCGGGTGGTCGAGCGTTCCTTGGTCATGAAGGTCTCCGGGTGGTTCGGCGCTGCCGCAGGGCGCTGGTAAGCGGCGGGTGTCGGGCCGGGGCGTGACCGCTGGCCTCTGTGGTGCGGGTGTCGGCGTGCGCCTGCAATGCCGGCGCACCGGCTGCGTCGACGAGGATCGTCGTTGGAGCACCCGGCCCAGTTCCAGTATGCGCGCTATTGCCCGCCCGTGCCGGATCCGCCGCAAAAATGTATTCCTGCGGACCCGCGGCGCCGGTTGGCGCGGCGGGCACGGCCCGGCGCAGCCGGCTAGCCCGCCGTGGCCCCGGCGGCCGCACGCGCAGCCGCGA
Organism: Chromatiales bacterium; assembly: GCA_016789885.1. Classification (GTDB taxonomy): domain Bacteria; phylum Pseudomonadota; class Gammaproteobacteria; order Steroidobacterales; genus SHZI01. Next base: position 6,528 of record JAEUPZ010000002.1, on the reverse strand, counting down.
CGGGCCGGATCAGCGTGACGTTGATCACGGCGAAGGCGGCCACCAGCGTGACGATGCCGAACGGCAGGAAGTAGTCGCCCGTCGCGGTGCGCAGCTGTCCGCCGAGCAGCGTGCCGACGACCCCGCCGAAGGTGTCGACGGCGGTCACGACGCCGAGGATGCGGCCGAGCTCCCGCTGGCCGAAGCTCTCGACGGCGACCAGCTGGATCAGCGTGAAGCAGCCGCCGAAGCCGAGCCCGAAGACGATGGCGAAGAGCCGCAGCCGCAGCGGGTCGCCCGTCAGTGCCAGGCCCTCCGGCCCCCGGGAGAAGAGCAGCAGGCAGCCGGCGAGCAGCGTGATGCTCGTGACCAGCATCACCCGGCGCTTGGCGAAACGGTCGCTCACGGCGCCGAACAGGAACTTGCCGGCGACGCTGCAGCCCATCAGCAGCGAGTAGAGCGCCGTCGCTGATGCGGGGACGAGGCCGCCCTCCTGCTCGAAGAAGATCGTGACCTGGCTCGTCATGGCCTGGGTGGCGAACCAGAGGCAGGCCGAGCCGATGGCGAGGCACCAGAAGGTGCGGGTGCGCAGCGCCGTGGCGAAGGGCACGCCATCCCGCGCGCCGTCCTCTTCGCCGGCGGGCGGTGCGTCCGCGCCGTCGGGGTACTGGCCGACGGCCGCCGGCGACTCCTTCAGCAGCCGGAAGGCCGGCAGTACCGCCAGCACCCAGAAGGCGATGGCCAGCGCGCCGAGGCCGTAGCGCCAGCCCCAGGCGGGATCGTTGACGAGCGGCGAGATGGCGACCGGCAGGATGGCGCCGGCGAGGCTGGAACCGGCCACGAGGATGCCGACCACGGTGCCACGCCGGGCCGTGAACCAGCGTGACAGCAGCACGACGTTCGGCATTAGCCCGCCGAAGATGAGCCCGAGCCCGACGCCCACGTGCAGCACGTAGAGCTGCGTCAGCGACTGGGCCAGCGGATACACGGCGAAGGTCGCGCCGAGCACGAGCAGCCCGGTGCGGATCACCCGCACGACCCCGAAGCGGTCGATGGCCGCGCCGACGAAGGGGGCCAGCACGCCGGCCACGGCGAAGGTGATGGCCACCATCGGGCTCACCTGGGCCGGCGTCGCGCCGAAGGTCTCCATGTAGCGCGGGAACAGGTTCTGCGGCACGAAGACCGCGAGCCCGTTCGTGAAGAAGTAGACGACGACGCAGACGGCCGTGATCACCCAGCCGTAGAACAGCCGGCCGCTGCGCGTCATTCCCGCGTGCCCGCGCCTGCCGTCAGCGCAGCTCGCCGTCGGCGTCGAGCAGCTGGATGCGGTCGAAGCCGAGCGTCTTCAGGCCCGGCTCGATGACCGCCCGGTCGCCGACGACGACGAACACCAGTTCGTCGGGCCGCAGGTGCCGGCTACCCGCGGCGTTGACCGCGGCGGTCGTGACGCCGCGGACCTGGTCCGCGTAGCTGTTCCAGTAGTCGTCCGGCAGGCCGAACCGCACCAGCTCGCCCACGGACCCGAGCACGGCGGCGCTGGATTCCCAGCGGCCCGGCAGCGAGAGCGTGTTGATGGTCTTCACCAACTCGACTTCCTGGTCGCTGGCCGGCCGGGCACCGACGATCTCGGTGAACTCCCGGCGCAGCTCGGCCAGGGACTCGGTGGTCTTGTCCGTCTGCACCGGCGCATAGGCCAGCAGCAGGCGCTGGCCGCGGGCCTCGGTGATGAAGCTGTAGGCCCCGTAGGCCCAGCGCTTCGTCTCCCGCAGGTTCATGTTGATGCGGGCCGTGAACTGGCCGCCGAGGACGTCGTTCAGCGTCTCGATGTCGATGTCGTCCGCCACGTTCCGTGGCGGCATGAGCTGGCCGACGAAGATCACCGACTGGTCGGCCCCGGGGCGGTCCACCAGGTAGAGCACCTTCTCGCGCTTGCCGGCCACCTCGCTGACGGGTTTGGCCGGCGCGTCGCCGGGCTGCCAGCCGGCGAAGAGCTTCTCGATGCGGGGCTTGAGGTCGGCGACGGTGACGGGCCCGACGGCGATCAGCGTCGCCCGGTTCGGCCGGAACCACGTGGCGTGGAACTGCTGCAGGTCGGCGCGGGTGATCGCCCGCAGCGTCGCCTCGGTGCCGGTGCCCGTCAGCGGCTGGGCGTAGGGGTGGCCGGCGCCATAGAGCAGCTTCGGGAGCACGCGGAGCGCCATGGAGGTCGGCTGGGTCTTTTCCTGGGCCAGCTGGGCGAGGTACTGCTTGCGCAGGCGCTCGAGCTCGTTCTCGGGGAAAACGGGGTTGAGCACCACGTCGGCGAAGAGCGCCAGCGACGGGTCGAGCTTGTCGGCCAGCGCCGACAACGACACCGACGAGGCGTCGAGCGTCGAGCCCGTCGACAGGTTCGCGCCGAGCAGGGCGAGCTCCTCGCTGATCTCGAGGGTGGTCCGCGTCTTCGTGCCCTCGTCGAGCATCGACATGGCGAGGCTCGCCGTGCCCGGGCGGGCGAACTGGTCCGAGGCATAGCCCGCGTCCAGGACGAGCTGCAGGTTCACCACCGGGTTGCCCGGCCGCGGGACGACGATGAGCGAGAGCCCGTTCGCGAGCGTTGCCCGCTCGAAGGCCGGGAAGTCGACGTCCGGCTGGCTCGTCGGCAGCGGCGGCTTCGTCCGGTCGTCGACGCCGGCGGTGGTCGACAGCGGTGCCTGGGGTGTCACCTCCAGCACGAACGGGGCGTTCGTGATCCAGCGGCCCGCCACGTCGCGCACGCTGGCGGTGGTGGCGTTGCCGGCATCGACGAGCTGCTGGCGCCAGGCGCCCGGCGAGCCGCCGTAGGTCTGGCTCTCGGCCAGCGTCCCGGCCTTGCCCGAGAAGCCGCCGACCTTCTCGATGCCGCGCACGAAGGCGGCGCGCTGCTGGGTGCGGACCCGCTCGAGCTCGGCCTTCGTCGGCCCTTCCTTCAGGAACCGCGCGAACTCCTCGCGCACGGCGGCCTCGATCTGCGCCAGCGTAACGCCCGGCTGGGCCGAGGCCTGCAGGTAGGCGAGGCCCGAGATCTCCAGCGGCAGGTTGCCGAACTCGACGTCGGTGGCGATCTGGTCGCGGTAGACGAGCCGCTGGTAGAGACGCGAGTTCTTGTCGCCGGCGAGGATGGCCGACGCCAGGTCGAGCAGGTGCGCGTCCTCGGTGCCCCAGCGCGGCCCCGGCCAGGCCATGTACAGGCGGGCCTGGGATACGCGGTCGGTCATGCGCTGGCGGCGCTCGACGCGGTGCTCGGGAATCCACTCGGCCAGCCGCGTCAGCGGCGGGCCGGCCGGGATGTCGCCGAAGTACTTCTCGACCTTTGCGAAGGCCTCGGCGGGGCTGATGTCGCCCGCGATGGCGATGACGGCGTTGTTCGGGCCGTAGTAGGTGTCGAACCACTTCCGCACGTCGTCGAGGGAGGCTGCCTCGAGGTCCGCCATCGAGCCGATGGTCTCCCACGAGTACGGGTGCTGGGGCGGGAAGACCTGGGCGATGATCGCCTCGAAGACCCGTCCGTAAGGCTGGTTCTCGCCCTGCCGCTTCTCGTTCTGCACGACGCCCCGCTGTTCGTCCAGCAGCTCCTGGCTGATGGCGCCGCGGAAGTGCCCCATGCGGTCGGACTCGGCCCACAGCACGGCGTCCAGCGCCGTCCGCGGCACCGTCTGGAAGTAGTTGGTGCGGTCGAAGAAGGTCGTGCCGTTCAGGTCGGTGGCGCCGAGCTCCTGCATGAAGTTGATGTACTCGCCCTTGAGGTTCTCGCTGCCCTGGAACATCAGGTGCTCGAACAGGTGGGCGAAGCCGGTGCGTCCGCGGACCTCGTTCTTCGACCCCACGTGGTACCAGACGCTGACGGCGACGACGGGGGCCTTGCGGTCCTCGTGGACGACGACCGTGAGCCCGTTGGGCAGCACCTTCATCTCGTACGGGATGTCGACGGGGGCTTCGGCCCGGGCCAGGGAGGCGGCCAGCAGGACCAGCAGGGCGAGGGAGCGGATCAGCATCGGGACAGCTTCCGGCCGGGGGGAGGGGCGCAGTATAGAGGGGACTTCGGCGGGGAGGCCCGGACGGACGCCCGGACCGGGTGGCCCGGCCGCCCCGGATGCCCGACAATCGCCGCACCGCCGCCAGGATGCCTGTCGATGCCCGACTCGAGCCCGATCCGCCGAACCCTGTACCCTGCGGTCGAGCCGTGGGACAGCGGCCTGCTGCGCGTCTCGTCGCGGCACGAGATCTACTACGAGCAGTGCGGCAATCCGGCCGGCGTGCCGGCGGTGTTCCTGCACGGCGGCCCGGGCGGCGGCGGCGACACGACGCCACGGCGCTTCTTCGACCCCGCCCGGTACCGCATCGTGCTGCTCGACCAGCGTGGCTGTGGCCGCAGCCGGCCCCACGCGGAGCTCGAGGAGAACACCAGCTGGCACCTGATCAGCGACATCGAGGCGCTGCGCGAGAAGCTCGGGATCGACCGATGGCTCGTCTTCGGCGGCTCCTGGGGCAGCACGCTGGCGCTGCTCTACGCCGAGACGCACCCGGAGCGCGTGCGCGCCCTGGTGCTGCGGGGCATCTTCATGCTGCGCCCGGCCGAGATCGCGTGGTTCTACCAGGGTGGGGCCAGCGACATCTTTCCCGATGCCTGGGAGGCGTACCGGGACTTCATTCCGCCGGATGAGCGCGGTGACTTCCTGCAGGCGTACTACCGCCGCCTGACCGGGCCCGACCCGGACCTGGCCCTGCAGGCGGCGAAGGTCTGGTCCATCTGGGAGGGCGGCACGAGCCACCTGTACCCCTCGGAGTCGACGGTGAGCCGCTTCGGCGCCGACCGCTTCGCGCTGGCCTTCGCCCGCATCGAGGCGCACTACTTCGTGCACGGCGGGTTCATGGAGGTGCCGGACCAGATCCTGCGCGACGTGCACCGCATCCGCCACATCCCGGCCACCATCGTGCAGGGACGCTACGACATCGTCTGCCCGATGCGCAGTGCCTGGGACCTGCACCGGGCCTGGCCCGAGGCGACGCTGCGGATCGTGCCCGACGCCGGCCACTCGGCCTTCGAGCCGGGCATCGTCCACGAATTGATCAGGGCCACCGACCGGTATGCCACATGAGAGCCCCACTGCTCGCCTTCGTGCTGCTGCTGCCCGTGATGGCGATGGCGCTGACGCCTGAAGAGGACGCGGTCTACCGCGAGCGCATCCGGCTGATCAACGGCGGCCGCGCCGCCGATCCCACCGGGACGGCGCTGTACCAGCCGCTCGAGTCCATCCCCGGCGACCAGCGCTGGCAGCCGCTGCCGACGCGGGATCCCGCCGCGCGGCGCGTGTCGGCGGAGGCCTGGGCTGCCGCCCGCGACTACGCGGCGCGCACCAACTCGAACGCGCTGGTCGTCTGGCACGACGGTGCCGTGGAGTACGCCGAGTACTTCGGCCGGCACCGGGCGGAGCTCCCGGTGGTGGCGCGGTCGCTGGCCAAGCCCGTGACGACGGTCGCCGTCGGCCGGGCGCTGGCCCTCGGGCGCATCCAGTCCCTCGACCAGCCGGCGGTTACCTGGTTCGACGAGTGGCAGGAGTGGCCGAAGAGCGCGATCCTCGTACGCCACCTGCTCGACATGCGGGGGGGCTTCCTGGCCCAGGGCCCGACCTTCGACCCGGCCAGCATCTTCGCCCGCGCCTACGCGAGCCCGCGCCACGACGAGGTGATGCTGCGGGAGTACCCGCTGACGCACACGCCGGGCACCCGCTACGAGTACGCCAACACGCCGTCGGACCTCGTGGCGCCGCTGGTCGAGCGGGCGACGGGGCAGCGCTATGCGGAGTTCCTGTCGCGGGAGGTGTTCAAGCCGATCGGCGCGCCGGACGGCCAGGTCTGGATCAACCGCCCGGGCGGCGTGGCCCACGCGGGCTGCTGCCTGCTGGCGCCGGCCGAACTGTGGCTGCGGCTCGCCATACTGCTCATGGACGACGGCGTCTGGAACGGCCAGCGGCTGCTGCCCGAAGGCTACGTGCAGGCCGTGCGCGCGCCGACGCCGCAGAATCCCTGGGCCGGGATGGGGGTGTACGTCGCGGGCGACTACGTCGAGCGACGCGGCGCCGCCAACCCCGACATGCCGCCGCCGATCCCGAAGACGCTGCATTCGGAGCCGTACCTGGCGCGGGACCTGTTCCTCTTCGACGGCAACGCCAACCAGGCCGTCTGGATCGTGCCGTCGCTGCGGCTCATCGTGCTGCGCACGGGCGATGACCCGCCCCGCGGTCCCGGCACGCCTGAATGGGACAACGCCTTCCTGCCGAACACGATCATCCGCGGCCTGCCCGAAGACTGGCGCCGCCGCGCCGAGCCCCAGCCGCGCCCCCAGTCCCGTTAGCGAAGTCGCCTCCCGGCCGGCTGTCAGGAGCCAGTGTCTGCCGTAGCCCGGGCGGGGGTGCTCTCCCGGCGCGGTGTGAGCGTCTGCGGAGGTCGCGGACTGGTGCGCTGTGGTGCTCCCCCCGGCGCGGCTTCAGCGGCGGGCGGGGGTGCCTGTCCGGGGACGTGACCGGCGCACAT
>JAEUPZ010000022.1 GCA_016789885.1 Chromatiales bacterium | reverse complement strand
GGGACAGTTTACCGATTAGGGCCGGCCCGCCGGCCCTAATCGGTAAACTGTCCCCGGATTCCGCCACCGCCGGCCAGGGAGGGACGCATGGCGGCAATGCAACAAGGATGTCGGTCCTGCCGGCCGGGAGCCCCGGCCCTGGCGGCCTTCGTGCTGCTGCTGGCCGGCTGCGCCAGCCAGCCACCGGCCCCCCCGCCCCCCGCCCCGGCCGTCGTCGTGCCCCAGGCCGACGGGCCGGTGCTCGACCCCCTGCGGCTGCAGGTCATCTTCTCGGCCATGCAGCAGGTGGGCGTGCCCTACGCCTGGGGCGGCAGCACGCCCTCCGGCTTCGACTGCAGCGGCCTCGTCCAGTACGTCTTCCGGAACGCGGGTTTCGCACTGCCCCGCACGGCCGCGGAGCAGCTCGGCGCGGCGTCCGCGCTGCCGCTGGACGAAGCGGCCCCCGGCGACCTGCTGTTCTTCCGCGACCGGGGCACCACGTCCCACGTGGCGATCTACCTGGGCGACGGCCGTTTCGTCCACGCGCCCCGCACGGGCCGCAACGTCTCCCTGGACACCTTCGACGGCAACGCCTACTGGCGCGCGCGCTTCGCCGGCGCCGGCCGGGTCATCCCGCGGCTGTAGGCGCGGGGACGCGCCCGGCAAGCGCAGTCAGATCGCCGGCAGGTACCACTCGTAGTCGAGGTTGCCGACCTCGGCGTGGAAGGCATCGGCCTCGAAGCGGCGGGCCGCGGCATAGAGCTGGCAGAACTCGCCGCCGAGGTAGCCTGGCAGGAGGCGGTCCGCGGCGAAGTCGTCGATGGCCTGCTCCCAGCGCGGCGTCAGGCCGGCCACGGGCGGCGGCGACTGCCCCTCGGCCACCATGGGCGGCGGCTCGACGCGCCCCGCGAGGCCCGCGTGGACCCCTGCCAGTACGGCCGCCAGGGCCAGGTAGGGATTGCAGTCGGCGCCGGCCACCCGGTGCTCGAGCCGCGCGTTCGTGGCGTCGGCCGGCGGCAGGCGGATGGCGACCTGGCGGTTGTTGGGCCCCCAGTCCGGGGCGACGGGCGCGAAGCAGCCGGGGCGCAGGCGCCGGTAGGAATTCGCGTTGGGGGCGAAGATCGCCAGCGACGCCGGTATGGCAGCCAGCGCACCGCCGACGGCGTGGCGCAGCGCTGCGGGCACGGCGCCGCCGGCGTCGGGCGCGAAGACGTTGCGGCCGGCGCGGTCCAGCAGGCTCAGGTGCACGTGCATGCCGGAGCCATCGAGGGCGGCGAAGGGCTTGGCCATGAACGTGGCGGCGAGCCCCTGGCGCCGGGCCTCGCCCCGCACCAGCCGCCGCAGCAGCACGGCGTGGTCGCAGGCCAGCAGCGGGTCGGCCACGTGCTGCAGGTTCACCTCGAACTGGCCCGCCCCGTACTCCGAGACGATGCTGCCGGCCGGCAGGCCCTGGGCATCGCAGGCCGCGGTCACGGCGGCGAAGAACCCGTCGAGGTCGTGCAGGTCCTCGAGGCTGTAGACGCGGGGGCCCGCCGGCCGCTGGCGGCCTCCCGGCACACGACCCGCCCGGTTCACCGGCGGCACCGCGGTGCCACCCTCGAGGAGGTAGAACTCGAACTCGACCGCCACCACCGGCTGCAGCCCGAGGTCGCGGAAGCGCTCGACCACACGGCCGAGCACGGCCCTGGAATCGGCGAAATACGGGCTGCCGTCGCGCCCCACCAGGGTGCCCAGGCACTGGCCCAGCGGCGACCGCGACCAGGGCACCGGGGCCAGCGAGCCCGGCACCGGGCGGCACCAGACGTCGGGGTCGCCGTCGCTGCTGCCCTGGGGGATCGTGTCGATGAGCGCACCACGGCTGTCGAGCAGCGCCAGCGTCGCCGGCGCCGACTGGCCGTCGCGCCAGAAGCCGGGCAGCTCCCGGCGGCGCAGGCGCTTGCCGCGCAGGATGCCGTTCAGGTCGGGCACCATCAGCTCGATGGCGGCAATGCCCGGGTGCCGGGCCAGGAACGCGCCCGCCTCGTCGGTGCCGGCCGTGTTGTCGTGCATGCGCGGTTGCCCCCCCGGGGGATTCTGACGAATCCCGCCGGGACCGTCACGCTTCATCCTGCTAGCATTCGCGCGCCATGAGCACGCCCGCCCACTCGTACATCCTGACCGTCGTCTGTCCAGACGCCGTCGGCATCGTCGCCGCCGTGGCGGGCTACCTCACGGACCAGCAGTACTTCATCGAGGAATCGAGCCACTTCGGCGATCCCGACACCGGCACGTTCTTCATGCGGACCCGGTTCACGCCGACCACCGACGGCTTCTCGCGGGCGGCCTTCGCGGCGGGCTTCGCGCCCATCGCGGCGCGCTTCGGCATCGACTGGCAGGTGCACGACACGCGCATCCAGCCACGGGTGCTGGTCATGGTCTCGAAGTACGACCACTGCCTCAACGACCTGCTCTACCGCTACCGCACCGGCGCGCTGCGCATGGCCGTCCCGGCCGTGGTGTCGAACCACCTCGACCTGGCCGGGCTCGCCGAGTGGCACCGCATCCCGTACTTCCACGTTCCGGTCACGCCCCAGGCCAAGGCGGCCGCCGAGGCGCGCCTGCTGGAGATCGTCGAGGACACCCGCGCCGACCTCATCGTGCTGGCGCGCTACATGCAGATCCTGTCACCGGAGTTCTGCGCCCGCTACCCCGGGCGGATCATGAACATCCACCACTCGTTCCTGCCGGGCTTCAAGGGCGCCAAGCCCTACCACGAGGCGCACCGCCGGGGCGTGAAGCTGATCGGCGCCACGGCGCACTACGTCACGGCCGACCTCGACGAGGGGCCGATCATCGAGCAGATGGTCGAGCGCGCCGACCACAGCATGTCGCCCGAGGACCTGGCCGCCATCGGCCGCGACGTCGAGTCGATCACGCTGGCGCGGGCCGTGAAGCTGCACCTCGAGCGGCGCGTCTTCGTCAACGGCCTGAAGACCGTCGTCCTGCGCTGAGACGGGCGGGCAGCCCCGGTGACGGCTGCTGAAGCCGTCCCCGCGCTGTGCGCACCGCAACCCCCAGCACCGGGGCGTCGTCCGGGCTGCCGCGTCACCGCGGCGGGCTTGCCAGGCACAGGGGCCGCTGCCCGCACCGATCCCTGGTTTTCCCGGGTGCGGCGCGCCCGGGGCTCAGGCGCTCTTGCGCGCCTGCACCACGGGCTTCAGCAGCACACCGAGCTCCTTCAGCGTCTTCTCGGTCAGCGCCCAGTCGATGCAGGCGTCGGTCACCGAGACCCCGTAGCGCAGCTTCGACCGGTCGGACGGAATCTCCTGGCTGCCCGCCTCGAGGTTGCTCTCGAGCATGAGGCCGATGATCGAGCGGTTGCCGTTGACCACCTGCTCGACGACGTCGCGGGCCACCAGCGGCTGCAGCGACGGGTCCTTGTTCGAGTTGCCGTGGCTGCAGTCGACGACGATGCGCTCGGGCAGGCCCGCCTTGCGCAGCGCCTGCTCGCACACGGCCACGCAGACCGAGTCGTAGTTCGGCCGGCCGGCACCACCCCGCAGCACCACGTGGCCGTAGGCGTTGCCCCGGGTCTGCATGACGGCCGTACGGCCGTCCTCGTTGATGCCGAGGAAATGGTGCGGCATGCGCGCCGACTTCAGTGCGTTGATGGCCACCGTCAGCGACCCGTCGGTGCCGTTCTTGAACCCGACCGGCGTCGACAGGCCGCTCGCCATCTCGCGATGGGTCTGGCTTTCGGTGGTGCGGGCGCCGATGGCGGTCCAGGTGACCAGGTCGCCGAGGTACTGCGGCATGATCGGGTCCAGCGCCTCGGTGGCCGTCGGCAGGCCCGCCTTCGTCAGGTCCAGCAGCAGTTCGCGGGCGACGCGGATGCCCTTCTCGATGTGGAAGGAGTCATCCATGTCCGGGTCGTTGATCAGGCCCTTCCAGCCGACCGTGGTCCGCGGCTTCTCGAAATACACGCGCATGATCACGAAGAGCGTGTCGCTGACGGCGTCGGCCAGGCCCTTGAGGCGCCGGGCGTACTCGTGGGCCGCGCCGACGTCGTGGATCGAGCAGGGGCCCACGACGACGAAGAGCCGGGGGTCGCGCCCGTCGAGGATGTTCTGCACGGTGCGCCGGCTGCGCAGCACGAACTGCTCGGCGGCGCCTTCCAGGGGGAATTCCGCCTTGACCTCGGAGGGCGGCGGCAGGATGGTGCGCGCCACCACGTTGACGTTGTATATCTGGCTGTCCATTGCGGCAGTCCGGGGTTTGCTGCCCCGGGGGTGGCGTGGGGCAGTGCAGGATACCACCCCGGGGCGACCGGCAGCCGGCCGGCCGGGCCGAGGGCAGGCTGCCGGGACCCCGTCCGGGCGCTAGAATCCGGCCCCTCAGCGACCCGCCCCAACCCCACCCGGAGCCTACCTATGGCCAACGTCTCGACCATGCAGCCCTTCGCGAAGGGCGACATCTTCGCCGGCTGCACCCTGCTGAACCGCCCCGAGGACGACCACGCCGGCGACGGCCGCATCATCCAGTACGACAGCAACCTCAACGAGAAGGGAGTGCTGTGGCTCGAAGGCACGACGCACCTGATCACCGGGCTGCGGTTCGGTCCCGACGGCAACCTGTGGGCCTTCGACAGCAACTCGTTCAGCGTCGTGCGCGTGAGCCCGCAGGGCAAGCAGCTGCCGCGCATCCACTTCGCCGACCGCGCGCTGTCGACCTGCGTCTTCACCAGGAATGGCGAGGTCGTCATGGGCGAGCACCTCGTCAGCGACAAGAGCAAGCTGCCGCTCGGCACGACGCTCGTGAAGGTGCCGGGTACGAACGTGTTCGGCTACGGCCATGCCTATCGTTTCACGCTCGACGGCAAGCTGGTCAAGGAGTACTCCACGGCCACGAACGGCGGCATGGCGGGCTTCCTTGGCGTGACCACCACGAGCCTGGCTGCCGATGACCGCACGCTCGTCTACACCTCGGAGACGGGCTTCCAGGTCTACCGCTACGACATCGTCGCCGACCAGCAGCTCCCGGACCTCGTCACCCTCGACCCGGCTGCCGGCGAGATGGCGATCCTCGCCACCCACCGTGCCGACGGCACGCTGCTCTTCATCAAGGCCGGCCGCGCCACCGGCTTCACGCTGCAGCACCTCGACGCCGACGGCAAGGTCCTGCGCAGCTACCCGCTGCCGGGTGCCGGCTGGGCCAACATCACGCCCTCGCCCCTCGAGAAGGACATGGTCCTGCTCGGCAACTTCTTCACGGGCACCGTCGCGAAGTTCGACCTCGCCACCGGCGCGCTCGGCGCCAAGGCCGAGACCAACGTCAAGAAGTCCCTCGCCGGCATCGCGCAGTACGCCGGCTGATGCCGCGCACGCCGGGGCGGGCCTCGACCGGGGCCCGTCCCGGACTTTCCCGCCTGGCGAGGAACGCACCGCGGGCGCCGCGATCCGGAATCCGGTGACAGTTCACCAATTTCGGAAATCCCTGGGGGAATCCGGGGACAGTTGACCGGTTTCGCCTGCCCCCCGGTTCTACCGGGTCGATCCTCGCGCGAAATCGGTCAACCGCCCCCGATTTGCGCCGCAGTCCGTAACAACCCGTATTGCCCCACCGGGCCATCCCCCGTTCACTGACGGGATGGCGCCCTCAGATATCGAAGGCTTCGTCGCCTCGCCACTGCGCGACAACTTCTACCAGACGTCGGCGTTCATCCCGATGTCCTTCGCCCTCGTGACCACCGTCCACGAGGACGGCTCCACCGGCATCGGCCCCCACGCGCTGTGCTTCCCGTTCAGCATCACGCGCCCCTACTCGATGCTGCTGATCAGTCGCGCCAGCAGCGCCACGGCGGGCAACATCCGGCGCACGGGCAAGTGCGCGCTGTCGTACCTCGAGTTCGACCGGGCGCAACTCGCCGCCATATCGCGGCTGGGACTGCCCGGACAGGCCCTGGATGCCAAGCAGCGGGACATGCCCTTCACGCTGGTGCCCTCCACCGACCCGGACCGCGCTGCCGATGCCGAAGCGCCGCGCGTCATCGCCGAGGCCTTCCAGGTCATGGAGTGCACCTGGGACCGCAGCTACGACCTCGACCGGGCGCCGGCCGGCGGTGGCGAACCCGGCGCGAACCACTTCGTGCTGCAGATCGACCACCTCTGGCTCAAGCCGCGGTGGCGCCCGACCCTGACCGACGGCGGTCCGTTCCCCGCGATGCCGGTGTTCTACGGCTTCCGCAATCCGGGGGACTTCTGGTTCGCTGAGCACGCGGAACCGTTCTCGGTTCCCCTGCCGAAGGTGCAGGGCCTCGAAGGCCAGGGGATCTTCTACCTGGCCAACCGCCTCGACGACGCCGTGCGCTTCACGCGCGAGGCCTGCGAGCAGCTCACGGGCATACCGAAGCCCTTCGTCAAGGAGGCCTTGCTCGGCATCATCGCCGCCGCGCGCGCCGCGGGCGTCACCGAAGTAGACCCCGGCTTCCTGCGGTCAGTCCGCGGGAAGACCGGCACCTGAGTCCATGAATCACACCACCGGAGACGCGTAATGACCCTGCGCACCACCACGACGGCGGCCCTGGTCGCCACCCTGCTTGCCCTGTCGGGCCTGGCCAGTGCTGCCGATGGCACGCCGGCCGCGACGGTCCAGGAATTCAATGCCGCCATCACGGGCCGTGACCTCGGCAAGGCCATCGCGCACTTCGCCGACGGTGCCGTGCAGTTCACGCTGCGTCCCGCCCATGCCGGCATGGCCGCCAGCGCCCCCCAGGGCCTGTCGATGGACCTCAAGGCCCACTGGAGCCAGGTGGGCTCGCTGCTCTTCTCGGTGACCAGCCGCTACACCCGCACGCCCACCATCGTCGATACGCGGGTCGAGGGCGACCTCGCCACGGTCTGGGCACAGGTCGATACCGAAACCCTGGAGCGCAACGCCAAGGAGCCGAAGCTCGAGCGCTTCGCCGAGGTCTACCTGCTGGTGCGCAAGGAAGGAACCTGGCGCATCGCCGGGGTCGCTGACAACCGCGGCGCAACCCGGGCGGGCACCCCACCCGCACGCTGACGCAACCCGGCGCAAATTGGTGACAGTTCACCAATTTGCGAATCCGGGGACAGCTTGCCGGTTTGGCGCGGCCCGTTTCCCCTAAGGGCGGACACGTACGCGCAATCCGTAAACTGTCCCCGGATTTCTCCCACGCGAAATTGGTGAACTGTCACCCAATTCCGGCGGCGGGCAGCGGTTACCAGGGCAGCACGGTTCCCGTGAAGTCCCAGAAGGTGCCGGTGTTCTCGAGGTTGGCGGCGTCAGTGATCTGGATCAGGTCCCGGGCCGCGTCCTCGGTGGCCCGCAGGAACGACTTCGGCAGGCCCTTCATCATGTCGGTGTCGACCGGACCCGGATTGATCATCGCCACCGCAATGCCCTTGCCCTTGAGCTGCAGCGACAGGTTCTTGCCGATCATGTTCGCCGCGGCCTTGCTCGAGCGGTAGATGTAGAGCCCGGCCTGCTTCGTGCCGCCAATGGAGCCCTGGCTGCTCGAGACGATCGTGAACTTCTTCTGCTGGCCCGCCTGCAGGTGCGGCAGGAAGGCCTCGGCCATCTTCAGCGGCGCGACGGCATTGACGCGGAACACCTCGTCGAACAGCTCGTACTGCATGTTGCGGCCGAAGACCTGGTTCTGGCCGCCACCGGTGACGCCGGCGTTGTTCATGACCACGTCGATGGGCAGGTCCTTGTACTTCGCCGCCAGGGCATCGATGGCGTCGAGGTCGATCACGTCGAGCGGCTCGACGATGAAGAGGCCCTTGCTGGCCGCAGCGAGGGTGTTGAGGGCCGTCGCCTCGGCGGGCTTGCGCGCGGTCGCGATGACCCGGTAACCGCGCGCCAGGTACTGCTCGGCGAGCGCCAGGCCGATGCCGCGGTTCGCCCCGGTGACGATGACGGTGGGGATGTAGCCGGGCTCACCGGGCCCGGGGGCCGCCGCCACCGGGGAGGTCACGAGGGCCGGCGCGGCGGCCAGCACGAAGGCAAGGCTGCGGATGAGCAGGCGGCGAAGCGACATGGCGGCGGTTCTCCAGGAACGGTTGTGTTTGGGGCGGAAGGCGTGGGCGGCGCAGCGCTCACCAGGGCAGCAGGCCGCCCTTGGTGTCGAGGAACTGGCCCGTGCGCTCGATGGTAAACCCGTCGATGTCGCGGAGCATCCCTTCGACGGCGTCGGTGACGGGCCGGAGCATGGCCTTCGGCAGGCCCTTCATGAAGTCGGTGTCGGTGGCGCCGGGCGTCACCAGCCCGACGATGATGCCGCGGCCCTTCAGCTGCAGCGCGAGGTTCGCCATCAGCATGTTCACCGCCGACTTGCTCGACCGGTAGAAGTAGAGCATCGGCATCTTCACGCTGCCGATGGAGCCCTGGCTGCTCGAGACCGTGATCATCTTCTTCTGCGCGCTCGCCGCAACGTGGGGCAGGAAGGCCTCGCACATCTTGATGGGCCCGCGGGCGTTGACGGCCATGACCTCGTCGAAGACGGGATAGTTCAGCCGGCCGAAGATCTGGTTGTCGCCGCCGCCCCCGACGCCGGCGTTGTTCAGCAGCACGTCGATGGCCTGCCCGCGGTACTTCTCCGCCAGCGCGTCGATGGCGGCGAGGTCGGTGACGTCGAGCGGCTCGACGACCACGCGGCCCTGGCTGCGCTCGGCGAGCGCGTTCAGGTCGGCCGCCTCGCCCGGGCGGCGCGCTGTCGCGATCGTCTTCCACCCACGATCGGCGTAGCGCCGGACGAACTCGAGGCCGATGCCGCGGTTGGCGCCGGTGACGAGCACCGTGCCCGGTGCCGAGGGCCCGGAATCACCTGCCCTGGCCGCAGCGGCCAGGGTGCCGACGGCGACACCGCCGGCCAGGCCGAGGAACCGGCGGCGATCGAGGCCGGAGCCGGACGGCGAATCGCTCATGTCATACCCCCTTTGGCCACATGAAACGGTGACACGGGGGCCGCCGCAAGCCCCTTCCGCCACGGGCGCCGGCGCGCGGACAGTCCGGTACAGTGCACCCGGGTCATTCGCGGTCAACGCCGGGAACGAAACCCGCCGGCCTGCCGCCCCAACACCGGTCGCTCCGCGTCGCCGGGACGTGGACACGCCGGGCTGGCCCCATACGAAAACGGCCGGCAAAAGCCGGCCGTTTCCGATTGCTCAAGCGCCCGGGACTCAGCCCGCCAGCCGCTCCGACTTGGCCAGCTGGGCCGGGGCATCCTCCGGCGCCACCAGCGGCACCGCGTCGAGCACCCAGCCCTTCTGCTCGCGGCGCGCCGGGCTCGGGATGGCGTAGGCCACCTTGTGCTCGTTGCGCTTCATGGCATCGTAGTCGATGCGCCAGCCCTTCTGCGCCCACTCCTTCTGCTTCTCGCGGTACATCAGGATGCACTGGTCGGACGGGACCATGAACTCCTTCGTGTTCGTCTGCGGCGTGACGCGCGGGTGCAGGTTCTCGATGATCTTCACGTCCTGGTTCGCGACGTACTGGTTGCGCTCGACGACGTAGGCATCGGCCTTCTCGTCGGTCTGGAAGTTGCGCGCGCAGACCAGGTACAGGTACGTGTTGTTGTCGTCGATGGGCCGCTCGTACAGGTACTGGTGGATGAAGTAGTTCGGGCCCGGGTGGATGTAGGTCCACACCTGGTTGGTGCCGAAGAACCCGGTACCCGCCTCGAGGGTGCCCTCGCCCGGCCGGTACTGCTTCAGCTGGCCCGGCAGCGGCGGCGCCTGGAAGGTGTGCCAGAACCCACGCCCCCAGGGCGGCGACTCCTCGATGCGCATGTCGCCGACCTTGTATTCCTCTTCACGCTCACCCGAGAAGCCGTGGGTGTCGTGCACGTACTCGTTGTGGGCCGGGTCGATGCCATTCTCGATGGACCGCTCGTAGTAGCCCTTGATGGCGAAGTGCTGCAGCGTGCAGCGCCAGCCAGGCTGCTCCCACTCCTTGACGGCAAGGACCGGCGGCCGCTCGGCCTCGGGCAGGTCGCCGAGGAAGGCGAAGATGAGGCCGTAGCGCTCCTCGACCGGGTACGCGTCGATGCGCGTGCGGGCGGGGACCTTGGCGTCCTTGCCGAGCGAGGGAATCTTCAGGCACTGCCCCTCGCCGTTGAACTGCCAGCCGTGGTACGGGCACTGCACGTTGTCGCCGATGACCTTGCCGCCGGCCAGCGCGCCGCCGCGGTGGGTGCAGGTGTTGGACAGGCAGTGGGCCTTGCCCTGGCCGTCGCGGAACACGACGAAGTCGAGGCCGAGCGCCTGCACCTTGTGGGGCTTGTCGGTGAGCTCGGCGCTCGTCGCCATCGGGTACCAGAAATTCATGTACATCGGGGGTCTCCTCGGGGGGCCCGGACAGGGGCCGTCACCACGTTAAGGGAGTGGGCATGTTAAGCCATCCCGCACGTCCGCGAACAGGTCGGCGCCGTCAAGCCGCGGCGCGCCCGGCGGCCGCCGGGCGGTACGTCTGGCCGGGCCGTGGCAGCGTCCCGGTGGCCGCCGGGCGTCGCCGTCCCGCCGTATGCTGGCGCCATGCGGCAGTACTGGCAGGCGACCCGTTGCCCTCGATGGCGCAGGTGCACGGAGTGCCCGGGGTCCTCACGGTCCCGGGCGTCGCCATCGCCGCGCCACCAGGCTGAGCGGCCCAAATTCCGCTCGCTGGCGGATCGTGGCAAAGTCGCGCACGGTATACGAACCCGCGGGGACAGGGGGGACCACCAGCGCGTGGAACGCACTCGTTCGCACCGATCGCACGGGACCGCCGCATGAGCGGGCCGGCGCCGCTCTCGCGCCTGCTCGCCGGCCTGCGCCTGCGGCGCGGGCAGGGCCGCAGCATCCTCTTCACCAAGCCGCCGGTGCCACCCGAGGCAACGCTCGCCATCAGGGGGCTCATCGTCGTCGGGCTCTTCGCGGCGGTCATGGCCGTGCTCTGGTGGGACCGTGCGGGGCTGAAGGACAACATCGACGGCCACATCAGCTTCACCGACGTCGTGTACTTCACGGCAGTCACCATCACGACCGTCGGCTACGGCGACATCGTGCCGGTGACCCCCCGGGCCCGCGTCCTCGACGCCCTCTTCATCACGCCGATCCGCCTCATCGTCTGGCTCATCTTCGTGGGCACGGCCTACCAGCTCGTCTTCCAGCGCCTGTTCGAGGACCTCCGCATGACCCGGCTGCAACGCGACCTGACGGACCACGTCCTCGTGCTGGGCTACGGCGGCAGCGGCAGCACTGCCGCGGGGGAACTGCTGGCCCAGGGCATCGATCCGGCGAAGCTCGTCGTCATCGACCGGAACGAATCCAGCGTGCGGCTCGCGGCCGACCGCGGCTTCACGGGGCTCAGCGGCGATGCCACCAGCGAGGACCTGCTGCGCGTGGCCGGCGCCGAGCGCGCCCGGGCCGCCGTCGTCGTGCTCGACCGGGACGACACGACGGTGCTGGCCATACTCACGCTGCGGCACCTGAGCCAGGGCGTCCGCATCGTCGCCACGGTGCGCGAGGAAGAGAACCGCAAGCTGCTCTACACCGCCGGCGCCGACGTCGTCGTCGCGCCGTTCCAGGTGGGCGGTTTCCTGCTGGCGGATGCCGTCAACACGCGGGAGGCCGTGGACGTGCTGACGGACCTGCTCTCCTGCGGGGGCACCATGCAGGTGGTCGAGGTCCCGGCCGCGGCGGCCGAGCTGGGCCAGCCGGCCCGGGATCTGCCCGACAAGCTCGTGGTGGCCGTACGGCGCGGCGCGCGGCTGATCCGGTTCTGGGAGGAGCCGCGGCTCACCATCGAGACCGGCGACGTGCTGATCGCCGTCGCCCGCAGCAACGGGGCGGCAGGCGCAGCGGACGCCTGACGGCCGGACTGCGGGGTCCGCCAGTACCACCACGGGGAGCACACATGGCCGAGCCAACGCCTGCCCCAGGGACCGGGAACCCGCCTCCCGACCCCCGCCCCTTCGTGCTTCCCTGCCGGCAGCTCGGTACCTCGGCGCCGCTCCAGTGGGTGCGCCTCGGCTGGCGCGACTTCTGCCGGGCGCCCGGACTGAGCCTCGCCTACGGCGGTTTCGTCGTGCTGCTCAGCTGGACCGTGGCCCTGCTGGCGCTGCGTTTCGGCGGGTGGGTCCTGCTGATGGCGATGCTCTCGGGGTTCGTGTTCGTCGCCCCGGTCATCGCCATCGGCCTCTATGCCATTGCCAGGCAGCTGCACGAGGGCCGCAAGCCGACGCTCGCCGAAGCCCTGGCCGCCACCCGGCGCGCCTTCGGCAATGCCATGGTCTTCGGCCTGATCCTGCTGGTGGTGTTCCTGGTCTGGGCGAGGGCGGCGTCGGCCATCAGCATCTTCCTGCCGATGGCGGCGGATGCCACCATCGGCGAGTATGTCGCCTACTTCGGCGTCGGGACCGCCGTCGGCAGCATCTTCGCGGCCATCACCTTCGCGTCGAGCGCTTTCGCGTTGCCAATGATCGCCGACGGGGAGACCGACACGGTGACCGCGGTGGTCAGCAGCATCAATGCGGTGCTGCGGAACAGGCGCGCCATGTTGGTCTGGGCGGCGATCATCGTCTTGGCGCTGATGGCCGGCTTCGCGACGGCCTTCCTGTCGTTTGGACTGCTGGTCCCCCTGCTGGGGTATGCGACCTGGCATGCCGCGTACTCGGCGACGCCCGACCGGCTGTTGCCACCCTGAGGCCCGGACGGACGACGGGAAACAGGCAGCCGAAGGCATCCCGCCTCGGCATGCCGGGGTGCCCTGCAGATTCCCGGGCCTCGCGGGAGTGGCAGCCAAAAAAAAACTCCGGGGTGACCGAAGTCACCCCGGAGCCCGTACGGTCGGTGGGTCGCCTGAACGCCTCAGGGGCGGTCGGAACAATCCGACTTCAGGCGCTCACCGCGGCCGATCAAGCCAGCTCAGCCCTGCCGACGGCGGCGGGCGAAACCGGCGCCGACCAGACCGACACCCAGGAGAACCAGGGATGCCGGCTCCGGCACAGGGACGCTGTTGGTCGCCGAGAAGGCGAACACGCCACCACCGGTCGTGTCACCGGAGAAGCTCCACTTGCCTTCGGTGTCATCGAAGCCAGTGGCCTTCAGCGTGCCCGCACCCGTCAGCACGATGCTGTTGGCGTCCTGTTCGTCGATGCTGACAGACAGCAGGTCGAACGAGTACGTGATGGCGTTGAACGTGAACGTCCACAGCGGCGTATAGCCACCACCCGGCAGCGGGTTGAAGGTGAAGTCGTTGTACGTAGCCGCGATGAAGTTGCCGTTCAGCGCCGCGTAGGTGCCCGAGCACGCGTTGGCCAGCGCACAGGTCACGGTGGCGGTGTTACCGAGCACGTCGATGCCGGTCGCGGTAGCAACGGGACCACCCACGGGGGCCCAGACGCCACCGAAGCCGATCGCGCCGGAGATTGGCATAGCGTTGGCGACAGCGCCAGTGCCAATCAAAGCGAGGGCCGCGACGCCCTTGACGATGTTGTTGAGTTTCATTTTTTTGATCCTTTGGAACGCTTCAATACAGGTACTGCGCTGCATTTCGCTGCCCAGGCTGAACCTGGACGCCACAGTATTTGCAAAATCAGTGCCAGATACTGTTTTTCACTTACAAACCAAATACTTAAATTAATTCACACCCTTGCCGAGGCTGCCATCCGGAAGACAAGTGAAAACATTTTCGACACCCCGCGGATCGCCCCCCTTCGCCGCCGGTATCGGCGCCGACCGCCGCAGCGCACCGTCGCCGGCCCCCGGCACATTCCGGCCCATGCCGGCCCCCACCCGGAACAGATCTACCGCCGCACCACCCGCCTCAGCACCACCATGCACCCCACCATGATCGCTGCCGCCACCAGCAGCGGCGCATCCGGGGCCACGAACGAGAAGAGCGTCCCCGTGACCGGCGGCCCCAGCGTCCGCCCGGCCCAGCTGGCCGAGTTGAAGGCGCCGAGCACCATCCCCCGCTCGGTCTGGCCGGCCTTCTGCGAGACAAGGCTGTTCACCGTAGTCATGTAGAGCGCGCTGCCTGTCGTGGTGAAGGTGATGCCCACCAGCATGAACTGCCAGGTGGGCGCCTGGGTCATGAAGACGAGCCCGAAGGCGTAGGACGCGAGGCCGCCGAAGAGCAGCCTGGCCTCGCCAAAACGGTTGACGAGCTTGCCCACCAGCAGCCCCTGGGTGACGACCACGAGCAGGGCGAGGTAGGTGAAGGCGAGGCCGATCTGCTGCGGACCCCACTGGTACCGGGCGCCGGCCCAGAACGCAAAGATGGTCTCGAAGAGCGCCATGGCCAGGTAGGCAAGGAATCCCACCAGCAGCAGCCGGGCGAGCGCCGGCCGCCCCACCACCTGCCGGAACGCGCCCCAGGCCGAAAGTCCCTTGCCGGCGGGACGCTCGGCCCGCTGCCCCGGGGGCAGGCTCTCCTTGAGGAACAGCGCGGCACCCGTGATGGCACAGATGCAGACCCCGGCGGCGACGAGGCCTGGCCACAGCAGCGTCGCGCTGGCGGCATCGCTGCCGCCGAGCAGGCCGCCCACGATGGGCCCGACGATGAAGCCGAGCGACAGCGACGCGCCGACGCGGCCCATGACCTTGGCGCGATTCTCGGGGCCGGAGATGTCCGACGCGTAGGCCATGGCGATGGGCAGGTTGCCGCCGGTAAGGCCCGTGAGCAGCCGACCGAAGGCCAGCACGGCGAGGTTCGGCGCCAGCGCGACGATGAGGTGGCCGACGCACGCGCCCACGAGGCTCGCGATGAGCAGCGGCTTGCGGCCGAAGCGGTCGCTGGCGCGGCCCCAGAACGGCGTGCCGAGGAACTGTCCGAGCGCGTAGAGCCCGACGATGATCGGCGCGAGCCAGCCCGGCGCGCCGAGGTTCTGGGCGACGAAAGGGAAGCCCGGCAGGACCAGGCCGAAGCCCATGCCGGACAGCAGGACGGTCAACAGCAGTACGGGCACGTGGCTTCTCGTGGGGTCTGGGGTTTGTGGTCTGGAACGCTGGGACGCTGTCTGGCGAGGCTACTTGCGCGCGTAGCGCACGCGGCCACCCGAGAGCGCCGTGATATCGGCCGTCCGCAGGTAATCCAGCGCCACCGCATCATCCCGCAGGTAGGCATCGAGGAAGGCCAGCGTCAGCGCCGCGTCGATCCGCGCACCCTCGGGATCCGGCGGCCCGCCCCGGTTCGGCAGGCACATGAGGCCACCGAGGTAGTGGTCGCCGTTCTCCAGCGCCACGCGGAACTTGTCGCCGGCCGGGGCCAGGTCGTAGCCGCTCAGGCGCCACTCCCACGGAAACTTTACGGGTCCCCCGACGTCGCCGATGTCGAGGGTGCCGCCGGTCGCGATGAGTGGCAGCGTCAGGCCGGCGTAGCCGGCGTCGCTGGTGATGCCGGGCAATGCGCCCACCCCGCTCATGATGACCGCCGCCCTCACGCGCGGATGGCGATAACTGACGGGCTGACCATCCGGCCCGAGCACCGGGAGCCCCGCCTGGATCATCGCCAGCATGCCGCCGAAGGAGTGGCCCGCGATGGCCACGCGGTCGACATCGACGCCCCCCGGCACGCCGGCCCGGGCGGCGATCTCCCCGACGCCGTCGAGGGCCGCCGCGAGGTCGGCGATGCGCTGGCGCAGCAGCAGATCCCGGTCGGGCTTTGGCGGTGTCGCGTTGTTGGGCGAGTCCAGGTGGTCCGGCAGGATGACCACGTAGCCGTGGGCCGCCCACACGTCGGTGATGACGGCGTACTGCTGCGCGTAGCACTGGGCGCCGTGGGAGAAGACGACGACCGGGTGGGGGCCGGGCGACTTGGGATAGGCCACGCGCAGGGGCATCTCGCGGCCGGACTGCGGCTCGGTCAGGGTCAGCATCGCCGTGCCAACCGCCACGGTGCCCGCCGGCCGGGCCAGGTAGTCCCGCGACGGGGACGCGGCGCAGCCGGCAAGCCCCGCGATGGCCAGTGCGACGAGCGGCAGACAGTCGGTCAGGCGCATGGCGGCGGGATCCCGGGCTTGGGGGCGCCGGGATGGTAGCAGCCCGGCCTGCCAGCCGCGACGCGGCAGCAGGGCCTCTGCACCGGGAGATCAGGCGCCACCGCCACTACGTCCGGGCCGAAGTGCGCCAGTCCGCTCAGCGACACCATCGGGCCCGCGCAACGTGCGTCTCTTCCACGGGGCGGCGCACGGCGTCTTCGCTGGTCCGGCAAAACGGCGCGCAGCACCTCCACGGTGCGCTCAAGACCTGCAGGCATGTCCATGGACGGCTTGCGGGGCGTAGGATCGGGCCGTGGCCCTCGCCACCCACCGGAGGATGCAGCGTGCGTTACGAGAACGATCCCGAAGGAACCCGCCTGCCCATCAAGCTCGACACGACCACCAACGGCGAGTTCGCTCCCCGCCCGCTGGCACCCCACAGCGAGTATGCCAACGCCCTCGCGCAGGAGCAGGCCACCCGCAACGCGAAGCGGCTCGGCGTTTCGCGCCGGCAGTTCCTGACCTCCTCCACCGGCGTGGCGACGACGCTGCTGGCCTTCAACCAGGCCCATGCGGCGGCCGGGCTCACCGGCGGCTTCTACGAGATCCCGAAGCTCGCCGCCCTCGACGGCGCCGCGGCCGATGCGACGCTCGCCAAGGGCGAGTTCATCTTCGACATCCAGGGCCACCACGTGAATGCGCTGGAGCGGTGGAAGGCGCCGAACATGCTCACGGCCCAGGGGCTCAAGTTCATGCCCCAGTCCAAGTGCGGCTACGGCGACCCGAATTCCGAGTACGGGCACGTCAAATGCTTCACGAGCCAGGCCTTCGTGAAGGAGATGTTCCTGAACAGCGACACCGACATGGCGGTGCTGACCTTCACGCCCACCAGCTACGACGACATGCCGCTGACCCAGGAAGAGGCCGAGGCCACGAAGGAACTGACCGAGGCCATGGAGGGCACGCACCGGCTGCTGGTGCACGGCCGCGTCGTGCCGAACCTGCCGGGCGACGTCGAGCGCATGCCGGAGCTCGCCGAGAAGTGGAAGATCGCCGCCTGGAAGACCTACACCCAGGCCGACCCGAAGGGCGAGTCAGGCTGGTGGCTCGACGACGAGGAATACGGCGCGAAGCTCATCGCCATGGCCCGGAAGACGGGGGTGAAGACCATCTGCATCCACAAGGGCCTGCCGCTGCCGACGCCCTTCATGACGAAGACGAACCGCAGGTTCGGCGGCTGCGGCGACGTGGGCAAGGCGGCCCGGCAGAACCCGGACATCAACTTCGTCATCTACCACTCGGGTTACGACCTGCAGTTCCGCGACAAGGAGTTCGTGCCGGGCCAGCACGAGCTCGGCATCGACTCGCTGATCCAGTCGCTCATCGACAACGGCGTGAAGCCCAACACGAACGTCTACGCCGAGCTCGGCACCACCTGGCGCTACCTGATGCGCGACCCGACAGAGGCCGCCCACGCGCTCGGCAAGCTGTTCCGCTACGTCGGCGAGAACAACGTGCTGTGGGGCACCGACAGCATCTGGTACGGCTCGCCCCAGGACCAGATCCAGGCCTTCCGCACCTTCCAGATCGCGCCGGAGCTGCGCGAGAAGTTCGGCTACCCCGAGATCACGCCGACGCTGCGGGCCAAGGTCTTCGGGCTGAACGCGCTGAAGCCCTACGGACTCAACGAGGCGGAGATCCGCAAGTCGTTCCTCGCCGACAACATGGCGCGCGAGAAGGCCAACGCCCGGGACCGCAACGACCCGACCTTCCTCACCTACGGCCCGCAGACGCGGCGCGAGTTCTTCGCGCTGCTGAAGGCCGAGGGCTGAGGCAGCGTCGGGACCGGGGGCCGGCTGCGCGCGTGGGACACCGATGAACGACGCCCGCCGCTTCGGCCTCTGTGGCGGCTGCGCCCACGCGCAGACCCTCGACAGCAAAACGGGCAGCCGGTTCCTGTTCTGCCTGCGGGCCCGTCAGGATCCGCGCTACGCGAAGTACCCGCCGGTGCCAGTCTTCGCGTGCCCGGGGTTCGAGCCGCGGCCGGCGCGGGAGGGCGGGACTGCGGGCTGACGCTCAGCGGCTGCGCCGCGGGACACCATGCCAGCTACCGGCCCTCCATCGAGGGCGCCAGGGTGGCACTGGCACGACGCCTGGCGTACCGTTCTCCCAGCCGCCTTGCACAGGATCGCAGCCATGGGCCGTCGCACCGTGACCGCCACCCGTCGCCGCGTCGTCCAGGGCCTCGGCGCGCTGGCCACGCTGCCCCGGGCCGTCCGCGCGGCGCCGCTCACGACGGACGTCGTCGTGGCCGGTGCCGGCCTCGCGGGGCTCAACGCGGCGCTGATCCTGGAGGAGCAGGGCTACAAGGTCACGGTCCTCGAGGCGGGCCCGGGGCCCGGGGGCCGCGTGCAGACCCGCGACATCGGCGGGCGCCTGCAGGAGCTTGGCGCCAGCGACATCGGCACCGGCTACGGGCGCGTGCTCGACCAGATCCAGCGCCGGGGCCTGGAAACCGTGCCCTGGAACATCCGCGTGCGGCCCTTCACGTACCACGTAAACGGCCGGCTGGTCGCGGGCAAGGACTGGGCGGGCTCTCAGGCCAACCGGCTCGAAGGCGACGAGCGCGCGCTGCTGCCGGCCATGCTCGAGATGCACTACCTGGGGCGGAACCCGCTGAAGGAGCCCGACGACTGGCTGCAGCCGGAGTTCCGCTCCCTCGACATCCCGGCCGATGACTGGTTCGGCGCCCAGGGCGCCTCGACCGAGGCCCGCCGTCTCATCGGCGCGAGCTTCCAGCTCTCCGAGAGCAGGGGCACGTCGGCGCTGTCGGTGCTGCGCGATGGGGCGATCCTGAAGGCCAGCGGCGCCAACTGGCAGGGCAAGCCGCCGCCGATGCAGCAGGTCGAGGGCGGCAACCAGCGACTGCCCCAGGCCATGGCCGCGGCGCTGAAGACGCCGCTGCGCACCGGGACCGCCGTGCAGGGCGTGCGTGCTGCCGGCACCGGCATCGACGTCGCCAGCAGCGACGGCCAGACGTACCGGGCCCGCCGCGTGATCCTGGCGGTGCCGCTCACGGCCCTGCGGCGCATCCGCTTCGAGCCGGCGCTGCCGTCCGACCAGGCCCGCGCCTTCCGCGAGATGGGCTACAGCCGCACCAGCAAGTTCTACCTGCGGGCGACGCAGCCCTTCTGGGAGACGGACGGCCTCGACGCGTCGCTGTGGACCGACACCGAGCTCGAGCGCATCTTCGCCCTGGAGGGCGCCGATGGGTCGGTCACCAACCTGCTGGTGTGGCTCAACCGCACGGCGCCGCCCTTCGACCGCCTCACGGGTGCGGATGCCCGCGCGTACGTGCTGAAGCGGCTCGCGGAGTTGCGGCCTGCGACCGCCGGCAAGGTCGAGGTCATCGCCGAGCACTCCTGGCTCACGACCGCCGGGATCGAAGGGTGCCTCGCCCGCTACGGGCCAGGACAGGTCACCGCCTTCGCCGACGTGCTGCCACGGCCCCATGGCGCCGTGCACTTCGCCGGCGAACACACGCGGCGCGTCGACGTCGGCATGGAGGCTGCCATGGCCTCGGGTGAGCGCGCCGCGCTGGAGGTCATCGCCGCGGGCTGATGGCCGGGTCCGGGGCCAGCTTGCTGGTTTCGCCCATTGCACGATCTGGAGCCAGCGGGGGATACCCCGGCGAAATCCGTGAACCGGGCCAGGTGTCCCGGGGACGGGACGCGGCTCGCTGCAACCCCCAGGGTGCGGGCGGGACGTACCGCTCGAGTCCGGCCGGCCGGTCTGCCAGCCGTCGCGCCGCGGCCTCTGCGCCCGCCAGGACCCGCAGCAGGTTGCCGCCGGCGAGGCGCTCGAGGTCGCGCTCGCTCCAGCCGCGGCGGATCAGCTCGGCGAACAGGTTCGGGTACATCGACACGTCGCTGAGCCCCACGGGCCACCAGCTGTTGCCGTCGAAGTCGCCACCGATGCCGACGTGGTCGATGCCCGCGACCCGCCGCACGTGCTCGATGTGGTTGGCCACGACGCCGATGGACGTCGGCGGCACCTTCGCGGACGCGAGGAACTCCTTCGCCATGGCCCGGCGCTCGGCGGGGCTCCGCGCCTTGCGGGCGCGCAGGGAGAACTGCGCGATGAGCGGCTGCGTCACGCGGGCCACCTCGCAGTCGACGAAGCCGGCCACGAAGGTGACCATGAAGACGCCCTCGTTGCGGGCCAGGTCGCGCAGCAGGTCGTCCGGCGTGTTCCGCGGGATGTCGCAGAGCGCCCGCGCCGCCCCGTGGGAGAAGATCACCGGCGCCTGGCTCACGCGGAGCGCGCCCCGGGCCGTGGCGTCGGACGCATGGGACAGGTCGACCACCATCCCGAGCCTGTTCATCTCGGCCACCACCGCCTCGCCGAAGGCCGTGAGGCCGCCATGGCGTGGCGGCGTCTCGAGGGCCGAGTCGGCCCAGTCGGTGTGGGTGTTGTGCGTCAGCGCCATGGCCCGCACGCCGAGCGCCTGGTAGGCGCGCAAGGCGCCGAGGGAATTCTCGAGGCCGTAGCCGCCCTCCATGGCCAGCAGCGACGCGATGCGTCCGCGCCGGCGCGCGTTGCGCACGTCCGCAGCCGTCAACGCCAGCTGCAGGTCGTCGGGATACCGGTCGATGACCCGGCGCATGAGCTCGACCTGCTCGAGTTGCGTGCGGGCGAAATCCGCGCCGCCTTCCGCAGGGATGTAGACCGACCAGAGCTGCGCCCCGACCCCACCGGCCCGCAATCGCGGCAGGTCGGTCTGGCCGGAGGTGGGGTGGCGCAAGTCGTAGGCGACGACGTCGCCAGGCGCCGCTTCGGAATTGCGGATGGCTATCGCGAGGTCGTTGTGGCCGTCGGCCAGCAGATGGCGCTCGAGGAAACGGCGGGCGCGGCGCAGGGCCTCGTCGTCCGGCACGCCTGGCGAGGCAGCCGGGACTGCGCCGCCAGGAACCGGGGGCGTGTCGCCCGCACCCAGGGCCGTCGTGGCGGCGCCCAGCATGGCGGCAGCCAGGATCGCCCGCATGGCGCGGAGCCGGCGCACAAAAAAGGACGGCGGGCCGAAGCCCGCCGTCCTGGTGTCGTCACCGGCTGACAGGGTCAGGCCCGTCACCCGTCGCGCGGCATTGCTGCCGGCGTCGCTGCTCAGCGCTTGCCCACCTTCTTGCCGTGGGTCAGACGCACCTGCGGATCGTCGTGATAGTTCGGGTGCTCGAAGTCCGGCGGCCCGTGCGGGTGGTTGTGGCCATCCGACGCGACCCAGTTGTAGAGCTGCGGGCGCCGGCGGTAGAAGGCCGCCGCGGCACGCCGCTTGTTCTCGTCCGGGTTCGTCCACGGGTTGAAGTGGAAGTAGTTGAACAGCACCGAGTCGGTGCGGCCGAAGGCGATGGTGCCGTACTTGCAGCGGAACGAGCCGTGGTTGATGTACGGCGGCCGCCAGAAGTACCCGCCGGTCGGCAGCTCGCCGAACTGCATCATCCAGGAGGTGCCCCAGATGTGGTACGCCTCTTCGGCGCTGTCGTGGTACGAGATGTTGTCCTGCTTGAAGCGCGGCGTCATGCAGTACAGGAAACTCAGCGCCTCGGTCAGCGGATCGTAGTGCAGGACCTTGATCATGCAGCCCGACGCCACCGACGGGGACACCAGGTTGCCCGGGCCCCAGGGGCGGTCTTCATAGCTGTTCAGCGAGGCGTAGGCCTCGGTCAGCGCCAGCTGGTGGTTGCTGCCCGACTCGGCGAAGGTCGGCTCGCCGTCGTTGAACATCAGCAGCACCTCGGCGCCCTGGTCCACCGAGATCGCACCGGTGGCCATGCCGGCCGGGATGAAGGCGTAGTGGCCCTCGACCCAGGTCTCCTTGCCGACCTTCATGGTGCCGTTCAGCACGAAGATCTCGACGTCGGAATACGACAGGCCGGGCTTGCGCTTGTAGCCGCCGTCGAAGCGGACCTTCAGCGTGCAGGCGCCGCTGTCCGGATCCAGCGACATGACCTTGTAGTGGCTGCCCTTGAAGCCAGCCAGGTCGAACTTCTTGTACGGGTAGTCGAGCTCTACGTACGGCTCAATGTGCGGTCGTGCCACGATGGCGCTCCTTAAAAGATGACCTGGTGGTGCTTGAGGCCCTTGGGCTTCTTCGGCACCTCGTGGGGCTTGATGACCCGGCGGACGTCGCCGGTCACGCTGAAGCCGTAGGTCTGGATGATCTGCAGGAACTCGGCCACCCACTTCTCGCGCTCGGGGGCGAGCTCGTCCATCTCCTTGACGATGGCCGCGTAGCGCTTCTTCTGCTCCGCGACGTTCTCCTTGAGCCAGGCAACCGCATCTTTGGTGCGGGCCGGGCGCATGTCCTGTACACGCTTAGCCATACGTACTCCTCGATGATTCCGGGAGACCCCCCCGGGATGGCGTCGCCGCTGCACCTTCCGCCACCTCGGCCGGGTGTCGGCCGGCGTGGCGGTGCGGCACGGCCGCGGTGTTACGTCACGCAGGTTACTTCATGAACTGCTTGCGATACCAGTCGTTCACGTCGTCGCCCGTGGCCATCCAGACGTCCTTGTGGGCGGCGATGTGGCGGAACGCCCGGGCCAGGTGGCGGAACTTGTTCGGCTGGCCGACCCAGAAGGTGTGCAGGCAGATCGGCATGCAGCGCGCGTTGTCGGCGCCCTCTTCGTACAGCTGGTCGAACTGGTCGACGATCATGTCGCCGAAGGCCTCGGAGCTGACGCCGACGTTGGCGAAGGCCGGGATGTCGTTCAGCTCGACCGTGTAGGGGACGGAGATCAGGCTGCCCTTCGGCACGTTGAACGGGAACGGGTGGTCGTCGGCCGTGTAGTCGCACAGGTACTCGACCCCGAACTCGGCCAGCAGCTTCGGCGTGTTGTTCGTGTGGGTCAGGAACGGCGACAGCCAGCCCTTGGTCTTGCGGCCGAGGGCCTTCTCCATGGCGCTGAGCACGCCGCGGATGATCTCGCGCTCCTTGGCCTCGTCGATCTTCGACAGGAAGTTCGCCGGGGCATTGTTGATGCCGTGGCCGATGAAGGCCCACTTGCGCTTGTGGGTCTCCTCGATGATGCGGGGATACTCGCGGATGATCTCGGAGTTGAGGCAGACGGTGCCGCGCATGCCGCACTCGTCCATCAGGTCGATCATCCTCCAGAGGCCGACCCGGTTGCCGTAGTCGCGCCAGCCGTAGTTCAGCGGGTCGGGATTGAACTGCTGGGTACCCGGGATGATGGCCGTGCCCGGGATGTCGTGCGGGAAGTGCTCGATGTTGATGTAGGGCAGGACGGCGACCCGGGCGCCGTTCGGCAGCTTGAACTTCGGCCGGTCGATGATCGGCACGAAGTCGTAGTGCGGCGTCTGGGTGAGCTTGCTGCGGTCTGCCTTGGAGAGCTTCTTGGTGGCCATCGTTCAGGATCCCCCGGATCAGTGGCGCTGGTGGAAATCTTCGGTTCGGTCGCGGCGGGCGCCTGGCGCCCGCCCGGCACTCAGGCCTTTTTCAGGCCCCGGATGTACTTCAGGGCCTCGGCCTTGCCGATGACGTCGCCGTACTTGGCGTTGATGTCGAACAGGTTGGCCTCGTGGGGGCCGTCGTGGCGGTCACCGACGCACTCGCGGATGACGATCGGCCGGAAGCCGTGCTGGACGGCATCGACGGCGGAGGCGCGGATGCAGCCGGACGTGGTGCAGCCGGTGATGAGCACGGTGTCGGCGCCCATGGCCGTCAGCGTCGCGGCGAGAGAGGTGCCGAAGAAGCAGCTCGCATAGTTCTTGGTGATGACGAGCTCGCCCTTGGCAGGCTCGACGCCCCGGCAGAACTTCGCGTACCGGCTGCCCGGGATCAGGTCCTTGAGCACCGGGGCCTTCTTGATCCAGACGCCGCCGTCGGCGTAGTCCGACGGGTTGTACAGCACGCGGGTGTGGATGATCGGCATCTTCTTCGCCCGCGCCGCCTTCAGCAGCTCGGGCATCTCCGCGACGGCCTTGACGACCCCCGGGGCGAAGAGCGGTGCTCCCTTGATCGTGTAGCCCTGGAGCAGGTCGATGACGAGGAGCACCGTCTTGCGGCCGAAGCCGAGCCGCCCGTCCCACACGCCCGCATAGTTCTTCGCTGCCGTATCTGCCATCGCCCAACCCTCGCGAAATGATCCACCCGGTACGCCCGGCGGGCGCACCCCCACACAACCACAAGCCGACTGGAACTCCCCTGCCGGTACCGGTTGTAGCCCGGTTATTCTGGCCCGCCTGCCTCCGGCGGGCTGATCGCGGCAATAGTTCCACCGAATCGGGCAGCCCGCAAGCACGGCACCGCTGGCGACGCGGTCGCCACCCGCGTCGGTCAAGTGGCCAGCCACCCGGCGGTCACCACAGACACAACCCCCGCCACGCCGCACCGGGCGGGAACCATCCAGCCTGCGGGAGCGAACTCACGCCGGTCGACGCAAACCCTTGCCAGACGGCAGCCGCAGGACTAGAAGGTCAGGTCTCGGCAGTCCACTGGCCCACAGGAGCACCCCATGGCCGAAGCCGCCCGCCAGGATCCAGAGACCGGCACCACCCCCGCCGGGTCACCCAACCCTGCCTATCCGCCCCAGGGCGGCGCGCCGGCCCAGAAGGCCGCGTGGAAGGTTCCCAGCGTCCAGGAGTTCGGCCTCTGGTCCGGCTTCGAGGGCAAGGAGGAAATGCTGGGCGTCGGCCTGGTGCAGCTCCTCAAGACCATCATCGCCGACGTCCCCTACCAGCATCACCTGAACGACGCGGTCATGAAGGCGCACCTGCAGGCCATGCAGTTCGCGAAGAACCACGGGATGATGAAGCAGTTCATCGAGCACGACGTGGCGACGCTCCGCCCGGTCAACAAGCGCGTGGGCCAGCTGATCGCCAGCACCGGCAACGCCGAGTACGGCCTGTCCGGCCTCTTCGAGCGCACCGACTGCTGGTACCAGCTGGTCCTCGAGTGGAAGGTCGAGCCCGGCCGCCGGGTCTGGAAGTCACCCTTCCGGACCGTGCTGGAGATGGGCAAGCGCATCGGCCAGTTCGACATGACGGAGCAGTGGATCCACGAGGAGTGGACCACGCCGCGCCTGCACGGCTACGCCGCTGACCTCGGCATCAAGCTCCGCGTCTCGCCCTGGCAGGACGACGGCTGGCTCTGGTGCGAGCTGGACCAGTAGACGAAGACTGCGGTGGCCGCACCCCATGACGGCCGCCTTACCACCCCACAGGAGCAACGAGACATGGCTGCCAACCCCGCCGAAGTGACCCCGAAGAAAGAGTACGTCGCCGCGGTCCCGCCGCACGAGGCCCCGAAGGCGAAGAATGAGGCCGACAAGTACAAGACCCTGAGCGGCTTCGAGGGCCGCGAGGACATGCTCGGCCAGTCGATGTCGGTGGTACTGAAGATCCTCGGCAACCACGCCGGCTACGCCCACGAGCTCAACGACCCCCTCGTCAAGGCGCACCTGAACGCCATGCAGTTCGCCAAGAACCGGGGCGCCTGGGCCGAGTACGTGGCCCACGACGTCCAGACCATGGCCCCCATCAACCGGCGCATGAAGCAGATCATCGACAAGACCGGCATGAAGGAGATCGCCCTGGTCGCCCTGTTCGACCGCACGGCCTGCCACTACGCGCTGGCGATGACCAGCGAGGGCGACGGACGCAGCCGGCGCTGGAAGGAGCCCTTCGGCTACGTGCTCGAACAGTGCCGCCGCATCGGGCAGTTCGACCTCACCGTCGAGGAGATCCACGACCAGTGGACCCGCCCCCGGCTCGAGGGCTTCGCCGAGACCATGGGCGTCAAGCTCAATGTGTCACCCATCAGCGCCGACGGCTGGATCACCTGCGAGCTGGCCGACTGAAGTACCGCCGCGCCCCGCGCGGCCTTTCCGCAACACCCCCACAGGGCCCGGGCTGACCCCCGGGCCCTGTGTCTTTTGGGCCAGCGGGATTCTGTTATGCTCCGCTGCGGTCGCGTCCGTGGCGCGCTCCCGACACCCGGGCCGGCGCTGCGGCCGCATCGCCCCGCGCTCTGCGCGGCAACCCGGGGGGGAGAACAACATGCAGCCACGCCTTCGCACGACGCTCACCGCCAGTGCCCTGCTCGCCGCCAGCCTGCCGTCGGCCGCCCAGGTGAACGAGATCACCGTCACCGCGCAACGCCGCGAGCAGTCCCTGCAGGACGTGCCACTGGCCGTCAGCGCCTTCGACGCGACCCGCATCACCAACCTGCAGATCGACGCGGTCCAGGACATCGGCCAGAACGTGCCGAACCTGCAGACCTACGTCGTCACCGCCGGCGCCCAGGCGCTGCAGATCCACTCCCGCGGCGCCAGCGTCCAGAACCCCGGCTTCAACCTGTCGGAGTCGCCGGTCGGCATCTACATGGACGACGTCTATTACGGTCGTCTCGCCAGCGCCAACCTCGACCTGACGGACATCGAGCGCATCGAGGTGCTGCGCGGCCCCCAGGGCACGCTCTACGGCCGCAACACCATCGCCGGCGCCGTGAAGGTCATCACCCGCACGCCCGGCGACGAGAGCTGGGCCAACCTGAACTTCGGCCTCGGCAACTTCAGCACCACGCGCATCGCCGGCTCCTTCGGCGGCCCCATCGAGGAAGGCGCCCTGGCCGGCTCGATCACGGCCCTGTACGAGAAGCGTGACGACGGCTGGCAGCCGAACCCGCGGCTCGGCCGGGACTTCGGCGAGTACGACAACAAGATCGCCCGGGCCAAGATCCGCTGGTTCGGCACCGAGAACTTCGAGGCGACGCTGACCGGCTGGGTCGCCGACCTCGAGAACGACGGCTACAACGGCGTCCCCTACGTGCCGTTCAGCAACGACCCGGGGTTCCCGCCGTTCCCGCAGCCGCCCAGCAACAACCCCGAGTTCGACCCCGCGCCCGGCAACAGCCGGCCGCTCGGCGGCTTCTATGACAACTACTCCGCCGCCGGCGCGAACTACGGCGCCTCGGACCAGGGCGGCGCGAGCCTGGCGCTCACGTTCCGCATGGGCTCGGTCACGCTGAAGTCCCTGACGGCCTTTGCCGACATCAAGGACGACTTCGGCTTCGACCTGTCGGGCGGCGGCGCCGACGCGAGCTTCACCGACCCAAGCCTGCAGTTCGGCCTGCGCATCCGCTCCGAGTCGGATTTCACCCAGATCAGCCAGGAGTTCCAGCTGCTCGGCTACGCCTTCAACGAGCGCCTGGCCTGGCAGCTCGGCGCGTTCTACCTGAACGAAGACGGCACGCAGCTCTTCTCCGGCGGCATCCCGGCCTTCGGGCCGGTGCCGGTCTTCGCCGAGCTGATCGACAACGAGACCGACAGTTACGCGCTCTACGGCGAGGGTACTTTCCGCGTGACCGACGCGCTGTCCGTCACGGCGGGCCTGCGGTGGACCCAGGACGAGAAGGAGTACAGCGACGACTGCGTCGGGTTCTTCTGCGTCGACGACAGCAACGTCAACGACCCGACGCCACCCGGCAACGGCTCCGTGGCCCTCGACGACGACTGGAGCGAGGTCACCGGCAAGGTCAGCGTGGACTACCGCCTCGACCCGGAGAACCTCGTCTACCTGTCCTACGCCCAGGGCTTCCAGTCCGGTGGCTTCCGCACGCTGTGCTTCGGCAACCTGAGCGCCAGCTGCGGCGGCACAGCCTTCGACCCGCAGACGGTCGACAGCATCGAGGCCGGCTGGAAGGGCGACCTGTTCGACCGCCGGGTGCAGCTGAACGTGGCGGCCTTCTACGCCATGTACGACGATATCCAGCAGATCGTCATCAACGGCGCCGGCGGCTTCCCCATCGACAACGTCGGCAAGGTGGACGTCTACGGCCTCGAGGTCGAGGCGAAGTGGCAGCCCACGGACAAGCTGCTGATCTTTGCCCAGATGGGCCTGCAGGACAGCGACTTCGGCAAGGTCAACCCGCAGTCGCCGCCGGGTGGCCTGGCGCCGCCCGACGGCGTCGACCCGGATGTCGCCTGCCCGAACCGGCCCAACCCGGCCTCGCGGCAGTGCACGACGCCGGTCAACGAGCTGCCGTCGAACCCGGGCCTGCAGGGCAAGGTGGGCTTCAACTACACGGTGCCGCTGCAGAACAACCTGCAGTTCAGCTACGGGGCCGACGTGTACTACACCGACGAGTACTTCTCGGAGTCACGCAACCTGGTCCAGATCGACAGCTACAACCGCGTCAACGGCTTCGTCGGCATCGGCTCCGACGACGGCCAGTGGCAGGTGGCGCTGACCGGCAAGAACATCTTCGACTCCGAGGATGTGGTGTCTGGCATCTTCGCCAACGGCTTCACGAACATCCGCACGGTGCTGCCGCCGGCGGAGTACATGCTGCAGTTCCGGCTGCAGTACTAGGCCCGGGGGGCCACGACGGGGCGCGGGTGGCCGGGGGGCCGCCCGCGGACCGGGGGGAGCGGGGAACGGGGTGCTTCGGCACCCCGTTTCTTTTTGGTAATCCCCAGGCAAACCGGACCAGATCTGGACTGGTCTGCCGATGAAGGGACGCCCCGCCTGCGGCCATACGCGGGCGCATGAACTGGGTGACACGGAAACGGTGCCGGGTTTATTTTCCGCGACGCCTGATCCGCGCCGCAGCGGCGTAGCGATTCCCCCCGAGGAGCGTTCGCGACGAGCGGGGGATATCGCGGGAGGCGCGGCTGCCGTCGCCAGAAACAAATCCGGCACCGTTTCCGCGGCACCTCTTCCAGGCGCACCTTTGGACTCAGCTCACGCGAACGGTCCCGGCACCTTCGCCAGGGGCAGCTCACGCACGCGCTGGCCCGTCGCGGCGAAGATGGCGTTGGTGAGGGCCGGCGCCACCAGCGGCACGCCGACCTCGCCGATGCCGGCGGGCCGGCCGCCGGGCGTCAGCAGCTCGACCTGCACCTCGGGAACATCGGCCATCCGGATCCACGGGTATGTGTCGAAGTTGCCCTCGACAATGGCGCCGTCGGCAAGCGTCACGCGCCCCTGCAGCGCCGCGCTGTAGCCGTCGAGGATGCCGCCCACGATCTGTGCGCGGGCCGCGTCGGGATGCACGGCGAAGCGGCAATCGACGGCACAGCTGATGCGCCGGGCGCGCAGGCGGCCGTCGGGCCCCGGGCCGACCTCCACCACCAGCGCGGCCACGCTCTCGTGGTTCTCGCCGATGGCGATGCCCCGCCCGACCCCCGGCCCGGTGGGCGTGCCCCAGCCAGCGAGCCGCGTGACGGCGTCCAGCACCGTGAGGTGGCGGGACTGCCCTTCGAGGTGCCGACGCCGGAACTCGACGGGGTCCGCACCGGCCGCGGCGGCCAGCTCGTCGACGAACGACTCGAGGAGGAACGGGTTGATCGAGCCGGAGACGCTGCGCCAGAAGCCCGTGGGCATGCCGTCGTCCCGCGGCACGTAGGCGAAGCGCTGCACCGGGATCGCGTAGGGGTGGTCGATGGCGCCTGACAGCGTCGAACGGTCCTTCGCCGCCTCGCCTCCCCGCGGCGACGGCGTGCGGCGGTTGTTGCTCGCGACGCAGGACTCGGAGACCAGCGTGTAGTCGAGGCTCGCGATGCGGCCCTCGCCATCGACGGCGCCGCGCACGCGGCCGACGGCCATGGGCCGCAGCATGTCGTGGCGGATGTCGTCGGCGCGGGACCAGGTGAGCTGCACCATGCGCCCCGGCACGGCCATCGCGGCCACGGCCGCCTCGACGACGAAGTCGCAGTCGGCCCGGCGGCCGAAGCCGCCGCCGATGGGCTGCATGCGCACGTCGACCAGGGCGGGGTCCAGGCCGGTGTATTTCGCCGCCTCGTCCCGGGCCAGCGTCGGCGCCTGGGTCGGTGCCCAGAGGGTGAGCCTGCCGTCGGCGAAGAGCGCTGCGCAGTTCATCGGCTCCATGCAGGCATGGGCAAGGAACGGCAGTGCGTAGTCCGCCGTCACGGTGGTCGCGCCGGCCGGGATGGCCGCGGCGTCGCCCTCGCTGCGGAAGACGACGGCGCCCGGCTCGTCCAGCGCCCTGCGATAGGCCTGCTCCAGCGCCGGCGTCGACAGCGACTGGTCGCCCTCGGCGGGCTCGACCCGCACCAGCGCCGCTGCCCGGAAGGCCGTCCACGTGTCGTTGGCCAGCACGGCAATGCCGCGGTCGAGGATCGGCACGACGCGCTCGACCCCGGGCAGCGCCGCCGCAGCCGCGGTGTCGGCGGCGCCGATGCGCCCGCCGGCCCGGGGCGCGTGGCAGACGGTGCCGAACAGCATGCCGGGCTGGCGCTGGTCGATGGCGTAGACCGCGGCACCCGTGACCCGGGCGGGGATGTCGAGGCGCGGCGGCGAGGTGCCCAGCAGCCGGAAGGACTCCGGCGCCTTCGGCGGCACGCGGCCCGCCGACACCATGCGCACCGCGTCGGCCGCCAGCTCCCCGAAGCCGGCCTGCTGGCCGGTGACGGGATCGGACACGACGCCGGCCGCCACCTGCAGGCGACCGGCCGGCGCGCTGAACCGCACGCCGGCGGCCGACAGCAGCCGGGCCCGGGCCTCGGCGGCCGCCGCCCGCAGCGTGTCCCAGGCATCGACGGTGCTGGAGCTCGCGATGGTCACCGACAGCCCGAACTGGTGGAAGGCCTCGCGCACCAGCGCAGTGCCGGCCTTCGCCAGCGGGCGTCCCTCGGTCTCGCCGAAGGGCCGGCCCCCGGCGAGGATGCCGAAGTTGAAGTAGTCGTTGTCGACAGGCGTGAACTCGTAGCGCACCCGGGACCAGTCCGCGTCGAGCTCCTCGGCGAGCAGCATCGCCAGCGACGTCGTTACCCCCTGCCCCATCTCGGCCCGGTGGATGCCGAAGGTGACCCAGCCGTCGGCGGCGACGCGGATCCACGCGTTCAGCGCCACCTCGTCCGGGTGGCCCGCGGCGAACTTCTCCACGGCATCGCCGTCGTCGAGCCGGCGCGTGCCGACGACGATGCCGAGCCCGCCGGCGACGGCGAGACCCGCGACGATGACCTTGCGGCGCGATAGGGCCATGGACCACTGACCTGTTGCCGGGAATCACCCCGCCGCGGCGTGCGCGATGCGGGCTGTCGGGAAATCCGGGGACAGTTTACCGATTTCCCTCGATGCTCCGGCGCTGGCCGGGACGCCCTGCGTGGGGAAATCGGTAAACTGTCCCCGGAGTTCCCCCAACCGACCGCGGTGCCGACCATGCGCGTGCTGCTGCTGTTGACTGCCCTGCTCGCCGCCACCATCGAGTCCCGGGCGGCAGCACCCGACGTCATCGTCGTCGGCGCCGGCATCAGCGGCATCGCCGCCGCGCTGGAGGCCGAGTCCCGCGGTGCCCGGGTGCTCGTCATCGACATGAATTCCGTCGCCGGGGGGCACGCCGTGAAGGCCGGCGGCTTCGCCCTGGTCGACACGCCACTCCAGCGGCAGAAGGGCTACGAGGACTCTCCGGAGATCGCCGAGCGCGACCTGCTCGCCTGGGGCGAGACCGCCGATGCCGCCTGGGTCAGCCGCTACGTGCGCGCCTCAGGGCGCGAGGTGGGCGACTGGCTCACGGCACTGGGCGTGCGCTGGGCCTTCATCCTCGACACGCCGGAGCACTCGGTGCCGCGGTTCCACTTCGCGCCGGGCTCGGCGGTCAACGTCGTCGTGCCGATGCTCCGCACGGCCATGACCCGGGACCGCATCGAGTGGCGCCTGAACACGCAGGTGCTGGAACTCACGCAGCGCCGCGGCGCGGTGACCGGCGTCGTGGCGCGCAACCTGCGCTCGGGTGAAGAGACCCGGATCGCGGCGCCGGCCGTGATCATCGCCACGGGCGGCTTCCAGGCGAACCTCGACCTGGTGCGGGCCTCGTGGCGCGGCGACATCGCGGCGCCGCCCCGGATCTACGTGGGCGCCGGCTACTTCGCCAACGGCAGCGGCATCGCCCTGGGGCGCGACGCCGGCGCGGCCCTGGCCCGGATGCGCGAGCAGGTGACCTTCACGACGGGACTGCCCGACCCCCTCGACCCGGCGGGTGAGCGGGCGCTGCTGACGCAGAACCCGGCCGCCATCCGCGTGAACGCCGAAGGGCGCCGCTACGTCGCCGAGAACGCGCCCAGCAAGCTGGCCGACGACGCCACGCTGCGCCAGCCGGGGGCCACCCACTGGATCGTCTTCGACGCCGACGGGGCCAAGACCCTGCGCGTGCGTGACGCCGTGTGGCTGGGGAATCCCACGGCCGCATCGACCCTCGCGGGCCACCCCGGCGTCGTGCGGGCCGACAGCATCGCGGCCCTCGCCACGGCCGCCGGACTGCCACCGGATGCCCTGGAGGCCACGGTTGCGCGCTACAACGCCGCGCTCGCGGCCGGCAACGACGCCGACGTCGGCCGGTTCGCGCCCGACCGGCCCGACCGCGAGGCCAGGCCCATCGTCAAGCCGCCCTTCACCGCCGTGCGCCTGTACCCCATGACGCGCAAGAGCATGGGTGGCCTCGCGGTCGACGAGGCCACGCGGGTGCTCGACGGGCGCGGCCGGCCGATCCCGGGCCTGCATGCCGTCGGCGAGGCCACGGGCGTGGCCGGCATCAACGGCCGCTACGGCGGCGAAGGCACTTTCCTCGGGCCGTCGGTCTGGATGGGACGCCTCGCGGGGCAGGCGGTGACGCCGGCTGCCACGGAGGCTCCGTCACCGGTGCCAGTGCCGGCACCCGCGGCGCCGCCGGCAGATCCCGCCCTGCGCGACCGCGTGGTGCTGCTCGACGACGCAGGCCTCGCGGCCCTCGTGGCCGCCGACCGGCCGGGCTACTGGCACTTCCAGCGCGCGCACCGCACGGTCGCCGAGCGCGGCCTCGACTGCCAGGCCTGCCACACGCCCGCCTGGCCCACCATCACGGCAGCCACGCCCACCCACCGCCTCGAGCAGCTGCGCTCGTGCACGACGTGCCACTGACGCGGACGGACGACGACGGCTACCCGTCGCCGGCCTACGCCTGGTACGTCGTCGTCGTCCTGACGCTGGCCTACGTCGTCGCCTTCATCGACCGGCAGATCCTTGCGCTGCTGGTGGATCCGATCCGCCGGGACCTGGGGCTCAGCGACTTCCAGATGAGCTGGCTGCTGGGGCTTGCCTTCGCGCTCTTCTACACGTTCCTGGGCCTGCCCATCGGCCGGCTCGCCGACCGCTACAGCCGCCGCACCATCGTCGCCGTCGGCATCGCGCTGTGGTCGGTGATGACGGCCGCCTGCGGCCTGGCCCGCACCTTCGGGCAGCTCTTCCTTGCGCGCATGGGCGTGGGCGTCGGTGAGGCGACGCTGGGACCGAGCGCGCTGTCGCTGATCAGCGACTGCTTCCCGCGGGAGCGCCGGGGCCGCGCGCTCGCCTTCTACAACATGGGCGTGTCCCTCGGCGTCGGCATCGCCAACATCCTCGGCGGCATCGTCATCGGCTTCGTCAGCAGCGCGCCGGCGCTGTCCCTGCCGGTGGTGGGCGAGCTGCGGCCGTGGCAGGCCGTCTTCCTGTGGGTGGGCCTGCCGGGGCTCGTGATCGCGCTGCTGATGCTGACCGTGCGCGAGCCGGCAAGGCGCGACCGGCTGACGCCGGCCGGCACGGACGCGCTGCCGCTCTCGGCCACGGTCGCCTACCTGCGCCGGCACCTGGCCACCTACGCCACGCACTTCCTGGGCCTGTCGGTGGTCACGATCATCGGCTACGGGTTCTTTTTCTGGATCCCGACGATGTTCGTGCGCACCTGGCAGTGGACGATCCCGCAGATCAGCCTCGCCTACGGCCTGGTGACGCTCATCGGCGGGCCCGTCGGCGTGCTCGCCAGCGGCTGGCTGGCGGACCGCTGGTACCGGGCCGGCCGCCGGGACAGCCTGATGCGGGTCTGCCTGTACGCGGCGCTGGCCTTCGTGCCGGCATCGGTGCTGGCGCCGCTGATGCCGACGCCGGAGCTGGCCCTGCTGATGCTGGTGCCCTCGACCCTGGGTGGCTCCGCGATCACCGCCTGCGGATCGGCGGCGCTGATGATGATCACGCCGAACGAGTTCCGGGCCCAGGTCAGCGCGCTGTACTACTTCGTCATCAACCTGCTGGGCCTGACGCTGGGCCCCTCGGCCGTGGCGATGGTCACGGACTTCGGCTTCGGCGACGACGGCGCCCTGCGCTGGTCGCTCGCCATCGTCTGTGCAGCCGCCGGCGCCGTGGCCCTCGGGTTC
Organism: Chromatiales bacterium; assembly: GCA_016789885.1. Taxonomy (GTDB): domain Bacteria; phylum Pseudomonadota; class Gammaproteobacteria; order Steroidobacterales; genus SHZI01. Next base: position 2,397 of record JAEUPZ010000022.1, on the reverse strand, counting down.
CTCAGGGTCCACCTCGGCCTGTACCGCGACCGCATCACCGACGTCGAAGGCCTCACCCCGGCGGAAACTCCTCGCGGATGACGGCGTCAGCCGCGGCGCGCTGGTCGGCCAGCGAGCGTGCGGCCGAAACCTGGCTGCGGGCCCGCACCTGGTTGTGCTCGCTGCGGCTCGGGAACCGGCGCGGATCCCAGCCGAAGTAGCTTTCGCGCAGCGCGTCGGCGCAGAACCGGGCCGCCAGTTCCACATAGATGGTGAGCGTGGCCGGCACGATGGCGGCCACCTCGTCGGCCGTGACCCAGCCGCGCGCGGCACGGGCGTACCCGCGCACGGCGCCCCGGAAGAGCGGCAGCGAGAACGCAGCGCCTGCGGCCTCCTCGCCGCCCGCGTTGCACCACGAGCGGAAGGCGTCGCCGAGCTCCAGCGGCAGCGGCATGCGGCCGACGGTGTCGAGGTCCACCAGGGCCAGCGCCGGCCCGCCGTCGGGCTCGAACAGGAGGTTGGCGATCTTGGGGTCGCCGTGCACGACCCGCTCCGGCAGCGGCGGCAGCGGCGGCAGCGTCGCGGCCAGGGCGAGGATCTCGCGGCCCAGCGGCGCCACCCGGTCGAACTGCGGGTGCGCGGCACACTCGTCGAGGGCCGCCCCGAGATTCGCCACGTGGCGGGCCGTGTCGTGGACGCCGGCGCGGACGCTCTGGAAGGGCACACGGAAGTCGTCGAGGGCCCGGTGGAAGCGGCCGAGCAGCTGGCCGGCGGCGACGGCCTGGGGCGGCGCCGACAGCCGCTCCAGGCTGACGCCGTTGACGAAGGTCATCAGCCGCCAGTTGCCGCCGTCGTGCCCGACCCACAGCCGCCCGGCGTCGGGGCCGGCCACGGCGGGCAACAGGCGCGGTGCCACGACGCCCCGGGCCCGCAGGTGGTCGGTGACGGCGGCGATGTCGGCATTCACGGCGCCGGGAAAGATACCGTTGACCCGCTGCAGCACGAAGCGCTGCCCGCCGGCCTGCACCAGCCAGGTCTGGTTGATGAGGCCCGTGCCCAGCGGCGTCGCGGCAGCGGCGGCCAGGTTCCAGGCCGCCAGCACCGCGGCAGGCGGCCCCGCCGCCATCGTCGTGTCATCCATTGCAGTGGTCCTCCCAGGTCCCGGGGTCGCGCCGTGCGGCGCGATGATAGCGGGACGAAACTACCTTGACGCGACCCGCCCCGGCGGGTAGCTTGGCAGCATGGAACTGACCATCGACAGCCCCGCGCCCACCCTCATTTTCACCCGCCCGGCGGCCGCCAAGGTGGCCGAGCTGATCGCCGAAGAGGGCAACCCCAACCTGAAGCTGCGCGTCTTCGTGCAGGGGGGCGGCTGCTCGGGCTTCCAGTACGGATTCACCTTCGACGAGAACCCGGAAGACGGCGACACCCACGTGCAGAACGAGGGCGTCACGCTGCTGGTCGACCCGATGAGCATCCAGTACCTGGCCGGTGCCGAGATCGACTACAAGGACGACCTCGAAGGCGCCCGCTTCGTCATCCGCAACCCCAACGCCAAGACCACCTGCGGCTGCGGCTCGAGCTTCTCGGCCTGATGCAACACGGGCCGGCGCGACTCACGCGTCGGCGACGGCCCCCCCCTCGAAGCGGATGCAGAGCTCATCGAGCTCGGTCAGGGCCAGCGGCTCCTGCAGCAGCTGGCAGGCGTAGTCCTGCCCGCGCCGGCCGAGATGCCCGCACAGCGCGCAGCGTCCGGGCGCCTGCCGCTGCCGCTCGGCCGCGAGGCCGCCCAGCAGGCGCCGCAGGCCGCTGGCCGCGCCCGCCTGCTCCGCCGGCGCCAGCGCCTCGGCGGCGCGCACGAGGCCCTCGAAGGGGTCACGCTGCAGCCAGCGCCGGCCGGTGGCCGTCAGGTCGAAGCGCACGCTGCGGCCGTCCCGCTCGGAGCGGCTCCGCCGCAGGCACCCGCGGGCCACCAGCGACTTGACGGTCTGCGAGGCCGTGCCGCGCGTGGTGGCGTGGAACTCGGCGAAGGCCGAGACCGTGCGCGAGAAGCGGTTGGCCCGGGCGAAGAACCGCAGCGCCGTCCACTGGGCCGGCGTCAGCCCGCCCGCCCCCGAGTCGCCGTAGGCGAGCCGCCCCAGCTGGACGACGAGCTCGGCGAGCTGCCGGCCTTCGCCCCGGGGCTTGTCGCTGTCCTGCCGCGCCATGGGCCGGGATAGTATCGACCCGAAACCATATTGACAACGCCGGGCCCGGCACCGATAGTTCGGCGCCATGTCAGGCTCCATCACCCTCACCGAACGCGCCGCCGAACGCATCCGGCGGCACCTGGCCGGCCGGGGTCACGACGCGGCGCTGCGGCTCGGCATCAGGCGCACCGGCTGCTCGGGCTACGCGTATACCTTCGACTACGCCGAC
>JAEUPZ010000018.1 GCA_016789885.1 Chromatiales bacterium | reverse complement strand
CGCCGCCTCGGCCCTGGCCCGGGTCCACGCCGTGACCCTGCCGCCCGGGGAGGTCCCCGTGCGCGACTGGGCCGGCACCATCGCCCGCTATGCCGCGCTCGCCGGCCCCGCTGGCGCCGCCACCGCCGCCAGGGCCCGCGATGCCCTGAACCGCCTGCCGCCCTCCGACCCGGCCGCTGCCGTCCTCTGCCACCACGACCCGCTGCCCCCCAACGTGCTGGGCGCCGGCCTCTTCCTCGACTGGGAATACGCCCTCGCTGGCAACCCGCTGTTCGATGTCGCGGTGCTGGGCCTCGGTCTCGGCCTCTCCCGCCCGGCAGAGTGGGCGAGGCTCGCCGCGGCCTGGGCCGCGCACCGGCCCGGCGGGGGCCCGCCGGGCCAGCACCTGCCGGCCTGGGCGGGGTTCGCCCACGCCGTCGGAGCCCTATGGACGTACGCGACCGCCCGCCTGGCGTGACGCGCCGGCAGCAAATCTGGCCAGAAAGCCCGTAAACGCAGGTTCTCCCGGCCGACCTGCGGGAGTAGCATTAGTTGTGCAAGTACCTGCCGTCACTCCTGTCAGCGGCCAGATCGTCGGTAATGACGAGTCGAGATCAGAGATCGAACCCGGAAGCCAGCGATGCGTACCTACGACGTCGTAATAGAGCGAGACGCGGATACCGGCCTGCTCGTCGGGTACGTGCCCGGCTGGCCCGGGGCGCACACCCAGGGCGCGGATGTCGATGAAGTCCAACGGAACCTCCGCGAGGTCGTCGAAATGCTGCTGGAAGATGGCGAGCCGCAGTTCGAGTCGGAATTTGTGGGCGTCCGGAAAATCCAGGTTGCCTAAGTCGTGGGGTCCGTCCCCGTCCTCAGGCCGCGCGAGGTTGTACAGCTTCTGCAACAGCAGGGTTTCGTAGAAGTCCGGCAACGCGGTTCGCACAAGCAGTTCCGCCACCCAGACGGCAGAAACACGACCGTTCCCTTCCACGCTGGCCGCGACATCCCGCCGACGCTCCTTCGCAAGATCGCGGCGGATATCGGGCTGCATGTCGAAGAATTCCTGCGTCACCGTTGAAGCCGCGCCAGGTCAGCCCGGCCGCTGCCCGCGGCCTGGCCCCGAGGCCATTCGTCTACCATCTGGTTGATTCGTTGTATCCAAACAGATACGTCGAATGCGCAAATGCGTGCTTGCGCCGCGATATCGAGCAGGCGAGGCGCCTGCTGCAGTCCGTTGATGAGGAGCAAGACGATGCCGAAGGTCAAAATCAGGGATTTCGACCCGGTCGAGTACCTCACCAATGACGTAATCATCGGCGAGTACCTCACGGCTGCCCTCGAGGACCCGAACCCCGACGTGTTCCTCGACGCCCTGGGCGACGCCGCCCGGGCCAAGGGCATGGCCAACGTCGCGGCCGAGGCCGGCCTCGGCCGCGAGAGCCTGTACAAGGCCCTGTCACCGGGCGCCAAGCCCCGGTACGACACCATCCTGAAGGTGCTGCGCAGCCTGGGCGTCAAGATCACCCTGCTGGCCGCCGACCAGGCCGCCCAGCCGAAGTCGACCGCGAAGCGCAAACGAGTAACCGGCCGACGCGCAGCTGCGAGGTCGTAACCGAACGAGACGCGGGATACCGGCCTCGTCGTCGGCTGGCGCGCCGGACCGGCGTCGAAACCTGACAAAAGAGCCTGAAACGCGGGTTCTCCCCGCCAGCCGGCGGGAGTAGGATCAACCCCATGTCAGTAACGCTCAAGTCTCTGGGCCTTGACCAGCTGGACGTCAACCAGCGCCTGGCGCTCGTCGAAGAGCTCTGGGACAGCATTGCGGCCGAGGGCGCCGACCTGCCGCTGACGCCTGCACAGGCGGGCGAGCTTGATCGCCGTTTGACCGATCATCGTGCTACGCCCGATGACGTGGTTCCCCTCGAAGAGGTCATGCACTCGCTGCGCGCGCAGTTGAAGGAATGACGTTACGGGTCGTCTTCCGACGCCCGGCGCAACACGAGTTTCGAGAGGCTGCCCTGTGGTACGAGGCGCGGCGCCCAGGCCTGGGGGCGGCATTTCGGGCCCGGGTCAACTCGGCCATCCTGGCTGCGGCGGAGGCGCCTCTCAGGTTCCCCCGGGTGCTGCGCGACATCCGGTGCGTCAGGGTCCGGCGGTTCCCGTACTCCGTGTTCTTCATCACCGAACCGGAGTTGCTGGTCGTTCTGGCGGTATTCCACGCACGCCGCGACCCCGCCCGGTGGGGTAGGCGTACCTGAGTCATCCCGGTCCCCCCGGACCCCCAGCCCCCTCCCACCCCTTCAGCCACGCGCCTTAGGTCTGCCCAGCCCACCGCCGCCCCCCGGGCCGGCCCTGCCCCCGGCACCACCCCCACCCCCGCCATGAACTCCCGGTAACTTCCCCCCGAAACCCCGGTGCTACACTCAATCAAGTGCTTGCGGCGCACATCTGGGGGGCCGTTCACATACCCCGTAACACGCCGCCGCTAGCATTCCCCAACGCACAAGGCCGGCCCTGGCCGGCACCGGTCACACAACAAGAGCACCGCTCATGGCCTACGAGATTGCCCTGCCCGAAGAAGAGAGCCGCACCTTCGCGGACTACCTCGACGCCCTCAAGCGGCGCCGCAAGCCCGCGATCCTGCTCGCCACCGGCATCCTGGTGGCGGGGCTGCTCGGCATCTTCCTGTGGCCCAACGCCTACACCTCGTCGGCGGTCATCCTGATCGAAGATCCCGAGGTGCCGCCGGGCCTGGTGCCCACCACGGTGACCACCTTCGCCGCCCGCCAGGTGCAGTACATCAACCAGCGGGTCATGACCCGCACGAACCTGGCCAACATCATCGAGAAGTTCGACCTCTTCCCCGACGAGCGCAAGTACCTGCCGACGCTGCTGCTGGTGCCCGACGTCGAACAGGACATGAAGATCGACATCATCGACGTGCAGCAGGGCCAGCAGCAGCGGGGCCCGCAGCAGGTCAACACGACCATCGCCTTCCGCCTCGCCTTCGAGCACGAGAGCCCGGGCACGGCGCGGCAGGTGGCCAACGAGCTGGTGTCGCTGTACCTCGCCGAGAACGTGCGGGCCCGCACCGAGCAGACGGCCCAGACCAGCCAGTTCATGCAGGAAGAGGTGGACCGGCTCGACGCCGAGGTCAAGGGGCTCGAGGCGCAGATCGCCGCCATCAAGCAGGCTAACGAGGGGGCCTTGCCTGAGCTCGTCAACTTCAACATGCAGAACATCTCGGCGCTGGACCGCGACATCCTCGAGATCGACCGGCAGATCCAGTCGCTCACCGAGAACAAGATCATGCTCGACGCCCAGCTGGCGAGCCTGAGCCCCGTGGCCACCACGGTGCTGCCCGACGGCAAGCCGGTGGTGGCGCCGGAGGAGCAGCTCAAGGCCCTGCAGACCCAGCTCGCCATGATGGAAGGCCGCTACAGCGCCGACCACCCGGACGTGGTGCGGACCAAGCGGGACCTCGCCGCCGTGCAGGCCCAGCTCGGCGCGAATCTTGACCTGACCAACGTCAACGCTGATCTTGCCGCCGCCCGTACGGAGCTGGCCAAGGCCCGCGAGAGCTACGGTCCCGGCCACCCCGAGGTGCAGGCCCTGGAGCGGCGCGTGGCATCGCTCGAGACGCGGTCGACGGCCTCGACGGGCACCGACATGGGCAGCCTGCGGGCCACGAACCCGGCCTACGTGCAGGTGAAGGGCCAGCGCGACACCCTCGAGTCGAACGAGCGCTCGCTGCGGGCCAAGCAGGCGGAACTGCGCGCCAAGCGCGCCGACCTCGAGCGCAAGACCCTGCGGTCGTCGGACGTCGAGAAGGACCTCTCGGCCCTCTACCGCCAGCTGAACACGGCGAACGCCAGCTACCAGGCCGCCCGCGAGCGCGCCTTCACGGCCAAGATGGGCCAGGCGCTCGAGACCCAGAGCAAGGGCGAGCGCTTCACCCTGGTGGAGCCGCCGGACCTGCCGCTGCTGCCGTCGAGCCCGAACCGCCCGGTGCTGCTGGCGCTGCTGCTGGTGCTGGTGCTGGCCGTGGGCCTGGGCTGGCCGCAGGTGGCCGAGTCGATGGACCAGTCGGTGACGAGCGCCCGGGTCGTGGAGCGCGTGCAGGGGGCGCCGCCGATCGCCGAGATTCCCTTCATCGAGACCGAGGAAGACCGCGTCCACGACACCCGGGTGCGAACGACGGCGCTCTTCATCGCGCCGGGCCTGCTGCTCATCGCCGGCGTGCTGGTGCACTTCCTCGTCATTCCGCTCGACGTGGCCTGGTACGTCATCCTTCGCAAGCTCGGCATGTAAGAAAGCCGGTACAACGCCATGGAAAGAATCCGCAAAGCACTCGAACTGGCCAACCAGGAGCGGGCGAAGCTCGCCGCCGACGGCGCTGCCGCACCGGCCCCGGCCGCGACGCCAGCCGCCAGCACGGCGACGGCCGTGGCGGCCGACGGCACCGCGCTGCCCACCGTACAGCCCATGGCGCCGGCTGCCGACCTGTCGGGCACTGGGCTGCGGTACCGGCTGACGAAGGTGGTGGACGTGCCGCAGGAGACGCTGCTGGCCAGCCGCCTGATCGCCGCGGTGCCCGGCCACAAGAACCGCGAGGCTTACCGCATGCTGCGCACCCGGGTGCTGCAGACGCTGCGCAACAACGGCTGGAACTCCGTCGCCGTGACGGGCCCGGCCAGCGGCTGCGGCAAGACGCTGACGGCCATCAACCTGGCGATCAGCCTCGCGGCCGAGGTCAGCAGCACCGTGCTGCTGGTGGACCTGGACCTGCGCTCGCCCAGCGTGCACCGCTACTTCAGCTACGAGCCGGAGCAGGGGCTTTCGGACTACCTGAAGACCGAGATGCCGCTGCACCAGATCCTGTTTTCGCCTGGGATAGAGCGCCTGGTGGTGCTGCCGGGCCGCGAGGCCGTGGTGAACTCGGCCGAAACGCTGCGCAGCCCGCGCATGGTGGCGCTGGTCAACGAACTCAAGAGCCGCTACCCCGACCGCATCGTCGTGTTCGACCTCCCGCCGATCCTGGCGGCCGACGACGCGCTGTCGTTCGCGCCGTACACGGACTCCGTGCTGATGGTGGCCGAGGCCGGCAATACGCGGAAGGAAGACCTGCAGAAGGCCTACGACCTGCTCAAGGGCACGCCGCTGCTCGGCACCGTGCTGAACCGTTCCGACACCCAGTCGGCCGGCTACGGCTACGGGTACGGAGCGCCCAAGGAAAAGCGCGGGTTCTTCAGCAAGGGAACTGCCGAGACCGCCTGACGCACTACGCCTGCGGGGCCCGGTCGGCGCGGCCGAAATCCCCGCCGCAACACGAGCCTTCAAGGACCGCAGCCGATGTACGAGAGTTTCTACGGGTTCAAGGAACGGCCCTTCGCGCTGCTGCCGGACCCGTCGTTCCTGTACCTGTCGAAGGGGCACCGCACGGCGCTGACCCTGCTCCGCTACAGCATCGCCAACCGCGCCGGCTTCACCGTGGTGAGCGGCGAGGTGGGCAGCGGCAAGACCACCCTCGTGAACCGGCTGCTGGACGAGATGACCACCGGCGTAACCGTGGGCCTCATCACCTTTACCACCAACTCCTTCGGCGACATGGCCGAATGGATAATGATGGCCTACGGCCTGCCCTATAAAGGCAAGAGCAAGGTCGAGCTGTACGACGAGTTCGTGCAGTTCCTCATCAGCGAGTATGCGGCCGGGCGCCCGGTGGTGCTCATCGTCGACGAGGCCCAGAACCTCGGCGTGCAGGGGCTCGAGGAGGTGCGCATGCTCTCCAACGTCAATGCCCAGAAGAGCTACCTGCTGCACACCATCCTGGTGGGGCAGCCGGAGTTGCGGGACCTGCTCAAGAAGCCCGAACTGCGCCAGCTGACTCAGCGTGTGTCGGTCGCGTATCACCTGCGCTCCCTAACGCGCGAAGAGACTGAGGCCTACGTCCGTCACCGCCTGCAGGTTGCCGGCGGCGATCCTGACCTGTTCCTGCCGGAGGCCATCGAACGCGTGTTCGAGTCGAGCGGTGGGGTGCCCCGGCTCATCAATACGCTGTGCGACCTGGCGCTGGTCTATGGATTCTCGGAAGGGAAACCGCGGATCGATACCGCGGTGATGGATGCCGTGCAGGAGGATCGGGGAATGATGGGGTTGCCGGGCGGGCTCGCCGATGACGTGGTGACACTGTCGGCGCGTCAAGGTACATCGTAGCGGTCGCGCCCGGGGTTCGTATCGGCAGATGTCAGCAAAGTTTGCGCCTCGAGGAACGAGAAGGTGGAGTCCTGCGTGCCCGATTCGACCATCTCCTTTATGTGAAGCATCAGTAGTGCTGAGGCCTCGATCTCGGCCCAGTCTCGTCCGGGGTTGTCGAACGGTTGCATCACGGCCTTGGCGTGCCCAACGTCCTTCGGCCGAAACCGGTGTTTCCGGTACATCTCTCCTCGCCAGAGTTTCATCTCTCTGAAGTCATCGATCTTGACGATGAGGTCCTCTACTTGAAGATTGATTGTTTCATTGATGCCTTCGAAGGGCTCCGCCCGGGACGTCAGGACGATGCTTATCAGGTCGCCTCGCTCACTGGTCAGTGTGATGGCTACATTGTCATCCAGAACGTCCGCTGAGGCTGCACGCAGCGCGATGGTCCAGCGGTCGGGCAGGCCTCGCCAAGACAGTATGTGAACTGCAAGATCGAGCCAGTGTGCGACGTTGCCACAAATGCGTGTCCCTTCCTCGGGTCGGCGATACCAGTGGTCAGGTCGCAGAACATGCCCGGTTATGAAGCACGAAAGAGTCATGGGTGACGCCGAGGCTGGGAATGCGGTACGAATCAGTGAAACGGCTTTGGAAAATGGCCTATTGAATCCGAATGAGATTGATCTGGTGGATCGGCCGACCGCAAGTCGGAGGTCCCGCAGCTGATCCATTGTTACTGCGACCGGCTTCTCGACATAGACGGTCTTGCCGGCAGTCAGGGCACGAATCGCGTAGTCAGCATGGGAGGCGTGATTGGATGCGATAAACACTGTCGATATGTTGGGCGACTGGATCAGCACGTCGGCGTGGCTGCAAACCGTCGCCGAGTAAAAGCGCGCGAATGATCTCGTCGCGGCATCGTCGATGTCGTAGCACATCGAGACGCATCTGCCGAAACGACGCCAAAGAAAGTAGCCGATAGTTGCGAACGCGTATTGCCCACAGCCGATCATGCCTATATCGCGCCGTGATCCGAGTGTCGGGAGGCTGACTGGGAGTCGCAGGCGGCCCAGTGCCTTGAACACAGTTCTCGAAATCCCATAAATGGATGCGAAGCGGTAGGCCTTTGTTAGTGCTCCCATGTTGGTGTGCTCTTCGACTGATCAGAAATGGCAGCCCGAGAACGGCGCATATGCGCAGACCGTAGCGCATTTACAGTGTAAGCCCTTCGGGTGCTCCGTCGGTACGGGCCGCTCACGGAATCAGTGTCGCTCCGGTGGCGGGTGCCCGTCGTGTGCCGGGGCTCAAGAATGCGGGGTCGAGAGCTACCGGCCGAGAGGATTCAGCCATTGAAGATTGTGCACGCACTGCTGTCTCTTGATCTCGATTACGGCGGGCCCGCCAGTAGTGTGCAGTCGCTCGCAGCTGCCCAAGCCAATCTAGGCCACGACGTCACCATCGTGGTTCCATGTCCTGGCGGTGGAGTGGGGCATACAGTCGAAGCTTCCGATAACCCGCCTGGCTTCGAGCGGGTTTCGGTCCGTTGGGTCAAAACGTCGCCGACGAGCCTGATGGCGGCTCTGCTAATGCGGCAAGGCGATTACAGCGAACACCTGGCGGGCGTTGACATCGTCCACATACATGACCTATGGCAGCCATTTCTGCTGCAGGTCGCCTACGCGGCGAGGCAGCTAGGGGTGCCATATGTGATCTCTCCGCACGGGACCCTCAACTCATGGAGCCTGCGGCAGAAGGCGCTCAAGAAGGCTGTCGCCCTGAGGGTGGTCTGGCGGGACGTGATTGCTAGAGCAGCATTCATTCACGCCCTGACGGCGACGGAGGCTGCCGAAATAGCGCGGCTCGATATTGGCGCGGATCCGGTGATTGTCGGCAATGGGGCCCCAGTTACGCCGCAGGGTGAGCGTCCCCGCCCCGGTGCGTTCCGGCAGCGGTTTGGTCTTGCAGCAGAGCGGCCCTTCATCCTGTTCCTCGGGCGGCTTCATCCAAACAAGGGCCTCGATATTCTCATCAGTGCGTTCGCGGTGCTGGCGCGTACCGACCCAGACATCGATCTTGTCATCGCGGGCCCCGATGAAGGTGCGTTGTCTGCAGCGGAAAAGCAGGTTGCTACGGAGCGGATTACTGGCCGTGTTCGCTTTGTGGGTCCGGTGTACGGGGTGGATAAACTGGCCGCCTTCGGTGATGCGGAGATCTTCTGCTTGCCGAGTCGCGGTGAGGCCTTCAGCATCGCAGTGCTGGAAGCCATGGCGTCAGAGACGACCGTGGTGATCTCGGAGCAGTGCAACTTCCCAGAGCTCGCGGCGGCGAACGCAGGTGTGATCTGCCCCCTGGACGCATGCGCGTTTGCAGATAGCTTGACCGCCCTACACAGAAGCCCGCAGCGAAGGATGGAACTTGCGGCCAACGCGAGGCGACTGGTTGAGGCGAAGTACACGTGGGAGCAAATCGCGCGGCAGGTGGTCGCGGCCTACGCGCTGCGGTCGCGTAAGGCAGCGTGTTCGTAGCACCTCGCCGTAGCAGCCCAATGTCTGAAAAGTCTCTATCCGCGGTTGCCTTCAGCGGGCTCCTATGGGTCACGTCAAGCACAGCGCTGGTGACTGTAGGCCGGCTGATCAATCTCGTCGTCCTGGCTCGACTGCTAATGCCGGAGGACTTTGGCGTTCTGGCGGTGGGTGTGGTCATCGTTAGCCTGACGCAGTTCCTGGTCCAGATGGGGTTGCCTGCGGCGCTCGTGCAGAAGGATGCAGTATCGCAGCGGGATCTGAATACGGTACTAACGTTGTCCGTAGCTGCCGCGAGCGCTGGAGTGGGCGTGCTGTGTGTCGCAGCCCCGACTCTTGCGTCGCTGGTCGGCTCGCCGGATGTGGCCAGGGTTGTCCCGGTACTCGCTAGCACGTTGGTCATACAGGCGCTATTCGACCCGGCGGAGGCCATGCTACGCCGGGAGCTAAAGTTCAATGCACTGGCGCGCGTGGACGTCGGCAGCTATGTTCTAGGGTACTTTGCGCCCAGTATCGGCCTCGCGCTTGCAGGGTTTGGGGTCTGGTCGCTCGTTGCGGCATACGTTGGTGAAAAGGCCTGCCGCTGCCTACAGCTGCTCTGGATTCGCGGTCTGGTAGGGCGTCCTGGGTTCTCCCATTTGTCGGTGAAGCAGTTGCTACGATTTGGCCTCGGGTTCACGATGGCAAACTTCTCAAATGTCGCTGCAACCAGGGGCGACAAGGCGGCACTCGGGCGTGGGGCGGATGCCGCGATTGTGGGGGAGTACGATCGTGCCTACCAGATCATGGTCCTCCCGGCCAACGTGATGGATGGGATTGTTGCGCGTGTGCTGTTCCCAGCGCTGGCGCGGGTGAAGGACAACCCGGACACGCTGCGAACCAACTACAGTAGAGGTCTGGCCCTGACAGTGGCGGTGATGTTGCCTGTGGCGACGCTATGCGCGTTGTTGTCAGCTGAGGTCATCCGTGTGCTGCTGGGAGACAGGTGGACGGCGTCTGTAGCCATGTTCCAGGTACTGTCAGGTGCAATGCTGTTCCGCTGCACATACAAGTTGAGCGATGAGCTATCGCAGGCGTGCGGCGCGGTATATCGCCGCGCGTGGCGGCAGATCATCTACGCTATCGCCGTCATTGCCGGTGCATTGGTAGGGTCGCGGTGGGGTGGTGTGGGGGCTGCCACCGGCGTCTCTCTCGCTATCGTGTTCAATTTTGCGTTGATGGTCGACCTGACTAACCGCCTGACCGGACTTCGGTGGAGGGACATCGCAAAGGCCCATTGGCCAGGTGTTCAGCTTGCCGCTATAGGCGCTCTTCCCGCCACGGCCATAGCGACGGTCGGGCGAGTCGAAGACTGGCCGGACATCGGTGTTCTGGCGTGTAGCGGCAGCGCGGCAGTGTTAGCTATTGGGGTTGCGCTGCTCATGCGGCCCACGATGCTCGGGCCTGCCGGAGCCTGGGTAATGCAGCTCGGCCGTCAGGCTATGCAGAGATCAGGCGGTCGGGTCGATTAGTTCGTACAGCGGTGTTTTGGCCGCGACAGCGGAGTGCGGTCGGTTTGCATCATTGGTGTTTACGACATGAAGATCTTCGACTCTGGCGCCGATGCAATGCGGACCATACTCGTTGTGCCGAATCACGCTGTCTACTCAGGCACGTATGACGGCGAAGTGGTCATGGCTGTGAACGCCAACGAGATGTCGGTGGTCGCAGGTCTCAGTCGTAGATATCAGCGTGTCGTGCTAGCTACATACTCTTACGGGTCACCCGATGGTGCGCCCGATATGCCGCGTCTCGTGTGCGGTGAGCGCGTTCAGTGCCGGCCACTTGGTGTGTGGCGGCAGTCGTGGCGAGGCGTGCAGAAGATGGTGGCCCACCTTAGGTCGGTGGGGAGTCTCCTTGCCATTAGCAGGTCCGTCGATGACGTCTATATCTACACGCCCAACACATTCGGCACATTGTTTGGACTTATTCTCGCAGTCGCAGGTAGGCCATTCGCACTATATGTGCGTGGTGGGCTCGAGAGCCAGGGCGCTGTATGGGTGGTGGCGTACAGGCTTCTAGTGAGGAAGGCGAAGTTCTGCCTGTGCACTGGTGAGTGGCTGAGGCGTCGTGTGGAGGCGTGGGGTGGGAAGGCTGGGTTGGTGTCGCCTATGATGCCGTACCGCGAGATCGACGCCCCGCGCGAGGTCCGTGACGTTGGGAAAACGATACGGTTGCTGTTTGTGGGCGCGATGATTGCGTCCAAAGGTATCTTTGACCTTCTTCTGATCGCCAAGGAGCTAAAGGGCAGAGGTCTTTCGTTTCAGCTGACTGTCATCGGCGAAGGGCCGGAGCCGGAAACCCACAAATTCAGGCAAATGATGAGGCAACTCGCGATCGAGGACGTGGTGAGCTACCGCGGGTACATCGCAGACAAGGCGGTGCTTCGCCAAGTGTTCATCGATCACGATGTATTCGTGCTGCCATCTCTCTACAACGAGGGGTTCCCTCGCGTGTTCTTCGAGGCAATGCTGTTCGGAGAGTGTGTGGTCACATATAGGCGCGATCAGTACAGAGGAATCCTGTTGGATGGAGTGAATTGCGTAACAGTGGAGGGTAGTGATCCTCAAGCCCTGTGCGATGCCGTGCTGAATCTGGCTAGAGACACTGTTCAGCTGAACGATATGCGGGTGCGTGCCCAGCGCACGGTTGTGGAGTATCTGCGGCCGTTTGCGGACAAGACGCACGCCGATCAAGTCGCGGAACGGTTTGCAAACCCAAGCATCATGTGGTGCTGACCGCGCAGAGTCTGGCGTGCCTTGCTTTCTGACGCGGACGGGTGCGTGTCTGCGCCCGTGCTGCCGCGCCCTCCGGTCACGGGGCGCTAGGTGCGATGCGGCGCCAGTGCTTACTGCCGGGCAAGCGCTGCCTGCGGAGTCGGAACAATTCGGCGGTCACTCCTCTGGCGAGGCAGATGACAAGTACTGAGCATCAGGCCAAGGGCAACCCATACCAGTCCGGTGTTCAGGCTGAAGTGGGTCATGTTGTGCAGCATCCAGGCGAGCAGACCGTACTGAATTGCATCGATGTAGGGTGCAAAGCCCTTAGATACGGCGACAAACCTGGCAATTCTACGAACGCGCCCGACTGCAACTATTAGAAACGGCGGTAGCCAAGCTATGAACAGGACTCCTGCCGCCCACAAAAGACCGGTGAAGACGTTGTGCGCGTTTATCTGATCGGATTGCATGAGGCCATAGCGTATTTCTGTGATGCCATGCCCGAACGGGTAAGATGTTAAGGATGAGATTGCTATCTTGAGCAGTTCGAGTCGTGACCGATCGGACTGGCTCGCCTCTTCACCGCTGGTGACGAACGCCAGTTTCTCGGTGTATACCGCTAACTGTTCGGGGAAAAATGCGGATATCAGAACCCCAAATCCGATGAGAATCCCAGCGAGGATGGCAAGACCCACTACCCGCTTGCTGCCGCGAAACCTAGATGACCGCAGGGCGTAGACGGCAATCGCTATCAAGGAGCCAACGACGGCTGAGCGGTTGTGCGTCAGGACGACAGTGACAAAGCCAGTCCCGCCGGCAATTAGCATGTTCAGCCTGAATAAGAGGCCTCCGTGTCCCAACGCCAGTACAAGCGTTCCTGTGATGGTGAAAACGAAGAGAGCAGCCATGGAACTTCTATTGAAGAAGAATCCGCTGGCTTGGTCTACCCGCCCTAAGGCTGTCTCTGTCGATATGCCGAGTTCGTTGTTCCTGGGGACGTCGTAGAAGCCATAGAAGTCTATTAAGGTTAGGGCGCCCGATAGCATCAAGCCAGCACTTGCCGCTATCCAGAAGTGGCGGAGCGTCAACGGGCTCCTAACGCACGCCGCCACGCTAGCTGAGAGGGCAATGTAGAACGCGAACTGCGCGGCGTTTAGTGTCGCCGAAGAAAGGCCGGTGCTGCTTGTGACGGCACCAACAGTGACGGCGGCGAGTAGCGCTACCAGGAACCTATAGATGACTTCGCGTGCTACTACCACTATCGCAGGAACGGCTCCTAGCAAGACAATAGCGCTTGCCAAAATGGACGATAGTCCCAATGAGTCCTGGTCTGCGGACAGTCGGAAAAAGACGCCAAAATGCACCACAAAGCTGTACACGAGTGCGCAGACGATGAGTGCAGATTCTCGGCCACTGTAACGGGCTGTCTGGATCGATGAGCTGGTGGTCATGAGCGGGATATATGCTCCGTCAGCAGTTCGGACTCATGGCCAAGGCAAGATCTATTAGTTCCGAGCGTACCGAGGCTGGGTCCACAATGACGCTATCGCGAAGTTGTGTAAGGTAACGTCGAGCCCGCAGGCCGGCATCCGATCGACAGGACGATGCTTTAGATTCAACGGCGCCAACGTACTGAGTGTCGACGATTCCCTCGCGCAGGCCTTCCCATGCGAGCGTGTCCAGAGGACGGTCGACGGTGGGGTAGGTCAGGGCGTGGTCACGATAGATCGGATGATCAAGGTCGTCCCATATGTTGCCCATTGAATGCTGGAAGGCGTAGATCATCGCCCCGTCAAAGCCGCTCTGCCATAGGCGTAAGCCGTAGTTGAGACGGAATACCGCAGGATTCTCAGGTCCGCTCTGCGGGTTGTCGTAGCTAAGCATGCGCACGTTCGCCGCTGTTGCATGCGCTTGGGAGCGTAGCTCTGCGCTTGGTAGTCCTTGATAGACGAGAGCATCTAAAAGGTCGCCCATATCGGCGAGCGCGTCGATGCGTCCTGCAGTGAAGATGCGTCCACCGGAGCTCCGTACGATAGACCATGCCATTCGCTGTGATGACAAAATGTCCCCACTTGCTTCGTCGATGCCATAGAAGAAGGTGTTGCGATATCCGTGTCCTGCGGCGATCTTCGTGACCGCTCGTACGTCGCGCTCCAACTGCGCGAGCTCCGCTGGTGATGTCGGGTTGCTCGTAGTTCGTCCCAAGTAGTACAGGTCTGGCGATGTAAGCCCTTGAGCTTGTCGCGTAGCTAGGGCCTCCTTGAGTAGGCGTTGTGCTTCTCGATCTGATCGTCCGTCGCGCGGGAACTTTGGGCGAAATCGTTGGTAAACGGTCGGGTTGGTGATGCCGTGCCGGCGGATGTTTGCAAGGTCTGCGCTCAGTTGCTGTGCGTTCTTGTACTCAGATGAAACTGTGCCGTCGTGTGGCGACAGCTTTCCGCGATAGTAGATCGAGTACTCAAGCGGGGGCGGTGGGAGGGCGAATGGAAGCACGTCGATCGTGAGGGCTAGGACGGGTCCCTTGGTGGTCCTAAGCGCGGCTTTGTACTTGCCTGCTGGAAGGTCTTTCGGTATGTCCACGGTCACCCAAAACTGGACCGTCTCATTCGCTGGCAGCGTGAAGGGGAGCAGAGTGTCCGAATCCATGATTGGGAGGTCCGACGTGGTGGGTATAACCTCGGATTTGACAATCGGGCTTCCCGTGAAAGTTGCGTAAGTAGTTCCCTGAGGGCCGTGTAGCCTTACGGTGTTTCTCCTGGTCCCGTAATTTGTCGTTACGAGATCCCAGTCATGAAGCAGAAGCTCGGGGACGAGTACCGGTTGGCCGCTGCGTTCCCGGCGTTGTGATTGCCAGGCGCCCGGCGCTTGGAACCACGGCTTCACCACGCGGACATCTACTGTCGCGCCGGATATGACGGCGTCATCGTTGTTAGTCACCTGAGATGCGGAAACCGTGAAGTCGACTACTGAGACTGGAGACCGAACTACGAGAGAGGCCGATAGATACATACCAGGCGTCACCTTGAAGGTCGGCCCTGGGGCAGTCGGTGCGTCGGCAAGCTCGGTGTCTGGGAGTATCGGTATAGGGGAGAATGGATCTACAAATGCTGCCGTCACGGTGAAGTGGTCATGGTTTGGGGGCCGGGTATGGCCGGATGCAGCACTGGCCGCATGTGGGGACAACAGCAGCAGAGCGCCGGTCAGGTATGGTGCAACAGCGTCTATGGCCGACATCGGAAATAGCTGCGCGAAGCGTGTCTTGGGTCACGACTAGGAACCCAGGAGGCGTGTGCCTGATCTGAAGCCCCGGTCACGTTAGGCTGTGGGTAATGTAGCCTAGCATTGACTTGGGAATGTGGAGGTAGATCCCGGTGTATGTAAGTGGCGGGGCCTTCCCGGCCGTATGTGAGGGTGGTTTTGCCCTATGGATACATAAGGCCGGTTGTCGCCATAGAGATGGTCGGACCTGCGCGCACGATTAAGGCGTCCTGGTTGTCGAGTTACGTGGTTTATGAAGCAGATTCTGCAGAGTCTTCGTGATGGCGCTACGACGATAGAGACCGTCCCGGTTCCGTTGGCGCAGTCCGGGCGGGTGGTCATCCGGTCCCGACGGTCGCTTATCTCCGCCGGTACCGAACGCATGCTCCTCGAGTTCGGCAAGGCCAACTTCATCGACAAGGCCCGCCAGCAGCCAGACAAGGTCCGGCAGGTGCTCGACAAGATCCGGACCGACGGCATCGGGCCGACCATGCGGTCCGTCCAGGCCAAGCTCGACAAGCCCATCCCCTTGGGCTACAGCAATGCGGGGGTCGTGGTCGAGGTCGGGGCCGGTGTGACGCGGTTCTCGGCGGGCGACCGGGTGGTGTCGAACGGCAGCCACGCCGAATACGTCTGCGTGCCCGAGAACCTGTGCGCGAAGATTCCGGATGGCGTCAGCGACGAGGCGGCCAGCTTCACGGTGGTCAGCGCCATTGCCCTGCAGGGCATCCGGCTGGTACAGCCGACCTTGGGCGAGGTGGTGGTGGTCACGGGCCTCGGCCTGATCGGTCTGCTGGCCGTGCAGTTGCTGCGGGCCAATGGCTGCCAGGTGCTGGGCATCGACCTCGATCCCCGCCGGGCCGAGCTGGCCCGCAGGTTCGGTGCCATGACCTGCGTGCCCTCTGCGGGCGAGGATCCGCTGGCGGCCGCCCGTCGGGCCTCGGCCGGTCGCGGGGTCGACGCCGTCGTGATTACTGCCTCCACCGACAGCAACGAGCCGGTGCACCAGGCCGCCCAGATGTGCCGCAAGCGGGGCCGCATCGTGCTGGTGGGCGTCACCGGCCTGCAGCTGTCGCGCGCCGACTTCTATGAGAAGGAGCTCACATTCCAGGTCTCGTGCTCCTACGGCCCGGGCCGCTATGACCCGGCGTACGAGGAGCAGGGGCACGACTACCCGGTGGGCTTCGTGCGGTGGACGGAGCAGCGCAATTTCGAGGCCGTGCTCGACCTGATGGCCTCGGGCGCCCTCGACGTGTCGGGCCTGGTCAGCGAGCGGGTCGACATTGCCGACGCTACCCGCGGCTACGAGCTGCTGGCCAAGGGCGGGCCCATTGCCATCGTGTTGCAGTACCCCGAGGCGGCGGCGCCGCCGGGCCTGGCCGACCGGGTGGTGGCACTGCCGCCCCCGGCGAAGCCCCGGCCGGCAGCCGCGGCCGGTGCGCCCCGGGTCTCGGTCATCGGCGCTGGCAACTATGCCGCCCAGGTGCTGATTCCGGGTCTGGCGGCTACCCCCGCCCGGCTGCAGATGCTGGTCAGTGCCGGTGGCGTCAGTGGCGTGCGGGCAGGCCGCAAGCACGGCTTTGCCACGGCTGGCACGGATGCGGCAGCCGCTCTGGCCGACACGGACACCGACGCCGTCGTCATCGCCACCCGCCACGACAACCATGCGGACCTCGTCGAGGCGGCGCTGCGCAACCGCAAGCATGTCTTCGTGGAGAAGCCGCTGGCCATTACTCGGGCGCAACTGGCCCAGGTCGAGGCGGCCCATGCCGAGGCCGTGCGGTCGGGCTTTGCCCCGGTGGTAATGACCGGCTTCAACCGCCGCTTCGCCCCGCAGGTGGTGAAGATGCGCGAGTTGCTGAAGCCCGTGGCCGAGCCCAAGGTGCTGGTCATGACGGTGAACGCCGGCGAGATTCCGCCGGACCACTGGACCCAGAGCGACGCGGTCGGTGGTGGCCGCATCATCGGCGAGGGTTGCCACTTCGTTGACCTGTTGCGTTTTCTGGTCGGCCAGCCCATCCGGCGCACCCGCGCCACCATGGTGGGCGAGGCCCCGGGCGTGCCGGTGCGCGAGGACAAGTCGGTGCTTACGCTCGAATTCGCCGACGGCTCGCTGGGTACCGTGCACTACGTCGCCAGCGGTCACCGCAGTTTCCCGAAGGAGCGCCTCGAGGTGTTCTGCGGCGGGGCGGTGCTGCAGCTCGACAACTTCCGCAAGCTCACCGGCTTCGGCTGGCCCGGGTTCGGCAAGCTGAACCTGTGGAAGCAGGACAAAGGCAACGAGGCCTGCATCGCGGCGTTCGTCGCGGCCGTGGCCGCCGGGCAGCCATCCCCCATGCCCTTCGACGAGCAGGTCGAGGTCACGCGCGCCACCTTCGACGCCGTCGAGGCCATGCGCGCCGGGTCATGACGGCGGCCGGGGCGGTGGGGCGCCCCGTGGACCTGTCATTGGCCCGGTCGTCGCGCCCCGGCCTGGCGGGCCGGCTCGGGCTTTACGCCCATACCGTTCGATACCTGACGCCGGGGCAGGTGTCTCGCCAGCTGCGTCGCCGGCTGTTTCCGCCACGGGTGCCGCGTGCTGCCCCGGCGATGGGTCCCCTGCGGTTCGCCGGTGCTGCCGGGTCGCGCCTGCTGCCGGGTGTACCGACACCGTCGGGAGCATCGACCGCCGCCGCCATTCATTTCCTGAACTCGCCCCGGCCCATGGCCACGACCTCGCCGGACTGGGTCTCGGCCGACGCTCCCAAGCTCTGGCGCTACAACCTGCATTACTTCGATTACCTGCAGTGGCCCGTGGTGCCGGAGGCCACCAAGGCCGCGCTCATCGACGACTGGATTGCCCGGGTGCGGCCCGGCGCCGTGGATGCCTGGGAGCCGTATCCGCTGTCGTTGCGCATCGTCAACTGGCTGAAGTACTTCGCCCGCCTGCCGTCGGTGCCGGACCACTGGCAGGTGAGCCTCGACCTGCAGGTGGCGGCGCTGGCCGGTGACATCGAGTATCACCTGCTCGCCAATCACCTGTTCAAGAACGGCAAGGCCCTGGTGTTTGCGGGCCTCTTTGGCACCAGCGAGGCCGCAGCTGGCTACCTGCGGACAGGCCTGCGCATCGTGGTGAACGAGGTGCGCGAGCAGGTGCTGCCCGATGGCGGGCACTTCGAGCGCAGCCCCATGTACCACGCCATCACGCTGGAAGACCTGCTGGATCTCGTCAACGTCATGCAGGCGTTTGCGGCGCCGGCTGAGGCGACCGCTGTCGTGCGTGAAGCGGCCGTGCGGGCCACGCGCTTCCTGGCAGCCATGCGCAGCGGTCACGCGGAGTTTCCGCTCTTCAACGATGCAGCCTATGGCATCGCGCCGCCCACGGCGGCGCTGCTCGACTACGCCCGGCGGGTGCTGGGTGATGATGTGGCGCGAGACGACACCGGGCCTCGGCGCATCTGCTTCCCCGACACCGGCTTCTACGGCTACTGCCACCGCGGCGACAGCCTGATCGTCGACTGCGGCCCCGTGGGCCCCGACTACCAGCCCGGCCATACCCATTGCGACACGCTGGCCTACGAGCTCTGCGTCGACGGGCTGCCGGTGGTGGTGGACAGTGGCACCTACGACTACGAAGGCGGGCCCTTCCGCCAGTACCTGCGCAGTACGGCGGCCCATTCGACTGTGCGCGTGGACGGTGCGGACCAGTCGGAGGTGTGGGGGGCCTTCCGGGTTGCCCGGCGGGCCTATCCACAGGCCGCCGTGCTCAGTCCCTGGCAGGCGGACGAGCTGCACTTCGCCGGTGAGCACGACGGCTACCGGCGCCTGCCGGGCCGGCCGGTGCACCGGCGCGAGATCCGCATGGCCCTGGCCGGGCGGTGGGAGGTCACCGATGTCGTGCGCGGCGAAGGCGGGCGCAGTCACCGGGTCGAGAGCTTCGTGCACCTGCACCCCGACATTCGGGTCGAGCGGGTCGGCGAGCGCGAGTGCCGGCTGACGCTGCCCACTGGCCGCAGCCTGCGGTTTGCGACGGGTGCTGCCGGGACGCTCGAGCAGGCCACCGGCTACCATTGCCCGCAGTTCGGCATCCGGCACGAGTGCCCGGTTCTGGTGCTGCAGTACTCGGGGCCACTGCCGGTCACCCTGGGCTACGTCATCGAGCGGGTCTGAATGCGCATCCTCTTTCTCACCCATTACTTCCCGCCCGAGGTCAACGCCCCGGCCAGCCGCACCTTCGAGCACTGCCGCGAGTGGGTGCGGCAGGGGCACGACGTGCACGTGCTGACCTGCGTGCCGAATCATCCGGCGGGGCGTATCTACCCGGGGTTCCGCAACCGCGTGTTGCAGCACGAGGAGCGGGCCGGCATCCAGGTGCACCGCATGCTCACGGTGCCGGCGGCCAACGCGGGTTTTGCCGGGCGCACGCTGAACTATCTCTTCTACCTGGTGATGGCGGTGCTGGTGGCGCCCTTCCTGCCGCGCACCGACGTGGTCGTGTCGACCTCGCCGCAGTTCTTCTGCGGCCTGGCGGGCTGGTTCGTGAGCCTGATCAAGCGCGCGCCCTGGGTGCTCGAGATCCGCGACCTGTGGCCCGAGTCCATCGTCACCGTCGGCGCCATGAAGGAGAGCTTCGCCACCCGGGCGCTCGGCTGGCTCGAGTCGTTCGCCTACCGCAAGGCCGACGCCATCGTCAGCGTCACCGACTCGTTCGTGCCCCACATCGAGGCCCGGGGAGGGCAGGGCAAGGTCACCGTCATCACCAACGGTGTCGACCTCGACTTCTTCAAGCCGGCCGACAGCGCCGACCAGCTGGCCCGGGAGTTCGGTCTGCAGGGCAAGTTCGTTGCGGCCTACGTCGGCACCCACGGCATGGCCCACGGCCTCGACACGGTGCTGCGCGCCGCCCAGCGCCTGCAGGACGAACCCGGCATCGCCTTCCTGCTGGCCGGCGACGGCGCCGAGCGCGAGCGGCTTCAGCAGCAGCGCGACGAACTCGGCCTGACCAACGTCGTCATGGTCGGCCAGCAGCCCAAGGAGCGCATGCCCGCCATCTGGGCCCTGACCGACGTCAGCCTGGTGTTGCTTCGCAAGGCGAAGACCTTCGAGTCGGTGATTCCCTCGAAGATCTTCGAGGCCTTGGGGATGGCGCGGCCCATCGTGCTCGGCGTGCGCGGCGAGGCCCAGCGCATCGTCGAGGGGTCGGGTGGCGGTATCTGCATCGAGCCCGAGAACGATGCGGAGCTGGCCGACGCCGTGCTGGCGCTGGCCCGCGACCGCGGACGCGCCGCGGCCCTGGGGCAGTCGGGCCGGGCGTATGTGGAGCAGAACTACGACCGGCGGCGGCTGGCGGTGCGGATGGAGGCGGTGCTGGCGGGGGTGGTCGGGTAGTCCGGGTGCCCGACGGTCCATCTTGGACTGGCCCTCCCGCTGCCCTGCGGCTCGTCTTGCCCGTTCCTGCCATGCAGATTTTTCCCGTTTATGTAAAGCCGATGCGTGTCAGTCGCCCGGATGGGTGATGCGCGTCACAGACTCTTATGGTTTACTCGTTCCCGACCCGCCGTTAAGCGGCGCGGTTCATAACAACAGCAAAGAATCCGGGAGACAGGGGATGACCACTCGAATCACGACGCAGCTGCTCGCTGCGGCTGCACTGCTGGGACTGTCGGCGGGGGCACAGGCCAATGGGGTCCAGGTCCAGCCGAGCATTTACCTGCTGCCGTCCAACGCCTCGGTGTCGTTGAACGAGGGAACGGCGACGCTGGAGCTGTTCATGGACTTTACGGGTAGGCCGCTGATAGGTGGCGGAATCGATCTGGCGTTCGGTGGGCCGATCTCACTGATCTCGTTCACGCCGTCGGCGTACTTCAATAGTCTCGATACGAATCCTCTGTTGCCAACGGACTTCACTGGTTTCGGTACTGAGAACACCGCAGCGGATTTCGAGATCTTCTGGGGGAACTTTGCCGGTACAGGTGGCGATGGGCCGAAGAAGCTCGGTGACCTCACGTTCTCGCTCAACGGTCTTGGGGTCGCGACCGTCGACGTAATCATCAGTGAGTTCTGGGGTGGTGCGTTCTTTGACCTCGATAGTGAGCCGATGGACGTTGCTGTATCTGGTGCGTCACTCCAGGTAGTGCCGGTGCCCGCCGCCGCCTGGCTCTTCGTGTCGGCCATCGGTGCCCTGGGCGGAATGCGCCTGCGCCGCGCAGCTTAAGGCTTCGGTTTGGAGCACCCTGCCGGTGTGGGGACCGGGCAGGGGGTGATGAGCAGATGACCGGCCGGCCGCCTGTACGGGTGGCCGGCCGGTGAACTCCGGGGGGAGTCATGCGGCGTCTTGCCGCTTCCGTGGCCGTCATCGGCCTGGGGTTGGGGTCCTCGCACGCCCTGGCCTACAACACCGTCGCGACAATCCAGCTGCACTGGGCGACCGATGGTCTGGTCCGCGGCTGGACGTCATCGGCGTCGAACACGCTGGCGGCCATCAGCAACGACACGTATTTCAGCGATCTCGCCGGCAGCAACTCGACCACGTACTACAACCCCGACTTCGCCAAGGCTGGCGACGCGACGGGCTGGTGCGGCCCGGGGACCGAGGCCTTCCAGGCCCAGTACGCCTGCAAGATCAGCACGAACACGCCGATTGCCGATGTGGGTCCCGGGGCGCGGGCCGTCGGCCAGGTCACCATCAGCGAGACGACGATGACGGGCACGCTGACCGTCATCAACACCAATGACGAAGGCGCCGGCCCGCAGCCGGGCACGACCATCGCGACGGGCTACAACGTCCGCTCGGCCGACGGGTCGCCCTTCAAGAACGTGTGGTACGGCGTCAGCAACCAGACGACGCTGACGGTGAACCTGACGGGCACCTTCAATGCGACGAGCTGGGAGATCACCGGCGGTACGGTGAGCTTCTTTGATCCGGCCTTCCAGTGCGGTGTCGCCGACTTCAGCGGCGTGCTCTGCAACCCGAGCACGGTGGGCGGTGGCTTCCAGGCCAACGGGCAGATGCTCTCCTGGGGCATGTCGCAGGGCACCGGCGCGGGTACCGGTGTCAGTGATATCAAGGTGTTCGACGCGACGGGGGCCAACCAGATTGCAACGCTCTCTGGCGTGCGTGCTTTGGTGGTCATCGATGGCAACGGCAAGATCACCACCGTCAAGGGCGAGACTCGGACCGGGGCCGGGTCCGGCGGTGGGGGCTGCCCGACATCGCTGCGGTACGACGGCACCGGCATCAGCTGCGGCACGCTCGCCATCGGCAGGCTGGAGTTCGTCTCGACATTGATGCCGGACCCGGACGACGCCGTTCCCGACCCGTTCGCATTCGTGCCACTGACCGGCGTGAGCCTGGGTGCCCAGGTCACTTCGAATGCGGTGACCATCACCGGCATTAACGTCCCGGTGCCGGTGTCGGTTTCCAGCGGCGAGTATTCGGTCAATGGCGGCGCCTATACGGCCGCCTTGGGTACGGTCGCCAGCGGTGACACCATCACCGTCAGGCAGGTGAGCGCTGCCACCCCCGCCACGACGACCACGGCCGAGCTGACCGTCGGCGGCACCACCGCGGGCTTTGCCGTGACCACCACCGCGGGCCCGCTCATCGTTGGCGACGACAGCGCCGTGGCCCAGGTCGGCACGCCCCTCGACATCGATGTGCTCGCCAACGACACGGTGGCCAGCCCGGCGACGGCCATCATCGACATCGTGACGGCACCGCTGAACGGCACGGTGAGCATTGTCGGTACCGGCGCCAGTCGCGTGGCGCGATACGTGCCGGCGGCCGGCTTCCAGGGTCCGGATACCTTCCAGTACGCCGTGCAGGAAGGGGACCAGATTGGCCTGGGCACCGTCACGGTGCAGGTGCTCGACGACGCCGATGGCGACGGCATCACCGCCATCCTCGACAACTGCACGATGGTGGCGAACGCCAACCAGCGCGACACCGATGGCGACGGCTACGGCAACGCCTGCGACGGTGACCTGAACAACGACGGCCAGGTGAACTTTGCCGACCTGGCGGTCTTTCGCACGCTCTTCATGACCAGCAACCCCGATGCCGACTTCAACGGCGACGGAATCGTGAACTTTGCCGACCTCGCGCGCTTCCGGCAGCTCTTCGGGGCACCGCCGGGGCCGTCGGGCCTGGTGCCTTAGCCGGGCGCTGCGGCTGCGCCGTGCCGTGCCTTGGGAGCTCGTCGGGGTGGGGCCTGGCGATCGGTGCCGATGATCGATGTGCGAGTGGCCAGCCTTGCTGCTGGCCGCCGGGGAACGCCGGGGAATGCCATGCGGAACGGATCGGGGAGTGTGGTGATGGGTCGCCAGGATGCTGCGGCTCCAGAGGGTGGCTCGCCCCGGCGTGGGTCCCGGTCATCGCGGGCGGGGCGCCCGGCGGTGGCTGCCCTGCTGCTGCTATCGGCAGGGGCCAACCTGCTCGGTGCTGCGGCCCCGGCCTACGCCGTGACGACGCCCGTCATCGGCCAGCTCGGCTCGACGATCCAGACCTGCCTGCAGCTGCTGACGGTTTCCGTCAGCGACGGCGAGAACTGCACCTATGGTGGCAGCGTTGGACCCGGGTTCCCGATTCCGCCGGCGGGTGAGGAGATCGGCCCGACCTCCTTCGGCTACTACTACAGCTCGGCCACCAAGCCGGAAGCCTGGGACAACGCTCGCACCTTCGTGCCCACCGTGGGCGACGGCAAGCTGAACGCGAAGATCGAGGGCACGATCACGGTCGACCAGGTCGGCGCGAGCCCCACGGATCACCTGATCAGCTTCTCGCTGACGATCTCCGACCCCAACGGCGGCAAGGTCATCCGCATCCTGAATGCCGTGGTTGAGCGGTTCGACACTGTGACCCAGACGCTGGCGCCGCGGAAGGCTGATTCAGCTTCGTCAAACAGCCAGGGTGGTTTCGATTACGTGATCGGAACTGCCGGCTTTCCGAGCCGGCTGACGGCCAACAACATGACGGCCTGCGAGGGCCAGGCCTTCGGCACCTTCGAGTGCGCCGCCTCGTTCACCGTCGGTCCCGACACCAACAAGTGGGCCAACTGGCCGGGCAGCGCGGGCCTCGGCAGCCTCGAGGGCAACCTCGGCGCCAAGACCACCGGCACGGTGACGGGCCTCGAGTGCACTGCGGGTCCGGGTGCGGCGGCCGGTGCCGTCGGCACGGTTTGCAGCACGAACCACACCGCCTGGAACCCGGTGGTGAACGGCCCGAACAGCACGGGCGGCGGCTCCAGTCCGACCGAGCGCGGCGCTGCCGAGGACGTGGGCTGGGACCAGCTGCTGCTCAAGGTGAGCACCGATGCCAACGGCTTCGTGACGGCCGTCGAGGGCTTCGACGTGGAGGAGTACCGCGTCTTCGGCCAGACCCGCTGCGGTGACAACACCACCGGCACGGGCACCTACACGGCGGTCTGCAACTCCTGGCACGCCAGCTATTTCAGCATCGGGGAGTCGCCGCCGCCGGGCCCCCAGGCCGTCGACGACACGTTCACCGTCAGCCAGGGCCTCGCGGCCAATACGCTGGACGTGCTGGCGAACGACGCCGACTTCGCGGCACCGGCGGCCACGACCGTCTCGATCGTGCAGTTCCCCGCCCAGGGTATCGCCACGGTCAACCTCGACGGGACGATCAACTACAACACCTACGGGGTGATGCCCGGTACGGTCACCTTCACCT
Organism: Chromatiales bacterium; assembly: GCA_016789885.1. Classification (GTDB taxonomy): domain Bacteria; phylum Pseudomonadota; class Gammaproteobacteria; order Steroidobacterales; genus SHZI01. The sequence goes on along the minus strand of JAEUPZ010000018.1, from coordinate 156,959 downwards.
ACCAGGCCTGCGACGGCTCCGGCTGCGATGCGGCCCGGGTCACCGTGACGGTTGAGGCCATCCAGCCGCCGTCCATCTCGCTGCTGTCGCCGGTGCCGTCGGTACTCACGCCATCGTCGGGCGGCGCAGTACTCGAGCTCTTCGGCGACTTCACGGGCCTCAGCATGCTCGGTGGCGGCGTCGACTTTGCCGTCAACGGGCCCGCGACCATCATCGGCTTCACGCCGTCGCAGTTCACGGCAGGCCTCGACCCGGCCTTCACCGGCTGGGGTTCGGAGCTGGCGGACAACGACTTCGAGGTCCACCTGGGCTCGTTCACCGGGTTCACCGGCCTGCAGAAGCTGGGCGACCTGTCGCTGGCCTTCACCGGCATCGAGTACGGGCCGGTGCAGATCGACCTCTCGATCGCGACGCTCTTCGGCGGCTTCTTCACCACCGATGGCAACCCCATCACGGTGGCCCTGCAGGGCGCGTCGTTCACCTTCGTGCCGGATGCGCCGACCCTGGTGCTGCCGGGCACCGTGACCGCCGCCGATGCGGTGGCCGGCACCGTGATCAGCGGCACGGCGGGCCCCGGCTTGTCGGTACAGGTGAGCCTGGGTGGCGTCTCGAAGTCGGCGGTGGCCGACGGCGCTGGTGCCTGGAGCCTGACCTGGGCAGTCGGCGAGCTGCCGGGCGACGGCCCCCAGCCCGTGGAGGCGTTCGCCTTCGACGGCAGCGGCAACATCAGCCCCGCCGCGACGGGGCAAGTACTGTTCACCATCGGTGCCACGGCAGCGCTGGCCATCGACGCCATTGCCACCGATGACGTCGTCAACGCCGAGGAGCGGGCGGCGGGCGTGGTCATCACCGGTACCGCCACGCCGGGTGCCCCGGTCACGGTGTCGGCTGCCGGGCAGCAGTGGTCCACGACGGCCGTAGCCAACCCGCTCCTCAGCGACGCCTTCGACGGGCCAGTGGAGGAGGGACTGGTGGGCTGGGATGCCAGCGGCGGGCTGGTGAGCTTCCCGGCTGGCAGCGTCGGCCTTCCGCCCATCGGCCCCGGCGGCCCGGGGGTCGTGAACGTGCAGTTCCACTGGGCCACGGACGGACTGGCCCGCGGCTGGACTTCCTCGGCGGCCAACAGCCTGCCGTCGATGACGAACGGCACCTACTTCAGCGATCTGGCCGGCAACAACTCGACGACGTACTACAACCCGGACTTCGCCAAAACGGGTGACGCCACCGGCTGGTGCGGCCCGGGGACGGAGGCGTTCCAGGCGCAGTACGCGTGCAAGATCAGCACGACCTCGGCGATCAACGACATTGGTCCGGGCGCCAAGGCCATCGGCCAGGTGACCGTGACCGGGACGACGATGACCGGGACGCTGACGGTCATCAACACCAACGACGAAGGAGTTGGTCCGCAGCCGGGCACGACCTTCGCGTCGGGTTACAACGTGCGTAGTGCCGAAGGGTCGCCCTTCAAGAACGTCTGGTATGGCGTGAGCAACCAGATGACGCTGACGGTGAACCTGACGGGCACCTTTACCGCGACGAACTGGGAGATCACCGGGGGTACGGTCAGCTTCTTCGACCCGGCCTTCCAGTGCGGCGTCGCCGATTTCAGCGGCGTGCTCTGCAACCCGAGCACGGTGGGCGGCGGCTTCCAGGCCAATGGCCAGATGCTGTCGTGGGGCATGGCCCAGGGCAGTGGTCCGGGTACGGGCGTAAGCGACATCCGGGTCTTCGACCCGACCGGGGCTACCCAGCTGGCGACGCTGTCCGGCGTGCGTGCCTCGGTGGTCATCGACGGCGCCGGCAACATCACGACCGTCAAGGGCGAGACGCGGACGGGCTCCGGATCCGGCGGCGGCGGCTGCGCCACCTCGGTTCGCTGGAGCGCGGCGGCTGGCATCACCTGCGGCACGCTGGCCATCCGCAAGCTCGACATCTCGGGCCTGTCCCTCACTGACCCGGTGGAGATCACCTGCGCTGGCGGCGCGGGCGGCTGCGTGGCCCTGAACGTCAGCGGCGGCTCGGCCGGCCGCATCGTCAGCGTGCAGGACGTGAACTTCTTCCCGGGCCGGGAGTACGTGCTCGAGGCGCGGGTTGCCGGCCATCCCCAGGGCAGCAGTGTCGGGGGCGTGGTGCTGGGCCTGGTCGACGCCACGACGGGCGCGGTGGTGCGCAGCGAGACCTTCACCGGCATCGTGCCGGGCCAGCCCTTCGCCCCGTACTCCATCAGCTGGTTCGGCAGTGACCTGCCCCCGGGGCCCTACCGCGTGTTCGTCGCCGCCCAGGCGGGCACGGATACCGCCGTCGTGGTGGATGACGTGCGCCTGCGCGACACCACCCTGCCCACGGGCGGGCAGCCGGACGTCGGCTACTGGTCCATCAACGTGGCCACCGGGGATCTGCCGGCCGATGGCCCCTACGACGCGATCGCCGCCATCGGCAGCGCCGCCAGTGTGTCGCGCGGGTTCACCGTCGACACGACGCCGCCGCCGGCACCGCAGGTGGACGTACTCGATAACGCCGGCAACCTCGACTTCAGCCCGCAGCCCGCGGACGGCACGCGGCAGATCAGCGTCAACGGCACGCCGGTCGCCGAATACCAGCCACCGGCGGCCGATGGCACCTACGACGTCCGCGTCTGCGATAGCGATGCTGCGGGCAACACCAGCTGCACGGAGGTGCAGTTCGTCGTCGACCTGAGCCCGCGGCCCGCCGACGATACGGCGGAGGTCATTGCCGGACGGACCGTGTCCCTCGCGGTGCTCGCCAACGACGACCTCCAGCGCACGCCAGTGACGGTGTCCCTGCAGCAGGCCCCCGCCCTGGGCAACGCTGCAGTGACCGGGTCGCCCGGCCAGCCCGCTGCCATTGCCGTGCAGTACACGGCGCCGGCGACGCTGCCGGCCGGCCAGCTCCGGGTGACCGATACGTTCGTCTACCGGGCGTCTGACGGCACGACGGGCCGCGACGCCACCGTCACGGTCACCGTGGTGCGCGACACCGATGGCGACACGGTGCCCGACTACCGCGACAACTGCGTGAACACCGCCAACACGAACCAGCGTGACACGCGCAACAGCGGCATCGGCAACATCTGCAACGGCGACCTGAAGAACAAGGGCACCACGCCCAACTTCGAGGACCTGGCCATCTTCCGCACGCGGTTCGGCACCACCAACGCCGACGCCGACCTGGACGGCAACGGGGTCGTGAACTTCGGCGACCTGGCGATCTTCCGCCAGCTCTTCGCGAGGCCGCTGCCGCCGCCGCTGCCGCTGGCGCTGCCGGCCGGGTTTGCCATCCCGCCCGCGCAGTCGGCGTTCATCGATGTGGCGCAGATTCCCGGCGTGCGGATCGCCGGTGGCGTGGTCGCCATCGGCAGCGTGCCCTACGGCTATGCCACCGTCAGCGGTACCACGGTCACCTACAGTCCTGGCGGTAGCGCACCCCCGGGGCCAGTGGATATCGAGTACACCATCACCGACAGCCTTGGCCGGTTCAGTACGGCCGTGCTGACGGCGCAGGTCGGCGCCGTGAGCGGGCCGTTCTCGATGGCCCAGGTGACTTTCACCTGGGCAGTGGGTGGCCAGGCAAAGGGATGGTCGTCGTCGGCCGCAAACTCGCTGGGCACGGTGGCGAATGGCACCTACTTCACAGCCGATACGTCGGGCGCCAATTCGACGACGTACTACAACGCCGACTTCGCCAAGGCGGGTGATCCCACCGGCTGGTGTGGCCCGGGTACCGAGGCCTTCCAGGCCCAGTACGCGTGCAAGATCAGCACCAACACCCCGGTTGCTGACATCGGTCCGGGTGCCCAGGCCACCGGCACGCTGTCCGTCACGCCGACGACCCTGACCGGCACCCTGGTGGTGGTCAGCACCAGCGACGAGGGGGCTGGTCCACAGCCCGGGACATCGGCAGTCAGCGGCTACAACATCCGCTCGGCCGATGGCTCGCCCTTCAAGAATGTCTGGTATGGCGTGAGCAACCAGATGACGCTCACGGTCAACCTGACGGGCACTTTCACCGACTCCAATTGGCAGATCACCGGCGGTACGGTCAGCTTCAATGACCCGGCCTTCCAGTGCGCCGTCGCTGACTTCAGCGGTGTCCTCTGCAATCCGAGCACAGTGGGCGGTGGCTTTACGAGCAGCGGGTCGTTCCTCAGCTGGGGTATCGACCAGGCGTCGGGTGCAGCCACGCCGGTCGGCCCGATCCCGGTGTTCGACGCAGCGGGCGGGACTCTGCTCGCGACCCTGAGCGGCGTGCTGGCCTCGGTGAACATCGATGCCACCGGCAACCTCAGCACGAACCAGGGTGAGGTACGTACGGCCTCCGGATCGGCAGGGGGTGGCTGCCCGACCTCGCTCCGCTACAGCGGCAACAGCATCAGCTGCGGCACGTTGCAGGCCTCGCCGCTGGTGATTACCGGCAAGGTATCGCCGTAGTGGTGTGGTCCGTGAATTTCATGTTGCAGGTGATGGTATGAACCGTGATACCGCAGCCCTTCTGACGTCCGCCGCGCTGGCTGGCGTGCTCATCCTGCCGTTCACCGCGCGCGCCGACAGCCAGGTGTACACCATCATCGACGGGCGCATGGGCAAGGTGGAGCATTCGTGCACGCGCATCATCAATGCCTTCACGAACCAGGACTGCACCTTCGGTCGGACGCAGGTGTCGGCCAACAGCGTTCCAGACAACTTCTACGGCTGGAGCGGCCCGACCCGGCAGGGTGGCTATTACGCCTTGGGCAGCGCGGCGGACCCACCTGTCGGCTCGCCGCCGACGTACAACCCGAACGACGCCAATCCGGCCACGACGGAGGTCTTCGAGCCAGACCTGATCAAGGTGGAGCCGGTGGTGGTCGGCTCCGTGGAGGTCGACGACAACGGGACGCCGGCCAGCGGCACCGACGACCGGGTGCTGCTGACCTTCAGCATCCAGGGCCCGACGCCAACTGCCGGGATCGTCCGCAGCATCGGGACGGGCCAGAGCACCATCGCCGTGGAGCGCTGGCAGAGCCTCGACCACACCATGTCGGCCCCTTACCCGGTGGACCAGGCCATTCCCAATGCCACGGGCGGCTTTGACTACATCATCGGCAGCCGCGGGACCCCGACCCGGCTGTGCCGGGCGTTGAACCCCAAGGGCCCCAACGATCCCAGCTTCGATCCCGTGGCGAACAACGCCTTCGACCCGGAGGACTGCTTCCCGAGCAACAACTACGACAAGAGTGTCTCGCTGCCGCCCCCGCCGGCCTGGTGGGCGCCGGTCCCCGCAGTGGCCTCCGTGGGCATCGAGCGGGCACCGGCCCTGGCCAACCGGCCGGGTGCGAGCCCGAACGTGGGTATCCAGACCATCGGTCAGTTTCGTGATCGTACCTTCGGTGTGGACACCGCTGCCTACTCCTGCGACAGCAGCAACCAGGCAGTCGATGACTGCTTGCTCAGCGCGGTGGTCTGGGGCGGGGGCGGCGAAGACCCTGGCTTCGACAACCTGGTTGGGGTCATTTCGACGGCGGCCGACGGCAGCCTGTCCGCGCAGTTCTACTGGACCCAGGAGTACAACATCGGCGCCTTCGGCGGTGGTGTTGCGACCAACTCATACCTGGCGGGCGAGATCCGGCTTGCGGCGACCAGCGGGCCAGTCCCCGACGCCGTGCCGGACGCCTTCGAGTTTGCTGATGTCGTCGGCGCCGCCGCCGGAGTGGAGGTGACGTCGGCTCCGGTGACCGTTTCCGGAATCAACGTGCCGGCGCCGGTCAGTGTCACCGGCGGCAGCTACTCGGTCGGGTGTGAGGGGGCGTTCACGAGCGCTGACGGCACCATCGAGAGCGGCCAGACCGTCTGCGTGCGGTTGACGTCGTCGGAGGCCGCCGGTGGCAATGCCGTGGCCACGCTGGCGATCGGTGGGGTCGAGGGGCAGTTCTCCGTGACCACGATGAACTTCTTCGCCGGCGATGACGAGGCGCAGGCCAACGCTGGCAGCAGCATCGACATCCCGATCCTCGCCAACGACGAGGGTTTTGACCTCGCGACCGCCATCGTGGACGTGGTGACAGGCGCGCTGAACGGCAACGTCACGATCGTCGGTACTGGTGCGGCCCGGGTGGCGCGCTACGTGCCGGCGCCCGGCTTCGCGGGGACCGACAGCTTCGAGTACGCAGTGGAGGATGGGCTGAAGTTCGGCATCGCCACGGTCAGCGTGCGGGTCATCAGCGACCCCGACGGTGACGGCATCTCCGCCGAGGAGGACAACTGCACGGCCGTACCCAATGCCGACCAGCGCGACACCGACGGGGACGGCTACGGCAACGCCTGCGACGCCGACCTGAACAACGACGGCCGGGTGAACTTTGCCGACCTCAGCGTCTTCCGCTCGCGCTTCGGCACTACCGATGCCGATGCCGACTTCGACGGCAATGGCATCGTCAACTTCTCCGACCTGGCGAAGTTCCGGACGCTGTTTGGCGGTGTGCCGGGGCCTTCGGGGGTGGTGCCATGACAACGCGGGACGGGGCACCGCTGCCTGCTGCGGGGCCACTTGCGGTGTGGTCCGCGATGGTGCCGCACCAGCGGCTGGTCGCGGCCCCGGACTTCTTTGCCGGAGGACCAGCCCGCCGCGTGGGTTGAACGTACTGAGTGCCTTGCCGGTGTGGGGACCGTCGAGGGATTGGCCAGCCTTCACCCCCTGCTGTCGGCCTTCCGGCCGGTGTCAGGGGTCACCTCGGGGGAACAGACATGGTTATCTCTCGCTGCCTGTCCGGCGCGGCCCTGGCCGTCGCCATCGTGGTGCCGTTCGGTGCTGCCACCGCCGCCACCCAGACCTACAACATCACCGCCGGTGCGCTCGGCAAGAACGAGCATTCGTGCACCCGCATCGTCAACGTCTTCACCAACCAGGACTGCACCTACGCACGCAGCCAGCTGTCCGGCAACAATGCGCCGGACTTCGCCTACGGGTGGAGCGGGCCCACGCGGCAGGGCGGGTACTACCCGCCCGGTAGCCCGGGGGACTCGCTGCTCTACTCGCCGAACGACGCCAATCCGTCGACCACGGACTTCTTCGAGCCCGACGACATCAAGCTGCCGCCCACGGTGGTGGGTTCCGTCGACATCAGCGACAATGGTACCCCGGAGGACGGCAGCGACGACACGGTGCTGCTGACCTTCAGCATCCAGGGGCAGACGCCGACGTCGGGCATCGTGCGCAGCCTGCAGACCGGGCAGTCGAGCCAGGCCATCGAGCGCTGGCAGAGCATGGACCATTCCATGACGGCGCCATACCGCGTGGACCAGGCGATTCCGAACGACCGTGGCGGCTTTGACTACGTCATCGGTAGCCGGGGCACGCCGACGCGGCTGTGCCGGGCGGTGTTCCCGGGGTCTGGCAACGGCTTCGACCCCGACGACTGCTTCCCGACCAACAACTACAGCAAGGCCACGCTGCCGCAGCCGCCGGCCTGGTGGGCCCCGGTGCCGGAAGTCGGTTCGGTGGGCATCGAGCGGTCACCCGCCCTGGCCAACCGGCTTGGGGCGGCGCCGAACCCCGGCATCCAGACGGTGGCAGCGTTCCGCGACCGTCTCCTCGGCGTCGACACGCAGGCCTACTCGTGCGACACCAACAACCTGTCCTTCGATGAGTGCGCGACCGGCGTGCTGATCTGGGGGGGGCGCGAGGATCCGGGCTTCGACAACCTGGTCGGCATCATCTCGACGGCGGCCGACGGCAGCCTGACGGCCGACTTCTACTGGACCCAGGAGTACAACATCTCCGCCTTCGGCGGCGGATTTGCCGACAACTCGTACCAGATGGGCGGCCTGCGCTTCGAGGCCACGGGCGACGGCGGGGAGCCCAACGCGCTGCCCGACGTCTTCACCGTGGTGTCCGGCTCGGGCAGCAACGGGCTGAACGTGCTGGCCAACGACCGCAACTTCCCGGCACCGCCGGCGACGACGGTCAGCATCGTCGGGACGCCGGACCGGGGCGGTACGGCGGAGGCCACGCCTGCGGGCGCGGTCACGTACACGCCGCCGCCGGGCTTCACCGGGGTAGAGAGCTTCAGCTACGAGGCCTGCACCGGTGAGGTCTGCGATACGGCCGAGGTGCGCGTCACGGTGCAGCCCGACAGCGCTCCCGTTGGTGGCATCGTGCCGCTCGCGCTGAATACCCAGGGCCGCACTGGCGGTGCCGCGGCGGCCGGCGTGTCACTGACGCAGCTGGGCAACATGCCCGCCACGGTCACTCTGCTCACCGCCGGTACCCCGGGGCAGGGCGTGTGCACCGTGACCGGGGCGGTCATCATGTACACGCCGGTGGCCGACTTCGTGGCCGGTGGCGCGACCGACAGCTGCGGCTACCAGATCACCGACCTCGATGGCGACGTGGCCACCGGGGCCGTGGCCGTGCAGATCACCGACGTGGCGCCGGTAGTGAGCGACCAGTACGGCGGCTACCTGAGCCAGGGCCAGGTCTACTCGAGCTGGTTGTCCTTCGTGGCGGGGAACGGCCCGGCGGCCGTGCACACGGCCAGCATCACGGGCGAGGCCCGGCGCGGCGAGTGCCAGGCCCAGGTCGTCGGCAACTTCCTGCGGCTGGATTACTACGCGCCTGTCGAGTTCACCGGCATGGATCAATGCACGGTCGCCGTGCAGGATGCCGACGACGACGTCGATACGGCCGTCATCTTCTTCGAGGTGTATGGCCCGCCCATCGTCGCCGAGGACGACTCCGCCTCGGTGGCGTCGGGTCGGTCGGTTGACATCCCGATCCTCGCCAACGATGTGGGCTTTGACCTTTCCACCGCCATCGTCGGCATCGTCACGGCCCCGCAGCACGGCACGGTCGCCATCGTGGGCAGCGGCGCCCAGCGCGTGGCCCGCTATACCGCGGCGCCCGGCTACGAGGGGCTCGACAGCTTCCAGTACGCCGTCGAGGACGGCCGGCGGTTCGACGACGCCTTCGTCAGCGTGCGCGTGGTTGCTGACCCCGACGGCGACGAGGTGCCGAGCGAGCTGGACAACTGCACGACGGTGGCCAACCCGGACCAGCGCGACACCGACGGTGACGGCTACGGCAACGCCTGCGACGCCGACCTGAACAACGATGGGCGCGTGAACTTTGCCGACCTGAGCATCTTCCGCTCGCGCTTCGGCACGTCGAACCGCGACGCCGACCTGGACGGCAATGGCGTCGTGAACTTCTCCGACCTGGCCCGGTTCACGAGCCTGTTCGGCCGGGCCCCGGGGCCGTCGGGGGTGGTGCCGTAGGGAGGGGCGCCGCGGGATACCTGGGCTGTGGTGGCGGTAGCAGGCCGACGGTGCGGCCGCTATACCACCCGCCACCACGGCACTGCCAGCACGTCGGGGGCGAGCCACTCGAGGGTGCTGCCGGTATGCAGCAGCAGGCCGGCGCGGGCCTGCGCCCCGTACTCTGCCCGGAAGGTGCGCAGGTGTTTGCAGTCGGCGAGGCGCGGCCGTGCCGCGGCCTTGATCTCGATGGGCAGCAGGCGCCCGCCGGCCTCGATGACGAGATCCACTTCGTCGCCGCTGGCCGTGCGCCAGTAGTTGATCGTCGCCTGCTCGATGCGGGCATCGCGCCAGGCCAGCAGGTCGGCGAGGATGAGGTTTTCCAGGTGGGCGCCGCCGGGCTCGTCCGTCTCGGCAAGGCTGAGGGCGATCCCGGTGTCGCTCCAGTAGAGCTTCGGCGCCTTGATGAGGCGCTTCGTACGGTTGACCGCGTAAGCAGGCAGGCGGACCAGCAGGTATGAGGTCTCGAGCAGGTTGAGCCAGCGGTGCACCGTGGGCTGGCCAAGGGCCGCGTCACGGCCCAGGTCGGTCTGGTTGACCAGCTGGCCGAGGCGCAGGCTCGCGGCGCGCATCAGGCGCCGGAAGTCGGGGAGGGCGCTGATGCTTGCCAGGTCCTGCAGGTCCCGCTCCAGGTACGTGCGCACGTAGCCGTCGAACCAGATGCGGCGGTCGGCCGCCGTGGTGAGTTCGAGGGCCGGGGTGGGGTAGCCGCCACGCCGGGCCAGGGCCCGCCAGTCTTCGGGCAGGTCGGGCCCGTCGGCCAGCAGGTCGCGCCAGTCGGCGTCGGGCGTTGCCAGCAGCTCGTCCCAGCGCCCGCAGGTGCCGAGGCCCTGCTGTTCGCGGCGGGTGAGCGGCCACAGCGTCAGGTAGCTGGCGCGGCCCGCCAGGGACTCCGACACCTGGCGCATCAGCAGCAGGTTGGCCGACCCCGTGAGCAGGTAGCGCCCGGGCTGCCGCTGGCGGTCGATGGCCCGCTTGACGGCCGGCAGGAGGCCGGGCTCTCGCTGGACCTCGTCGAGGGTCACGGGTCCGGGACCGCCCAGCAGCAGGTCCGGATCACGCCGTGCCGCGTCTCGCACGTCGAGGTCGTCGAGGGTGTGATAGCGCCGGGTGCCGGGCAACAGGCTCGCGACCAGCGTGCTCTTGCCGGTCTGGCGGGCGCCCGTGACGACGACGGCCGGCATGGCCTTGAGGCGGGCGGCGAGGGCGGTGGCGACGAGGCGCGGGACGGTATCCATGGCGTGCATGATAATCATTCACGGCGTGAGTGGAATGCCATCGAATCGAAATCCGGGGACAGTTCACTCATTTCCGGCGGTGCAACAGGATCGGGGCCGCCCTCGGTGGTCGACCGCAGTGCGGCCGGGGCGGGTCCGGTCCACTGGGTGTCGCAGCGCGATAATCAGTGAACTGTCCCCGGATTCCGTCCGTAGAATCGCGCCCATGAACGCCAACCTCCACACCCTCTCCCCCGGCGACCTGCTCGCCGCCCTCGAGGGCGCCGTCGGCGCCCCCCACGTGCTGACCGGCGACGCCGACCGCCGGTTCTATTCCACCGACGTGTTCCGGCAGGCCGACCAGCTCTGCGTGGCGGTGGTGCGGCCGGGCACCATCGACGAGCTGCAGGCCGTCGTGCGGACCTGTGCTGGCCGGCAGGCGCCCATCGTGGTGCGGGGCGGCGGGGCCTCGTACACCGACGGGTTCCTGGCCGTGAAGCCGGGCACGGTGTGCATCGACGCCTCGCGGCTGAAGCGCATCGACGTGAACGCCGCGGCCATGTACGTGACCGTCGAGCCGGGCGTGACCTGGGCCGAGCTGAACGACGCGCTCAAGCCCCTGGGCCTGCGCACGCCCATGTGGGGCCCGTTCTCGGGCCTCGCAGCCACCGTCGCCGGCGGCATGTCGCACTACGCGGTGAACTACGGGTCGGGCCTGTACGGCATTTCGGCCGAGTCGCTGGTGGGCATGGACGTGATCCTGGCGAACGGCGACCTGCTCAGCACCGGATCGGGCGGCGGGGAGGGCGCGCTGCCGTTCTTCCGCCACTATGGTCCTGACCTCGCGGGGCTCTTCGTGGGCGATGCCGGTGCCTTCGGCGTGAAGGCCCGCATCTCGCTGCGGCTGCTGCAGCGGCCGGAAGGTTTCGCGGCGAGCTCCTGGGGCTTCCCCGACGGCGAGAGCTGCCTGAAGGCGCTCATGGAGATCGGCAAGCTCGGCGTCGTGGCGCAGAACTTCGGCCTCGACCCGCGCCAGCAGAAGACCGCGCTCACGCGCATGGAGTCGGCCGACCCGCTGCAGGCCGCCTGGTCGGTGTTCAAGTCGGCGCGCTCCCCCGTGGACGGCTTCCTGCAGGTGGCCCGCATGGGGCTCGCGGGGCGCAACTTCCTGAAGAAGGCCGTGTACTCGGCGCACTTCAGCACCGAGGGCCTGACCGACGCGGAAGCCCGGCAGAAGATCGCCGCCGTGCGCGCCATCGCCGGCCGCTACGGCGCCGAGGTGGCCAACTCCATCCCGACGTATTTCAACGCGAACCCGTTCATGGAGCTGCTGCCGATCCTCGGCCCCAACGGCGAGCGCTGGAAGCCGACCCACGGCGTGCTGCCCTTCACCGCGGTGCTGAAGCACCACGCCGATTTCGAGGCCCTGCTCGCCGAGTACCGCGACCGCATGCAGCAGCACCGCGTGCAGCTCACGCGCATGCTGATGACCTTCAGCACCAACGCCTTCATCTACGAGCCGACCTTCCTGTGGGAAGACGCGCAGTCGGTCTACCACGAGCGCGTGTACCCCGCGGCGCTGCTGCCGAAGGTGCCGAAGCACCCGGACAACCCGTCGGGCCGGGCGCTGGTGAAGGAGCTGAAGCACCGCATCCAGGACCTCTGCGAGAAGAACGGCGCGAGCCATATGCAGGTGGGGAAGGACTACCCCTACCTGCGCACGCGCAGGTCGGCGACCCGCGAGCTGGTGATTGCGCTGAAGCGGCTGCTCGACCCCCACAACCTCATGAACCCGGGGGCGCTGGGACTGCCGGTCGATTGAGGTCGACGGGGCCGGATTTGTTCTCGGGCGCTGGCAGCCGCGCCTACGCGGCTCCCGCGATATCCCCCGCTCGTCGCGAACGCTCCTCGGGGGGAATCGCTACGCCGCTGCGGCGCGGACCGGGCGCCGCAGGTCACAGGTCCGGCGCCTGCTGCGGGAGGTGAGTTCGGAGTCGGGGGCATCCGTCCGGCACCGACGGACCAAGAATCCCCGACATCAGGTCCGCGCCGCAGGGGCGCAGCGATTGCATCTGGCGAGCATCAGCGAGCCAGGGTGCATATCGCGGGAGCCCCGTAGGCGCGGCCGCCAGCGCTGGATACGCGATCCGGCGCCTCTCCGCTCCGTTACGCCACTTCGCGCCGCGCCAGGAACGCCGGCAGCTGCACCTGCATCGGCAGCGTCGCCCGGGTGAAGCGCCGCCCCCCCGTGTACCGCACGCCCCGGCGGGTCTCCAGCCGCTCGCCCGTCGCCTTCACCCGCACCAGCTCCGCGAACATCTCGAGGATGGCGCTGGCGCAGCGGCTGGCGTCGGCCGGCGACATCTTGCGCACCGACACCTCGACGGACGACTCCTTCTCGGTGGCGCGGGCCGAGGTCACGGCCGCGCGCAGCAGCTCGAAGCGCGGGCGGACCGCCTCGGGCAGGTCGTCGGCATCGAGCGTGGCCAGGCTGTCGACCCAGGCGACCACGAGCCGCTGCTTCAGCGGCGCATCGCTGGCGAGGGTACGGACGGCAGAAAAGAACGCATCGGCGACGTCGCACATGGGGGTTGACCTCCTTGTTCTTGTTTTGCCCGCCTCGGCCGGGGATCCCGGACCGCGGAGGGTGGCGCCGGGAGCTTTCTGCTCCTCGGTGGACCGTTGCCGCGAACTATAGGCCTGCCCGGGCGGCAGTCAAAGGCCGCCGGCGTTTCTGTGACTTGCTGCACAGGAGGCGGTGCGGCGCCTTTACAGAAGGTGGGTGGCTGTTCGGTGCGCCCTGCGCGCGGAGTAGGCGCCCCACCCCTCAGCGGGCCGGCTCGGCGACGAGTCGTACCCCGACGGCTGCGCAGACGCGTGCCACCGTGTCGAAGCGTGGTGCCGCGCCAGGCCGCAGTGCCCTGTACAGGGCTTCCCGGGCAAGGCCGGTTGCTCGCGCCATCTCAGTCATTCCGCGGGCCCTCGCGATATCTCCAAGCGCTGCAGCCAGCAGGCCGGCATCATGCTCGGCGAGCACCGCGGTGAGGTAGGCTGCTATGGCCTCCTCATTCTCGAGATAGGCTGCGGCATCGAACTCGGGCAGATCGTCAACCCGTACCGTACGCTTTCGCTTCATGGGCGTCACTCCAGGATGAGGCGCTCTCGGCGCCGCGCCAATGCCACATCGGCACGCTGGGATGCCTTGTCTCCGCCACAGAGCATCACGATGCTACTGTCGCCATAGCGGGCAAAGTACATCCGCCACCCGGGGCCAAAGTGTTGGCGCATCTCGAATATGCGCCCGCCGATTGGCCGGATGTCACCCAGGTTTCCCCGGGCTGCCCGCCGCAAACGGGTCAGCAGTCGCTGCCGCGTAGTCATGTTGCGGATGCTGGCGAGCCAGGCATCGAACTCCGGCAGCGCCTTGACTCTGGGTCGGGCTGACTGTAATCGATCAATTACGCATCGGCAAGTCGGTGACTGCTGATGACGCTAGCTGTGCATGCGCCATGGATGCCACGCGCGATTCCGGCACGTTCACGGGGATTCAGGAGAAGCCAGACTGTCGTGCTGGCGCGCAAAAAAAGACGCCGGCCTTGCGGCCGGCGTCCGGTGGTCGCGTCCCGCGGCAGCTGCCGCGGGGCGGTGGGTGCCCTCAGAAGCGGAAGTTCGCCTCGACGCCGAAGCGGCGCTGGGTGCCCGGCGAGATGAACGACCCGCCGAACTCGGGGGCGGGGATCACCTCTTCGAGGTAGTTCTCGTCGAGCAGGTTGGTCACGAAGGCCGACACGGACCAGCTGTCGGCGCCGATGCCCGCCCGCAGGTTCACGACGCCGTAGGCATCACGCTGGGCGATGGTGTAGTTCGCCGGGCCGATGCCGAAGGCCGCCGAGAAGCCGGTGGGCCGGTCATTCTCCTGCACGACGTGGAACCAGGTGTCGCCGACGAACGAGGCGTCGATGCCGCCGATGAAGTCGAGCGTGTCGGTCATCGGGAAGGTGACCTGGGCGCCGACGTTGCCGGTCCACTCCGGCGTGTAGGGCGACTCGTTGCCGACGGTGTCGGGGCGGACCGTGTTCTTCTTGATCTCGCTGTCGACGAACGAGTAGCCGGCGAACAGGTTCAGCCAGTCGGTGGCGGCGAAGGTGCCCGACAGCTCGAAGCCCTGCAGCTCGACCTCGTCGATGTTCGAGACCACGCGCAGCAGGCCGAAGCCGCCGACGAAGAACTCGAAGAACTGCATGTCGTCGACGTCGGTGCGGAACACGGCGACTTCGGTGCGCAGGCGGCCGTCCATGAACCGGCCCTTGGCGCCGACCTCATAGGCGGTCGACGTCTCTTCGTCGTACTTGTCGCTGATCAGCACCGGCGCGAACTCGCTGAACGGGCCGTCCCAGCTGTCCGGGTCGGCCGGGTTGCCGTCGCCGTAGATCAGCGCCGTGTTGGTGAAGAGGTTCACCGTCGCCGCCGAGCCCTGGTTGTTGAAGCCGCCGCTCTTGAAGCCGACGCCCACCGAGGCGTAGGTCGTGATGGCGTCAGTGATGTCCCAGGTCAGCGAGAACTTGGGCTGCCACTGGTCGAAGGTCTCGTCCTGGTCGCTCAGCGGGCCGAAGCACAGGCCCGGGTTGATCGGGTCGCCGCCCAGGCCGCCGTCGCCGCAGGTGTCGATGAACTGGGTGACCGCGTCGGTGGGCACCCGGCTCGTCGCTTCGCGCTCTTCGCGGTCGTAGCGCAGGGCGAAGGAGGCCTCGATGCTGTCCGTCAGGTCGTAGGCGACCGACCCGAAGACCGCGTAGACGTTGGTGTCGAAGCGGTCGGCCACCAGCGCCTCGGTCGGGTTGTTGCTCGAGGGGCCCGCGTAGATCGTCTGGGCGACGCTGCCGTCCAGGTCGATGCCGGTGTTGACCGCGACGTCACGCTGCAGGTCGAGGTAGTACAGGCCGCCGAGCCAGCGCAGCCGCTGGTCCGACTTCGAGGCCAGCCGCACCTCGAAGGAGTAGTCCTTCTGGTTGCGCTCCTGGAACTGCGTGCCGTCGCACGACGTCGGCGTGTAGGCGCCGAACACCGAGAATTCCGGCGTCGGCCCGATGGCCTGCGGCGGCGCCAGCTGGTAGCCGGCCGCATTCAGGGCCGCAGTGGTGTCGCGGCAGCGCTGCTCCTGGAAGAAGAACCCGAAGGCCCCGCTGGTGCCGTCTGCCGACAGGTTGTTCTCGATGTTGCTGTAGAGGCCCCAGGCCGTCAGGTCGGCGAAGCCCAGGTCGTAGTCGACCTTGACCGAGAACTCGGTGGACTCCTGGTTGTTGGTGGGGATGATGTTGTTGTCGAACTTGAAGTTGTGGCCGTTGACGTTCTCGTTGGCGCCCGCCGCGACATCGGCCGGAAAGCCGAAGCCGTTCTCGAGCAGCCCGACGAGGCTCGGGATGTGGAACACCGAGTTGAACGCGATGGAGGCTGCGTCGACCTCGCCGTAGCGGAACTTGGTGTCGACCTTGACCTTGTCCGTCGGTTCCCAGATGGCCCGGGCGCTGAGGTCCCACGACTCGAAATAGTCGACGATGGACGTGTCCCGGCCCTCGAAGGCGGCGAAGTCGTTGTTGTAGTAGCCGTCGGAATCCCGGTAGGTGCCCGTCAGTCCGAGCCGCAGCGTGTCGGTGACGCCGCCGCCGATGTTGCCGGTGAGCACCTTGGTATCGTCCTCGGCGACGCTCAGCCTGAGGGCGCCGCCAGCGTCCTGGCCGGGCTCCTGCGTGTTGATGATGAAGGCGCCGGCCGCGGCGTTGCGGCCGTAGATGGCGCCCTGCGGGCCCTTGAAGACCTGGAACGACTGCAGGTTGGTGTACTCGCGGTTCAGCGCCGACGGGTTGGTCATCAGGATGCCGTCGATGACCAGCGCGTAGTTCGTCTCGGCATCGCGGGCACCGTTGATGCCGCGGATGTTGACCTGCGAATCGCCGACCTCGGCCGAGGTCTGCACGATCGACACGCCCGGGGTCTGGTTGACGAAGTCGCGGGCCCGCTCGAGGCCCAGCCGCTTGATGTCGTCGGCGGCGAAGTTGACGACGGCGCCGGGGACGTCTTCGATGGACTCCGCGCGCTGGCGGACGGTGACGATGATCTCGTTGACGTTTTCTTCCTGGGCCAGGGCCGGTGCACCGGTGGTCAGTGCAGCGATGGCCGCAGCCAGGGCCAGCCCGGGCTGTCGGCCGGGCAGGGCTCGCGAGTAGCGTTTCATTGGGTTCTCCAGCGACCGTGGTGAGAGGTCAAGTGCAGAAACTGGGCTTAACCGCGGATTTCGTCAAGATGTTGCGTTGCCGCAACAGGCCCCCCTGTGGCCAATCCCGTCCCGCCCGGTTCTGCTATGGTTTGCCGCCCGCGCCTTGCGGGCGTCACCGGCGGTTTCGGTGGCGCAGCAGGCGCGGTTTCATTTCTGGGTAGAGTTTCGCTCCGGGTAGTTGGAGTTGCCGGTTGCGGCCGGCAGGGGATTAAAGGCATGCAGACCATCGTCATCACCGGCAGCACCCGGGGCATCGGCCTGGGGCTCGCCCGGGAGTTCCTCCGCGGCGGGCACAACGTGGTGGTCACCGGGCGCAGCCAGGCGGCCGTCGACCGGGCGCTCGCCGACCTCGCTGGCGGCGACCGGGTGCTGGGCCTGACCTGCGACGTGCGCTCCATGGCCGCCCAGCAGGCCGTGTGGGACCAGGCCGCGGCGAAGTTCGGCCGCGTCGACATGTGGATCAACAACGCGGCCATCGCCACCGACCGGGCGCTGCTGGCCGACCTGCCCGTCGACCAGATCGAGCAGACCGTCGCGACCAACCTGCTCGGCACGCTCTACGGCTGCAAGGTCGCCATCGCCGGCATGCTGAAGCAGCCCGAGGGCGGCAAGGTGTACACCTTCGAGGGCTTCGGCAGCGACGGCATCGCCCGGCCGGGTCTCTCGACCTACGGGTCGACGAAGCGGGCGATCCGCTACCTGACGGCGTCGCTGGCCAAGGAGTACAAGGACACGAAGGTGCTCGTCGGGTCGCTGAGCCCGGGCATCGTCGCCACCGACCTGCTTCTCTACAGCTCGAAGGGCGACGATCCCGCCGCCTGGGAGAAGGCGAAGCGCACGCTGAACATCCTCGGCGACACCGTCGAGACCGTGTGCCCGTACCTGGCCCGCGAGGCGCTGGCGGCCACGAAGCAGGGTGCCATGATCGCCTGGCTCACGCCGCGCAAGGCCGCCGGCCGGTTCCTGATGTCGTTCTTCAAAAAGCGCGACATCCTCTCCGAGCTCGAGGCCCGGCCCGACCTGACGGTGCGCTGAGTGGCTGACGAAGCGACGCCGGCCGCCCCGGCCCCCGGGCGGGACTTCATCCGCCAGATCGTCGCCGACGACCTGGCCGCGGGCCGTCACCGGGTCATCGTGACCCGTTTTCCGCCGGAGCCGAACGGCTTCCTGCACGTCGGCCACGCCAAGTCCATCTGCCTGAACTTCGGCGTGGCCGCCGAGACCGGTGGGCAGTGCTACCTGCGCCTCGACGACACGAACCCGCTGAAGGAGGACCAGGCCTACGTCGACGCGATCATCGACTGCGTGCGCTGGCTCGGTTTCGACTGGGGCGAGCGGCTGACCCATGCGTCCGATTACTTCGAGCGCATCCATGACTGCGCCGTGCAGCTGATCGAGGCCGGCAAGGCCTACGTCGACAGCCTCGACGCCGACCGCATGCGCGAGTACCGCGGCACGCTGACGGAGCCGGGGCGCGACAGCCCGTTCCGCAGCCGCAGCGTCGCCGAGAACCTGGAGCTCTTCGCGGGTATGCGGGCCGGCCGCTACGCCGACGGCGAGCACGTGCTGCGGGCGAAGATCGACATGGCCTCGCCCAACATCAATCTGCGCGACCCGGTGCTCTACCGCATCCGCCGCGCGACCCACCAGCGCACCGGCGACGCGTGGTGCATCTACCCGATGTACGACTTCGCCCACGTGATCTCGGACGCGCTCGAGGGCATCACGCACTCGCTCTGCACGCTGGAGTTCGAGGACCACCGGCCGCTGTACGACTGGATCCTGGACCAGCTGCCGGGGCTGCCGGCGCGGCCGCGGCAGATCGAGTTCTCGCGGCTGAACCTGGCCTTCACGGTGACGAGCAAGCGCAAGCTCGCCGAGCTCGTCGACCGCCGCATCGTGGCCGGCTGGGACGACCCGCGGCTGCCGACCATCGCCGGCATGCGCCGGCGTGGCTATCCGCCGGCGGCGCTGCGCGACTTCTGCCAGCGGGTCGGCATCACGAAGAAAGAGCACCTCATCCAGATGAGCCTGCTCGAGAACTGCGTGCGCGAAGACCTCAACACGACGGCGCCCCGGGCGGCGGCGGTGCTGCGGCCGCTGAAGGTGGTGCTGACCAACTACCCCGAGGGGCAGGTGGAGCACCTGACGGCGGCGAACCACCCGGACCGGCCGGAGCTTGGCGAGCGCGCCGTGCCCTTCGGCCGCGAGCTGTGGATCGAGCAGGACGACTTCGCCGAGGTGCCGCCGCCGAAGTTCCACCGGCTGAAGCCCGGTGGCGAGGTGCGGCTGCGCTACGGCTACATCATCAAGTGCGAGCGGGTGGTGAAGGACGCCGACGGGCACGTCACCGAAGTGCACTGCACCTACGACCCGGAGACCCGCAGCGGCCTGCCGGGTGCCGACCGCAAGGTGAAGGGCACGATCCACTGGGTCAGTGCGGCCCACGCGGTGACCGCCGACGTGCGGCTCTACGACCGGCTCTTCACCGTGCCGCGGCCCGACGCCGGCACCGACGGCCGCGAGTACCGCGAGTTCCTGAACCCGGCGTCCCTCGAGACCCTCACCGGCTGCCGCCTCGAGCCGGCCCTCGCCACCGCCGCGGCCGGCAGCACCTGGCAGTTCGAGCGCCTCGGTTACTTCGTCGCCGACCGCGAGGACCACGCCCCCGGCCGCCCCGTCTTCAACCGCGTCGTCACGCTGCGCGACTCCTGGGCCAGGCTCGAGGAAGCCGCCCCGCCGGGAGCCTGACGCCGAAATCCGGGGACAGTTTACTGATTTGCGCGTTGCGCAAATCAGTAAACTGTCCCCGGATTTCGGTCTACCGCGTCGCACTCACCACGGTCACCGGCGCACCCCTCGACACCCCGAGCCCGTCGGCAGCATTCCCCTGCGCCAGCGCGATCTCCAGCACCCCGAACGAATTCACCAGCGCCAGGAACTCCCCCGGCCGGCAGTCCCCGTAGGTCCGCCGCAGCCCGAAGCGCTGGCCCGCCGCCAGCACCTCCGCCCGCCGGAACCGCGCCAGCGTCGCCCCGTCGATGTTCGTGATCAGGTTGCCGAAGTGGTCGATGGCCACCACCACGCCCCGCACCTCGGCTTCTCCCACCTCCGGCTCCTCGAGCAGCGACGGGACGATCTCGCCGGCCGGCGGCCCGATGTCGGCGAGGTCGATGCGGCCGGCGGCGAAGGCCGCGGCCAGCGGCGCGAAGATGTCGCGGCCGTGGAAGGTGGCGCTGGGCGCCGCCCAGCCCTGGCGGGCGCGCCAGGCCTCGTCCAGCCGGTGGCAGTGGTCCGGGCGGGTCCCGACGACGGGCGCCAGCAGGCCGTTGTCCGGGGCGAGGAAGAGCTGACCCGCGTGGCGGGCGGCGATGATGCCGCGGCTCGTGCCCACGCCCGGGTCGACCACCGCCACATGCACGGTGCCCGGCGGGAACCAGCCATGGGACCGGGCCAGCCAGAAGCCGGCCTCGACGGGCCAGTGCACGGGGATGTCGTGGGTCAGGTCGACGAGCCGGGCCGTCGGGCAGTGGGCCAGGATCACGCCCTTCATGACCCCGACGAAGGGCCCGGCGAGGCCGAAGTCCGTGGTCAGCGTGATGATGGGGACGGCGGGGGGCTGGGGCATCGGGGGCCTTTCGCGACGCGACGTTGCAGGCTGGCAGACGACAGCTAGTTGCCGGAAGCCGCAGCGGGCCAGCGGGCCTTTCGCAGCGCGGCTTTCCACGACAGGCGCGCATCGCCTGCGGGGAGTATCATCCGCGCCGCTGTCGTCGACGAAAACAGAGGGGGCGACAGGCGTTCAGCTGGCGGCAACCGCCGTGATCCTACGGTGGCAGCAACCGGCGGCCCGTCTGCCGGAGCCGTCGGCCCAGGACGCCGGTCGTCCCTGCCGTACGAGACCGAGCCTACAGAACCGGATCCCCCCGGATCCCGCAAAACTCAGGAGCAACCATGTCCGAGAACTTCAGCCGTCGCCGTTTCCTCGCCAACGTCGCCGTGGCGGTCCCCGCCGGCACCGTGCTGGCGCAGCTCGCCAACGCCCAGGCGCCCGCCGCGCTGCCGAAGCTCGAAGAGACCGATCCGTCGGCCAAGGCGCTGCTGTACGTGCACGACGCCAAGAAGGTCGACACCAAGAACCCGCTGGCCGCCCGCTTCAAGCCCGATCAGAAGTGCAGCAACTGCTCGCAGATCCAGGGCAAGGACGGCGAGCCGTGGCGTCCCTGCGGCATCTTCCCGGGCAAGCTGGTCAACGCCAACGGCTGGTGCAGCGTCTGGGCCAAGAAGGCCTGACCCTGGGCCACGCCCTGCCGCCGGTCTTCGGCATCGCCGGCTTCAAGAACGCCGGCAAGACCACCCTGCTGGCCGCCCTGGTCCGCGAGCTCACGGCTCGCGGATTCAGGGTGGGCAGCATCAAGCACGCCCACCACGCCTTCGACATCGACCATCCCGGCAAGGACAGCTGGCGCCACCGCGAGGCGGGCGCCCGGGAGGTCGTGGTCGTGTCGGGCCAGCGCCTCGCGCACCTGCAGGAACTCGACGGCCCGCCGCCGTCGCTGGATGCGCTGCTGGCCCGCTTCGGCGCTGTCGACCTGGTGCTGGCCGAGGGCTACAAGGCCTCGCCCCACCGCAAGCTCGAGGTGCGCCGGAAGGACGCCCCGGGCCCGGCGCTCGGTGACGCCGCCGCCGGCGTCGTGGCCATCGCCGCCGACTTCGTGCCGCCCGGCGTGACGGTGCCGGTGCTGCCCCTCGACGACGTGCCGGCCATCGCCGACTTCATCGTCGACACCCTCGGCCTGCCGAGGTCAGCGAGCTCTGGCGAACCGGTCTCCACCGGGGCCCGGCAGCCCGATCGCGGCTAGCCGCCGGCCGGCAGAACCAGCCAGCCAATCCCCGCCGGGGCTTGCCGGTACGCTCGCCGCGAACCCTGCGGGCGCGTCGACCTTCAGCCTCAGCAGGCCGGCCGCGTTCAGCCGGCCCCCGGCAGCCAGTCCCCGCCCGGGTCCAGGGGCACGATCGCGGCCAGCCCCCCGGCCGGCAGCTCGGCCGCGTCGGCCGGCAGCACCAGCCAGCAGTTTGCCGCCACCAGCGGCGCCACCCGGAACGATTCCTGCCCCGGCAGCAGCGCCACCGTGAGCTGCCCGTCGGCGGCCACCCGGGCCCGCGCCTTGCCGAAGAAGTGCAGGCCCGCCCGCGCCCGCACCGGCTGTTCGACCCGCGCCGTGAGCCAGCCCTCCGGCGGCCGGCCGAGCAGGGCCCGGAGCAGCGGCACCAGGAAGAACCGCGCGCAGGCGGCCACGGCCACCGGGTTGCCGGGCAGCCCGATGAGCCAGGGCCCGTCGGGGAACCGCGCCGCCAGCACCGGCTTGCCCGGCCGGATGGCGACCTTGTGGAAGACGACGGTCGCGCCCGCGGCGGCGACCGCCGCCGGCACCAGGTCGTGGGTGCCGGCCGAGACGCCGCCGGTGGTGACGATGACGTCGGCCTGGCTGCGCCAGCGCGTGAGCGCGGCCTGCACTGCCTGCAGCTCGTCGCCCACGTGGTCGCGGCCCACCACGACGGCGCCGGCGGCGGGCAGCAGCGTGGCGAGGTAGGGGCCGTTGGCGTCGTGGATGCCGGCGGCGCCGAGGGCCTCGGCGGCCCCGTGCACCTCGCTGCCCGTGGTGAGCACGGCGACGCGCACGGGGCCGCGCGCGCTGACCCGCTCGATGCCCGTGGCGCCGAGGCCCATGGCCGCGGCGGCGTCGAGCCGGGCGCCGGCCGGCAGCACGGTGGCGCCGGCGGTGTAGTCCTCGCCGGCCTGGCGCACGTTGGATCCGGGCGCGGGCGCGGCGGTGAAGGCCACGGCATCGCCGCTGCGGGTGGCCCGCTCGAAGGCCACGAGGGCGTCGGCGCCGGGCGGCAGCGGCGCGCCCGTCATGGTTTCCCAGGCCTCGCCGGCGGCGAGCCCCGCGGCCGGGGCGGTGCCGGCCGGCAGGGCGCCGGCGACCCGCAGGCGCACGGGCGTCGCGTCGCTGGCCGCGGCGAGTCCGGCGGCGCGCACGGCGTAGCCGTCGAGGGCGGCATTGGCGAAGGGGGGCACCGGGCCCGGGCTCAGGGCCGGCTGCGCCAGGGTCAGGCCCGCGGCCTCGGCCGCCGCCACCGTGCGGGCGGGCAGGGGCGAGGCCGCGTCGAGCAGGCGACGCAGTGCCTCCGTATAGTTGATCATTCAGTACCTTCCGGCCGCCGCGCCGCGGGCCTGTGCGCAGGGCCAGACCGCCATTCCGGGGACAGCATGAGTTTCACCACCGATCGCCGCAGGTTCGCCCAGGGGCTGGCGGCCGCATCGGGGGCGGCCCTGTCGATGCGCTATGGCGTCGCCGCGGCCGCGGGCGATGCCGCCACGCCCGCCTATCGTAGCTTCGAAGACCTGCTGCGTAACAAGTGGACCTGGGACCGCGTCGCCCGCGGCACCCACGGCACCAACTGCGCGGGCACCTGCGCCTTCAACGTCTACATCCGCAACGGCATCGTCTGGCGCGAGGAGCAGCAGGGCATGTACGCGCCCTCGGGCGACGCGCCGGACTACGGTCCCCGCGGCTGCCAGAAGGGCCTGCGGCACGCGAAGTACATGTACGGGCCGCAGCGCATCCTCTACCCCATGAAGCGGGTGGGCGGGCGCGGCGAGGGCCGCTGGGAACGCATCAGCTGGGAGCAGGCGACGACCGAGATCGCCGACCGTTTCCTCGACCTGGCGACGACCGAGGGGCCCCAGTGCGTGACCTACGGCAGCGGCACGCAGATGTCGGTCAAGCTCGCGTCGTCGGCGGGGCTCTTCCGCTTCGCCAACATCACCGGCGTGACGGTGCCGGAGTTCTACTCGGGCGTGGGCGACCTGCCGACGGGCGTGTACATGACGCTGGGCCAGGTCTACACCGGCGACGTCATGGCCGCCGTCTACAAGGCCCGCTGCGTGCTGGTGTGGATGAGCAACCCGGCGGCGACGCGCATTCCCGATGCGCACTTCTTCTGGGAGGCGCGCTACAACGGCACGAAGCTCGTGGCCATCTCGCCCGAGTTCACGCCGACGGCCATGCACTGCAACCACTGGCTCAACCCGAAGCCGGGCACCGACACGGCGCTGGCGATGTCGATGGTGCACGTCATCCTCGACGAGGGGCTGTACGACGCCGCCTACATCCGCGAGCAGACGGACCTGCCGCTGCTGGTGCGCCTCGACAACGGCGAGTTCCTGCGCGAGGAGGACCTGACCCTCGTCGGCCGGCTTGCGGTGCGCGAGAACGTCTACTACCTGTGGGACGAGGCCACCGGCGGCATCGTGCAGGCGCCGGGCACGGGGCTTGCCGAGAAGCCCGCCGGCCGCGAACGGCGCCGCCACGGCAGCCTCGATCTCGGGGCCATCCGCCCGGCGCTGGAGGGCCGGTGGACGGTCGAGACCCTCGACGGCCCCGTCGAGGTGACGACGGTCTTCGCGCGGCTGGTGGAGCGCGCCGCGGCCCACGCGCCGGAGAAGATGCAGCCCGTGACCGGGCTCGCGCCGGCGGTCGTGCGCAAGGTGGCCCGGATGTTCGCCGCGGTGAAGCCGGCGATGATCTACACGGGCTATGCCGCCTGCAAATGGCAGCACGGCGACATGCTGCAGCGGGCGATGCTGCTCATGGTCTCCCTCACCGGAAACGTCGGCGTCGAGGGCGGCGGCCTGCAGTTCGGCAACGCGCCGCGTACGCGGGGCGTTGCCGGTTTCGCCATGGCCGACATCGGCCCCGCCATGCGCATGGTGTCGAGCACTACCTGGGACTACGACCACGGCGACTTCCGCGCCCTCAACGAGCGGATCTACGGCCGCGAGCTGGCCGACACCTACGACCGCTACTACAGGGCGAGCCTGCGGGAGGACTGGTTTCCCGACTACAGCGACCGTGGCTGGAAGATGGCCTTCTTCGCCGGCGAGAACGCGGCCAGCTGGCGTGCCGGCAACAACCAGTGGCGGAAGGAAGCCTTCGACAGGCTCCGGACCATCGTCGTGCTGGCGCCGGACATGGGCGTGACGGCGCTGCACGCCGACTACGTGCTGCCCATCGCGCACCACTACGAGCGCGCCGACGTCATGCTGCAGTCACGGATCCCCTACGTGCAGGTGCTCGACGCGGCCGTGCCGCCGCTGGGCGAGTCCGTGGACGACTGGGAGGCCAACCGGCGCCTGGCCGAGGCCATTTCCCGCCGGGCCCGCGAGCGCGGCCTCGGCGCCGTGCGCGACGAGGTGGACGGCCGCTCGGTGCGCCGCGACTACGCCCGCACCCTCGACTGGTACACCATGGGCGGGCGCATCCGCAGCGCGAAGGATGTCGTGCAGTACGTCCTGAACACGACGCCGGGCGTGCCGAAGGTGTCGTTCGCGGAACTGGCGAGCCGCGGCATCGTGCGGGTGGACCACTCGGACTCCACCCTCTGGGAGCACGCCGGTTCGCCCTACCACAACGACGTGGTCGAGAGCGTGCGGAACAAGCGGCCCTACGAGACCTTCACCGGGCGCCAGCAGTTCTACATCGACCACGAGTGGTTCCTGGAATTCGACGAGGCGCTGCCGGCCCACCGCGACCCGCTGCGCATCGACGGCTTCCCCCTGCAGATGCTGATGGGCCACGCGCGCCACAGCATCCACAGCATGTGGCGCGACGACCCGCTGCTGCTGTCGCTGCAGCGGGGCGAGCCCGACGTCTACGTGAACCCGGGCGATGCGAAGGCCCGGGGCGTGGCCGACGGCGACCTGGTGCGCGTCTTCAACCCGGGCGGCGAGTTCTACGCGCTCGCCCACGTCAGTGCCGGGATCCAGCCCGGCATGATCTTCTCGTATCATGGCTGGGATCCCATGCAGCACCGAACCCGCAACAACTTCAGCGCCGTGGTCACCTCGGCAGGCCTGATCAAGCCCACCACCATGGCCGGCGACTACGGCCACCTGGGCTACCGGGCGCTGGCCTTCGCGCCGAACCAGACCTACCGCGACTTCACCTGCAACTTCGAGCGGGCCGCCGACCAGCAGCTCGGCCGGCGTCCGGCCGCGCAGGCCTCCGCATGAGCGCGCCCACCGACGCTGCCGCCCCGGGGCCGGTCCGTGCCATCGTGGCGCCGCGGCCCGCCGACGTGGCGGCCGCCCGCTGCGCCGCCTGGGGTGCCTGCTCCGACCTCGTTGCCTCGCCCCACGACGTCGACGTGCGCGCGGCGCTGGCGGCCCGTCTCGGCAGCTTCGACGCCCTGCCGCACGGTGCGGGGCTCGCGGCGCTGGCCGAAGAGCTGGCGCGGGCCGACGAGGCGCGGCTGCGCGCCGAGTACAGCGGGCTCTTCGAGGTCGGCAGCGAGGGCCCGCCGGTGCCGATCCGCGAGGACCTGCAGACCGGCCAGCTCGCCGGTACCCGCGAGGACATCGTCCGCTTCTACGACTTCTTCGGCTACCGGCTCGACGACCGGTTCGCCTGGGCGCCGGACCACCTGTCCGTCGAGCTCGAGTTCGTGCACTTCCTCTGCTACCGCGAGGCGCAGCAGGACGACGACGTGCTGTCCTACGTGCTGGCCCAGCTCGACTTCGCCGAGCGGCACCTGCTGCGCTGGGTGCCGGCGCTGGCCGGGGCCACGGCGACCCACGCCGCCGGCAGCCTGTACGCCCGGGTCGTGGCGGGCCTCGCCGACTTCATCCGCGCCGACCACGCCTGGCAGCAGTCGACCGTCGGCCCGGCGGGGCCTTGAGGCCCGGCGCGCCACCGGGGCAGAGCCGCATGCCAGCCCGCCAGGTCGCCATGGTCATCGACCTGAACAAGTGCATCGGCTGCCAGGCCTGCACGGCGGCCTGCAAGTCGCTGTGGACCGACGAGCCCGGGCAGGAATACATGCTCTGGAACAACGTCGAGACGAAGCCCGGCCGCGGCTACCCGAAGGACTGGGAGGCGAAGGGCGCGAAGTCGGGCTGGCAGGGCAGCCGGCTGCAGCTGGGCGAGCTGCATCCTCCGCAGGACTTCGGCCTGCCCGTGCGGCTCAACGTGGAGGACGTGTATTTCAAGGGCGCCGGCGGCCAGCTCGCGGCGGCCGAGCCGCTGACGTATGGCGCCAACTGGGACGAGGACACGAGCTCGGGCGAGTACCCGAACAACTACCACTTCTACCTGCCGCGGCTGTGCAACCACTGCACGAAGCCGGCCTGCCTCGAGGCCTGCCCGGTGCGGGCGATCTACAAGCGCGAGCAGGACGGCATCGTGCTGGTGGACCAGGACAAGTGCCAGGGCTTCCGCCAGTGCAACCGCGCCTGTCCCTACGACAAGGTGTACTTCAACTTCGTGCGCGGCAAGTCGCAGAAGTGCATCTTCTGCTTTCCGCGGCTCGAGCAGGGCGTGGCGCCGGCCTGCGCGCGCCAGTGCCCCGGGCGGCTGCGGTTCGTGGGCTTCCTCGAGGACCAGGGCGGCCCCATCGCGAAGCTCGTCTACCAGTGGAAGGTGGCGCTGCCGCTGCACCCGGAGTTCGGCACGGGCCCGAACGTCTACTACGTGCCGCCGATCCTGCCGGCGCGCTTCGACGCGGACGGCGATTTCGACGAGCTGGAGCCGCGGGTGCCCATGGAGTACCTGCGCTACCTGTTCGGGCCCGGCGTCGACGCGGCGCTCGCCACGCTCCACGACGAGATGGAGAGGCGCCAGGGTGGCAGGGCCTCCGAGCTGATGGACCTGCTGATCGCCAAGGACTGGAAGTCGCTCTTCAACATTCCCGACGTGAAGGTGTATTGACCATGACGATGTCCGTTGCCGCTCGCCGGACGCGCTGCTGCGGCGTGCTGGCGGTCCTGGTGTCCGTGGCGCCGGCGCTGCACGCCGCCGGGCCAGCCGACGCCGGTGGCACCGCCTACGCGACCAACTGCATCGCCTGCCACGGCGCTGATCTCGCCGGCGTCGAGGGTCTCGGCGTCAACCTCGTGACCTCGAAGTTCGTGGCCACCCGGTCGCCCGACGCCCTGCTGGCGTTCATCAAGGCGGGCCGCATGCCCGACGACCCGGCCACCGTCTCGGGGCGGCCGATGCCGGGTTTCGGCTGGCTGCCCGAGGCCGAGCTCGCGGCCATCGTCGCCTTCGTCAAGTCGCGGAACGGCGGCTGAGCCCGGTCCGGTTGCAGCGTCCTTGAACGGCAACGGACACGCGGCGGACGACTGGGTCATCGTCTTCAGCTCGCGGCGTCGCCACGAGTGCCACGAGCGCGGGCTGGTGCTCGACGCCGTCGGCATTCCCAACACCATCGTCGACGGCCCCGCGCGCGCCCTGGTGCTGCTGGTGCCCGGGCGGGCCGCCGACCTGGCGCGGCAGGAGCTCGACCACTGGGAGCACGAGAACCGCGGCCGGCACGGCGTCGCGCCCGCCCCGGCCTTCCGGCCGGTGGACTCCGGCGTGCCGCTGGCCGCCGCGTGGGTCGTCGTGCTGCTGGTGGTCTTCTACGCCCAGGTCACCGGCTGGCAGGGCGTCGACTTCGTCGCGGCCGGCGGGCTCGATGGCGCGGCCGTGCGGGGCGGGGAGTGGTGGCGCGTGGTCACGGCCCTGACGCTGCACGGTGACGCCGCCCACCTGCTCGCGAACATCTTCTTCGGCGTGTTCTTCGTCGTGTACGCCGCCCAGTACCTGGGCTCGGGGGCGGCGGGCCTGCTGGTGCTCGCCGCCGCCGGGGCGGGCAACGCCATGGACGTGCTGCTGCTGCCGCCGACCCACCGCGCCATCGGCGCCTCCACGGCCGTGTTCGCAGCGCTGGGCCTGGTGGCCGCCTGGGTGTGGATGACCCAGACGCGGCGGGCCGTGGGCTGGGCCCGGCGCTATGCGCCGCTGGTGGGCGGCGTGATGCTGCTCGCCTGGATCGGCACCGGCGACGAGCGCACCGACGTCGTCGCGCACCTGACGGGCTTCGTCGCGGGTCTGGCGGCCGGCGCCTGGGCGGGCTGGCGCGGCCCGGCAGCCTGGGCCCTGGCGGCGCGCCTGCAGGCCACCGTGGGCGGCGTGGCGCTCGCCGTGGTGGCGCTGGCGTGGATCCTCGCCTTCAGCGCGGCCCCGCGGAGCGTGGGCTGAGTCGATCGTCCGGCGGGGGGGCGGGCGAGAGGGCCGCGGTGCTGCCCGGCAGGGCCGGGCGGAATTTCCGCTGGGCCGACCGCCCCGCGGCGCCGGGGGGGCGCGGCGGCTCGCTATCCTGCGCGTCGTCCCGTGGACTGCCGCGACCCGGAGGTCGCCCGATGCAGAACCCTGCCAACACGCCCTGGCCGCGCCCCGGCGTTGCGTGGTACGCCGTCGGCGTCCTCTTCATCGCCTTCATCCTCTCGTTCATCGCGCGGCTGATCCTGTCGCTGCTGGTGCCGTCGCTGAAGATGCCGGCGGAGCAGGGGGGGCTGGGCCTCAGCGACGCCGACATCGGCGTGCTGCAGGGCCCGGGCTTCGTGCTCTTCTACGCCATCGTCGGCATCTTCATCGGGCGCCTCGCCGACCGCTACAGCCGGCGGGGCATCATCAGCGCCGGCATCGGCACCTGGAGCCTGATGACCGTGGCCTGCGGGCTCGCCGGGAGTTTCAACCAGCTGCTCGGCGCGCGGGTCGGCGTCGGCATCGGCCAGTCGGCGCTGTCGCCGGCGGCGTACTCGATGATCGCGGACCTGTTTCCCCGCGACCGGCTCGGCCGGGCGCTCGGCGTGTACCAGGCCGGCGGCCTGATCGGGACCGGGCTCGCCTTCCTCGTGGGCGGCCTCGTCATCCGCGCCGTCAGCACCTCGGCCGGCGTGACGCTGCCGCTGGTGGGGCAGGTGGCCGGCTGGCAGTTCGCGTTCATTGCCGTGGGCCTGCCCGGCCTGCTCGTGGCCCTGCTGCTCTGGACGCTGCCGGAGCCGGCGCGGCGCACGGCGGGCCCCGCGGGCGCGGCGCTGTCGCTCGGCGCCGTGTTCGGCTACGTCTTCGGGCGCTGGCGCGTGTACTGGCTGCACTACCTCGGCTTCGCGCTGCTGGCGATGCCGTACACCATCATCGCGGCCTGGGCGCCGGTGCTGTTCCAGCGGGTGCACGGCTACACGCCGCCCGAGGCGGGGCTCAACCTGGGTGCCATCCTGCTGGTGGCCTCGCCGCTGGGCGTGCTGGCGGGCGGCTTCCTCGCCGACCGGCTGCAGCAGCGGGGCCAGCGCGACGCCGCGCTGCGGGTGGGCATCGGCACGGCGCTGGTGCTGCTGCCGGCTAGCCTGGCGGCGACGCTCGCCACCGACGGGACGCTCGCCATCGCGCTGTTCGCGCCCTTCGTCTTCTGCGCGAGCCTGTCGCTCGCCATGCCGCCGGCGGCGCTGCAGGTGGTGACGCCGGGGCCGCTGCGGGCCCAGGTGTCGGCCATCTGGCTGCTGGTGCTGAACCTGATCACCGGCCTCGTCGGCGCGCTCGGCGTGGGGCTGCTCAACGACTTCCTCTTCGCCAGCGACGCGGCCATCGGCAAGTCGATGGCGCTGCTCTGTGCTGTCAGCCTGCCGCTGGCGGCGCTGATCCTCTGGCGGGCGCTGCCGGCGTTCCGGGCCGCCGCCGCGGAGCAGGCGGCCGCCTGACGCCGGGCCGGGGCCGGCCGTGCCCGCCTTCCGGCCGGGACGGCGGACCTGACGGCCGCCGCCGGCGGGCCCCTGTGGCATCCCGCCCGATGCTGCGTCGCCAAAATCGCGGTGGTAGCATCCCGTGAAGCTGGCTCCGGGGGGAGCTGGCAGTGAGGGGGGGAGCGCATGCCACTGCAGTCGCAGGGCACGCGCCGCGGTGTCTGGTGGCTGCCGGGCCTCTGCGGGCTCGCGCTGCTGCCGGGCCGGGCCGCCGGCGACGTGGCCGGCCCCGGGGCACTCGCGGAGGCGGCCACGGTCCCGAACGAGATCGTCATCACCGCCCGCAAGCGCGAGGAGACGCTGCAGGACGTGCCGCTGTCCGTGGCGGCCTTCTCGTCCGACCAGCTCATCGCCAAGGGCCTGACCAGCGACTACGACGTCGCCACCTTCACGGTCGGCTTCCGCACGCTGCCCCAGACGGGGCGCGACATCGACCGCCCCATCATCCGCGGCATGGCGGGGCCGAATACCCGCGGCGAGCCCAACGCCTCGTACTTCATCGACGGCGTGTTCGTGTCCGGCAGCATCGCGGCGGCCACCACCAGCGCCGTCGAGCGCGTCGAGATCCTGCGCGGGCCGCAGTCGGCGCAGTTCGGGCGCGCGACCTTCGCCGGGGCGGTCAACTACGTCACGCGGCGGCCCACCGACGAACTGAAGGGCGAGTTCAACGGCCGCGCCGGCACCAGCGGCGAGTACATCGCCGGCGGGTGGCTGGCGGGCCCCGTCGTCGAGGACCGCCTGTACTTCATGGTCTCGGGCTCGTGGAACGAGTACGGCGGCCAGTGGCGCAACGCCCTGCAGGAGGGCCAGGCGAGCTACGAGAGCGATCCGCGGCCTGACCGCGTGCCGTTCCGCCAGTTCCTGCAGGACCCGACCACCAGCGGCGACAGCAGCGAGCTCGGCGGCGAGGAAACCCTCGACCTGCTCGGCAAGCTGGTCGCGAAGCCCTGGGAGGGCGGCGAGCTGAGCCTGAAGTTCGGCTGGACCCGGGGCGAGGACACGCACTTCCCGTCGGTGATCGCCGCCGACCTGAACTGCTATTTGCCGACGCCGGCGACGGCGGGCGAACCCTGGTACGCGACGACCCAGGGCTACTGGTGCGGCGAGTGGTCGGCGAAGGGCCTGGTCAACCGCATCAACCTGCCGGACTTCCGCGAGGGCGTGACGGCGATCTTCGCCACGCCCGAGACGCTGGACCAGTACAGCACGGATCCCGCCGAGCCGGGCACCTTCCGCACCCAGCGCCGGCTGCTCGGCGAGTACGTGCAGGACCTGGGTGGCTTCCGCCTGACGACGCGCCTCGCCTGGAACGACGACGATTTCCAGCAGTACTTCGACCTCGACCACACCGAGACGCGCGCCGTGTGGGGGCTCTTCCACTTCGACAACTACCGCTACGTCGAGGACCGGGCGGCGGAGTTCCGCGTCGAGACGCCTGCCGACCGGCGGCTGCGGGCCCAGGCGGGCCTGTACTGGTACGACCAGGACCGCGAGAACAAGCAGCGCAGCCTGCCGGGGCCGGCGGTCATCTTCAACCGCGACTCCACCGACTACCCGCCATCATCCTTCTTCGACATCACCAACAAGGCCGTCTTCGGCAGCGTCGAGTTCGACCTGACCGAGGAGGTCACGCTGACCGTCGAGGGCCGCTATGCCCGGGACGAAAAGACCGCCCGCGGCGGCAGCCTCGGCACCTGCCTGCCGGAGGTGCCGGGCCAGCCGCCGGTGTGCGCGCCGGACCGGGCCGAGGCGACCTTCGATGCCTTCACGCCCCGGGTCACGCTGCGCTGGAAGCCCGCCGCGGACCTGACCCTCTACGGCCTCGTCGCGAAGGGCAACAAGCCGGGGGACTTCAACACCGAGTTCTTCCGCAGCGGCATCCGCCCGGACGCGACGACCGCGGCCCTCGAGGGCTGCACGCCGCCGGCCGGCCCCGGCCAGCCGCTGCTCGTCAGCCCCTGCCTGCCCGAGCCGCTCGGCGTCGTGCCCGAAGAGGAGCAGTGGACTTACGAGCTCGGCGCCAAGACGACGCTCTTCGACGGCCGCGTCAGCGCGAACCTGGCGCTCTACTACATCGACTGGGACAACCAGGGCCTGTTCACGCTGGCCAACATCCTGCAGAACACCGGCACGTACCTGACGACCACGATCATCCGGCCGGTGGGCAAGTCGCAGGTGCGGGGCCTCGAGCTCGAGACCGCCTGGCGCGTGACCGACAACCTCACGCTGGTGGCCAACTACGGCTACACGGACTCGCGCTACGTCGAGGGCCAGGATTCGGTGCTCGAGGAGACGACGGGCGATGGCGACCTGGAGGACCACTCGGTGCCCGGCGTGCCGCGCAACACGCTGGTGCTGGGCGCGAACCTCGTCGTGCCCCTGGAGCCGGGGCTCGACGCCTTCGTCAACGCCGACTACGTCTACAACAGCAAGCGGTATTCGAGCGCCACGAACCTGGCCTGGATCGGCGCCGAGGAACTGCTGAACCTGCGGGTCGGCGTGCGGGGCCGGCGCTGGACCGCCACGGCCTACGTGCGCAACCTGACCGACGACGACACGCCGCTGGCGGCGCTCGACTTCATCAACTTCGGCCTGACCGACGTCAACTACCCGCTGAACGCCTACGGCAACCTGCTGAACGACCGCGACCCGCGGCTCTTCTCGCTGAACCCGAAGCGGGGACGGGACTACGGCCTCGAGCTGCAGCTGCGGTTCTGAGCCTCAGCCGGCGATGAGGGCGTCGATCTCGCGGTCGGCGGCGGCATCGGGCGCGAAGGCGGCGGCGGCCACGTTGGCCGTGACCTGCTCCGGCCGGGTCACGCCGGCGATGACGCTGCCGACCCAGGGCCGGGACGCCAGCCAGCCCATGGCGATGTCCAGCACGCCCACGCCCCGGGCCTCGCCCCAGGCCCGCAGCCGCTCCACCAGCGCGTAACGCGCCTCCGAGGCAAACGTGCCGCCGCCGCGCCACTTCGCGAACCGCGAGCCGGCCGGCAGCGGCTCGCCCTGCCGGTACTTGCCGGACAGGAGGCCGCTCTCCAGCGGGAAGTAGGGCAGCACCGACACGCGGCGCGCCGTGCACACCGGCACGAGGTCGCGCTCGATGTCGCGGGTGATGAGGCTGTAGCGGTTCTGGGCCGTGGCGAAGCGCGCGAGCCCGAGGTCGGCCGCGGCGTCGAGGGCGGCGGCGAGCTGCGCGCCGCTGTAGTTCGAGCAGCCGACGTAGCGCACCTTGCCGCTGCGGACCAGTTCGTCGAGGGCCCGCAGCGTTTCCTCCACCGGCGTGCCGGCATCGGGGAAGTGGTGCTGGTACAGGTCGATGTAGTCCGTGCCGAGCGCCGTGAGGCTCGCCTCGACGGCGGCCGTGATGTAGTCGCGGCTGCCGCCGCCGGGTGCAGACCCGCCGCCACCGCCGAGCTTCGCGCCGAACTTCGTGGCGATCACCACGTCGCGGCGCCGGTCGCCCAGGGCGCGGCCGAGCATGCCCTCGGACACGCCCATGCGGCCGCCGTAGATGTCGGCCACGTCGAACAGGTTCACGCCGGCGTCGAGGGCCGTGGCGACGATGGCGTCCGTCGCCGCCTGGTCGCACATGGTGCCGAAGTTCATGCAGCCGATGCCGACGGTCGAGACCTGGAGCGGCGTTGCGCCGAGCGGTTTCATCTGCATGGTGTCAGTCTCCTCGCGGGGTGGCGGTCACCGGCGCTGCGGCGGGCAGGCGGGCCCGCACGGCCAGCGCGGCCACCAGCAGCAGCAGGTTCAGCAGCCCCATCATGGTGAAGGGGGCGGTGCGGCCGATGGTATCGAAGACGATGCCACCGACGCCCGTGGCGAACAGGATGCCGAGCCCGCCGACGGCATTGAAGAAGCCGATGACCGGCCCGCGGTTGTCCCGGGGCGCCTCCTGGCCCAGCAGCGCGCTGCTGGCGACGATGACGCTGACCTCGCCCATGCCCACCAGCACGGCGATGGGCACGAAGCCCGGGCCGAAGGGATCGGCCACGGTCCCGAGCAGCACGTAGCCGGCCGTCGCGATCGCCAGCGCCACGCACAGGCCCGTGATGCGACGGACCCGGTCGGTCAGCATCCCGAAGAAGAAGGCGAAGCCGACGGCCGCCAGCTGCACGGTGCCGAAGAGACGCCCGCCGAGCGCCGCGCCCTCGGCCGGCGTCATGCCCCGCTCGATGCCGGCCTGGGTGATCCACAGCGACAGGAACGCGCCGATGATCGTGAAGTCGCCCCGACCGATGAATGCCGCGCCGTAGGTGACTGCCAGCACCGGGCTGCGGGTCGCGAGGCGCAGGGCCTCGCCCATCTGCCGGTGGACGGGCTGTCGCCTGGCGACGGCGCCGACCGGGGCGCCGCGCGGCAGGCCCAGCGCCAGTACGCCGGCCGCCACCAGCGCCAGGGCGGCGGCACACCAGAAGCCGTAGCGGGCGGCGGCCACCGGCGTGGCGCCCTGCCGCTGGAACCAGCCGAAGGAGGCGGCCAGGACGAACGAGACCAGCGCCACGCCCAGCCCCTGCAGCAGGTTGTTGCTGCCGACCCAGCGCGCGCGGGACTGTTCCTCGATGGCGTCGACGACACAGGCCTGCATCATCAGCGGCGCCATGGCGACCCCCACGGCGAAGAGCAGCCGGTAGGCGACGAGCTCCACCTCGCTGCCGGCGAAGGGGAACACCACGTAACCCGCGCCCATCAGCACGAGGCCGAGGCACAGCAGGGGGCGGCGGCCCGTGCGGTCGGACCAGGCGCCGACGAAGCCGGCCAGCGTGATGACGATGAGCTCCTGCACGAGGCCCAGCGCGCCGGTCAGCCGGCCCTGTTCGGCGGCCGGGACCTGCAGCACCTCGTTCAGCAGGTACGGCTGGCCGATGCTCAGGAACGCGGCAAGGCCGATGGTGGTGAGGGAGGCGAACCAGACGCTGGCGGCATTGCCCCGGGTCCAGCCGGGGGCCAGCCTGAAGATGCCGAGGCGCTGTCCGGCGGGGGCAGGGGCGGGCATCGACCGGGGGTGGCCAGCAGTCGGCCGGGTGCGCGCCGGGGCGTCAGCCGCCCGGGCGCAGGAGGGCGAGCTCGCGCTGGGTCGTCGTCGAGACCGGCGCCGTCAGCAGGGCTTCGGCCGCGTCCACCAGGTTGTCGATGAAGAGCGCCGGCTGCCGGTAGATGGCGGGGCCATCGCCGTCGGCCTCGAGCTGCCGGGCCCGGTCGGCCAGGGCGCTCACGACGAGTTCCCAGGCGAGGCTGAAGCGCGAGGCGAAGATCTCGTCGGGGACCGACGGCATGAGCATGCGCAGGCGGTAGTAGATGCGGCCCATGGACTCGGCGAAGTGGCTGCGCAGCACCGTGCGCAGCTCGAGGCACGGGTGCGCGAAGACCTGGGCCAGGAAGCGGATGTAGTTGGCGCCGCCCGGCGTGCCGTCGATCTCCTCGATGATGGGCTGCACCAGGGTCTCGATGAGCGCGCGGGGCTGGTCCTCGAGGCCGCGGGCGGAGAGTGAGTCGAGCAGCTCGCGGCGGCGGTCGTCGATGCGGCCGAGCCGGTAGTCGTAGATGGCGCGGATCAGCGCCTCCTTCGAGCCGAAGTGGTAGTGCGCCGCCGACGAGTTGCGCTGGCCGGCCTCGGTGTTGATCTGCCGCAGCGAGACCGTGTCGATGCCGTGGATGGCGAACAGCCGCTCGGCCGCGAGGATCAGCTGCTCGCGGGTGCGCGCGCTGCCCGACCCCGGTCGCACCGGGGCCGGGTCGCCCGCGTCACCAGAAGTGGGTCCAGCGAGAACGTTCCTGGAAGTATCGGAATGCATCGCGTTTGTCCTTCGGCAGGTACGTCAGGTAGCCGTTGGGCTCGTAGCGCTCCCGGTACTGCGCGAACACGGGTTCGTACAGGCGCAGGTGCAGGTCGGGGATGCGGTGGCGGGCGCGGAACTCGGCGATGGGCAGCCGCGCCAGGACCTTGGTCTCGAACATGCCGGCCTTGGCGAGCTCGATGCCCCGGGGCCCGAAGATCGCCGACCGGCCCGGGCCGCCGTAGTTGGTGTCCTCGAAGAACCCCGGGTTGCGCCCGTGGGTGCTGACCGAGTTGTTGCAGATCAGCGTGTAGAGGCCGTTGTGGTACGACGTCAGGCGCATGTCGTCGTACTCGAAGCCGCCGGTGGCGACCCGGCAGATGATCTCGGCGCCCTTGAAGGCCATGCAGCGGAAGAGCTCCGGCTCGAACTGCACGGCCGACATGCCGATGTTGCCGATGTCGGTGCGCTCGACGGGGATGACGGCGTCGAGGCCGTACATCTCGACGAAGCGGTCGTAGACATCGTAGATCACCGACGTGTACTGCTCGGAGCCCGGGAACATGCCGCGCACGTTGCGCTGCTTCCAGTGGCTCACGACGCTGCCGTCGGGCTTGGCCATGACCATGAGGTGCAGGATGTGCCCCGGCCAGTTGACCGTGTCCTTGGCGTAGGTGCCGAAGACGATGTAGCAGTTGTACTGCTTCGCCTTCTTCGCGACGGCCTCGATCTCGGGCCCGCCCATGTCGAGGGCGATGGCGTAGTGCTGGTCGCGGGTCCACTCGGAGAACCCGGTGATCGGGAACTCGTGGAACAGCAGCAGGTCGGCGCGGCCGCCGTAGCCCTGCGCGATGTCGATGCACTCGAGGAAGTAGTCGAGGTTGCGCTTGAGGTCCGGCCCCGGGCTGGAGCCGTTCACGCCCTGCACGCGGGTCTGGACCACCGCGACGGTGATGGCGTCCTGGCGCAGCGGGACAGTCGGGTAGGTCCCATCGGCGCGGACCATGGGTTCGGTAGTATCGGTCATCTCATCCCCCGGATTGAGGTTATCATATTGGCATGATCTTAATACGTTTCGCCTGACCGTGGCCGTCCGTGCCCGCGAGCTGGCCGTCCAGGCCGGGCGCAGCCCCCGCTACGTCCAGGTCTACTCGGCCATCCGCGACTGGATCTTCCAGGGCGTCTACAAGCCCGGCAGCCAGCTGCCCACCGAGACCGAGCTCTGCGAGCTCTTCGACGTCTCGCGCATCACCACGCGCAAGGCCGTCGACCTGCTGGTCGACGAGGTGCTGGTCACCCGCCAGGCCGGCCGCGGCACCTTCGTGGTCGACGACCTGGCCGACGCGCCGGTCATCGGCGACATGGAGCAGCTGCTGCGCAAGGTCGAGCGGCTCGGCAAGAACACCCGTGTCGCCCATGCCGAGGTGCTCGAGGTGCCGGCCGACGCGGAGACCCGCAAGGACCTGGCGCTGCCCGAGGGCGCGCGGGTGCAGCGCGCCTCCCACGTGCGGCTGCTGAACCGTGAGCCCATCGGCTATGTCGTCACGTACGTGCCCGACGACCTGAAGGTGCGCTTCGACCTGAGCGAGCTCAACGAGAGCCCGATGCTGAACCTGCTCGAGCGCAAGGGCGTTGACGTCGCCTCGTGCGACCAGATCATCGGGGCGACGCTGGCCGACGCGAAGCTCGCCGGCCTGCTCAACACCTCGGTGGGGGCGGCGCTGGTGCACATCCGCCTCGTCGTCTTCGACAGCCGCCGCCGCCCCGTCGAGAAGCTGGTGGCCTGGTATCGCGGCGACTACTACAACCACCACGTCCACCTGACCCGGAAGTCGCGCTGATGCCCGGCCTGTCCTCCGCCCGCCGCCCAGGCCCCCGGTGCGCGGCCGCCGCCACGCTGCTGCTGGCCCTGGTGGCCGCCACGGCCGGTGCCGCGACCACGCTGCGCCGGGGCACGGCGGCCGAGCCCAACAGCCTCGACCCGCACATCGCCCAGGGCAACACGGCTTCGTCGATCCTCTACGACCTGAACGTGGGCCTGACCGCCCTCGACGGCGAGGCGCAGGTGGTGCCGGGCCTTGCCGAGCGCTGGACCGTGAGCCCCGACGGGCTCACCTACACGTTCACGCTGCGCCCCGGGCTCAAGTGGTCCGACGGCAGCCCGCTGACGGCCGACGACGTCGTCTGGTCGGCGCGCCGGCTCGTGACCCCGGCGACCGGGGCGCGCTTCGCGTCGTTCCTCTACCCGGTGAAGAACGCCCGCGCCATCGTCCGCGGCCAGCAGCCCCCCGAGAGCCTCGGCGTCGAGGCGCCCGATGCCCGCACGGTCATCTATCGCCTCGAGGGGCCGACGCCGTACTTCCTCGAGAACCTCGCGTCGAACGTCGGCGCGCCGGTGCCCCGGGCCCAGGTCGAGAAGTTCGGCCGCCAGTGGACGCGGCCGGGGCAGTTCCTGTCGGTGGGGCCCTACCGGCTCGCCGAGGTCGTGCCCCAGGGCTACGTGGCCCTCGAGAAGAACCCGCATTTCTACGATGCCGCGAAGGTGTCCATCGACCGGGTCATCTACTACCCGACGGCCAACGCCGACACGAGCCTCAAGCGCTACCTGGCCGGCGAGCTGGACCTGGTCTTCAACTTCCCCGCCGACGACCTCGAGGAACTGCGCCGGACCCGGCCGAAGGAGATCAGCTCGGCCCCGGCGCTGGCCACCAGTTACCTGGTGCTGAACGTCGGTACCGCGCCCTTCAGCGACGCCCGCGTGCGCCGGGCGCTGTCGCTCGCCATCGACCGCGAGGGGCTCGTGAAGAAGTTCCTCGCCGACGGGGCGCGGCCGGCGTACACGCTGACGCCGGACACGGTCGCCGGCTACCGCCCGCCGCGGCCGGCCTGGGCCGGCCAGCCCATGCCCGCCCGCCAGGCCGAGGCCCGCAAGCTGCTGGCCGAGGCCGGCTACGGCGCCGGCAAGCCGCTCGCCTTCGAGCTGCGCTACGAGGCGCAGGAGGAGAACCGCCGCATCGTCGTGGCCACGGCCGCCATGTGGCGCGCCATCGGCGTGCAGGCGAACCCGGTGGCGAGCGACCTCAACGGCCTGAATCGCGACGCCCGCACCGGCAAGTTCCAGGCGATCCGCTACACGTGGTTCGCGCCGAACGACGACCCGTACACGTTCCTCGGCCTGCTCGAGACCGGCAATACCGGCAACTACTCGAAGTACAGCAACCCGGCCTACGACGCGGCCCTGAAGTCGGCCAACGCGCTGCTCGACAACGGCGAGCGCCGGGCGGCGCTGGCGAAGGCCGAGGCGATGCTCTTCGCCGACGAGCCGGCCATCCCGGTTTTCTTCTACGGTCGCCGGTTCCTGGTGTCGCCCGCGGTGAAGGGCTTCACCGCGAACCAGCGGGCGGTCAACCCGAGCCGCTACCTTTCCCTCACGCCTCGGTAGCTGGCAGGCTGGGGGCCGGATGAACGCTGCGAGCCCCACCCACGCTGACATCCTCCCCTGGCGCGCCTGGTGGGGGCTTGCCGGCTGCGCGGCCTTCATCGGCCTCGTGCTGGCGCTCGGCCCCTACAGCGACGGGTTCAGCATCGGCCCCGACCGCGGGCCCTTCTGGTACTACTGGCAGCGCAGCGACGCGAACGCCTGGTCGCGCGTTTCGGCCTGGCTGCCGTACTGCCTGCACCAGTTCGCCGTCTGGTACCTGATCGCCCGGGCCCGCCGCGAGCGGCCGCGCTACGTCGCGGGGCTGCACCCGCTCAACGTCTGGGCGCTCGGCGTCAACGCGTTCTTCATGCTGCTGCACATCGTGCAGACGAAGTTCTTCTACGACGGCCTTGCCCAGGACGTGCACGAGGCGACGTCCTTCGGCTCCGTGGCGCTGATGCTCTTCATGATCCTCGTCATGGAGAACCGGCGGCGCGGCATGTTCTTCGGCCGGCCGATGCCGCTCATGGAGACGGCCGGCGAGGCGCTGCGGCGCTACCACGGCTACTACTTCTCATGGGCGATCATCTACACCTTCTGGTACCACCCGGTGGAGATCACCGGCGGGCACATCGCCGGCTACGCCTACATGAGCCTGCTGCTGCTGCAGTCGAGCCTCTTCTTCACGCGCTTCCACGTGAACCGTGTGTGGACCGCGATCCTCGAGTTCCTGTGGTGCGTGCACGGCGCCATCATCGCCGGGTTCATCATGAGCCCCGGCCAGATGCAGTTCTGGTCGAGCTTCCTGTTCGGCGGGCTCGCGGTGTTCCTGATCACCCAGCTGCACGGCATGGGGCTGTCGCGCCGGGCGAAGCTGCTCGTGGCTGCACCCATCGTCGCCTCCATGGCGACGTTCTATGCCCTGTACCCGGCCCTGCTGTCGGGCCTGCCGAAGCAGCCGATGGTGCTCTACGGCGGCGCCATCGTGGTGGCAGCCGTCATCTTCGTGCTCGCGCGGGTGGGGCGGGCGCTGGTCCCGGCGCCGGCACGGCGCGACGCCGCGGCGACCCCGCGCTGAGCCCGCCGCCCGGGCGGCGGGCGGTGGTAAGGTGGCGGCTCCCAAATCCTGCCGGAGGCGTGCCTGCATGCGGATCGGACCGGTGGTGCTGGTGGCGGCGCTCATGGCGCTGCCCGGCGCAGTCATGGCCCACGAGGACGGGCCGCTCGCACCCTTCGATACGTTCTCGGGGGAGCAGCTCTACGGACGCTTCTGTGCCAGTTGCCACGGTGTCGCCGGCCGGGGCGACGGGCCGGTGGGCCCGACGCTGAACATCGTCGTGCCCGACCTCACGCGCATCGCGGCCCGCAGCGGCGGGCGGTTTCCGGAGGAGCGCATCCGCGAGATCGTCGACGGCCGCGCGGTGATCCCGGCCCACGGCACGCGCTACATGCCCGTCTGGGGCTACGAGCTCGAGGCCCAGGCGCCGGAGGACCAGCCCGGTCGCGCTGCCGCCCAGACGATGATCGACCGGCTGGTGGGGTACCTGGAGTCGCTGCAGCAGTAGCGCGTTGCCGGGGAGCAGGCCGCGTCAGCCGGCCGGCGGATCCGGCGGCGGTGAGTCGATGAGCAGCACCTGGAAGCGGCCGGTCCCGGCCCGCAGGTCCTTCGCGGCCGCGTACTCCGGCGAGTTCCAGAAGTGCAGGGCCGCCTCGCGGCTGGGCCACTCCGACACCAGCGCGCTGGGGCTCTCGCACCAGCCGCCTTCGAGGAACGCGCCGCCCGCGCCCTTCACGATGTAGCGCCCGCCGAACTGGCGGACCAGCGGCGGCACGACCTTCGCGTAGCCGTCGAGAAAGCGCTGCCGGTCGGTGAACTCGGCGGTGATGATCATGTAGGTGGGCACGGTCCACGACTCCCGGCGATCGCGCCGGGCTGTCCGTCATGGCTCCGCCGGCGGCGCTACCCTACACCAGGCCGCGGCAATGGCGAAGCGGTGGGCCCGCGGCCACCGGCCAGCCGGTGCCGACCGCGGCGGTGGCTCCGCCACGCGTCGACGCCGTCGTCGTTGCGGTTCCCGGCGGGCCGGCTGCGCGTGTTCCTCAGTTCCCCGCCAGCTCGCGCCACCGGCCGCAGGCCACCCGCGCGCCGCCATCGAGGGTCTCGAGCGGTGGCCGGTCACCCGCGCAGGCCGCCACGGCATGCCGGCAGCGCGTGCGGAAGACGCAGCCCGACGGCGGGTTCGCGGGCGAGGGTGGATCGCCGGCCAGCAGCGCCTCCTCGCCGGCGATGTCGCGGTCGGGATCCGGCACCGGCACGGCGGCGATCAGCGCCTGGCTGTACGGGTGGCGGGGACCGGCGAAGAACGCGTCGCGCCGGCCTTCCTCCATGACGCGCCCGAGGTACATGACCAGCACCCGCTGGCTCATGTAGCGCACGATGGCCAGGTCGTGGCTGATGAAGACGAGCGCCACGCCGGTCTCGCGCTGCAGTTCGCGGAGCAGGTTGCAGATCTGCGCCTGGATCGAGACGTCGAGGGAGCTGACGGGCTCGTCGCAGACCAGCACCCGGGGGCCGGCGATCATCGCCCGGGCGATGCTGATGCGCTGGGCCTGGCCGCCGCTGAACTCGTTGGGGTAGCGGCCGCCCATGCCGGCGCGCAGCCCGACGCGCTCGAGCATGCGGTCGACCTCGCGCTGCCGCGCGCGGGCGTCGATCCCGGGCCGGTGCACGGCCAGCGGCTCGCCGACGATCTCGGCGACGGTCATGCGCGGGTTGAGGCTCGCGAGGGGATCCTGGAAGACGACCTGCAGGTCGCGGCGGTAGGGCTTGAGCGCCGCCGTCGACAGGCGGCACAGGTCTACGCCGTCGAAGGAGACGGATCCCGCCGTCGGCCGCACCAGCTGCAGGATGGCCCGGCCCAGCGAGGACTTGCCGCAGCCGGACTCGCCGACGACGCCGAGGCACTCGCCGGGGGCCAGTTCGAAGCTGACGTCGTCGACGGCACGCAGGATGCGCCGCGGGCCGAAGAGCCCCGCGCGTCCCAGCGGATAGTCGACGGTGACGTTCGCCACGCGCAGGACGGCGTCAGACGCCATGGTGCCCCCCCGCGTCGTCCAGGTGGCAGGCCGAGGCGCGGCCCGGGCCCGTGGCACGCAGCGCCGGCCGGTCCGCCGTGCAGGCGTCGTGGGCGCGGCCGCAGCGGGGTGCGAAGGCGCAGCCGGGCGGCAGGTTCTCGAGGTCCGGCGGCTGGCCCGGGATCACGGCGAGGTCCACGTCCGGGTCGGCGGTGAGGCTCGGCATCGAGCGCAGCAGCGCCCGCGTGTACGGATGGCGCGGTGCCCGCAGCACCTCGCGCACGGGGCCGGTCTCGACGGCGCGGCCGCCGTACATGACGAGCACGTGGTCGCAGAGGCCGGCGACGACGGCGAGGTCGTGGGTGATGAGCACGAGCGCGCTGCCGGTCTCGTCGCGCAGCCCGCGCAGCAGCCGCAGCACCTGGGCCTGCACGGTGACGTCGAGGGCCGTCGTCGGCTCGTCGGCTACCAGCACCTCGGGCCCGCAGAGCATGGCGAGCGCAATCATCACGCGCTGGCGCTGGCCGCCGGAGAGCTCGAAGGGGTAGCTGCGCGCCCGCACCCCGGGGTCGGGCACCCGGACGGCGGCCAGGGCCTGCACGGCGCGGTCCTGCGCCTCGCGGCGGGGCAGGCCGCGGTGGCGCACCAGCACCTCGGCCAGCTGGTCGCCGATGCGCATCGTCGGCGTGAGCCCGGACAGCGCGTCCTGGAACACCATGGCGAGCCGGTCGCCCCGCAGCCGGTCGAGGGTCTCGGGCGGTGCCCCCAGCAGCTCCTCGCCGCGGTAGCGGATGCTGCCGCTGGCGCGGCCGTTCCCCGCCAGCAGCCCGAAGGCGGCGAGGAAGGTCTGGCTCTTGCCCGAGCCGGACTCGCCGACCACGCCGAGGCACTCGCCGGCCCGCAGGTCGAAGGACAGGTCGCTGACGGCGGCCACCTCGCCCCGGTCGGTGCGGAACCGCACCGTCAGGTCGCGGCACTCGAGCACCGTGGTGCCGGCCGGCGCGCGGTCAGCGGTCACGGGGGTCGAGGGCATCGCGCAGGCCGTCGCCGATGAAGTTGAAGCAGAACATCGTCACCGCCAGGAACGTGGCCGGGAACGCGATGAGCCATGGCGCGCTGTCG
Source organism: Chromatiales bacterium (assembly GCA_016789885.1). Taxonomy (GTDB): domain Bacteria; phylum Pseudomonadota; class Gammaproteobacteria; order Steroidobacterales; genus SHZI01. The sequence goes on along the minus strand of JAEUPZ010000018.1, from coordinate 113,126 downwards.
AGCTGCCCGGCGCCCTGGGAGATGAGCAGGCCCCAGCTCGTGAGCGGCTCCTGCACGCCGAGGCCGAGGAACGACAGGTAGCTCTCGACGACGATGTTGGTGGGGATCAGCAGCGTCACGTAGACGACGACGGGCCCCAGCACGTTCGGCACGATGTAGCGCCAGAGGATGACCGGCTTCGGCAGGCCGATGGCCACCGCCGACTCGACGTATTCCTTGGCCTTCACCGACAGCGTCTGGCCCCGGACGATGCGCGACATGGTCAGCCACTCGACGGCACCGATGGCCATGAACACCAGGAAGATGTTCCGCCCGAAGACGGTGACGAGGATGATGATGAAAAAGAGCAGCGGCAGCGCGTAGAGGATGTCGACGAAGCGCATCATGAAGCCGTCGATGCGGCCGCCGAGATAGCCGGCGACGGTGCCCCAGGTAACGCCGATCAGCAGCGCCACCACCGTGGTCAGCACGCCGATGGCGAGCGAGATGCGCCCGCCGTAGAACACCCGCACCAGCAGGTCGCGGCCGTTGGCGTCGGTGCCGAACCAGTGCCAGTCGGCGAAGGAGGGCGGCGCGAGGATGGCCTCCCACGACGCGTCCTCGATGCCGTGGGGCCAGAACATGGGCACGGCGATGGACGTGACGGTGATCAGCAGCAGGACGACGATGCTGCCCATGGCGGCGCGGTTGCGGGCAAAGCGGCGCGACGCCTGGCGCCACAGCGACGCCGGGATGTCGCCGCGCAGGGCGCGGGTCACGGGGCCGGGCGAAAGTGCGCCGGGGCGGCTGGCCATGGCGCCTACCGGTAGGCCTTGCGCACGCGCGGGTCGAGGCCCGCGTAGGCAAGGTCCGAGAGCAGGTTGAACAGGATGATGAACGTCGCGTAGACGATGACGATGCCCATCACCAGCGGGTAGTCGCGGTTCAGCGCCCCCTGCACGAAGTAGCGGCCGACGCCTGGCAGGTTGAAGATCAGCTCGATCACCAGCGACCCGGTCATGATGCCGGCCAGCGCCGGGCCGAGGTAGCCCACCAGCGGGATCAGTGCGGTGGGCAGCACGTGGCGCGTGACGATGCGCGCCTCGCCGAGGCCCCGCGCGCGGGCCGTGCGCACGAAGCTGGCGCGCAGCACCTCGAGCATGCCGCCGCGCATGAGCCGGGCAATGACCGCGACCTGGGGCAGCGCGAGTGCCACCACCGGCAGCACGAGGTTGCGCCAGGCACCGTCGTCCCAGCCCGCCACCGGCAGCAGCTTGAGGTACAGGCCGAACACCAGCGCGAGGATCGGCGCCGTGACGAAGGCCGGCAGCGCGATGCCGGTCATGGCCATGGCCATGACGGCGTGGTCGACGGTGGTGTTCTGGCGGAGCGCGGCGACGATGCCGCCGGTGCAGCCGAGCACCAGCGCCAGCAGCTTGGCGAGCAGGCCCAGCTGGATGCTCACCGGCAGGCCGATGGCGATCAGTTCGGTGACGGAGTAGTCCTTGTAGACGAGCGACGGGCCGAAGTCGCCGCGCACCGCGCGCTGGAGGAAGAGCCGGTACTGCGTCAGCAGCGGCTTGTCGAGGTCGTAGCTCGCGCGGATGTTCTCGAGGACCTCGGGCTCGAGGTCGGCCTCGGCGTCGAAGGGGCCGCCCGGCGCGAGGCGCATCAGGAAGAACGCCGCCGTGACGATGATGAAGAGCGTCGGTATCGCGATGCCCAGCCGGCGCAGCGTGTAGTTCAGCATCGGTGCCTCCTTCAGCCCGCGGCCTGGCCCGCCGCCGCCGCCGGCGCCTCGAGCCGCCGCCCGATGGCCCGGGACAGCAGCAGCGCCGGCACCATGGCGAGGCTCCCCAGCAGGAACGGCGCGTTGGCGCCGGCCTGGCCGTAGATCGTGCCGGCGCCGGCCTGCCCGACGAAGCGCGCCATGGCGCTCGACGACTGGTACACGCCGAGCACGACGCCGCGCTCCGCCTGGCCTGCCCGTTTCGAGAGCAGGCTCTGCATGCAGGTCTGGAAGAAGGCCGTGCCGAAGGCGCCGACGGTCATGGCGGCGAGCAGGCTCGGGATGTCGGAGGCCAGCGCATGCCCGAGCCAGCCTACCAGCAGGCAGACCATCGCGGCACGCACGAGGTTCAGTTCGCCGAAACGCTCCACCAGACGGCCCATGGCAAAGAACTGCACGACGAAGATGAGCCCGCCGGTCCAGGCCAGCATGCTGCCGAGCGTGCGGGCGCCCACGGCGTGCTCGTGGCTCGCCCACAGGGGGAAGATCGATTCGCGCACCGACATGAACACCAGCACGATGGTGGCCATGACCAGCATGAGCCGCACCACCGGCCGCCCCGCGACGCGCCGGAAGTTGCCGCGCAGCTTGCCGTCGGCGCGGCTCGCGGCCCGGGCGCCGGCCGTGCGCGATTCCGGCAGGAAGGCGAGGATCGCGAGGAACGCCGCGAAGGAGAATGCGCCCGCGGCCAGCGCCGGTCGCAGGAAATTGGCCTCGGCGATGGTGTTGCCGCCGGCGAGCAGCCCGCCGATGGCCGGGCCCACGGCGAAGCCGAGGCCGAAGGCCGCCGAGATGCGGCCCATGGCGCCGGCACGCTCGGCGGGCGAGGTCACGTCGCTGACGTAGGCGTAGGCCGTCGACAGGTTGGCCGAGGTGGCGCCCGACAGCACCCGCGCCGCCGCCAGGAACCACAGCGACGGTGCGAAGCCGATGGCCACGTACGCGAGCGAGTGGCCCAGCATGCTCGCGAGCAGCACCGGCCGTCGGCCGTAGCGGTCGCTCAGCGCGCCCCACAGCGGCATCGCCAGCGACTGCGACAGCGGGTGCGCCGCGATGATGAGCGTAATGAGCTCCGGCCGCGCGCCGAGCCGCTCGACGTAGAACGGGATCAGCGGCGTCAGGATGCCGAACCCCACGAGATCGATGAAGACCACCGCGAACAGGATCGGGATCGCGAGCCGCGGCGGCCCGGTCGTGGCGGGGGCGGAAGAGGTCATATTGTTATAATCTTATGCTGTCTTTCCGGAGACCGCACGGCCATGACGCCAGGACGGGAGCGGACCCCATGAGCCCCGGACGCGAGCCCGGGACATGAGCCCGGCAGCCGATGACACCGGCGCCATGCCGCGCCGCGGGCAGCCGCCGGCGCTGACGCGGCGCACCTTCCTGGTGGCAGGGGGCACGGCCCTGCTGCTCGGCATTGCGGCGCCGGCCCCTGCCCAGCGCGCCTCCACGGCGATCTTCGGCGAGCCGCAGCTGGCGGCGTGGCTCGAGTTCCTGCCTGACGGCCGCGTGGTCATCGCGCTGCCCGACGCCGAGATGGGGCAGGGCGTGTACACCGGGCTCCCGCTGATCCTGGCCGACGAGCTGGGCGCCGACTGGTCGCGCGTCGAGGTGCGCCACTCCGGGGCCGACGACCGGCTCGCCAATCCCATGAAGGGCTTCCAGGCCACGGGCCGGAGCCTCTCCACCCGCGGCTACTACGCGCTGCTGCGGCGGGTGGGCGCGACGGCACGGGTGCTCTTCACCGGGGCCGCGGCCGCGCAGCTCGGCGTGCCCGCGGACGAGTTGCGCGTCGAGGGCGGCGCAGTCCGCCACGCACGCAGCGGGCGCAGCCTGCCCTTCGCCGACCTGATCGCCATGGCGGGCCTGCTGCCGCTGCCCCTCGACGTGCGCCTGAGGCCCCGGCGCGAGCTCGCGCTGATCGGCCGCGACGTGCCCGCCCTCGACGCGCCGGCGAAGGTGACGGGGACGGCCGGCTTCGCGGCCGACGTGCGCCTGCCGGGGCTGCGCGTGGCCGCGATCCGCCACGGGCCCGGCTTCGGGGCTTCACCCCGGCGCGTGGATGCCGCGGCGCTGGCCGGTGATCCGGCGTTCACCGTCGTGGAGCTGCCGGGCGCCGTGGCGGTCGTGGCGCCGGACTTCTGGCAGGCAAGCCGTGCGCTCGACCGGCTGCGCATCGAGTGGGGCCCGGCCCCCGGGGCCGGCGCGAGCTCGCCCCGGCTCGCGGCGGACCGTTCCGCCGCCCTTGCCGAGGGGGGCATCACCGCCCGCGACGACGGCGACGTCGAGGCGGCCTTCGCCGGCGCCGCCAGCGTCAGCGCCGACTACGACGTGCCCTACCTGGCCCACGCGACCATGGAGCCCATGGGCTGCACCGCGTGGCTGCACGACGGCCTCTGCGAGGTCTGGGCGCCGACCCAGGGCCCGGGACGGCTGCGCAACGAGCTGGCCCGGGTGCTGGGGCTGGATCCGGGCCGCATCCGCATCCACCGCATGTTCCTCGGCGGCGGCTTCGGCCGCCGCTGGCAGGTGGACTTCGGCGTGCAGGCGGCGCTCATCGCCCGGGGCGCCGGTGGCCCCGTCAAGCTGCTGTGGTCCCGCACCGAAGATCTGCAGCACGACTTCTACCGCCCCGCCATGACCATGCGTGTGCGCGGCGCGCTGCGCGACCGGCGCCTCGCTGCCCTCGACGTGACGCTGGCCGGCGCCCTGCTGAGCGGCTGGGGCAAGCCGGCGGCGGGGCCACCGCAGCCCGACGCGCAGCTGCTCGGGGGCTTCGCGACGATGCCCTACCGGCTGCCGGATTACCGCATCCGCTGGGTGCCGCGCCCGGCGCCGGTGCCCATCGGCGTGTGGCGCTCGGTGGCCTATTCGCACAACGTTTTCGCCCTCGAGTGCGCCCTCGACGAGCTGGCGGCCGCCGCCGGCGTCGATCCCGTGGCGTTCCGGCGCCCGCTGCTGGCGGAAGATCCCCGGGCGCTGCGCGTGCTCAGCGAGGCGGCCCGCCGCGGCGGCCTCGGCCGGCCGCTGCCGCCCGGCACGGGCCGCGGCATCGCGCTGTCGGAATACGCCGGTTCCCCCATCGCCCAGGTGGCCGAGGTGACGGTCACCGACGGGCGGCTGCGCGTGCGGCGGGTCACGGCCGTCATCGACTGCGGGCTCGCCGTGCAGCCGGACCGCGTCCGCGCGCAGGTGGAGGGCGGCATCGTCTTCGGCCTGAGCGCGGCCCTGCGGGGCGCCATCGACATCGAGGACGGCGAGGTCCGGCAGGCCAACTTCAACGACTATCCGCTGGTGACGCTGGCGGACTGCCCGGACATCGACGTGACGGTGCTCGAGTCGGGCGAGCTGCCCATGGGCGTCGGCGAGGCCGGCACGCCGGCCATCGCACCGGCCGTCTGCAACGCCATCGCCGCCGCCACCGGCGCGCGGGTGCGGACGCTGCCGCTGCTGCGCGCGGGCTTCAGCGTCTGAGCATGGCCGCGGTGCGCGTCGTGCTGCTGGCCGTGGTCCTGGCCGCGGGGGGCTGCGCGCGGCCCGTCGCTGACGCGCCGGCGGCGTTCCGCGACTGCCGCGACTGCCCCGCCATGGTGGCCCTGCCGCCCGGCGCGTTCCTGATGGGGGCCGAGGGCGGCGAGGAGGGCCGGCCCGAGGGGCCGGTGCGGACCGTGCGCATCGTCCACCGCTTCGCCCTCGGGCGCCACGAGGTGACCCAGGCGGAGTTCGCGCGGTTCGTCGACGCGACGGGCCGCGCGTCGCGCGGAGGCTGCCAGGTATGGGACGGCAGGCAGTGGCAGTTCCCTTCCGGGGCCGACTGGCGGGATCCCGGCTACGGTCGTCCGCCACTCGCCGACGAGCCCGTGGCCTGCGTCAGCTGGGAAGATGCGCGGGATTACGCTGCCTGGCTCGCCGGCGTCACGGGACAGCCCTACCGGCTGCCCTCCGAGGCCGAGTGGGAGTACGCCGCCCGGGCGGGGACCACGACGCGCTTTCCCTGGGGCGACGCGGCCGACGCGCCGTGCCGGGCGGGCAACGTCTACGACCGCAGCGGCGCCGCGGCCAACGGCTTCGACTGGGATTCGTTCGACTGCGACGACGGGTATGGCCGCGTGGCCCCGGTCGGGCGCTTCGCAGCCAACGCCTACGGCCTGCACGACCTGCTCGGCAATCTCTGGGAGTGGACCGCCGACTGCTACGTGCCGGGTTACGCCGGCGTGCCCGTCGACGGCCGGCCCTTCGGGCGCGAGGGCTGCGAGCGGCGCTCGGTCCGCGGCGGCAGCTGGATCACCCGGCCGGGGCGCCAGCACGTCACCTTCCGGGGCCGCGACCCGCCGGACGCCCGCTACTCGTTCTTCGGCTTTCGCGTGGCCCGTGACCTGTAGCCGCGTGTCTGCAGCAGCCTGATGGCCGGCGGCTGGCAGACAGCCTGCCGGCAGCGGGCCGCAGGGCCGGGCGGGCCGGGGCCGCGTGCTAAGCTGCAGGCCGCCCCGCCGGGGCCGGCGGCCCGTCGGGCCAGCAGGAAAAGATATTGGAGTTCAGTTACTTGGCGACCAAAGCTTCAGAAGTTCGCAGTGCCGGCGCGGCGCCTGTCACCCCCATCCGCACCGGCGACGACTACCGGGCCAGCCTGCGGGGCCGCCAGCTCAAGGTGTACCTGTTTGGCGAGCTCGTGCCCGAGCCCGTCGACCACCCGGTCATCCGCCCGTCCATCAACGCCGTGGCCGAGACCTACGAGCTGGCCGCGCGCAACCCGGAGCTCGCCTCGGCGCTGTCGCCCTACACCGGCGAGCGGGTGAACCGCTTCCTGCACATCGCCCGCAGCGCCGAGGACCTGGTCCTGCAGAACAAGATGCAGCGCCGCCTCGGCCAGCTGACCGGCACCTGCTTCCAGCGCTGCGTCGGCATGGATGCGATCAACTCGCTGCATTCTGTGACGTACGAGATCGACGCGGCCCACGGCACGCCGTACCACCAGCGCTTCCTCGCCTTCGTCACCGACATGCAGCGCCGCGGCTACGTCATCGGCGGCGCCATGACCGACGTCAAGGGCGACCGGGGCAAGGCCCCCCACGAGCAGGCCGACCCGGACATGTTCGTGCACGTCAGCCGCCGCACCGCCGACGGCGTGTACATCACTGGCGCCAAGGCCCACCAGACCGGCTGCCTGAACTCCCACTGGCTCGTGGTCATGCCGACCATGCGGCTGGGGCCCGCCGACCGCGACTACGCCATCGTCGGCGCGCTGCCGGTCGACGCGCCGGGCATCACCTACATCTACGGCCGCCAGTCCTGCGACACGCGGGCCATGGAGGGCGGCAGCATCGACCCGGGCAACCGCGAGTTCGGCGGCCAGGAGGCGATGATCGTCTTCGACGACGTGTTCATTCCCAACGAGCACATCTTCATGGACGGCGAGGTCGACTACGCCGCCATGCTCGTCGAGCGCTTCACCTGCTACCACCGGCGCAGCTACGTCTGCAAGTCGGGCGTCGGCGACGTGCTGATCGGCGCCGCCGCCACCATTGCCGACTACAACGGCGTCGAGAAGGCATCCCACGTGCGCGACAAGCTCGTCGAGATGACGCACCTGAACGAGACCATCTACTCCACGGGCATCGCCGCGAGCTACCAGGCCCAGCCGATGAAGTCGGGCGTCTACCTCTGCGACGACATGATCGCCAACGTCTGCAAGCACCACGTCACGCGCTTTCCCTACGAGATCAGCCGCCTGGCGCAGGATCTCGCCGGCGGCCTGATGGTGACGCTGCCCTCGGAGCAGGACCTCAACGCGCCGGAGGTGGGCGACCTGATCCGCAAGTACCTGAAGGGCCGTCCCGACATCCCCACCGAGGACCGCATGCGCATCCTGCGGCTCATCGAGAACATGACGCTGGGCCGCAACGCCGTCGGCTACCTGACGGAGTCGATGCACGGCGCGGGCTCCCCCCAGGCGCAGCGGATCCAGATCGGGCGGCAGATGCAGCTCGACTTCAAGAAGGCGCTCGCCAAGGTGCTGGCCGGCGTCGCGCCGGCCACGGCGGCCGAGGTCACGACGGACCTGGCCGAGTACATGGGCCGGGTCTTCAATCCGCCCGGGGCCCGCGATGCCTGACGCTGCTGCCGCCGCCGCGCCCATCAGCGTGCGCAACCCGCGGACGGGGCAGGTCGACTACGCCTTCACGCCGCCCACCGGGGCGGAGCTGGCGGCCCGGGCCGCGGCGCTGCGCTCCGCGCAGGAGGCGTGGTGGCAGTCGGGGCTGGCCCACCGGCAGGCGGTGCTGCGCCGCTTTGCCGACGCCGTCGAGGCCCACGAGGAAGCCATCACGGCGGCGCTCGCCATCGACACCGGCCGCCACCACATCGCCCAGGGCGAGGTGCGCAACGTGCCGCGCAACATCCGGCGCTGGTGCGAGCGGGCGCCTTCGGTACTGGCCGTGGCCGAGCGCGAGTCTGCGGTGATGCCGGGCCTGCGCATGACCCAGCAGCTGGTGCCGTACCCCCTCGTGGGTGCCATCAGCCCGTGGAACTTCCCGCTGGCGCTGTCGTTCATCGACGCGGTGCCGGCGCTGCTGGCCGGCTGCGCCTGCCTGATCAAGCCGAGCGAGGTCACGCCGCGGTTCATCGCGCCGCTCAATGCCGCCATCGCGGCGGTGCCGGAGCTGGCGGCGGTGCTCGCGGTGGTGCCGGGCGACGGTGCCACCGGTGCCGCGCTGATCCGCCAGGTCGACGCGGTGGTCTTCACCGGCAGCGTCGCCACGGGGCGGAAGATCGCCGTCGCCGCGGCCGAGCGCTTCATTCCGGCCTTCCTCGAACTGGGCGGCAAGGACCCGGCCATCGTGCTGGCCTCGGCCGACCTGGCCGCCGCGGCGGATGCCATCACCCGCGGCTCCTGCATGGCGAGCGGCCAGGTGTGCCTGGCGCTGGAGCGTGTCTACGTCGACGAAAGCGTTCACGACCGGTTCGTCGAGCTGCTGGTGGAGCGGGCGCGCCGCGTTCGCATCAACTACCCGGACATCATGGACGGCGAGCTCGGCCCCATCATCTTCGGTCGGCAGGCGGCGATCATCGACGCCCACCTCGACGACGCCGTGGCCCGGGGCGCCGTCATCCGGTGCGGCGGGAAGACCGAGGTCCACGGGGGCGGGGTCTGGTGCCCGGCCACCGTCGTCACCCACGTCGACCACTCCATGCAGCTGATGACCGAGGAGACCTTCGGCCCCGTCACGCCGGTCATGGCCTTCCGCACCGTCGACGAGGCCGTGGCGCTGGCCAACGACACCGTCTTCGGCCTGTCGGGCGCCGTGTTCGCCGGCACCATCGACGAGGCCGTGGCCGTGGCGAAGCGCGTCCGCGCCGGCGGCATGAGCATCAACGACGCCGCGCTGACCCGCGAGACCTACGAGACCGAGAAGAACTCCTTCGGCTGGTCCGGCATGGGCGGCTCGCGCATGGGTGACGCAGGACTGCTGCGCTTCGTGCGCCGGCAGGCGCTGCTGATCCAGACGCGGGAACCGGCGCGGCTCGTCTGAGCCGGCCGCGGGATGCGGACCCTGGCGTGCCGGCGTTCGGTGCTGGCCGGTGGCCGGCCTGCAGGGAGTAGGTGACGGGTGGGGCAGTTCCTGGCGGCACTGGCGGTCTTCGTGATCGCCCACGTGATTCCCGCGCTGCCGGCCGTGCGCCGGTCGCTGATCGCGCGGTTCGGCGAGGCGGGCTTCCTGGCCGGCTACTCGCTGCTGTCCCTGCTGCTCTTCACGCTGCTGCTGCGGGCGACGCTCGCCGCACCCTATCTGCCGGTCTGGCCGCCGGCCCGCTGGACGTATCTCTTTCCGCTGGTGGGCGTGCCCCTGTCCCTGGTGCTGCTGTGCGCGGGGGCCGTCAGTCGCAACTCGCTGTCCGTGGCCTTCATCCCCGGTCCCCATGACCCGGCGCGGCCCGGCGCCGTCGCGCTGACGCGCCATCCCATCCTCTGGGGCCTGGCGCTCTGGGGGCTCGCCCACGTGCCACCCAACGGCCACGTCGTCGGGCTCGTGCTCTTCGGCGGGCTCGGCGGCTTCGCGCTGCTGGGCCTTGCCATGGTCGAGCGCCGGCGCCGCCGCGTGCTGGGCGAACGCTGGGCGAACCTGGCGGCCGGCACGTCCTTCCTGCCGTTCGTGGCGCTGCTGTCCGGACGGGCGCGCTGGCCCCGCGACGGCGCGACCCTCGCGGGGGTCACCGCGGGGCTTGCGCTGGCCGCGGCGCTGCTGGCCGGCCTGCACTTCTGGCTCTTCGACCGCGATCCCCTGGCTTTCCTGTGAAAACGCTGCCTGCCTGAACCCAGGTGCCCCATGCCCCAGCCGCGACGCCTCTCCCGCCTGCCGGTGCCGCCGGTCCGCTCCCTGCCCGCCGACCTGCAGAAGTACCTGCGCGTCTGCGCCGGGCGGCTGGGGCTCGTGCCGAACGTGCTGCGGGCCTACGCGCTGAGGCCCGGGCGGCTCCGGCAGTTCATCAACACCTACAACGACCTGATGCTGGGCGACGGGTCGGGCCTGTCGGTGCTCGAGCGCGAGATGATCGCGGTGGTCGTGTCGAGCGCGAACCGCTGCTACTACTGCCTCGTGGCCCACGGGCAGGCGGTGCGCCAGCTGTCCGGTGATCCGGAGCTCGGCGAGCTGCTGGCCATCAACTGGCGGCTGGCGCCGCTGCCGGCGCGCCAGCGGCGCATGCTGGATTTCGCGCACCGGCTGACCACGGCGCCGGAGACGGTTGCGGAGGCCGACCGCCGGGCGCTCCGCCGGGCCGGCTTCAGCGCCCGCGACCTCTTCGACATCGCCGAAGTGGCGGCCTTCTTCAACTACACGAACCGCATGGCCTCGGCACTGGAGATGATGCCGAACCCCGAGTACCACGCCATGGACCGCACGCCGGCGGTGCGGGTGCCAGCAAGGCGGCGACCGCGGCGCTGACCGCCGCCGCGGGCCGAGGGTCAGTCCAGCGCGAGCCGCCAGGCGTCGCCGTCGCGCACGATGCGGCCTGCCGAGGGCGTGGCGAAGTGCGTGCCGAAGACGAGCACGGGCTGGTCGGCGTAGCGGGCGATGAAGTCCTTGCGGGTCGCCAGCGCGCGCGCCTTGTCGTAGTCGAAGGGGCTCGACCAGTCGGGCCGGGCCAGCTGGGCCGGGTGGTGCATCAGGTCGCCGGTGATGACCGCGTGCTCGCCGGCGGAGGCGATGCGCACGCTGACGTGGCCCGGCGAGTGCCCCGGCGTCGGCTCCAGCCAGACCTCGTCGGTGACCTGGTAACCGGGCGCCACGAGGTCGGCGAGGCCCGCCGCCACGACGGGCCGCACCGAGTCGCCGGCGAAGTCGCCCAGCGCGCTGACCGGTGCCCGGTCGAGCCAGTTCCAGTCGGCCGCGCTGAAGACGTAGCGTGCGGCCGGGAAGGTCGGCACCCAGTGGTCCCCGACCAGCATCGTGTTCCAGCCGACGTGGTCCGGGTGCAGGTGGGTGCAGACGACGCGGTCGACCCGCTCCCGCGGGAACCCGGCCGCTGCGAGGTCGGCGAGGAAGCTGCCCTGGCGCCGGTTCCACTGCGGCACGATGCGCGGCTTGTCGTTGCCGAGGCAGGTGTCGACGACGATGCGCAGTCCCCGGCTCTCGACGAGCAGCGTGTGGATGCTGGTGACGAGCCGGCCGGCGGCGTCGACGAAGTGCGGCCGGAGCCAGCCATGGGGCGCCAGGTTCTCCGGCGTCGCGTCGGGCAGCATCGCGGCCGCCGTCATCGAGACGTCTTCCGTCTCGATGACGCGCGTGACCGTGACGGCGCCGATGCGCCAGCGCTGGGGCGGGACGGGTGACACGGTGACCCGCCTACTTCGGCGCCGGCGTCGTTGCCTTGAGGTACGCCGGACGCGCGTAACAGCGGCCGAGCCAGGCCTCGATGTGTGGGTACCCGGCCAGGTCGACCTTGGCGCCCTTCGCCATGCTGAACACCGAGGCCAGGTTGAGGTCGGCCACCGTGAAGGCCTGGCCCACCAGCCACTCGTGGGTCGCCAGGTAATCGTCGAGGTACTGCAGGGGTCGCTTGATGCCCTCGGCGTTCTTCTTCTCGTTATCGAGGTTGCGGTCGGGCTCCTTGCGGAAGGTGCGCTCGATCATCAGCTGCACGAGGGGCGGGTCGATCTCGGTGACGGCGAAGAAGCTCCACTGCAGGGCCTGGGCCTGGCCGCCCTTCGTGTCGGGCCAGAGGTGCGTGCCGTAGTGCTGGGCCAGGTACAGGTTGATGGCCATGGACTCGGACAGCAGCAGGTCGCCGTCGGTGAGGAACGGGATCTTGCCGAGGGGGTAGACCTTCCTCACCGCCGCGGACTTCTCGTCCATGGTCGGGTACTGGGTGAGGTCGTCATGGGTGTAGGGCACGCCGCACTCCGCCAGCATCCACAGCGCGCGGGAGGCGCGGGAGCGGGCGGGGCCGTAGATCGTCAGCATGGGTCCTCCGGCGGGGCTCGTGGGCAGGACTGCAGCATAACCGACGCCCCCGGGGCGCCGGGGGCGGGCAGGTTGCCGCGCACAATCCGGCTAAACTGCCGCCCGCCGGCGCCGCGGTGGGCGCGGGAGCAGCGGGTGGAACAGTGACCGGTTTCGACGACCTGGCGGGCGGGCTGAAGGCGCTGGAGCGGCGGTCGCTGTACCGGCGCCGGCGCGTGGCCGCGTCCCCGGCGGGCCGCGAGATCGAGGTCGACGGCCGCCGCCTGCTCAATTTCTGCAGCAACGACTACCTGGGACTGGCCGCCGACCCGCGGGTCACGGCGGCCTTCGTCGCGGGTGCGCGGCGCTGGGGGGTCGGCTCCGGCGCGTCGCACCTGGTCACCGGACACACGGCGGCGCACCACGCCCTCGAAGAGGCCCTGGCCGACTTCACGGGCCGGCCCCGGGCGCTGCTCTTCGCCAGCGGCTACGCCGCCAACACGGGCACCCTCAACGCCCTCGTGGGCCGGGCCGACGCCGTGTTCGAGGACCGGCTCAACCACGCCTCGCTGATCGACGGCGGCCGCCTCTCCGGCGCTGCCTTCCACTGGTACGCCCACGGCGACCTGGCGGACCTGGCCGCGCAGCTCGGCACCGTGGGCGCTGGCCCCGGCCGCCGCCTCGTCGTCACCGACAGCACCTTCAGCATGGACGGCGACTGCGCCGACATCGCGGCCCTCGCCGGGCTCGCCCGTGGCCACGATGCCTGGCTGATGGTGGACGACGCCCACGGCTGCGGCGTGCTGGGCCCCGGCGGCCGCGGGCTCGTGGACCCGGCACGCTTCGGCGTCGACGACGTGCCGGTGCTCGTCGGCACCCTCGGCAAGGCCTTCGGGACCGCCGGCGCCTTCGTCGCCGGCAGCGAGGCGCTCATCGAGACGCTGGTGCAGCGCGCGCGGCCCTACGTCTACTCGACGGCGCTGCCGGCGGCGCTGGCCGAGGCGACGCTCGAGAGCCTGCGCATCGCGCAGGACGAAGAGTGGCGACGCGAGCGGCTGCGCGCCCACGTGGCGCGGTTCCGCGCGGGGGCCGCCACCCTGGGCCTCTCGCTGCTGCCGTCGCAGACGCCCATCCAGCCTCTGCTGGTGGGCGACTCGTCGGCGGCGCTGGCCCTGAGCAAGGCGCTCGCCGACCGCGGCGTGCTGGTGGCGGCCATCCGGCCGCCGACGGTGCCGGCCGGCACGGCGCGCCTGCGCATCACCTTCAGCGCGGCCCATGACGCGGCCGACGTCGACCGGCTGCTCGAGGCGCTGGCCGCTGCCGCGGCGGCCGTCGTGCCGGGGGCTCCATGAGCCGCATCGTCTTCGTCACCGGCACCGACACCGGCGTGGGCAAGTCCGTGGTGACGGCGGGGCTGCTGGCGGCCGCCGGTGCGGCGGGCCTGCGGGCCGTGGGCCTCAAGCCCGTGGCCGCCGGCGGCTTCGCGGGCGACGACGGGTGGGTCAACGAGGACGCGCTGCTGCTGCAGTCCGCCGCCAGCGTGCCGCTCACCTACGCGGAAGTGAACCCCGTGATGCTGCCCGAGGCCATCGCGCCGCACATCGCGGCGGTGCGGGCCGGGCGTCCCCTGGCCGTGGCGCCCCTGGCCGCCGCGGTGCGCGACGTGCTGGCACGGCACCAGCCCGACATTGCCTTCGTCGAGGGCGCCGGCGGCTGGCTCTGCCCGCTGAACGATCGCGAGACCCTGGCCGATCTCGCCGTGGCGCTCGGCGCCGACGTCGTGCTGGTGGCGGGGCTGCGCCTCGGCTGCCTGAACCACTCGCTGCTGACGGCGGTGGCGGTGGCCGGTGCCGGCCTGCGCCTCGTGGCCTGGGCCGGCAACGTCATCGACCCGGACATGCCGGTGCGGGACGAGAACGTCGCGACGCTGCGCGCGCGACTCCCGGCGCCCTGCCTCGGCGTGGTGCCGTGGCTCGGCCAGGCGCCCCGGCCGGCGGCCGTGGCGGCGGCCCTCGAGACGGGATCACTCTGGAGCCGGCCGTGACGGAGGACCTGATGACGATCCGGCCGGGCAGGCGGCGGTCTCATGCCGTGCACGCCAGCAGGAGCCGGCCATGACCGACGACCTGCTGGCCCGCGACCGCGCCTGCGTCTGGCATCCCTACACGTCGGTGGTGGCGCCGCTGCCGGCCTATCCGGTGGCCAGCGCCAGTGGCGTGCGCCTCCGGCTCACGGACGGGCGCGAGCTCATCGACGGCATGGCGTCGTGGTGGTGCGTGATCCACGGCTACAACCATCCGGTGCTGAACGAGGCCATCACCGCCCAGCTCGGGCGCATGGCCCACGTCATGTTCGGCGGGCTCACCCACGAGCCGGCCGTGCGTCTCGCCGAGCGGCTCGTGGCGCTCGCCCCCGGCGGACAGGGACACGTCTTCTTCAGCGATTCGGGCTCGGTGGGCGTCGAGGTCGCCATCAAGATGGCGCTGCAGTACTGGCAGGCCCGGGGCCGGCCGGCCAAGTCGCGGCTGCTGGCGCTCCGCGGCGGATACCACGGCGACACCTTCGGGGCCATGGCCACCTGCGACCCCGAGACCGGCATGCACCGGCTGTTCACGCCGGTGCTGCCGCAGCACGTCTTCGCGCCGCGGCCCGTGAGCCGCTTCGGCGAGCCGCTGGCGGCAGCCGATGCCGACGCGATCCGCGGGCTCATCGGGCGCCATGCAGGCGAGCTCGCCGCCGTGATCCTCGAGCCCGTCGTACAGGGGGCGGGCGGGATGTGGTTCTACTCGGCGGAGTATCTCGCCGAGGTGGCGCGGCTCTGCCGCGACCACGACGTGCTGCTGGTCGCCGACGAGATCGCCACGGGCTTCGGCCGCACGGGCCGGCTCTTCGCCTCCGAGCACGCCGGCCTGGCGCCCGACATCCTCTGTCTCGGCAAGGCGCTGACTGGCGGCTACCTCGGGCTCGCGGCGACGCTGGCGACGCCGCGGGTCGCTGCGGGCATCTCGGCCGATGGCGGCGTGCTGATGCACGGCCCCACCTTCATGGGCAACGCGCTCGCGACGGCGGTGGCCAACGCGAGCCTCGACCTGCTGCTGGCGAGCCCGTGGCAGGCCCGCATCGCCGCCATCGAGGCGCAGCTGCGGCGCGAGCTCGAGCCGTATCGCAGCAACCCGGCCGTGGCCGACGTGCGCGTGCTGGGCGGCATCGGCGTCGTCGAGACCCGCGCGCCGGTGGACGTTGCGCAGGCGCAGCGGCGCTTCGTCGACGCCGGCGTCTGGATCCGGCCCTTCGGCCGGCTCATCTATCTCATGCCGCCATACGTCATCGAGCCTGCTGACCTTTCGCAGCTGACGGCGGCCATCGGCCTCGCGCTGGACTGAGCGCGCCTCGTTTCGGGGCTTTTGCTGCGCCTGCGGGCGCCCGCATGGTGCACCTGTCGTGGCGCAGCATCGATGCGCTGCGAACGCGGGCCCTGATTTTCCCTGCTCCCGGAGATGTCGTGACGTGCTGGCACGGGTCGTGCATTCACGCCGCGGACCCCGCCCGGCGGACCTTGGTCGGGCGCCATCACCACAACACCAGACCTACAGGGAGAACGACTTCATGCGAAATGCATTGCCGGCCCTGGCCACTGCCGTCGGGCTCGCCGCCCTCGGCACGGCCGTTCCCGCCGCCGCCCAGTCCGCCGACGGTGGCCGGGACAGCAGCTACTCGGTGCTGTTGAACCAGGACTCGTTCTTCGGCTTCTATCCGTCCTTCACGGGCCTGCTGCCGATCAACGACGGCCTCGACTTCTCGTTCTACGGCATCCTCTGGACCAAGCCCGCCTTCGGTCTCGACCAGGGCAACAGCGGCGACGACCTGTGGACCGAGTTCGGCGTCGGCGTGAACCTGCACTACCTGGACGACAAGCTGCTGGTCAAGCCGCAGATCGGCCTGACCAACGGCTCCCTGCTGTCAGGCGGGAACCGGGTCACCGAGACGGTGCCTGATCCCGATGGCGGCGAAGGTGCGACCCAGGTCGTGGAGCGGACCGACGGTGCCAACTTCGCCGACGGCATCGTGCCCAACATCACCATCAACTACGGCGACGAGAAGTGGGAGGCCGAGTTCTACCTGGGCTACTACCTCGCCCTGCGCAACCGCGACGATTCCGGCCTCGACTTCCTGCACTACTGGGCCAACACGGGCTACCGGTTCAGCAAGAACGTGTCCGCCGGCCTGCACTGGGAGCACCTGCGGAACACGCGCAACTCGTATCCGGGTGGCGATTCGGCCGATGTCTACCGCTGGATCGGGCCCTACGTGCAGTTCACGCTGCCGAAGGGCTTCTACGCGCGCTTCACGGCCGGCGCCGACATCGAGGACGACAATGACGGCGACTTCTACAAGCTGAACGTCGGCATGACGTTCTGAGGACTGGCGGCGGGGCGGGAATCGCTTCCCGCCCCGCCGTTGCCGGCCTGCGGGGCTACGCGCCCGCCGCCGTAGCGGCCAGGAGGCGCGACGCCGCGGCTGCGAAGGTGCCCGGCGGCAGCCCGGCCTCCACCGATCCGCAGCACTCCCGTAGCAGCGCCAGCGTCGCCTGCGACAGCCCCGCATCGGCATCGACCAGGGCGATGTCGAACCGGTCGAGGGGCAGGCCGTGGGTGGCGATCTCAGCCGGCGTGGCGGCGACGACGATGGCCTCGCAGGCCGGGTCGAGCACCAGCGCCATGGCCCGGTCGGGCAGCAGCGCGTTGCCGGTGAAGCGCTGTTCTACCCCCATGCGTGTCGCGTTGCCGTCGGTGCTGCCGACGGTGCGACCGCCGGCCGCCAGCGCGGTGGCGACGGCTGCCAGGTCTGCCGGCCCGGCGCCGACCAGCAGCACGGCCGGCACCCGGCCGTTCGCTCCGGCCGGAAACCGTCGGTCGAGGATGAGCTCGGCCTGGCTGTCCGACGAGAACCCCGGCGTCACGTTGATCTCGATCACGGCACAGGGCACGTCGCGCCACGAGCGCGTGATGTCCGGCGTCATGAAGTCGATGCCGGAGGTGTCGAGGTGGAAGGCCCGGGCGATGGTCTCGGCCATGGCGCGGTTGTCGGGGTGGATGGCATCGGTGCAGCCGGTGATCGTGCCGCCCCGCGCCTGGTTGGCCACCAGTCCCAGCGCGACGACGGTGCCGGCCGGCGGGCGCGCGTCGAGCGTGTAGCCCTGGCTCGCGATGAGGGCCTCGGCCTCGGCGTCGAGGGCGATGCGCCCGCCGGCGAGATCGCGGTCAGGCGCCGCCCGCCGCCTCGCATTCTCGGCCTCGACGAGCTCGCGCACCGTATGCTCGCCGTCGGCGGTCACGCGCGGTGGCGAGCGGCGTACGGCCCAGGCGAACCGTCCGGCCACCACGGCGAGCCGGTGGTCGTCGCCGGCGACCCAGCCCTCGACGAGCACGGCCGCCGGGGCGAGCTTGTCCGCCGCCGCGAAGGCGGCGTCGATGCCGGCCTCGTCGGCGATCCGCACCGTCACGCCCCGGCCCTTGCTGCTGTCCACCGGCTTGATCACCACCGGGTAGCCGATGGACTTCGCCAGCTGCTTCGCCGTGGCCGCCGAATCGGCGATGGCGTGGCGCGCCCCCGGCAGGCCGAGCCGCGTGATGAGCACGTTGGTGAACTGCTTGTTGCGGGCGAGGCGCGAACCGGTCATGGCGTCGCCGTGGTTGGCGGCCTCGAAGAAGTGCCACGCATTGCAGCCCTGCCCGTAGACCCATACCCGTGAGCCGTGGGCGGCGGGGTAGACCGGGATCCTGCGCCGCTTCGCCACGCGCATGAGGGCGCGCGCCAGCGGGTCCGGCTGGCGGTTCATCGCGGCGACGGAGCGCTGGATGGCCGCCGCGGCCGGGGCCGGATCGACCGGCCGGCCCGCGCGGCGGCGGAACAGGGCCTGGGCCGCCTCGAGGCCGGCCTGCAGCGCCAGCAGCGCGGCGCCCGGCTCGTGGAAGCCGACCAGGACGCGGCACTGCCCGCTGGCGCTGCGCGTCGAGCGGAAGGCGAGGCCGCTGGGCCCCGCCGCGTCCTGCAGGGCGATGGCGATGGCGCCCGCGAAGGTCTCGAAGGCGCCATCGGGCAGCGGCAGCGCGACGAGGGCGAACAGGTTGGGCGAGAGCAGCTCCCGCAGTGCGGGCTCGACCTCGTCGGCCGCCAGCGAGCGGTACGGTGGCGCCGGGAACTCGGCGACGATGGCGGGCCAGGGCGCCAGCACGCTGGGCCCCTGCGTCATGTGATAGCGGACCTGGGGTTCCATGCGCGAGCGGCCGGACTGCGGGCGCGGCAGTCTAGCAGGCTGTTGAAAACAGCCTGCTAGCGCGGCCAGGGATGGCCGCGTCGACGAAGCAGGCGCGTAAGCGGTTGATTCATCGGGAGCCAGTCCGGGCATGTACCGGACTGGCGAGTTGAAAAACGCACAGGCTGGGCGTTTTTCAACAACCTGCCAGCAAAGCGAGCCGCGCCGGCGGCGTGGCAGACGTCCGGCGCCATCGCCGGCGACCCCGGCAGCGGCGCCGTGTCCGCGCCGCTGCCGGCGCGGCCCGGAGCCCCGGGGCCGGTAGACTGGCGCTGCGGCGGGCCCGGCGGCCGGGCCCGGGAGGGGCAGTGATGGCAGTGGCAGCAACGCGCCTGCGGGGCGTCAACCTCGGTGGCTGGCTCGTCCTCGAGAAGTGGATGACGCCGAGCCTCTTCGCCGGGCGCGCGGCCACCGACGAGACGTCGTGGTGCGTCGAGGGCGGGAGGGACGCGGCGCCCGTGCTGCGCCGGCACTGGGACGGATTCATCACGCGCGACGATTTCGCGTGGCTCGCCGGGGTCGGCATCAACGCGGTCCGCATTCCGGTGGGGCACTGGATCCTCGGTCCCCCGTATCCGTACCACGAGGCCTGTGGCGCCAGCCGGACGCCCTTCGTCACCGGTGGCATCGAGGTGCTCGACCGGGCGCTGGACTGGGCGCAGGCCTGCGGCCTTGCGGTCGTCGTCGACCTGCACGCGGCGCCGGGCTGCCAGAACGGCTTCGACAACGGCGGCATCAAGGACACCTGCGACTGGCACCGCCGCAGCGAGTACGTCGACTTCTCCGTGGACCTGCTCGGCCGGCTGGCGGCCCGCTACCGCGCCCACCCGGCGCTGGCCGCCATCGAGGTGCTGAACGAGCCCCGCTGGGACGTGCCGACGGCACTGCTCTGCGACTACTACGCGCGGGCGCTGGCGGCGATCCGGGCCCACTGCCCGGCGGGCCGCGTCGCCGTCGTGTTCCACGACGGCTTCCGCCCGGCCGCGGAGTTCGCCGGCTTCTTCGCCGGTCGTGCGGACGACGACGTGCTCTTCGACGTGCATCGCTACCAGTGCTTCGACCGTGCCGACCTCGCACTCGACGTGCGCGGCCACGTCCACAAGGCCTCCGTCGAGTGGGGCGACGAGGCCGTGGCCATCCAGCGCGTGCTCGGCGTCCCCGCCATCGCCGGTGAGTGGAGCCTGGGCCTCGACCTGAAGGTCGTGTCGCTGTGGGCCGAGGGGCCGTACGACCACGCCCTGCAGGGGCTCGATCCGTTCCATGAGGCCGTCGCGCTGCGGGCCTACGGGGCGGCCCAGCTGCTGGCCTTCGAGGCGTACCGCGGCTGGTTCTTCTGGAGCTACCGCACCGAGACGACCCCGGCCTGGTGCTTCCGCGAGTGCGTCGAGCGGGGCTGGCTGCCGCCGCGCTTTCAGTGAGCGGGCTGCCCGGCCCGCCGGACCACCAGGGTCCGGTGGTGCAGGGCCTCGAGTCCCGGGTGGAAGCTGATGGTGACGATGGTCGTGTCCGGCAGTTCGTGCCGGAGCATGTCGAGCACGACGCGTTCGCCGCGGGCGTCGAAGGCGTCGCTGGCCTCCTGCATGATGATCCAGCCCGGCGGCTGCAGCAGCACGCGGGCGAAGGCCAGGCGCTGGCGGGCGCGCAGCGGCAGCACCTGCTCCCAGGCGGCCACCTCGTCCAGCCGGGGTGAGAGCCAGGCGATGCCCGCGCACTCCAGCGCGTGCTGGATCGCCGCCGTCGTGAACGAGTCCGGCGGGCCCGGGTACGTCAGGGCCTCGCGCAGCGTCCCTTCGGGCAGCAGCGGCCGCTGGGGCATGAAGGCGATGGCCTGGTCGCGCGGCAGCAGCACGCGCCCGCTGCCCCAGGGCCACAGGCCCCCGATGGCCTTGAACAGCGCCGTGGTGGCGGCCGGGTCCCCGGTCACCAGCACGCGCTCACCGCGGTGGATCTCGGCCGACAGCGGCCCGGCCACCGGTGTGCCGGCCGGCTCGGAGAGGCAGAGCGACTCGAGCGAGAGGCGCGGGTGCTCGCCGCGCACCACGGTGACGCGCCCGTCCTCCGGGCCGGCCGCCAGCGCCAGCACGTCGTTGTAGAGGGCCAGGACCCGGGCCGCCGACGCCCGGCAGCGCGCGATCTCGCCGAGGTTGTCCACGGGCCACGAGAGCGCAGACGTCACGCGCTGGAACGCCTGGGCCGCCTGCATCAGCACGCCCAGGGACATGGCCCCGGCGATGTACCCCGGCGCGGCCACCAGCACCGGGAACACCGGCAGCAGCGTGCCGTAGGCCGTGCCGAAGGAGACGATCCCGAGGTAGGCGAGGGACTGGCGGTTCCAGTCCTGCATCACCTGCCGGAACCGGCGCAGCGCCACGCCGCGTTCCCGCGGCTCGCCGCGGGCGAGGGCGATGGCCTCCGCGTGCTCGCGGACCTGCGCCAGGCCGAAGCGGTAGCTGGCCTCGGCGGTCTGCAGCCGGTCCGTCGCACGCACCAGCGGGCGCCCCACCACCCAGCCCAGTGCGGTGCCGGCGCCGGCGTAGGCGAAGGCCAGCGGCACCAGGTAGCCCGGCACGACCAGGTCCGTTCCCGGCAGCGGGAGGCTGCCCGACACCGACCACAGGATGCCGATGAAGAGCCCCAGCGTCAGCACGGAGAAGACGAGCGTGTGGGCCAGTGCCACGGCGCTCTCGGTCGCGATGCGGATGTCCTCGGCGATGCGGCCGTCGGGGTTGTCGTGTTCCCCGGCGGTGAAGAGCAGCCGGTACTGGCGCCCGTCGGCGAGCCACTGGCCCACGAGGCGCCCGGTGAGCCACCGTCGCCAGTCGAGCTGCAGCCAGCGCTTGACGAGCAGGTGGGCGGCGGTGACGGCGATGGAGGCGGCGAGGATGAGGACGAAGATGCCGACCTGCACCACCACGGCCTGCACCGACCGGGCCTCGAGGGCGTCGAAGAGCGCCCGGTTCCAGTAGTTGCCCCAGACGGCCAGCGCCACCTGGGCGACGGTCAGCAGGAAGAGCAGCAGCAGGCCGCCGCGGACCCGCCAGCGGCGGTCGCCGGACAGCCACGGCCCGGCAAGGCTGGCGACCTGGCGCAGGAAGCCGGGCGTTGCCGGGGTCACGCCGGGGGCCCTGCGCTACTCGTAGCGCAGCGCCTCGATGGGGTCGAGGCGGGCGGCCTTGCGCGCAGGCCAGATGCCGAAGAAGAGGCCCACCGCGGCGCTGAAGCCGAAGGCCACGCCGATGGCCGTCGGCGAGACGACGATGCTCCAGCCCAGCACGCGGGACAGCAGGGCCGCGACGCCCGTTCCGAGCAGGATGCCGACGGTGCCGCCGAGCAGGCACAGCACCATGGCCTCGACGATGAACTGCAGCAGGATGTTGAAGCGCGTCGCGCCCAGCGCCTTGCGGATGCCGATCTCCCGCGTCCGCTCGGTCACCGTGACGAGCATGATGTTCATGATGCCGATGCCGCCGACGATGAGGCTGATGCTGGCGATGCTCGCCAGCAGGATCGCGAAGATGTTGGCGGCGGTTTCGCGTACGTTGAAGAACTGCCGCGGGTCGCCGATGCTGAAGTCGTTGTCCTTGCCCGGCAGCAGGTTGTGCTCGCGGCGGAGCACGCGCTCGATGTCGACCATGGCGCGCTCCACGGGGACCGCCGGCGAGACCTTGGCGCTGATGTTGTCGAGCGTGTCGCTGCCGAAGACGCGGAACTGCGCGGTGGCCAGCGGGATCCACACCTGCTCGTCGACGTTGCGGAAGCCGCTGGCGCCCTTCTCCTCGAGGACGCCGATGACGCGGAAGGCGATGCCCTTGATGTAGATGGTGCCGCCGAGCATGGCCTCGCGGGTGGTCTTGAGCTGGGCAGGCACCGAGTTGCCTAGCACCGCCACCGGCCGCTTGGCCGAGTCGTCGGCCAGCGTGAAGAGCGACCCCGCCGCCAGCGTGTAGCTGTTGACGGCGGCGAAGTTCGGGGTGACGCCGACGATGCGCAGGTTGCGGTTCTCGGCGCCGAACTTGACCTGCAGCTGCTGGGCGGCCTCGGGCACCACGGCCTCGACGGTGGCCGCGTCGCGGGCCAGTGCCTCGGCGTCGCCGATGGTCAGCGTCGCGCCGCTCTGGGCCACGCCCATGCGCATGAAGTTGCCGGTGCGGATGTTCAGCACGCTGGCGCCGAGCGCCTCGATCTGTTCGTCGACGGCGGCGCGGGCGCCGGTGCCGATGGCCACCATCGTGATGACGGAGGCGACGCCGATGATGATGCCGAGCATCGTCAGGATGGCCCGGAACAGGTTGGCCCGCACGGACTGCAGCGCCACCAGGATCATCTCGAGGAACAGCATCGCCGGACTCCCGTTGCGGCGCGCCGTCAGCGCGCCGGCCGCTCGCCGCCGCCGGCGGGCCTGCCCTGGCCCTCGCCCTGGCCACCGCTGCCAGGCCGGCCCTGCTGCTGGCCCATGCCGGGCATCCCCATCATGTTCCGCATCTGCTGCTGGAAGCGCTGCTGGTTCTCGACCAGCCCCGAGCTCGGCAGGATGAAGACCGCGTCGTTCTCGGCGAGGCCCGCGATGACCTCGCTGTAGTCGAGGTCGGTGAGGCCTGTCGTCACGCGCTGGGCGACGGGCTTGCCGTCCCGCTGCACGAAGACCCAGAAGCGGCTCTCGTAGCGGTAGCCATCGGCGTCGGCGGCCCCCGGGGCCGGCGTGCCGGCGGCCGGGGCCGCGGCGAGCTGCTGGCGGACCGTCGCCTCGTCGAGGCCGAGGAGCTTCGCCGAGGTGGCGATGTCGCGGTCCGTGCGCAGCGCGCCCATCGGCACCGCCAGCACCCCCCGGCGCTCGGCCACGAGGATGTCGACGTCGGCGTTCATGCCGGGCTTGAGCAGCCCCTGCGCGTTGTCGAGGACGATGCGGACGGCGAAGGTCGTGACGGTCTGGTCGGCGCTGGCCAGGGGCTCGATCTTCAGCACGGAGCCTGCGAAGGGCTGGTTGGGGAACGCCGTCACGGTGACGGTCGCCGGGAGGCCGGGCCGGATCTTGCCGATGTCGGTCTCGTCGACCAGCGTCTTGACCTGCACGGTGGTCAGGTCGGCCATCTTCAGCAGCAGCGAGCCGCCACCCACGTCCATGACCGGCGACGAGATGACCTGGCCCTTCTCCACCAGCTTCTCGATGATGGTGCCCGTGATCGGGGCCCGCACATCGGTGTCGTCGAGCTGGATGCGGGCGTTCTCGAGGGCGACCTGGGTGCGCACCACCTCGGCCTTGGCGTTGGCCGCCTCGAGCTGGGACTGCTCGAAGTCGACGTCGTTGATGATGCGCTCCTCGAGCAGCTTCTCGGACCGGCGCGCCTGGGCCTCGGCGATTCCGCGGCGGGCCTTCGCCGCCTCGAGCTGCGCCTCGGCCTGGGCCACGGCGTTGCGCGGCTGGCGCTTGTCGATCTGGACCAGCAGCGTGCCGGCGGGCATGACGCGCCCGGTCTCGCCGTCGACCGACAGGATCTCGCCCGATGCCTTGGACTTCAGCTCTACGGTGATGGCCGGCTCGATCTGCCCCGCGGCCTCGACGGACACGACGATGTCGCGCCGCGTGACCGGGAGGGTCTCGTAGACGGTCTTGGTCGCCTCGGGCTGGCCGCCGCAGGCGGCGACGACGGTGACCAGTAGTGCGCTGGCCCAGGGGCGTAGGTTCATGCGGTGGCCTTCTCGGCGTTCTGGGTGTCGGATTCGATGCGGCCGTCGCGCAGGCGGACGGTGCGATGGGCCTCGGCGGCGACGCCGGCGTCGTGGGTGACGACGACCAGCGTGTTGCCCTGGGCGTGCAGCTCGGCGAAGAGGCCCATGATCTCCCGGGCCGTCGTCGAGTCCAGCGCGCCCGTGGGCTCGTCGGCGAGCAGCAGGCTGGGACGGGTGACCAGCGCCCGGGCGACGGCCACCCGCTGGCGCTGGCCGCCGGACAGCTCGCTGGGCCGGTGGTGCATGCGGTCGCCGAGGCCCACCTGCAGCAGGGTCTCCGTGGCCCGGGCCACGCGCTCGCGGCGCGGCACGCCGGAGTAGATCAGCGGCAGCTCGACGTTATGCAGCGCGTCGGCCCGGTTCAGCAGGTTGAAGGTCTGGAACACGAAGCCGATCTCGCGGTTGCGGACGGCGGCGAGGTCGGCGTCGCCGAGGTTCGAGACCAGCGTGCCGTTCAGCCAGTACTCGCCGGCGTCAGGCTGGTCGAGGCAGCCGATGATGTTCATCAGCGTCGACTTGCCCGAGCCCGACGGGCCCATGATGGCCACGTACTCGCCGCGGCGGATCGTGAGGTCGACGCCGCTCAGCGCGCGGATGACGCTGTCACCCATGGTGAAGCTGCGCTCGAGCCCGCGGGTGAGGATGACGGTGTCGCTCTGGCTGATGCTGGGGGTCATGCTGGCCCGCCACGTTGCCAGCGGTTGACCCGCTCCGCAATGCCAAGAAGCCGCAGGGGCAGGTGGTTGCGCTGCCAGGCGCCGGCAGTGAGGCGGTTGGCCTCGGCCAGCGTCGGGTAGCTGTGGACCGTGCCGAGCACCTTGCGCAGCCCGAGCCCGTGGCGCATGGCGAGAGAAAGCTCCGCCAGCACCTCGCCGGCGTGGGGGCCCACGACGGTGGCGCCGAGGATGCGGTCGCGCCCGCGGGGCGTCACCACCTTGACGAGCCCGGTGTTGTCGCCGTCGGCAATGGCCCGGTCCAGCTCCGCCAGGTCCCACGTTGTCACCTCGATGTCGAGGCCCTGGGCCCGGGCCTCGGCCTCGGTCAGGCCCACCCGGGCCACCTCGGGGTCGGTGAAGACGCAGGCGGGCAGCACCCGGTAGTCCGCCCGGAAGCGCCACCAGCGCCCGTACAGGGCGTTCATGGCGGCGTACCAGGCCTGGTGCGAGGCCGCGTGGGTCAGCTGGAAGGGCCCGGCGGCGTCGCCACAGGCGTGGATCGTCGGCAGGGCCGTCTGCAGGCAGTCGTCGGTCGCCACCGTGCCGTCGGGGTTCAGGCCGACGCCGAGCTCCTCGAGGCCGAGGCCCTCGGTGCGGGCGCGGCGGCCCGTGGCCACCAGGACCTGGTCGAAGGCCAGGGTCTCTTCGCGGCCGTCGGCGTGGCGGCAGGCCAGGGTGCCGCCGGTGGCGGCCGGCTCGAACCGCAGGGGCCGGCAGCCGGGGAGCACCCGGATGCCCTCGTCCGCGAAGCGGCTGGCGACCAGCGCCGCGGCGGCGGGGTCCTCGCGCGCCAGCAGCCGGGGGCCGGCCTCGACCAGCGTCACGGCACTGCCGAGCCGGGCGAAGGCCTGGGCGAGCTCGCAGCCGACGGGCCCGCCGCCGAGCACCAGCAGCCGTTCCGGGAGCGCCGGCAGCTGCCAGACGGTATCCGACGTGACGTGGGGAACGTCGGCCAGCCCGGGCACCGGCGGCAGCACCGGCCCACCGCCCGTCGCGACGATGATCCCGCGCGTCGTGATCACGCGGTCACCGACGGCGACGGCCCAGGGCGAGACGATGCGGGCCGTGCCGGCCACGCACTCGACGCCGAGGCCCGTGTAGCGCTCGACCGAGTCATGGGGTGCCACCCGCGCCACGGCGGCGCGGACGCGGCCGAGCACGGCGGCCAGGTCCACGGGGCCTGCCTCGGCCGCCAGGCCGAACTCCCGGGCCCGGCGCAGGTCGGCCCGCAGCCGGGCGGCCCGCAGCAGCGCCTTGCTCGGCACGCAGCCGCGGTTCAGGCAGTCGCCCCCCATCTCGGCCTGTTCCACGAGCACCACCCGGGCCCGGGCGGC
The DNA here is from genome assembly GCA_016789885.1 of Chromatiales bacterium. GTDB lineage: Bacteria > Pseudomonadota > Gammaproteobacteria > Steroidobacterales > SHZI01. The sequence continues at coordinate 86,823 of JAEUPZ010000018.1, read as the reverse complement.
CGCCGCGACGTAGGCCGCGACGAGGCCGGCGGAGCCGGCGCCGATGACGACCACGTTGACGTCGAACCGGCGCGGCCGCGGCCACCGGGCGAGCCGGCGCCGCGCCTGCAGCGCCCGCAGGCCACGCCGGGCCAGCAGCGGGAAGACGCCGAGCAGGGCGAGGGCCCCGAGCACGCCGGGCGACAGCACGTCGCTGCCGGCCGTGACCCTGCCGAGCTCCCGGCCGGCATTCACGTACAGCACCGTGGCCGGCAGCATGCCGAGCTGGCTGACCCAGTAGAACGTGCGCAGCGGCAGGCGCGTCAGCCCGAGGGCGAGGTTGATGGCGAAGAAGGGAAAGACCGGGACGAGGCGCAGCGCGAAGAGGTAGGCGGACCCGTCGCGGTCGAGGCCGCGGTTGATGGCGGCCGCCATGTTGCTGAAGCGCCGCTCGACGACGTCACGCAGCAGGAAGCGCGCGCCGAGGCAGGCCAGCGCTGCGCCGATGCTGCTGCCGAACGACACGACGACGCTGCCGGTGACGAGGCCGAAGATGGCGCCGGCCGCGAAGGACAGCACGAGGGAGCCCCCCGGGATGCTCAGCGCCGCCACCAGCGCGTAGGCGGCGGCGAAGGCCAGGGGCGTCGCCACCGGCCGGGCCGCTGCCTGGGCCCGCAGCGTGCCGAGCTCCGCCTGCACGGCCTGCAGCGACAGCAGGCCCGTGTCGCTGAGCCACAGGGCCAGCGCGACGACGGCCAGCACCAGCACGGCGATGGTCAGTAGGCGGATCATGGGGGGATCGGGACCCGGGCGGACGGTGGGCCCGCCCTGCGCGCCAAGGGTACCAGCGCGGCTGGCCTGCCGCGCCGGCCGGCAGGAGCCCGGCCGTATACTGGCCGGGAGGTTTCCATGTACGACCATCGCCGCTTCTATATCGACGGCCGCTGGGAGCATCCGGCCGGCGCCCGCACGCTGCCGGTCATCGACCCGGCGACGGAAGAGCCCGCCGGCGTCGTCGCCCTCGGCGCGCCGGCCGACGTGGACCGGGCCGTGGCGGCGGCGCGTCGCGCCTTCCCGGGCTGGTCGGCGTCGTCCCGCGAGGAGCGACTGGCGCTCTTCGACCGCATCATCGCGGCCTACCGGGCGAGGCGTGACGACATCGCCGCGGCCATCACCGCCGAGATGGGGGCGCCGCGGGCCTTCGCCCGGCGGGCCCAGGCCGGGATCGGCCTCGGCCACCTGCAGGCGATGCGGACGATCCTCGAGACATTTCCCTTCGCGGAGCCGCGGCCGGGCTTCGAGCTGGTGCGCGAACCCGTGGGGGTGTGCGGCTTCATCACGCCGTGGAACTGGCCGATGAACCAGATGGCCTGCAAGGTGGCCCCGGCGCTCGCCGCCGGCTGCACGATGGTGCTGAAGCCCAGCGAGGCGGCGCCGTTCTCGGCGACGCTCTTCGCCGAGGTGCTCGACACGGCCGGCGTGCCGCCGGGCGTGTTCAACCTCGTCCATGGCGATGGCGCCGGGGTCGGCCAGGCCCTGGCGGTCCACCCCGACGTGGACCTGGTGTCGCTGACGGGTTCGACCCGGGCGGGCGTCGCCGTGGCCCAGGCCGCCGCCGCCACGGTCAAGCGGGTGCACCTCGAGCTCGGCGGCAAGTCGCCCAACGTGATCCTCGACGAGACCTCCCTCGAGGCGGGCGTGGCCTGGGGGGTGCGGGACTGCTTCAGCAACACCGGGCAGTCCTGCAACGCGCCGTCCCGCCTGCTGGTGCCGGCGGCCCTCGAGGCGCGCGCCGCCGACATCGCCGCGGCCGTGGCTGCCGGCATCGTGACGGGGGCCCCCGACGCGCCGGGGACGGACCTCGGTCCCCTGGCCAGCGCCGCCCAGTTCGCGAAGGTGCAGCGGCTCATCGAGGCGGGCAGCGCCGAGGGCGCGCGGCTCGTCTGCGGTGGCCCCGGCCGGCCCGAGGGGCTCGAGCGCGGCTGGTACGTGCGGCCGACGGTCTTCGCCGGCGTGCGCAACGACATGACCATTGCGCAGGAAGAGATCTTCGGCCCCGTGCTCGCGATCATCCCGTACGCCGACGAGGCCGATGCGATCCGCATCGCCAACGACACGCCCTACGGGCTCGCGGCCTACGTCTGGGGCAGCGACCCGGCCGCGACGGGCCGCGTCGCCCGCCGGCTGCGCGCCGGCATGGTGCAGGTGAACGGCGCGGACTTCCCGCTGACGGCGCCCTTCGGGGGCTACAAGCAGTCCGGCACGGGCCGCGAGTGGGGCGAGTTCGGCCTGCGGGACTTCCTGGAGATCAAGGCGATCGTGCCGGGCGCTGGCGCCTGAGGCGGCGAGGCGCCGCGGGATCGGGCCGCTGCGGCGTGCCGGGAGCCGGCACGCCGCAGCGGCAGAGGCTCAGTCCCCGCCGCCGAAGCGGACGCGGGCGCGCAGGCCGACGACCCGCGGGTCCGGCATGATGGCGGCGCGGAACTGCGGCAGCTCGACGGTCACCGTCTTGTCGGCGTCGGGCTGGCCCGCGCTGGAGACGTCGATGCCGCTGCCGAGGATGAAGCTGGACGCCAGGCCAGGGCCGTTGATCACCGTGTAGACGGTGTCGTTCTCGAACACGTTGTTCGCGTAGGCCCACACCTCCCAGCGGCGCGACTGCAGGCCGAGGCGGAAGTTGGTGATGCTGTAGGCATCGACGTAGCTCTCGTTCGTGTTCTCGATGTAGCGCTTGTCGGTCCACTGGAAGTCGGCCTGGGCCACCAGGTCCATCTCGTCCGCCAGCGGGAACTTGTAGTTCAGCGAGCCGACGAACTTGTTGCGCGGCGCGTCCTCCAGGGTGTTGCCGTCGAGGCTGACGTTGCAGATGACGCTGTCCGCCGGATCCGTGGCGGGCCGGCCCGGCAGGTCCGGGACGCCCCGCACCAGCGCCGTCGGCGTGCAGTTGCCGGCCGACGAGATGAACGTGAAGCTGTTGTTGGGGACCACCGCGCCGACGTACTTGGCGTCGAGCCACGTGTACGAGCCGTTCACGAACCAGTTGCCGCCGAGGAACTGCGCCTCCGGCGCCCAGGCGGCATCGAGCTCGATGCCGTAGACCTCGGCGCAGCAGGTGTTCTCCGTGCGGCTGACCAGCCGGTCGCCGGCCCGGTTCAGCACCGACACGAGCGTCTGCTTCTCGGTGTAGTCCTGGAAGAAGACGGCCGTGTTGACCACCAGCGTCCGGTCGAGCCACTGGGTCTTCGCGCCGATCTCGTAGACGTTCATGATCTCCGGCTCGAACTCCTGCAGCTCGCGGTCGATGCCGCTGGCGCCCACGCCCAGCGTCGCAAGACCGCCGGGCTTCTGGGCCCGGGCCCACGAGAAGTAGGTGTTGATGTCGTCGTTGACCCGGTAGTTGACCGTGAGCTTCGGCGAGAACCAGCTGTCCTTGCGCTTGAGCGCCCCGTTGCAGTACGGGTTGAACAGGTCGAAGGGATCCTGCCCGGTGGCGTCGAAGGCCGCGAGCCGGGCCTGGGTCGCCGGGTCGTTGAGGCACTGGGCCGGGATCAGGTCGCGCAGCGTGCCGAGCGACGGGTTGTCCTCGTCGATGGGCGTCGTCGGGTTCCACGAGTCGTAGACCTCCTGGAAGCGCGCCCGGCTCCAGAACGGGCCGCCGAGGAAGCCGTCTGGCCGTCCCGTGTCCTGCACGGCCGTCGGCGGCGCGAACAGGAACGAGTCGGTGCAGGGCCGGAAGAAGAATCCGCAGGGGTTCCAGCTTCCCGGACCGCCGGACGCGCCGGGCTGGTAGAAGAGCGGGCCGCGCACGGTCAGGTCCTCGACGCTGTAGCGGCCCTCGAAGGTGAACCGCAGCGCATCGGTGGCGGCATACTCGATCATGCCGAAGAGCGAGCGGTGCTCGGTGTCGCGCTCGATGGGGTAGGGCGCGCGGTACTCGGCGATGCCCTCGTACAGCGTGCCGTCGCCGTAGTTGAAGCCGCCCGCGACCAGGGGCGCCAGCGCCCGCTCGGTGTAGCCGTAGCAGGCCGTGTCGGCGCCGCTGCCCGACAGGTCCACCGGTGCGTTGAAGGCGCTGCCCCAGGAGCAGTGGCTGCCCGAGGCCTGGCCGGTGAAGGAGTTGCTCTGCTGCTTGACGTCCTCGTGCCAGTAGAGGCCGCCGGCGGTGAGCTGCACCGGGCCGTCCAGGGCGGTGCGTATCATCAGCTCCTGGGAGATCTGGCTGGTCGTCTTGTCCGTGTCGGACGAGAACATGTTGACGTTGCCGTCGATGTAGGGAGCGTCGACGGCGAAGCCGAACCGGCCCGTGTCGAGGCGCTCTTCCGCGTCCTCCTCGAGCCAGCCCGTGCGCGAGGTGATGGTGGCCTTGCCGATGTCCCAGTCAGCCACCAGCGAGAACCGCAGCAGCTGGCGGTCGATGCCGGGATAGTCCGCGCCGGTCAGCGGGTCGAGGCCGAGGGCGATGTCGGACTCGTTGACCTTCGGGGTCTTGCCGATGGTGCCGGCGACGCCGGTCTCGCAGTAGGGGCTTGCGAAGAGCACGTTCGGGAAGGCGGCGCCCTGGGGGCCCTGGGGCGTGTAGCCCGGGGCATACAGGCGCGCATTGCGGGCGTCGAGCAGCGAGCTGCCGTTGGCGAGCACGTCGCGCTCGTAGGTGAACGAGGCGAGCTTCTCGAAGCAGCGGAAGATCGGCTTGTACTGGGCGCCGGTGGTCGGGTCGGTGTAGTTCGACCGGGCCGACTCGGGTACCAGGCGCTCCGAGGTGTACGGCAGGAAGACCGTCGCCGACGGCCCGATCTGCTGGTCGGTGTACTCGGTGCGGAACTTGAGCGTCAGCGTCTCGGTGACCTGGCTCTTCAGGGTCAGGGCCAGGCCAAAGCCCTCGTCGTCCCGCAGGCGCTGGCCGGTCAGCGAGTTCTTGTAGAAGCCGTCCTCGTCCCACCAGGCGCCGTTCAGGCGGAAGCCGAGCTTCTCGCCGAAGATCGGGCCGCTGATGCCGCCCTGCAGGCTGTACTGGTCGTACTCGTTGCCGTCGGCCAGCACCTCGCCCTCGAACTCCTTGGCGGGATCCTTGGTGACGTACTGCAGGGCGCCGGCGAAGGCGCTGCGCCCGTACAGGGCCAGCTGCGGGCCCTTGACCACCTCGATGCGCTGGACGTCGACCAGACGGTTGTTGAGCAGGATGCCGCCACCCGAGTTGCTGATGGCCTCGGTGGAGAGGTCGATGCCGTCCACGAGGATCGCCACGTTCTGGCGGCCGCGGGTCGGGGAGAGGCCGCGCACGACGACGCGGGTGTCGCTCAAGGTCGCGCCCTCGTCGAAGGCCAGGCTCGACGAGATGTTCGTCAGGTCCGCGATGTTGTCGATGTCCTTCTGCTGGAGCGTCTCGTTGCTGAAGGCCTCGATGGCGATCGGCACGTCCTGCAGGTTCTCCTCGCGCTTGCGCGTGGTCACCACGATCTCGTCGACCTGCGCATAGCCTGGCCGCGGCACGAGCAGCGTGAACGAAGAGGCCACGGCGGCGATGGCGCCGGCCAGCAGCGCGCCGGAACTGACGTTGGGCTTGGTCATCGGACTCCCCCTTGAATCCCCGAGGCCTAACGATAGCGAGGCCGTCGGCGGTATGCCACAGCCGTGGCGCCGGGCCGGTGGCGCGGCGGGCCCCCTGCCGCCGGCGACCCCGTGCCGGAGGTCATCACGCGCAGCACCGCAGGCGCCGCAAAGCCTTGCCGGGCAGCGTTCCGCGCGGCGCGAATCGTCATGCCACCACCGCGTGGAGGGGCAGTGTCACCAGTCGGTTAACGGTGCCGGGCCCCGGTCGTCGCCGCGCCACGGGCCGCCGTCGCGCGCCCGTCTGCACGCCGGACGCGGACCGGTCGGGGCATGCTCTATCATCCGGCCGCAAGCTGAAGCCTGGGGGCAGCGCCGTGCAGGATCTCTTCCGCCGTTTCCTCGACGCCGAGATCTCGCGGCGTGACCTGGGCCGGGCGCTCGCGGCCGTGGGCCTGAGTGCCGCCGCCGCCGATGCGCTGGTCGGCAGCCTGGCCAGCGCCGCCGAGCCGCCGCCGGATGCGGGCGTCCCGTTCACGGGCACCGGCGCCGAGCTGCTCGTCGAGACGCTGCGGGCCGCCGGCATCCGCTACCTGTTCGGCACGACGGCCACGGGCATGTCGGCGATCTTCGACGCGCTGGCCACGCGCCCCGACCCGGAGCTGATCCTGGCGCTGGCCGAATCCCAGGCCACCAGCATGGCCCACGGCTACGAGCTCGCCACGGGCCGCCCGTCGGTGCTGCTGGTGCCGGGCGTGGCTGTGCCGAGCACGCTGAACAACCTCTACAACGCCTGGAAGGACCGCTCCGGCATCCTGCTGCTCGCGGACAGCACGAGCACCCGCTACGAGGGGCGCAACGGCTTCCAGCAGATGGACAACTGGCTCGAGTCGGTGGCCACCTTCACGAAGTGGCGCTGGGAGATCCGCAACGACCGGCAGATCGCCGAGATGATGCGCCGGGGGCTGAAGCTCGCGGCCACGCCGCCCCGGGCGCCGGTGCACGTGCGCATCTCCCTCGACCTGCTCGGCGCCCGCGACGTCAAGCAGGTCATTTACCCGCAGCAGCGCTTCGACGTGCCCGTCGAGATGCGGCCGCAGCCCGCGCTCATCGAGCAGGCGGCGCGGTGGCTGGTGGAGGCCAAGTCGCCGATGCTGTGCGCCGGCGCCGAGGTCACCCGGGCCGGGGCCACCGACGACCTCGTCGCCCTCGCCGAGCTCACGGGGGCCCAGGTGGCCCAGGGCTACAGCGTCTTCAGCGACTTCCCGTTCCGCCACCCGCTGTTCGCCGGCTTCTACGGCCTCGGCATTCCGCGGGACCTGGCGAAGACCGACCTGTTCGTCAACCTCGGCGGCCCGATGCCGGACCCGACCGTGTTCGCGCCGCCGCCGCCGAAGGCGGCGAAGCTCGTGCACGCCCGCATCGAGTACGACGAGATCGGCAACACCTACCCGACGGACGTCGCCATCGCCGCCGGCCTGAAGGAGACGCTGGTCGCGCTGAACGACGCGGTGCGCGCACTGGCGCCCGGGGCGCGGCTCAAGGCCACGGCGGACGCGCGCCTCGCTGCCGCCCGCGAGAAGCAGGCGAAGGCCGACGCGCTGCGCCTCGACGACGCGAAGGCGAACTGGAACGCGAGCCCCATGTCCTGGGAGCGGGTGTCGGCCGAGCTCGATGCCGCCCTCGAGCCCGACGCCATCATCGTGCCGGAGCTCGACTACCGCACGCCCTTCGAGTGGCTCAACCTCGACCGCGGCCGGCGGCGGCTCATCGGCCAGACGACGGGCTTCGCGCTCGGCTGGGGCATCGGCGCCGCCATGGGCGTCAAGGTCGCGCTGCCCGACCAGCAGGTCTGCTGCATGGTCGGCGACGGCGCGCTGCTGTTCGGCCAGGTCGAGTCGCTGTGGACGGCGGCGCGCTACTCGATCCCGGTCATCATCGTCGTGATGAACAACCGCAGCTACGACAACGAGCGCAACCGCATCCAGAACAACTCGCCGCTGCTGGCCCGCCAGGAGACGCGCGAGCTCTGGAAGGACATCACCTGCTACCTCGGCAACCCGCTCGTCGACTTCGCGGGACTCGCCCGCAGCTTCGAGGTGCCGGCGGCGCGCGCGACGACGCCGGGCGAGCTGCGCAAGGTGCTGCAGCGGGCGAAGGCGGTGACGCGCGAGGGCCGGCCGTTCCTGATCGACGCCGTGATCATGCAGCTCGACCGGCGCGGTGCTCCCACGGAGCAGACCTGGCACCCGCAGGTTTCCATCGCGGCCCGCCGCCAGCGTCCCGTCTAGGCCTGCCGATGCACTGGTCCCGCTTCGGGGAGCGCTTCACCCGGCCCACCGGCGCGCGCGAGCTCATGGAGGACCTGGGCGCCGCGCTGGCCGGTGAGCCGCCGGTGGCCATGCTCGGCGGCGGCAACCCGGCCCAGGTGCCCGGCATGGCGGACTTCTTCCGGGCCCGCTTCGCCGCGGTGCTGGCCGACGACCGGGAGTTCCGCCGCATGGTGGGTGACTACGCCGATCCCGCCGGCGAGGTCGGCTTCCGTCGCGCCATCGCCGGCCTCCTGCGCCGCGAGTACGGCTTCGCCGTCGACGCCGGCAACGTGGCGCTGACGGCCGGCAGCCAGCACGGCTTCTTCCTGCTCTTCAACCTGCTGGCGGGGCAGTACCCCGATGGCGAGCGGCGCATCCTGCTGCCGCTGGTGCCGGAATACGTGGGCTACGCCGACGTCGGCATCGACGGCGAGCTGTTCGTCGCGCGCCGGCCGCGCATCGAGCACCTGCCGGGACGGCGCTTCAAGTACCGCGTCGACTTCGCGGCCCTCGAGGACGCGACGCGGCTCGCCGCCATCTGCGTGTCGCGGCCCACCAATCCGTCGGGCAACGTGCTGACTGACGACGAGATCGACCGGCTCCGCGCCCTGGCGCGCCGGCACGGCGTGCCGCTCATCATCGACGGCGCCTACGGCGTGCCGTTCCCGGGCATCGTCTCGGTGCCGGCGACGCCGGCCTGGGACGAGGACACGGTGCTGCTACTGAGCCTGTCGAAGCTCGGGCTGCCGGGGGTGCGCACCGGCATCGTCGTCGCGCGACCGGAGATCGTGCGCGCCCTCGGCGCCGTCACGGCCGTGACGAGCCTCGCCGCGGGTTCGGTGGGGCCGGTGCTGATGCGCGAACCCGCCGAGACGGGGGAGCTGACCCGCCTCGCCCGGGAGGTCGTCGGGCCCTGGTACCGCGAGCGCGCCGTCGCGGCGCTCGGCTGGCTCGACGCCGCCCTGGCGGGCTGCGAGTACCACGTGCACGTCCCGGAGGGCGCGTTCTTCCTGTGGCTGTGGCTGCCGCAGCTGACCATCCCGTCGCGGGAGCTCTACCGCCGGCTCAAGGCCCGCGGCGTGCTGGTGCTGTCGGGCCACCACTTCTTCCCGGGCCTCGGGGACGACCCATGGCCCCACCGGGAGCAGTGCCTGCGGATCAGCTATGCCAGTGACCCTGCTTCGGTGCAGCGGGGACTCGCGATCCTCGCCGAAGAGGTGCGCGCGGCCCACGCCTGAGCTGCCGGCCGCGGCAGGCTGCTCTGGTATCCTCTCGCGCCCCCTGTCACCACCGGAATCCCGCCCATGACCGCTGCCCCCGTGATGTTCGTCTTCCCCGGACAGGGGTCGCAGTACCGCGGCATGGGCAGCGACCTCTACGCGGAGTTCGCGGCCGCGCGGCGGGTCTATGACGAAGCGTCCGAGGTGCTCGGCTTCGACCTGAAGCAGCTGTCCTTCGAGGACCCGGACGACGCCATCGGGCTGACCCGAAACACGCAGCCGGCGCTGCTGGCCCACGGCATCGCCTGCCTCGAGGTCTTCCGCGAACTGACCGGCGGCCAGGTCACGCCGGCGCTCGCCGCCGGCCACAGCCTCGGCGAGTACACCGCGCTGGTGGCCGCCGGGGTGCTGGGGCTGGCCGACGGCCTGCGGCTCGTGCGCCGGCGCGGCGAACTGATGGGCGAGCATGGCGAGGGCGGCATGGTCGCCCTGACCCTCGACGCCGTCACGGCCCGACCCCTGGCCGACCGGCATTATTGCGAGGTGGCCAGCATCAACCTGCCCGACCAGACCGTCGTCGGCGGCCGCGAGGCCGACCTCGAGGCGCTCGCCGCCGACGTGGCGGCGAACTTCCCGCGCAAGCGGGCGATCCGCCTCGCCACCGAGGGGGCCTTCCACACGTACTTCATGGTCACCGCCGCGCGCCTGTTCCGCGACGACCTGGCGCGGGCCCGCTTTTCGAAACCGGCCTTCGGTGTCCTGTCGAACTACACGGCGGACCTGCACGACGAGAATCCCGATGCGATCCGCACGCGGCTCTTCTTCCAGCTCTTCAAGCCCGTGAACTGGGTCGGCTGCCTCAACACGGCGGTCAGCCGCGGGCTCACGACCTTCGTCGAGTTCGGCGGCGGCATCGGCACCGGGGAGGGCCCCGCCGAGAAGCGCCCCAACCTCGAGGGCATCATCCGCAAGACGGTGAAGGCAGCGGGTGTCGAGGCCAGCCACGTGGCCGCCATCAACGTCGCCTCGCTGCGTGCGGCCGCCGCGGCCTGCGGCGGAGGCTGAGCGCGTGGAGTTCCTCGCCCTGCTGCTCGACTTCATCCTGAACCTCAACGACCACCTCACCGAGCTCGTCGCGAACTACGGCCTCTGGGTGTACGCGATCGTGTTCCTGATCGTGTTCGCCGAGACCGGCCTCGTGGTGATGCCGTTCCTGCCCGGTGACTCGCTGCTGTTCGCGGCGGGCGCCGTCGCCGCGGGTGGCGGTCTCGACATGCCGTCGCTCTGCGCGCTGCTGATGGCCGCGGCGATCCTCGGCAACATGGTGAACTACGTCATCGGCAAGACCTCGGGCGAGATGCTGCTGCGGCGCTACCCGGGCATCGTCCGGCGCGACCACCTCGACCGTACCTACGAGTACTTCCAGCGCTGGGGCGGCAAGACCGTGGTGATCGCCCGCTTCCTGCCCATCGTCAGGACCATCGCGCCCTTCGCGGCCGGCGTCGGCCAGATGGACTGGCGCCGCTACCTGGCCTTCAGCGTGGTCGGCAGTGCGCTCTGGGTGCTGACGCTGGTGCCGGCCGGCTACTACTTCGGCAACGTGCCCATCGTCCGCGAGAACTTCTACATCGTCGTCATCGGCGTCATCGTGATCTCGCTGCTGCCGGCGGTCATCGGCGTGCTGCGGCTGCGGTTCGCGGCCGGGGAGGGTTCGAAGTGAAGCGTCGCACCGTACTGGCGGGCATCGTCCTCGGGGCTGCAGGCCTGCCGCTTGCCCGGGCCGCCGACGCCGCGCCGGTGCTGCAGGTCTGGCGGACGCCGACCTGCGGCTGCTGTGGCGCCTGGGTCAGGCACATGGAGACGAACGGGTTCCGCGTCGAGGTCACGATGCAGGACGACCTGTCGGCCATCAAGGCGAAGCACGGCGTGCCGCGTAGCCTCGAGTCCTGCCACACGGGGGTCGTGGGCGGCTACGTCGTCGAGGGCCACGTGCCGGCCGGGGACGTGAAGCGGCTGCTGCGCGAGCGTCCGCCCGTGGCCGGGCTCGTGGTGCCCGGCATGCCCGCCGGCTCGCCCGGCATGGAAGGCCCGGTCAGCGAGCCCTACGCGACCCTGGCCCTTGCCGCCGACGGCACGACCACCGTCTTCGCCCGCCACTGACCGGCGGCAGGCCCCGGGGCTCAGGTCCCGGGAGCGCCTTCGCGCTGCCGCAGCCGCTCCCGCAGGTCGACCACGTCGGCCAGGTCCTCTCCCGGCAGGCTCGTGTCGGGGCGCAGCGTGTCCCGCTCGGTCAGCGGCGTGTTCAGGCGCAGCTCGAGCCAGCTCGTCAGCGGCAGCCAGCCGGCCAGGTCCTTCTTGACGCGGGCCGGGGGCAGCTCGTGGATGCCAAGGCCCTCTTCGGCGACGTGGACGTAGTTCTGGCTGTCGCGCAGGGCCCCGATGATCGGGATCTGCAGGCGCTCGAGGAAGGCCATCAGCTTGCGGAAGCCCAGCGTGTTTTCGCGCACGCGGTTCGCGATGACGCCGAGCCGGCCCATGCGCCGGCTGACCTTGGCCACCAGCAGCAGGTCGGCGATGAGCCGCGAGGCCGCGTGGATGTCGATGGCCGAGGGCAGCACCGGCACGAGGATCGCGTGGGCGCCGGGGGTGAAATCGCGGATCTGCGGGGTCAGCATGGCCGCCGGCGTGTCGACCACCAGGTGCCGGATGTCCGGGGGCACCCGCAGGTGGAAGCTGCGGGTCACGCCGGTGGGGCGTTCCCAGGCGGCGATGCCGTAGATCGGCGCCGCGCCCTTCGGCCGGCGGGCCAGCCAGCGGGTGCTCGAGGCCTGCGGATCGAAGTCCATCAGCGCCGGTGCGCGGCCCGTGGCCGCGAGATATCCGGCCAGGTTGATGGCCAGCGTCGTCTTGCCTGACCCACCCTTCGGGTTCAGGACGAGTATCTTCTTGAGGTCCCGGTGGCCGGGGACGTTCAACGTCATGGGCCGATAGTAACCGCTGCCGCCATGCCTTACGCAGACTTCCTGCTGTGGATCCTCGCCGGGGCGCTGGTCGTCGCCGGCCTCGCGGGCCTGGTCCTGCCGGCCCTGCCCGGTGCGCCGCTGCTGTTCGCAGGGCTCGCCCTGGCCGCCTGGGCCGAGGATTTCGCCCACGTCGGGCCCTGGTGGCTCGCGTTCCTCGCGGTGCTGGCCCTGGCCAGTTACGCGGTGGACTGGCTGGCCGCGGCCTGGGGCGTGCGGCGCTACGGGGCCTCGGGGCGGGCCGCCGCGGGCGCCGCGCTGGGCCTGCTCATCGGGGTCTTCCTGGGGCCTGCCGGGATCGTGGCGGGACCTTTCGTCGGCGCCGTGGCGGGCGAGCTGCTGGCCCGCCGCGGCCTCGGCCAGGCGGGGCGGGCAGGCCTCGGGGCGACGCTCGGCCTCGTCTTCGGCGCGGCCCTGAAGCTCGCCCTGGGCTTCACGATGGTGGGGGCGTTCCTGCTGGCGCGGCTTGCGTGAGCCGCGCGGCGATGTCGCGGATCGTCGGCAGCTGGAACAGGTCCTCGATGTCGAGCACGCCCGGCCACGACTCGTCGATGCGCTCGTAGATCTGGGCCAGCGCCAGCGAGCTCACGCCGAGGTCGAAGAGGTTGTCGTCGATGCCGACATGGCGGTCGGTGATGACGCCGGCGCAGATCTGCCGGAGCGCCGACTCGACGGCCGAGGCGGGCGAGGCATCGGTCGCGGCGGCGCCCCGGAGGGCAGCGAGGGCCGCGATGTCGGCGGCAAAGGCCCCGGCCTCGTACTCGGCGGCCAGCCGGCCGCGCTGCACCTTGCCGCTGGTGGTCTTCGGGATGCTGCGTACCGGGAGCACGTGGGCGACCTCCAGCGAGGCGGCCTCGCCCAGCGCCCGGCGCACCCGCTCGGCCACCGGCACCAGCGCCGCGACCTCGTCCCGGTGCAGGACGAACACGACGATCTCGTCGGCGTCGCCCGTGGCGGCGCGCGAGGCGGTGACGACGGCCTTGCCGAGCTCGATGCCGGCCTCGCGCTCGAGGATCTCCTCGAGGTCCTGCGGGTAGTAGTTGGCGCCGCTGACGAAGATGATCTCCTTGAAGCGGCCGGTGATGACCAGGTCGTTCCCGGCGATGAAGCCGAGGTCGCCGGTGCGCAGCCAGCCGTCGCCGGTGAAGGGCTGCGGCGTGTCGCTGCCGTAGTAGCCGCCCGTCACGTTGCCGCCCCGGATCTGCACGTGGCCGACCCGGCCGGCGGGCAGCGGCTGGTCGCCGTCGTCGCAGAGGCGCAGTTCCACGTCCGGGATCGGGGCGCCGAGGCGCATGAGCTCGAGGGCCTCGGGGCTGCCGGCCGGGGCCTCCGCGGCTGCCGCGCCGACGGTGAGCGAGCGCCGGTCGACCGTGACCTCGCGGACCCCGCTGCCCGGCAGCGGGAACGTCACCGCGAGGCTGGCCTCGGCGAGCCCGTAGACGGGGTACATGACGCCGGGATCGAGGCCGTGGGGCGCCATGGCCGCGAGGAAGCGCCGGCACAGCGGCACCGAGATGGGCTCGGCGCCGTTGAAGATCAGCCGCACGGCCGCGAGGTCGAGGCCGTCGGCGCCCTTGCTCTCGTAGACCTTCAGGAAGTGCTTGTAGCCGAAGTTGGGCGAGCTCAGCAGCGTCGCCTGGCTGCGCGACGCCTCCTTGAGCCACGCCAGCGGCCGCCGGCTGAAGAGCCGCGTGTCCATCAGCGTGTGGCTGATGCGGGCAGCGAGCATGGTCAGGTGGAAGCCGATCAGCCCCATGTCGTGGGTCAGCGGCATCCAGCTCAGGGCAACGTCCCGGTCAGTGAAGGCGGCGGCCGTGACGATGGCGCGGATGTTCGTCATGACGTTGCGGTGGGTAAGCACCACGCCCTTGGGGTCGCTGGTCGAGCCCGACGAGAACTGGATGAAGGCGACGTCGTCGGGGACTGCCTCGCGCACGGTGCCTGGCCGGCTGACGTCGGTGATGCCCTCGACCACCAGCGCCCGGGCCCGCAGGGCGGCCACTGCCTCGGTGGCTCCCGCGACGCGTGCGAAGTCGTCGAGGCGCGCGAGCTGCCCCTGGTCCGTGTAGACGCGGGGCCGCCGGAGCGTCGCGAAGATGCGCAGCAGCTTGTGGCGGTGGTCGTCGCTGATGCCGACGGCCACGGGCACCGGGACCATGCCGCCGAGCAGGCAGGCCCAGAAGCCGTCGACGAACTGCTCGTTGTTGCCCGTGAAGAGGATGACCTCGTCGCCGGGGGCGAAGCCCGCCTGCTGGAAGTGGAACAGCACGCCGATGGCCGCCTGCCAGGCGTCGGCGAAGCGGACGCTGCGGCGCTGGTCCTCGGCCGCCACGTAGGTGATGGTGCGGTCGGCGTCGCGGACGGCCGCGAAGGCCGCGGTCAGGGTGGGCGCGTCGATCATGTGGCTGCAGCTCCGCCCGGGGCGCCCGGCCGCGGCGTGATGCGCATGCGGATGCCGTACCGGGCGCGGAGGTTGATGGCCGGGTCGAGTTCCACGGGCTCCGCCGGCAGCGGCGCGTGCTCCAGCCGGAACCGCGGGAACAGGATCGCGAGGTGCATCTGCATCTCCACGAATGAAAAGTACTCGCCGATGCAGCGGCGTGCACCGGCCGAGAAGGGTATGAAGGCCAGCGGGTCGCGCTGGTCGGCGTCGGGCCCGAGGAACCGGTCGGGGTCGAACCGTCCGGGCTCCGGCCACAGGTGGGGCCGGCGGTGCACGAGGTATGGCGCGATGAAGACGTGGGCGCCTGCCGGCACCGTGTACTCGCCGAGCCGGTCTTCGGCCACGGCGCGCCGGCTGAAGAGCCACACGGGCGGGTAGAGCCGCAGTGTCTCCTTCAGCACCGCCGGCAGGTAGCGCAGCGCCATGAGCTGCTCGAAACCGAAGCCCGTGCCGCCGCCCAGCGTCGCCAGCTCTGCCAGCAGCCGTTCGGCCGCGGCCGGATGCTGCGACAGCAGGTACCAGGCCCAGTTGAGCGTCCCCGCCGACGTCTCGTGGCCGGCGACGATCAGCGTCTTGACCTCGTCGAGCAGTTCCTTGTCGCTCATGCCGGCGCCGGTCTTCCTGTCGCGGGCGTCCATGAGGGCCGAGAGGAAGTCGAACGGGCGGTCGCCGGTGGTGCGCCGGCGCTCGATGCACGACTGGATGACGCGGGTCAGCTCGCGCAGGCGCACGACGGTGCGGATGTCGCGGGTCGGGTCGTCGGCCAGGAACGCGAACGGGTTGCCGCCGGGCTGGTCCTCGAGGCGGGCGAGGTCGCTGCTGAAGATGGCCCGCAGGATCACCTGCAGGCCGAAGCCGCTCATGGCGGCCGTCAGGTCGATGGTGTCGCCGGCGGCGGCGAGCGGCGCCCACTGCGTCGCGACCTCGAGCGTGTGGGCGCGGATGACTTCGGCGTGGGCCGCGACGTTGGAGCGGCTGAAGCCAGGCTGGATCATCGTGCGCTGGCGGCGCCACTCGGCGCCATCGCTGACGATGATGCCGTTGCCGAGCAGCATCTTCACGCGCTCGAAGCCCACGCCCTTGACGTAGTTGGTGTGGTTGGCGACCAGCACCTGGCGGAGGTGGGCCGGGTCGGTGACGACGAAGCTCGGGTCGCGGCGGTCGTCGGACTCGACGAGGACGGTGTCGCCGTACTCCGCGACGAGTCGCTCGAGCAGCGCGAGCGTCGCCGCATCCGGGTGCAGCGTGTAGCGGGCGGTCGGCCCGGGCGGCCGGGACGCGCGTGGCGCGGGCTGGGTCATGCAGGGGCCGGGGCGGCCGGAATCACCGGCGGAAAGCGGCTATTCTAGAGACTGCCACGCCCATGAGCGACCCGACCCTGACCACCCCATCGCCCGAAGCGCCGCCGCCTGGCCGGTACTCCCCGAGCGTCGCTGCCCGCCAGGGCCGCACGACGGGCCAGTCCCGGGCCTCCCGGCGCCGCATGTCGGCCGGCCGGCGCGCGTGGTACGCCGTGCTGGTGGCGCTGGTCCGCGGCTTCCTCGCGCTGCTGTGGAAGACCTGCCGGGTCCGCGCCGTGCTGGGTGGCGAGCGCATCGACGCGCTGCGCGAGACCGGCAACCCGGCGGTCATCGTGTACTGGCACCAGATGCACGTGTTCGGCGCCTGGTACCTGTTCG
The DNA here is from genome assembly GCA_016789885.1 of Chromatiales bacterium. Taxonomy (GTDB): domain Bacteria; phylum Pseudomonadota; class Gammaproteobacteria; order Steroidobacterales; genus SHZI01. The sequence continues at coordinate 70,623 of JAEUPZ010000018.1, read as the reverse complement.
GCCAGGTGGCCCGCGGGCTGCGCGTCGGCTTCCTGACGAGCCCGTCGGTCAGTGGGGAGGTGCCGGCGGCCATCATCCGCCGGTCCGGTGCCGAGGCGGTGCGCGGCTCGTCGACCCGGGCGTCGGGCGAGGCCCTGCGCGAGATGCACGCCGTCGTCTCCCGCGACCGCCGGTCGCTGGTCATCACCGCCGATGGCCCCAAGGGGCCGCTGCACGAGTTCAAGCCCGGCGCGGCCCTGCTGTCGAAGGTCGCCCGGGTGCCCGTCATCCCGCTGGCCTGGGCCGCGCGCCGGGCCATCTACTGGCCCAGCTGGGACCGGTTCATCATCCCGCTGCCCTTCACCGAGGTCGTGATCGCCATCGGCGAGCCCTGGGAGGTGCCAAGGGAGATCAGCGTCGGCGACCTGTCGCCGGCCTGCCGCGAGCTTGAGCGGCGCCTCGCCGCCCTCGAGCGCGAGGCCCGGGCGGCGCTCCGCTGACGCCTCAGACCTGCTCGAGTTCGACCAGCGTCCCGCAGAAGTCCTTCGGGTGCAGGAACAGCACCGGCTTGCCGTGGGCGCCGGTCTTCGGCTCGCCGTCGCCGAGCACCCGGGCGCCCGCCGCCTTCAGGCGGTCGCGCGCGGCGTGGATGTCGTCCACCTCGTAGCAGACGTGGTGCATGCCGCCTGACGGGTTCGCGGCCAGGAACTTCGCGATGGGCGAGGCCTCGCCCAGCGGGTGCAGCAGCTCGATCTTGGTGTTCGGCAGTTCGACGAAGACCGTCGTGACGCCGTGCTCCGGCAGCGCCAGCGGCGCCGACACCGTGGCGCCGAGGGTGTCGCGGTAGAGGCGGGCGGCGGCGTCGAGGTCGGGCACGACGATGGCGACGTGGTTCAGGCGGCCGATCATTCAGGTTCCTCCGGTGGCGGCGAGCTGCCGCCGCAGTCTGGCGGTGAGTTCGTCGGCGGCGACGCGGGGCGGGACGTGGCCCGCCGCGACGTCGGCTTCGAGTTCGGCGAGGCGCGCAGCCAGCGCAGGGTCTTCGTCGAGCAGTGCCAGCAGGTTCGCGGCGGTCTCGCTGCGCAGCCACTCCCGGGCCTGTTCGGCCCTGTTGCGCGTGAATTCCCCCGCCGCGCGGCGCGCGGCGCAGTAGTCGTTCACCAGCTGCCAGATGCGGTCGATGCCGCGGCCCTCGAGGGCCGACACGGTCTCGACGGGCACCTGCCAGTGGGGCGACCGGGCGCGCAGCAGGTGGAGCGCGTTGCGGTAGTCGGCGGCGGCGCGGCCGGCCGCCGCCGTGAGCTCGCCGTCGGCCTTGTTGACCACGACGATGTCGGCCAGCTCGACGATGCCGCGCTTGATGCCCTGCAGTTCGTCGCCGGCGCCGGGCAGCAGCAGCAGCAGGAAGAGGTCGGTCATGGCAGCCACGGCCGTCTCGGACTGGCCGACGCCGACGGTCTCGACGATGACGACGTCGAAGCCCGCGGCCTCGACGATGGCAATGGTTTCGCGGGTGTGGCGCGTGACGCCACCGAGGGTGCGGCCGGCCGGCGACGGCCGGATGAAGGCCTCGAGCCGCCGGCTCAGGCGCTCCATGCGGGTCTTGTCGCCGAGGATCGAGCCGCCGGACAGCGCCGAGGACGGATCGACGGCCAGCACAGCGACCCGGTGGCCCGCGTCGATGACGTGGTTGCCCAGCGCCTCGATGAAGGTCGACTTGCCGACCCCCGGCACGCCGGAGATGCCGACCCGCACCGAGCGCCCGTCCCCCGGCCCCAGCGCCGCGAGCAGCTGGTTGGCCGTGGCCCGGTCGGCCGGGTGGGCCGACTCGACCAGCGTGATGGCCTGGCCCAGCGCGCGGCGGTCCCCGGCGCGCAGGGCCGCCGCGAGCCGCGCGGCCTCCGGCGCGCCGGCACCCGCCATCAGTGGAACTCGATGATGGGCTGGTCCACCGTGAGGCTCTGGCCCTCGCTGGCCAGCAGCTTCGCGACCTTCACGTCCTCGAGGGCGCGCAGGCTGTTCTCCATCTTCATGGCCTCGACGACGGCGAGCTCCTCGCCGGCCTTGACCTCCTGGCCCGGCTTGACGATGAGCCGCTTGAGCAGCCCCGGCATCGGCGACAGCAGGAACCGCGACAGGTCGGGCGGCTGCTTCTCGATCATGAAGCGGCCGAGCTCCGCCGCCCGGGGCGTCACGACCAGTGCACTGATCTCGCCGCCATGCCGCGTCAGCCGGTACCGCAGGCCGTCACGGCCGACCTGGACGCAGACCGCCCGCGAGTCGACCTGTCCGCGCAGCAGCAGGTCGCCGGGCGCCCAGTCGGTGAGCACCTGCCGGGGCAGGCCGTCGACGCTGACGGTGTAGCCACCGACACAGGGGTCGACGGTGACCGGGTGCTCTTCCCGCCCGATGACGACGACATAGTCGCGGCCCACCACCCGCTCGTGGCTCGGCAGCTGGCCCGTGAGCTGGGCGGCGCGTTCCATGAGGCGCCGGTGCACGGCGCCGGCCACGGCCAGCAGCAGGCCCGGGTCGTCGTGGGGCACGTCGGCGGGCCGGAATCCGTCGGGGTACTCCTCGGCGATGAAGCCGGTGCTGAGCCGGCCTGAGCGGAAGCGCTCCTTCGAGATGACGGCGTTCAGGAAGCCGATGTTGTGGGCAACGCCCCGGATGACGTACTCGTCGAGGGCGTCCTGCATGTGGGCGATGGCAGCGTCGCGGGTCTCGCCCCAGGTGATGACCTTCGCGATCATCGGGTCGTAGAACATCGACACCTCGCTGCCCTCGTCGATGCCGGTGTCGACGCGGACGTGGCGCGACTCGGCCGGCGGGCGGCAGCGCACGAGGCGGCCGGTGGACGGCAGGAAGTTGCGGAGCGGATCCTCGGCGTAGACGCGGGCCTCGAGGGCCCAGCCGTTCAGCCGCACGTCCTTCTGCGTGAGCGGCAGCTTCTCGCCGGCGGCGACGCGGATCATCAGCTCGACGAGGTCGACGCCCGTCACCATCTCGGTGACCGGGTGCTCGACCTGCAGGCGCGTGTTCATCTCGAGGAAGTAGAAGTTGCGCTGCTGGTCGGTGACGAACTCGACGGTGCCGGCCGAGCGGTAGTCCACCGCCTTCGCGAGCGCCACGGCCTGCTCGCCCATGGCCCGCCGCGTACCCTCGTCTAGCAGCGGCGACGGCGCCTCCTCGAGCACCTTCTGGTGGCGGCGCTGGATGGAGCACTCGCGCTCGCCGAGGTAGATGACGTTGCCGTGGTGGTCGGCCAGCACCTGGATCTCGACGTGCCGGGGCTCCTGGATGAACTTCTCGGCGAACACGCGGCCGTCGCCGAAGGCGGCCACGGCCTCGTTCGTGGCGCGCTCGAAGCCGTCGCGGCACTCGGCGTCGCTGTGGACGACGCGCATGCCCTTGCCGCCACCGCCGGCCGAGGCCTTCAGCATGACCGGGTAGCCGATCCCGCGGGCGATCTCGACGGCGTGGTCGGCGTCGCGGATCACGTCGGTGTAGCCGGGGATCGTACTGACCCCGGCCTTCTGGGCCAGCAGCTTGGACGTGATCTTGTCACCCATGCTGTTGATGGCGTGGACGCCAGGGCCGATGAAGACGATGCCCGCCTTCTCCAGCGCCTCGCAGAAGGCCGGCCGTTCGGACAGGAAGCCGAAGCCCGGGTGCACCGCCTCGGCGCCGGTGGCCTTGCAGGCGGCGATGATCCGGTCGATGACGAGGTAGCTCTGGGCCGAGGGGGCGGCGCCGATGTGCACCGCCTCGTCGGCCATGCGCACGTGCAGGGAGTTGCGGTCGGCGTCGGAGTAGACCGCCACCGTCGCGATGCCCATGCGCCGGGCGGTGCGGATGATCCGGCAGGCGATCTCGCCGCGGTTGGCGATGAGGATTTTCTTGAACATGTTCGGTGTCTTCCGTTGCGCGGCGGGGGTGGGCTACAGCGGCATGTTGCCGTGCTTGCGCCACGGGTTGGTGAGCTCCTTGGTGCGGAGCATGCGGAACGACCGGCAGATCCGCCGGCGCGTGTTGCGCGGCATGATCACGTCGTCGATGAAGCCGCGGGCGCCCGCGATGAACGGGTTCGCGAACTTCTGCCGGTACTCCTCGGTGCGGGCCGCGATGGCGTCCGGGTCGCCGATGTCCTTGCGGAAGATGATCTCGACCGCGCCCTTCGGGCCCATCACGGCGATCTCCGCCGACGGCCAGGCGAAGTTCACGTCGCCCCGCAGGTGCTTCGACGCCATGACGTCGTAGGCGCCGCCGTAGGCCTTGCGCACGATCACCGTGACCTTCGGCACCGTGGCCTCGGCGTAGGCGTAGAGCAGCTTGGCGCCATGCTTGATGATGCCGCCGTACTCCTGCGAGGTGCCGGGCATGAACCCGGGCACGTCCTCGAGGGTCAGGATCGGGATGTTGAACGCGTCGCAGAAGCGGACGAACCGGGCGGCCTTGATCGACGAGTTGATGTCGAGGCAGCCGGCGAGCACGAGCGGCTGGTTCGCCACGACGCCGACGGTCGAGCCCTCGAGGCGGATGAAGCCGATGACGATGTTGCGGGCGTAGTCGGGCTGCAGCTCGAAGAAGTCGCCCTCGTCGGCGATCTTCGTGATCAGCTCCTTCATGTCGTAGGGCTTCGCCGGGTCGTCGGGGACCAGGGTGTCGAGCGAGGTCTCGACGCGGTCGGGAACGTCGCTGGTCGGCCACTCGGGGGCCTTCTCCCGGTTGTTGGCCGGCAGGAAGTTGACGAACCGCCGCACCTGCAGCAGCGCCTCGATGTCGTTCTCCATGGCGAGGTCGGCGACGCCGGACTTGCTCGTGTGCGTGACGGCGCCACCGAGCTCCTCGGCCGTGACCTCCTCGTGGGTGACGGTCTTCACCACGTCGGGGCCGGTCACGAACATGTACGAGCTGTCCTTCACCATGAAGGTGAAGTCGGTGATGGCCGGCGAGTACACGGCGCCGCCGGCGCAGGGGCCCATGATCACCGAGATCTGCGGGACGACGCCCGAGGCCAGCATGTTCCGCTGGAACACCTCGGCGTAGCCGCCGAGGGATGCGACGCCCTCCTGGATGCGGGCGCCGCCGGAGTCATTGAGGCCGATGACCGGCGCGCCAACCTTCATGGCCTGGTCCATCAGCTTGCAGATCTTCTCGGCGTGCGCCTCGGAAAGCGACCCGCCGAACACGGTGAAGTCCTGGCTGAAGACGAATACGAGGCGCCCGTTGATCGTGCCGTAGCCGGTGACGACGCCGTCACCCGGGATGCGCTGGTCGGCCATGCCGAAGTCGGTGCAGCGGTGCTCGACGAACATGTCCCACTCCTCGAAGCTGCCCTCGTCGAGGAGCAGTTCGATGCGCTCGCGCGCGGTGAGCTTGCCCTTGGCGTGCTGTGAGTCGATGCGCGCCTGGCCGCCGCCGAGCTTGGCGGCGGCGCGCTTCTCTTCGAGCTGCCGGATGATGTCCTGCATGGTTTCTTCCTGTTGTCGTCGGGCCGGGCGCCGGTCCGGCGCCCGGCGGGGTCACGCGGCGGTGCGCCGCTTGCGGATGAGGCCGAGCACCTCGCCGGCGGCCACCGGGATGTTGGTGCCCGGACCGTAGATGGCGGCGACGCCGGCGGCACGCAGCGCCGGGTAGTCCTGGGGCGGGATCACGCCCCCGCAGACGACCACGACGTCGCCGGCGCCCTGCGCGCGCAGCGCCTCGATGAGCTGCGGCACCAGCGTCAGGTGGCCCGCCGCCTGGGACGAGATGCCGACCACGTGCACGTCGTTCTCGATGGCATGGCGGGCGGCCTCGTCCGGGGTCTGGAAGAGGGGGCCGATGTCGACGTCGAAGCCGATGTCGGCGAAGGCCGTGGCGATCACCTTGGCGCCCCGGTCGTGCCCGTCCTGGCCGAGCTTGACCACGAGGATGCGCGGCCGGCGGCCCTCGTCCCGCGCGAAGGCGTCGACGCTCGCCTGGATCGCCGCGAAGTCGTGGTCGCCCTCGTAGGCCGATGCGTAGACGCCGCTGATGGAGTGGATCACGGCCCGGTGCCTCCCGTAGACCTCTTCGAGTGCGTCGGAGATCTCGCCGACGGTGGAGCGGGCCCGGGCCGCGGCGACGGCGCGCTCGAGCAGGTTGACGCCCGGCTGGCCCGCCGCTTCGGTGAGCGCGGCGAGTGCCGCCCGGCACGCGGACTCGTCCCGGGCCGCGCGCACGGCGCGCAGCCGCTGGACCTGGGACTCGCGCACGGCGGTGTTGTCGATCTGCAGGACGTCGATCTCCGGCTCGTCGTCGCGCTGGAAGCGGTTGACGCCGACGATGACCTCCTCGCCGCGGTCGATGCGGGCCTGGCGGAGCGCCGCCGACTGCTCGATGCGCAGCTTCGGCATGCCCGACTCGACGGCCTTCGTCATGCCGCCCAGCGCCTCGACCTCGTCGATGAGCTTGCGGGCCTCGGCCACCAGCGACGCCGTCAGGTGCTCGACGTAGTAGGAGCCCGCCAGCGGGTCCACGACCTTCGTGACGCCGGTCTCTTCCTGCAGGATGAGCTGCGTGTTGCGGGCGATGTGGGCCGAGAACGGCGTCGGCAGCGCCAGCGCCTCGTCGAAGGAGTTCGTGTGCAGCGACTGCGTGCCGCCCAGCGCCGCGGCGAGCGCCTCGATGGTGGTGCGGATGACGTTGTTGTACGGGTCCTTGCTCGTCAGGCTGACGCCGGACGTCTGGCAGTGGGTGCGCAGCATCAGGGACTGCGGGTCAGACGGCGCGAAGAACTGCTGCATCAGCTCCGCCCACAGCAGCCGCGCGGCCCGCAGCTTCGCGACCTCCATGAAGAAGTTCATGCCGATGCCGAAGAAGAACGACAGGCGCGGCGCGAACTCGTCGACCTTCAGGCCGCTCGCCAGCGCCGCGCGGACGTACTCGATGCCGTCGGCCAGGGTGTAGCCGAGTTCCTGCACGCAGGTCGCCCCGGCCTCCTGCATGTGGTAGCCGGAGATGGAGATCGGGTTGAATTTGGGCATGTGGCGCGCCGTGTAGCCGATGATGTCGGCGACGATGCGCATGGATGGTCCGGGGGGGTAGATGTAGGTGTTCCGGACCATGAACTCCTTGAGGATGTCGTTCTGCAGCGTGCCGTTGAGCTTCGCCTGGGCGACGCCCTGCTCCTCGGCGGCGACGATGAACATGGCCATGACCGGCAGCACGGCGCCGTTCATGGTCATCGATACCGACATCCTGTCGAGGGGGATGCCGTCGAAGAGGATCTTCATGTCCTCGACGGAGTCGATGGCCACACCCGCCTTGCCGACGTCGCCGACGACCCGCGGGTGGTCCGAGTCATAGCCGCGGTGGGTCGGCAGGTCGAAGGCGACCGACAGCCCCGTCTGGCCGGCCGCCAGGTTGCGGCGGTAGAAGGCGTTCGACTCTTCGGCCGTCGAGAAGCCGGCGTACTGGCGCACCGTCCACGGCCGCCCGGCGTACATCGTGGCCTTGGGGCCGCGCACGAAGGGCGCGAATCCCGGCATCGTGTTGACGTGCTCGAGTCCGGCGAGGTCGGCCGCCGTATAAAGCGGCTTGACGGCGATGCCTTCGGGCGTGTTCCAGGCGAGGCTCGCCGGGTCCTTGCCCTTGAGCTCGCGGGTGGCCAGCCGCTGCCAGTCGGCCGGGGTGCGTGCGGGGAAGTCAGCCATCGATCAGGTCCTCAGGCGTGCCGTGCGGCGGCGTGCAGGGCCAGCAGCCGGCGGGCTTCGTCGGCGTGCAGGCGTTCCACCATCCGTCCGTCGACGACCGCAATGCCGCTGCCGCGGGCGGCGGCCTCGTCCCAGGCGGTGACCAGCGCAGCCGCAGCCGCGGCGTCTGCGTCGCTGACGCCGAAGGTCTCGTTGGCCGTGTCGACCTGGCCCGGATGGATCAGGGTCTTGCCGTCGAAGCCGGCGGCCCGGTCTGCGCAGCACGCTGCTGCGAAGCCCGCGGCGTCGGCCAGGTCGGGGTAAATCCCTGAAATTATATCAAGGCCGTGGGTGCGGGCCGCCAGCAGCGCCAGGGCCCCGGCCGGCGCGAGTGCCGGGCTGCTGGCACCCCCGGGCACGCGCAGCGCCGCCGCGAGGTCTGCGGTGCCCATGACGATGGCCGCAAGCCGCGGGCTGGCTGCCGCGATGGCGTCCATGCGCACGATGGCGGCCGGCGTCTCGGCCATGAGCCACAGCCGCTGGCGGAATCCCCCCGTGGCGAGCACGGCCTCGGCCGCGGCCACGTCGGCCGGTCCCCGCACCTTCGGCAGCAGGATCGCGTCGGCGCCCGAGGCGCCGGCCGCGGCCAGGTCGGCGCGGCCCCAGGGCGTGTCGAGGCCGTTGATCCGGACGACGACCTCGCCGGCCCGGAACCCGCCGCCGGCGGCCGCGGCGATGACCGCCTCCCGGGCCGCGACCTTGGCCTCGGGCAGCACGGCGTCTTCGAGGTCGAGGATCACGACGTCGGCCGGCAGCATGCGGGCCTTGGCGATGGCCCGGGCATTGGCCCCTGGCACGTAGAGGACGGAGCGGCGCAGGCGGGGCAGGGCAACGCTGGTCACGCGGGTCGACTCGCTGTGGCGGTGGATGGTTCCCCGCCGGCGAATGCGTCGCGATAGCGCTCCCGGAGTTCCGCCTTGCGGACCTTGCCGAGGGCATTGCGGGGCAGGACGGGGGCGAAGAATACCCGCTTTGGCGTCTTGTAACCGGCCAGCTGGCGGCGGGCCGCGGCCAGCAGCGCGTCGGCGCTGGGCGCCGGCTCCGTGGCTGGGACGACGACCGCGACGACGGCCTCGCCGAAGTCCGGGTGCGGCACCCCGACGACGGCGGACTCGGCGATGCCGGGCAGGGCGTCGAGGACCAGTTCGACCTCCCGGGGGTAGACGTTGAGCCCGCCGGTGATGACGAGATCCTTGCTGCGGCCGACGATGGTCAGGTAGCCGTCCGCACTGAGCTGGCCGAGGTCGCCGGTGCGGAACCAGCCATCGGGCGTCAGCGCGGCCGCCGACTGCGCGGGCTGCCGCCAGTAGCCATCCGTGACGCTGGGCCCCCGCACTTCAACCTCCCCCGTGGCGCCGGTGGCCAGCGAGACCCCGCTGCCGTCGCCGATGCGCACATCGACCCCCGGCAGTGGCCGGCCGACGGTGCCCGGACGCCGCTCCCCGTGGAGCGGGTTCGACGTGAGCATCAGGGTTTCGGTCATGCCGTAGCGCTCGAGGATGCGGTGGCCGGTGGCGGCGGCGAACTGCGCATGCAGGGCTGCGCCAAGAGGGGCTGAGCCGGAGACGAACAGGCGCACGCCTGCGCAGGCCTGCGGCGTCAGCCCGGGCTCGGCCAGCAACCGCGTGTAGTGCGTCGGCACGCCCATGAACACCGTGCACCGGGGCAGCTGCGCGACGATGTCGGCGGCGTCGAACTTCGGGCGCAGCATTATGCGGGCGCCGGCCACGAGGGCCGTGCCGACGGCGACGAAGAGGCCATGGGCATGGTGGAGCGGCAGGGCGTGCAGCAGGCGGTCCCCCGGCGAGAAGCCCCAGGCGTCGGCAAGCGTCAGGGCGTTGGCGACCAGGTTGGCGTTCGACAGGCGCGCGCCCTTCGGCCGGCCGGTGGTGCCGGAGCTGTAGAGGAGGGCCGCGAGGTCGCCGGTGCTGGGGCCCGGCGCGTCGGCCGGCGCGCCGTCGCGGGCTGCGGCATCGAGTGCCTCGAGCGAGTCCACGTGCACCGGCAGCCCGGCGGCCGCCGACCGGAGCTGCTCCAGTCGCGGCGGGTCCGCCAGCGCCACGGCGGGCTCGGCGTCGAGGAGGAAGTAGCGCAGTTCGGCACCGGTGTAATCGGCGCTGACCGGGACGATGACGTACCCGGACCGGAGGCAGGCGAGGTACACCCAGAGCCAGGCCGGCGAAGAGGCCGCCTGGAGCAGGACTCGATCGCCCGGCCGGCAGCCCAGCTCGGCGAGCCGCCGGGCCAGGCGGGCGCTCTGCGCATCGGCCATCGCGCCGGTCCAGCCCGTGCCGGAGCCGTCTTCCAGGAGGATCCGTTCCGGGGCGCTCCCATGGGCGGCCACGAAGTGGTCAAACAGGCTGGCGGCAGGCATGGGGACCCTGTTTCAGCGGGTGATCGTGAGGCGGTAGGATACCGGTCCCGCGGCGGCGATCAGCGCCGGGCGCCGCCCGGGCGGCGATTATTGTTAACTGGTTGAATTATGTAATTAATGGCTTTGCATTTAACCTGATCCCGGACTACCATCACGTCACTGCTAGTGGGTAGCCGACAGCAGTACATAAGAAGCGCCAGACCAACAACAAACCAACAATGCAGCAGGTCAACCACCGGGCAACCGGGACCGAGGCCTGATGCGGGGGACGCAACAGTGACCAATATCCGCTCCATCGTTAACGGGCTCGCCGTGCCGGGCCTGCTCGCCACCGCCCTTCTGGGTGCCGCGCCGGCCGAAGCTGCGCTGGTGACCCTGTGCGGTCCGAACGTCTGCTACGAGTACGACAACAACGCCGCCGTCAACAGTGGCATCACGCTGTTCGGCGCGCCGTCGCTGCTCACCGGCAGTGATTCCCTCGTCTTCACGCCGACCGCGTTCTCGGCCACGGCAGCCAACGGCAGTTTCCAGACCGTCAAGTCGGTGTTCCAGTTCTCGCGCGTCTACACGAAGAACGGTGCCGAGATCCTCGACATCACCGTCAGCGAGTCGGGCGACTACCGCATCATCAACGGTGGCATCGTCAGCTCGTCGATCCGCCTGCAGAGCGTCGACCGGGTGAACGATGGCGGCGGGCTCTTCCCGCAGGTCGCCGTGACGAACCCGATCGCGAATTTCAACACGGGCACCCCGACGGGCGTCACGCCCGCCAACTGGAACCTGACGGCGTCCATCAGCCCGGCCGCGGTCTTCCAGGACCTGGCGAGCGTCGTCGACCTGCAGATCCAGAACCTGCTCGACGCGTTCACCTTCGCGCCCGGCCAGTCCGCCTTCATCCAGAAGAAGCTGGTCATCACCACGACGAGCATCGTGCCGGTGCCGGCTGCGGCCCTGCTGTTCGGCTCGGGCCTCGTGGGTCTCGGCTTCCTCCGGCGCAAGGCGGTTTCTGCCTGACATCCGGCAGGTCTAGCGTCCCCAGACAAACGCCCTTCGGGGCGTTTGTTTTTTGGGGGCCTGGAAGTCGGGGATCCTCGCCGGAGCGTGCCTTGATCCACAGGCGACGGAGCGCCCGGGGCCAGGAAATAATGCGGCTGCGTTAAGTCACTGGCATCAGGCAGCGCCGCCTTATGTCCAAATGGCGTTGCAGCCAGTGCAGCAAGGTTCTAGAGTCGCCCCATGGGCGTTATGTGGGATCGCTGGTCGAGCGGCCCCCGTCGTACCAAGAGAGGCGGGGCGTCATGCAGACGCCACCAAGCCCCGATATAAGTAACAAACAACGAGAACTGCTGGGGAACAAAGCCATGTCCAACCGAATCCTCGCCGCCTGCAGCGCCCTGACGCTGCTTGCCGCCACGCCGCTCACGGCCAGCGCCGCCATCGTTTCCCTCTGCGGCCCCACCGTGTGCTACGAGTACAACGACGACGCGACCGTGAACACCGGTCTCGCCACCCTGGGTGCGCCGGCACTGCTGGCCAACAGCGACTTCGTGCTGTTCACCCCGACGGCCTACCTGGCCATGGCCGGCAACGGCAGCAGCCAGAACGTCACCGGCACCTTCCTGTTCGACCGCGTCTACGCCATCGACCCCAGCCGCGAGATTGCCTCCGCCACGCTGACCGAGGGTGGCGACTTCCGCATCATCAACGGCGGGTCGGTCGCAGCGAACCTGCGGCTCCAGGCCATCGATCGCGTCAACGAGACGGCGTCCGCGGCCTTCCCGGAGGTGACCGCCGACATCCAGAACCTCCTGAACCAGGTGCCGACGGGCTTCCAGATGCAGGAGTGGGTGCTGACGTCGACGCTGACGCCGGCAGCCGCTTTCAGCGACATCGCCCGTGACATCAACCTGCAGATCCAGAACTCGATCGACGCGTTCACCTTTGCGCCCGGCGAGTTCACGTTCATCCAGAAGAAGTACATGATCCTGGGCGTGACCACCCAGGTGGTGCCGGTGCCGGCAGCGGCCTGGCTCTTCGCCTCCGGCCTCGGCCTGCTGGCCGGCCTGCGGCGCGCCCGCAAGGACTGATCGCCGACTGCCCGCCGAACCTCCCCGGCGGCGATATTCCCGACGAGACGACAAGGGCCCCGCGAGGGGCCCTTGGTTTTTCTGCGCTCCGGTTTTCTTCGCCAGGGCCGGCCCGGAAGGTCCGGTCCCCCGGCGCGGCCCTCAGTGCGCGGCGTCGGCCGGGCCCGTCGTGGCCGGGTCGCGCTTGTCCGCGTCGATGCCGAGCGTGACGGCAGCGCCTCTCAGGGCCTCGGACGCGAAGTGGCCGTCTTCCGCCAGCGCCTTCAGGGCGCTCCAGGCGATGTACGCGGCGCTCACCTCGAACCAGTTGCGCAGGTCCGGACGGGACTCGCTGAGGCCGAAGCCGTCGGTGCCGAGCACGACGTAGCGGCCCGGTACCCAGCGGGCGATGGAGAGCGGCAGGCTCTTCATGTAGTCGCTGGCGGCGACGAAGACCCCTTCTTCGCCGGCCAGCACCTGCTGCACGTAGGGCATGGCGCCCGAGCCCGTCGCGGGCTCCAGCAGTGCGCGGCGCTCCGTCGCGAGGGCCTCCCGGCAGAGCTCGTTGTAGCTCGTCACGCTCCAGACGTCGGCGGCCACGCCGAAGCCTTCGAGCAGGCGCTGGGCCTCCAGCACCTGGGTCATGATTGCGCCGCTGCCGAAGAGGTGGGCGCGGCGGCCCGGCGCAGCGGCTGGCGACGGCGAAGACCGGAAGCGGTACATGCCCCGCACGATGCCGTCGGCCACGCCCTCGGGCATGGACGGCATCGGGTAGTTCTCGTTGTGGATCGTGATGTAGTAGAAGACGTTCTCGTGCCGCCCGTACATGCGCTCGATGCCGTCGCGGATGATTACCGCCAGCTCGTAATTGAAGGCCGGGTCGTAGCTCTTGAGGCTCGGCACGGTGCTGGCGATGACCTGCGAGTGGCCGTCCTGGTGCTGCAGCCCTTCTCCGTTCAGCGTCGTGCGGCCCGACGTGCCGCCAAGCAGGAAGCCCCGGCACAGCATGTCGCCGCAGCTCCAGATCATGTCGCCGACGCGCTGGAAGCCGAAGATCGAGTAGAAGACGTAGAACGGTATCGTCGGCACGCCGTGGACGGCGTAGGCGGTGCCGGCCGCGAGGAACGACGCCATGGCGCCGGCCTCGCAGATGCCTTCCTGCAGGATCTGGCCGTCGGTGGCTTCGCGGTACGGCATCAGGGTCGAGCTGTCGACCGGCCGGTACTTCTGCCCCTCGGACGAGTAAATGCCGGCCTTGCGGAACAGTGCCTCCATGCCGAAGGTGCGGGCCTCGTCGGGAACGATCGGCACGACGTAGCGCCCTAGGCCCGGGTCGTCGATCAGCTTCGAGAGCATGCGCACGAAGCCCATGGTCGTCGACAGCCCGCGCTCGCCGGAGCCGGACAGCTGCTCCTGGAACAGCGTGAGGGGCGGCGCCACCAGGGTCGGGCAGGCCACCCGCCGCTCGGGCCACGCGCCGCCGAGCGCCTCACGGCGGGCCCTGAGGTAGCGGACCTCCTCGCTGTCCCCGGCCGGGCGGAAGTAGTCGGCCCGCGCCGCGGCCTCGTCGGGCAGCGGGATGCCGAGGCGGCGCGCCGTCTCGACGCGCTCGTCGCCGCTCAGGTTCTTCTTCTGGTGGACGACGTTGGAGCCCTCGTAGCCCTGCATGCCGTAGCCCTTGATCGTCTTGATCAGGATGGCGGTGGGGCGGCCACGGGCCTGCATGGCCCGGTGGAAGGCGGCGTAGATCTTGCGGTGGTCGTGCCCGCCGCGCTTGATGCAGCGGATCTCCTCGTCGGAGAGCACGCGCATGATGTCGGCGAGTCGCTCGTCGTTGCCGACCCAGTGCTCGCGCACCTCGCGGCCGCTCGAGACCGAGTACATCTGGTAATCGCCGTCGACGGCCCGCTCCATGCGCGCCTGCAGGACGCCGTCCCGGTCGATGGCGAACAGGGTGTCCCACTCGCCGCTCCAGATGACCTTGATGACGTCCCAGCCGGCGCCGCGGAAGCTGCGCTCGAGCTCCTGGATGATCTTGCCGTTGCCGCGCACCGGGCCGTCGAGCCGCTGCAGGTTGCAGTTGACCACGAGCACCAGGTTGTCGAGCTGCTCGCGCGCCGCGATGTTGATGGTGCCTAGCACCTCGGGCTCGTCGGATTCGCCGTCGCCGATGAAGTTCCAGACCTTGCCGCCGTTGCGGGGCTTGAGGCCGCGGGCCTCGAGGTACTTGGCGAACCGCGCCTGGTAGATGCAGCTCGGCGTCGACAGGCCCATCGACGCCCCGGGCTGCTGCCAGAAGGCCGGCATGTTCCGCGGGTGGGGGTACGACGACAGCCCGCCGCCCGGCTGCAGTTCGCGCCGGAAGTTGTCGAGCTGCGTGGCCGTGAGCCGCCCCTCGAGGAACGCCCGGGCGTAGATGCCGGGCGCGCAGTGAGCCTGGATGCTGACGAGGTCGCCGCCGTAGTCCTGCCCCGAGTTGGCGAAGAAGTGGTTCAGCCCCACCTCGAGCATGGTGGCGCCCGAGGCGTAGGTGCCGATGTGTCCGCCCACGCCGGTGCCGCTGTCGTAGGCACGCAGCACCATGGCCATGGCGTTCCAGCGGTTGATGTTCTCGATGCGCTGCTCGACCTCGAGGTCGCCCGGGTAGGCAGGCTGCTGGGCCAGCGGGATCGTGTTGCGGTAGGGCGTGTTGAGCGTCGCGTCCTCGACGATCACGTTGGCGTCGGTCAGGTAGTCCCTGACGGCGCGGAACAGCTGCTTGGCCCGCTCGGGGCCATCGGCCTGCAGCACGGACTCGATCGACTCGAGCCACTCGCGGGCCTCGACATCCAGGGCGCCGGACTCGGCGCGTCGCACTGCCATCGGGAATGCTCCTCGGCGTGCCCGCCATGCGGGCCTCAGCAGACTGGGCGGGAGGTTAGCGCCGGCAACGGCGCAGACGGGAAGAATAGCGTCTCGGTCCGGTGGGGGCGAGGCTGGCCCGTCGCCGCCTGTCCGGCCGTTGGTCAGGACCGGCCGGGGCCGTGGGCCGGCCGGCCGTGGCATCGACCACGGGCCGCGGTGCATGGCAACCTCCACCGGTCCTGCGCCAGCGTCGACCGGAGGCCAGCATGATGACGGCAGTGCGTACACCTGCATGGCGCCCGCGGGTAACCCGCGAGCGGTGCCCGGGCGATGAGCCCCGGGCCTGCAGGAGCTGACCATGCGGACACCGTTCTCCCGCCGGGTGTTCACCACCGCGGCCCTGGCGGCACCGGCCTTGGCCCTGCCACGCCGCCTCGGCGCCCGGCCGGCCTTCGCGGTCCCGGAGACGGCCGACCAGGCCCTCGACATCTTCCAGCTGAAGGCGGCCGCGCAGCGGCGGCTCGATGCTGGTGCCTGGCACTTCATCGTCAACGGCGCCGACGACCTGAAGACGGTCGATGCCAACCGGGCCGCCTTCGACGACTGGCAGATCCGCGTGCGGCGGCTGGTGGACGTGAGCCGCGTCGACACCCGTCGCGAACTCTTCGGCGAGGCCCTGCATGTGCCCATCCTGCTGGCACCCATCGGTGGTCAGCAGGTGGTGCATCCCGAGGCGGAGCGGGCCACGATGCGGGGCGCCTCGGCCCGGGGGCACCTCATGGTCGCCTCGACCGTCACCACCTGTGCCGTCGAGGAGATCCGCGCCGCCGGCACGGCCCCGCTCTGGTTCCAGCTCTACCCGTCACCGGACCGGGAGCTGATGCGCTTCCTGCTGCGGCGGGCCGAGGGGGCCGGCTGCCGGGTCGTCGTCGTCACCGTCGACTCGCCGACCCGGGGCAATCGCGAGGGCGAGCGCTGGTTCGCCCGGGAGATCGCCGCCAAGGGCGGCCGTACCGGCAATTTCGAGGGCTTCGGTGGCCCGCCGCGCATCGGCGATCCCGCAGCGACGTGGGAACTGGTGCCGTGGCTGCGGGAGAACACGCGCCTGCCGATCGTGCTGAAGGGCATCGTGACCGGCGAGGACGCGGTGATCGCGCGGCGTCGAGGGGTCGACGGCCTGATCGTCTCCAACCACGGGGGGCGTCAGGAGGAGAGCGGGCGCGGCACGCTGGAGTGCCTGCCGGAGGTCGTCGCCGCCGTCCGCGGCCGGCTGCCGGTGCTGGTCGACGGCGGCATCCGGCGCGGCACCGACGTGTTCAAGGCCCTGGCGCTGGGTGCAACGGCCGTCTGCGTGGGGCGTCCCTACCTCTTCGGCCTCGGCGCCTTCGGCGAGGCCGGCGTGGCGCGGGCGCTGTCGATACTCGACAGCGAGCTGACGCGCATCATGCAGTTCGCCGGCACCACGAGCCTCGACGCCATCGGCCCGCGGTCGCTGGCGCGCCGCACCCCCTGACGCCGGCCGCGCCCGTCAGGCCCGGGCCAGCGGTGCGCGCCGCCGCGTGGCCCGCGGCGTCAGGATCGTGTCGCGGGCCTCGCGGTCGGGCAACGTGGCGGGGACGTCGCGGTTGTAATGCAGCCCGCGGCTCTCGCGGCGCGCCTCGGCGCAGGTGATGGTCAGCTCGGCGACCTGGCAGAGGTTGCGCAGCTCGATGAGGTCGTTGGTGATGCGGAAGTTGCCGTAGAACTCGGCGATCTCCTCGCGCAGCAGTTCGACCCGGTGCCGGGCCCGCGCGAGCCGCTTGTTCGTGCGCACGATGCCGACGTAGTCCCACATGAAGCGCCGCAGCTCGTCCCAGTTGTGCGAGACGATGACCTGCTCATCCGGGTCGGTGACGCGGCTCTCGTCCCAGTCCGGCAGCACGGGCGCCGCAGGGCTGCGCTGGCCGAGCTGGGCGAGGATGCGGTCGTGGGCCGCGGCGCCGAAGACCACGCACTCGAGCAGCGAGTTGCTGGCCAGGCGGTTCGCGCCGTGCAGGCCGGTGCAGGTGCACTCGCCGATCGCGTACAGCCCCGGCAGGTCGGTGGCCCCGTTTCGGTCGGTGACGATGCCGCCACAGGTGTAGTGGGCGGCGGGCACGACGGGGATCGGCTGGCGGGTCATGTCGATGCCGTACTCGCGCAGCCGTGCCGCGATGTTGGGGAAGTGCTGCAGCACCTCGCCGGCCGGACGATGGGTGATGTCCAGGTACACGCAGTCGTAGCCGCCGCGCTTCATCTCGGCGTCGATGGCCCGCGCGACCACGTCGCGGGGCGCCAGCTCGGCCCGCGGGTCGTGGTCCGGCATGAAGCGCCGGCCGTCCGGCAGGCGCAGCATGCCGCCCTCGCCACGCACCGCCTCCGACACGAGGAACGACTTGGCCTGGGGGTGGTAGAGGCAGGTGGGGTGGAACTGCACGAATTCCATGTTCGCCACCCGGCAGCCAGCCCGCCAGGCCATGGCGATGCCGTCGCCCGTCGAGGTGTCGGGGTTCGTCGTGTACAGGTAGACCTTCGAGGCGCCCCCGGTGGCCAGCACCACGGCCCGGGCGGCGATGGTCTCGACCCGGCCGGTCTGGCGGTTCAGGGCATAGAGGCCCAGGCAGCGGTTGGGACCGCGGGACCGCAGCTTCCCGGCGGTGATCAGGTCGACGGCGATCCGGTCGGTCAGCAGCGTGATGCCCGGGTGCCGGTGCACCCGCTCGGCGAGGCTCGTCATCACCGCCTTGCCCGTCGCGTCGGCCGCGTGGACGATGCGCCGGCGCGAGTGGCCGCCCTCCCGGGTCAGATGGAGGTCGCCGGGGTGGCCGGCGTCCACGGGCGTGAACGCGACGCCCTGCTCCTGGAGCCAGCGGATGGCGCCCGGCGCCGACTGGGCGACGAACTCCACGATGCCAGGGTGGCAGAGGCCGGCCCCGGCCACCAGCGTGTCGGCCACGTGGTCGGCCGGCGAGTCCGCCGGGTCGAGGGCCGCCGCAATGCCACCCTGCGCCCAGGCGCTAGAGCTCTCGGTGGAGGGCCGCTTCAGCAGCACCCCGACGCCGATGCCGGAGTCGGCGAGGCGCAGCGCGACGGACAGCCCGCCCAGGCCGCCACCGACGACGACGACGTCGAACTGCGCCGGCCTGTTTGCCACGCCGGCCTCAGTCGATGCCACCGGGCGCCGGGCCCGGCTTTGCATCGCGGCCAACGGCCAGCATCCGGTCGAGCGCCTGCTTCGCGCGCACCGCCACGGCGGGATCCACCTCGACCACCGGACGCCCCGCCTGCAGGCAGGCGAGGATCTTGTCGAGGGTGATGCGCTTCATGTGCGGGCACAGGTTGCAGGGCTGGATGAACCGGACGTCGGGGAACTCGGCGGCGACGTTGCCGGCCATGGAGCACTCGGTGATCATCGCCACCTCGCGGGGTCTCGCGTCGGCGACGTGCTGGATCATCGCGGTGGTCGAGCCGACGTAGTCCGCCTCGGCCAGCACGTCGGGCGGGCACTCCGGGTGCGCCATGACGTGGATGCCGGGGTGCTGCTGCCGGAAGTCCCGCAGCTCCTGGCCCGAGAAACGCTCGTGCACCTCGCAGGCGCCTTCCCAGAGGATCAGCCGCACCTTCGTGCGCGACGCCACGTGCCGCCCGAGGAACTGGTCGGGGATGAAGATGACTTCGTCGACGCCGAGGGAGTCGACGACCTTGACCGCATTGGCCGACGTGCAGCAGATGTCCGACTCGGCCTTCACCTCGGCCGTGGTGTTGACGTAGGTCACCACCGGCACGCCCGGGTGTCGGGCCTTTAGCGCGCGGACGTCGGCGCCGGTGATGGACGAGGCCAGCGAGCAGCCGGCCCGTTCGTCAGGGATCAGCACGGTCTTGTCCGGGCTCAGGATCTTCGCGGTCTCGGCCATGAAGTGCACGCCGCAGAGCACGATGGTGTCGGCGCCGGTGGCGGCGCCGAACTGTGCCAGTCCCAGGGAGTCGCCGGTGTAGTCGGCCACGCCGTAGAAGATCTCCGGCGTCTGGTAGTTGTGCGCCAGGATCACGGCGTTGCGGTCGCGCTTGAGCTCGTTGATGGCGGCGATCAGCGGGGCGTGGACCGGCCACTCCACCTCCGGGATCACGTGGCGCACCCGCTCGTAGATGGCCCGGGTCTGGCGCTCCACGTCGGCCGTGAAGGGCAGGTTGCTGCGGGTCAGGATCTGCTCTGGCATGGGGGGCTCGCGGGGCGGGGCGAAGGCTGGGGTGGACGTGCAGTATAAGCTGCGGTGGCGCCGCCGCTGTTCGCCGGTCAGTCATCGCCGGGCCACGCCGGGGCCGCCGCGCGGCGGTAGCGGTAAGATCCGGGCTCTTCCAACAGCCCGGGAGTGGTCCACACCATGCCGACGCCGACTCGCCCGCTCACCGCCCCGGCGGCCACCGTCGCGGTGCTGGCCGTCCTGTTGCCCGCCGCCGGCGCCGTTGCTGCCGCACCGACCCGCGACGAGCTGGTCAACGCCGACTACATCCGCGGGCGCACGGCCTTCGAGCAGCGTTGCAGCGCGTGCCATACGCTGGCGGATGGTGGCGGCAACCTGACCGGCCCCAACCTCTACGGCATCATGAAGCGTCAGGCCGGGGCCACGCCCGGCTTTGACAGCTCGCCCGCGCTGTCGGCGGCCGGCTTCCAGTGGGATCCGGGCCGGATGGTGGAGTTCATCACGGCGCCGGCGAAGCTGGTGCCCGGCACGCGCATGGCCATCCCGGAGCCTGTGCCCGAGGCCGACCGCGTGCCGCTGGTTGCCTTCCTGATGCTCGAGACCGGCGCTGCGGACTGGCCGCGCCCGGCCGCCGCCATGGCGAAAGATCCGTCGATGGACAAGTCGCGGCCCATCCAGGAGCGGTTCCCGAGCTTCTGGAACCACTTGATGACCAACACGACGCGCTACCGCATGGAGACCCCGGCCGGCGAGGTGCGGTTCGACGCGTACTTCAACACCGACGGCACCGTGACCTCGAACGACGCGCGCATCAGCGGGTTCTGGCAGATCGATAGCCGGGATTTCTTCTGCTACGCGCTGCGCGGCGTGCCGGCGAAGCCCGACCAGTTCATCGAGTGCTTCCCCGTGAGGGCCATGGCCATTCCCCGGTTCGCACCGGAGCTGTGGACGTCGAACCCCACCGCCGGCGTGACCCTGCACGGTGGCATCGAGCGCGGGCGTCCCCAGCCGGGCGGCTGAAGGACAGGTTGCTGCCGGGGCCAGGTCCGGCGCGCCGCGCCAGCCCTCGCACCGGCAGCTGGCCGGTCGGGATCCCGCTCCCGGTGCCGCGCGTACGGGCGACATCGGGATCTCACCGTGCCGTTGGGCCCGCCACGGCGGGCCATGGCCCACACACGCTCAGCCCGCGACCAGTGGCACCGGGTCAGGGCCGCGGACGGCGCAGAGCCGCTGGCGGACCGCGGGGCGGGGCAGGGGCTCGTACCCGCACTCGTAGGCCACCACCTGCAGCCGTCCGGCGAAGGCGGTGAGCAGCTCGCCCGGCGCCAGCAGGAAGCCGGGGTTGCGGGGCCGGCCGTGGCGCTCATTGCCCGCGGCGAAGGTATCCACCAGCAGCACCCCGCCGGCCTGCAGGCTCTCTGCCAGGTGCGGAAAGTGGGGCCGGTGCAGGTAGTTGGCGACGATCACCGCGCCGAACGCGGCAGGCTTGAAGGGCCAGGCTCCCGCCTCCAGGTCGACCGTCACGATCGTGACGCCGTGATCCACCGTCAGGTCCGCCACCCCGGCCGTGTCGATATCCACGGCCGTTACCGGGTGCCCGAGGGACCTTGCGAGGCGCGCGTGGCGCCCGTGGCCGCAGGCGACGTCCAGTACGGCGCTGCCTGCCGGGATCAGGTGGGTGAACCGTGCCACCCAGGGCGAGGGTCTCAGGACGGGGGAGGGAGGCTGGTCGAAGCTTCCGGTCATGGGCAGCCCCGGCGGCGCGCGAGGCGCCAAAGAAAAACCCCGCCGGAGCGGGGTTCGGTGGCAAACCGGGGGGCTGGCCGGCCGCAAGCCGGCCAGCTCCCGGAGACGTCTGCCCTCAGCGGCGGCGCCGGCGGGCGAGGATCGGCAGGCCGCCGAGGAGCAGCAGGCTCCACGGATCGATGGCGCTGCCGCCCGGCAGGGTCACGCCGCTGCTGGCCACGTCGAACGCGAAGGTGCCGGTGTCACTGTCGTTATCCGCGTCAGTCAGCGTCACGACGCACGAGTCGGGGCCGCTGGCATCGTCGTTGGCCGTGTAGGTCACGCGGACATTGCTGCCCACGACCGACACCGCGCAGCTGCCGCTCTGGGCCTGGGTGGTCACCGTCAGGGTGTGGTCAGCGACAATGCCGTTGCCGGGCGTGAAGGTTGCATCGGACGTGGCCGTCTCACCGGCATCGACGTCACGCGGGGCTGCATCGGTCAGGACCGGCGCCACGTCGGTGATCGTGAGGTTGATGGTCCCCGTCGCGTTGTCGTTGTTGAGGTCGGTGATGCTGTAGCCGCAGCTGTCGGTCTGGCCGCCGGCCACGAACGCTGCAACCGGCGTGTAGGTCACGGCCGTACCGGACACGGTGCACGTGCCCTTGCCGGCGGTCCCGGTGCTGGTCAGGGTGACCGTGCTTGGCAGGTTGCCCAGGACGTTGGCGGGGAACGTATAGGTGGCCGCTGCAGCCCCTCCGCTGCGGCCCTGGGTGTTCACCGCCAGCGGGACGTTGCCGCCCTGCGGGAGCAGGTTCGGCTGCACCGTGACCGTGACCTGGGCCGTGTCGCAGAGGGACAAATCGACGACGCAGGCCTCGTACGTGAACGTTACGGTGCCCGCCGCCACGCCCGTGGCGTCGTAGTTGATGGTGCCGTTGGGATTCACGGTCGCCGTGCCCGATGCCGGGGCCTGGTCGATCGTCACGGTCGTGTCGGGCACGGGGGGGAAGTTCAGGTCGTTGGCGAGCACGTTGACCGTGTTGGTCGCCGTACCGGCCACGACTGTCAGCACGTCGTCGAGGGCGTTGGGCTCGGTGCCCTGGGGAATGCCGGTGAACGTGATCTCGCTCGCCTGGAACGAGTTGATGTTGGTGCCGCCGCCGAAGGCACCGATGTTGTACTCCTGGGTCCAGTACAGCTGGGCCGAGGTGATGCCATCGGTGCCGGTGGAGATCACGCCCACCATGTTGTCGAAGCCCGGGTCCTCGATGGAGCCGCCCCACACCAGCTGGCTGTTGACGCAGTCGTCGGACGCCTGGTTGTTGTTGTCGCAGGAGTAATCTTCGTTGTCGACGCCGATGACGCGACCGGCGAACGCGCCGATGGTCGCGATGCCGACGTTCGGGCTGGCGCCGGGACGGTTCGCGATGGCCGCCGAGCGCTCGATGCCGACCGAGGCAACGGCTGGTACGGGTGCCCACCAGGCCGGCGCGGTCGGCAGGGTGGTCTTGTTGTAGTTGTTGGTCGGGAAGCAGTCGGCCGGGTCGAAGGTGTTGTTGACGCCCGGGTTCAGCGCCCGGCAAAGCCGCGTCGGCGTGCCCCGGCTGCCGATGATGTAGTCGAAACCGCCACTCGCGTTGGGGATGGCCTGGTCGACCGGATACGGAGCCGCCATGGTGTGATCGAGGCTCCGCCAGCGCTCGACGGCGAGCGTCGTCTGGCCCGTTGTGAAGCTGCGCACCAGGCCCGAGGTCGGAGTCGTCCCCTGGATGCTGAAGGTCAGCAGCACGGTGTCGTCGCTGCCGTTGTCCGGCGTGCCGTTGTCGTCGATGTCGACCGTGCCGACGACCACCGGCTCGATCTTGAAGTCATCGGACTCGAAGACGTCGGTCGTGTCGGGGTCCGCATCGTTGGGGTTGAAGGACGGCGGGGTGCCGAGGGGCGTGTCGGCAGCACTGCCGATCTCGTAGTAGCCACCCTGCCGCGTCGGCCCGCTCCAGCCGAAGAACTGGTCAGGAACGTTGTTCGCCGACGTCTGGGTGCGTCCGAAGGTGCAGTCCTGGCTCGTGAACGAGTTGACGATGCGCGTGCACGAGTGCTCCACCTTGGCCTGCTTGCCCTCGGTGATGATGTAGGTCGTCGTCGCGGCGCCCGCGCCCATGGAAATGCTGATGGCCCCCGCGGCAATGGCAACGGCGGCGGCAATGGTCGGTCTGCTGGTCACGAATATCCCCCTTGGTACGCGGACGGTGCGGTGACGATCACGCCCTGACGGCCGGTCGCGCGGCGGCGCAACCGAAGCCCGGTCTCGAAGCCTGTGCAGCAACTCCCCCGGATGCGGCAGGCGTGCAGTGAAATTGCCGAGAACCCTACCGCGAGGGCCTGCCGTAGGCAAGTAGCGGCCCGCCTGCCAGAGGGCCGGTTGCGGCCGCCGCCGTCTGGTGGCCCAGCGCCGGCCGCCCGGCCCGTGCAGCCCCCCGGGCGCGGCGCGGACGATCCCTGCGGGCCCACCGCCCCGGGGGCTGCCGGAACCCATGGGATTGTCGGCCGAGTTCCGGTAACTTATCCGCTGCGTGGTGGCTGAGGGAGCGCCGCGCCGGCCCGACCGGGGGGCAGGGCCGCCCGATCAAACAACATCTTTTTTAAGGACGACCACCATGCGAAAGACCGCATTGACCCTGGCGGCCGGGGGTAGCCTGTTGCTTGCCCATGGCGGTGCCCAGGCTGCCGAAGACGTCGGGCAGGCCTACATAAAGGGCATGGGCAGCTACATCGTGGCCGACGATGACCGGTCCGTCGACGATGAGGTCGTCGGCGGCCTGATCGGCTTCGGCTACGCCCTGAGCAACCACTGGAACCTCGAACTCGACATCAACCTGCTGAACCTGAGCGGCGACGGCAGCGTGGATGGAGGAGAGGGTGCCGTACGGGTGCTGGACCAGGACCAGACGGCCATCAACCTCAACGTCATGAACCTCTACAACCGCAGCGGCGTGATCTCGCCGTTCCTGCTGGCGGGGATCGGCGTGGTCAACACCGACATCGACGGCAACTCCGACCGCGATGACCTGCAGCTGCAGGCGGGCTTCGGTGCCCTGGGGAAGCTCTACAAGAACCGCCTGTCGCTGCGTGCCGAGATGCTGTATCGCTGGCAGGACGGCGGCTTCCAGGTCGACAACGCGCGCACGGTCCAGGGCTTCGACAACTCGAGCCTGAGCGACTGGATCATCAACGTCGGCTTCTCGGTGGCGCTGGGCTCCACGCCGGCCCCGGCGGCTGCGCCGGTGGCTGCCGCGGCACCACCGCCCCCCCCGCCGCCGCCGCCCCCGCCGCCCCCGCCGGCTGACAGCGACGGTGACGGCGTGATCGACTCCATCGACCAGTGTCCCGATACGCCGAAGGGCGACCGGGTCGGCCCGCAGGGCTGTTCCTGCGACGTCACCCGCCAGCTGCAGTTCGCCTTCGGCTCGGCCGACCTGACGGCGGAAGACAAGGTCATCCTCGACGAGGTGGTCGAGAACCTGAAGCGGCTGAAGTTCATCTCCGGCACCGTCACGGGCCATACGGACAGCGTGGGTTCCGAGGCCTACAACCAGGGGCTGTCGGAGCGGCGCGCGGCGACCGTGGCGAGGTACCTCGAGGAGCGGGGCGTCGCGCCGGGACGTCTGAAGGTGGTTGGCAAGGGCGAGAGCCAGCCGATCGCCGACAACACGACCGCCGAAGGCCGCAGGCAGAACCGCCGTGTCGTGCTCCAGCGGACGGACTGCGACCAGCCGGACTGACGGCCGCACTCCGCGACTGACGACCAGGGCCCCGGCCGCCGCGAGGCGGCCGGGGCCTTGCTTTTGGCGATGGCGCGCGGGGCGGCCGCCCCGGGAAATGTATTATCCTTATGACCATTCCCCGAGCGCCTGAGGCCGCCCGCCGCCGTTGGACGCCGACGCACACAATCTCTACCGCTACGCGCACATCCTGCTGTTTGCCTACTGGCTCGGCGCAGACCTCGGCGTATTCCTCGGTGGTGGTGCCATGTCCCGCCCGGGGTTGACGGTCGCCGAGCGCAACCGCATCCGCGACCTCGTCATGACCATCGACCTGGCGCCGCGGCTGGCGCTGGTGCTGATGCTGCCGGTGGGCTTCACGCTGGCCGTGCCCTGGGGCGAGCCGCTGCCGGCGACGGCCCTTGCGCCGCTGTGGGCTGCCGCGCTTGTCTGGACAGCGGCGCTGGTCTACCTCCACTTCCGCCACGATGGGCCGGGGGCCGTGCTGCTCCGGCGCCTCGACCTGGCGACCCGGGCGGCGGTTTTCGCGGCCATGCTCTACCTTGGCCTGCGCGGACTGAGGGCGGCTGACGGTGGATCCGCCTGGCTCGCGGCCAAGTTCCTCGTTTTCGCGGCGATCATCGCCGTCGGCATGGCCCTGCGTGCCGTCAGTGCCCAGTGGCGCCCGGCCATCGAGCGGCTGCTGGCGGGCGATACGGCCACCGGCGAGCGGATGCTGCGCGTCCGCCGCCGCAAGGCCATCGTCGCGGCCCTGTCCATGTGGCTCCTCGTGGCGGCTGCCGCCTTCCTCGGCACCGTCAAGCCCTGAGCCCCACGCATGGCTGCGGCAGCCATCGAGGCGCCGGCGGGCTACGCGCCCTGGCGCGTCGCGCTGATCATGTTCGTGCTCGTGCTGGCCACGGTGCTGGCGAGTCTCGACTCCAGCTTCATCCCGCTGGCCTTCACGGACATGATCGAGGATCTCGACTCGGACACCGCCGAGATCGTCTGGGTCGCGCTCGGCTACCTGATCGCCGCCACCGGACCGATGCTGCTGGCAGCGCGCCTGGCGGATGCCTGGGGGCACGTGCGGCTGTTCCAGGCGGGCACGGTCCTTTACTCGCTGGCGATGATCGCCTGCGCCTTCGCGCCAGACGTGCCGACGCTGATCGTGCTGCGGCTCGTGCAGGGGCTCGGCATGGCGCTGTTCCTGCCGACCACCTTCGCCATCGCGACGCGCATCTACGGCGCTGAGCGGCGGGGGCGGGCGCTCGGCGTGCTGCAGGCCGCGAACGCGGCCGGCTTCATCCTCGGGCCCATCTTCGCGGGCTGGCTGCTCGATGCCTACGACTGGCGCGCGACCTTCGCGAGCCGCATCCCGCTGGCGGTGCTGACCATCGTGCTCGCCCTTGGCGTGCTGGACTTCCGCCGGCCGATGGCCGTGCCAGGCGCGACGCGGCGCTTCGACGTGGCCGGTGCCGGCTACCTCACCCTCGCGCTCTTCGGGCTGCTGTTCGGCTGCAACCGGCTGCCGGTGGAGGACAACCACCGGGACCCGTGGGCCTGGGCCGTGTTCGCGGCCGGGTGGCTCTTCCTCGCGCTGTTCCTGCGGCGGCAGCGGCGGGTGGCCGAGCCTCTGGTCGACCTGGGACTGTTCCGGGGCAACCCCGCCTTCACGCGCGCCGCGGTCGCCTTCACGGCGATGTACGCCAGCCTGCCGCTGACGCTTTTCGTGCTGCCCATCGTGCTGCTCAGCGGGCTCGAGATCCGGGCCTGGGACGTCGGCTTCATCATGGCCGTGTCGGCGCTCGTGACGACGGTGGCGAGCCCCTGGGCAGGCCGCGCCGCCGACCGCGTCAGCGCCGACGGGCTCGCCACGGCGGGCGCGCTCGTGCGGGCCGCCGGCTACCTGCTGCTGCTCGCGGTCACCGTCGACACGCTGCCCGGCGCGCTCTATCCCGCGCTGGTGGTCATCGGGCTCGGGACCGGGCTCTTCTTCACGCCGAACAACGCGCTGCTGCTGGCCCACGCGCCACCCGAGCGGGCGGGCCTCGTGTCCGGGCTCTTCGGGACGCTGCGCCAGACCGGCTATGCCTTCGGCTTCGCGATCATCGCGAGCCTCTTCACGCTGGTGCAGCGCTGGTACGAGAGCGGGTGGGCGCAGGCCGGCTTCCGCGAGGTCCCGCCGGCTACAGCCGCTGACCTGACGGCGCTGTGGGACGCCGGCGGCATCTGGTCGCCCGGGATGCTGGTCTTCATCCTGCGGGTCTCGGTGGTGGTGTGCACGGCCATCCTGCTGGTTGCCGTGGCGACGTCATGGCCGGCGGTGGCCGGCCGCGGGGTGCCGTCGCTCCGGGCCAGCCTCGCGCTGCCGCTGCTGGCCGGCCTCGGCGGCCTCCTGGCCCTGGCGCGGCTTGCGCCCGGCGTGCCGTCGCCGATCGCCGTCGTCGAGGCGCCGGCGCCCGTCGCGGGGCCGGTGCAGGCCTTCGGCATGGCTGACCGGGGCCCGGTCGTGGCTGCCGGCGCAACGCCGGCAGCTACGGGGTCGTTTGCTGCTTACTGCGGTGCCTGCCACGG
Source organism: Chromatiales bacterium (assembly GCA_016789885.1). Lineage (GTDB taxonomy): Bacteria > Pseudomonadota > Gammaproteobacteria > Steroidobacterales > SHZI01. The sequence continues at coordinate 43,356 of JAEUPZ010000018.1, read as the reverse complement.
CGCCGACGGCGAGGGTGTCGAGGGCCTGGGCATTCCGCTGGCCGCCTCCAGGCTGGTTGCCGCGGGCTCGGTCGAGGCCCTGGCGGCGTTCATCGCCCGGGGCAGGCCCGCGGGGGCGCCGGACAGCCTGACGGGCCGGGCCATGCCGGCCTTCGACTGGCTGCCGGAAGCGACGCGGCTGGAGCTGGCGCAAGCCGTTCTCGCCTGGCAGGGGCGGGCAGCGGCGGGCGGGACCGGGAACCGGGCAGCGGGGATGTAACCCCGCTGGCGGGAATGGTCGGGGTGACAGGATTCGAACCTGCGACCTCTTGCTCCCGAAGCAAGCGCTCTACCAGGCTGAGCTACACCCCGTCGGGGGCGCCTTTATACGCGTCGCCGCTGCCGCCAGCAAGTCGCGTTCAGTAGCGGCGCTCGACGGCGAAGTCCGCCAGGTCCTCGAGGGCGCGCTTGTAGGGCGAGTCCGGGACGCGGTCGAGGGCCTCGCGGGCGCGGACGGCGCACTCGCGGGCACGGCCCGACGTGTAGGCCAGGGCGCCGGTGCGCTGGATGGCCGCCCGGATCGTGGCGATGTCGTCGCGTCCGCCTTCCTCGATGGCGCGCCGGATCGCCAGCTGCTCCCGGGGCGATCCCCGGCGCAACGCGTAGATGAGGGGCAGGGTCGGCTTGCCCTCGGCCAGGTCGTCGCCGATGTTCTTGCCGAACTCGTCCCGGTCCGCGTCGTAATCGAGCGCGTCATCGACCAGCTGGAAGGCGAGGCCCAGCTCGCGACCGTAGGTGACCATGCCATCCTCGACGGCGCGGCTCTGGGCGGCGAGGATCGCGCCCACCTGGGCGCCGGCCTCGAAGAGCCTGGCGGTCTTGCGATAGATGACCTCCATGTACCGCGCCTCGGTGGTGTCCGGGTCGCGGCAGTTCATCAGCTGCAGCACCTCGCCCTCGGCGATGGTGTTCGTCGCGTCCGCCATGACGTCCATCAGCCGCATCTGGCCGACCTGCACCATCATCTGGAAGGCGCGCGAGTAGAGGAAGTCGCCCACCAGCACGCTGGCCTCGTTGCCGAAGACGCTGTTGGCCGTGTCCTGCCCGCGGCGCAGCTGGGAGCCGTCGACGACGTCGTCGTGGAGCAGCGTGGCCGTGTGGATGAACTCGATGATGGCCGCCGCGACGATGTGGCGGTCGCCTTCGTAGCCGCAGGCGCGGGCCGACAGCAGCGTGATCAGTGGGCGCAGGCGCTTGCCGCCGCTGCCGATGATGTAGTGGGCCACGCTGCTGACGAGGGCGACGTCGCTGCCGACGCGGGCCTGGATCTCGCGGTTGACGGCCGGCCAGTCGTCGCCGAGCAGCGCGCGGACGGCGGCCAGGTCGAACTGGCCGGGCGCAGGTTGTACCAGGTGCATGGCGCCGAATAATGCCCGCCGGCGCGGGGGCTGTATACCTCGGCCGCCGCCGGCGGACAGCCCTCTGCGGCCGCGGCTGGCGCCGGCGGCCGGTGCAGTCCCGGGGCGCCCGTGGCGCCCGCTGCCCGGGGTCCCCGGTGGCTTGATGCCGGGGGTGCCCCGCCCCGGGCAGGGCGGCATTGATCCGGCGCCCCTAAGCCTCTAGACTTCCCGCTCTTTTTCCCGGGCGCCTTCCGTGCCCGGCTGGAGTAACACAGATGTACGCAGTCTTCACGACCGGTGGCAAGCAGTACCGCGCTGCCCCCGGGGAGAAGGTCAAGGTCGAGAAGCTGGAGGCCGATGCCGGCGCCACCGTCGAGTTCAACGATGTGCTGCTGGTCGGTGAGGGCGCCTCGATCAAGGTCGGCCAGCCGCTGCTCGCCGGTGCCCGCGTCACCGGCCGCGTGCTCAGCCAGGACCGCCACGACAAGATCAGCGTCATCAAGTTCCGGCGGCGCCAGAACTACAAGCGCATGCACGGGCACCGGCAGGCCTTCACGCTGGTCGAGATCACGGGCATCACGGAGTAAGTCATGGCTCATAAAAAGGCAGGCGGCAGTACCCGCAACGGGCGCGACTCCGAGTCGAAGCGACTCGGGCTCAAGAAGTTCGGTGGCCAGGCCGTGACGCCCGGCAGCATCCTGGTGCGCCAGCGCGGCACCGAGTTCCGGGCCGGCCCCAACGTCGGCATGGGCCGCGACCACACGCTGTTCGCCAAGGTGGCGGGCACCGTGCGCTTCGCCACCCGCGGCCCGCGCAGCCACCGCATCGTCAGCGTCGAGCCCGCAGCCCAGGCGGGCTGACGCCCGTCTGCTGTCCTGGCGCGCCGTGCCCGCCGGGGGCAGGCCGCCAGGGCGCGCATCCAGGACCCCGCCCGGCGGGGTCCTGTCGTTTCAGGGCCCCGTCGAGGCCAGGAGCCCGTTGCCGTGAAGTTCGTCGATGAAGCCACCATCCGCGTGCAGGCCGGCAACGGCGGGCCGGGCTGCGTCAGTTTCCGGCGCGAGAAGTTCATTCCCCGCGGCGGCCCTGACGGTGGCGATGGCGGCGACGGTGGCAGCGTCTGGCTCGAGGCCAGCCGCAGCCTGAACACGCTCGCCGACTTCCGCGTCAACCGGCGCTTTGCGGCCACCAGCGGGGAGGGCGGCAGCGGCAACCAGTGCACCGGCCGCGGTGGCGAAGACCTCGTCATCCCCGTGCCCTGCGGTACCCGCGTGGTCGAGGCCGATACCGGCGAGCTGCTCGGCGACCTGACCCGCGACGGCGAGCGGCTGCTGGTGGCGGCCGGCGGTCGCGGCGGGCGGGGCAACGTCCGCTTCAAGAGCAGCACCAACCGGGCGCCCCGCCAGTCGACGCCCGGCACCCGGGGCGAGAAGCGGAGCCTCGAGCTGGCCCTGACGCTGCTGGCGGACGTGGGCCTGCTGGGCAAGCCCAACGCCGGCAAGTCGACGCTGCTGCGGGCCGTCTCGGCGGCCCGCCCGAAGGTGGCCGACTATCCCTTCACGACGCTGCACCCGGGCCTCGGCGTCGTCGCCGTGGGACCGCTGCGCAGCTTCGTCATGGCCGATATCCCCGGCCTGATCGAGGGTGCCGCCGGCGGGGCGGGGCTCGGTACCCGCTTCCTGCGCCACCTGGAGCGGACCCGCCTGCTGCTGCACCTCGTCGACGTCGCGCCGATGGATGGCAGCGACCCGGCGGCCGACGCCCGGGCCATCGTCAGCGAGCTGGAGCAGTTCAGTCCGGAGCTCGCCGCGCGCGAACGCTGGCTGGTCCTGACCAAGACCGACCTGCTGCTGCCGGATGAGGTGGCGGCCCACCGCGACGCGGTGGCCGAAGCCATCGGCCACCAGGGGCCGGTCTTCGCGATCAGCGCGGTAAGCGGCGACGGCGTACCGGCCCTGATGGGCCGGGTGATGTCCCGCCTCGAGGAGATGCGTCTCGAGGCTGAGCGGGCAGAGGCCGACGGCGCGGACGCGCCACCGGCCGGGGAGATCAGCCCTTAGCGACGGCCCCGGTGGTGGACTTGAGCGCCTTGTTCAGGCGGCTCTTGTGGCGGGCGGCCTTGTTGGGGTGGATGATCCCCTTGCGGGCCATGCTGTCGACGGCCGACGCGCTCTTGCGGACGGTGGTGACGGCGTCGTCCGTCCTGGTGGCGACGGCCTTGACCGCCTTCTTGAGTGCCGTACGCATGCGCGAGCGCAGGGCGACGTTGTGCTGACGGCGTTTTTCGCCCTGGCGGGCCCGCTTGGCTGCTGACTTGATGTTGGCCACGATAGTCCCTGAAGTGAAGGCACCTGTTTGAAGGCGCCCGTTTGACGGCGTATGCGCCCGGCGATGGTGCCGGGCGGCCGCATGCCGCCCGCATCGGGGCCGCGTATTCTTTGGCCAGCCCCGGGGTATGTCAATAGCGGGGGGCTCGCGGGTAGACTGCGCCGCGGATGGCTTCCCCCCCCGACCCTGCTGGCGCGGCGCCCGTCACCGGCCGCCGCCTGCTGCGCTCCACCGGAGTGGTCGGGCTGTTCACGCTGCTGTCCCGGGTGCTCGGGCTGGTCCGCGACATCGTCTACGCCCGGTTCTTCGGCGCGTCGGTCGTCATGGACGCGTTCTTCGTCGCCTTCCGCATCCCGAACATCTTCCGCCGCTTCTTCGCCGAGGGCTCCTTCTCCCAGGCCTTCGTGCCGGTATTCGCCGAGTACGACGAGGGCCGGTCCCGGGCCGAGGTCCAGGAACTGGTGGACCGGGCCGCCGGCACCCTCGCGGTGATCCTGTTCGGCGTGACGGCCGTCGGCGTGCTGCTCGCGCCGGTGTTCATCGCGGTCTTCGCGCCGGGATTCGTCGCCGGGGCGGGCGCGGCCGAGGCCGACCGCTACGACCTGTCCGTCGCGATGCTGCGCTGGACTTTCCCTTACCTGCTGTTCGTGTCGCTCGCGGCACTGGCCGGCGGGATCCTGAACACCTACCACCGGTACGCGGCAGCGGCCTTCTCGCCGGTGCTCCTCAACGTCGTGATGATCGGCTTCGCCGCCTGGGTGGCCCCGCTGTACAGCCGGCCCGGGATTGCGCTGGCCGCCGGCGTCTTCACCGCGGGCGTGGTGCAGCTCGCCTGCCTGTGGCCGTCGCTGGCCCGCCTGCGCCTGGCCCCGCGGCCGAAGTGGGGCTGGCGCCATCCGGGCGTGCGCAAGATCCTGACGCTGATGATCCCGGGCCTCTTCGGCTCGTCGGTGGCCCAGGTCAGCATCCTGCTCGACACGCTGATCGCGTCGTTCCTCGTCACCGGCAGCATCAGCTGGCTCTACTACTCGGACCGGCTGATGGAGTTCCCGCTGGGCGTCTTCGGCATCGCGCTGGCGACGGTGATCCTGCCGAACCTCTCGCGCCAGCACGCTGCCGGCGCCCGGTCAGACTTCGGCGCGACGCTGGACTGGGCCATCAGGCTCACGCTGCTGATCGCGGTGCCCGCGTCGGTGGGAATCGCCGTGCTGGCGGGGCCCATGCTCGCCACGCTCTTCTTCGGCGGGGCGTTCGGTGCGGGCGACGTTCGCGCCTCGGCCGACAGCCTCGTGCCCTACGCCGTGGGGCTGACCGGCTTCTGCCTCGTCAAGGTGCTGGCCCCGGGCTTCTTCGCCCGGCAGGACACGCGTACGCCGGTGCGCATCGGCCTCATCGCCCTCGGCACCAGCATGGCCTTCAACATCGGTGTCGTGGTGCCCTGGGCCTGGCTGGGGCTTCCGTCGCCCCACGCGGGCCTCGCCGCCGGCACGGCCCTGGGGGCCTTCGTCAACGCGACGCTGCTCTATCGCGGGCTGCGGCGCGACGCCGTGCTGGCGCCGGCCGCGACGCGGGCGAAATTCGTGCTGCGGGTGGCCGTGGCGGCCGGCGTGATGGCGGTGCTGCTGGTGGAGTTCGTGCCGCCGCTGCCGGCCTGGCTCGAAGCGCCGGTGCTGACGCGCAGCCTGTGGCTCACGGCGGCCGTGGCGGGCGGCGGCGTGGCCTATTTCGCGGCGCTGCTCGCCGTGGGGCTCCGCCCGGCGGACCTGCACATGACAGCCCGCCGGTCGACCGTATAATCCGCGTTTTCGACGCGAGCACCATGCAGGTCTATCGGCGAATCGGGCCCGGAGGCCGGGCCAGCCGGCCCGGCTGCGTCGCCACCATCGGCGTCTTCGACGGCCTGCACCGGGGCCACCTCGAGGTGCTCCGCCAGGTGCGCGCCGAGGCGGCGCGCCTCGCCCTGCCGTCGCTGGTCTTCAGCTTCGAGCCGGTGCCCGCCGAGGTGCTCGAGTCCCGCGTCCCGCCGGCCCGCCTCATGCGGTTCCGCGAGAAGGCCGAGGCGCTGCGGGCCGCCGGCATCGACCGGTTCTACTGCCCCCCCTTCGACCAGGCGCTGGCGACGCTGTCGCCCGCCGAATTCATCGAGCGGCTGCTGGTGGCGACGCTCGGCGTGCGGGCCCTCGTGATCGGCGACGATTTCCGCTTCGGCCACCGGCGCGCCGGCAGCTTCGCCGACCTGGAGTCGGGTGGCCGCCGGTTCGGGTTCAGTGTCGCGCGCGTCGCCGGCGTAGAACTCGAGGGTGGCCGGGTGTCGAGCACCGCCGTGCGCGCTGCGCTCGCCGCCGGCGAGCTCGACCGGGCCGCCGCGCTGCTCGGCCGGCCCTACGCCATGTCGGGCCGCGTCGTCGGCGGCCAGCAGCTCGGGCGCCAGCTCGGGTTCCCGACGGCGAACATCCGGCTGGCCCGTCGCCGCTGCGCCGTCGACGGCATCTTCGCGGTCCGCGTCCACGGCGTCGGCCCGGTCCCGGTGGCGGGCGTTGCGAGCCTCGGCACGCGGCCGACGGTGGCCGGCCAGGAGCCGCTCCTCGAAGTGCACGTGTTCGACTACAGCGGCGACCTTTACGGCCGGCGCCTGACCGTCGACTTCATCGCGCGCCTGCGCCCCGAGGCGCGCTTCCCCGATCTCGACGCCCTGCGCCGGCAGATGGAGCTCGACGCCGCCGAGGCGCGGCGCGTGCTCGCCGCCTGAACGCAGGCCTGTCCGATGCGATGCAAGGATCCCAGCCGGTGACCGACTACAAGGCGACCCTCAACCTCCCGCAGACGGCCTTCCCGATGAAGGCGGACCTCGCGAAGCGCGAGCCCGCGATGCTGGCCCACTGGGAGGCCATCGACCTCTATGGCCAGCTGCGCGTCGCGGCCCGGGGGCGGCAGCGGTTCGAGCTGATGGACGGGCCGCCGTACGCGAACGGCGACATCCACATCGGCCACGCCGTCAACAAGGTCCTGAAGGACATCGTCGTCAAGGCGAAGACGCTGTCGGGCTACGACGCGCCCTACGTGCCGGGCTGGGACTGCCACGGGCTGCCCATCGAGCACCAGGTCGAGAAGAAGACCGGACGCGCCGGCGACCGCATCACGGCTGCCGCGTTCCGCCAGGCCTGCCGGGAGTACGCCCTCGAACAGGTGGACCGCCAGCGGCGCGACTTCGTGCGCCTCGGCGTGCTCGGCGACTGGGCGAATCCCTACCTGACGCTGCACCCGCGCTTCGAGGCCGAGCAGGTGCGTGCGCTCGCCCGCATCGTCGACCGCGGCCACCTGCAGCGCGGTTCCAAGCCGGTGCACTGGTGCCTGGACTGCCGCTCGGCGCTGGCCGAGGCCGAGGTCGAGTACCTCGACAAGACCTCCATCGCCATCGACGTGCGCTTCGCCGTGGCCGACCCGGTGGCGTTCTACGCGCGCACCCGCTTGGCGCCGGTGCCGGGCGCCGCGGTATCGATCCCCATCTGGACGACGACGCCGTGGACGCTGCCCGCCAACCGCGCCGTGGCGCTGGGCCCCGACATCGAGTACCAGGTGCTGGCCCTCACGACGCCTGCGGGCAGCGAGGTGCTCGTGCTCGCGGCCGAGCTCGCCCCGGCGGTGCTGGCGCGGAGCCAAGGCCGCGATGCGCGCGTGCTGGCGACGCTGCCCGGGCGCGAGCTCGAGGGCCTCATGCTGCGCCACCCCTTCGAGCCCCGCGAGGTGCCGGTCATCGTCGGCGAGCACGTCACGCTCGAGGCCGGCACCGGTGCCGTGCACACGGCCCCAGCCCACGGCCTCGACGACTACCGCGTCGGCCGGCGCTACGGCCTGCCCGGCGACAATCCCGTCGATGGGCGCGGCGTCTACGTCGACGGCACGCCCCACTTCGCCGGCGTGCACGTGAACACCGCCAACGGGCAGGTGGTCGAGCTGCTGCGTGCTTCGGGCCACCTGCTCCACGCGGAGGAGTTCCGCCACAGCTACCCCCACTGCTGGCGGCACAAGACGCCGCTGATCTTCCGCGCGACGCCGCAGTGGTTCATCAGCCTCGACCAGAACGGCCTGCGGGGCGCCAGCCTCGCGGCGCTGCGCAAGGTGCGGTTCGTGCCCGACTGGGGCGAGCAGCGCATCGAGGGCATGGTCGCCGGCCGGCCCGACTGGTGCATCTCGCGCCAGCGCAACTGGGGCGTGCCGATCCCGCTCTTCCTGCACCGGCAGACCGGGGCGCTGCACCCGGACACGCCGGCCCTGCTCGAGGCCGTCGCCGCGCGCATGGACACCGCGGGCATCGACGGCTGGTTCGACCTCGAGCCCGCCGACCTGCTCGGCGCGGCGGCGGCCGACTACGAGAAGGTCATGGACACCATGGACGTCTGGATGGACTCCGGGCTCGTCCACCACTGCGTCCGCGCGACGCGTCCCGGCTTCGGGTTCCCGGCCGACCTCTACCTCGAGGGCTCGGACCAGCACCGCGGGTGGTTCCAGAGCTCGCTGCTGACCGCCGTCGCCATGACCGGCGAGGCGCCCTACCGGCAGGTCCTCACCCACGGGTTCACCGTGGACGAGAAGGGCCGGAAGATGTCGAAGTCGCTCGGCAACGTCGTGGCCCCGCAGAAGGTGGTGTCGAGCCTCGGTGCCGACGTGCTGCGCCTGTGGATCTCGGCGACCGACTACCGCGGCGAGATCGCAGTGTCGGACGAGATCCTCAAGCGCATGGCCGATTCGTACCGGCGCATCCGCAACACCATGCGCTACCTGCTCGGCAACCTCGACGGCTTCGATCCGGCGGCCCACGTGCTGCCGCCGGCGCAGCTGACGGAGCTGGACCGCTGGGTGCTGCGCCGGGCGCGGGCGCTGCAGGCGGAGATCGTCGCGGCCTACGACAGCTACGAGTTCCACCGCGTCTACCAGCTGCTCCACAACTTCTGCGTCGTCGACCTCGGGGCGTTCTACCTCGACGTGCTGAAGGACCGGCTCTACACCACCGGCCGCGCGAGCCTGCCGCGCCGCGCGGCGCAGACGGCGCTGTGGCACCTGGCCGAGGCGATGGTCCGCTGGCTGGCGCCGGTGCTGAGCTTCACGGCGGACGAGGCGTGGCAGGCCCTGCCCGCGCCGCGGCCGGCCTCGGTGCTGCTGTCCACCTGGCACGAGCTGCCGGACGCGGGGCCTGCGGCCATCGACTGGGAGCGGATCATGGCGGTGCGCGAGACCGTGACCCGCTGCCTCGAGTCGTTGCGCGAGGCGGGCCGCATCGGCGCGGGCCTCGAGGCGGCCGTCACCATCCACGCCGACGGTGACCTGGCCGCGGAGCTGGCGAGCCTCGGCGACGAGTTGCGGTTCGTGTTCATCACCTCCGGTGCCGCCGTGGCGCCCTTGGGCAGCCGGCCGGCGGACGCCGTCCCCGGGCCCGGCTGCTACGTCTCGGCAGTGCCGGTGGACGACCCGAAGTGCGTGCGCTGCTGGCATCGCCTGCCCGACGTCGGTTCGGTACCGGACCACCCCGAGGCCTGTGCGCGCTGTGCCACCAACGTCGACGGGCCCGGCGAAGTCCGGCGCTTCGTGTGAGCCCGGTGGCCGGGAGCGGACAGTCCCTGGCGGGCACGGCGGGCCACCCGTCCTGGCGGTGGTTCGGCATTGCCGTGCTGGTGGTCGTCGTCGACCAGCTGACGAAGCTCGTCGTGATCCGTGAGTTCGACCTGTACGACCGGCTGCCCGTGCTGCCGTTCTTCGACCTCGTGCGGCTGCACAACACCGGCGCCGCCTTCAGCCTGCTGGCCGGCGCGTCGGGCTGGCAAAACTGGTTCTTCACCGGCGTCGCGGTGCTCGTCTGCAGCGTGCTCGTGTGGTGGTTCCGGCAGGTGCCGCCGGGCCGCGTGCTCGTGCCGCTGGCCCTCACGCTGGTGGTCGGCGGTGCCGTCGGCAACCTGATCGACCGGCTGGCCTACGGCTACGTGGTCGACTTCGTGCTGCTCTACTGGCGCGACTGGTCGTACCCGGCCTTCAACGTGGCCGATTCCGCCATCACGGTCGGGGTCGTGCTGCTGCTCTACGACGGGCTCGTGCTCGAGCGGCGGCGCGAGGTCAGCGCCAGCAACGCGCCGTAACGGCGGCGTCGGCGAGGCCCCCGGCCGTGGCCGCGCCGCGGCGGCCGGCCGCGTCGATCGTCAGGCTGCGGCAGTCCGCGTCATCCCACTGGGGCCCGTCGGCCCGGGCCGTCGCCGTGGCGACGTAGCCTTCCTGGCCGTCGTCCGTGGTGGAAGTCACGGCGAGGTCGTAGTGGCCGGCCGCCGTCGCGGCAAGGCCCAGGCCCGTGGGCGGCGGCAGTGCTGCCTCGTCGGCGCCGGCGTAGTGGCCGTTCTGCAGGAAGTACTGTTCCTGGGCTCCCTGCAGCCGGAGCAGTCCCAGGGTCGCGTCGCTGCGCCGGGCCCGGGTGAGATGCTGGCGGTAGGCGGACGCTGCGGCCGTGGCCAGGATGGCGGTCACCAGCAGCACGACCAGCAGTTCCACCCCGGTCACGCCGTGGGGCCGTTGCAGCTGCGCGGGCATGGTCAGCGCCGCGGGGGGGCGGGCTCGGGATACCAGTAGGTCGGCACCGGCGCGCCAGCCTCCGGCTGTTCTCCGCAGGCCAGCCCCGTGCAGACATGTAGTGACGGACGGTCCGGCGCTGCCGCGCCGGGCTGGCGTACCAGCGTGGCCTCGGGTGCCAGGCCCGGTACGCCCGGCCCGACCACCGTGCTGCGCGGCTCGACGGGAGCCGTGCCGTCATCATCGGTCGTCCGCACCAGGGGCCGCCCGTCCCGGACGCTCACCCGGTAGAGCCGCGTCGTCCCGGTGCCGCAGGGGCCGTCCGCGTCCGGCGCGAAGGACGTGAAGTACAGCTGGTTCCGGATCGTGAGCGACGGGGCGAGGACCTTCTCGCCCGGCACCTGCACGAGGCGCAGCCGCCAGCCCCGCGTGTCGGGGGGCAGGCGCGGTGCGAGGTCGGTCGTGATGTCCAGGAGGTCGGTAGTCGTCACGGGCGGTCCGTAGTCGCCGGTGCGCCGAACCGCGGCCACGGTGTCGCGGACCGAGAAGAACGCATCCGCCGTGGCCGTGTCGCCGGGCCTGGCCGCGTCACCGGAGCCGAGGTTGATGGCCAGCACGAGCTGTCCGTAATGCGCCAGCGGCACCACGTCGGGCGTCGCGCTGAACCGCCTCGCGTCGGCCGGCAGCGTTGCCGGGCCGGGCCCGGCGGCGCCGAGGGAAGCGAGCACGCCGGCGGTGATGATTGCTGCACCGGCGTCGCCGCCATGGACGTCGAAGCGCCAGAGCTGTCCGCCCAGGTCACCGACATAGAACCGGTCGGCGAGCCCGTCGCCCGTCAGGTCGACAGCGCGAGGCGTTGCGGTGATCGGGTACCGCAGGGCCGGCAGCTGGAGATCGTGCGGGTCTGTCGCGCCGGGCGGGCCGGCGCTCCAGAGACGGCTGCCCGACCGCAGGTCGACGAGGTACACGGCGTTGCCGCGCGTGGCGGCGCCGGCGCCTGCGGCGTCGCGCGCAGGGTCGTAGCCGCCCGCGATCAGCGCCGCGGCCTCGCCGGTGCCCCGCCCGGGCACCACCAGCTGCACCACGGCCGGCGGCGCCCACGACTGGCCGAGGTCAGCGAAGCCGGGCGTGGTGTCGTCCACCTGCCAGAGCAGCTGCGGACGGTCGGCGTCGGTGACGTCGAGGGCGAAGACGGCGCTGCCGCCGCGGCCCATGCCGAACAGGAGCAGGGCCTGGTCGTCGGGACCGACGCCCGGCTCGCCGTCGCGGTCGACGTGATGGACGGCGAGGCTGCCGTCGAGGCCGGAGTCGCCGACGGTCCCGCCCGGGTCCTGGAACCTGGCGGCGATGAGCGGCAGCAGCCGCGCCGGGAGGAAGGCCCACCGCTCGTCGCCCGTGTCGCCGTCGAAGGCGTGCAGGTAACCGTCGCGCGTCGGCAGGAACACGACCTGGCCGCCGGGCCGGTAGTCCAGCACGACCGGTGCGGCGTTCGGGGCGGCGCCGAGTTCGCGCCGGGTTTCGGCCATCTCGCCGTCGCCGTCGGCGTCGAGGGCGTCGCGGCCGCGGGCCCACTCGAGCAGCGCGGCGCGGTCAGCGTCGGTCATGCCAGGGAGGGCGGGGATCAGCCCGGCGTTGTCCGCGGTGACGGCGTTCGCGACGGCCGCCAGGTCGGGTCCGGCGATGTCCGTGTACAGGCGCCGGTCGCGCCATTCGGGCAGGCGGCTGGCGGCCCCGCCCTCGTCCACGCGGTCGCCGTCGCGGGTCGCTGACCAGAAGCTCCAGGCATCGGGACGCAGGCGCCCCGTGGCCGGATCCGTGGCCGGGCCGTCCCGCCCCATGAGCTGTCCGTCGGCGAGCCGGTACTTCTTCAGGTTGCCCGGCCAGCGGGCCGTGGCGGCGGGTTCGAAAACGGCGACGTAAACGGCGTCGGTCCGGGCGCTGCGCCGCCAGGCGTTGACGGGCAGTGCCGGTGCGCCAGTGGCTGGCTCGCAGGCAGGGGGAGTTGCCGCCGCTGGCAGCGCAGCGGCGCCCGCAGCAACGAGTAGCAGCGGCAAGAGGCCGGCGCCCGCTGTCCGCCAAGCCGGTACCGGCCGGCGCACGCCTGCCGTCGGGCAGGATGTTGGCCGCCTGACCATGTGCTCAGCTTCCGTCGGCGGGCTGCAGCACGTGGAAACCCCGTACCAGCACGGACCGGGCGCCCCGTGCCGACGCTTGCACGTCAGCCTGCAGTTCGTAGTGCGCCGCCTGGATGCGGCCAGCACTGCTGCCGGGCACGAGGCCGGCGTCGAGGCCGCGGAAGCAGAGCCGGGTGACCGCGTCGCCGGGTATGGCCACCGCGTCGGCCACGGCTTCGCCGGGCAGCGTCGAGGGTCCGCCGGCGGGGCAGGGCGCCGCCGTCGGCAGGGCCGTTGCATCGGCGGCATAGGCGGCGAGCGTGGCCTCGAGCGTGGCCTCGGCCAGGTGGAAGGCCTGCTGGCGCGCCTGGACGTTGCCGGCCATGGCGAGGCCCAGGCGTGCCGTGCGCAGCGTCGCCGCGCCCATGATGCCGACGAGCAGCAGCACGACGAGGGCGACGGCCAGGATGGCGCCGCGTTGCCGATGCCGCGCCCGCAGGCGTTGCGTACCCTTCATGGCAGACGGTTCTCCAGCGCGATGGTTCTAGTGATCGCGATCCGCCGTGCGTCGACGGGATAGCCGGCGTCGCCGCCCGTGATGGCGCGGCTGCCATCCGGCAGGACATGGCTGCGGTCATCGTGGAACCCTGCCGTGCCCGCCGGGGCGCTGGCCAGCAGCCAGAGCCGCACGGCCACGATGTCCGCCGGGTCGGCGAGGGCTGCCTCAGCGGGCGACGCGTAGCGTTCGACGCTGCCGTCGCTGTCCGCATCGAGCCCGAAGAGCACCTGCAGGTTCTCGATGCCGGCGACGACTTCCTCGTCTTCGAGGGTGGGCGTGGTGCCGTTGCGCGTGAGGGTCAGCTGCCGCAGCGACGGGCGGCTGCCGTCAAAGCTCGAGCGGTCGTTGACGTAGTACGCGCGGACCTCGAGGTCGTGCAGGCTGGCCGGCGGTGCCGCCGCGCTGCCGTCGCTGCCGAGGCGGCTGCCGTCGGGCCGGGCGCTGACCTGGACCTGGCCCGCGGTGGGCGAGGCCGCGGCCGGGCTCGCGTGCCGGACCACCAGCACGTCGCTGCCGGCGCGGGGACTGTTCCAGCGCGCGCGGCAGGGCAGGTCCCAGGCCTCGTCATGGCCGGCAACGGGGTGGGCCAGGTCGAGTACCCAGGGCGTGACGTCGCTGCCGTCGCAGCGGATGGCGATGCCGGGCAGCACCGTGAGGCGGGCCGCGCCTGCGCCGCGGCCGTAGAAGCCCGCGAGCCGGAGGTCCGCCTCCACGGCATCGACGGCGAACTGGGCGGTCTCCTGCAGGTCAGTGAGGCTTTCGGTGCCGTCCCGGCCGGCGGCCGCCTGCAGGTAGGTGTAGCCGAGCCCCGTGGCCAGCAGCAGGCCGACGGCCATGGAGACCAGCAGTTCCACCAGCGTGAGCCCCCGGCAGGTCGCGGGCGACGGTCCGTTCATGGCAGCACCAGCCGCACGCCGGCAGGGTGGGCCGCACCCGGTTCCGGCCAGTTCACCTCGACCGTGCAGGGGCACGCCCCGTCCGCGTCACCATCGTCGAGCTGGATCGCCGCGGCGGCGCCCCGTGGCAGCCGCGCCTCGATGGCGGCCTGCCACTGGAACCAGTCGTCGGCGGCGACCTCGGCCGGAGCGCAGGGGTCCCCGACCGTCGAGCAGCCCGCATCCCATCCCGGCCCCTCCCCGGCATAGGCGGCGATGGCCCTGCGGTTGGTGCGGATGCGCCCGGCCATGTCCGCCGCCAGGTTCGTGGCCGCGGCGGCGCGCAGCGCCGCGCCGCCCGCCCGGAGCCCCTCGACGGCAACCACGGCCGCGCCCAGCAGTGCGATGGCGCCGACGGCGAGTGCCACGAGTACCTCGATGAGGCCGAAGCCGCCGTCGGACCGCCGCCCAGGCCTGCTGCAACAAATTCTTCTGATACAGGGCATTAGGCTGCACAGCTCACAGTGGTGGGAGATTCCTGGGCCGTTGCTGCCCGGGGCCGGCCCGAGTAGCTGACGACCACGACCCGGGCCGCGGCCTCGCCGCGGTCGTCGCAGAGCCACAGCGTGCCGTTTACCGACCGGCGTCCGGGCGGGCGGAACACGAAGAAGCTGCGGTTGGCGCCGATGAGGCCGCCGGCGAAGGGCACCCCGGCCTCGAGGACGGCCTCGCCGGCGTCGACCCGGGGCGGGCTGTCGGCGTCGTCGTTGGCGAAGACGATGAAGCCCGCGGACCAGTCGCCCGCATGGACGCACTGGTGCCCGTCGCGGCTGCGGCAGAGGACGATCTCGGTGCCGCGCACCAGGGCCGCTTGCCGGGCGACGTGCGCCCCGTGCACCAGCGCGTTGGTGGCGGCCGTCATGCGGGCCTGCCGCCGCAGCTGCCCGAAGCTGGCCGCCGCCCCGGTGGCCAGCGTGGCGGCGACGGCCAGGGTGACCGTGAGCTCGACGAGGGTCTGGCCGGCCTGGCGACGCATGGGGCGGACTCCGGGGGCGTGGCGGGCTGCGTACCGTAGCGGGCCGCCCGGCGCCGGCCCAGCCGACTTTCCGGCCAATGTGTCGGGAAAGGCTGTCGTGCCGGGTCCACGCCCGCCGCGACGCCCGATTTACACCGGCGAATCACCACCGTTAGAATCGCTAACGCAATGATTTTGCGTATAACTTGACCTTTCGCGGACGGCCGCGGACGAAAGCCCCGACATGGATCCGGCCATCGACGTCCAGGCGAAGCTCGAGGCGCACGGCGTGAACCCCACGCCGCAGCGGCTCGAGATCGGTGCGCTGCTGTTGCGCCAGCCGGTGCATCTGTCGGCCGACCAGATCCTGCAGCAGCTCCGGGCCGCCGGCAGCGCCGTCTCCAAGGCGACGGTCTACAACACGCTGCGGCTCTTCACGGCCCATGGCCTGGTGCGCGAGGTGGCCGTGGATCCGGGCCGCGCCATCTACGACTCGACCACGGTCCCGCACCACCACTTCTACAACGCCGACACCGGCGAGCTGACCGACATCGATGCGGGCGCCGTGGGGCTGCCGGGCATCCCGAGCCTGCCGGCCGGCACCCGGGCCGAGAGCGTCGAGGTCATCGTGCGGCTGCGCAGCCGCTGACGCGACGCGGTCGTTTGCCCGGCCGGGGGGCATTTTCTATACTGCGCCGCCTTCACCCCGGGCCGGGGTAGCTCAGCTGGCAGAGCAACGCATTCGTAATGCGTGGGTCGGAGGTTCGAATCCTCTCCCCGGCACCATCTCCCGCGCGGCGCTCAGCGCTTGAATTTCGTCAGGATCCAGTCGGCCCCCGCCAGTGTGCCGCTGGCCGCCGCCGACGGGGCCGGCAGCACCGTGCGGCGCGACTCCGGGTGGCGCAGGTCGCGGGTCATGCGGATGGCGTCCTCGCGGCCGCTGTAGTAGCGGGGCAGGCGGCCGGCTTCCTGGTAGCCGCGGTTGCGGTAGAAGCGGATCGCCGACGGGTTGCGGCTGCGCACCTCGAGGCAGATCAGGAAGACGCCCGCGGTCACGGCGCTCTCCTCGAGCCAGGCAAGCAGCCGCTGGCCGATGCCGCGCCGCTGGTACTGCGTGTCGACGGCCAGCAGGTTCAGGTGGGCCACTTCTTCGCCGAAGTGCATGATCGCGAAGCCCGCCACCTGTTCGCCGGCCCGGGCCGACAGGACCAGCGACTCGGCGTGGGCCAGGTGGCGCGTGATGCGGGCCGGAGTCCAGCTCCACGGCAGGCCGACCTCGACGAGCCGCCGGGACATTTCGGCAAGCACCTGGGCATCCGCGGCGCGCGCGGGCCCGATCTCGATTTTTGCGGGCATGGGATTCTTCTTGTTGTTGTTCGTGCCGGGGGCTTCTTGGTCCTCCCTTGCACGCAAGACTAGCGCATCCAGTGGCGGACGGTGCGGCGCTTTTGACAGCGGCGGCCCGTCACGGGCGCAGCACTCGCTACATAAGCGAGCGGGTCAGCGGTTGTCGACCGCCTGCTGGGTCAGCGTGGCGCAGTAATTCACCCCGCCGCCGGCATTCTCGTCCCGCGTAAACACCCGGTACGGCTCGTAGTCCGGCAGGATCCCGTAGTCGCCGGTGTACTGGTAGCAGTAGAAGTTCTCGAACAGCGGCAGCTTCGGCGGGAAGTACGTGAAGCTCGAGAAGAGCACCAGCAGCAGCGCGTAGGTGGCCGTTGCGTAACGACGGGTGACCGGAGCCAGCGGCGGCGAGGTCAGGATGTAGTAGCTCAAGGCCTGGCCGGCGCCGATGCCGAGGAACATGATCGACAGCATCACCGCCAGCGTCGGCTTGCCGCCATCGGCCATGGACCAGCTGAGGTAGCTGAAGTACAGCACGAAGATCGTCACCGGCGTGACCAGCAGGGCCATGGCCTTGCCGAACCAGTAGTTGTTGGCGATGCCGCGCGTGTACGTGTACTGGGCGAGGGTCCAGGCGAGCCCGGGCCAGAAGTACATCTTCGTGTGCTCCCAGGCGCTCTCGTTCACGGCGGCGAACCAGGCCATGGGCACCCAGTAGTCCGCCAGCTCGAAGGCGAAGTGGAGCAGCGAGCCGGCGATGGCGATGAAGAAGACCTGCCCGACCTCGAAGGCCAGCAGCTTGCCGTTGCGCACGCGCATGGTTGGGTCCTTCAGGCAATCCCCGTGGCGGCGAGGAGGAAGTAGGCGCCGACGGCGGCGATGAGGCCGCCGGCGGCCCGCAGCACGACCTTGCCCGTGGCGTAGTGCTGGGAGATGTCGCCGATGACGACGCCCGCGAGGTGCAGTCCCGCGGTGCCGCTGATGAAGCCGAGGGCGTAGGTCACGGGCGTGGCCACCTCGGGCATCTCGGCCCCGTGGGCGTAGCCGTGGAAGATGGCAAAGGTGCCGACGAAGACCATGGCCAAGACCACCGGGATGCGCCGTTCGGCGGCGATGGCCGCGCCGAGGGCCAGCACCGAGAAGGCGATGCCGGCCTCGATGGAGGTCAGCGGCAGACCGAGCCAGCCGGCGAGGCCCCCCAGCGCCATGACGGCGACGAAGGTGGCGGGCACGGTCCAGATGGCCCGGCCGCCCATCTGCGCGCTCAGGATGCCGACGCTGACCATGGCCAGGAAGTGGTCCGGGCCGAGCACGGGGTGCAGCAGCCCGCCGAGGAACGACCCGTAAGGCAGGCTCGCGCCCTCGTGGGCCAGGGCCAGCCCCGGGGCCAGCAGCAGGACGAGGGCGTGCAGGTACTGCCGCGCCGGGCGGAACGGCGTCGTCACGGCGCGCTCAGCTCTGCAGGAAGTCGATGACCATCGGATCGACGATCTCCGGGCGATCGTAGATGGCGGCGTGACCCGCCTGCGGCACGACTTCGACGCGGACATTGCCCATCAGGTCCCTGGCCTTGCGCCCCACGGCGTGCGGATCGTACAGCACCTCGAATTCGCCGAACACGACGAGGCCGGGCACGCTGAAGCGGCGCAGCCGCTGGCGGCTCTCCGCCAGGAAGAACTTGCCGAGCACCCGCAGGCCGTCGAGCATGCGCAGGCGCTGGTTCGCCTCGTCGTAGATGCCGAGCGACCGGTCGACCCGGTAGTGCTTGGTGCACAGGGACATGGCCCGCGCCAGCTGGCGGTCGAAGGTGCCGAAGGCCTCGCCCGGCGCCCGGGTCACCGAGGCCGAAACCTTCTTGGCGGTGATCTCGGCCTGCATCGCGTCGGGGTTCTTCCGCGACAGCGCTGCCCGCTTGAGCCAGGTGCCGACGGGCAGGCGGGCCCGGGAAATGCCGGTTGGCCCGAGCATGACGACCTTCAGCGTCCGCTCCGGTGCCTCGATGCCCATCCGCATGGCGATCCAAGCGCCGACGCTGACGCCGCCGAAGTGGGCCTTGGCCAGCCCCAGGTCGTCCAGCACGTCCTTGAGCCAGTCGACGTAGTCACTATTGAGGAAGGACGGCGGATTCGGGTCGCTGCGGCCCGGCTGGCCGGGGATGTCCACGGCGTAGACGCGGAAGTGCTGCCCGAGGGTCGGCAGCTGCCGGCGCCACAGCGCCGCGCAGCCGGCGACGCCGGGCAGCAGGAAGAGCGGCTCGGCGTCGGCGGGGCCTGCGGCGATCAGGTGGGTGCGGCCGAATCGCGTGTTCACGTACAGCGATTCGTAAGGCATCTGGATTTCGTCGAGGACCGAGTCGTACCACTCCATGATGGTCCGGTAGCCCTCGGCCGACTTGTAGAGCTTGAGCGGGTCGATGCCGGCAGCCGGCGGCGCGAGGCTCGCGTCGGCCGGCGCCCCGTGCGGCGAGTGGCTGGTCCCGGCCGTGGCGACGGCAGGCTTCTCGGTGGCGTTCATCGGGCTCCCCAGGGTCGCAGAATGCCGCAGCCTGCCCGCGGCGTCATGCGGGGCGTGGCTCCGGACCGTTTCGTGGTCGCCCCTGCCGCGGATTCAGCGGGACGGGCGGCCGGGCCGTGCCCGGCGGGGGGCGCTGCGGGTCCCGGCCGGCCGGCCGGTGGTGCCCCGGTGACCCGCGGGCCGCCCGGTGCCTGCCGGCTGCCACGCCGGCACCAGCTGGTGCTTGCCGTTGCCGATCAGGTCGGCGCGACCCATGCGCTTCAGCGCCTCGCGCAGCAGCGGCCAGTTGTGGGCGTCGTGGTATCGCAGGAAGGCCTTGTGCAGCCGGCGTACCCGCAGCCCGCGCGGGATGCTGACTGTTTCGCTCGTGCGCGTGACCCGCCGCAAAGGGTTCCGCCCCGAGTGGTACATCGCCGTGGCCGTGGCCATGGGCGAGGGCAGGAAGGTCTGCACCTGGTCGACGCGCAGGTTGTTGCCCTTGAGCCAGAGGGCCAGGTTCAGCATGTCCTCATCGGTGGTGCCCGGGTGCGCGGCGATGAAGTACGGGATGAGGTACTGCTCCTTGCCCGCGGCCTGCGAATAGCGGTCGAACAGTTCCTTGAAGCGGTGGTAGCTGCCGATGCCCGGCTTCATCATCTTGCCCAGCGGCCCGGACTCGGTGTGCTCCGGCGCGATCTTGAGATAGCCGCCGACGTGGTGGGTGGCGAGCTCGCGGATGTACTCGGGCGATTCCACGGCGAGGTCGTAGCGCACGCCGGAGGCGATGAGCACCTTCTTCACGCCCGGGACCGCGCGCGCCCGGCGGTACAGCCCGATCAGCGCCGAGTGGTCGGTGTCGAGGTTCGGGCAGATGCCAGGGAACACGCAGGACGGCCGCCGGCACGCGGCCTCGATCTCGCGGCTCTTGCAGGCGATGCGGTACATGTTGGCCGTGGGCCCGCCGAGGTCGGAGATGACCCCGGTGAAGCCCGGCACCTTGTCGCGGATCTGCTCGATCTCGCGGATGATCGAGTCCTCGGACCGGTTCTGGATGATGCGGCCCTCGTGCTCGGTGATGGAGCAGAAGGTGCAGCCGCCGAAGCAGCCGCGCTGGATGATCACCGAGAAGCGGATCATCTCCCAGGCCGGGATCTTCGCGTCTCCATAAGCCGGGTGGGGCAGGCGCGTGTAGGGCAGTTCGTAGACGCGGTCGAATTCCGGCGTCGTCAGCGGCAGCGGCGGCGGGTTCAGCCACAGGTCGCGGTCGCCGTGGCGCTGCACGAGCGCCCGCGCGTTGCCGGGGTTCGTCTCCAGGTGCAGCACCCGCGAGGCGTGCGCATAGAGCACCGGATCGGCACGCACCGCCTCGAAGGCCGGCAGGCGCACGACCGAATGGCTGCGGTCGACCTTCGGGACGCGGCGCTGGAGCACGACCACGTTCTCGCCCGGCGACCCGGCCTTGCTGCCGGTGGCGCAGGCGGCGCCCGCGGCCCCGCCCGACAGCGGCGTCGTGTGGCTGTAGGGGTCGACGGGCGGGTTGAGCGCGCCCGGTTCGTCGATGGCGGAAGAGTCCACCTCGGTGAACCCCTCCGGCCACTGCTGCAGCACGAAGGCCGTGCCGCGCAGGCCGGTCAGCGTGGCGATGCCCTCGCCGGCCGCGAGCCGGTGGGCGATCTCGACGACCTGCCGCTCGCCGTTGCCGTAGACGAGCAGGTCGGCCTTGCTGTCGAGGAGGATCGAGCGCCGGACCGTGTCGCTCCAGTAGTCGTAGTGCGCGACGCGCCGCAGGCTCGCCTCGATGCCGCCGATGACGATGGCGCTGCCGGGGAACGCCTCTCGCACGCGCTGGGCGTAGACGATGACCGAATGGTCGGGCCGGCGGCCGGCCTCGCCGCTGGGCGTGTAGGCGTCGTCGGACCGGACGCGGCGGTCTGCCGTGTACCGGTTCACCATCGAGTCCATGTTGCCGGCGGTGACGCCGAAGAAGAGGCGCGGCCGGCCCAGCGCGGTGAACGCCGCAGTCGAGGTCCAGTCGGGCTGGCTGATGATGCCGACACGGAAGCCCTGGGCTTCCAGGAGCCGGCCGACCACGGCCATGCCGAAGCTGGGGTGGTCGACGTAGGCGTCGCCGGTCACCAGGATGACGTCGCACTCGTCCCAGCCGAGCGCGTCCATTTCCGCGCGCGACATCGGCAGGACGGGCGCCGGCGTCAGCCGGGCGGCCCAGTACTTGCGGTAGGAAAAGAGGTCGCGTGCGGGCTGCATGGTGGTTGTCCCGGCCCGACAGGCGGGGCGGGCCGCGATCTTAACGCAGCCGCCGCCCTCAGGCGCCGCGGTCGACGGACTGGCCCGGCTCGCCGGCCGGCCGCACTGCGGCACGGTTGCGGCGCAGGCGCAGGTTGAGCATCTCGACGGCCACGGAGAACGCCATGGCGAAGTAGATGTAGCCGCGCGGCACGTGGGTCTCGAAGCCGTCGGCGATCAGCGCCACGCCGACCACCATCAGGAAGGCCAGCGCCAGCATCTTGATCGTCGGGTGCTCGGACACGAACTCGCCGATGAAGCGCGCGAACAGCATCATCAGGATCACCGAGGCCACCACCGCGGCGATCATCACGGGCACGTCCTGCACCATGCCGACGGCCGTGATGATCGAGTCCAGCGAGAACACCAGGTCGACGACGATGATCTGCAGGATGATCGCGGTGAACGTCGCCCGGACCGGTCCCGAGCCGCCTTCCTCGTCACCCTCGAGCAGCGAGCCGATCTCGCGGGTGCTCTTCCAGAGCAGGAAGAGCCCGCCGCCGATCAGGATGATGTCCCGGCCCGAGATCGGCTGCACGATCGTGAACAGCGGTGCCGTCAGCCCCACCAGCCAGGCCAGCAGCGTCAGCAGGGCGATGCGCATGAACATGGCCAGGAACAGCCCGATCCGCCGCGCCAGCTCGCGCCGCTCGCGCGGCAGCTTGTCGACGAGGATCGAGATGAAGATGACGTTGTCGATGCCGAGGACGAGTTCCAGCGCCGTCAGCGTGAGGAACGCGATCCAGGTTTCGGGTTGCGCGAGGAGTTCCATGCCCGTCCGGGTTCCGCAGGTCTGCGGCGGGGCGCAAGGTTATCACGGCGTCCCGGCAGGTGGTCCCGCGACCACTATGCCGCCCTTCAGCACCAGCGCCACCCGTCCAAGGTCGGCGACGCTGGCGAGCGGATCGCCATCCACCACCAGGATGTCGGCACGGCGTCCCGGCAGCAGATAGCCCAGGTCCCCCCCCAGCCCGAGGGCGTCGGCGGCATTGGCCGTGGCGGTGCGCAGCACCTCGGCCGGCGGCAGCCCCGCCGCGGCGTAGTTCCGCAGCTCCGCGTGAAGCGACAGTCCATAGGTGAAGATCGGCGCGTCGGTGCCGGCGACGATGCGGGCGCCGGCCGCGTGCAGCGCTGCCACGGTATCCCGGGCATTGCCCACGGCCTCGGCCAGCAGGGGCCGGCGGTTGCCGAGCAGTGCCGGCAGCAGCGCGAGGTTGCGCCGCTCCGCCTCGGGCAGGCTCGCCAGCTGCGGCAGCGCCAGCGCCGCCGGGTTGCCGGTCACGAAGTCCAGGAAGCCGCCCGAGACGACGATGGTCGGCACGATGGTGGCGCCACTGCGGCCCACGATGCCCACCACGTCGTCATAGCTGCGCAGCATGTCGCTCTGCTTCGCGGACCAGCCGAGGCGGCTGGTGCCGCGCAGGTGCTCGACGCGCTGCCCGCCCAGGGCCAGCGCCGGATAGACCTCGTGGGAAGACACGGGGACGCCGAGCCGGGCCGCCGCGCGGATCACGTCGCGCTGCGTCGCGGGGGGCAGTCGCGTGTAGGTCTTCAGCAGCCGGTAGTCGAGGCGTCGCGCCCGCCCGAACTCGGCGGCGAGCCGGTCGCGGCCGGGGGCCTGCACGGCGAACGGGAAGAACCGCCGGTCGCCGTCGAGCTGGGGGCCGGCGATGAATAGCCGGGGTCCCGCCCGGCGGCCGCTGGCCCAGGACTCCTGCTGCTCGCGGGATTCGTAGGGCAGGCCACCGGGCTCGACGATGCTGGTGACGCCGAAGGCGAGCCAGGCGTTGCCGACCCAGCTGCCGTCGTGGGCCTGGGCGTGGGTGTGGTTGTCGAAGAGGCCCGGCAGCACGGTGCGGCCACTGGCGTCGATGACGCTGACGCCGGCAGGCCGGTCGCGCCACGGCTCGATGCCGGTGATCCGCCCGTCATCGACGACCACGTCGACGCGCTCGCGATAGGTGGTGCCGGTGCCGTCGAAGAGGCGGCCCGCCCGGACCACCACCCGGCCCTGACGGTGGCGGTCCTGCCACGCCAGGTCCACTGGCAGTGCCGTCGCCTGGCGGGCTGTCGCGGCCGGTTGCCGCCGCAGGCCGCCAGCACCGTAGTAGACGATCGCCTGCCCGTCGGGCGTGAAGGCGGGGTAGTCGGCGAGGCCGCCGGGCAGGGGCTCGCCCCACCGCTCCGGCGGGCCGGCGGGCCGGCCGTCGTCGGTGAGACGCAGGCCATGCACGACGCCGCCGATGGTGACCACGGCCCGGCTGCCGTCCGGCGACACGGCGATGCCGGCGTCGGGGCCCGGGCCATCGCCGACCGGCACGGACTCGCTGACGCCCGTGGCCAGGTCCACCCGCAGCAGCTCGTTGCGCCCCTCGCGGTAGCGCGCCGAGCGCGCGGCCAGCGCCGTCAGGAGCAGGTGGCGCCGGTCGGCGCTCTCGCCCATGCGGGCCGGCCAGAAGCCCGGCACCTTCAGGTTGCGCACGGCGCCGGTGTCGAGGCGCACCTCGTGCAGCGTGAAGTCCTGGTTGCCCCGGGGGCCGGCCTGCTGCACGAAGAGGCGGTCGCCGGCCGCGCTGAAGGTGGGGTAGCGCAGTCCGCGGGGCAGGCGCGTCAGTTGCCGCTCGGCGCCGGTGGCCAGGTCCCTGAGCCACACCTGCATGCTGCCGCCCCGGTCACCGACGAAGGCGAGCCAGCGCCCGTCGGCGGAGAAGGCCGGGTCGCGCTCGAGGAATGCGTCGTCGGTCAGCGGTGCCAGGCGGCCGTCGGCACCGCGCTCCCAGAGGTCGCCCAGCGCCTGGAAGACGATGCTGCCGCTGCCCGGGCGGACGACCGGCTCGACGATGCCGGCCACCTCGCCGCCATCCGGCACCGGTCGCGGTCGCACGGTGCTGCGGCGGGCGAAGCCGAGCCGCGCGCTCCACCGCCAGTCCCGCGGCGTGGCGCCCGGTCCGGCGCTGATGGACCGCTCCCGCACGGTGCCGTCAGCCGTATAGCGCAGGCGGTCATCGTCCAGCCACGTGGCCCGGAACGGGAACACGTCCTCGGCCTCGTGGCTGACCGGCGTGATGGCGTTCGAGCGGAGATCGACCACGAAGAGCCGTTGCCGCGCCACGGCCGGGAAGGCGAGCTGCTCCGTCGGTGCGACGAAGGCGAGACGGGTGCCGTCGGGGCTGAAGGCCGGGGCAGCGGGCCGGCCGCCGGCCACGCCCGTCAGGGCCCGGGGCGCTGCGCCCGCCGCCTGGATCCACAGGGCCGGCCGGCCGGACCGGTCGCTGACGAAGGCGAGCGTCGTCCCGTCGGGCGCCACGGCCGGCCAGTAGTCGTCGCCGGGGCCACCGGCGATGGATGTGGTGCTGCCGGTGGCCCGGTCCAGCCGGAACACGTCGAGGGTGCCGTCGCGGTCCGACGTGAAGACCACGGCGCCGCCGTCGGGCGTCACCACCGGCTCGCGGTCGTCGCCCGCCCCTGTCGTCAGTGGCCGCAGGCCACGGCCATCGCGGCCGACGCGCCACAGGCCGAAGCGGCCGCCGCGAAAGCTCTGGAAAACGACCTCGCGGCCGTCGGGGCTGAAGGCGGGGAGGCGGTCGTCGCCGAGGGCATCGGTCAGCGGGCGGGCTTCGCCGCCGCCGGCGGGCAGTGACCACAGCCGGCCCTGCAGGTCGAACACGACGCCACCGTCGCGCGGGTCCGAGGCCACCGCGATGTTCGTGCCGCCGGTGACGACGATGTCGCGTGCATCGGCTGCCGGGATGCCGGCGAAGACCAGCAGCACCAGCGCAGCCGCGTGGCCGGACGGGCGTGACGGGGTGTCCCGCATCGAAGGCTCCGCGCCGGCACGGCCGGCAGAGGCGATGCCGGGCGTTATAGTCGCCACGGTCCGACGTGTCGAGGAACCCGCGTGATCGAGCTGTACAGCCTGCCGACCCCCAACGGCCGCAAGGTCCACCTGATGCTCGAGGAGTGCGGGCTGCCGTACCAGGCACACCGCATCGACATCGGCCGCGGCGACCAGTTCCAGCCCGCCTTCCTGGCCCTGAATCCCAACGGCCGCATTCCCGTCATCGTCGACACCGACGGTCCGGGCGGCACGCCGTTCACGGTGTTCGAGTCGGGTGCGATCCTCTGGTACCTCGCGGAGAAGACCGGCCGCTTCCTGCCCGCCGACGCGCGGGCCTGCAGCGAGACGCTGCAGTGGCTCATGTTCCAGATGGCCGGAGTGGGGCCCATGTTCGGCCAGGCGAACCACTTCCGCCGCTATGCGCCCGAGCGCGTGCCCTACGGCATCACGCGCTACACCAACGAGGTGAGGCGCCTGCTGAAGGTGCTCGACGGTCGGCTCGCCGCGACGCCGTGGCTCGCGGCCGGCGGCTACACCATCGCCGACATCGCCACCTACCCGTGGGTCGTCGACAGCGACGTCCGGCTCGAGACCCCGGCGGCCTGGCCCGCCGTGGCCGACTGGGTCGCGCGCATCGCGGCCCGCCCGGCCGTGGCGCGGGCCTGGGCGCTGCTGGCGGAGGGCTGGCCGGACTTCCAGCCGGACGAGCGGGCCCGCGCGATCCTCTTCGGCGCGTCCCAGCTCGACCGCGTGCCGCCCGAAGGCGGCGGCAGCGCCGCATGAGCGCGGAGGGCCAGCTGCTCGGCATCGCCCGCCGCCGGCGGTCCCGCGGGCCGATGGAAGCGTTGTCCGCGGTGCGCGTGACCCCGGAGCTCGGCGTCGACGGCGATGCGCGGGGCCGGCCGGGCCGCCGCCAGGTCACCGTGCTCGCGCGCGATGGCTGGGAGGCGGCGCTGGCCGATGCCGGGGCGACGCTGCCGTGGACCGCGCGCCGGGCCAACCTCTACGTCGAGGGCATCGACCTGGCACAGGCCGTGGGCGCGGAGCTGCAGGTGGGTGCGTCGCTGCGCCTGCGGGTGACCGGCGAGACCGATCCCTGCGCCCGCATGGATGCGGCCTGGCCGGGCCTGCAGACGGCGCTGGCGCCCGACTGGCGCGGCGGCGTCACCTGCCGGGTGATCGCCGGTCGCGACGTGGCCGTCGGTGATCCGGTGGTGTGCGTCATGCCGTCTTCGGCGGACCACGGTGTGAGCGGGCCGGTGGCCGGCGACGGCCGGGCGCCAGTATGATCCGGACCTGAGCAAACGACGGGACATCCCATGCGCATCATCGTCGCCATCACCGGCGCCAGCGGCGCGATCTACGGCATCCGCCTGCTCGAGGCCCTGCGCGAGGTGCCGGGCGCAGAAGTGCATCTCGTGCTCAGCAACGGCGGCAAGCTCAACATCGCCCTCGAGACGAGCTGGCAGGTGAAGGACGTGGAGGCGCTGGCCCACGAGGTGCACAGCGACCAGAACCTGGCGGCCAGCATCGCCAGCGGATCCTTCAAGACCGCCGGCATGATCGTCGCGCCGTGCTCGATGAAGACGCTCTCCGGCATCGTCAGCTCCTACGCCGACAACCTGGTGGTGCGCGCCGCCGACGTGATCCTCAAGGAGCAGCGCAAGCTGGTGCTGATGCCGCGGGAGACGCCGCTGCACGTGGGCCACTGCCGCCTGCTGCTGCAGGCGGCCGAGATGGGCGCCCTCATCGCGCCGCCGATGCCGGCCTTCTACAACGACCCGCACACCATCGACGACCTGATCAACCACAATGTCGGCCGCGTGCTCGACCTGTTCGACATCGAGAGCGGCCTCGTCAAGCGCTGGAAGGGCGCCCGCGAGGCGCGGCGCGAGAGCCGGGGCCGGGGCGAGTGACGGCGGGCGAGGGCGAGGCTGCGCTCCGCGCCCGCATCGGCGAGGTGCTGGGCCGGCAGGCGACCGTCACCCTCGCCACCACCGGCGCCGACGGGCGGCCCTGGGCGGCTACCGTCTTCTTCGCCAGCGACGCGGCGCTGAACCTCTACTTCGTCACCGATCCGCGGACGCGGCACGGGCGCGACCTCGTCGCCGGCGACCGGGTGGCCGGGGCCGTGCAGCCGGACGTGCACACCTGGGACGACGTGCTCGGCGTGCAGCTCGAGGGGCGCGCGGCCGTGCTCGAAGGCCCGGCGCGCGACGCGGCGCTGGCCTGCTACCTCGCGAAGTTCCGCGACGTGCAGCGCCTGTTCGAAGCGCCCCGCAACGATGGCGAACGCCTGATCGGCGAGCGCCTGCGCCGGACGGCCTTCTGGGCGCTGCAGCCCTCGTTCGTCCGGCTCGTCGACAATGCCCGCGGCTTCGGCTGGAAGGGCGAGCTCACGCTCACCCCGCCCTGAGCCGACGGCCTCAGTAGGAGTCGCCGCTGGAGTAGGGCGGCAGCTGGCCGATGTGGATGCCGCTGTCGACGATCAGCGACTCGCCGGTGATGAGGTGGGCGCTCTCGAGGAACCAGACCAGCACCTCCGCGATGTCCTCGGCCGTCGCGACCTTCTTGAGCGGCAGCTGGTCGCCCTGGGACTTCAGCATCGCCTGGTACTGCTCCTCGCCCATGCCGCCCTTGAGCCAGCGGGTCTGGATCATGCCGGGCACCACGGTGTTGATGCGGATCTCGGGCGCCAGCACGTGGGCCAGGGACTTGGTCATGAGGTTCAGCGCCGCCTTCGACGCCGCGTAGGGAATCGACGAGGCGATGCCGGTGACGCCGCCGATGGACGAGTCGTTGACGATGGCGCCCGACCCCTGCTTCTTCATGTACGGCGTCACGGCCCGCACCATCTGGTAGGCGCCGACGACGTTCACCGCGTAGATGTCGAGGAAGTCCTGCTTGCTGACGCCGTCGAGCTTCGGGTACGGGTTGAACTTGGTGCGGGCGGCGTTGTTGATCAGGTAGTCGATGCGGCCCCACTTGTCGGCGGCGGCCTTCGCCATGCCCCGGCAGGCGTCGTCGTCGGAGACGTCGCCCTGGTAGACGATGGTCTCGGCGCCCTTGGCGCGGCACTCGGCGGCCGTGGCCTCGGCCTCGTCCTTGCTCCGCGTGTAGTTGATCACCACGTTGCAGCCCTTGCTGGCCAGCAGGATGGCCGCGGCGGCGCCGACCCCCGTGGCGGATCCGGTGACGATGGCGACCTTGCGTGCGGACATGGGGGGCTCCAGGGGGCTGGTTCGGGGCCGCAGATGATACAGGCGGCCCGCCGGGCAGGCGACGCGGCGCGGGCTGGCCGCAGGTCTTGGGCCCCGCGGCCGGGTCCGCAGCGGCCGGCCCGTTCCGCTAGGATGACCCGCACCATGAGCGTACCCGTCACCCGCCACTACGCCACGGTGGACGGCCGGTTCGGCCGCCGCCAGGTCCACTACCGGCGCGCCGGGCAGGGCCCCGCCGTCCTGCTGCTGCACCAGTCGCCCCAGTCGTCCCGCGAGCTCGAACCCGTCATGGCCGAGTGGGGCCGGTGGTGCACGGCCATTGCCCCGGACACGCCCGGGTACGGGCTCTCCGATCCCCTCGGCGTCGCCGAGGCTAGCCTCGATGATTTCGCCGGCGCCGCCGTCGAGTTCCTCGACGTCATCGGCGTCGGCCGCGCGGCGGCCTATGGCTTCCACACCGGTGGCATGATCGGTGTCGCCCTGGGGCACCGCCATCCGGACCGCATCACGGCGGTCGCCTGCAACGGCCTGATGGTGATGGACGACGCGGAGCGCGGGCCCATCCTCGCGGACTACCTGCCGCCCATCGAGCCGCGCTGGGACGGTGGCCACCTGGCCTGGGCCTGGGCGCGCAACCGCGAGCAGGCGATCTTTTTCCCGTGGCACTGGCCGGCGCTGGCGCGGCGCATGGACTTCCCGATGCCGCCGCCCGCGCACCAGCAGCAGGCACTGCTCGAACTGCTGCGCGCGGCGGACACGTACCACATCGCCTATCGCGGCGCGTTCCTGTTCGACGGGCCCGCGGCGCTCCGCGCCATGGCGGTGCCGACCGTGGTCACGGCCTCGCCGCTGGATCCCCTCAGTGCGCACCTCGTCCGGATCGGTCCGGTGGCGCCGACGGTCACCGTCGAGGCGGCGCCGGCCCCGGATGCGGCGCTGGCACGCCTGGCGGCCCATGTGCAGGCACACCCGGGCACCGAGCCACCGCCGGTGCCGCCGGCGCTGGCGCGGCCGGCCGGCGACACGGCGCTGCGCCGCGCAGTGATCCCGACGCCCGTGGCTGCCATCCATCTGCGCTGGAACCGCCGGCCGGCCGCGGGCGAGCTGGCGCTGCTGCTGCTGCATGCGCCCGGCGCCAGCGGCGCCTGCTGGGGCGAGGCCCTCGGGCAGCTGGCCGCCACCCGGCCCGTCGTGGCGCCGGACCTGCCTGGCCACGGCGAGTCCGGACCCCTGGTGCACGCGTCCCTGGGTCGCGTCGCGTCGGCCATTGCGGCGACGCTGGCGACGCTGGATGCCCTCGGGCTGGAGCGCGTCCAGGTGCTGGCCGACGGCTGGGGGGCGACCTTCGCGCTGGCCCTGGCGGCTGCGGCGCCGGGCCGCTTCACCGGCCTGCACCTGATCGGCAGGCCGGAGCCGGACGCGGCCGCCATCGCGGCCTGGCGCGCGAGCTTTGCCCCCGAGACCATCGACTGGCACGGCGGCCATCTGCTCCGGTACTGGCACACGGTGCGCGACGGCCGCCTGTACCACCCGTGGTTCCAGCGCGACCGCGCGTCCATCCGCTGGGAGGAGCCTGACCTGGACGGACGCCGCCTGCAGCGCGACGTGCTGGAGCTCATGAAGGCGGCCGGCCACTGGCAGGAGCTGCAGAGCGAACTGCTGGACCTGGCGGCCGCTGATCCGGCGGCGCCGGTCCTTGCCCGGGGCATCCCGGTGCGCGAGGCGGCGGCGGGCACCGATCCGGCGACCTGGCTGGCCGCTCTCGCGCCATGAGCCTGGAGCCGCAGCTGCTGTGGGCCTATGCCCACATCCTGCTGCTCGTCTACTGGCTCGGCGCCGACGTCGGGCTGTTCCTGGTCATGGCCTGGATCAAGGACCGCCGGCTCGACTACGCCACGCGGGTCACGTTGATCCGCCTGGCCTTCTACATCGACCTGGCGCCCCGGACCTGCGTCGCGCTGATCCTGCCGGTGGGCATGCACCTGGCCGCCGGGCTCGGTGTGGCCTCGATCCCCGGCTGGCTGCTGGCGCTGGCCTGGATCATCGGCCTCGGCTGGACGGTGCTGCACGTCGCGCTGGTGGTGCGCAAGGGCAGGCCGCTGGCCGCCCGGCTGCGCCGGCTGAACAACGCCTGGGAGCTCGTGGCCGGCGCGCTCTTCGTCGGCATCGGGGCGCTGTCGCTGGCCACCGGTGCGCCGGTGGCGGCCGGCTGGTTCGCTCTCAAGCTGCTGCTCTTCGGGCTGGTGTTCTGGGTGATCCTCGGCATCGACACGCGGTTCCAGCCGTTCACCACGCTGCTGCGGCTCGGCGAGCGGGGGCTCGACGACGCCGCCGAGGCGGCCATCACCCGCGCGACGAACCTGACCATGGCCTGGGCGCTGCTGCTCTACGGGCTCGTCCTCGCCATTGCTTTCCTCGGCAAGGTGAAGCCGTTCTGGTAGGGGCGGGCAGGCGCGGCGTCGCCGGCAGTCGTGCTAAGGTTCCGCGCCGTCCGGCCGGGTGCCCCGGGGCACCGCAACCGGCTGCCGGCGTCCGTTCCGGACGCCGTCTGCACAACCTCTGACCGGGAGTTCTGGCGATGCCGTACAAGGACATGCGGGAGTTTCTGCACAAGCTCGAGAACATCGGGCAG
The DNA here is from genome assembly GCA_016789885.1 of Chromatiales bacterium. Lineage (GTDB taxonomy): Bacteria > Pseudomonadota > Gammaproteobacteria > Steroidobacterales > SHZI01. The sequence continues at coordinate 12,708 of JAEUPZ010000018.1, read as the reverse complement.
CTCAAGCGGGTGCAGGTGCCCCTCGACTGCCGCCAGGGCACGAACGAACTCCAGGCGCTGATGCGGCATCTGGCGGAGACCAGTGGTCCGGCCCTCATCCTCGACAACCTGGTGGGCTACAACACCCCTGGCGTGCCGCTGATCTTCAATCCTTACGGCACCCGGGAGCGCACGGCGCTCATCCTCGACACGCCGGATCCGGTGGCGGCCAAGCTGAAGCACTTCCAGGTGCTGGCGGATCCTTCCCGATGGATCCAGCCGGTCCTGGTGGATCGCAAGCAGGCCCCCTGCAAGGACGTGGTCATCCCGAAGGACCAGGTGTCGGTGGACAAGCACATCCCCCACGTCTTCTTCGGCAAGGAGGGCGCGTCCTACATCACCGGGGGCGTGGGCGTCACCAAGGATCCCGAGACCGGCATCCGCAACGTGGGGGCCTACCGGGCCACCAGCTTCTGGAACTGCGTCCACCCCCACGGTGGCAGCTACAGCGAAGAGCAGCAGAAGAAGCAGATCTCGGTGTTCGCCTTCTGGAATCCCCCCATGAGCCACATCGGCCTGCACCTCGCGAAGGCGCAGCGGATGGGCAAGCCGCTGGAGGTGGCTTTTGCCTGCCAGGTTGACCCGGCGCTGCATCTCGCCTCGGCCACCGGCATTCCCTACGGGATGGACGAGTACGACTACGCCGGCGGCCTGCGGGGCGCGCCCCTGGAGCTCGTGAAGTGCGAAACCGTGGACCTGGAGGTGCCGGCCACGGCCGAGTACGTCATCGAAGGCGTGTTCCGCCCCGACGTGCCCACGGACATCATCGGCTGGCACTCCAATTCGGTGGGCTACTACGACAAACACCAGATCTTCCCGATGTTCGACGTTACCTGCATCACCCACCGCCGGAACCCGATGTGGTACGGGACCATCGAGATGATGCCGCCCTTCGACCACAACTTCATGGCGCTGCTGCCGATTGAAGGCGAGATGCTCTCCGACCTGAAGCGGAAGATCCCCGAGGTCAAGGACTGCGTCGTCACGCCCAACATGACCTACATCGTGCAGCTCAGCGTCGATGGCGCGCAGAAGCCCCATCCCGAGTTCGGCAAGTACGTGCTCCATGCCGCCTGGGGTGCCGCCGGCCGCTGGCCCCGGACCGCCAAGATGCTCGTGGTGGTGGGCCCCGACGTGAATCCCTACGACATTGCCTCGGTGGAGTGGGCGATCCAGACCCGGGTACAGCCCTACAGCGACATCATCATCAACCGGTCCGGCCAGGCCATGGTGCTCGATCCCTCGGCCCCCAAGGGGCCCCAGGGCTTCCCGACGTCGTCCGAGCAGATGGGCATCGACGCCACCATCAAGATCCCCGAGCGATTCACCGAGTACGCCGACGTCAGCCAGGCGGACCCTGCCGACGTCGCGAAGATCGCGGCCAAGCTCAAGGGCATCTGCTGAGCGGCTCGCACCGGCCGCCGGGGGAAGCGCCCGTGGGCGCCACGCTGACCGAGAAGATCCTCGCCAGGGCCGCCGGCCGCAGCGCCGTGCGCCCGGGCGAGGTCGTCACCTGCAAGGTTGACCTTGCCCTGCTGCTCGACTCCGGCGGGCCGCGGCGCATCTGGCCGCGGCTGAAGGAGCTTGGCGTCGGCGTCTGGGACCCCGACCGCATCGTCCTCTGCACCGACCACTTCACGCCGGCCGTCGATGCCGAGTCGGCGGCGATCCTGAAGCTCACCCGGGACTTCGCCGCGGAGTTCGGCATCCGGCGCTTCTTCGACATGCAGGGCATCGGCCACGTGGTGCTGGCCGAGCAGGGCTTCCTCGAACCCGGCATGTTCGCCTGCGGCGGCGACTCCCACTCCAGCATGGGCGGTGCCTTCGGCTGCTACATGGCCGGCTTCGGCGCCATCGAGATGACCGGCATCGTCGTCACCGGCGAGATCTGGCTGCAGGTGCCCGAGACCATCCGCGCCGACTGGAGCGGCCGGTTCGCGGCCGGCGTCGTCGCCAAGGACATCATGCTGTTCCTGTGCCGGGAGATCGGCATGGAGAACGCGTTCCGCGTCATCGAGTTCGGCGGCGACACCGTCGCCCGCATGCCGATGCCCGAGCGCATGGTCCTCACGAACATGGCGGCGGAGCTCGGCGCCGAGACCGGCATCGTCGCCGCCGACGCGACGACGCTGGCGGCGATCCGCGCCGCCGGCCGCGAGCCCGCGGCCGACGCCCCGGGCTGGCAGGGCGATGCCGACGCCCGCTACCTGGCCCGCCACGCCTTCGACGCGGCGGCCCTGGCGCCCCAGGTGGCCGCGCCCCATTCGCCGGCCAACTCCGGGCCCGTCGGCGACTTCGCCGGCGAGCGCATCGACCAGGCCTACATCGGCGCCTGCGTCGGCGCCAAGCTCTCGGACCTGCGCATGGCCGCCGAGGTGCTGCGGGGCCGCCGCGTCGCCCCGGGGACGCGGCTGCTCGTGGCCCCGGCTTCGACGCGCGCCATGGCCGAGGCCGCCGCCGACGGCACGCTGGCCGCCCTCACCGGCGCCGGCGCCTACCTGCTGCCCACGGGCTGCGGCGCCTGCGCGGCGCTGGGCGCCGGGATCCTGGCCGACGGCGAGACCTGCATCTCGTCGACCAACCGCAACTTCCAGGGGCGCATGGGGGCGAACTCCGCCCGCGTCTTCCTGGGGTCGCCCTACACGGTGGCCGCGTCGGCCGTGGCCGGGCGCGTCGCCGACCCGCGGGAGTTCCTCGCATGAGCGATTCACTGGCGCACGTCGTCCGGGGCCGGGCCTGGGTCTTCGGTGATGCCGTCAACACCGACGTCATGGCGCCGGGCATCTACTTCAAGGCCCCCTTCGAGGAGCTGGCGCGCCATTGCCTCGAGGCCGTGAATCCCGCCTTCGCCCGGGAGGTGCGCCCCGGCGATATCGTCGTGGCGGGCCGCAACTTCGGCGTGGGTTCCGCGCGGGAGCAGGCTGCCATGGCGCTGCGGCACCTGGGTGTCGGTGCGGTGCTGGCCGTCTCCTTCGGCCGCATCTTTTACCGCAACGCGCTTAACTTCGGCATGCCCGCGCTGTTCTTCCCGGCGGCGGCGGAAATCCGCGCCGGCGACGAAATCGAGGTCGACGTGGTGGCGGGCCGCATCCGCGACCTGACCACCGGCGGCGAGTGGACCGTGAACGGCCTGCCGCCGCACCTGATGGCCATGGTGGGCGCCGGCGGCCTGATGCCGTGGCTCAAGGCCCGCCTGGCCGCGGGCCGCGCGGGGGTGGCGCCATGAGCCACGCCGAACGCCTGCGCGGGTTGCTGGCCGGGCCCGCCTTCATCGCGCCCGGCTGCTACGACCCCTTCACGGCGCTGCTGGTGGAGCAGGCCGGCTTTCCCTGTGCCTACCTGAGCGGTGCGAGCGTCGCCTTCACGCGCCTCGGGCGCCCGGACATCGGCCTGACCACGCTGACGGAGGTGGCCGACGTGGTCGGGAACATCCGCGACCGCATCGACCTGCCGCTCATCGTCGACGGCGACGACGGCTTCGGCAACGCCATCAACGTGCAGCGGGCGGTGCGGCTCTTCGAGCGGCGTGGCGCGTCGGCGATCCAGCTCGAGGACCAGGCGGCGCCGAAGCGCTGCGGGCACCTCGACGGCAAGCGGCTGGTCAGCACGGCCGAGATGCGCGGCAAGCTGCGGGCGGCGCTCGATGCCCGGCAAGATGCGGCCACGGTGATCGTGGCGCGGACCGATGCCATTGCCGTGGAGGGCTTGGAGGCCGGGCTCGACCGCGCGGCCGCCTACCTCGAGGCTGGCGCCGACGTGCTGTTCATCGAGGCCCTGCAGACCCGGGAGCAGCTGGCCGAAGCCGGCCGCCGCTTCGGCGCCCGGGTCCCGCTGCTGGCCAACATGGTGGAGGGGGGCAAGACCCCCATGCTGCCGCTGCCGGAGCTGGCCGGCCTCGGCTTCCGCATCGCCATCTATCCCGGCGCCATGGTCCGCGTGCTCGGCCACGCAGCCCGGGAGTACCTGCGGGTGCTCCGCGCCGAGGGCAGCACCCTGTCCCACCGGGCGCACATGCTCGACTTCACGCAACTTAATGCCCTGATCGGGACCGACGCCATGCTGCGGGACGGTCAGAAGTACGACCCGGGCAACGGCTGACCGCCGTCCCCCGGACCCCCGCCTGCATCCGCTTGTCCGGCACCTGCGAAGAACGGGTCAGTACCGCTTTTCTTGCAGGAGACCTCAGATGCGTACAGGGATGATGATGTCGGCGCTTGCCCTCATGCTGGCAGGTGGCGTGGCCCAGGCGTCGGACGCGGCGGCGGCGCAGGCCGTGGCCTTCAGCTGCGCGAGCGGCGAGACCATGAAGGTCGCGATCCGGTCCGAGGGTGCCTCGGCCGAAGTGCAGTACGGCGAAAAGGATGCGGTGCGCGTCATCGCCCGCCCGTCGAAGCAGGGTGCGCGCTTCAGCGACTCTCGCCACGAGCTGCGCATCGTCGGCAACGAGGCCAGCTGGAAGATCGGCGGCAGGAGCGCGGTGAAGTGCACCACCGAGGACGCTGCCCAGCTCGCCGGCCTCAAGCGCTGACGAACCCGGGGGGCGGTCCGCCGCCACCCGCAGGGACGAAGCCGCCCGGCCTGACGGCCGGGCGGCTTTTTTTTGCGCCTGCACCGTCCGGTACAATCGGCACTTCGCCAGTTGCCCCGGGCAGGGCCATGACAACGCGTTTCCAGCCGGCCGCCACGACGGTTGCCGGTCCCCTCTCGGCCGGGCAGGTCGCCACCTTCCACCGCACAGGCTACGTCGTCGTGCCGGGCCTCGTCAGCCCCGGCGCCATGGTGGACGTGCGCGCCTGGACCGACGAGGTCCAGGCCTGGCCCGAGGTGGCCGGCCGCCAGATGATGTATTTCGAACAGGCGGCCGACGGCCGGCGCCTGCTGAACCGCATGGAAGACGTGCTGCCGTACCACGCGGGCTTTCGCGGGCTCGCCGGCAGCGACCTGCTGCAGGGCGCCTGCTCGCAGCTCTTCGGCGAGCCCGCCGTGCTCTTCAAGGACAAGATCAACTTCAAGCAGCCGGGCGGCGGCGGCTTCGAGCCGCACCAGGACGTGCAGGCGGGCTGGGCGCGCTACGCGAAGCTGCATATCACGGCGCTCGTCACCGTCGACCGCAGCACGCGCGAGAACGGCTGCCTCGAGATGGCCGAGGGCTTCGGCCAGCACGAGCTCATCGGCCGCGAGTGGGAGCCTCTCACCGAGGCGCAGTTGCGCGACGTGCGCTGGACCCCCGTCGAGGCCGAGCCCGGCGACGCCGTCTTCTTCGACTCCTTCGTGCCCCACCGCTCGGCGCCGAACGGCAGCCCGCTGCAGCGGCGGGTGCTCTATTACACGTACAACCGGGCCAGCGAAGGCGACAGCCTGCGGCAGTACTACGCGGACAAGCGCAGGAGCTACCCGCCCGACATCGAGCGCGAGGCCGGCCGGGAGTACCGCTACCGTGTCTGATGGCGCGATCCCGCCGGTGCGGCGCACGACCCGGTTCCGCGAGCTGCTCGCGAGCCCGTCCCTCGAGTTCCTGATCGAGGCCCACAATGGCATCAGCGCCCGCATCGGCGAGGAAGCCGGCTTCCGCGGGATCTGGGCCGGGGGGCTGTGCATGTCGGCCCAGTACGGCGTGCGGGATTCGAACGAGGCCAGCTGGACGCAGGTGCTGGAGATGCTCGAGTTCATGGCCGATGCCACGACGCTGCCGATCCTGCTCGACGGCGACACCGGCTACGGCAACTTCAACAACGTGCGCCGGCTGGTGCGCAAGCTCGAGCAGCGGGGCGTCGCCGCGGTCTGCATCGAGGACAAGCTCTACCCCAAGACCAACAGCTTCATCGACGGCGACCGGCAGCAGCTCGCGGACATCGACGAGTTCTGCAGCCGCATCAAGGCCGGCAAGGACGCCCAGCGCGACGACGACTTCGCGATCATCACCCGGGTCGAGGCGTTCATCGCCGGCTGGGGCCTGGGCGAGGCGTTGCGCCGGGCCGAGGCGTACCACGCCGCCGGGTCCGACGGCATCCTGATCCACAGCGCGCTGTCGCGGCCGAGCGAGGTGCTGGCCTTCAAGAAGGAGTGGGGCGACCGGCTGCCGGTCGTCATCGTCCCGACCAAGTACCACGCGACGCCGACCGACGTCTTCCGCGAGGCCGGCTTCTCCATCGCCATCTGGGCCAACCACCTGCTGCGGGCCGCGGTCACGGCCATGCAGGAGACGGCCCGGACGATCCAGCGCGAGCAGTCGCTGCAGTCCGTCGAGGACCGGATCGCGCCGGTGCGCGAGCTGTTCCGCCTGCAGGGCGCCTCGGAGCTGCAGGAGGCCGAGGAGCGCTACCTGCCGAAGCGCCAGGACCGCTCCCGGGCGGTCATCCTCGCCGCGTCCCGGGGCTCGGCCCTGGGCGCCCTGACGGAGTCGCGGCCCAAGGCCATGGTCGCCGTGCGCGGCCAGCCGCTCCTCGGCCACATCGTCGCCGCCTACAACGGCGCGGGCATCAAGCGCATCACCGTCGTGCGCGGCTACCGCCCCGAGGCCTTCGACCTGCCGGCGCTCACCTACGTCGACAACCCCGACTATGCAGACACCAGCGAGCTCGTGTCGCTGTCCGTCGCCCTCGGTGCCGATCCGGACGACAGCCGCGACCTCGTCGTGTCCTACGGCGACGTGATCTTCAAGCGCTACATCCTCGAGGCCATCGAGGAGCCCGACGCCGACTTCGTCGTCGCCGTCGACACCGACTGGCGCGATTCGGTCAACCGCGGCCGCGCCGCCGACTACGTGCGCTGCTCGCAGCCGCACTCGCGGCGGGCCTTCTACCAGCCGGTGTGGCTCGAGGCGGCCGGCGAGGACCTGCCCGAGGCGGAGATCCACGGCGAGTGGATGGGATTCCTGCGGGTCGCGGCCCCGGCGCTGCCGCGCCTGCGGGCCGTCGTCGCCGCGATGGCCGCCGATCCCGGCAACCGCCGCGCCAAGCTGCATCAACTGCTGGCCGAGCTGGTGCGCCGGGGCGAGAAGGTCCGCGTCGTATACACCACCGGGCACTGGCTCGACGTGGACAGCCTCGACGACGTCGTCGCCGCCGGCAGCTTCGCATGATCGGGGCCGGCGCCTTCATGGCCGCGGCGGCGGACCGTGGCTACACGCTCTACACCGGCGTGCCGTGTTCGTACCTGACGCCGTTCATCAACGCGGCCATCGATGCGCCCGGGCTGCGCTACGTGCCGGCGGCCAACGAGGGTGACGCGGTGGCCATCGCGGCCGGCGCCGCCCTCGCCGGGCGGCGCGCCGTGGCGATGTTCCAGAACTCCGGCCTCGGCAATGCCGTCAACCCGCTGACGTCGCTGACCTGGACCTTCCGCATACCGGTGCTGCTGGTCGTCACCTGGCGGGCCGAGCCCGGTGGCGCCGCCGACGAGCCGCAGCACGAGCTGATGGGGCCCATCACGCCGCGGCTGCTCGAGCTCATGGAGATCCCGTGGCAGCGCTTCCCGGCGGAGCCCGGCGCCGTGGCCCCGGCGCTCGAGGCCGCCGATGCCTCGATGGCGCGGACCGGGCTGCCCTATGCCTTCGTCATGCAGAAGGGCAGCGTGGCCGACGTGCCGCTCTCGAGCGGGCCGCGGGAGCGCTTGCCCGACGCCCCCGTGCCGCCGGGACGCCCGGTGGCGTCGGCCACCCGGACGACGATGCTGCGGGCCTTGCAGGCCGCCACCGGTGCCGGCGACGTGGTCATCGCCACCACCGGCTACACGGGCCGGGAGCTCGCCGCCCTCGACGACCGCCCGAACCAGCTCTACATGGTGGGCTCCATGGGCTGCGCCGTGAGCCTCGGGCTGGGGCTCGCCATCGCCCGGCCGGACCTGCGCATCGTCGTCCTCGACGGCGACGGCGCGGCGCTGATGCGCCTCGGCGCCCTCACCACCGTCGGTTTCGAGCGGCCGCCGAACCTCGTGCACGTGGTGCTCGACAACGGTCGCCACGAGTCCACCGGGGGCCAGGCGACGGTGTCGGGCTGCGTCGACTTTCCGGCGCTGGCGGCGGCCAGCGGCTATCCCGACGTCACGGCCACCGGCAGTCCCGAGTCCCTGCAGGCGCTGCTGGCCGACCGCCGCCCGGGCCTGCGGTTCATCCACGTGCCGACGCTGCCCGGGGTGCCGGCGGGCCTGCCGCGCCCCACCGTCCGGCCGCCGGCCGTGGCGGAGCGCCTGCGCGCTTACCTTGCCGGCGGAGGCGTGGGCTGATGGCTCGCGCCGTCCTGCTGAACCCCGGCCCGGTGACGCTGTCGGCCCGCGTGCGCGCGGCGCTGACGGCCGGTGACTGGTGCCATCGCGAGCCGGAGTTCGCGGCCCTCGTCCGCGACCTCAACGCGGGCCTGGCCGCGGTCTACGAGCCCCTGGCGCAGGACTACGAGGCCGTGACCTTCGCGGGTTCCGGTAGCGCGGCCGTCGAGGGGATGCTCGGCGCCTTCGCGCCCGATGACGGCGCCACCCTGGTGGTCGCGAACGGCGTCTACGGCGAGCGCATGGCGCGCATGCTGTCCGCCCTCGGCAAGCCGCACCACGTCGCGGCCCACGACTGGCTCGCGGCGCCGGTGACCGCGCAGATCGCTGCCTGGCTCGACCGCGAGCCGGGGATCACCCATATCGCCATGATCCACCACGAGACGACCACGGGCCGCCTCAACGACGTCGCCGCCGTGGGCCGGCTCTGCCGGGCCCGCGGCGTCACGCTGCTGCTCGACGCCGTGAGCAGCTTCGGCGCCGAGGCCATCGAGGGCGCCGACTGGAACCTGGGTGCCCTGGCGGGCACCGCGAACAAGTGCCTGCATGGGGTGCCGGGGCTCTCGTTCGTCCTCGGCCGGCGGAACCTGTGGCGCGGCCCGGCGCCACGGCCCCGCAGCGTGTACCTCGACCTGCGCGCGTACCACGCCGCCGAGCACGGCGACGGCTTTGCGCCGTTCACGCTGCCGGTGCAGGTGGCCTTCGCCCTGCGCGAGGCGCTCGCCGAGTTCGACGCCGGCGGCGGCTGGCGGGCGCGCCACGCGGCCTTCCGCCAGCGCGCGCGCTTCGTGCACCGGGTCCTCACGGCCCACGGCGTCTCGACGCTGCTGCCGGTGGACGAGTACTCGGTGGTGCTGTGGTCGTACCGGCTGCCCGCCGGGCGTTCGTACCAGCACCTGCACGACGGTCTCAAGGCCGACGGGTTCGTGATCTATGCGGGCCAGGGCCGGCTCGCTGCCGACATCTTCCGCGTGGCCCACATGGGCGACATCACCGGCGACGACCTCGCGCGCCTGGAGGCGGCGCTCGGCCGGCTGCTGGCATGAGCGCCGGTAGCGGCATCGACACCGCCGTGATCCTCGCGGCGGGCCGCGGCACGCGCCTCGCCGGCGAGGTGGCCGACCGGCCGAAGGGCTTCCTCGCCGTGGGCGAGCGGCCCATCGTCGAGGAGTCCATCGGGCGGCTGCAGGCCGCCGGCATCCGCCGGGTCGTGATCGTGACCGGCCACCTGGCCGATCACTACGACCGGCTGGCGGCCCGCCTCGGCCCCGCCGTCACCACGGTGCACAACCCCGACTACGCCGCCTCGGGGAGCATGTACTCGCTGTACTGTGCCCGCGACCAGGTCGCCGGCGACTTCCTGCTGCTCGAGTCCGACCTGGTCTACGAGCCCCGCGCGATCACCACGCTGCTCGCGCACCCGGGCCCGGACGCGATCCTGCTCTCGGGCCCCACCGGTGCCGGCGACGAGGTCTGGGTCGAGACGGACGCGACCGGCTGCCTCGTCGGCATGTCCAAGCGCCGGGCCGCCCTCGGCAGCGTCGCCGGCGAGCTGGTGGGCATCTCGCGCATCTCGGCTTCGCTCTACGGGACCATGCAGGCCATCGCCGCGCGGGCCTTCGCGACCTCTCTCCGCTACGACTACGAGACGGACTGCCTGGTGGCAGCAGCCCGGGAGCGGGCGATCCCGTGCCCCGTGGTGCCCGACCTGGTCTGGGGCGAAATCGACGACCCGGCCCACCTGCGACGGGTGCGGGAGCAGGTCTATCCGGCCGTGTCGGGCCGGCGGCGGTTTCCGTAAGCGCGCCCTGCCCGGTATCATTTCAGCCCGTCGCCACCCCGGGGTTCCCGCCATGACCCGCGCCCCTTCCGTCGCCGTCCGCTTCTGGCTCGCCACCACCGTGCTGGGCCTGGCGCCGGCCGCGCACGCCTACCTCGATCCCAGCACCGGCAGCATGATCCTGTCGGCCGTGGTCGGGATCTTCGCCACCATCAGCCTCGCGCTGAAGACGTACTGGTACAAGCTGAAGTCCCTGTTCCGCCGCTCGACGCGGGCGCCGTCCGCCGGTGCGGCGGGCGATGCGCCGGGGGGCGAGGGCCGGTCGTCACCCGCCGGCCGCCGCTAGCCCGCATGCACGACACGCCGGTAGCCACGGCGCCGGCGCCGGCCCCACGCCGGCCCTTCAGCCTGCGGCGGGCGCCCTGGTTCCGCCGCCTCAAGCTGTTCGGCAAGCGGGTCATCGGCCGCGAGCCCTGGCTGTCCCCCGAGCCCGTCCCCGGACTGCGCCTGGTCGACGACTGGGCATGCGTCGCGACGGGCCTGGAGCCCGGCGACCGGGTCTGGGCCTTTGGCGTCGGCACCAGCGTCGACTTCGAGTTCGCGCTGCACGCGGAGTGCGGCGTCGACGTCGACCTGTTCGATCCCAGCCCGGTGGCGGTCGCGTGGATTGGCGGCCTGACGCTGCCCCCGGCGCTGCGGTTCCATCCCTGGGCGATCGCGCCGGCCGACGGCACGCTGCGGCTGGCGGCCCGCGATGCCGCTTCGGGTGACCGGCAGGTCATGTACAGCGCGGCGGATCCGTCGCGCACCGGCCCTGTGGTCGAGGTCGAGGCGCTGACCTTCGCGACGATCCGCCAGCGCCTCGGCGGGCCGTCGCCGGCGCTCGTGAAGCTCGACATCGAAGGGCTCGAGTTCGACGTGCTGCCTGGCCTGCTCGCCATGGACCCGCTGCCTGCCCAGGTGCTCGTGGAGTTCCACCACCGCTTCCCGGGCCTGGGTCCCGGCCGCACCCGGGCCGCCGTCACGGCGCTGCGGGCCGCCGGCTACCGCCTGGCCTGGCACTCCCCGACCGGGCGCGAGTTCACCTTCGTCCGCGGAGCCTGAGGCCGTCCCGTGTTCACGTTCCTGCGCCACTGGCAGGATTACCGGCGTTTCCGGCGCCTGCCCAGGGACGATCGCCGCATCGTGTTCCTGTCGGAGAGCGGCCAGGACTGGCACCACTTCGCGCCGGTCGTCGCGCACCTGACGGGCGAGCTTGGGGAGACGGTCCAGTACGCGTCCTTCGACCCGCGGGACCCCGGCCTGCACCAGGGCTCGCCGCGCATCCAGCCCTTCTGCCTCGGGCCCGGGGCGGTCCGCATCTGGTTCTGCCAGTTCCTCGACGCCGACGTGCTGGTCACCCAGATCCTCGACTTCGGCAACCTCGAGCTGAAGCGGTCCGTGAACCCCGTCCACTACGTCTACATGTTCCACTCGCTGATCAGCACGCACATGTCTGATCGCGCGAACTCGTTCGACCAATACGACACCATCCTCTGTGCTGGCCCCCACCAGGCCCGCGAGATCCGCCGGCGCGAGGAGCTGCACGGCCTCAGGCCCAAGCAGCTCGTTCCCCATGGCTACGGGCGGCTCGAGGATCTGCTGTCCCGACGGCGCGAGCCGCCGCCCGTCGACGCCGATGCCGGCCTGCACGTGCTGGTGGCGCCGTCCTGGGGCCCCCGGACGATCCTGCCGGTCTGTGGCGCGCCGCTGGTCGCGACGCTGCTGGACGCAGGCCTCCGCGTGACGCTCCGGCCGCACTACCAGACGCGCTGGCAGACGCCGCAGGTCATCGACGCCATCGTGGCCGCACACCGCGACAACCCGCGGTTCCGCCTCGTCGAGCAGATGGGCGAGAGCGACTCGCTCTACGACTCCCACGTGATGATCACCGACTGGTCCGGCGCGGGGCAGGACTACGGGCTGGGCCTCGAGAAGCCGGTGCTCTACATCGACGTGCCGCCGAAGGCCCGCAACGACACCTGGCCGGAGCTCGGCCTTGAGCCCTTCGAGATGTTCGTCCGCGACCGCATCGGCGCGATCGTCGCGCCGGAGCGGCTGGCCGACGTGCCGGGCCGCATCCGGCAGCTGGTGGCGGACCCGGATGCCTTCCGGCGCCACGTCGCCGACATCCGCCGGGAGTGGGTCTACAACCTCGGCCGCAGCGGGCCGGCGGGTGCCGAGGCCATCGCCCGCATCGCCCGCGAGGCGGGAGAGGCGCGGCGTGGCCGGGGCTGAGGCCACCGCGGCGCCGGCGGGCCGCCGGCAGCTGGGCCGGTTCCTCGGCTGGTTCGCGCTGGCGAACGGCGCGCTGGGCGCCGTGGCTGGCCTGCGCATGCTGGCCCTCTACGAGTTCCCTGCCGCGCCCCTGGCCCTGGCCTATACGGTCTTCGCCTTCCTGGGCCACTACGCGACCCTCGGGCTGCTGGTGCTGCTGCCGGCCTTCGTCGTCCTGCTGGCGTGGCCCCGCTGGGCCCCGGTGCGCGTGGCGGCCATCGTGCCGGTCGCGCTGCTGCTGACGCTGCTCGTCGTCGACGGCAACGTGTTCGCCGCCCAGCGCTACCACCTGACGCCGCTGGCCGTGGCGA
>JAEUPZ010000012.1 GCA_016789885.1 Chromatiales bacterium | reverse complement strand
TCCAGCGGGTTCACGAACGACACGATCACCTCGCTGCCGCCACTCGCCCCAAGGATCGAGGCCTCCGCCGTCGTCCCCAGCATCGCCAGCGCCGATGCCGCCGCCAGCTGCTTCACGTACTTCTTCATCGTCTTCCTCCTGTGGTGTGAGCGTGGCCACCGCCCGAGTCGTGCCGGATGGGCCACGGGACATGTACCGGGACGGCCGCGTTATGGTTGTCGGCAGGGACCTGGGGTCTTCCGGCCGGCGGCTCGTCTCGGCAAGCACACGCTAGGGAGGCATGGGGACACCCCGATGACGCGGGTGTGAAAAAAGCGTCACAGTCGCCGGATCTGGTCCCGGCGGCGGGGCTCACCGGGAGCGGGCCACGTCACCCGGGCCCGGCGTTAACAGTCCCGTTACACGCGATACACGAAACGGTCACACCGGACTGATGGAGTGCTGTAAGAACAACAACCACAACGGCCTGCTGCCCGTGTCCACCGTCCGCAAGGTCCTGATCGTCGAAGACCACAAGCCGCTGCGCAGCCTGCTGTCCTTCCTGCTGGGCAACGCGGGTTACGACGCCGTCGAGACGCCCGACGCGCGGACCGCCCTCGACGAGGCCCGCCGCCAGCCACCCGACCTGGTGCTGCTCGACTGGCAGCTGCCCGACATGGACGGCATCCGCCTGCTCAGGCACTGGCGGTCCGAGGAACTCACCGCCCGCGTCCCGGTGATCATGATGAGCGGCCAGGCCCGCGAGAGTGACCGCGTCACCGGCCTGCGCGCCGGCGCCGACGACTACCTCGCCAAGCCCTTCGGCAAGGACGAACTGCTGGCCCGCGTGCAGGCGGTGCTGCGGCGCTCAGGCAGCCAGCGCGAGCCCGACGGGGACATCCGGCAGTGCGGCGAGATCGCCATCGACATGCGCAGCCTGCGGGTCATGGCCGGCGGCCGGCCCGTGCACCTTGGCCCCATCGAATTCAAGATGCTGAACCTGTTCGTCACGCAGCCCGACCGGGTGCTGAGCCGCGCGCAGATCATCGACCGGGTGTGGCGGGTGAACGCCCACGTGGATGACCGGACCGTCGACGTGCACATCCGGCGCCTGCGCCGGGCGCTGGCCGACGGTGGCCAGGACGGCTGCATCCAGACCGTGCGCGGCGTCGGCTATCGCCTGGCCCGGGTCACGGCCACCGCCGCACCGCAGGCCGACGAAGCCAACGACGAGCGCCGCGCCGCCGCGGACCGACCGTAACGGGCTCGCACCGCTCCGGGTCGCGGGCGCCGGCTAGACTGGCACGATGCACGCGCCGACCCCACCACGTCTCGACCCTGCCGCCCTCGCCTTCACCTGCCTGCTGCTGCCGGTCGTGACCGTTCACGCCTGCTACGCCATCGCCGTCGGCCAGGGGCACCTGCCGCTCTGCGTGACGTACCTGCAGGGCTGCACATCCATCAGCGCCACGGGTCGCTATGGTGCGGCGTACTTCCTCTTCAAGGGCGGCATCCTGCCGACGACCACGCTGCTGGCAGCCTTCTGGTGGCTGGCCGGCACCTGGCTACGGGCCCTCGGGGACACGGCCGCAACCCGGCAGCGCTGGATGCTGGGGCTGGGGCTGACCGGTGCCGCGTTCCTCGCGATCTACGCCGTGGCCCTGGGCCACAAGGGCGAGGTCTACAACCTGATGCGCCGCTTCGGCGTCACCGTGTACTTCGGCACGAGCTACCTGGCAGCGCTGCTGCTGGTCGACCGCGCCTGGCACTGCGCCGAGGTGCCGCTGCGGCTGAGGCGCGCCCTGCTGGCGGTGGTGACGGTGCTGCTGGTGCTGGGCCTCGGCAGCATCCCGGTATCGAACTTCGTGGCCGACAAGGACCCCATCGAGAATGCCATCGAGTGGGTGTTCACCCTGCTGCTCTTCGGCTTCTACGGGCTTGCGGGCCTCGCCTTCCGGGCCACGGGCTTCCGCCTCGTGGCAGGGCTGCAGCCGTCCCCGCGTCGCTGAAGCCCGGAGGAAAAAGGTGCCGGATTGATTGTCGCGTGGCGAAACAGATCCGGCACTTTTTTCCGGGCGCGTTACGGAGCCGCGGGTGCCGCGGCCCCGGTCTCGCGCTGCACGTAGGCGATCAGGTTGGCCCGGTCCTCGGGCTTGCGGATGCCGACGAACACCATGCGGTTGCCGGGCAGGAACTCGCTGGGACGGGCGAGCCAGGCGTCGAGGGCCTCGGCCGTCCAGACGATGGCCGAGTTCTTGACGGCGTCGGAGTAGTCGAACCCTTCGGCCAGGCCGGCCTTGCGGCCGAAGACGCCCCACAGGTTGGGGCCGACCTTGTTCATGCCGCCCTGCTCGAGGCTGTGGCAGGCGCGGCACTGCAGGAACAGCACCTTGCCCTTCTCCGGGTCGGCCGCGGCGAGCCGCGTCGCGATGTCGGCCTCGGCGGCGGGCGCCGCAGCGTCCGGGGCAGCCGCGGTCGTCGCGGTGGCCGCGGGACCGGAGTCCTGGGCGCAGGCGGCCAGCAGGCTGAAGGAGGCGATGACGCCAACGGAGACACGCGACAGGCTACGCATGGGTCAGGATCCGTCTGTTGGTTGAAGGGAGCAGTAACGGGTGGCGGGATCAGGCAGGCTTGGCCGGGGCCTCGGCGCGCAGCACCTCGGCAGCCCGGTGGATGGCCTTGCGGATGCGGGGATAGGTGCCGCAGCGGCAGATGTTTGTGATGGACCGGTTGATGTCATCGTCCGTCGGCGCGGGATTCGCGGCGAGGAAGGCCGTGACGGCCATGATCATGCCGGGCTGGCAGTAGCCGCACTGGGGCACCTGCTCGTCGATCCACGCCTGCTGCACCGGGTGCAGCCGCTCGCCCGCGGCGAGCCCTTCGATGGTGCGCACGTCCTTGCCGGCCACGGCCGCCACCGGCAGCACGCAGCAGCGCGTGGCCTGGCCGTCGATGTGCACCGTGCAGGCGCCGCAGAGCGCCATGCCGCAGCCGTACTTGGTGCCGGTATAGCCGAGGCGGTCGCGCAGCACCCACAGCAGCGGCATGTCGTCGGGGGCGTCGACCTCGACGGGCTGGCCGTTCAGGCGGAACTGGATCATGGCAAAAATGTTAGCACGCCGCAGGCAGCGGCCGGGTCAGGCCGGCCGGGGCCCCGGGGTGCCGGACTCCACCACGAAGGTCCTGACCACGCGGGCCGGCGCGTCGGCCGTCACGACGCTGTCGAAGCCGACCATCCGCGCCTCGAGCCGCTGCGGCGTCAGGTCGAGCCGCAGGTAGCCGCGGCGGCTGGCATCCCCGTAGAGCAGGTCCGGGTTCTCGGCCCGGATGTGGCCCGCCAGCTTGTTCGCCACGCCCTGGGACGTGATCGAGGTGGTGATGAACTCGCTGGCAACGACCGGTGACCCGGGATCGGCACTGCGGCTTCGCAGGTTGGCGGCACCGAAGGCATGGACGTCGCCGGACAGCACCACGGGGTTGGCGGGCCGTCGCTCGCCGACGAAGCCGAGCAGCCGGTCGCGCGCCGCGGGGTAGCCGTTCCAGGAGTCGGTCCAGAAGCGCTCGCCGGGGCCGGCCTGCTCGTCGACGCGGGTCATGACCACGCCCTGGCCCAGCAGGTTCCAGCGGGCCCGGCTGCCGGCGAGCCGCGCCGCGAGCCACTGCTCC
>JAEUPZ010000004.1 GCA_016789885.1 Chromatiales bacterium | reverse complement strand
TGCCGCCCCAGCCCACGGCCAGGACCGGCAGCCACGGCGTCCGGGCCGCCGTCGGCATGGCGCTTACGTCTTCTGCTCCTTGCGGAAGCGGTCGTGGCAGCCCTTGCAGGCGTCGCCCAGCGCCTTGGCGGCCTGGCCCGTGGCGGCCTTGTCGCCGGCGTCGACGGCCTTCTTCAGCGCCGCAGACGACTCTTCCATCGCGGCGACGGCCTTGGCGAACTGTGCCTGCTCCTGCCAGATCAGCGGCAGCGCGTCGGTCGGTGCGCCGGCGTCGGAGCCCGCGGGGAACAGGTCCTTCGTCATGGCGCCGAGGTCGGCCAGCGCGCTGGCGTGGGCCTTGAGGTGGCCGGGATTGCTGACGCTGCCCATGTTGACGGCGAAGAACGCGCTGACGTGGGCGCTCATCGCCTTCATGACGTTCTGGCGGTACTTGATGCTGTTGGCAGGCGTGTCGGCGGCCAGGGCGGGCGCGGCCACCAGCGTGGCGGCGAGCAGGGCGGGCAGCAGTCGGCGCATGGGTGATCCTCCTCGGGAAGCGGGGTTGGCGCGGCACCGGGCCGCGAGCGCCGGACTATAACCCAGCATGATCGCGGCCGATTTGCTGCCCCCCTGTCCGGGGATGCACCGGACTGGCGAGACCCCCCGGGGGTGCGGGCCTCCATGCCTCAGCGCCCTGCTAGGGGCTGCTGCGGCAGTTCCACGTGCGTGCGTCGCAGCGGATGGTGGTG
This sequence comes from Chromatiales bacterium, assembly GCA_016789885.1. Taxonomy (GTDB): domain Bacteria; phylum Pseudomonadota; class Gammaproteobacteria; order Steroidobacterales; genus SHZI01. The sequence continues at coordinate 10,665 of JAEUPZ010000004.1, read as the reverse complement.
GCTTCGGGCCCCGGCCGCGGCGCTTGCGCCGCCGGCGGACTGGCGCCCGTGGACGGGCAGCTCGACTCGAGGGGATAGCGCGCCCCCGCCACCGCGATGGCCGTGACGACGCGCGAGCCGTCGGCGCAGGTCGCGAGCTCCGCGGCCACGTCGATGGCGTAGGCCGGGTCGTTGCCGCGGGGGCCGTACAGGGGACCGGCGGTACCGAAGCCCTCGTACACGCGGATCGTCGTGGTGCCGTCGGGCGCCGGGGCGGTCGCCGCCGTCGCGCGCGTGCCGGTGTTCCACGGACTCGCTGACGGTGCCGGCGGTGCGGCGGCCGCGGCGAAGGCCGCCAGCGTCAGCAGCGCGGTACAGCAGCCGGGGCGGGCGCAGGTCGTCATGCCAGAGACCCTAGCATCGCGGCTGCCGGCCCGGCCGGCGGGCGGTCACGAAACGGGCGGTGCGGCACCCGGACCGTCGGCTGCCGGCGGCGGGCCTGCCGCCGGGGGTGAAGCCGGCAGTGCCGAGGGTGGTACGGCCGGCGCCGGGTCATCGAGGAAGGCGCGGACGTCCCTGGCGATCAGGCTGCCCGCTTCCTCCACGGCCATGTGACCGACGCCCGGATAGATGATGACGCGCACCGATGGCGCGTTGACGAGCATCGCGCGCAGCTCCCCGGCCTGCTCCACGGGCGCCTGGGGATTCGCTGCCCCCCACAGGATCAGCGTCGGCACGCGCACGCCGGCCGTAGCGGTCACGATGCTGACGCTGGAGTAGCTGCGCAGCCGGGCCAGCATCGCCCGGCGCTGGCCCTCGCGGCGCCACATGTCGTGCCACTGGTCGATGAGTTCGTCGCTGACGTTCGCCGGGTCACCGAAGCGCGAGCGCAGCATGTAGGCCGGCAGTGCCCGCGGCGTGATCCACTGGAGGACGTTGGCTGCGGCCGGCACCGTTTGCCCGGCGCGGTTCATGGCGCGGCCCTCGAGCGCGCCGGGACTCAGCAGGATCAGCCGCTCGACCCGGTCGGGGTGGGCGGCGGTGTAATGGATGGCGACGGTGCCCCCCAGCGACGTTCCGCCGATGGAGAAGCGCTCGAGCCCGAGGGCGTCGACGAAGCGCTCAGTCAGGGCGACGGTGCGCTCGAGGCTGTAGTCGCCCGACGGGTCGGGGCCCGTCAGGCCGTGCCCGGTCATGTCGAAGCGCAGGATGCGGTGGCTGTCCTTGAGGGCGTCGACCCACGGATCCCAGCCAATCAGGTTGCTGAAGTTCGCGTGGATCAGCACCAGCACCGGGCCGCTGCCCTCGTCGCGATAGTGGATGCGGACGCCGTCGACATTGAGGAACTTCGACGCCGGCGATGCGTAGCGGGCCTCGAGCTCGGCGGCCGGAATGTCCCGGTCGCGCCAGGCCTGCCCGAGGAAGGCGGCGACGCCGAGGCCGGCGATGCCGGCCAGGGCCAGGCCCAGGTGGCGCAGCCATTTCATGGGTCCATCACCCCGTCGTGACGGCGGCAGCCGGGCTGCCGGGGTCGCCAAGGCTACCCGAGCGCCGGCGCGCTGCCCAATGACGGGCGTCGCCCTGCGGGTCGGCCTCCTGGTAGCGGTTCGCCGGGCGTCGTGCCGCGCCGCGCCCGCAAAAAGAAACGCCCGGGAACCGGATGGTTCCCGGGCGTCATGTCCAGGCCTCGCGGCCCGGACGGTGCCTTACTGCTGCGGAGCCTGCTGGGCGGCGTCGGCAGCGGCGTTGGCCGCATCTTCGGCAGCCCCGGCCGCATCGGCGGCGGCGCTGGCCGCATCAGCGGCAGCGCCGGCAGCGGCGTCGGCAGCGGCAGCGCCTGCGTCGGCAGCGGCAGCGCCGGCGGCATCGACCGCAGCGCCGGCCGCGTCAGCGGCAGCTGCACCCGCGTCGGCAGCCGCGTCCGCCGCAGCACCGGCCGACTCGGCGGCCTGTTCCATCGATTCGGCAGCCTGCTCGGCAGCCCCGGAGGCCTGCTCGGCGGGCTTGCCACCACAACCCGCGAGAAGAGCCAGGGCGATCGGCAGCGCAAGCCACGCCTGGCGCGTCGAGATAGTCATATGAAGGTACTCCTCATGCTGAAAGACGGCTGCGCGCCCCCCCGTAGGAGAAAGCCCTCCTGGGCACGCTGGACCGCCGGTACTGGTTCCCGTCCCTGTAAAGCGGCGGCTGCCTCGATGCCGGATCGATCCGGCGGCCGGGCCGCCTCCACTACCTGCCGGGGAGCGGCAGGCGGCGAAAGGATACACCAAACCCTGCTCGCGCCGGGCCGCGCGTGGCTGGTCGCCGGCCAGCGCCGGCGGGGCGTCGTGTCAGCTGCGGTTCATGGTCGCACGCGTCAACACAGTCGCCCGAGGTTATTGACGCGGCGTCGACAAGCTGGCCATGATGCCGACAAGACGTCGGCAAGGGGTGCCGCGCATGTTCATCGCCGTCCGCGACCTGGTCCACGCCAAGGGGCGCTTCCTGCTCATGGGTTTCGTCATCGCCCTGGTTGCCTACCTGATGACGTTCCTGTCCGGCCTCTCGACGGGCCTGATCAGCAACAACGTGTCGGGGCTCATGGCGCTGCCCGTCAGCCACTTCGTGTTCATGGCGGACGACCGCCCGACGTTCCGCAGCAGCCTGGTCGACCGGTCGATGTGGGAGGGCTGGGCCGGCCAGCCCGGCGTCCGCCGCTCGACCCCCATCGGCCACACGACCTTCAACGGGCGCGGTTCTGCCAACGAACCGCTGGAGTTCGTGCTGTGGGGCCTTACGCCGGGCTCGTACCTCGATCCACCGGTCGCCGAGGGCCGGCCCCTCGGCGCCACCGAAAACGGGGTCGTCATCTCGCGGCTGCTGGCCCAGCGGGGCGTGAAGATCGGCGACACCATCACGCTCGACCGCGTACTCACCGAGCTCGAGGTCATCGGCATCACGTCCGACGAGCGCAACTACGAGCACGCGCCCATCGTGTACGCGCCGCTTGCCAAGTGGCAGGAGGCCACCTATGGCCCGCCCGGCGGCGCGCCGCCGGGCGAGAAGCTGCCGGCCGTCGTCTACGAATACTGCAGCGCCATCGCCCTCGACCTCGACCCCGGGCTCACGCCCGCGCAGATCGCGGCCGTCGACGAGGAGCTCGGGACCACCACGCTGACCATGGCGCAGTCCTTCGCCACGTCGCCGGCCTACGAGGTCGAAGTCTTCACGGTGGCGGCGATCCAGGCCTTCCTGGTGGTGACGTCGGCGGTGCTGGTCGGGGCGTTCTTCCTGATCTGGACGATCCAGCGGACGTCCGAGATCGGCCTGGTCAAGGCCCTCGGCGCCTCCAACGGCTACCTGCTGCGTGATTCCCTGGGCCAGGCCCTGCTGCTGATGGTGGCCGGCATCGCCGTCGGCATCGCGCTGGCGCTGGCCACGGGCCTTGCCATCCAGGCCTTCGCTGCCGCGGGCTTTCCGTTCCAGTCCGATCCGGCCAGTGCGGCCATGTCGGGCGGGCTCCTGATGCTCGCAGGCCTCGTCGGTGGCGCCGTCTCGATCCGCCTCATCACCTCCGTGGACCCGATCATTGCGCTGGGGAGAGACCGGTGACGCTGCACATCGACGACGTAAGCCTCGTCCTCGGCGACGGGGACCAGAAGATCACCGCCCTCGACCACGTCAGCCTGCGGGTCGACGCCGGGCAGCTCGTCGCGGTCGTCGGGCCGTCGGGGTCGGGCAAGTCCAGCCTGCTGGCCTGCGTCGGCGGGCTGCGCCGCCCGACCTCGGGGCACATCCGCCTCGACGGCACCGACCTGGCGGCGCTGGGGCCGGAGCAGCTGACGACGTTGCGGCGCGACCGCATCGGCTTCGTGTTCCAGCAGTCGAACCTGGTCCCGTCGCTGACGGCCGTCGACCAGCTGCTGCTCACCGTGCACCTGCGTGGACGGCGGCCGGGGGCGGCCGACCGGGAGAAGGCCCGCGGCCTGCTGCGCGACGTCGGCATGGATCACCGCGAGAACCGGCGCCCGGCGGAGCTGTCGGGCGGCGAGCGCCAGCGCGTCGGCATCGCCCGGGCACTGATGTCGGATCCGGCGCTGATGCTCGTCGACGAGCCCACGTCGATGCTCGACCACACCCGGGGACGCCAGGTCATCGAGCTGCTGGCCCGCGAGTGCCACCAGCGGCGGGTCGCCACCGTGATGGTCACCCACGACCCCGCCATGCTCGAGTCCGTCGACCGGGTCGTCAGCATCGTCGACGGCCGGCTGTCCGAAACTCCCGGTGCAGGCCATGCCGCGCATTGAGGCCGCCAGCATCGAGGAGCACGTCCGCCTCCAGACGGAGCGCATCCTCGACGCCGCGACGCGCCTCTTCCGGGAGCGCGGCTACCGCAACACCGACCTCGAGGACATCGCCAGGGCCGTCGGCCTCGCGCGCAACTCGCTGTACCGCTACTACCCCGGCAAGGACCACATCCTGCTGGCCTGCGTCCAGCGTGACATGGTGCCGGTCATCGAGGAACTCGAGGGCCTCGTCAGCCGCTACCCGGATCCGCGCGAGCGCATCGGGGCCTGGCTCGACGCCCAGATCGACATCGCCACCAGTCCGGCCCACGCGACCCTCGAGATGATGGCCGAGATCCGCCAGGCCGATCCGGCGCTGCGCGCCGAGCTCGCGGGGCTGCATGCGCTGCCCAACCGCGTGATCGAGGCTGCCGTCGCCGAGGTGCTCCGCGGCCAGCGGCGCGACGTGCGGCTGGTGACGGCGCTGATCGGCGGCCTGGTCGAGGTCGCCGCGCGCCAGGCCATGGGGGCGGCCGGCCGTGCCCCCGTAAAGCGCGAGCTGCGGCGGGCCGTGACCGGCCTGCTGGGTGACTGAGCCGGGGCGGCATGCCCTGCCGTTGAAGCACTGCACGGGGCGCCGGTCGCCCGCTGCACAGAGCCGACCTGTTGATGCCGAGTTGATGAGGAGCCCGCCATGAATATTTCCGACAGCCTGTCCCGCCTGCTCGTGGTTGTCTCACTGGCCGTCGCGCTCCCGGGCGTGCTGCACGCTGAGGAGGACCACTCGCACCATCACCACGGTGGCGGCGTGCCGCCGATGGACGCCGAGGGCAAGCGGCTCGAGTCCTACGGCCAGCCCCATGACATGACCCCGGAGATGCGCGAGGGCCTGCGCAAGAAGGTCGCCCTCTATCGCGGCATGACCGACCGCGAGCTCGACATGAACATGAACGCCATGGGGCCGGACTACGAGTGGTACGTCAGCGACGCAAAGCTGCGTGGCGATACCGGCGTGCTGATCCTGTCCCACGGCGTCGGTGAGAACAGTGACCGGCTCATGAAGCAGTCGCTGCAGCCGCTGGCCGCCCGCCGCCCCACGGCCATCGGCTTCGGCATGTCGATGATGGATTCGGCGCACCTGCAGGCGGCCGTCGACGACCTGGTGGCGCGTGGCGCGAAGCGCATCGTGCTCTTCGACCAGGGCACCACGACGGAGTACAACACGCTCACGCGCCACTGGAAGTACATCTTCGGCCTGCATGACGAGCCGAGCTACCTCACCGTTCCCCGGGTGAAGGCGCCGGGGGTGCAGTTCGTCTGGGCCGGTCACTTCAACGACAGCCCCATGATCACGGACATGCTCTACGACAACGTGAAGTCGGCGAGCCGCAAGCCGGGCAACGAGACCGTGATCATCGTCGGGCACGGCCCCGAGGACCTCGAGGACAACGGCCCCGACCTGAAGATCATCCAGGCCCATGCCGACCGCATCCGGGCGAAGGGCCAGTTCGCCGACGTGAAGATCATCAACCTGCAGGACGACGCCATCGTCCCGGTGCGCGAGTCCAACGTCCGCAAGCTGCGCTCGTGGGTGCAGCAGGCCAACAAGGCCGGCCGCGACGTCATCGTGGTCGCCATCGCCGCGGCCAGCTTCGGCGTCCAGCAGCACATCAAGACCGACCTGAAGGGGCTCAAGTACACTTTCGCCGAGCAGGGGCTGTCGGAACACCCGAAGTTCGTGCAGTGGGTCGAGTCGACCATCGACCAGACGCTGGTGGCGGCCCCGGCAAAGCCGAAGCCGCCGGCGCCGAAGTCCTGACCGATCCGGGAACGCCAGGCCGGGAGCCGCCATGGACGAGAAGCGCCAGCGCCGACTGCTGCTGACCCTGCTGCTGGGCACGCTGATGGCGGCCCTCGACCTCGCCATCATCGGGCCTGCCCTGCCGGCCATCCAGGCGGACTTCGGGATCGACAGCCGGGCGCTGGCGTGGATCTTCAACATCTACGTCCTGTTCCAGATCGTCGGCACGCCGCTGATGGCGAAGCTGTCGGACCGGTACGGGCGACGCACCATCTACGTGCTGAACCTGGCGCTGTTCGGCATCGGCTCCGTGATGGTCGTGGTGGCGCCGGGCTTCGGGGCCCTGCTGGCCGGGCGCGCCGTGCAGGGATTTGGCGCGAGCGGCATCTTCCCGGTGGCGAGCGCCGTCATCGGTGATACCTTCCCGCCGGAGAAGCGCGGGCCGACGCTCGGCCTGCTGGGCGCCGTGTTCGGCATCGCCTTCCTGCTGGGGCCGATCCTCGGCGGCGTGCTGCTGCGCTTCTCGTGGCACTGGCTCTTCCTGATCAACATCCCGATCATCCTGTTCCTGATCGCCCAGGCGCTGCGGCTGGTGCCGGGCACGCGCCAGCCGGAGTCGCCACCCTTCGATGCGGCCGGGGCCGTCGTCCTCTCGCTGCTGCTCGGGGGCGTCGCCGTGGCGCTGACCAACCTCGACGGCAGCGACGTGCTTGGCAGCCTGAGTACCCCGGGCGTCGCGCCGTTCGCGCTGCTGGCGGTGGTCCTCGCGCCGGTCTTCTGGTGGGTGGAGCGCCGCGCGGCGGACCCGGTCATCAGCCCGCAGCTCTTCGGCTCCCTGCAGATGCGGCTCGTCAGCGCCATCGCCATCGGTGCGGGCTCCCTCGAGGCCGGTTCGGCCTTCTTCCCGGCGCTGGCGGTGTCTGCGCTCGGCGTGACCGACTACAACGCGAGCCTGCTGCTGCTGCCGTCGGTGCTGGCGACCACCATCGGGGCGCCGCTGATGGGCCGTGCGCTGAACGCCGTCGGCTCGCGGCTGGTCGTGCAGGTGGGGCTGGCCGGCATCTCGGTCGGGGCGCTGATCTACGCGCTGGCCGACCTCGACATCACGCTGTTCGTCATCGGCGGCATCATCGGCGGCTTTGGCTTCGCGGCGATCCTGGGCGCACCGCTGCGCTTCATCGTGCTCAACGAGGCGACGCCGGCCCAGCGTGGTGCGGCCCAGGGACTGCTGACCCTGTTCCTGGCCGTCGGCCAGCTCGGCGGGGCGGCGCTGATCGGCGCCATTGCCGCCTCGCGGGGTGGTGGCGAGGCGGGCTACCAGGCGGCGTTCCTGATCCTCGGCGTGCTGACGGCGGTGCTCGTCGTGCTCGGCTTCGGCCTCAAGTCCCGGTCGGTGGAGCAGGCGGCCCTGGCGGCGGAGTCGGCGTCGCGGTCCGGCGCCGGCTGATGAGCCAGCGTCCGGCCGTGTAGAGCACCAGGCCGAACATCAGGGGCTGGACGACCGCAAGCCCCGCGAGCTTCGCCCGTTTCGCCACCACCAGTGCGGCGGGCAGCCAGGCAGGCCCCTGCGGATACGTTGCCACCGCCGCGACCGCGAAAACGTTCTCGAGCCAGTCGAAGGCCGTCGGGGCCAGCAGCAGCGGCAGCAGCGTGCGCCCCGTGAGCCAGGCGTAGGCCCGGGGCGCCGACGTCCGCAGGCAGAAGGTCACCGTGGCTGCCAGGAAAAGTCCGGCCGCCAGGGGAAAGATCCAGTCCACCGCGCTGAAGACGAAGTAGAGCTGCCGCGCGGCCGGGGTCCAGCCGGACAGCTGCCGGTAGACGTCGCCGGCCGCGAGGCCGTTCTGCAGGTCGAAGGGCGCATTCCCCGCCGCGACGGCCGGGAATGCGGCGCCGATCCGCATCAGCGCCGTGAAGCTGCCGACCGCCAGGGCCAGCACCAGGACGTACCAGGTGCCGGTGGCCGAAATGCGCACGATCAGGCGCTGAAGGGCTGCTGCCACGGACGTACCCCCGGCGCCATCATGCACGTCCGCGCGGCGGGGCTCCACGGCCGCGGCGCCCCGGGCGTCGCCGCTATACTGCGCGCGCCGCCGCAGTGGCGGGCAGGGCTGGCAGATGGCGTACTGGCTGATGAAATCCGAGCCGTCGGTGTACGGCATCGACGATCTGGCGCGGGACCGGCGCACCACCTGGGACGGCGTGCGCAACTACCAGGTCCGCAACATGATGCGCGACGGGATGCAGCCCGGCGACGAGGCGTTCTTCTACCACTCGAGCTGCGACGAGCCCGGCATCGTCGGCATCATGGCCATCGTCGCGCAGGCCCTGCCCGACGCGACGCAGTTCGACCCGAAGTCGGAGTACTACGATCCGAAGAGCAACCGGGCTGAGCCCCGCTGGCTCACCGTCGAGGTGGAGTTCCGCCGGCGCCTGCCCCGGGTCATCGGCCTCGACGAGCTCCGGGGCGTGAAGGCCCTGGCCGGGCTGCCGGTGCTGCGCCGGGGCAACCGCCTGTCCGTGACGCCGGTGCAGCCGGCCGAGTGGCGGGCCATCCTCGCCCTGCCGTAGCGGGCCCTCAGTCGCGCCGGACGCTCGCGAGGATCTCCTCGCGCACGTCGTCGATCTCCGTCGCCCGGGAGGCCCGGTGGCGCTCGCAGGGCTCGGCCCGGGGGCAGGCCGTGCTGCGCGGGCAGATGATGCTGGCCGGCTGCGCGGCCGCATCGGTCACCCAGGCGATGTTGAGCACCCGTCCCACGGCCGCGATGGCCCTGGCCGCCTCGGCGGGTACCGGCGCCTCGCCGCGCTGGCGGCCCAGGGCCGCGTCGATGGCGCCGATGACATCGCCGGCGTCGTAGCCCTGGGATTCGAGGGCGGGGGCCACGTCGATCCCCACGGACAGCACGTGGCCGTTGCCGGCCATGTCGCGCACGCGCAGCGAGTGGCAGACGTAGAGGAAGGCCCGGTCGCCGTCCTTCAGCACCGACACCTGGGATGACGGCCGGCCGTGCCGCGTGTCGCGCAGCATGCGGAACACCGCCCAGCGCGGGCAGGGGTCGGTGACCATGGCCATGTTGCCCCAGGGCAGCGGGATGCCGTTGCCGCGGTAGACCGCGCGCAGGAAGCCCGGCGGGTAGGCGTCGAAGAAGTGCCAGTGCCGGTACGGCGAGACGGCGGTCATCCGCCGCATGATCACCGCGGGCGTGAGCTCGAGCTTGCGGTAGGACTCGACGCGGTAGCTCTCGCGCGTCAGGAAGCGGCGGAGCGGCTGGCGGGGGCCCAGCAGCGCGCCGGCGAAGAAGCTGCACTCGAAGTCGCGCCACGCGAACAGCACGTCCTGGCTGTTCATCAGGCTGCCGCGCTGGCCGCCGCCGGCGGGGCTCCCGCCCATCTCGCCGCCCGTGGCGTGGGGCGACTTGAGGCCGTCGCCGCCGTGCAGGACCTGGTGGCCCAGGTGCGATGCGAGGTCGAACTTGAGCCGGGCAGGGTCGGCCTTGAGCTCCTCGTTCAGGTACACGCGCCCCGGCGCCTCGAAGAACGAGCGCACGACGCTGCGCACCTCGCGGTCCTTGTCCCTGGCGAGGACCGGCTTGCGCTCGAACCAGCGCACCTCGAGGCCGTGGTGGCGGCACAGGCCTAGCAGGTCGTCGACCGAGAGCGGGAAGCGCCGCTGGCCCACGGCCTCGGCCGAGCGCTCGAGGTCAGGGAAGTCGTTGCGCGCCATCTCCTGGTACGAACGGATGAGCAGGTGGGCGAACTGCTGCCCGGTGGTGCCGGTCTGCGAGAGCAGCTCGGGGATCGCGGCCTCGAGCAGCTCCCGCGACAGCAGGAACCCCGGCGCCAGGGGCAGTCGCGTGCCGCCCGCGCCTGGCCGGGCCCCGTCGTCCACGTCCGGGTTCTCGTCGAGGAACCAGCGGGGCTCCTTCTGGAAGACCGCCGCAAGCAGGTCGAGGACCTCGGGCGAGGGGACCCGCTTGCCGGTCTCGATCATCGACAGGTAAGAGACGGACGGTGCCGAACCGGGATCCAGTTGGATGCAGCGCGCGCTGACATCCTGCAAGGTCAGTCCGTTGCGCTTGCGCAGCGTCCGGAACTTGGCCCCGAGGAAATGGCTCTTCCGGATCAGGTTCGACATAAAAACCAGTGAAATTAACCTTGTGAAATTTCCACTGTGGAATTTCGCTCGAATCTGATCGTAAGCTGCACGCCCGCAAACCACAACGGTGACCGCCTGCCATGCCCGGCTCCCCAGCCACCCGCAACGCCGCCGCCGCGACCCGCGTCGTCATCACGCCGCCGCCGGGATGTCGCGTCGACCGCGCCGGTGAGGTGCTGGGCCCGGTGGCGCTGGGCCTGCTGGTCCTGCTGCATGACCGGTTCGAGGGCCGCCGCCAGGAGCTGCTGGCCGCCCGCGCCCGCCGCCAGCAGGCGATAGCCGCCGGCGAGCGGCCGGACTTCCTCGCGGCGACGGCCGCGGTCCGTGCGGCCGACTGGCGCATCGCGCCGGTCCCCGCCGACCTGCTCGACCGCCGGGTCGAGATCACCGGGCCCGTCGACCGCAAGATGATCGTCAACGCGCTGAACTCCGGCGCCCAGGCGTTCATGGCCGACTTCGAGGACTCC
>JAEUPZ010000021.1 GCA_016789885.1 Chromatiales bacterium | reverse complement strand
TTGAAAATCCGCGTGTCGCTGGTTCGATTCCGGCCCTGGCCACCATTCACTGTCCGAGCGCATCCGACGGCATCCAGCGTTCCTCGCAAGTGACTGTTTCATAGAGATATATGCGCCGACGGCGGCCAAGGTGAGCCGCTGGCATCCGGACTCAATCGGGGGTAGGTTTGGGGGTAACGCTCATTCCCGGTGCGGAGTTACCCCCAAATGGCATTGTCAGAAGTCGCCATTCGCAGCGCCAAGCCTGGCGCGAAGCCCTACAAGCTTTTCGATGAGCGCGGCCTGTTCCTCCTGGTCGCCGGAGCCAATCGCTGGTGGCGATTCAAGTATCGATATCAGGGCCGCGAGAAGCTGCTCTCGCTGGGGGTCTATCCCGACGTTTCGCTCAAGGACGCGCGCCAGCGTCGCGATGACGCGCGCAGGCAGGTTGCCAGCGGTATCGACCCATCGGCGGCCCGAAAGGCGCTGAAGGAGGCGGAAGGGTCCCCGGGGGACGCCTTCGAGGTCATAGCCCGCGAATGGATGATGAGGTCCGCGTCGAAGTGGGCGCCCGGCCACGCCAGCAAGATCAAGCGGCGCCTCGAGCTGGACGTGTTTCCCTACATCGGCTCGAAGCCAATCGGCTCAATAGGCGCCCCCGAGCTCCTGAAGGTCGTGCGCCGTATTGAGGAGCGCGGGGCCCTTGAGACCGCGCACCGCGCGCTGCAGAACTGCGGGCAGGTGTTCCGGTATGCGATCGCCACCGGTCGCTCGGCGCAGGACCCAACGCCGGCTCTCCGCGGCGCTCTCCCGCCTACGCGCGAGAAGCATCATGCATCGATCACTGACCCAAAGGCGATCGGCGCGCTCCTGCGCGCGATCGACGGCTATAGGGGCGCGCAAGTTACGCGGCTGGCCCTCCAGTTAGCGCCCCTCGTCTTCGTCCGCCCTGGCGAACTCCGTAAGGCTGAGTGGACCGAGGTGGACCTGGACAAGTCCGAATGGCGCATTCCGGGTGCGCGCATGAAGATGCGGCAGGCGCATATCGTCCCCCTGTCCGAACAGGCAATCGCGGTTCTGAAGGAGCTCAAGGAGTTGACAGGCCGCGGACCCTACCTGTTCCCAGGCGCGCGGGGGCGCGGGCGGACCATGAGTGAGAACACAGTAAACGCGGCCCTCCGGAGACTGGGGTACGCGAAAGAGGACATGACGGGGCATGGGTTCCGCAGCATGGCTTCGACCCTGCTGAATGAGCAGGGGTGGAAGCCCGATGCAATTGAGCGCCAACTGGCCCACGGGGAACGCAACTCGATTCGCGCTGCCTACAACTTCGCGGAGTACCTGCCGGAACGTCGCGCGATGATGCAGGCATGGGCGAATCACCTCGATACCCTCAGGGCCGGTGCTACCGTAGTTGATATAGCGACGGCGCGCGCGGCCTAGCCGCGGCCGCGTCCTTTTGCGCACCCTGCGTACGCTCTACGTGCGCCTCTTTTGCGCGTCCCCAGGGCGGGTGCGCATAACTTTTCAACGGTTGCGCCTTCCGTTCGGGACACCTATGGACTTTGGAAAAAATGCTGATATCTAGATAAGCCGTTCCATCCACGTCCAAGGAGGTACGTATGGATACGGCTATGACTCTGTTGCGCCTGCCAGAGGTCTCACGGCGTACGGGGCTCTCGCGCAGCTCGATCTACGACCGCATCAAACGCGGCACCTTTCCACCGCCTATCCGGCTGGATTACCGTCTTTCCGCCTGGGTAGGCGCGGAGATCGATCAGTGGATCGCGCGTCGGATCGCGGAGAGTCGCAATGCCCCGTGATCAAGTCGCGCCCAAGTCCTCAGTCCCGATAGAGTCGACTGTCGACACCACCAGTGGCCTGGTGTACGACGTGGTTTCGAATGCAAACCTTCGCCCCGTGCCGTGGTTCTGGCCAGACCGCTTTCCCTCGGGGAAGCTCTCGATGGTCGCGGGGAATCCCGGCTTGGGGAAGTCACAGCTCACCGCGCTAATGACTGCCATGGCGACGACGGGTGGGACTTGGCCCGTTGACGGGACAACGTCACCAAAGGGTCGGGTAATAATCCTGTCTGCAGAGGATGACCTGGAGGACACCATCGCACCCCGGCTGCTCGCGGCCGGTGCCGATCCCACGATGGTGGTCTCTATCCGAGGCGTCCACACTGGCCCCGCCAGAAGGCGTGCCCTCAATCTCAAGAGTGACGGCCAACGACTGGCAAGCCTGATCAACTCATTCGGTGACGTGGTCCTTGTAATCATCGACCCTATTTCAGCCTATCTGGGAGATACCGAGTCCCACAACAACGCGGAAGTCCGTTCGCTACTTGCGCCGCTATCCGACCTCGCCGCGAAGCACGGCGTCGCCATCGTGGCGGTAAGCCACTTCAACAAGTCCCGGGGTGGGGATGCAGTGAACCGGGTCAGTGGGAGCCTCGGCTTTATCGCAGCTGCACGTGCCGGCTATGCAGTTGTTCAAGACGGCCAGGATGAGAACCGGCGGTTCTTTCTGCCGATCAAGAACAATGTGGGGCGTGCGATGCAAGGTCTGGCCTTCAGCATCGAGGGTGTGACGCTTCCCGGCGGCATAGAGTCCTCCCGAGTCATCTTCGAGCCTGACCCGGTAGCGATCACCGCTGAGCAAGCGCTTTCACGAGACCCAGACGGCGACGACGACCGAAGTGCAACAGAGGAAGCCGTTCTGTTCCTGCGCTCAGTCCTGGCTGACGGCCCTGTGCCGGCGACCGGTGTCTTTAGACAAGCTAAGATGGCTGGTCATTCCGAACGTACCGTGCGCAGAGCAACGAAGCTCCTCGGGATTCGACCGCAGAAGACAGGCATGAAAGGCTGCTGGGCCTGGGCCCTACCTGCGAAGGTTGCCAACCCGCCCGAACATGGCCATCCCGTTTAGGTGGCAGCCTTCGAGAACGGTGGCAGCCTTCGGGGACAGGGCACCGGCATGCGTCCTCCTTCCAGTCCCCCTGGTCGGCGGTCACGCGGGGTGGCCGCGGGGGCACCAAATGGCCGCGTCAACGGCTCGGTGCTCCACGGAGCGACTCGGAACTGGCTCCAGGTGCCGACGGCCATCTTCGGCCGCGGTACGTTGGACCGCTAGCTCTTCTGCGCGCTCGTCCCCGGGCCGGCCTGGTCGCCCGGGTCTTCCGGTGCCCGCTCAAGCAAGTGAAGAGCCGGCCCCAAGGCAGGCCGCCGTGGGTGATGCCGTGGGTGATGCACGCCGGTCTCGCGCCGTGCAATGATCGGGCGGAGGGGGGTGTAATGCCCAGTCAGAGATGCCGCCCCTGATGAACCTGCAATCTGGACCCGACCCACTGCGGGCGCCCCTGTCCGGGGCGTTACTTCCCCCGTCCCGCCCGTGGGCGGCCGTCGCAACAGCCGGGACCCGGTCCCGCGTAAGGCCTATCTGTCGGCAGGCTATGCGGCGCCACCGCGCGTCTCGGGCAATAGAATCAGGCGCTTGGCCGGCATGCGAGCACGTTATCCGACGTTATCGTCGGGTTTCTTTCCTCCATTTCGTTCTTCGAATTAGTAGTTAAGCGGCTCTGACATGTCTGCGTCCGCTCTGGCGGCCCTCCTAGTCTTCGGCGTCTTCGCCGTCGGCTTTTCCGCGATCCTCGGCCATCTAGTGTGCACCGCCCGTTCTTTCGCGCTCCTCCGTGATCGCCATCCTGCGGAGTGGGAGGAACTTGGGCGACCCAGGCTCGCGCCTGTCGGCGGGCCACCCGGACGCACATTCGAACAACAGCGCGTCAACTCCGATGCTTATCTCTGGCTACTCACATCGTCGCGGGTCAACGAGTTGGACCCGGCGCTGCGACGCTACGTGCGCGTCGGCCAGACACTGCGCTATGTTGGGATCGCTGCGGGTGCGTGCTGGATCGGACTCTTTGTGTGGGCATGCATCCTGTAGCGGAGCCGCCTAACAAAGCGATGGAGCGGGCCAAGATGGATAAAGTGCCAGCGGAGCGCGCTTCGCGCGCGAGTTCGAGCGTGCTGACACACCTGAGCGCGGCCGCTCATCGGCCACGTTAAACCGCACAAACGACGCCCCGTCAAACCGGCACACCAAAGGAACAATACGAGGCACCGACGCTCCGAATGCTCACCGACATCTTTGCCCGTAGGTACGAGAATCGCCAGCTCTTCTCAACTGTCGGACCACGCGAGCTCGCGCTCTTTGTTCAGGCCTACAGGATCATCGACGAGCAGATCTTTCCCTATTACTCCTCCGACAAGAAGGTCGACGACAAGTCCAAGGCTGCCTGGACGGCGCTGCACGATCGTTTGAGCATGGAGATTGGGCTGAAAGAGTTGTCGCCACGCTACTACTCGTACCAAGGTGAGTGGATGGGCAAGCCCCACACGTACTCCGGGTGGTATGACATGAACAGGGTGTGCGAGGCTTGGCTCACTAAGCCGTTTAGCTCCGACCTCGACCCTGACGTCTTCGTCAAGCGACGTATCAGCTTCGTCGAGCTCGCCTTTCGAGAGAGGGAGCAACAGATTGAGGCCATCAATCGCGAACTCCCCTCAATCCTACGTGCAGCAGCAATCGAAGATGCTTTTCCCCGGCGCACTACAGGCCTTCGAGTACCGGGGGCACTCGAATCGCGTGTAGACCGAGCAAAGCGATTCAATGAGTCCCTCAATAGCACCTTTGCAGCGAACGTGCATGAGCTCAATGAGCGCTTCAGGCAGGCTGGAATGCCCCTGCACTACCACAATGGCTACGTTCAGATCACGACTGACCCATTGACCCAGGCGCAGATCGAGCAACCGTTCTGGAACATCATTAGCGGCGAAACCTGGAAGAACGTGAGCATCGACATGGCCACCGCCATTGACCTACGCGATTCCGCCGGCCGAGACCCCGCCTTCTACGCCGGGAGGGCGCTCGAGAGCACAATCAAGATCATCTGCAAAAAGAAGGGGTGGACTACAGGGAAGGAGAAGGGATGCTCCGAGTTCTTGAATCACCTCGAAAGCAAATCGAACGGCCGCTACATTGACCCGTGGGAACGCCAAGTCCTACAAGCCTTCTTTAGCCACGTTCGGAACGACTATGGGCATGGCCCTGGCGACGACCCCATGCCCGTGATGACACCCCCTCAGATTGATCAAACAATTGAGTTCTGCATGGCCTGGGTAAAGAGCTTGGTAAAGCGACTTTAAGCGAGGATTCGAGTGCGGCCTAACCCCTCGCTCACGCTGACCCGCTGCGGCTTACAGCGCCTACCTCCGAGGGCAGTTTAGCTCGAACGTTAGCCGCCTATTTGGTATCACGAATGGACCACATCGGAAAGAAGATCAAGGCTCGCCGAGTACAGCTTAAGTTGTCCCAGGAGGATGTCGCCACTTTCATGGGACTCACCCAGGGCGCAGTATCTCAGTGGGAGGTTGGCGCCCATGGGCTGGCTGTCGACAATCTCGTCAAGCTGGCTCAGATTCTTCAAACAACAGTGGGCGATCTTCTCTCGGAGACCGAGAGCCAAACTCCTGTTGCAATCAATGAACCGATGCTCGCAATGGCAATTTCCTGCCTTGAAAAAGAGCTGGGCGCGAAATACGAGCAACTAGCACCGGCGCAGAAGACAAAGTTGATCGTGTACATCTATAACAAAGGATCTGCTCTTACCAAGCACGAACTGCTGCCGCTCATCAAGTTGGTTTCATAGTGGCGGGGGCTAACAAGGCGCTGCAGGGACGACCGCCTTGGCGGGCCGCGCCCTGAGCTCAATCGTTAGAGCAAATGTCAGCGTACAAGGATGCATTGACCATCGACGCCCAATCTTCGGAGCAGCGTCTGGCTCTAGCCGCCGACGTGCCCGACCGGTGCGAGGGTGTGGTCATGCTGGATGGTGTTGTTGCCCTTCGCCCAACACCTGACGCTATCCTGTGCGAAGTGTTGACCCACTACCAACTGCACATCGCTGCGCGGCGGAGTACCAACTTCTTCTTGAGAGCGCGATTCATGGTCTAGCTGGTTCGAAACTCGCCAAGCGGATGCCACGGAGACCCCTTCAATGGCTCGTAGTGGACGATTACGGTACAGGAACGTTGGAACTGTGGCCGGCGCCCTAACCAATCCCTCCACCGGTCGGATCCGCGCCGGTGAGTTCAATCGTTAGACCTCATCAGTGCACTTCACAGGCATGCTTCCGTTTGAGTTCACTATCCAGGGGCCACCAGTCTCCAGTCAGACGCGAAACAGAACTCGGCTGAAGCAATGGAAGCTCGATGTTCAAGCGGCAGCGCGGGCTCGCGTCCCCGCCGGTGCCTCGCCCGTCACCGATGCGATTCTGTTCACAGTGACCTACTACTACGAGGGCGACTCGCCCGACGTGGACAACATCATCAAGCCGATCCAAGATGCGTTGAACGGAGTGGTGTTCGTCGATGATGCTCAAGTTGCAGAGACCAAGGCACGCAAGCGACCGCTCGACGGCTCGTACCAGATCAAGGGTGCATCTGGCGTCCTTTTGCAGGGCTTCGCGGGCGGGGTTGGCTTTCTGCACATCCGCGTGGAGGCCAGTAAACACAATGTGGTGCTTGACTCATGAAGTCCGAGAATACCAGTCGCGAGTCCCAGCGAGTCGCTGAGTTGGCGGCTGACTACGAGCGAAAGGGGTACACCGTAACCGTGCCGCGGCGACCGCAGGACGCTCCAGCCTTCCTCCGCGAGCTTGGGTACACGCCCGATCTGATCGCCAAGACCGACCGCGAGACCCTGGTTGTGGAGGTCACGTCTCGCGAAACCTCTGCGACCCTTTCGTCGCTCTCTGCGATCGCGGAGCGCATCAATGCCAAGCCCGGGTGGCAGTTTGTTCTGGTATTTACAAACCCGCGCACGTCAGGGATGGAGCCTCAAAGCGCGACGCCAGACAAGGCGGTTGCGCTACTCGAGAAGTCTCGAGCGATGGGCTTCGACTCGCAGGCTCATATCGAAGCTGCGTTCCTGTTCGCGTGGGTCGCGCTGGAGGCCGCGCTTCTGGCAGTTCATCGAAGGCCCAGCCCCGGACGAACGTCGTCGACGCCTTGGACCCTAATTCGTAACGCCGCGATGAACGGAGTGCTGGCGCGTGAGGATGCCCACGCCCTCGGACGCCTATTCAGGACGCGAAACGCGCTTCTTCACGCGGCTGACGGGACTCCTCCGACCCGAGCGGACGTTGAGAGCCTGTGGCTAGTCGCTCGCGACCTCTTGCGACAGCGCGAGCAAAATGAGGCCTAACCCCCCGCTTGAGCTGACCCGCTACGGCAGGCGCCGCTTGGCCGCACCAGGTCATGGTCGACATTGTCCTCTCTCAGCCAAGTACAACCTGTCTCTACGGGCGGCCCAGCTCGAACGTTAGGCGGCGGCACGTAGTATGGCCACATGGGCAATTGATATCGCGCAAGCTCTTGCAACTCTTGGTGGTGTGGCTCGTCTCGCGGATATATATGAGGAGGTAAAGAAGATTCGGCCACGACCGCCTCCTAAGAGCGTCGACGCAATCATTCGCGGCACGATAGAACAGCACTCTTCAGATTCCGCAAAATTTAGTGGAAAGGATCTTTTCTTTTCCGCTAAAGGCATTGGAAGTGGGGTGTGGGGCCTGCGGTCTGCAGCGAAGGAAACACCGAAAGCGATCGATATTGATGACCCAGCAGGGAATGAAACACCTGGGCGAGTAGTTCAAGAAACATATCGAGTGCTCAGAGATACCGCGTTAGCCAGGCAGCTTAAGTTGCTACACAATAATCGTTGCCAGATTTGTGACGAGACTATTTCTCTGCCAAACGGCGAACTCTACTCAGAGGCGCATCACATCAAACCTCTTGGTCGACCTCACAATGGTCCCGACGTTGCGGGCAATATTCTCGTGCTGTGCCCAAATCACCATGTCATGCTTGACTATGGGGCAATTAAGCTGAGGGCGGGTGCCATACGGATACATCCCAATCACCGTATTGGTGGACAGTACGTCGAGTATCACAACAATCGAATATACAAACAGCCCGCTAACAACCGGGTGTAGCCAACGCAGTGATACAGCACACCGTGTCCTGTCGCTGCAGGGGCCGCGCGGCTCACGCGGCGCGTTAGGCCTCAGATGAACAAGTGGCTCGACACTAGCGACGCCACCGACTCAAGGGCAGGCCAGTTATGGTTTCGGGAGAAGATCCGCTCGGATCTGCAATGCACGACGTTCTGGGCTGAGCGAATGAAGCGGGTCCGGGATCAACCGATTGAGCGACTATGCATGGCACGTGAGCAGCCCGTATTTTGTGATCCAGGTGCAAGGGTAGTTTGCCCGGCTCTGGGCAGCTCCGTCGGCAGTGGCCGGGACAGGGTGTTGTCCGGGGCGGGGGGTCGGTAGCCGAGGGCTCCGTGGGAATGTACGCAAGCCACTTACCATGCGCCCCGCAATCGTCCTAGGAGCACTGCTGGCGTTCCGGCTGCTCGCCGACGCTCAGGCCGACGAAGCACCACCCGAAGAATCGGCAACAGTACGATTGAGTCTCGGTGGAGTGGAGTGGGCCATCCCGAAAACTAATCTAGGTGAGGACATTCCGTGGGTCCTGCGCCTGGTTCCTGGCCTGCGTGATGGCAGCAATCAGGTAAGGGTCACCTTCGCGTCGCTCGCGTTGAGAAAGCACCTGCCAGGGCTTGGAAACGGAGGAAGCTATGGTGGCGTACCTACAGCATTTCGTTCGAAAGACGAAGTGGCGCGCGCACTGACCGGGGAACGCCAGCAGGCTGAAGACATCTGGGCAGGTCGCGGCCGCTTCGAGGGAGGAGCCATTGAGGCGGTGGAGTCTCTCGGACTGGTGCGGGTCTATGATCGCTTCGCGCAAAACAGAACGATGTGGCAGCTTGTAGCACGCCCGCCTGACCGCAATAAGCCTCCACCCAATGACTTGTCTGACTTTTGGCTCGGGAGCTGCCTTGTCCTCGGGCCTTCCGGCAACAAAGTATCCAGCTGCCTCACTCGCTTCTACGTGGATGAGGCGTCGCTGGACCTTCACATACCAGAGGCAGATCTTCGGTGGCATAAAGAGATCAATGCCATCGTATCCGAATCAGTGCGAAGCTGGCGCCGTCAGGGTCGTGAGGTCTTCTGAGGTTGGGGATGACAGGGCATTGGCCCACTCGGATGCCGCGCGAGAAAAGGTTACCCGCGCGCCAGCCCCTGTGCGCGGGTGACCTCCGAGGTTGGGCCCTATGACTGTTCGCTTGGGCGTTCTAGTTGCAGCGCTGGTGGTAGGCGCGCAGTGGTTGGTTGTGGGCAGCTTCATCTCTCAGGGCTACACCACATGGGTGAAGGAGCACGACCCCATCACTACCGTTGGCTTACAAACCACAGCAGTCTTGTCCGTTGCATCGCTTCTGGCGGTTGTCTTTTCCATCTGGGCATATGATCACCTTCACCGTCAGAGGGCCGCCACCAGATTCGGCGCCCTCACAGTCGCGCTCACAGGCCTGTCGGGCCTTTTGGTCTTTTGGGGAACCATCGGAGCCGGCTTAGTCCACGTCATCTCAAGGTAACGTAGGGCCCAACCAGTGGCTCTAGCCGAGGTCTTCTGACCCGAGCCCCCATCGTCAGGCCAAATGTGTCGTGAGGTCCGCTGGAAGATCCGACCGGCGAGAGCTCACCGAAGAGTGCGTTTGGCGTGACGTAGATTGTCCGGATCCTCCATGATGGCAAGTTCTTTGAGGCACAGGTCTGGCAGATGAGTCGCAATCACAACGTCACGGAGCGTCGTGGGCAGAATCAGTACTGCAGCCTCGACGTGGCCGACACTGGGCTTCGGACGACCATGGAGTCGGGGCACGCCAGGCTGAAGAACCTGGTGGGACGAGCAGCCATTGGTGCTGGCCTTTGTTGGCACGGCGACAAAGCGCCGTCGTCCTTTGGCCTGGAAGTCCGGCGAGAACGCAACCCTGCCGACATGTTTCGCCAAATGGCGGGCGACGCCCCGGAGCTGGGGTAACTGTGGGGGTACCCGTCGGCTGATAGGATCGCCAAGACTATATAAAACAAGTACCTGCGTGGGGTGTGTGGTAGCGGCCCTGCCACCACTTCCTCCCTGCACCTGCCCCGTGCAGACCTCGGGCCTTGTTGATCCCTCGGCCGGGATCGCCATGGTGGATCGGGACCTCGTTCGGTGCCCGGGTTGTCCACAGCGGCTACACTGGCTGCCTGGAGGCTCCCATGCACCCACTTCTTGCCAGCCATGCCGCGCCGATCGCAGCGCTATGCCGACGGTATGGCGTGCAGCGACTCGACGTGTTCGGTTCTGCCTCCCGGGACGATTTCGACGAAACGGCCAGCGACGTCGATCTGGTCGTCGAGTTCGGGCCAGAGCCGGCCAGCCGCACCCTCGAGCAGTACCTGGGCCTCAAGGACGAGCTAGAGACTCTGCTGGGGCGGCCGGTAGATCTGGTCGAGCTCGACGCGATGCCCGGAACCCGGCTGAAGCGGCTGATCGACGGCGCCCGCAGGAAAGTGTACTGAGCCACCAAGCTCCACCAGACCGGAGATCCGCCCATGTCGTGGTTCCTCTTGGCCCTGCGCCGCTACGCCGAGTTTTCCGGGCGGTCGCGCCGCAAGGAGTACTGGTTCTTCACGCTCTTCTTCGTGCTCGCGTCCTTCGTGGCCCTGGGGCTCGACATGGCCCTGGGCACCCTCGACGAGGAGACCGGCTTCGGTCCCGTCGGTGGCCTGGTGACCCTCGCGCTGCTGCTGCCGTCCTTCGCTGTCACGGTCCGGCGGCTGCACGACACCGGCCGCAGTGGCTGGTGGATGCTGATCTTCTTCGTGCCGCTGATCGGCCTCGTGGGGTTCTACTTCATGGTCAAGGATGGGGACCGCGGCGACAACCGGTTCGGTCCGGACCCGAAGGCCGAACCTGTACCCGCCTGACGCGTCGATTTCGGCCGCCCGCTGCTGGCGCCCAGGCGCCAGAAAGGCTATTATTTCCCTGCAAGTTTGATGGCTCCCGCGGCGTCCGCCGCGGTCCATGCCCGGCTCCCGGGCGCTGAAAATCCCTGACATCTGACTGACGAACGCGCGGCCGCCGGGCTGCGGCGGCGGTTGTGCGTGGTGTGGTCCGCAGCGATCTGGCTGAGGAGACGAACCATGTCGACGCTATCGCGTGCCATCGCCATTGCCGTCGAGGCCCATGACGGCGTGGTGGACAAGGCCGGGGCGCCCTACATCCTGCACCCGCTGCGGGTGATGCTGGCCATGGGCAGTGACGACGGGCGGATCGCGGCCGTCCTGCACGATGTCGTGGAGGATGGGCGCCCCATCTGGAGCTTCGAGCGCCTGGCCGCCGAAGGCTTCAAGCCCGAAGTCATCGCGGCCCTGCGGGCGGTGACGAAGCTGCCGGAGGAGGAAGACCCGCCGGGCGATTCGGCGGAGAACAAGCGGGAGCGCTACCTGAAGTTCATCGAGCGCGCCGCCGCCGACCCCATCGGGCGGGTGGTGAAGCGTGCTGACCTCGAGGACAACTGCAACCTGTCCCGCATCCCGAAGCCGGGCCCGAAGGACCACGCCCGGGTGGCGAAGTACCGGGAGGCCATTGCGCTGCTCGACCGTCGCGGCTGAAGCCGACCCCGTCCGCTGTCATGACCTCCGCCCGAGGGGGGCGGTCTGAAGGCGGACGGCGGACTTGCGCTCGCGAAGTGGTCCCCGAAAGCGACGTCAGGGGCGGCCCGAATGGCGACGGGAACCGTTGCGGTGAAGTAGCGTCGCGGTCTGCACCTTGCCGGCCTGCGGCACCGCTACCCGTTCCGCGGCCAGGCGTCGGCATGGTTTACAGCTCGCCGCAGGGCCGCGAAAGCTTCTTCCGCACCATCAGTCACATAGGACGCTGGCGGGATTCTTGCACTCCTTGCGCGCGCGCGCCGCAAGACGCGCCGCGTCCCGTGATCCAGACAAGGAGGTCAACGCCATGCGCCTGACGCCCGCCACTTTCGCCGCCACCCTGCTGCTGGCCGCCGCGCCGGCCCTGGCCGCCCCGGTGCAGATCAGCTATGACGACGTGCCGCAGATCCGGCTCGACAGCTTCAACTCCGTGTCCCTCGGGGGTGGCGGTATCGTGGCGGCGGACTTCGGCCCCTATACGTTCCGCAGCGGCAGCGGCATCCTCGTCAGCGAG
Organism: Chromatiales bacterium; assembly: GCA_016789885.1. GTDB lineage: Bacteria > Pseudomonadota > Gammaproteobacteria > Steroidobacterales > SHZI01. Next base: position 51,567 of record JAEUPZ010000021.1, on the reverse strand, counting down.
AGCACGACCGTCTGCGGCCAGCCGGGTGACCGCTGCCTGATCGGCATCGGCGGCGCCCTGGTCCCCCGCCTGTTCGAGGACTTCTCGCCGGAGGTCGGCTCCCTGGGCTTCGACCTCAATGTCGTCGTTCCGGGCAACGTGATCCGTGCCGTCGTCACCGGTGTCACCGGCACGTCGACCTTCGACCTCGTCGCCAGTGGCCTCTACGCCTTCGCCGATCCGGTGGGGCTCATCTCGGTTTCGCTGACCAACGTCACCGTGAGCGGCCAGCTCGGCAACTTCAGCTTCGACGATGTGAAGTTGGGTGGCCCGGTGGGCGTCGTTCCGGTGCCGCCGGCGCTGGGTCTGCTGGCGGGGGCTCTCGGCGCGCTCGCTCTCCGGCGCCGTACCGCAAACGGCAATCCCGGCGCCTGCTGACGCGCCCGTAACGCTGGCGCAACAACAGCAACTGCAAAAAAAGCCGGGGCAGCGCGTTAACGCTGCCCCGGCTCCGTATCAGCCGCGCGTCAGGTGCGGTCGATCAGACGCGGTCGAGATTCATCACCTTGTTCCACGCCCGGACGAAGTCCTGCAGGAACTTCTGGTCGGCGTCGTTCGAGGCGTAGACTTCGGCGATGGCCCGCAGCTCCGAGTGCGACCCGAAGATCAGGTCGACGGGGGTCGCGGTCCACTTCAGCTTGCCGGTGGCGCGGTCCTTGCCCTCGAACAGGCCTTCCTGGGCCGACTTCGTCCACACGGTCGACAGGTCGAGCAGGTTCACGAACCAGTCCCGCGTGAGCGTGCCCGGCCGGTCGGTGAAGACACCGTGCTTCGAGCCCCCGGTGTTGGCGTCGAGGACCCGCAGGCCGCCGACCAGCACGGTCATTTCCGGCACCGTGAGGGTCAGCAGGTTGGCGCGGTCCACCAGGGCCTCGGTGGGTGACAGGAAGCTCTTCGGGCCGAAGTAGTTGCGGAACCCGTCGGCCTTCGGCTCGAGGGCGGCGAACGAACGGACGTCCGTCTGCGCCTGGCTCGCATCCGTGCGGCCCGGGGTGAACGGCACTTCGACCGTCTTGCCCGCGCGCCGCGCCGCTTCCTCGATGCCCGCGGCGCCGCCGAGGACGATGAGGTCGGCGACCGAGACCTTCTTGCCGCCGGAGGCCTGACGGTTGAAGTCCTTCTGGATGCCCTCGAGGCGCTGGATGACCTTCGTCACCTCGGCCGGGTTGTTGGCCGCCCAGTCCTTCTGCGGGGCCAGGCGGATGCGCGCGCCGTTGGCACCACCGCGCAGGTCGGTGCCGCGGAAGCTCGCCGCCGAGGCCCAGGCGGTGCGCACCAGCTCGGAGGGCGTCAGGCCTGACTTGAGGATCGTCGCCTTGAGGCTGGCGACGTCCTTCGCGTCGATCAGCGGGTGGTCGACGGCCGGGATCGGATCCTGCCAGGCAAGTACCTCTGCGGGCACCTCCTTGCCCACGTAGCGTGCGCGGGGCCCGAGGTCGCGGTGCGTCAGCTTGAACCAGGCGCGGGCGAAGGCGTCGGCGTACTCGTCCGGGTTCTTGCGGAAGCGCTCCGAGATCGCGCGGTAGGCCGGATCTTCCTTCAGCGCCAGGTCGGTGGTGAACATGATCGGCGCGTGACGCTTCGACGGGTCGTGCGCGTCGGGGACGATCTTCACCTGGTCGGCGTTCTTCGGCACCCACTGGATGGCGCCGGCCGGGCTCTTGGTCTGCACCCACTCGTAGGCGAAGAGGTTGTCGAGGTACTGCGTCGTCCAGGCGATGGGGTTGGCCGACCACGCGCCCTCGAGGCCGCTGGTGATGGTGTCACCGGCCTTGCCCTTGCCGCAGGTGTTGACCCAGCCGAGGCCCTGCTTCTCGATGCTGGCGGCGGCGGGCTCGGGGCCCACGCAGCCGTCGGGCTTGGCGGCGCCGTGGGCCTTGCCGAAGGTGTGGCCACCGGCGATCAGCGCCACGGTCTCTTCGTCGTTCATCGCCATGCGCCCGAAGGTCTCGCGGATGTCCCGCGCGGCGGCGAGCGGGTCGGGCTTGCCGTTGGGCCCCTCGGGGTTCACGTAGATGAGGCCCATCTGCACGGCGGCCAGCGGGTTCTGCAGGTCGCGGTCGCCGCTGTAGCGCGCGTCGGCGAGGAACTTCTGCTCGGGGCCCCAGTAGGTGACATCGGCCTCCCAGTCGTCGGGCCGGCCGCCGGCGAAGCCGAAGGTCTTGAAGCCCATGGATTCGAGGGCCACGTTGCCCGTGAGCACCATCAGGTCGGCCCAGGAGATCTGCTGGCCGTACTTCTGCTTGATGGGCCAGAGCAGGCGCCGGGCGCGGTCGAGGTTGACGTTGTCGGGCCAGCTGTTGAGGGGCTCGAAGCGGATCTGGCCGCCGTCGGCGCCACCGCGGCCGTCACCGACACGATAGGTGCCGGCGCTGTGCCAGGCCATGCGGATGAAGAACGGGCCGTAGTGTCCGTAGTCGGCCGGCCACCAGTCCTGCGACGTGGTCATGAGCTTGCGCAGGTCTGCCTTGACGGCGTTCAGGTCGAGCTTGCTGAACTCGGCGGCGTAGTCGAAGTCGGCGCCGAGGGGGTTTGAGGCGGGGGCGTGCTGGCGCAGCGGGCGCAGGTCGAGGCGCTCGGGCCACCAGTCCTCGTTGGACATGCCCCGACCCTGTGTCTGGGCCTGCGCCTGGGCGTGGCTCCAGAGCAGCGGCGAGATCACCGCCGTCGCGAGCGCCGCGACGATTGCTGTCGGCTTTTGCATTGCATTCTCCTTGGCTGGTAACGGGCCAGCGAGGCGCCACCATAGCGCAGCGGGCCGGCGGCGGTAACCTGAATGTTTGTATCGGAGTGATCGACGGAATCGATCGGTGGGTGGCGCTGCGCAGGCGCCGGGTATCGGCCGGCGCCGTGCCGTCGCGACGGTCCTCCCCCGCGCCTGGCCAGCGCGTGGCCGGGGCTGGCTACGCCGGGCGCGCCGGTCCCCGGCGCCAGACCAGCAGCTGGTTGTTCGCTGGCATGTCGTGGTCCGCCACGAGGGTCAGCCCCGCCGCCCGGGCCAGGGAGTCGACGGCGTCGAAGTCGCGGATGCCGCTCACCGGGTCCCGCTGCCGCAGCCACTGGTCGAAGGCCGCGTTGCTGGCCGAGGTGTAGTCGCCGCGGTAGCGGAAGGGGCCGTAGACCGCCAGCATTGCGCCATCGGCCAGCAGCACTGTTGCGATCCCGGCGAAGAACGCCTCGACGCCGGGCCAGCCCATGATGTGCAGCGTGTTCGCGCTGAAGACCGCGTCGGCCGGCGGTGTGCGCCAGGGCGACACGAGCACGTCGAGTTCGAGGGGTGCCCGCAGGTTCGGTGGCCCTTCGTCGGCGATTCGCGCCCGCAGCCCCGGCAGCTCCGTGGTCCGCTCCGTGGGCTGCCACTGCAGGTGGGGCAGGTGCCGGGCGAACCACACGGCGTGCTGGCCGGTGCCACTGCCGATCTCGAGCACGTGCACCGCCTGCGCGAAGACGTTTCGCAGGATGTCGAGGATCGGCTCCTTGTTGCGCTCGCAGGCTTCGGAGAACGGCAGCATCGCGGGAGTCTAGTCGCGCCTGCGGGCTGGTGGGCAGTCCCGGTCAGCGAGCACCGGCCGTGGCGGGCCAGTGCGGCCGCGGGCCGCCAGGCTCACGCTGGCTGGTGCCGCCGCAGCAGGCCGAGGGCGGCGAGCCCGCCCGCCAGCAGGGCAAGCCCCGGCGGCAGCGGCACGACGCCGTCGGTGGGCCCGACCGAGGTCAGGAACCCGTAGTACCAGTCGCCGCTGTCGACGTTGAACGACGTGTCGCTGCCACCCTGCAGGCAGTTCCCGAAGCTGAGGTTGCCGGTCTCTTCGTCGTAAAACTCTTCGTACTGGAGACAGTAGAAGTAGGTCTGGTCATAGTTGTAGACCTCTTCGATAACCACGGGAAAGACGCCGCCGGCCGGCGACAGGGCGTTGCCGAGGGTGCCGATGCGGATCGCGGACTCGTTGACCCGCACGGACTGGCCCTCGCCGCTGCCGTAGTCCGTGGTGAATACCTGGCCCGTGACCGACGAGAAGATCAGCAGGTAGTCCTCGACCGTCTCGCCGGCGATGGTGTCCCGCGACCCGAGGAACGTGAAGGACGGGATGTCGTAGGTGCCCGCGAAGCCCTGTATCAGGGGGTTGCGCAGGGCCGGCGGTGCGAAGTCGAGGGTGAACGTGCCGAGCACGGCCCCGTCGAGGCTGCTGAGCTGCCAGTCGATCGTCGCGGCGGTGGCCGGCGAGGCGCAGCCGAGGGCTGCCAGCAGGGCGGTGGCGCAGCGCAGTCCCATGGGGGTCACCGGTTCCTGTTGTTCGGCCAGGGGCCTTTTCGCCGCAGCATGCCACAGCCGGGGCCGCCCTGTAGAATCCGCGCAGTCCTGAGGCCTGGTTTTCCCCGGAGGCGCCGTCCCCATGAACGACAAGAGCAACATCCCCGGCGCGCCAGTCAGCGTGGTGGTCATCGGGGCCGAGAACCTCGACCGGTCGCTGGAGTTCTACGCCGGCACCCTGGGGCTCACGGTGGCCGAGACCCGTACCTGGCAGGGGCCCGACTTCGAGCGCTACTGGCGCGTGCCGGCGGGGACGACGGCGCGCTGCGCCTTCCTGGGCCACGGGGCCGACCCGGTGGGCCGCATCCAGCTCATGGAGTTCAGCGGCACCGACCGCAAGCGCGTGCGGCCGGCGAACATCCGCCGGGCCGTGGGCCTCTTCAACATCAATATCTACGCCAGCGACATCAAGCGCGACTACGAGCGGCTCAAGGGCCAGGGCTTCAACTTCTGGAGCGAGCCGGCCCACAACAACTTCGGGCCGGCCGTCGGCGAAACGCTCGAGGCCTCGGGCGACGGACCCGACAGCATCGTCATCAACCTGATCCAGCTGATCAGCGACGACCCGAAGACGGTCATCGGCCACATCGTGAAGTTCATCCAGGGCTACGGGCGCACGCCCACCGGCTTCACGTCGGTGGTGACGACGGCCCATACGGTGGCCGACATGGAGAAGGCCGTGGCCTTCTATTACGGGCCGCTGCACATGACGCTGTTCCTCGAGTCGGTACTCGAGGGCCCGGTGACGAACCGCGCGCTCTCCCTGCCGCCCGAGTCCCGCACCCGCAGCGTCATCGTCCAGGGCGCCCACGAGTACGGCAAGATCGCGCTGGCCTCGGCCCTGAACTACGAGCTGCCGACGCTGGTGCCCAACGCGGTGCCGCCGAACATCGGGTATCTCGCCCAGTCGTTCCAGGTGGCTGACCTCGACGAGGCCGCCCGCGCCTGCGCAGTCCTCGGGGCGGAGGTCTTCTCGGGACCTGCCGAGCTGGACTTGCCGGGCCGCGGCAAGTGCAAGGCCCTGATCGTCCGCAACCCCGGCAGCGGCGCCCTGCAGGAACTCTTCCAGGTGCTTTAGGCGCGAAATCCGGGGACAGTTTACTAATTTCCACCGCTGGCCTCCTCGAGGGAGGTCGGCGTGAGGAAATTAGTAAACTGTCCCCGGATTTCGATGACATTTGCTAACGGGGCCCGGGGCTGCCTGCCCTTAGAATCGGCCCAACCCAGGCTGTCGAACCGCCGTCGATAGCCGAACCAGTTGCAGGAGATGCACATGAACCTGTCCGTGCTGTTGTGGGGCATTCCGCAGGCGATGCGGGCCGCTGCCGCGGTCTACCCCGACTATGCCGCGCGCCTGAAGGAGCGGAACCTGATTGCCCAGTTCCGCCTGCGCGACAAGCCGCAGGGCCGCTGGATCCAGCTGAAGGACGGCAAGATCACCACCGAGGCAGGCATCCACGCGAAGCCCGACCTCGTCATCCACTTCAAGAACAAGGCCATTGCCGAGAGCTTCCTGACGCCGCCCTTCGACCTGCTCGAGCGGGTGGACGCCGCCAAGAACTTCAAGATCGGCCTCGACGGGCCCGACGACCTGGCCGTCTGGTTCATGCAGACGGTGGCGCGCCTCGAGTCGGTCACGTGGAAGGCCGGCACCGACATGGGCAACGGCGTGACCCGCTACACCAGCGGCACCAACGGCGGCCCGATCTTCGTCTACGTGAAGGACGGCAAGATCATCCGCACGACGCCGATGGATCTCGCCGAGGACGACGCGCCGTCGTGGACCATCGAGGCCCGCGGCAAGAAGTTCACCCCGCCGCGCAAGACCACGGCCGCCGCCCACGCCATGTGCCAGAAGAGCATGGTGTACTCGAAGAACCGCATCCTGCACCCGATGAAGCGGGTGGACTTCGACCCGAACGGCAACCGCAACATCCAGAACCGCGGCAAGTCGGAGTTCGTCCGCATCAGCTGGGACGAAGCCCTCGACATCGTCGCCAACGAGATCAAGCGCGCCAAGGCCGTGGGCCCCGGCGCCGTCTGCGTCGCCAACGGCTCGCACCACCAGTGGGGCAACCTCGGCCACTACCTGTCGGCCTTCAACCGCTTCTGGAACCTGATCGGCGTCACCAAGCTCGTGCACAACCCCGACAGCTGGGAAGGCTGGTACTGGGGCGCCATGCACCACTGGGGCAACTCGCTGCGCCTTGGTGCCCCCGAGTTCTACGGCACCGTCGAAGACTGCCTGCAGGAAGCCGAGATGATGGTGTTCTGGTCGAGCGACCCGGATGCCACCTACGGCTTCGAGGGGACCCAGCGCCGTGCCTGGGCCAAGGAACTCGGGATCAAGATGGTGCACATCGATCCCTACATGAACCACACGGCCGCGCACCTCGGTGGCAAGTGGATCGCGCCGAAGCCCGGCACCGACGCGGCGCTGGCCCAGGCGCTCTGCCACGTGTGGATCACCGAAGGCCTGTACGACAAGGAGTTCATCGAGAAGCGCACCACGGGCTTCGACGAGTGGAAGGCCTACGTCCTCGGCGAGAGCGACGGCCAGCCCAAGACGCCCGAGTGGCAGGAGAAGGAAACCGGCGTGCCGGCCCGCGACGTGCGGGCGCTCGCCCGCGAGTGGGGCACCAAGAAGACCTACCTCGGCGCCGGTGGCTGGGGTGTTGGCGTCGGCGGCGCGTGCCGCGGACCGATGGGCGCCCAGTGGGCGCGCATGATGGCCATCCTCGGCGCCATGCAGGGCTGGGGCCGGCCCGGCGTCAACTTCGGCAACCTGCAGTACGGCTCGCCGCTCGACTTCAACTTCTACTTCCCCGGCTATGCCGAGGGCAGCTTCTCGGGCGACCTGCAGTACAGCGCGAACTCCGCCAACAACTACCAGCGCATGCCGCACATCGTGACCATGAGCTCGGTGCGGCAGGGCATTCCGCGGATGTGGTTCCCCGAGGCCATCATGACCGGCACCACGCCCATGGGTTACCTCACCGACGTGGCGTCGGTGCACGGGCAGTTCTTCCCCGTGCGGTACCCGTCGCCGGGCCACGTGCCGGTGCAGATGCTCTACAAGTACGGCAGCGCCTCCTTCGGCACGATGGTCGAGTCGAACCGCTGGGTGCGCATGTACCAGCACGAGAACCTGAAGTTCGTCGTGAACCAGTCGGTCTGGTGGGAGGGCGAGACGCCCTACGCCGACGTCATCCTGCCGGCCTGCACGGTCTTCGAGCGCTGGGACATCGGCGAGTGGTACAACGTGGGCGCGGGCTACGTGCACCACATGTTCTCGATGAACAACCACCGCGTGATCTCGCTGCAGCACAAGTGCATCGAGCCGCTGGGCGAGTCGAAGTCGGACTACGACATCTTCCTCGGCGTCTGCGAGAAGCTCGACCTGGGCTCCGTGTACTCCGAGGGCGGCACCACCGAGTACGACTGGTGCAAGCGCGTCTTCGACTCGTCGGACATGGCGAAGCACATCAGCTGGCGCGAGTTCCTGAAGAAGGGCTACTTCGTGGTGCCCGCCGATCCCGCGCCCGCCCGGGCGCCGACGGCCAACCGCTGGTTCTACGAGGGCCGCAAGAAGGACACGCCCGAGCCGTACCCGCTGCCGTCCGACTACGTCGGCAACTACGGCGAGGGCCTGCAGACGCCGTCCGGCAAGTTCGAGTTCGTCGCGAGCACGCTGAAGCGCATCGACGATCCCGAGCGGCCGCCGCTCAACCAGTACATCCCGACCTACGAGGACAAGAGCCGCGAACCGGAGCTCGCCGAGTTCCCACTGCAGCTGCTGTCGCCGCACTCGCGGTATCCGTTCCACCTCATGGGTGACGACGAGGGCTCGAGCCTGCGTGACATCCGCGAGCACCGCGTGTTCAAGGACGGGCACTACTACCTGGTCGCCCGCATCAACCGCGAGGACGCCGAGGCGCGTGGCATCCGGGACGACGACCTGATCCGCCTGTGGAACCACCGCGGCTCGGTGGTCTGCGCGGCCCAGGTCACGAGCCGGTTGCCGCGGGGCGTGGTGAGTGCGTCGACGGCGTCGGCCGAATACCGGCCCGCCGGCGAGCCGGGCAAGTCAACCGACCTCGGCGGCTGCGTCAACATGCTCAACACGAGCAAGCCCATCACGAAGAAGTCCCACGGCATCAAGCCGAACACGACGCTGATCCAGGTCGAGAAGTGGACCGGCGTCGATACCTGGCGCCCGCTGGAGGTGGCCAATGGCTAAGAAGTGGAACCTGATCGTCGACATCGCCCGCTGCAACAACTGTCGCGTGTGCTTTCTCGCGGTCAAGGACGAGCACATCGGCAACGAGTTCCCCGGCTACGCCGCGGCCCAGCCGGCCCAGGGCCACAACTGGCTCGAGATCAGGCGCCACGAGCGCGGGCACCTGCCCATCGTCGACGCGCACTTCATGCCGGTCATGTGCAACCACTGCGATGACGCGCCGTGCATGAAGGCTGCGAAGGACGGCGCCGTGCGCAAGCGTGACGACGGCATCGTCATCATCGACCCGGAGAAGGCCAAGGGGCAGAAGCAGATCGTCGAGGCTTGCCCCTACGGCGCGGTCTCCTGGAACGAGGAGAAGCAGCTGCCCCAGGCGTGGATCTTCGACGCGCACCTGCTCGACACCGGCTGGACCCAGACCCGCGCCGAGCAGGGCTGCCCGACGGCCGTGTTCAAGTCGGTCAAGGTCGAGGACGCCGAGATGGCCCAGCTCGCGAAGGCCGAGGGTCTCGAGGTGCTGCAGCCGGAGCTCGGCACGAAGCCGCGCATCTACTACAGGAACCTGCACCTCTTCACGAAGTGCTTCGCCAGCGGCTCTGTCGTCGCGGTGATCAACGGCGTCGAGGACTGCGTGGCCGGTGCCGAGGTGGTGCTGAAGCAGGGCGGCCGCGAGGTCGGACGTGCCACGACCGACGCCTTCGGCGAGTGGAAGATCGACCGCCTCGAGCCCGGCAGCCGCGGCTATCAGGTGGAGGTCACCGGCAAGGCGGGCCGCTTCAGCCGCCAGTTCGACATGGGCGACGAGAGCGTCTACCTCGGCGTCATGCCCCTGACGGCGGCGGCTTGACGATACCGGCAAGCGTTTGCTGATCCCGGTGGGGCGCGGCGGTCCGCGCCCCACCGGTGATGCGATGCGGGTCGTGCCCGCGCGCTGGCGCGGGGTCTCTGCTGCTCCCCGTTGCCGGCTGATCCGGACGCAATGTCCCCGGTCAGAGCCCCAGCGCGCCGGGGTTCATCAGGCCCCGCGGATCCAGCTGCGCCTTCAGGGTGCGCAAGAGTCCGGCGGTTGCCGGCTCCAGAAGATCGAGGAACGGGTAGGTCCGGCCGATCTGGTTGGATGTGGCGCCGTGGGCCCGGAAGAGGTCCAGCGTGTCCTCGCGCAGCTGCGCCACCAGCGCACGGGCCAAAAGGTTCTCGGGCGGTTCCTCGAGCGCTGCGCGCCGCGACGCGCTCAGCGATATCCGGTGCAGTGGCATCCACGCGTCGCGCCAGTGGAACACCGTCTCGAAGCTGAAGGCCAGCGGCCCCATGGCCGAGACGAGCCGCGTGGCGCTGACGCCGTGCTGGGCCATGGCCGCTGCATGACGGGCCTGGACGGCCTCGAACCCGGCCATGAGCGCGGGCCCCTCCGAGTGATTCACCTTGGCGTTGAGGGCCGCCCAGCGCTGGCCGCCGGTGCCGAGCACGCCGTCGAGGGAGCCGAAGGGGTCGGCCCGCGTGACCCGCGGAATCGTCGCTGCCACGGGCCGGCCACCGTGCTTCAGTGCGATGCGCCGCGCCGCCCCCAGGTCGCTGCCGACCGTACCCCGATCCCGCGCGGCCGCCACCAGGTGCAGCGACCAGGTTCCGGCCGGGACGGGCCGCTGGCCGCCGCGGACCACGTCCACCAGCGTGCGCAGGGCCCCGGCAGGGCCGCGTGACTGGCGCAGCAGCGTGCCAAGGGTGCGGAGCGCTGCGTCCACCGGCAGGTCCGTCGTGCCGGTCACCGCCGGGTCGAGCACGTAGGCGTCTTCGGCAATGCCGGCCCGCGCCACGGCCGACAGAGCCGCCGCCGCCGCTTCGAGGCTCGCGAACGCGAACGACGCATAGCCCTCGGCCGCCGGTGCCTCGATCAGCCGGAAGCTCGCCTGGGTCTTGATGCCAAAGCTGCCGCCGTCGTGCAGGAAGAGTCCCGTCAGGTCCGGCCCGTAGGTCCGTACCAGTGGTGCGCTCGAGGCCACGACAGCCTCCCGGCCGGTGTGCAGCTGACGGCCGTCGGCGAGCACCAGCTCGAGGCCCAGCACCTGGTCGGCGGCGCTGCCGTAGCGGGCCGAACCGAAGAACAGCGCGCCGTGGGACAGGCCGCCCCCGACCGTGGCGCCGGCGCCGGACGACGTGCCGAAGAAGGGCAGCCGCAGTCCGCGGGGTTGCAGGGCCGCGTGGATGTCGCGCCAGGTGGCGCCGGCCTCCACCGTGACGGTCAGGTCTTCGGGCGCGATCCGCAGCACGCGGTTCATCGCCGTCAGGTCGAGGCAGATGCAGCGGCCGTGGGGTGCCTGGTAACCACCCGTGTAGGTCAGGCCGCCACCCCGGGGGATGACGCCATGGTCGTGGGATGCCGCCACCTCGACGGCTGCAGCCACGGCGGCGGTGTCCCGCGGCTGCACGACGGCGGCCGGCAACGCGCCCGTCTCCCACAGGTCGCTCGCCATCAGCGCCAGGGTCGCCGGGTCGGTGCGCACGGCGCCATCGCCGAGCCGGGCCCGCAGCGAGTCGATGACGGTCGTGCTGCTCATGAAGAAACGGACGGAAGATCCCGCCGGCAACCCGGCCGCCACCATGCCGGGGACAGTTTACTCATCCCGGGAGGGGGATCAGTAAACTGTCCCCGGCCGTCGCCCGTGGGCCAGCCGCCAGTGCCCCCTCGGGTCGGCGTAACGCCGCCGGCGCACCGTGGACACCCGGGCGGCGCAGGGTGGGTAACCCGCCGGTCGGAAAGTACACTGTCGTCCGCTTCCGATAACCAGACTGTCCCCAAAGGAGACCTGCGTGATCCTGCTGACGGGTGTGACCGGCAAGACCGGTGGCGAGACGGCCAGGCAGCTGCTGGCGAAGGGCGTGAAGATCCGCGCCATCGTGCGCAACGCGGCCAAGGCCGAAGACCTCAGGGCTGCCGGCGTCGAGCTGGTGGTGGGCGACATCGGCGACGCGGCCGTGGTCCGGCAGGCACTTCAGGGCGTTGAGAAGGCGATGCTGGTCCTGCCGAACGGCAAGACGCAGCAGGCCAACGAGCAGCAGTTCACCGACCTGGCGAAGGCGGCCGGGGTGAAGCACCTCGTCAAGATGTCGTCGATGGAGGCCGTGCCCCACGCCGAGACGCCGATCCCGCAGGCCCACTGGGCCGTCGAAGAGTACATCCGTGCGTCCGGCATTCCGTGGACGATGGTGAAGCCCAACTTCTTCATGCAGAACCTGCTGGCCAGCGCCAACAGCATCAAGACGCAGAAGAAGTTCTCGCTGCCCATGGGCGAGGGCACCACGGGCATGGCCGACATCCGCGACATCGCCGCGGTCTGCGTCGAGGTGCTCACGGGCCAGGGCCACACCGGCAAGAGCTACGAGATCACCGGCCCCGAGGTGCTGACCTTCCACGACGTGGCGGCGCGCTTCAGCGAGGTGCTGGGCGAGAAGATCGAGTACGTGCCGATGGCCATGGATCAGTTCCGGAGCCGCATGACCGGCGTGCTCGAGCCATGGCACCTGGATGCGGTCTGCGGGCTCTTCCGCGAGATCGCCGAGATCGGCCTCGACCACACCACCGACACGTTCCGGCAGCTGATGGGCCGGGAGCCCCGGTCGGTGACGCAGTTCGTCCGCGACCACATCGCCGCGTTCCGCGGCTGAGCATCGGGTGACACGGGTGATCCCCTGCGGCCTCAGGGCCGCAGGGGATCCGCCAGCATCCGCGTCAGCGAGATGCTGTCTGCCGCCGTCCGGTCATCGACGCCGAACCTGAGGTCCGCGAAGTCTCCCGCTGGTGCGGCCCGGTAGGTCCCGAACAGCCGGTCCCACAGGGCTAGCCCGAGCGCGAAATTCGACTGGTAGTTCGGCGCATCGGCCGAGTGGTGCAGCCGGTGCATGTCGGGCGTGATCACGATCCACCGCAGCGGCGCCTCGAGCCAGCCCGCGATGCGTACGTTCATGTGGGAGAAGGGACCCACGACCCCCAGCAGCAGCATGTGGACAGCGGCAGCCAGTGGCTGCGCGCCGATGACGAGGGTCACCGTGGCCGCAGTGGCGACCTGCACCAGCGCTTCCACCGGGTGAAAGCGGATCCCCGTCGACACGTCGACATCCGGGTCCGAGTGGTGCAGTCGGTGAAAGCGCCACAGGAGTGGCACGGCGTGCTCGAGCCGGTGCATTGCATAGTAGGCGCCGTCGAGCACGAGCAGTGACAGGGCGAAAGCGACGGGGGCCGGCAACTCGAGGGCGTTCAACAGGCCCATGCCGCGGTCGGCCGCCAGCAGCGCCGCGCCGACGGTGGTCAGCGGGAGCAGCGCGCGGAAGAGCGCCTGGTTGATGGCGAACAGCGTGACGTTGGCCAGCCAGCGCTGCCGCAGGGGCTGCAGCAGCCGGTTCCTCGGCGCCAGCACCTCGAGGACCAGGCCGGCGGCCAGGGCCCCGAAGAACAGCGCGACGTAGGCGGGATAGAGGCCCGCGAGGGAGTCGTCAGTCACCGTGGACGCGGGTCCCGGCGCGGACGCCGGGACCCGCCACGTACCGGGACGGCCGTTACTTGCGGCGCAGGCGCAGCGCCGCGATGCCGGCGGCCACGCCGGCGGCAAGCAGGCCCAGCGAGCCGGCTTCGGGCAGCGGCACCGGGTTCGCGGTGCTGGCCCAGGTGGTCGTTGCCACTCCGGCCATGGCCGCCACGGCAATAAGGCGCGAAAGGGTGGACTTCATCATCATCTCTCCGCTGTGCAGTTCGATCGTCAGGCGGGCCGGAGGGCCATGCCCGGAAGGGTCCAGGGAAGCGCCTGCACCGGTGGACCGGCACAGGCGCCCCGGGGCTTACTTGCGGCGACCGCGCAGCGCGGCCACGGCGCCGGCGACACCGGCGGCGAGGAGCGCCAGCGAGCCCGGCTCCGGGAGCGGGACCGGGACCGGGGTGCCGGGATTGGCCCAGGCGGCACTGGTGGCAGCCATGGCGGCCGCAGCGAGGACGAGTCTGGTGACGTTCTTCACTGTTATTGCCTCGGATACTTCTCGGTTGAAGACACGGGCTTCCCCCTGTGGTGCAGAAGCCCCCCGGCGTATCCATGCAAGCGACGGGCCGCTCAGCCTGAAATCGTTGGCGAATCAGCAGGCTGTGGAAGTTATGCGGCGCGTTATCGCGGCATTGCGGCGGGATTTCGTAAAGCTGGCCGACGCTCCATGGGCGTGCCGTGGGCGGACCCGGGATGACAGCAACGGGCCCGGGCGGCCAGCCAGCCGCCCGGGCCGGGTGTCCGGGCGGCCGGGGCATCCGGCCCGCGTCGCCCCTGCTGGCTGCCTAGCCCGCCGCCCTGACCACCGGCGCGGCGGTCACCGCCCAGTTCTGCGGATCCTGCCGGCGCGCCGGCGAGGCAATCGAGTACGCGACGCGTCCCCGGTTGCGCTTGAGGGTATCGACGTCGAGGCGCCAGCCACGCTGCTGCCAGTCGAGCAGGCGCTGGCGGTAATTCATGATGACGTCGTCGGCCGGCACGATGAACTCGCCGATGGCCGCGGTGGACGGGATCTGCGGATCCAGCTTCTCCACGACGATGCGGTCTTCTTCGACCGCAACGGCCATGCGCCGCAGGAAGTTCTCGTCGTACTTGTCCTCGAGCATGCAGTTGCGCTGCATGACGAGGAAGATCTCCAGGTCCAGCTCGTCCCGCGGCACGGCGTAGAGGTAGATGTGCATGTGGTTCGTCGGGCTGAAGTTCACCCGCGTCCACGTGGACGCCGCGCCGTGGTAGCCGGAGCCTGACTCATTGCGGCCCTCGGGCTGCAGCTTTTTCATGTCCTTGTCCGGGAGCTCGGGGGAATAGAAGACCACCATCGCTCCCGCGCCCCAGGGAGTCTCCTCCACGTTGATCTTCGGCACCTCGTAGTTGGTGCTCTTGCCCGCCATGCCGAAGCCGGCGTGCACGTACTCGATGTGGGAAGGGTCGGACTGGTTCTCGACGAGCCGCACGTAGTTGATGTTCCAGCGGTAGCGCATGGACAGGCTGCGCCAGCCGGGCTGGTCCCACTCGTTGTTGGGCATGATGGTCGGCCGCTCGCCCTCGGGCAGGTCGCCGAGGAACACGAACACGAGGCCGTAGCGCTCTTCCACCGGGTAGGCGTCGATGCGGGCGCGGGCCGGGACCTTCGCCAGCGGCCCGAGGGACGGGATGCGCTCGCAGTCGCCGGCGCCGTTGAACTTCCAGCCGTGGTAGGGGCACTGGATGCAATCGCCCACGACCTTGCCGTCGCCCAGTGAACCGCCCCGGTGGGTGCAGGTGTTGTGCACGCAGTGGGCACGGCCCTCGCTGTCGCGCCAGAGCACGAACCAGAGGCCGAGCATCTGCACCTTCAGAGGCTTGTCCGTGAGGTTCCTGCTTTCCTCGGCGGGATACCAGAAGTTCATGAACATGGCGGCCTCCTTTTTCCCTACTCTATCCCTACCGCGAACCCTCGCGCAGGTCGCAGTGGTCGCACCCTCGCCGATGTACCGACGCCGTCGAACCCGGGCCACGGCACTCCTGCTGGTCGCCCTGGCGTCCCCGGTTCAGGCCCGGGAGGGCGGGCCACCGCCCGACCTCGAGGCATTCCGTGCTGCCTCGCAGGCCTATGCCGACTCGGCCAACTCCGGTCCCCTGCAGCCCGGCTGCGCCGCCGCCTTCGTTCCGGCCCAGGCGCAGCGGCACGGGGCAGTGCTGGCACTGCACGGCTTCGGCGGGTGTCCGCAGCAGTTCGAGGGCCTCGCGCCGCGGCTGGCGGCGGCCGGCTTCGACGTGCTGGTGCCGCGCCTGCCGGGACACGGCCGGCCGCCCGGCCCCGAGGGTGCTGAGGATCTCGCCGGACTGCCGACCGGTGGCGACTGGCAGCAGCGCTACGACGGGTTCGTTGCGACTGTGGACGGGCTCCTCGCGCGCTCTCCGGGCGAGCGCGTGCTGCTCGGCTTCTCGGCGGGAGGGGCGCTGGCGCTCCGCGCCGTGGCGCGCGAGCCCCGGCGGCATGACCGCCTCATCCTGCTGGCGCCGATGATCGGCATCCGGGGCGGCGCATCGGTGGAGTGGCTCGCCTGGCAGCTTGGCCGCGTTCCCGGCATGGCAGCCCTCGACGTCAAGCACTTCGGTCCTCGTGCCCAGTGCGAGGCCTGGCAGGCTGCCGGTCGGGGCGGCTTCTGCGGCTACGAGGTGCAACACGCGGCGGGTCTCGTCGGGCTGGCGCGCGCCACCCGCGCTGACTGGGAGGCCCGGGCCCTTCCGCTGGCGACCCGCGTCGTGCTGGCCGGGGGCGAACACTACGTCAGCAACCCTGCGGCGCTGCGGTTCGTGGAGCGCCAGCGGGAACTGGGGGCTACTATCGACGTCACGACGCTGCCGGCGGTGCCCCACGAGATGCTCACCCGCTTTGAGAACGTGGGGCAGGAGATGCCCTGGCTGGAAGAGCTCGAGGCGGCGGTCACCGCTGCCGTCGCGGGAGGTCGCTGACCCGAATCCGGTTGCGCCCGGGGGAGCCGAACCCGGTTATAACCTCCCGCGGCCGGCCGGGTGCCAAGGCCCCCGGGATTCAGTCCATGGCCGCATTGGGGCCGGGGGCGGCCACAGGGGATATCGAACGTGTCTGTCCGCTTGCGCCTGGTTGCATCGCCCGTGCTGGCAGGGGCCCTGCTGCTCACCGGGTGCGTGTCGACGAACACGTACGAGATCCCGCTGATGCCGGCGCCGGAGTACGTCGACGGGGAAACGTTCAATCCCTTCCGCAATTCGGCCGTGCTGCCTCCGGACGGCAAGCCGGAAGTGCTGTATGCCACCCTTCGCCTGCCGGCAACTTCAACTGACAGCGACCGCTACTACACCAGCAAGCGGGCAGAGATCATCCGGCTCGGCGAGGCGCACATCGAGGCCAGCGAAAACACCAGCTGGGACCAGCTCCGCGACATCGCCCTGCTCCGGGGCAATGAGAGCAAGTTCACGCTGCGGCTCGGCGACGTCGATGAGTTCGGTGCGCTGGCTGGAACGCGCCTCGACCTCGATGATGATGAGGCGGTGCGTGCAGCCGATGCCGAGGCAACGGCGCGCTTCACCGCGGCCGTCAATGCGCAGCTCGCCAGGCGTGAAGTCAAGGACATCGTGGTCTATGCGCACGGCTACCGCGTCAACTTCGAGAATCCCCTCCTCGTCGCTGCCGAGCTGTGGCACTTCACCGGTTATGAGGGCGTCTTCATCCCGTTCGCCTGGCCTGCCCGCGAGGGCCGCCTCGCGTACTTCGGCGACGTGGAGTCGGCGCGCTACTCGGCCCGCGCCTTCCGCGAGTTCCTGACGTACCTCGCGCGGGAGACCGATGCCCGGCGCATCCACGTCATCGGGTACAGCGCCGGCACGCGCATGGTGCTGACGACCATGCACGAACTCGCCTTGCAGGGAGGACCGCTGCCGGACGGGGATCTGCAGTCCCGCCTGAGGCTCGGCAACGTGATCCTGGTGGGCAGTGACGTGGACCTCGGTCTCGTCGGCAACTACCTGAAGGACGGCATGGTCAACGTGGCCGAGCGGTTCACCTTCTACGAGTCGCCGCAGGACGCGGCACTGCGCATGGCGCGCTTCGTCACGGGCCAGCCCCGCGCCGGCCAGCTGCTGGACCTCGCCGGGGCGCCCGAGGTCGCGGCCTTCATCGCCGCATTTCCTTCCCTCGCGGTCGTCGACGTGCAGTCCGCACCGTTCTTCGACTCGGGCAACGGCCACAGCTACTTCAAGGACAGCCCGCGCGTCAGCAGTGACCTGCTGGCTACGCTGCGCTACGGCCTGTCCCCCGAAGAGCGTGGCCTGGTCCGCGGCCCCGGCGGGATCGGCTGGGAGTTCCCGCCGGACTACATCGACCGGCTGCGCGCTGCCGTGGCTGCGCGCCAGGGGGCTGCGGCTGCCGCTACGAGTAACGCCGCCGTGCCCCCACGACCAGCCGCGCCGAGCCCAGCAGCCAGGCCGCCGGTGGCAGGGGAATGACGCTGGCAGTGCCGTAGTCGAAGCCCGAGCCGGAGCTGGTGGTCCAGTCGCTGACGACGGTACCGTCGCCGAGCTTCACACTCTGTATCCCGCCCCAGACCACCGTATTGGTGAAGTCGGCGCTGGCCGAGCCCGTGACGCCTTCGACACCCGTACCAGTCTGGAGGTTGCCGAAGAGCAGCTGGTTGGTGAGGTCAAGGACGGTTACGAGGTTGATTGTCGTACCGAAGGCCACCTCGAGCACGAAGTCGAGCCGGCCGACGCTGTCGCCCGACGGCAGCAGCAGGCCGCCGTTGAAGCTGCTCGTGCCGCTATAGACTGTCTGTGCGCACTGGGCGATGCTCAGGCAGCCCGAGCTGAGGCGCCAGATGGAGTTGGCGATGGCGGGCGTGCCGGCGCCGGCGCCGGCGTCGAGGAAGGGCTCGAGCATGCCACTGAGGTCGAGTGAGTACTCGACGCGGGCCAGCTGGCCGTCGTACAGCGCGCTGTCGATGCGGAAGCCGTCGTTGACGGAGGCGGTCACCTGGCTCAGGTAACTCGCCGCGTTCGGTCCCGCCGTAGCCGAGACGCTGCCCCGGGCGCGCAGCGCTGCGGGGCTGACTTCGACGAAGGCCTGGTCCGTGAAAGTCGTGCCGTTGACGACGGCCGTGGTGTCCCGCGTAACCGTCGCCGTCGGCGCGGCCTCGAAAATGCCGATCTTGCTGTCCTGGATCGTGCCGAGCTGCACCGACGAGATGCCTGCCGTGTTGAACTGGATCGTCGAGAGCGTGGCCGCCGTGCCGCACAGCGGGACGAGGCAGGCGAGGGCAATGACGGCACCGGTGACGCCGTGCCCGTTGGGCAGCGCTTTCATGGGCTTCCTCCCGCAGACTTGGCTTGTTGTTGCTTGGTGACCGGAGTGTCGCCGCTGCGGTGCGATTGAGGCAAACTGCGTTATGTCAGATATGCAGCACATTGCCATTGCCGCCGCGCTGGCCTGGGCGAGCGGCATCCGCCTGTACGCGGTGGTGTTCCTCGTGGGCAGCCTCGGCTGGTCCGGCTGGCTGGCGCTGCCGCCGGGCCTCTTGGTCCTCGCGCATCCGTGGGTGCTGGTGGCGAGTGGCGCGCTGGCGGTGGTGGAGTTCGCGGCCGACAAGATCCCCGGCTTCGACAGCCTGTGGGACGGCATCCATACGTTCATCCGCATCCCGGCGGGCGCGGTGCTGGCGGGTGCGGCCCTGCTGGAGCCGACGGCCGACAACATGGCACTCGCCGTCGTCGCCGGGCTCGTCGGTGGCACCATCACGGCCGGCAGCCATTTCACGAAGGCCGGCGCGCGGGTAGCCATCAACCACTCGCCGGAGCCCTTCTCGAACTGGTTCGCGTCGTTCTTCGAGGATCTCTTCGCGCCGGGCGTCGTGTGGCTCGGCATCGTCGCGCCGTTCCTGCTGCTGGGCGCGCTGCTGCTGGCCGTGCTGGTGGCCATCTGGTTGCTGCCGCGGCTGTGGCGTGGCGTTGCGGCGCCGGCGCGCTGGCTGCTGGCGGGTGGCCAGCGGACGCCTGCAAGATAAGAGCATGGACTACGCCCGCCTCAAGGCCCGCCAGCGCGCCGAGCGCTCCGGTCACCCGCCCAATCTCGCGATCCGCGTGCACCGCGCCCTCAGCTGGCTCGACCGGGCCGAGCAGGCCGAGCGGCTGCCAAAGCCGACGAAGGAGCGGTCGGGCAGCCGGGGCGTGCGCAAGGAGCGGTGCGATGACCTGGATGCGCGGTTCCTCTTCCTCTGGATCTCCTTCAATGCTGCCTACGCCACCGAGATCGACGAGACGCACCAGCTCTCGCAGCAGGCGACATTCCGGCGGTTCATTGGCAAGCTCGTCGACCTCGACCGGGACGGGCTGATCGCGAACCTCGTCTGGAGCGAATTCCCGGGCAGCATCCGCGTGCTGCTCGACAACCCTTACGTCTGCGCCGAGTTCTGGGCATGGCGCAATGGCCGGATCACCGAGCAGCAGTGGCTGCGCGCCTTCGCTGCCGCCAGGCGCGCTGCGAAGGCCGCGCTCGCCCGCCACGACACGGCCCGGGTGCTGGGCATCGTGATGTCACGCATCTACACGCTGCGCAATCAGCTGATCCATGGCGGCGCCACCTGGGAAGGCGACGTCAACCGCGATCAGGTACGTGACTGCACGCGGCTGATGGGGCGACTCGTGCCGATCGTCATCGAGATCATGCTCGACCACCCGGGCACGCTGTGGGGTGACGCGTGTTATCCGGTGGTAGACCTGCCACCTGGGCCGCCGCCGGCCGCGTGAGGCGGGCTACTCCCGGTCGAGGCGCTTGCGGGCCACCGCCAGCGCCTTGCGCTGGGCTTCGTTCACGCGGGGATAGTGGAGTTCGAGCCGGCCGATGGCATCGACCACGGCCGCGGCCACGACGAGGCGCGTAAACCACTTGTTGTCGGCCGGCACCACGTACCACGGGGCCCAGGGCGTGGCGGTATGGCGGATCGCCTCGTCGTAGGCATCCTGGTAGGCGTCCCAGTGGCCGCGCTCGTCGACGTCGGCCAGAGAGAACTTCCAGTTCTTGGCGGGCTCGTCGAGCCGCGCCATGAAGCGGCGCTTCTGCTCCTCCTTCGAGACGTTCAGGAAGAACTTGAGCGTGACGACGCCGTTGCGGTGCAGGTAGCGCTCGTAGCTGCTGATGTCCTCGTAGCGCTCGCGCCAGATCTTCTTCGTCACCAGCGACGGGTGCAGCTTCTGGCGCTGCAGGTGCTCCTGGTGCACCTTCACCACCAGCACCTCCTCGTAGTACGACCGGTTGAAGATGCCGATCTGCCCGCGCGCGGGGACGTTGCGCATGTAGCGCCACAGGTAGTCGTGGTCGAGCTCCTCGCTGGAGGGCTGCTTGTACGACGTCACCTGGCAGCCCTGCGGGTTGATTCCCGACATGACGTGCTTGATGGTGCTGTCCTTGCCGGCGGCATCCATGGCCTGGAAGACCAGCAGCACGGCCCAGTGGTCCTGGGCGTAGAGCATGTCCTGCTGTTCGGTGAGCCACTCGACCCCGCGGGCGAGCATCTCCTTCGCTTCGTCCTTGTCGGCCGACTTCAGGTGCGCGGTGTCGGCTGGATCGTGGCGCTTGAGCCGGAAGCCCTTGCCCCCGGTGATGCGGTAGGGCTCGAGGAAGCGCTCGAGCCGGGCGACCTCGGCCTTCTTCACGGGCGGGCCGTCACTGCCCGGGCTTGCTGCCCGGTGCCGGGCCCGAGGCCCGGCCCTCGCCGATGGCCCGCAGGTGCTCGATCCGCGCCGTCAGGGCATCGGTGATCTCGCGTGTTTCCTCGGGGCCGATCCGTCCCAGGGCCTTCTCGAGCGAGTCGTAGGTGGCTTTGACGAGGAGGTGCAGCTTGTGGAATCCGACGGGATTGCGGATGCCGCAGACCGTCTCGTCGTTCGCCAGGATACGGTCGATGACGCCCGGCTCCTTCAGGCGCAGGTCACAGGCGATGGCGAGGCGCAGCAGTTCCTCGCCGATGCCGTCGAAGTGGCGTTCCCAGACCTTGTGGCGCGACTCGCTCATGGGATTACCCGTCAGTGACGAGGCTGTTGGAATGACCCTACCACAGGCTCCCGCGGGCGGTAAGCGAGGGGATGCCCCGGTCGACCCCGGGCACCGGGCGGCGGTCGGGGCAGCAGCCGGGGTGGGTCGTTCTAGGGAATGGCGCGCAGCGCCGCCGCGACGTCGGCGCTGAAGGCGGCGACCGTGGCGTTCAAGGCTGCGACACCCGCCGCCGTCGACCCGTTCCCCGTGGCCTTCGTGTAGCGCGACACCCGGCCGGGCCGCACCACGTTGCCGGCCGCATCGACGACGCCCCACTGCACCTCGAGCACTGCCTCGCCCGTGGCGTCGATGTCGAAGCGCATGACGCGCCCCGACACCCGCCGCGCATCCTTCAGGATCTTCTGGGCGGGGAACTCGAGCACCGTGTCCGACCCCAGCAGCCGGCCCACGTTGGCGGTCACGACGGACTGGAAGTTGGCGTCCAGCGGCTCTGCCCACCGCTCGAAGTCGTTGATGGTCATCCGGTTCGCGTCGGCCTGGGCGACGATCTGGGGTCGTGCCAGGTATTCGGCGAGCTGGAATGGCCCCACGATGACCGCGGGGCCGTCGGCCGCCGCCGCCGGGGCAGCCTCGGCAACCAGCCGGTAGTAGCGGGGCGGCGGCGAACTGGCGCAGGCGGCGGCCAGGGCCACCGCGACCAGCAGCATCGCGCGCAATGTCGTGTCCATCGACCGGCTCCTCACGGGTTCCGCCTGCCCCGCAGTACTGCCTCGGGCTGCCTCTCGAGCGTGTCCACCAGCACGCGGATCGCACGTGCCGAGCGTTCCAGCTCGCGCAGGGCGGCGGCGAGCTGCGCCGCCGTCTCGGGGTTCGACTCGAGCTGGCCCCGGGCGAGCGACAGCACCGCCTCGCCCTCGCGCAGCGTCGCCTCCAGCTGCTCCATGACCGGCACCGCACGCTGCAGCGCCGGCGCGAGGTCGGCATCGGCCTTCGCCATGAGCGTGCGGGCGTCGCGGGTCGCCGCCTGCAGCTCGGTCGCCGCATCGCGTAGCGCCGCCGGCAGCTCCTGCGCATCGCGGCTGTTGACGAGGGTGTTGATGCCGGCAATCGAGGCCTTCAGGTCCGGCGAGTTCATGAGCTCGTCGAAGCCGCGGATGCCCGAGACGAGATCCGCGACCAGCTGCTCGATGGGGACCTTCTTCTCGACGGCCGTGAGGAAGTTCTGGATCCGCTCCATGGCCTGGCGGATCTCGCTGGGAATGCTGGGGATCTCCGGGTAGGCCGGGTCGACGCCCCGGAATACCGCCGGCGTGCCGGGGAACATGTCGAGGTTGATGACGAGCTGGCCGGTCACGAAGCTCTCCACGTCGAGCCGTGTGCGCAGCCCGGCCGCGATCATGTCCTCGAGGCGCGAGTCGTCACCCGCCAGCGCACCGGCCAGCGTGCCACCGGTCAGCACCTTCACCGATCCTGGCAGGATCTCGAAGGTCACCGGGATGCGGTAGTCGAGCATCGTCTCGTCGGTCGTCACCTCGATCCCGGTCACGTAGCCGACCCGCGCGCCGCGGAAGAGCACGTCGGACCCCACCCGCAGCCCCTGCACCGAGCCGTCGAAGTAGGTGACGAAGCGCTGCTTGGTCCGGAAGATCTCGAGGCCGCCGAAGACCAGCACGCCTGCCACCAGCAGGGCCAGCCCCGCCATGACGAAGGCGCCGATCAGCGCCGGGCTCGCCTTGCGGCTCATGCTGCCACTCCTGCCGACTCACCCCGGGTCAGGAACGCCCGCACGCGCGGGTCGGGGCTCTGGTCGCGCAGCTCCTTCGGGTTGCCGAGTCCGAGCTGGGTCTTCGCGTCGGTGTCGAGGTACAGCGCCCGGTCGGCGATGGCGAAGATGCTGGCGAGCTCGTGGCTGACGACGACGATCGTCGTGCCGAGGCTGTCGCGCAGCTCGAGGATCAGCTCGTCGAGCAGCCGCGCGCTCAGCGGGTCGAGGCCCGACGACGGCTCGTCGAAATACAGGATCTCCGGGTCCAGGGCCATGGCCCGGGCGAGCCCCGCGCGCTTGCGCATGCCGCCGGACAGCTCGCTGGGATAGTAGTCGTCGAAGCCGGCGAGGCCCACGAGGGCCAGCTTGTAGCCGGTGACGGCGCGGATCTCGCCCTCGCCGAGCCCCGTGAACAGTCGCAGCGGCAGCGCCACGTTCTCGGCCAGCGTCATCGAGCTCCACAGCGCCCCGCCCTGGAAGAGGATCCCGAACCGGCGCTTGGCCTGCTCGCGCTCCTCGTCGGTGGCCTGCCAGAAGCTCCCGCCGTCGTAGAGCACGTCGCCGGCGGCCGGGGCCTTGAGTCCCACCATGTGCTTCAGCAGCGTCGTCTTGCCGCAGCCGCTGCCGCCCATGACCACGAACACCTCGCCCCGGCGCACCGTGAAGTCGAGGTCGCGCTGGATCACGAAGTCGCCATAGGCCATGGTGAGGTGGCTGACGACGATGTGGTCGGTGCCGCGCATCAGATGTCCAGCGTGATGTAGATGACGGTGAGTATTGCCGCGCTGACGATGATCAGCACGATGCCCATCACCACGGCCCGGGTGGTCGCCTGGCCCACGGCCATGGCGCTGCTGCCGCAGGCCATGCCCTGCTGGCAGCCGGCGATGGCGACGAGGCTGCCGTAGACGAAGGCCTTGAAGAGCCCACCCAGCAGGCTCGACAGCTCCATCGAGTCGCCGGTCTCCGTCAGGTACTGCAGCAGCCCCACGTCCATCATCGCCAGGCTCACCACCGTGCCACCCAGGATGCCGAGCAGGCTACCGTAAAGGCTGAGCAGCGGCAGCATGACGATGAGCGCCACGAGCCGCGGCAGCACCAGGAACTCCACCGGGTCGACCCCCATGCTCGACAGGGCGTCGATCTCCTCGTTGACCTTCATGGTGCCGAGGCCCGCCGCATAGGCCGCCCCGGTGCGCCCGGCCATGATGATGGCGGTCATGATGGGTGCCATCTCACGCACCATGGCCACCGCCACCAGGTCCGCCACGTAGATGCCGGCGCCGAAGGGCTCGAGCTGCCGCACGCCGACGAAGGCGAAGATCATGCCGATCAGGAAGCAGATGAGGCTGACGATGGGCAGCGACTCGGCGCCGGCCTCCTGCATGGCGACGAGGAGGTCGCTGCGCTGGTAGGTGGCGCGGCCCCGCGCCATGCGCCCGAAGGCGCGGGCCGCGACGCCGAGAAAGGCCACCAGCTCGACGAGCGCAGCCCACAGGCCGAGGGTGGCTTCACCCACCTGTTCCGCCACGCTGCGCTGGCGGTCCGCGCGGCGCGCGCCCTCGCGTTCCTTCACGGCGAAGGCCAGGTGCAGCAGCCGCCGGGCACCGGGCGGCAGCCCGGCGTCGGCCACGGGTACGCCGGCCGCATCGGCGGCACTGCAGATGGCCACGAGCCGCGTCAGCAGCGCCGTGTCCCAGCGTCCGAGGCTGCCCGTCTCGAAGGCCACGCCGCGCGGCGCCGGCGTGGACCGCAGTTCCGCCAGCACCGGGTCGGCCGCCGGCAGCGGATCCGCCAGCCGCCAGTCGCCGGCGAAGCGCACCTGCACGACACCGTCGGCGTCGCGGTGGCAGTCGAGGCTGGCAGGTTCGGTCATCCCATGTGCACCGGCCGGATCGGCTGCCATGGTAGCCGCAGGGTGTGTTGGCGGCGACCGTGCCTGATCCCGGCTGCCGCGACGGCGGCTGACGCGTTACGATGCCGTGTCCGCCGACCGTGCCGATGGCCCGGCGTCGGCAACCATCCAACGATTGGGGTACGCATGAACAAGCACTCGGTGAAGGGCCGCGCGAAAGTCGTGGTCGGCAAGGTCAAGGCGGCCACCGGCAAGGCGCTGAAGAAGCCGGGCCTCGTCGCCCGCGGCAAGCTCGAGCAGGCCGAGGGCCTCGTCGAGGGCGCCATGGGCGACCTGTTCGCGAAGGCAGAGAAGACCGTCAAGGCGGTCAAGCGCACGGTGACGAAGAAGGCCCGGGCTGCCAAGCGCACCGCGACCCGCGAGGCCAGCGCCGCCACCCGGGCGGTGCGCAAGGAAGCGCGCGCCGCGACGAGCACGCTCCGCAAGGAGACAAAGGTGGCGCGCAAGCAGGTCAGCAAGGCCGGCAAGACCGCAACCCGCGCGGTGAAGAAGGCCGCGGCGAAGGCGACGAAGCGCCGCTGACGCAGTCCCGGGGGCGGCGGCGCTACAGCTGCGCCGTCGATTCCCGCTGCTCCCTGAGGACGGCCTCGATGCGCTCCCGGGGGATGACCGGGCCCTGGCCGACGCCGGGGCAGAACGCGGCCACGGCCGTCCACTGCTTCGCGCCCATGTTCTCGGGCCAGAAGGGCCAGGTACGGCACTGGGTGGGCCGGCCCTCGTAGACCGAGCAGCCCCGGTCCTTCAGGAAGGTGCAGTCGGGGCCGGAATCCCGGATGCGCCACTGGTCGTCGACCCGCTCGCAGTATCGGCGCGTGAAGGTGGCCGTGGGCAGCCCCAGCGTGCGTGCCAGGCGCTGCCGGTCGGCCAGCGTCAGCCAGACGTTGCCCACGGCGCCCCGCGAGACGCAGCACTTGCCCGATCCCTGGCACTGGAAGCGAACGCCCCCGTGCCACCACGCGCTGCGGCCCGACTTTTCCAACGCCGTCCTCCCGGTTAAGGTCGCGGCGAGTATGCCAGCCCCGCAGGACCCCGCGTGACCGGAACCCCGCTGACGCTCCGTGACTACGTGCACGGCTACCGCATCTACGCGCAATGCGGCAGCTGCCGCCACGACGTGCGCCTGTCGCTCATGCACGCTGCGCAGATCGCCGGCTGGGACGCGACGCTGGACGAGGTGCGCCGGCGCCTGAAGTGCAAGGTCTGCGGCAACCGGGGGTCCATCGCCATCCAGATCGTTCACGACGGCCGCCCTGCGCGCTAGCATCCCCCGGTCAGCCCGGGGGACTCGCGATGCGCATTCAGTGGGTGGCCGGCCTCGTGCTGGCGGGGTGGTGTGCCGGTGCTGCCCAGGCGGCGCCGGTGCTCGGCATCAGCAGCTTCGTGCCCCAGGGCGACGCCCGCGGCGCGCGCCAGGCGGTGCTGCGCTTCGCAACCCCGATGGTGGCCTTCGGCGACCCGCGGGCGGCGGCGCCGGCGACGCTCGCCTGCCCGGTGCCAGGCACCGGGCGCTGGCTCGACGAGCGGACGTGGGTCATCGACTTCGACCGCCCGCTGCCGGCCGGCCTCGAGTGTACGGTCACGGCGGCTGCCGGGCTGAAGTCCCTCGACGGGTCGCGCCTGCCCAATGCCCGGCGCTTCTTCATCCGCACCGGCGGCCCGGCGATCACGGGCAGCCAGCCTGCGCAGGACGCGGGCGCCATCGACGAGCAGCAGCTTTTCTTCCTGCGCACCGACGGCGAGGTCGATCCCGCCTCGGTGGCCCGCCACGGTTACTGCGCTGCCGACGGCGTTGCCGAGACGATACCGCTGCGGGTCATCGACGGGGACGAGCGCGCCCGGGCGCTGGCGGCCCTGGAGCGGAACCCGCCGTACTGGCTCTGGAACCCGGATCGTGGTGCCCGCGGGCCCCGCGTGGATCGCGCGGTGCTCGACGCCCTCGTCACGGTCAGCTGCCTGCGGCCGCTGCCGCCCGAGCGGGCCATGCGCCTCGTCTGGGGGCGCGGGATCGCCTCGCCGTCGGGCGTGGCCCGGGACGGCGACCAGGTGCTTCCCTTTACCGTGCGCCCGGCGTTCCTCATCCGCACCCGCTGCCAGCGGGTCAACCGGGACGGCAGCTGCCTGCCGGTGACGCCCATCGGCGTCGAGTTCACGGCGCCGGTGCCGCGGGAGGTGGCGGCCGGCATCGCGCTGGTGGACCCGGCCTCCGGCACCCGCTACCCCTCTGACCTGGCGGGCCGGCGCGAAGCGACCGTCGACAGCCTGGCCTTCGCGGGACCCTTTCCCCCCGGTGCGAAGCTGCAGCTGGAAGTACCGGCGGGACTGACGGACGACGCGGGCCGCCCGGTCGCCAACGCGGACCGCTTTCCGCTCACGATCCCCGTCGACGAGGCGCCGCCGCTGGCGAAGTTCGCGGCCACCTTCGGCATCCTCGAACGCAAGGCGCGCCCGGCCCTGCCCGTTACGCTGCGCAACCTCGGGTCGGCCGACGCCGCCCGGCCGGCGCCGGTCCCGGGCCGCGTGCTCACGGTCACCGGCGACGAAGAGATGCAGGCCTGGCTCCGGCGGCTCAACCGCTGGCGCCGCGACGAGGACACGACCACGAGCTTCTTCCCCGCCGACGGGGCCCGGCCCATCAGCGTGCCGCGCTCCACCGAGGCGGCCGAGGTGGTGGGCATCCCGCTGCCGTCGCCGGGCCTGCACGTGGTGGAGCTCGCGAGCCCGCGGCTGGGTGCTGCCCTGACCGGCGAGGCCGGGAAGACCTGGTACGTGCGCAGTGCCGCGCTGGTCACGAACCTGGCCGTGCACATCAAGCGCGGCCGCGAGCGCTCGGCCATCTGGGTCACGACGCTGGACCAGGCGAAGCCGGTCGGTGGCGCCGAGGTGCGCATCCGCGACTGCGACGGCAGGGTGCTCTGGTCCGGGCGCACCGACTCGAGCGGCCTGGCCTTCACCACCGTGTCCCTGCAGCGGGACTACCGGCAGCGCTGCGACGGGCCCGACGACTTCTTCGTCTCGGCCCGTTCCGGCGACGACGTGGCCTTTGCCCTGACCGGCTGGGACGACGGCATCGCGCCCTGGAGCTTCGAGCTGCCCTGGGACTGGCGGGGGTCGGCGCCCGGCGCCCTGGTGCACACGGTCCTCGATCGCACCATGGTGCGCGCGGGCGAGACGGTGCACATGAAGCACTTCGCGCGCCAGGCGACGGGCACCGGCCTGGAGGTTGCCCTGCAGCCCCCGACGCGCCTGACCGTGGTGCACGAGGGGTCCGACCAGCAGTGGGAGCTGCCCGTCAGCTTCGAGGACGGCACGGCGCTCACCGAGTTCGCGGTGCCCACGGCCGCGAAGCTCGGCCGCTACCGGTTCTCGTTTCCGGGCGAGACCGAGGGCGGCGGCGAGTTCAGCGTGCAGGAGTTCCGCCTGCCGGCCCAGCGCGCGACGCTGCAGTTCGAGCGCGGCCCGCTGGTGGCGCCGGCCGGCGTCGCCACCGACGTGATGGTGACGTATCTCGCCGGGGGCGGCGCCGCCGGCGCGCCGGTGACGCTGCGCTGGCGAACGACGCCGATGCAGCCGCGCCCGCGGGGCTACGACCGCTACAGCTTTGCGACGGAGGCGGTACGTCCCGGGCTCGTGACGCTGGGTGATGCCTGGTCGGAGGACGGCGCCGAGGCGCCCGCTGGCCCATCGACCGTGCAGACCCTGCCGCTGACCCTCGACGCCAGTGGCAGCGCCCGGGCGACGCTCGGCAACTTCGCGACGGGGGAGGGCGCGGCGACGCTGCAGGCCGAGCTGGAGTATCCCGACGCCAACGGCCAGCGCCTCTCGGTATCGGCGACGACCGCGGTTTACCCGGCCAGCGTGCTGGTGGGACTGCGGGCTCCGCGCTGGCCCCGGGCCGGGGAGGCCTTCAGCGTCGACGCGGTGGCCCTGCAGCTCGACGGCACCCCGGTCGCCGGGCAGGCGGTGACCATCGAGGCGTACTCGCGCCAGATCTACTCGGCCCGCAAGCGGCTCTTCGGGGGGTTCTACGCCTACGAGAACCAGGCCGGGATCGTGCCGCTCGGCACGCTGTGCACCGCGACCAGCGACAGCCGTGGCCGCCTGCGCTGCGAGGCGAAGCTGGAGGCTGCCCACGAGGTGCTGCTGCGGGCCGTGGCCCGTGACGCGCAGGGGCGCGAGGCGACGGCCGTCGAGCACGTGTGGCTCGCCGACGTCGACGCCTGGTGGGGCGGCAACGACAGCGAGCGCATCGACGTCATCCCTGAGCGCACGCGCTACGCCGCCGGCGAGACGGCGCTGCTCGAGGCCCGGGTACCGTTCCGGGCCAGCACGGCGCTGGTCACCGTCGAGCGCGAGGGCGTGCTCGATGCGTACGTGGTGCCGCTGGCTGCCGGCTCGCCCAACGTCTCTGTCCCGATCCGGCGAGGCTACGCGCCGAACGTGTTCGTCTCGGTGCTGGCCGTGCGCGGCCGCGTCGGCGAGCCGGCGCCCACGGCGCTGGTCGACCTCGCGAAACCCACGTTCCGGCTGGGCTACGCCGCCCTGGAGGTGGGGCAGGAGGCCCACGAGCTCGACGTCATCGTCACGCCCGACGCCATCGAGTACCCCACGCGCGGCACGGCCCGCGTCACCGTGCAGGTCCGGCGGCCCGGTGGTGCGCCGGCCGCCAACGCCGACGTGCTGCTCGCCGCCGTCGACGAGGCCCTGCTGGAGCTCTCGCCCAACGATACGGTGAACCTGCTGGCCGGCCTGTTCCGGCAGCGGCCCCTCGCCGTTGCCACGGCCACGGCCCAGCTGCAGGTCATCGGCAAGCGCCACTACGGGCGCAAGGCTGCGCCGCCGGGCGGCGGGGGTGGCCTCGCGACCAGCCGCGAGCTGTTCGACACGCTGCTGGCCTGGCGCGGTCGCGTGGCGCTCGACGCCAGCGGCAGCGCCACCGTCGAGGTGCCGCTCAACGACAGCCTCAGCAGCTTCCGGCTGACGGCCGTCGCCGCCGAGGGCACCGACCTCTTCGGCACGGGCCAGGCCAGCATCCGCACCCACCGTGACCTGATGCTCTTCAGCGGCACGCCGGAGGTCGCCCGCAGTGGCGACGTGCAACGGGCCACCGCCACGGTGCGCAACGCCGCGGACCGGCCCCTGCAGGTCGAAGCCACGGCGACGCTCACGCCGGTGGACGGCGCGGGCCAGCCGCTGCCGGTGGTGACGCTGCCGCCGCAGGTGCTGACGCTGGCCGCTGGCGCTGCCACCGAGGTGGCCTGGACGGTACCGGTGCCCGATGGCGCCACCCGTATCGGCTGGGAGATCCGGGCCACGGCGCCCGGCGTCGAACCCGATGCCCTGCGCGTCGGGCAGCGCGTGCTGCCCGGCCGCGCCGAGCCCGGCGTGGTGCAGGCGACGCTGCTGCGTCTCGATGCACCCCGTACCCTCGCCGTGCGCCGCCCCGGCGATGCCCTGCCGGGTGTCGGCGAGGTGCGGGTGGCGCTGTCGCCAAGCCTCGTCGGCGGCCTCGACGGCGTGCGCCGCTGGTTCGGCGACTACCCCTTCGACTGCCTCGAGCAGCGCGTGTCCATCGCCGTGGGGCTGGGAGATCCCGCCCGCTGGGACGCCGTGATGGCCGTGTTGCCGGCGTACCTCGACGCCGACGGGCTCGCGCGCTTCTGGCCCACCGAGCGCCTGGCCGGGAGCGACACGCTCACGGCCTACATCCTGCAGGTGGCCCATGCCGCCGGCTACGAGATCCCCGCGGCGACGCGCGAGCGCATGCTGACCGGGCTGAAGGGCTTCGTCGCCGGCAGCGGCCGCGCGCCCGTCTCGCGGCGGCCCGGCGACCTGACGCTGCGGCGCCTCGATGCCCTGGAGGCCCTGGCTCGCCACGGGCAGCTGCAGCCCGCCCTGCTCGAGCCACTGTCCGCCACGCCCGAGGTGTGGCCCAACTCGGCGCTGCTGAACTGGATTGCCATCCTCCAGCACGGGGCTGGCCTGCCGGACCGCGAGGCCCGGCTTCGCGAGGCCGTGCAGCTGCTGCAGGCCCGCCTCGTCTACGCCGCGACCCGCGTGACGCTGTCGGGCGAGCGGGACCAGTGGGCCTGGTGGCTGCTGGGTTCCCCCGATGAGGACGCGGCCCGCGCGCTGCTGCTGGGCCTCGACCTGCCGGCGCTGCAGGACGACCTGCCGCGCCTCGCGGCAGGCACCGTCGGCCGCCAGCAGCGCGGCGCCTGGGATACGACCCACGCCAACGCCTGGGGCAGCGTCGCCGTGCGCCGCTTCGCGGAGCGTTACGAGGCTGCGGCGGTGGCGGGCCGGACGCAGGCCTCCCTCGGCGAGGCGATGGCGGACCTCGACTGGGCCGTGCCGGGACCCGTCGACGCCACGGTGCCGGCACCTGTCCGCGCCGTGACGCTGCCGTGGCCCGCCGGCGCCAAGGGGGAGCTGGCCGCGCGCCACGACGGCAGCGGCGCGCCCTGGGCGACGGTGCAGTCCATTGCGGCGGTGCCCGTCACGAAGCCGCTCTTCGCCGGCTATCGCCTGCGCCGCAGCGTCACGCCGGTGCTGCAGCAGCAGCCGGGCCGCTGGACGCGAGGTGACCTGGTGCGCGTGATCCTCGACATCGAGGCCGGGCAGGACATGGCCTGGGTGGCCGTCACGGACCCGATCCCGGCGGGCAGCGCCATCACCGGCAGCACGGCCCGCGACGCTGCGGGCCTGGCCGGCGAGGCGGCCCCCGGCGATGGCGACAGTGCATGGCCCGCCTGGATCGAGCGCAGCGTGTCGGGCTATCGCGCCTTCTTCGACTGGCTGCCCCGGGGGCGCTCGCGGGTGGAGTACACGCTGCGGCTCAATACGGCCGGCGAGTTCGTGCTGCCGCCGACCCGGGTCGAGGGCATGTACGCGCCGGACGTCTTCGGGCTGCTGCCCAACGACCCGGTACGGGTCGAGCCGGCGCCGTGAGGCACGCCCGGCGGGCCCTCGCGCTGGTGGCCGGCACGGCCGCGGCGGCGGTGGCCGTGGCGGTGGGCAGCGCGGCCTGGCAGCTGCCGGACTACGCCGACCTGCCGGCGCGCTTTCCGTCATCCGACGCGAAGCTCCTCGACCGCAGCGGCGAGCTGCTGCAGTCGGTGCGGCTGGACCACCGGGTCCGGCGGCTCGACTGGGTGCCGCTGGCCGATATCTCGCCACGGCTCGTCGAGGCCGTGCTCAGCGTGGAGGATCGACGCTTCCACCGGCATCCCGGCGTCGATCCCCTCGCCATCGGGGCGGCGCTGCGTGACGCCGCCGCGGGTCGCGGCCTGCGCGGCGCCAGCACGATCACCATGCAGCTCGCCACGCAGCTGGCCGCGCAGCGTGAGCCGCAGGGCAGCCCACGCCGTGGCAGCTGGGCCGGCAAGCTGGCCCAGCTGCGCGACGCGCTGGCGCTGGAACTGCGCTATGACAAGCGCGGCATCCTCGAGGCCTACCTGAACGTCGTCACCTGGCGGGGTGAGCTGGCGGGCATCGATGCGGGGGCCCGCGGACTCTTCGGCAAGGCGCCGTCGGCCCTCGATGAGACCGAGGCCTGGCTGCTGGCGAGCGCGCTGCGCTCGCCCGGTGCGCCGGCCGCCACGGTGCTGCGCCGGGCGTGTGGGCTGGCCCGCTGGGATGCCACCCGCTGCACGGGGCCGGCCGCGCGGGTGGCCGCTGCCTTCGATGGCCCGGTGTCCATCCCGCCGGCGGCGAGCCTCGCTCCCCACCTGGCGCGCCGGCTGCTGCGCACGCCGGGGGAGCAGGTCCGTACCAGCATCGACGCCGGCCTGCAGGCCTTCGTGCTGCAGGCCCTGCGCGCGCAGCTCGAGCAGCTCTCGGCAGAGCGCGTGCGCGACGGTGCCGCCATCGTCGTCGACAACGCCACGGGCGAGGTGCTCGCCTACGTCGGCAGCGCGGGCCCGGCCTCGCGGGCGTCGCTGGTCGACGCCGCCCGGGCCCCCCGGCAGGCGGGCTCGACGCTGAAGCCGTTCCTCTATGCCCTGGCCCTGCAGGAGCGGCTGCTGACGCCGGCCTCGCTGCTCGACGACAGCCCCGTGGACGTGACGACGGCGGCGGGGGCGTGGGTGCCGCAGAACTACGACCGCAGCTTCCGCGGCCTGACGAGCCTGCGGGTCGCGCTCGCCAGCAGCCTGAACGTGCCGGCGGTGCGCACGCTGCTGCTGCTGGGTCCCGATGCGCTGCACCGGCAGCTGCGGGCCGTGGGCTACGCCGGCCTCGCCGACGACCCTGACCACTACGGCTACTCGCTGGCGCTCGGTTCCGCCGACGTCACGCTGCTCGAGCAGGTCAACGCCTACCGGACACTCGCGAACGGCGGCCGGTTCTCGCCGCTGCGCTTCGCGACGGGCGAGGCGCCCGCGGCGGGCGAGCCGGTCATCGATGCGCGTGCCGCCTGGCTCGTCGGCGACATCCTCGCCGACCGCGGCGCGCGGGCGCCGACCTTCGGGCTCGAGAGCGCGCTCGCCACCCGGGGCTGGTCGGCGGTGAAGACCGGCACCAGCAAGGACCTGCGGGACAACTGGTGCCTGGGCTGGTCGGCCCGGTACACGGTGGGTGTCTGGGTCGGCAACGCCGAGGGAGACCCGATGCGCGCGGTGTCGGGCGTTGCCGGCGCAGCGCCCGCCTGGGCCGCCATCGTGGACCATCTCGACGAGGCGCCCGCGCCGGCTCCACCGCCGGGCCTCGTCGCGGTGCGCGTGCAGTTCGCCACCGGCGAGCCGGCGCGCGAGGAGTGGTTCCTCGCCGGCACGGAGCAGCCCGGGATCCGGGCGGCGCCGGCCCGGGTGGCAGCCGCCCGCATCGTGGCCCCGGCCGATGGGACCGTGCTGGCGCTGGACCCCGACATCCCGCCGCGCCTGCAGCGGGTCCGGCTCGTCGCCAGCAACGTTGCCGACGCCGAGTGGCTCGTCGACGGCGAGACCGTGGGCCGGGGCGACCTGCTGTGGACGCCGCTGCCGGGCCGCCACGCCATCGCGCTGCGCCTCGGCAATGGGATTGCTGATACCGTGCAGGTCGACGTACGCGGCGCGCTGCGCCCGTGACGCCACTCCGGGGAATCCCGGATCCCGCGGCCGGCCCGCAAGGCCTACCCTGCGGCGATCCGAACCAACCGAGCCAGGCCGGCGTGACCGGCCGGGAGAACGCCATGGGCCGAGCTGCCGAATCCCTGACCCAGGTGCGCGAGCGCCTGCTCAAGCTGCGCAACGAGTACCAGCAGCGCGTCGAGACCATCCATGCCCACGCGCGCAGTCCCCTTGAGGCCGACTCGTCGGAGCAGGCCGCGCAGCTCGGCAACGTCGAGGTCGTGCAGGCCCTCGAGGCCGAGGCCACAGGCGAGATCGTCGCCATCAACGCCGCGCTGTCGCGCCTCGACGCCGGCACCTACGGCATCTGCGTCACCTGCGGCGACACCATCGGCGCCGCCCGCCTGGCCGCACGGCCCGCGTCGGCCGAATGCGTCGACTGCGCGGGGGAGCACGCGCGGCACTGAGCGGTGTTGCTGAGGGCCGCCTGCCGCGACGCCGACGGCCGGTGACGGATCGCGGTCGCCGGCCATGGCCCGGCCGACCCCACAGCCCATCCGCCCCGCGGTTGCGCGGGGCGCGCAGTGCGGTGCTATGGTCGGGCTGTCAGAACACGAAGCCCCGGCGACGGCCACCATTGAATGCGCCGCAAGACGCGCACGACGGGCAGGGGGTCTGCATGCCGGCATCCGTGGCCCGCAATGACTGGGGGATCTCATGGCTATCGGTAATGCGGGCCGCGCACTGGGCTGCGTGGCGTTCCTGATCCTCGGCGTGGTGCCCGGCGTCGCCGCGGCCCAGGCCGTCCTGTGCCAGGGCCTGCCGGCGACGATCGTCGGCACGCCGGGCGACGACGTCATCAACGGCGGCAATGGCCGCAACGTGATCCACGGCCTCGGCGGCAACGACACCATCGACGGCGGCAACGGCGACGACGTCATCTGTGGTGGCGACGGCAACGACACGCTGA
Source organism: Chromatiales bacterium (assembly GCA_016789885.1). Taxonomy (GTDB): domain Bacteria; phylum Pseudomonadota; class Gammaproteobacteria; order Steroidobacterales; genus SHZI01. The sequence continues at coordinate 16,751 of JAEUPZ010000021.1, read as the reverse complement.
CCGGCGGCAACGGGATCGACCGGCTCGACGGTGGCAGTGGGGACGACAGCCTCACCGGCGGCAATGGCGACGATCAGCTGCTCGGCGGCCTCGGCACTGACGTGCTGGCGGGCGATCGCGGCTACGACCGCTGCGATGGCGGCATCGGCGAGGACTCGGCCAGCACCTGCGAGCAGGCCGACAACGTCGGCCTGCTGGTGCGCAAGGTGCAGGTGGCGAACGGCGGCTTCGTGCCGGCCTCCGGTCCGCTGGCGGGCCAGGCCATTCCGGGCCTCGACGGCTCCCTCTTCGTGCCGCAGAACGCCCGCAGGATCGCCGTGCTCGTGACCCACGGTGCCGCCGGCTCGTACCGCACTGCGGTGCCCGGCTGGCTCGGCTGGTGGCTCGAGCAGTACGACATCGCGACGCTGGCGCTGAACCGGCGCGACAGCACCGACTACGGCCCCAGCGAGGGCGGTGGCGCCACCCTCTATGAGGACACCCTCTGCGACGCCGGCTACGGGGTCGACTACCTGAAGAGCCTCGGCTTCGAGCAGGTGATCATCGTCGGGCACAGCAAGGGCACGACGGTCTCCGGCGTGTACCCCAGCTGGTACAGGAACTGCCCGGGCAAGGGCTCTGAGACGGCGGCCAACGACCCCAACGTGGCGGGCGTCGTCACCATCGGCACCGTCGTGAACTCGCGCGAGTCGGGCGTCTATGCGCCCTATGGCATCTGGTACGACCCCAACGACCTGAAGGCCCAGCAGCTCATCGCCGCCGGGCTCGGCAACGTGCTGTTCCCGCCGGGCGCAGCGCCGTTCTTCGGGCCGCAGTTCTTCATCCAGCCGCCCGGAGTACCGTTCCCGATCCCGACGCTGACCACGCCGAACAGCTACGCCAGCTACAACGGCTCGACCACGCGCCGCAACCTCGACCAGCAGGCGCTGAACCTGACGTCGCCGCTGCTCATCGTGCACGCTGAGGGTGATCGCACCACCCTGCGCGCCTGGTCCGACCGGCTGTTCGGGCTGCTGACCGACGCCGGCAAGGACGTCACCTACGAGACGCCCCCGTACGAGTCGCTGGGGTACTCGAACCCTGGCACCGGCGGGAATGCCCACTCGCTGACGGCGGAGGGCTCGCGCTTCGACGCCACGGCCCGCATCTACAACTGGGCCGTCATGAAGGTCCCCGGCGTTGCCATGCCGGGGCTCGGCATCAACTACGGGGCAATCCAGGCGCTGCCCGGCTTCACGCCGGCGCTGCAGCCGTCGCCGATCGTGAACTGACGGGGGATTGGGGGGAGCCGGTGCCGGGCCTGCCCGGCACCACGACGACCAGGCGGCGGGTCCCGCGAGGGGCCCGCCGCCGGTTTTTTTACAAAGTCCCGGTCCCGGCCCGCCAGGTCCTGCGGCGCGCGGCGCGGGCTTTTCTTGTGGCGCGCCTTTGCGCACACTGGGCGCACAACAAGAAGAAGACGGTCCGATGTCTGCCCCTCGATCACGGTCGCTCGCGTTGCCCCGCCTGCAGCTGGGTGGCCTCGCTGCAGCCTTGGCTATCGCCTGGATCGCCAGCACGGCCGCGACCGGTGCGGCCACCACGGTGCCGGCCGATGCGGCGTGGGCTGACGTCATCCGCCTCGTCGCCGGCATGTCCATCGCCGCGTTCCTCGCCGTGATCGCGCAGCGGCGGCTCGCGACCCGCGGGACGTTGCTGAACGACGCCGACCGCCAGCGTGCCCGCCGGGAGTCGCGCCTGCCGCCCACCCTCGAACAGCAGCGGGCGCTGGCGGCCATCGGCCCGGTGCGGGGCGTGTGGACGCGGGCCTCGGCCGCCCGGTATCTGGCGCGCCACGCCGCGGAGCGGGCGGCCCAGGAGGCCAGGGCCTGGGCTGCGCGCTGGAGCGAGTTCGGCGTGCAGATGGAGCACCCGGAATACATGCCAGCCGAGGATCGCGAGGCCTTCGATGAGGCCTGCCGGGCGTGCTTCGGGCAGGGGCTTGAGTTTCCGCTGGCCCCGCAGCTGGATCCGCGCCAGCTGCGGGCCGAGACGGCGCTGCTGCGCCTGGCGGCGGGCTTCTTCACCCATATGGAGTCGGCCCAGCGGCGCCTCGTGGCGAACGGCACGCTGCGCCACGCCGTCGACCGGGCGACCCTGCGCCGGGTGTTTGCGGATTACGCGCTGCTGCTCTGGGTCTACCCGCCGGCGGTGCAGGATCCGGTGATCGAGCTCGCGCTGCTGCACCGCGCCCGGCCGACGGTACTCGCCGACGAGTCCCGGGGCTTCGAACTGGCGGCCTTCCTGCGGGGCGTGCTGGCCGCGGCCATGGCCGAGCCGGATGTCGAAGGTCCGGATCCGCGGGAGCAGGGGGCCGGCGCCCGCTGAGTCACGCCGCCCGCCCGACGTGCGCCGGGTCCGCAGCGCCCGCCCGCTGCTGACTGTCGTGCTAACGTCCGGATCGCCGTCGGCATCGGGGTCATTCGTGGGCAGCCGTTCCATCTACCGCAGCGCCTGGTTCCACGCCGCGCTCACGCTGCTCGGCTTCGGCATCTTCGGCTATGCCACTGGCGTGCTCATGGCGCCGGCCGCGGCCGTCATCGGAGACCGGGTCGGCGAGCTCACGTGCCTGCAGCTGGCCTTCACGGCCGACCGGGCGCTGGCCGTGCTCGATGCCTTTCCGCCGGAGCAGCGCGCGGTCATCCCGCAGCTGCTGGTGCCCGGCGACATCGTCTTCGCCTGGGGTTACGGCCTGCTGCTGACGGGACTCCTCGGGCTCGTCACGCTGCGGCTGCCGGCGAACTGGCAACGCATCGGCTGGCTCATTGCCTGGACACCGCTGCTCGCCTCGGCCCTCGACGTGACCGAGGACGTCTTCCTGTACCGCATCGCGACGGCGGCGCCGGGGGCAGCCATCGGCGGCGCGGCGCTGGCGGCCGGGATCGCGGCCAGCGTGAAGTACCTTTTCCTTTCAGGGATCGCCCCGGCCTACGGCATCGCCGCCAGCCTGAAGGGCTTCACCGTCGACCGCCGGGTGGGCGCGGTGCTGCTGTACCTCTTCACCATCGCCAACTGCATCGCCTTCGTCGCCCGGCCCCTGGCCCAGATCCCCGCCTGCTTCTAGCCGGCTGCCGGAAACAGCGTGCCGGCGTGGCCCGGCATGGCCGCGTCCGGAGCCAGCGTTGGCATGTGCGGGACTGGCGAGTTCAGGCACGCACGGGAGGTGTGTTTCTCGACAGCCTGCGAGCCCCTTGCGCGCAGCCGGCCCGCGGGCCACGCTGCCGCCGTGGCGTCGACCTGGCACGGCGCCCGGGGAATTCCATGCACAGGTTCGTCCGTTCCGTTGCCGCCGGCATCGCCGTCACCTTTGCCGGCACCGTCTGGGTCAGCCTGCCGAGCGAGGCGCAGCAGTCCCGGGAGGAGGGCGAGCTCACCGTCACGGCCGTGCGCGGTGGCCTCCACTTCCTGGTGATGCCGACGGCGGGCAACCTGGCGGTCTCCGTCGGGCCCGATGGCGCCTTCGTCATCGACGACCAGTTCGCGCCCATGGTGCCGCGCATCCAGGCAGCCGTGGCAAAGCTCACCGACCAGCCGGTCCGCTACGTGCTGAACACCCACTGGCACAGCGACCACGCCGGTGGCAACGCTGGCTTCGGCCGGGCCGGGGCCACGCTGGTGGCCCACGAGAACGTCCGCGCCCGCCTCGCCACGGAGCAGGAGAGCCGCTTCTTCAAGGTGAAGGTGCCGCCGGCGCCGGCTGAGGCCCTGCCGGTGATCACCTTCAGCCGCAGCATGGCCTTCCACGTCAACGGCGACACGGTGCGCATCGAGCACATCCCCAACGCGCACACCGACGGTGACGCCGTGTACTACTTCGAGCGCGCCGACGTGCTGCACACGGGCGACGTGTTCGTCCGCTATGGCTATCCGTTCATCGACCTCGACAGCGGCGGCAGCCTCGCGGGCATGATCGCTGGCCTCGACCGGTTGATGCAGATCGCGGGACCGGACACCGTCGTGATCCCGGGCCACGGGCCGCTGGCGACCCGCGACGACATCCGCCAGTTCCGTGACCGGCTGGCCGAGGCACAGAAGCGGGTGCGCAAGCTCATCGCCGAGGGGAAGGGCCTCGAGGAGGTGATCGCGGCGCGCCCGCTGGCCGACTTCGACGCCGAGTGGGGGCGCAGCTTCATCCGCAACGACCAGTTCGTCGCGACGATCTACCGGAGCGAGACCGGCGCCTGACGGCCGGCGACGGGCCGGCCGCCGCCCGGGCGCGTCGTCACCTGCACTGCCGCCGCTGCGATCCCCGGCCGCGCCGGCAGTTCGTCCCCGCCGCGGGCTAACCCGCAGCCGGCAGCGTGAAGGTCACTTCGAGGCCGCCACCTTCGCGGTTGCGCGCCGCGATGCGCCCGCCGTGGACCTCGGCTACGCGCCTCGCGATGGCGAGGCCGAGGCCCGTGCTGCCGGCGTCGTCGATGCTCTTCGGCACGCGCACGTAGGGCTCGAAGATCTTCTCGAGATACTCGGCCGGCACGCCGGGCCCCTGGTCGCGGATCGCGACGGCGATGCGATCGGCCTCCCGCGCGGCGAGCACGGTGACCTCGCTGCCGGGCGGCGCGTAGCGGATGGCATTGCGCACGACGTTCTCGAAGCCGCTGCGCAGGAGTTCCGGGTCACCGACGACTGCGAGGTCGCCCGTGGTGGCAAGGCACAGGTTCAGGTTCCGGGTGCGCGCCTCGACCTCCTCGTCGGCCAGCAGGCCGGTGAGCAGCTCCTTGACGCGCACGAGCCGGCGATCGATGGTGGCGGCAGCGTCGAGCCGCGAGAAGCGCAGCAGGTCGCCGATGACGGCGTCCATGCGGCGGATCTCCTGCTCGACGCGCGTCCGCTCGGCGTCGCCGAAGCCGTGCCGGGCCGCCGCGAGCGCCAGGGCCGCCTGCAGGCGCGCCAGCGGCGAGCGCAGCTCGTGCGAGAGCTCACCCATGAGCTGTGAGCGGCCGGCCAGCAGCGCCGCCAGCTTGTCGGCCATGCCGTTGAAGTCAGCGGCCAGCCTGCCGAGCTCGTCCTTGCGGCGCACGATCGCCTCCGGCACACGCCGGTCGATGTGGCCCAGCGCCAGCTCCCGGGCGGCCAGCTGCAGTTCGCCGATGGGCCGACCCACGGTGCGCGCGATGAACCAGGCGACCGTCGCGATGACCAGCAGCCCCGCCACGGCAATGCCGAGCGCCACGGCCGGGCTGCCGAAGATGCCGATGCGGTTCGGCAGCACGAGGAACGCATAGCGCTCGCCGGCGGGACCGATCAGCTGCGGCGCGAGGCGCACCGGGCGGTAGCTGCCGTCGAGCGCGTCGGGCGGGCCGACCACGGACTGGCGGATGAAGCCCTCTAGCTCCCGTGGCAGCGGCCGGTCGAGGATGTCGTGGCTCTGCTCGTCGAGCACGTAGACGGTGACGTCGTCGGGAATCGCGGCATCGCTGGTCAGCCACCGCGCCAGGCCGTCGCGGCCCTGCTCGTTGAGGATGTCGGCGGCCTTCTGTCCCAGCGTGCCATGGCGCATGGCGCTGTAGTTCTCGAGCTCGTTCGACGCCACGAACACGACGGACCCGATGCCGAGCGCCACGAAGGCCACCAGCGCGGCCCCGATGTAGAGGGCCATGCGGAAGTACAGGCGGCGGGGCAGGTCCATCCGTCAGCGCCTGAGGGCGGCGGTGTCGAGCACGTAGCCGTGGCCGCGCAGTCCGCGGATGCAGCCCGGCTCGACGCCCGCGGCGGCGAGCTTCTTGCGCAGCTTGCTGACCAGCGTGTCGATGCTGCGGTCGTAGGCCTCGAGGGGGCGGCCGAGCGCCAGCTCGGTGAGGCGGGCCCGGGCGAGCACCTCGTCGGGATGACGCAGCAGCTGCTCGAGCACGTGCAGTTCTGCGGCCGTCAAGGGCAGCACCTGGCCATCGGCACTGGCCTCGCGGCGTCGCAGGTCGACGCGAAGGCTGCCTGCCTCGAGGACCTCGGCGGCCGGTGCCGCCGCTGGCCGCGCACGCTTGAGCACGTTGCGCACGCGCGCGGCGAGCTCCAGCGGGTTGAAGGGCTTGGGCAGGTAGTCGTCGGCGCCGCTCATGAGGCCGACGATGCGGTCGGACTCGCCGCCCCGGGCCGTGAGCATGACCACCGGCAGTTCATGCTTCGTGCGCAACGCCTTCAGGGCCTCGAAGCCGCTCATGCCGGGCAGCATCACGTCGAGCACCAGCAGGTCCGGCGGGTCGTCGGCCAGTCGCGCCAGTGCGTCCTCGGCATTGTGCAGCACGTCGACGCGGAAGCCCTGCAGCTCGAGGAACTCCCGGAGCATCGCGGCGAGCCCCTCGTCGTCGTCGACCAGCAGCAGGCGAGCGCCGTTATTTGTCACATCGCACCCCGGGAATTTCCCACCATTGCGCTCTGTTGACCAACCGTTGACCCACCGGCCCGGTGGCCGGGCCTAGGATGCTGATCGTACGGCACCGGCCGGCAAAACGCCCCGGCCGCCGGCCCGCCACACGATCACCAGGAGACTGCCATGAGCCCGCCCGACATCGTCGAAGCCACCGCCGTCGAGCCGGAGTCGACACCCAACCGGCCCACCGGCAACCGGCTCCTCGACATGCTGTACCGGCCGCCCTGGGTCGGGCTGCTGGCCTTCCTGCTCGTCTTCGCCGTCCAGGCCCTCGGCCATACGGTCATGATCGTGATGGAAGACGTCTGGCCCGGTCCCGGCTTTGTGTACGAGTCGGCCTTTGCCATGGGTGCGGTCGGCGCCGTTATGCTGTTCTTCGGCATGAAGAACAAGAATGAGGTTGCGGCCACCTGGCTCGGCTTCTGGGCCGGTACCCTGATGTGGACCGGCTGGATCGAGTTCAGCTTCGTCTGGAATGCTGCTGCGTTCGGCGTGGCCGACCAGATCGACGCCGCCACCGGCGAGATCGCCACAAAGGGCGAGTACCTGGTGATGATGTCTTCCATCGGGCTCATGGCCACGACGCTGGCGTACTTCCTGCTCAACAAGGAAACGAAGTGCAACTTCTTCCTGTGGTTCCAGCGCAACCTCGGCCTGCGGGTGGGCAAGCCGAACCCGGCCAACGAGCGCAACTTCGCGGCCATCACGGCACTGGAGACCGTCTACGTCATCTGGTTCTTCTACCTGCTGCTGCTGTTCATGTATGACGAGAACATCCTCGGCGAGAAGCACCCGGTCACCTATGGCATCTTCTTCCTCAACGTCGTCTGGGCCGTGTACCTGTTCCAGCGCCTGATGCGGTTCTGGAAGGTGACCACCGCCATCCGCTACGGCATTCCCACGGCCATCGTCGCCTGGAATGCCGTTGAGATCGGTGGCCGCTGGCACCTGTTCACCGAGTTCTGGGAGCGGCCGCAGGAGTTCGCCATCGAGATGAGCCTGATGCTCGCGGGCATCGTCATCGCGGGGCTGCTCGCGGCGCGGACGCCGGCCCACAAGAAGGCCGAACTGTCCCGGGCCAAGCTCGCGACCGCCCAGGCCGCCAGCAAGTAACGCCTGGATCCCACCGGACCCCGGCCGCGGGCGACTGCGGCCGGGGTCCTGTTTTTCCGGGGCCCGTTGCCGTCGGCCGAGCGGCGGACCGACGCGATTTCCCTCACGAGTCCCGGCTGATCCGCGCGTGGTGCGGCGTGCGCTGCGGAAGGCCACGGCGCAACGGCGCCTGAAGCGCCTGAACCCTCCGGCGGCCTGCCATAATCGGCACCCGGAGGTTCCCCATGGTCGCGATGAGCTTTGACGTTTCCCTGCCGCTCGGCTTCGATGCCGCGGTCGAGCAGGTGACCGCTGCCCTCAAGGCCGAGGGCTTCGGCGTGCTGACCCGCGCCGACGTGCACGTGGCGTTCCGCGAGAAGATCGGGCGCACGTTCCGGCCCTACACCATCCTCGGCGCCTGCAATCCGCCGCTTGCCTTCGACGCGCTGTCGGCCCGGCCCGAGGCCGGCCTGCTGCTGCCCTGCAACGTCATCGTCGAAGAGGTGGAGCCGGGCCGGAGCCTCGTCCGCATCGTCGACCCCGACGCGATGATGCGCGCGGCCGGCTTCGAGCAGGACCCGGTGCTTGCCCGGGTTGGCGGTGATGCCGGCGCGCGGCTCAAGCGCGTGGCCGCGGCCCTGGCTGGCTGAACGACCCGTGCCCATCAGGACCCGCTGGATGACGGACCTGCACGCCGCACCGCCGGTGGCGCTGTGGCCGGGCCTCGCCGGGCTGCTGCCCTTCGTCGGCGGCGTGGCGGGCCTGTGGATCGGCCCGGCGGCCTTCGCACCCTGGCTGTGGAAGGCCCTCATCGCCTACGGCGCCATCATCCTGACCTTCGTGGGCGCCATCCACTGGGGCATTGCGCTCGGCCTGCCCCACGGCGGCGACACCGATCCGTCGAACGCCACCATCGCCTTCGGCTATGGCTGGAGCGTGCTGCCGGCGCTGCTCGGCTGGCTCGCGATCCTGGTGCCGCCGGGGGTGGCGCTGGTGTTGCTGGTCGCCGGCTTCGCCGCGCAGCTCTTCATCGACGCCCGCATCGCGGCGGCGCACCGGCTGCCGGCCTGGTACCTGGCGCTCCGCCTGCTGCTGACGGCGGTGGTCATGAGCTGCCTGCTGCTGGCCCTGCCGGCCTGAGCATCGCCGGCGGGCGGTCCTTCAGCCGGCGGCTAGACGCCGATGGCCGTCCCGCGGTTCACCACCGGGCCGTCGGCCGCCCAGAACGGGGGGAAGCGCATGGCCACGGCCGAACAGGCCAGCGCGATGGCGTGGAAGCCGACGAACACCAGCGCATTGCCGAAGAGTGTGAAATGCACGAGGGCGACGATGAGGAACGGCATGTGGCCGAAGAGCACCTTGCCGGCGTTGGTCGCGCGGATGTTGTGGGGCGGTGATACATGGATGTCCCACCAGCCCGACTGGTACACCTGCCCGTAGCCCGACAGCACGAAGAACACCAGCAGCGCCGTCACCCAGCGGGCGAAGCCGAAGTCCTCGAGCAGGGCCCAGAACACCAGCGTCAGCTGGCCCGAGCACACGCCCCACAGCAGCCCGAAGCCGGCCTGGGGCAGCAGGTGGAGCGGCCGGCCGTGGGTGAGGGTGCCGCGGGGCCACCACCAGACGTAGGCCCACGCGGTCACCACGAACCACAGCGCCGTAAGGCCCAGCCACAAAGGCATCGACGCCTGCCCGGGCGTCACGCACGGCTCGTGGACCAGCACCCTGAGCACACCGCTGGCCCAGCTCGCGACGAGCACGACGCTGAAGTAGAGCAGGGCCCGCAGCCAGGCCAGCGGCGGGCTGTGCACGTTGTCGGGGTGGCGGTTGCGCTGGATCAGGAACACCTGGGCCAGCACGGGGGCGGTGAGGATGACGCCGAGGATGAACCAGTCCTCGGCGTAGCCTGCGAATACCCGCGGCGGATCGAAGGTCGGCATGCCGCGTAGCCTAGCGCAGCCGCCGGCGGGGGCGCGTTCAGTTCCGTTGTGCCGGTCGTTGACCCCCGGCCGCCTCTGCTAGCCTTGCGCCATGCGCACCCTCGATGACCTGCGCACCGCGGCCCGGGCCGCCGGTGCCCGGCCCCGCCATGAGTCCTTGCTGCTCCGGGCCCTTGCCCGGGGAGAGGCGCTGGCTGCGGGCGACCGGCCGGCGACACCGTTCCCCCGGTCGCTGCGCGCCGCGCTGCCCGGCCTGCAGTCTGCGGTGGCGGGGCTCGTCGCGGTCGAATCGGCGCATCCCGGCGAGGACGGGTCGGCCCGCCTGCTGCTGCGGCTCGCCGACGGGCAGGCCGTGGAGACGGTGCTGCTGCCGAACGACGGCGTCTGCGTCTCGACCCAGGTGGGCTGCGCCGTGGGCTGCGTCTTCTGCATGACGGGCCGTGACGGCCTGCTGCGCCAGCTCGGCAGCGCCGAGATCGTGGCGCAGGTGGCGCTCGCGCGGTCCCGGCGCCCGGTGCGCCGCGTGGTCTTCATGGGCATGGGCGAGCCGGCCCACAACCTCGACGCGGTGCTCGAGGCCATCGACCTGCTCGGCACCGAGGGCGGCCTGGGCCACAAGGAACTGGTGTTCTCGACGGTGGGCGACCGGCGCGTCTTCGAGCGATTGCCCCGGGGCCGCGTGAAGCCGGCGCTGGCGCTGTCGCTGCACACCACCGATCCGGCGCTGCGGCGCCGGCTGCTGCCCCGCGCCCCGCAGATCGACCCGGCGGAGCTGGTGCAGCTCGGCGAGCAGTACGCACGGGCGACGACCTACCCCATCCAGTACCAGTGGACGCTGCTCGAGGGCGTCAACGACGGTGACGAAGAGGTGGAGCGCGTCGCGGCGCTGCTGGCCGGAAAGTACGCCGTGCTCAACTTCATTCCGTACAACACCGTCGATGGCGCCGGTTTCCGCCGCCCGGCCTGGGAGCGCGCCGTCGCCATGGCGCGGCGGCTGCACGGGCTCGGCGTGCTCACCAAGCTGCGGCGGTCGGCGGGGCAGGATGTCGAGGCTGGCTGCGGCCAGCTGCGCTCACGCCGCGAGGCTCTCCCCCGCGGCAAGGCGGTCGAACCAGTCGTGCACGTGGGCCAGCTGCGCCGCTGAGGTCGTGGCGGTGTTCACCGCCGCCCGGAAGGCCTCGCTGCCCGGATGGGCCTGGGTGTACCAGCCCAGGTGCTTGCGGGCGATGCGCACGCCCTGCTCCTCGCCGTAGAAGTCGTGCAGCGCCGACAGGTGCGCGACGAGGATGTCGCGCACCTCGGCCGGCGCCGGTGCCGGCAGCTCGCGCCCGGTGGCGAGGAAGTGGGCAATCCCGCGGAAGAGCCACGGCCGGCCGTGGGCGGCCCGCCCGATCATGACGGCGTCGGCACCGGTGTGGGCCAGCACCGCCGCCGCCTGCCGGGGCGTGGCGATGTCGCCGTTGGCGATGACCGGGAGGCGCACCGCCGCCTTCACGGCAGCGATGGTTTCGTACTCCGCCTCACCCGTATAGAAGTCCTCGCGCGTACGGCCGTGGATCGCGAGCGCCGCGATGCCGGCCGCCTCGGCGAGCCTTGCGATGCGCAGGGCATTGCGGTCGGCGCGCGTGTAGCCGGTGCGGATCTTCAGCGTCACCGGCACCCCGGCCGCAGCGACCACCGCGTCGAGGATGCGGCCCACCAGTACCTCGTCCCGCAGCAGCGCCGAGCCCGCCGCCACGTTGCAGACCTTCTTCGCCGGGCAGCCCATGTTGATGTCGATGAGCTGCGCGCCCTCGGCCACGTTGGCCCGCGCGGCCTCGGCCATCATGCCCGCGTCGTAGCCCGCGATCTGCACGCTGACCGGGGCCGGTTCGCCGGCGTGGTCACGGCGCAGGCACGACTTGCGCGTGTGGCGCAGGCGCGGGTCGGCGCTGGTCATCTCCGACACGGCGAGCCCGGCGCCGAGCCGCCGGCACAGCTGCCGGAACGGCTTGTCGGTGACGCCAGCCATGGGGGCCAGCACCACGGGCGGGTCGATGACGTAGGGGCCGATGCGCATGGGGTCGCAGTGTACCCGGCCGCCTGCCGGCCCTGGCTGTGCGGCAGGCGCTTTATGTGCCGCCATCGGCTACCGCGAGCCGCGCTTCCGGGGGTACAGTCGACCTCAGCCCGCACCCCGTCCGGCGGGCCGGGGAGTGCCATGGCCGTTACCGAAGCTGCCGTCCGTGCCGATGCGCGGCCTTCCGCCGGGCTCGGCATCCATCGCGCACCGCTGATCGGCCTGATGGCCCTGGTGCTGGTCTTCCTGTGGCGCATGGCGGCCCACGCCATCACCGTCGTCAACATGCGCAGCTTTCCCGGCGAGCAGCTCTACTTCGTGGGGGGCGCCATCGGGCTCTTCGGCTGCGCCCTCATCTGGATCGGCATGAAGCGCGACGAACTCGGCGCCACGCTGCTCGGCTACATGGGCGGCGCCTTCATCTGGATGGGGTGGTTCGAGACGGCCTTCCACGGCTTCTCCGAGTCGCTGGCCATTCCCACCCTCATGAGCAACGGCGTGCCAGCGCTGACCCCGGGGCTGCTGCTGATGGAGTCGACGGCGGTCATCCTGCTGGCGAACCTCGTCTTCCTGGGGGCCAACAAGGAAACGCGCTGCCGCATGTTCCTGTGGTTCCACCGGCACTTCCGCCTGCGTCCCAACAAGCCGACGCCGGGCTACCGCCGGCAGTTCGCGCGCATCACGGCCATCGAGACGGTCTTCGTCAGCTGGTTCATGTACATCGCCATCATCCTGGCCTTCGACCCGCGGGTGCTCGGGTTCAGGCACCCGGTGACGATGGGGCTCTTCTACGGCGTCATCGCCTGGGGCCTTTACCTGACGTTCTTCAAGCTCGTGAAGTACCGCGCGATGGCCGGTGCCGTGCGCTACGCCATTCCCACCGGCGGCATCCTGTGGCTCGCCGTCGAGATGGCGGCGGCCTGGCGCTGGTACCCGGAAATCTGGGTCAAGCCCTACGAGTACCCGTTGACCAACGTGGCGATCCTCGTCGCCTTCGCGGCGCTGATGGCCTTGGTGGCCCGGGCGCCGGAGCGGGGCGAGCGGTCCGAGGCCGATGCGGCTGCGGTGGCTGCCGCCCGGCGCTGAACCGGGCGCCGGTCACAGACCGCGCAGCGACGCGCAGCAGCGCCATTTTTTGCGGACGGCATCTTGAAATCCGCCGCGGGCCGGCCCGATACTCAGGGCGTCCCCACCATTTAAAAGGAGGTGATCCAATGTCTAGTGAGATTGTGACGGTGTGCCGCAACCCTTCGCTTCTCGGACTGACGGTGGAGATGCCTCCCCGCTGCTGAGCAGTGCATGGAAGAAGGTTGGGGCATACCCGATCTCACGGAAGGGCCGCAGGATGCGGCCCTTCTTTTTTGGGCCCGGCTTTTTCGCAGGCCCGCCTTGGGCTAGGCTCCCGGGGCCATGACAGCAGACTACGGCACGGGCGGGCGCATCGGCGTCGGCACGCCCCAGGCGAACCCCACGGTCGAGGCGGAGTTCCGCCGCCTGCTGCCGGCCGACGTCGAGTACGTCACCGCGCGCCTCTACTGCGCCGACCCCGACCTGCGGGTGCGCATCGTCGACTACCTCGAGCGCCTGCCGGCTACCCTCGACACCTTCGGCAGCCTGCCCCTCGACGCCTTTGCCTTTGCCTGCACGGGCTCCTCGTACCTGGCCGGCGCCGGTGCCGAACGGACGTCGGTGTCGGCCGCCGAGGCGCGCCACGGCTACCCGGTGCTGACGGCCACCCAGGCGTTGCTGCGCCAGTTCCGGCGGCTCAACGCCCGGCGGCTGGTCGTCGTCGCGCCGTATCCCGACTGGCTCGTCGACGCCTCGCGGTCTTACTGGACGGCGCAGGGGCTGACGGTGCTTGCCACCCACCAGATCGCCACCCGCGGCCCCGGTGGCGACCGGGGCATCTACGAACTCACCAGTGCTGACGCCCTGGCCGCGATCCGCGCCCTCGGCGCCGTCAGCGCCGACGCGGTGCTGATCTCCGGCACGGGCCTCGCCACCCTCGCCGTGCTGGCCGATGCCCGCGCCAGCGCCGGCGTGCCGGTGCTCACCTCCAACGTCGCGCTGGCGGAAGAGGTGGTGGCCGTCGTCCGCGACGGGAAGGCACGCCAGACCGCCTGAGTCCGGACTGGCTCCTCACCCCTGGCCGGGTCGAAACAGGACTCTGCCGTGCACGAGCCCGGCCGGCGTCCTGCGGACCGGTTACGGGGTATGTCCGTGCGGCGCCAGGTGGCAGCCCGCCGCTTCCGGTGCCGCGCCGACTGGGGCACCATCCCCCTATCTCCCGGGGGGCCATCAATGGCGACGCACGAAAAGAACACCTTCTTCCAGACCTACGGCTGGGCCAAGACCTGGCAGGACCTGCCCTGGGCCCACGACGAGCCGACGCTGTTCCTCGCCGAGATCTGCCAGCGGCGCAAGCCCGGCCGGGCGCTCGACATCGGCTGCGGCGCGGGCACCGACTCGGTGTACCTCGCGAAGCGCGGCTGGGACGTCACGGCCCTCGACTTCATGCCCAAGGCGCTGGAGTTCACCCAAGGACGGGCGAAGGACGCCGGCGTGGGCGTGACGCCCGTCGAGGCCGACATCACCGAGTGGGTCGTGCCGCAGCAGTACGACCTGGTCCTCGACCACGGCCTGCTGCACAACATGGACCCGGTGCGCTACCCGGCCTACCGCGAGCGGATCATGGCCGCACTCGCCGACGACGGCGACTTCGTGCTGCTGCACTGGCACCCGCGCTTCCCCGGCCAGCAGAACGGCAAAATGGGGCCGCGGCGCGTCAGCCGCGAGGACATCCTGGCGTTCTTCGCGCCCGAGCTGCAGGAGCGCTTCTTCTCGCGGGAGGAGTTCGAGGACCTGCCGGATATCGTCGGCGGTGGCATGACCCAGGCCTACTACTGGCTGCGGCGGAACCGGGCGCACCTGCACACGAAGACGCTCCTCGCCCAGGTGCAGGCGACGCTGGGCCGCCACAAGGTCGACTACGAGGCGCTGATCAGTGCGGCCGGTGATGCGCCCGTGGCGGTGAAGCTGGCGGCGCCGGACCTGCTTGCGAAGCTGGTGGGTCCCGGCCGGCTCGGCATCAGCCACGTCATTCCCGATGCCGCCGACGCAGGCCAGGTGCTGGCCGAGTGGGCCCGGCATGCCGACGTGCCCGCGCGCTATGCGGAAAACCTCTTCCGCCTTTTCATGGCCGCCGACCGCGGCGACATTTGCGGCGCCGCGCCCAAATGTGTCCAGTGCGAGGTGCAGATCTGCAAACGGCTGCGCTATCGCTGAGGGCTGCCCGGGCCGCGGCCACGCTGGCCCTGGCGCTGCTGTTCGGCGTGCTGGCACCGGGCGAGGGTGCGGCTGCCGATGCGGCGGCCTTCGAGCAAGCCATGCAGGGGCAGTCGCCGGCGGCCACCATCGCTGCCGGCCGACGCTGGCTGAAGGACGCCCGGTACGACGCGGCCGTCACCACCGTCGAGCAGCGGCGGGTCTACGCGGTCATGCTTGGTGCCGCGCCCAATGCCAGCAGCCTGCGCGACGGCAATCGCCTCGCCGCCGAACTCGTCGCGAGCGAGTCCAGGGCACTGGGCGCCGACAGCGTCGACCGGGTGCCCGGCCTCTACCTGGCCGCCGACTGGTACGACTACGCAGGCCGCTACCGCGACGCGCGCCGGCTGCTCGAGCAGGCCGTGGTGCTGATCGAGGCGGCCCACGGCCCGGGCGACGCGCAGCTGGCGCTGCCCCTGCGCCGCATCGCCGAGGAGTGCCTGCGTGACCGGCGGGATGCGGACATCGCCCACCGGGCCATCGACCGGGCGATGGCGCTGACGCTGGGCACCACCCGGGACGATACCCGCGAGCGGGCCGAGGCCTTCGCCGTGCGCGGCGACTGGGAAGTGGTCTTCGGCCTGCCGCCGGCGGGTGCGTCGTGGTACCGGGCTGCCTGGCAGCGCCTTGCCGACAGCACGTGGTTCGGCCGCAGCGCCGCCGACGAAGCCTTCGGCCAGCCCGTGCCCATCGTCGTCGACATTCCCGACAAGCCCTTTGCGTCACTGCGCCGCGACCCGGACTTCTTCGCGGCGGGCGTCGTCGCCTTCGGCTTCACGGTGACCCCGGAAGGGACGCTGGAGGACATCGTCCTGCGCCGGAACCTGAGCCCCACCGGGTCGGTGCCCGACCCGCTGGAGAAGGCCCTGCGCCAGGCCCGGTATCGCCCGCGCATCCAGGGAGGCATGCCGGTGGCCACGCCCGACCATGGCTACGAGGTGAGGTTCGAGCGTGACCCGAGGCTTCGTCCGCGGAAGGCCAGCGTCGGGCCGATCGACCAGCGGTACTGAGTGGCTGCGTCGGGTCCTGCAGAACCCGGTCGGCGAGCCGGGCGCGGTCTCCGTGGAAAGGCGTGGCGTCGGCGGGTGGTTGCCCTCCTGCGGGGCGTCCCGTCGAGGGCCGGTGGACTCCGGCGGGCGTGCGCCAGGCGGGCGGCGCCGGCCGGTCTCCGAAGAGGCCATCGCGCTGAAGCCCGGTGTGCCGCAAGGCTTCCGCGTGTTCCAATCCCTGATCATCTCGCTCGTCGACGCCGGGTGGATCCGGCAGATCGCGGACATCCGGACCAACCGCGACCAGCTCGGCTCCGACGGCGATCTCTCCGAGTTCCTTTTCGGCTCGTCCCGGCAGTTCCTCGCGAACTTCCTCGACGTCCTGCACGACCGGCAGGGTGGTCTGTGTTTCTGCTGCGAGGGCCGTCCGCCACGCCCGCTGCATCTTGACCACTTCGTCGCGTGGTCCCGCTACCCGACCGATCTCGGCCACAACTTCATGGCCGCCTGCCTGCGGGGCAACGCGGGCAGCAGCTCGCACCTGGCCGCCACCGTGCACCCGGCCAAGTGGCGTTCCGGGAACATCAACGATGTGGAACTTCTACATCGTCACGCCCCCCGAGCTCACGCGCTCCGAGTACCCCATGTACTCCAGCGGCGACAAGGACCAGCACGCCGAGCTGTGGGGCATCCAGGGCCGCAAGAGCGAGCTCCTCGACCCGAAGATCACCTCGGCCTCGAGCGTCACCTCGTGGACCCGCGTTGCCGGCTGGTCGCCCTTCATGGAGATGGGTGCAAGTCCCGGCGTCATGACCTTCCACAGCCACAGCATGAAGCTGATGAACGGCGTCGACGACCTGCCCCGCTACATCCTCGACTACACCGCGAAGAACTTCCCGAAGTTCCTCGAGGCGCCGAAGGAGTGGCTGGGCCCGGTGATG
>JAEUPZ010000016.1 GCA_016789885.1 Chromatiales bacterium | reverse complement strand
GGGGGGGGTGGAGGCGGGCGGTGGCGACGCCCTCGACCCCCGGGGGGCGCCCCAGCCCCACGGCCGCGACAGCGGGGGCGCCGGTGGGGCGGGTCAACACCCGCGGCGCCACGCCCGCCGCGCGGGCGCGGGCCACCACCTCGTCACGGTCGTGGTCGAAGCTGTCGTGGGCCAGGTTGACCCCGATGTCGACCAGCGCCTCCGGCACGGCGTCAGGCGGCCTGGGCGGCTCCCGCCAGCTGCCGCAGCACGTACTGCAGGATGCCGCCGTGGACGAAGTACTCGCGCTCCTTCGGCGTGTCGATGCGCACCCGGGCCCGGAAGACCAGGGTTGAGCCGTCCTCGCGCCGCGCGGTGACCTGCACCTCGCGGCTGCGGCCATCGTCGAGCCCCGCGATGTCGAAGACCTCGCGGCCCGTGAGCCCCAGGCTCGCCGCGCTCTCGCCGGGCAGGAACTCCAGCGGCAGCACGCCCATGCCGATCAGGTTCGAGCGGTGGATGCGCTCGTAGCTCTCGGCGATGACGGCGGCGACGCCCAGCAGCTTCGTGCCCTTGGCGGCCCAGTCGCGGGACGAGCCGCTGCCGTACTCCTTGCCGGCCAGCACGACCAGCGGCACCTTCTCGGCGGCGTACTTCATCGCCGCGTCGTAGATCGAGAGCTTCTCGCCCGAGGGCAGGTGCATGGTGTAGCCGCCCTCGGTGCCCGGCACCATCTGGTTGCGCAGGCGGATGTTGGCGAAGGTGCCACGCATCATCACCTCGTGGTTGCCGCGCCGCGCGCCGTACTGGTTGAAGTCGGCGGGCTGCACGCCCTGGGCGATGAGGTAGCGGCCGGCGGGGCTGTCGCGGCCGATGGAGCCGGCCGGCGAGATGTGGTCGGTGGTCACCGAGTCGCCGAGCAGCGCGAGGCACCGGGCGCCGCTGATGGTCGCCACCGGCGGCGGCGTGCGGGTCATGCCCTCGAAGTAGGGCGGGTTGCGTACGTAGGTCGAGTCGTCGAGCCACTCGTAGCGCTGGCCCGCCGGCACCTTGACCTGGTTCCAGTTGCGGTCGCCGGCGAAGACGTCGGCGTAGCTGCGCTCGAACATGGCCGAGTTGACGTTGCCGGCGACGAGTTCCTGCACCTCGCGCTGGTCGGGCCAGATGTCCTTCAGGTAGACGGGCTTGCCGTCGCTGCCGGTGCCGAGCGGCTCGTTCATGAGGTCGACGTGCACGTTGCCGGCGATGGCGTAGGCCACCACCAGCGGCGGCGAGGCGAGGAAGTTGTTCCGCACCAGCGGGTGGATGCGGCCCTCGAAGTTGCGGTTGCCCGACAGCACGCTGCAGCCGACGAGCTTGCCGTCGCGCACGGCCGTCTCGATGGCGTCGTCGAGCGGCCCCGAGTTGCCGATGCAGGTGGTGCAGCCGAAGCCGACGATGTTGAAGCCCAGCTCCCCGAGGTCCTTGATGAGGCCCGTCTCCTGCAGGTAGTTGCTGACCACCCGCGAGCCCGGCGCCAGGCTCGTCTTGACCCAGGGCGCACTCTTGAGGCCGCGCCGGCGGGCGTTCCGGGCCAGCAGGCCCGCGCCGATCATGACGTACGGGTTCGAGGTGTTGGTGCAGCTGGTGATGGCGGCGATCAGCACGGCGCCGTTCTTCAGCTCGAAGTCCTGGCCCTTGTGCTTGACGCGCACCGGTGCCGTGCCGGTCTTGCCGTCGGCCACCTGCTTCGCCTCGATCTGGCCGTAGCGGGCCGAGAGGTCCTTCAGCGCGATGCGGTCCTGGGGGCGGCTGGGGCCGGCCAGGCTCGGCTCGACGGTGCCGAGGTCCAGCGTCAGCACGTCGGTGTAGAGCGGGTCGGCCTGGCCGTCCTCGCGCCACAGGCCCTGGGCCCGCGCATAAGCCTCGATCAGCGCGATCTCGTCGGCCGGGCGGTTCGACAGCTCCAGGTAACGCAGCGTTTCGCGGTCGATGGGGAACACGGCGATGGTGCTGCCGAACTCCGGCGACATGTTGCCGATGGTGGCGCGGTCGGCCAGCGGCAGGTTCGACAGGCCGTCGCCGAAGAACTCGACGAACTTCCCGACGACGCCCTTCTTGCGCAGCATCTCGGTGACGGTCAGCACGAGGTCCGTGGCGGTGGTGCCCGCCGGCAGGCTGCCGGTCAGGCGGAAGCCGATGACCTCGGGGATGAGCATCGTGACGGGCTGGCCGAGCATGGCGGCCTCGGCCTCGATGCCGCCCACGCCCCAGCCGACGACGCCGAGGCCGTTGACCATCGTGGTGTGCGAGTCGGTGCCGACGACCGTGTCGGGGTAGGCGATGGTCTTGCCGTCACGGTCGGCGGTGAAGACGACCCGCGCCAGGTACTCGATGTTGACCTGGTGGACGATGCCGGTGTTCGGCGGCACCACCTTGAAGTTGCGGAAGGCGTTCTGGCCCCACTTCAGGAACGAGTAGCGCTCCTGGTTGCGCTGGAACTCCAGCGTCGTGTTGCGCTCGAGGGCGTCGGCGGTGCCGTAGCTGTCGACCTGCACCGAGTGGTCGACGACGAGCTCGGCGGGGGACAGCGGGTTGATGGCCTCGGCGGAGCCGCCGAGCCGCACGACGGCGTCGCGCATGGCGGCGAGGTCCACGACGGCGGGGACGCCGGTGAAGTCCTGCAGCACGACGCGGGCCGGCGTGAAGGCGATCTCGTGCTCGACGGGCTTCTTCGGATCCCAGCTGGCCAGCGCGCTGATGTCCGCCGGCTGCACGTCCATGCTGTCGGCGTGGCGCAGCAGGTTCTCGAGCAGGATCTTCAGGGAGTAGGGCAGGCGGCCCACGTGGCCTTCGGTGACGCTGGCGAGCGGGTAGTAGTGGTACTCGCGGCCGTTGACGGTGAGGGTGGCGGTCCGGTCCGGACGGTTCGGCATCGCAGGGTCTCCGCGGTCGGTGGGCTGGAAGGGGGCCGTTCTGGCGGCGGCGGATTATAGCGGAACGGCCGGGGCCCCACGGCCGACCAGGTCCGCACCCGCCCGGGTCAGGCGGGCGATGACGCGCCGCTTGCCGCCGGTGCGCCCGCCGGCAGGCCGTCGCCCCGGGTGACGCTGGCGATGACGCCGCCGCCGAGGCACTCGTCACCCGCGTAGAAGACCGCGTACTGGCCGGGCGTCGGCGCGAAGACCGGCACCCGGGTGGTGACCTGCAGCGCCCCATCGGTGGCGGCCGCCACCGTGCAGGGCACCGGCAGCTGCCGGTGGCGCGTGCGCACCGCCAGAGCCGCCCCGGCCGGCGGCTCGTGCAGCCAGCGCAGGCCGGCAACGCTGAACCGGGCGGCCCAGAGCAGCGGATGGTCGTGGCCCTGGACCACGACGAGCTCGTTGGTCGCCGCCCGCTTGTCGGCCACGTACCAGGCGCCCTCGCGCCCCGGCTGGCCGCCGATGCCCGACCCTTGCCGCTGGCCCAGCGTGTAGTAGGCGAGCCCCTGGTGGCGCCCGAGCACGTCGCCCTCGGGCGTGACGATGTCACCGGGCGCCTCGGGCACGAAGCCCGCGAGGAACTCCTTGAAGGGGCGCTTGCCGATGAAGCAGATCCCGGTGCTGTCGCGCTTCGCGTGCACCGGCAGGCCCGCCTCGACGGCCAGCTGCCGCACCTCGGTCTTGGTCAGCCCGCCGAGGGGAAAGACCGCCCGCGCCAGCGCCGCCGGCTCGATGGCGTGCAGGAAGTAGGTCTGGTCCTTGGCCGCGTCGACGGCCGTGAGCAGCCGTGGCGGCGGGCCGTGGTCGACCCGGGCGTAGTGGCCCGTGGCGAGCCAGCGCGCGCCGAGCCGCGTGGCGTGCTGCAGGCACACGCCGAACTTGATGTGCCGGTTGCAGTCGACGTCGGGGTTCGGCGTGAGGCCTGCGCGGTAGCCGTCGACGAAGCCGCTGAAGACGCGGTCGCGGTACTCGGGCGCGAAGTTCACGTGGTGCAGGGTGATGCCGAGCTCCGCCGCCACGGCACGGGCGTCCGCCAGGTCCTGCCGCGCGGTGCAGGCAGGATCTGCGTCGTCCCAGTTCGTCATGTGCAGCGCCTCGACGCGGTGGCCGGCCCGCAGCAGGCAGAGCGCCGCGACGGCCGAGTCCACGCCCCCCGAGAGCGCCACGATGACGAGTTCGCCGCTGGCAGGTTCCATGCGGGAATTCTAGCGGGGCAGGTCACCCCGGGCGGGCGGGTTGTCCTCTGCCGCGGTGTCCCGGGGCCGGGCGGCAGACGGAATGAACGGGAATCCCGGCCCGAGGCCGCGGGTCGCCGTGGTGGGTGGCCCGCCGCTTGGCCGGCCCGGGGTCGGTAGCCGCCCGGCTCCGGCCGGGGCACGGCGCCCCTAGAGCCGCGTGGCGTGCCGGGCGAGGCCCGTCAGGTCGAGCGCGTTGATGGCTTCGGCGTCGAGGCGCCGGCCGGCCAGGTAGTCGTCGATGCCCTTCAGCACCATGGGGCTCCGCAGCGCGTCGCCCCGGGCGACGAGTTCCTCCCGCGAGAGCCACGTGGCCCGCAGGATGCCGTCGTCCAGCGGCTGGCCCGGCACCTCGGGCCCGCAGTGGCCGGCGAAGGCCACGCGCAGGTACGGGTTGCCACCCGTCGGCGGCTGGTACCAGTAGATGCCGACCACGGCCTCGACGGTGAAGGGCCGGGCCGTCTCCTCGCGGGTCTCGCGCACCACGGCCTCGAGCAGTGACTCGCCGGGCTCCACGTGGCCGGCGGGCTGGTTGATGACGGTGCGGCCCTTCACGACTTCCTCGACCACGAGGAAGCGTCCGCCGTCGGCGACGATGGCCGCCACGGTGAGCTCAGGGGTCACGGGCATCGAGCCGTCCATCAGACGCGCAGCTGGCGCAGCTCGCGCGAGGTTTCCGACGCGTTCCAGATCTCCTCGAAGAGGGTCAGGTAGCGGCGGGCGACGGTGGGCTCCCAGGTGTCGGCGATGCCGTCCCAGCGGGCGAAGTCGACGCGGTACATCAGCGCCACGTCGTCGGCGATCAGGAAGGCCTCGCGATGGTCCGCGTAGTCGTCGTGCACGTTGCGGAACTCGATGTACGTGTCGAGCCGGCGGCCGAGGCTGACGAGCCGGTTGCCGTTGCGGATCGTCCGCGGCGGGTCGGCGATGAGCACCCGCACCCGGGCGTAGCGCTTGGCCAGCACCAGCCGCTTGACGATGTCGATGAAGGGCTCGCTGTCGTAGACGCCGGGCTCGAGGTCCGGCGTGAGGATGTTGATCCAGCGCTGGGCGACCCGGGCCACCTCGCAGGCGGCGTCGCGGGTATCGTCCGCCGAGCTGATGACCCAGCGGCGGCCTTTCTCGCGCTCCGGATGCTCGTGCATGGAAATCCTGACGGCCGTCGTCCCGGCACCGGCGCTGGCGAGATAGCCCGCTGATGCCATTGGAGATTCTAGGTGCCCCGGCCTCACCGGGGTGCCGACGGCGTCACGTTTGCGGCGGGGCCCCGGCCTCGAGGCTCGCCCGGGCGAGGGCCTCGGCGAGGCCCGTATACGTGCTGGGGCGCAGCGCGAGGAGCCGGGCCTTGGCCTCGGCCGGCAGGTCGAGGGCCTGCACGAAGGCGGCGATGCCCTCTGCGTTGACCCGGGTGCCCCGGGTCAGGGCCTTGAGCTGCTCGTAGGCGTCCGTATGGCCGTACCGGCGCATGACGGTCTGGATGGCCTCGCCGAGCACCTCCCAGTTCTCGTCGAGGTCGGCGGCGAGGCGGTCGCGGTCGGCGGCCAGCTTGCCCATGCCGACGCCGAGTGCCTGCCAGGCCAGCAGCGAGTGCCCGACGGCCACGCCCAGGTTGCGCAGCACGGTGGAGTCCGTCAGGTCGCGCTGCCAGCGCGACACGGGCAGCTTGTCGGCGAAGTGCCGGCACAGCGCGTTGGCGACGCCGAGGTTGCCTTCGGCGTTCTCGAAGTCGATGGGGTTGACCTTGTGGGGCATGGTCGACGAGCCGACCTCGCCCGCCACGGCCTGCTGGCGGAAGTAGCCCAGCGAGATGTAGCCCCAGAAGTCCCGCGCCGCGTCGATGAGCACCGTGTTGATGCGGGCCAGCGCGTCGCAGTACTCGGCCACCCAGTCGTGGGGCTCGATCTGCGTCGTGTACGCGTTCCACGTGAGCCCCAGCGACTCGACGAAGCTGCGCGAGGCGGCAGGCCAGTCGACGTCGGGGTAGGCGATGCTGTGGGCGTTGAAGTTGCCCACGGCGCCGTTGATCTTGCCGAGCACCGCGACCTTGCGGAAAGCCGCCACCTGCCGCCGCAGCCGCGCCGCGACGTTGGCCATTTCCTTGCCCAGCGTCGTCGGCGTGGCCGGCTGGCCGTGGGTGCGGGCGAGCATGGGCGCGTCGGCCAGCGTGCGGGCGAGCGTGTCGAAGCGGGCCTGCAGCTGGCGCAGCGCCGGCAGCAGCACCTCGTCGCGGCCCTGCCGCAGCATCAGGCCGTAGGCGAGGTTGTTGATGTCTTCCGACGTGCAGGCGAAGTGGATGAACGGCCGGATGCGGTTCAGGTCCGGGTCGTCGCCCAGATACTCGGCGATGAAGTACTCCACCGCCTTGACGTCGTGGTTGGTCTGCCGCTCGATGGCCTTCACGCGCCTGGCGTCGTCGGCGGTGAGCTGCTCGGCCAGCTGGTCGAGGCGGGCGCTGACGACCGGCGAGAGGGGCGGCAGCTCGGGGATGCCGGGGTGGTTCGCCAGGAACTGCACCCAGCGCACCTCGGCCCGGATGCGGAAGCGGATGAGCCCCAGCTCGCTGAAGAAGGGCCGCAGCGAATCGAGCTTCGCCGCGTAGCGCCCGTCGAGAGGTGAGAGCGCGGTGAGCGCGTCGCGGTCCATGGCGGCGAGGAAAAAAAGACCCTAGAATTCGCGGCCGGCATCATACACCAACCGCCAGCCACGGCCGCCCGCAGCGGCTCCGGCAGGCCCCGGGCACCCGCCCGGCAGCCAGCCCGGCCCGACGGTTCCAGCGACCGACCCGTTACCAACCGGCGCCGCCTGCCACGGCGGGCGCCGCGCAGGAGTGCAAGCGATGGCAGACAGGAATTTCCGCACCGAGCGCGACAGCATGGGCGAGCTCCGCGTGCCGGCCGACGCCCTGTGGGGCGCCCAGACCCAGCGCGCGGTCGACAACTTCCCCATCAGCGGCCTGCGCATGCCGCGGGGCTTCATCCGCGCGCTCGGCCTCATCAAGTGGGCCGCCGCCGGCGCCAACGCCGAGCTCGGCCTGATGCCGAGCCGCAAGGCCATGGCCATCCAGGCGGCGGCGCTCGAAGTCGCCACCGGCAAGCACGACGAACACTTCCCCATCGACGTCTTCCAGACGGGCTCGGGCACCAGCTCGAACATGAACGCCAACGAGGTCATCGCGCACCTCGCGAGCAAGCGGTTCGCCCAGGGCGTGCACCCGAACGACGACGTCAACATGGGCCAGAGCAGCAACGACGTCATCCCGACGGCGATCCACGTGAGCGCCGCCGTCGAGATCCACGAGCAGCTGCTGCCGGCGCTGGTGCACCTGCGCAAGGTCATCACGAAGAAGGCCAAGGCCACCGACAAGGCGGTCAAGACCGGCCGCACGCACCTGATGGACGCCATGCCCGTCACCATCGGGCAGGAGCTCGGCGCCTGGGCCCAGCAGATCGCCAACGCTGAAGGACGCATCCGCGGCACCTTCCCGCGGCTGACGCGGCTCGCCCAGGGCGGCACGGCGGTGGGCACCGGCATCAACGCGCACCCGAAGTTCGGCCGCAAGGTCGCCGTGCTGCTCAACGAGCAGACGGGCGTCAAGTTCAGCCAGTCGCCGAACCTGTTTGAGTCGCTGAGCTGCCAGGACACCGCCGTCGAGGTCTCGGGCTCGCTCAAGACCCTGGCCGTGGCGCTGATGAAGATCGCCAACGACCTGCGCTGGATGAACAGCGGCCCGCTGGCGGGACTCGGCGAGATCGCGCTGCCGAGCCTGCAGCCCGGCAGCAGCATCATGCCGGGCAAGGTGAACCCGGTGATCCCCGAGGCCGTGGCCATGGTGGCGGCCCAGGTCATCGGCAACGACGCGACGGTGACCATCGCGGGGCAGTCCGGCAACTTCCAGCTCAACGTCATGCTGCCGGTGGTGGCGCTGAACCTCCTGCAGAGCATCGAGCTGCTGGCGAACGCGTCGCGGGCGCTGGCCGACAAGGCCATCGCCGGCTTCACGGTGAACCACGAGCGGCTCGCCGAGGCCCTGGATCGCAACCCGATCCTCGTCACGGCGCTGAACCCGGTCATCGGCTACGAGAAGGGCGCGGCGATTGCGAAGAAGGCCTACGCCGCCCGCAAGCCGATCCGCGAGGTGGCGGCCGAGCTCACCGACCTCACGGACAAGGAACTCGCCCGCCTGCTCGACCCCCGCGACCTGACCCGGGGCGGCATCAAGGCGTGACCTGAGGCGCCGCGGTGGACGAGCTCATCCGCCGCGCCCTCGCTGGCACCCGGCCACCGGCCGACCTGGCGGCAGCGGCGCTCGCGCGGCTGCCGCCAGCCGTCGCCGGCCGGATCTTCACCCGGCCGCTCATCCCGGCGGCGGTGCTCATTGGCCTGCGGCCCGGCGAGTCGGGGCTCGAGGTCATCCTGACCCGGCGCACCGAGCACCTGCGCGACCACGCCGGGCAGATCAGCTTTCCCGGCGGCCGGCTCGAGGTCGCCGACGCCGACCCCATCGCCACGGCGCTGCGCGAGGCCGAGGAGGAGGTGGGCCTGCCGCCCGCCGCCGTCGAGGTGCTGGGCTGCCTCGATCCCCAGTCCGTCGTCACGGGCTTTGCCGTGTGCCCGGTGGTGGCCCGGGTGCCGCCGGGGCTGTCGCTGCGCCCCGACCCCTTCGAGGTGGCCGAGATCTTCGCGGTGCCGCTGGACTGGGTCGCCGGGGGCGCGGGCCGGCAGGAGGGCGATCGCGAGGTCAACGGCCTGCGGGTGCGCACGGTGACCTACGCCTTCGGCCCCTACCAGATCTGGGGCGCCACGGCGCACATGCTGGATGCGCTGGTGGAAAAAATAAGCTCTGTCAGGGGCCTGTGATGGATATCCAGAAACTGCTCGACGTGATGGCGCGGCTCCGCAGCCCCGACGGCGGCTGTCCCTGGGACCGGGAGCAGACCTTCGCGAGCATCGCCCCGTACACCATCGAGGAAGCCTACGAGGTGGCGGACGCCATCGACCGGGCCGACCTCGCCGCGCTCAAGGACGAACTCGGCGACCTGCTCTTCCAGGTCGTCTTCCACTCAGCGCTAGCCGAGGAGCAGGGCGCCTTCGCCTTCGGCGACGTGGTGGCCGCCATCACCGGCAAGCTGCAGCGTCGGCACCCCCACGTCTTCGCGGGCCAGGCGGGCATCGGCTCCGCCGCCGACCAGCGCAGCGCCTGGGAAGAGCACAAGGCCGCCGAGCGAGCCGCCGGTGGCGACAGCTCGGCGCTCGCCGGCATCGGCCTCGCGCTGCCGGCGCTGGCCCGGGCCGCGAAGCTCGGTGCCCGGGCGGCCCGGGTCGGCTTCGACTGGGAGACGCCGGCCGGCGTGCGCGAGAAGCTCGCCGAGGAACTCGACGAACTCGCCGAGGCCGAGGCCGCCGGTGACGCCGACGCCATCGCCGACGAACTGGGCGACGTCCTCTTCACTGCCGCGAACCTGGCCCGCCGACTGAACGTGGCGCCCGAGGAGGCGCTGCGCCGGGCGAATGCCAAGTTCGAGCGCCGGTTCCGCGCCGTCGAGGCCCACGTGCGGGCCTCGGGCCGGGAACTGACGGCGCTCGACCCGGGGGCGCTGGATGCCGCCTGGAACGCGGTGAAGGCGGCCGAGCGCTGATCCGCGCGGGCCGTGCCGCACGTCATCCGGCCGCCGCAGTCGCTGTGGCATAGTCCCGCCATGATCGGTCCCAAGCCCACCACTGCCGCGCCGGCCACCGCCTGGCACCCCGCCAGCTGGCGCGAGCGCGCCATCGTGCAGGTGCCCGCCTACCGCGACGCCGCCGCCGCCGCGCGGGTCATGGCGGAACTGCGCGCCCTGCCGCCGCTGGTCACCTCGTGGGAAGTGGAGGCCCTGCGCGAGCAGCTGGCCGCCGCCCAGGAGGGCCGCGCCTTCGTGCTGCAGGGGGGCGACTGCGCCGAGTCGTTCCGCGACTGCAACTCCGACGCCATCGTCACCAAGCTGAAGATCCTGCTGCAGATGAGCGTGGTGCTGGTGGCAGGGCTCAAGCGGCCGGTCGTGCGCATCGGCCGCATGGCCGGGCAGTACGCCAAGCCGCGCTCGTCCGACACCGAGAGCCGCGACGGCACGACGCTGCCGAGCTACCGCGGCGACCTCGTCAACCGGCCCGACTTCACCGCCGCCGCCCGGGAGCCGGACCCCGAGCTGATGCTGCGCGCCTACGAGCGCGCATCGATGACGCTGAATTTCGTCCGCGCGCTCATCGACGGCGGCTTTGCCGACCTGCACCACCCGGAGAACTGGGACCTCGACTGGGTCACGCACTCGGCCCAGGCCGACGAGTACCACCGGCTCGTGCAGGCCGTGGCCGACGGCCTCGACTTCTTCGAGGGCCTGACCGGCAGCAGCATCACCGAGGCCCGGCGCGTGGAGTTCTACACGGCCCACGAGGGGCTGCACCTGCCCTACGAAGAGGCGCAGACGCGGTTCCTGGCCCACCGGCAGAAGTGGTACGACCTGACCACGCACTTCCCGTGGATCGGCGCCCGCACGGCCGACCCCGACGGCGCCCACGTGGAGTTCTTCGCCGGCGTCGCGAACCCCATCGGCGTCAAGGTCGGCGCCTCGGTCACGCCCGAGCAGCTCAAGCGCCTGCTCGCGCGGCTCAACCCCGACAACCAGCCGGGACGGCTCACGCTGATCCACCGGCTCGGCGCCGGGCAGATCGCCGAAGGCTTGCCGAAGCTCATCGACACCGTGCGCCGCGAGGGCGCCCGGGTGCTGTGGGTCTGCGACCCCATGCACGGCAACACCGAGAGCACGGCCAACGGCTACAAGACCCGGCGCTTCGACAAGATCCTGTCCGAGCTCGAGACGGCGGTCGCGGTGCACGCCAGCGAAGCCAGCGTGCTCGGCGGCGTGCACCTCGAGCTCACCGGCGAGCACGTCACCGAGTGCACCGGCGGCGCCCGGGGCCTGACGGACGAGGACCTGGCCCGGGACTACCGCTCGACGGTGGACCCGCGGCTCAACTACGAGCAGGCCATGGAAGTGGCGCTGCGCATCGCGAAGCTCGGAGCGCCGAAGAAGTCCCGGTGAACGCGCCTCGATGACGACGCCTCAATGACCACCGAGGCCTTCGACCACCGGGCGTTCCTCAAGTCCCTGACGACCCGGCCCGGCGTCTACCGCATGCTCGACGGCGCGGGCACGGTCATCTACGTCGGCAAGGCCCGGGACCTGCGCAAGCGCGTCGCCACCTACTTCGGCGCCAAGGCCCACCTGCCCAAGACCCAGGCCCTCATGGCCGCGACGGCGCGCGTCGAGGTCACCGTCACGGCCACCGAGCAGGAGGCGCTGCTCCTCGAATACAACCTGATCAAGGAGCACCGCCCGCGCTTCAACGTGATGCTGCGGGATGACAAGAGCTATCCCTGGATCCACGTCTCGGCGGACCAGGAGTTCCCCCGCTTCGAGTTCCACCGCGGGGCGAAGCGGGGCGGTGGGCGCTACTTCGGCCCGTACCCCAACGCCGGCGCCGTGCGCGAGACGCTCGGGCAGATCCAGAAGCTCTTCCGCGTGCGCCAGTGCACCGACACCTACTTTGCCAACCGCACGCGGCCCTGCCTGCAGCACCAGATCGAGCGCTGCTCGGCGCCCTGCGTGGGGCTCGTCAGCGAGGCCGACTACGGCGCCGACGTGCGCGATGCCATGCTCTTCCTCGAAGGCCGCAGCGACGCCGTGCTGCAGAGCCTGGAGACCCGCATGGAGGCGGCGGCCGCCAAGCTCGACTACGAGCGCGCGGCGCTGCTGCGCGACCAGATCACCGTGGTGCGCCGGGTCCGTGCCGACCAGGCCATGACGGCGGCCGGCGCCGTGGATGCCGACGCCATCGGCCTGCGCTACGACAACGGCGGCTGGTGCGTGGCCGTGCTCATGGTGCGCGGCGGCCGCGTGCTCGGCAGCCGCAATTTCTTTCCCCGGGCCACGGCCGACACCGAAATCCCTGAGGTGCTGGCGGCCTTCGTCGCCCAGCACTACCTGGAGCAGCCGGCGCCCGACGAGGTGCTGCTGCCGGAGGCCATCGACGAGGCCGAGACCCTGGCCGCCGTGCTCGGCGAGCGGGCCGGCCACCCGGTGGCCCTGCGCCACCGGGTACGGGCCATCCGCCAGCGCTGGCTGGAGCTGGCCGCCGACAACGCCACCCAGGGCCTCAAGCTGCGGCAGGCGGCCGGCGCGTCGATGCAGGCCAAGCTCGAGGCCGTGGCGGCGCTGCTCGACCTGCCGGCGCATCCTAAGCGCATCGAGTGCTTCGACATCAGCCACACGGGGGGCGGGGAGACCGTGGCCTCGTGCGTGGTCTTCGGCGAGGCGGGGGCGCTGAAATCGGACTACCGGCGCTTCAACATCCGTACGGCGGAGCCTGGCGACGACTACGCGGCCATCGCCGAGGCCGTGGAGCGGCGCTACACCCGGGTGGCCCGGGGCGAGGCACCCATCCCCGACCTCGTGCTGATCGACGGCGGGGCCGGGCAGCGCAGCCGGGCGGCGGCGGTGCTCGCGGGCCTCGCGCTTGCCGACATCCCCGTGGTCGGCGTCGCCAAGGGCCCCGAGCGGCGGCCCGGCGCCGAGCGGCTGGTGCTGGCCGCCGGGCGCGAGCTGATTCCCGGGCCCGACTCGCCGGCGCTGCACCTCATCCAGCAGGTGCGCGACGAGGCCCATCGCTTCGCCGTGGCCGGCCACCGCCAGCGCCGCAGCCGCGTGCGGCAGGGCTCGGCGCTGGACGGCATCGAGGGGCTGGGTCCGGCCCGGCGGCGGAGCCTGCTCAAGGCCTTCGGCGGGCTCGCGGGGCTCAGGCAGGCGGGGGAGGCGGACCTCGCCCGGGTGCCCGGCATCGGCCCCGCGCTCGCGGAGCGGATCTACGCGCGGCTGCACGGCGGGCTCGACTGACGCGGCGTAGAATCGCGGCTCTCCCCACCGCCGTGGCCGCCGTGTATCCCGAGTTCAACATCGCCACCTCGCTGACCTGGTTCCGGGTGGCCGCGGTCCCGCTGCTGTCCATCGCCTTCCTGTACCCGGCCCCCTGGTCGCGGCCCCTCGCCGCGGTGCTCTTCACGCTCGCCGCCATCACCGACTGGCTCGACGGCTACGTGGCCCGGCGGCTGGGCCAGACCTCGCAGTTCGGCGCCTTCCTCGACCCCGTGGCCGACAAGATCATGGTGGCCGTGGTGCTGGTGCTGCTGGTCAAGGCCGACCCCCGCATCGTGGTCGCCGTGCTGGCCGCCGTGATCATCGGCCGCGAGATCACCGTGTCGGCCCTGCGGGAGTGGATGGCCGAGCTCGGCGCCCGGTCGCGGGTGGCCGTGTCGTCGCTCGGCAAGGTCAAGACGACCCTGCAGATGGTGGGGCTCGGGCTCATGCTCTTCGAAGCGCCCATCCTGGGCCTGCCCACCTACGACCTGGGGCTCTTCATGCTGGTCATCGCCGCCGGGCTCACGGTGTGGTCGATGGTCGACTACATGCGCGCCGCCTGGCCCGCCCGCGGCCCCGGGCAGGGAGTTCCTTGACAGATGGGACGGCGCCGGTAGCATAGGCGCCCCTACCCGAGCGGGAATAGCTCAGTTGGTAGAGCGGTACCTTGCCAAGGTACAGGTCGCCGGTTCGAGTCCGGTTTCCCGCTCCAGATTTCCTTCCCGGTGCCCCGCCCGCACACCTGCGGCCAGGCACCCGGCGACCGGGCGCAAGACCCGAGCCCACCGCGGCCAGGTGGCAGAGTGGTTATGCAGCGGACTGCAAATCCGCGTACGCCGGTTCGATTCCGACCCTGGCCTCCATCCTTTCCCGCACCCCGGGGCAGTGACGCCCCCGCCAGCCCGGCCGTGGCTAGAATGCGGCCAAGCCCGGATGGCGAAACTGGTAGACGCTGCGGACTTAAAATCCGTTGCCGAAAGGCGTGCCGGTTCGAGTCCGGCTCCGGGCATTGAAGCACTCACGTCTAGCGGCAGCATCGACTTGTTCTGTTGCGCTCGACGTTCCTCGGACGACTTCACTTCGGTGGCTCATCGGTTCCGAAAGACAGCGAAGTCCTGGTAAGGTCCGAGTGAAGAGTCGATTGACGACGCAGATGGGGCACGCCATCCGATGGAGATGGAGGTCGAGGATCCTGCTAGCAGCGCTTGCCGAGCCGCCGCTTTCCAGTGGCTTCGTCATCAGTCGGACGCGCAAGGAGATGTGCTTCCGCGATCAATGCTCGCAACCGGGTTTCCGTACCAGGGCGGCTTCGTTCGGTTGGTTGGTCCGCAGGGCATCTTCAAGCCAATGCAGATCAGGCGTTACCCGCTCTCAATAACTACAACATCTCAGGGCCCATACCAGGATGCCTTCGAGCCTGAAGGCAAGTACCTTCTGTACAGCTACAGAGGTAGCGACCCGAATCATCACGAGAATCGTGGGTTGCGGGATGCTATGCGAGATCGGATCCCGCTGATCTATTTCCACAGCACAGTGCCAGGACACTATCTGGCGGTGTGGCCTGTCTTCATTATTCATGACAACCCGGGACAGCTCATGTTCACGGTTGCCGTGGATGACCCATTCCAGCTCGGGCGTTCAGCGGACGATGCAGACGAAGAGATCCGGCGGGGCTACGTCACCCGGCTGGTGCGGCAGAGGATTCACCAGAGGACATTTCGTGACCGCGTGTTGATGGCGTATCGCGAGCAGTGCGCCATTTGCCGGCTGCGACATACGAGCCTATTGGATGCAGCCCATATTGTGGCCGACAGCTCGCCCGAAGGAGAGCCAGTAGTCAGCAATGGCCTGTCCCTGTGCAAGCTACATCATGCGGCCTACGACAGGCTGTACTTCTCCGTGCGTCCCGACTACCGCGTCGAAGTGCGGCCGGAGATAATGGAAGAGCGGGACGGACCCATGCTGTTGCACGGGCTTCAGAACATTCACGAGATCAAGATCCAAGTGCCTACCCGAGTCAGAGATCAGCCGGATCCGCGACTGTTAGGAATACGGCACGACGTCTTCATGAGTGAGCGCGAGAGCCGGGGCGCATAGCGTTTTTGTCACGCGCGACAGCTATCGGTCGGCTTGCAGAGCGCATGTTGAGTTGGGTCTGCCATCCGGTGAAAAATAGCGCTGCGGCTGCCTGGCCGTGCCCTTCATGACGCTTCGCCTGGTCGCCCTCGAGCTCAATCAACTAGCGGCTGCAGGGTCTCCGCAACTCCGCGCCGATGGCCCGCTGGGTTGGGACGTGCGCGCTAGCCAGGGCGCTGGCGCCGGCAAAGGACAAGGGCTAATCAATCAATTGATCGGCGTGGCTTTCCTCGGACACTGATGTCTGGCTGCCCGGTCACTTTCCAGGCCAGCGATAGTCATTCACGGCCTTCCCGTTGCAATGCCATCTGTCGGCGAACTGGCCAGTCTGGACACCCCTGCAAGCGGCAGTCAATTGCCCATACTCGTTGTAGAAGACATCCCAGTCCCACTCGTAATCTGTTGCCTGACGTGCTGAAGACCCGCCGCCGTTATTGGCAGCTGCTATGGCCGCTGCCGTCACGATAACGATGGCGGCTGTGATGGCGACCCCCTTCTTGATCGCTTCTGCTCGTGCCTGCCGGTCTTCTCCTACCCACTTGTCGCAGTCGGCATGGGTAACCTGGCGACGTTGGAGCTCTCCTTCCGCTGCTATCCGGACCACTTCGTTCTGATCTACGAGCGCTTTCGTCCGCAGATGGCATAGGGGGCGGGTCTCCAGCGTGCTGGGGTCGGAGTCGATGGGCGGTGCAAGCGCGCAGCCGCCTAGCGCCATTAGCGCAACTGCAAGGACCAGTAGACGGACCCCGTTGGCGAGAACATCCATGGTCTCCGACTTAGCAGGTTGGCAGGGCATCGAAGCTCAGGAAAGCCATTAGGCGAGAGAGTGTCATCCGAGAACGTACCCGCACGATGTGGTCCGGAATTCGGGTTCAAGCATGGCAGCACGTTTCATCGACGGCATCACCCATATGGGTGATGCGAGATCCGGCCTCAGCCTCCAATGTGCGGAATATGTAACTCCCGCACCCGAACATGCCGCGCCGCCGCCCAGTCGGCCAGGTGCGACGGCAGCCCCGGCACGCACAGCTGCGTCGGTACGAAGCTGAGGTAGGCCAGCGACCGTGGGCCTGTGCACCACGCGCCGAGGTGCGGCGGCAGGTCGGCCTCGCCCAGCTCCCACTGGTTGAGTTCGGTCACCAGGGCCGCTGACTGGGCCTGGTCAGCCGGCAGCGGGATCTCGAGGCTGCACCGCAGGCCCTTGCCTATCAGGGGATGGGTCCCGGGCTTGATCGTGACGAGGCTGGTGCGGCCGGCCATGCGGTCGAGGTCCTCGTTCGTGTACGGGCCGAGGGTTGCCATGGCGGCGCGCAGTTCGGGGTCCGCGACCAGGCGGGTCATGGCCCCCGCATCCCAGGGCAGCTCGACGGTGTACATGCGGTCGCCGGTGTTGCCGAAGAGTTGCGCACGGTCGGACCGCGCCTTGATGACCTCGAAGTCCGCCTGGTCGTAGGGCGGGTCCTGGTCGGTCATCCGCAGCGGGATCGAGTCCGGGTCCGCGGTGACGATGACGCGGCCCAGGTGCGCGGCGCGCCAGCCGATGACGGCGGCCTCCTGGCACAGCAGCGATCCGTACAGGATCCGCGCGGCCCGCTGCTCCTGGCTGAAGATGCTGATCCTCGCGCGCAGCACCGTCGGCTCACCCGGGTTGCCCGGCGTCAGCGCGCTGAGGGTGGTCAGCCGGTTGAGCGCGGCACAGGTCTGGTCGTCGGCCACGGCGAGCAGGGGTGACCGGTGGGTGAGGGTGACGATCTCGCTGATGGTCAGCCCGTCGCTGGTCTGCTCGTTGACCGGCTCTACCGTCAGCTCCGTCACGCCGTCGAAGGCCGGCCAGCGCAAGGTCAGCCCGTCGCGCTCGACGTTCGCGATGGCGCGGCCGAGGTACTGCTCGGCGTGGTCGAGGGGGAAGAGGGTCATGGAACGCTCCTTCGTTGCCCCGGTGGGGCCGCATCCGCCGAACTGGCGATCCACCTTGCCGAGCGTGGCAGGTTGGCCGGAGCACGGGCTCCGTTCTGGATGCTGGGGCGAGTATGTCTAGCAGCATTGATTGGCGCAGTGCTGACGTGGCTCGGGTGGCAACCGTTGCCGCCGTGCGTGAACGGTCTAGAATTGGCTGCGACAACACCCCCCACGCCTCTCGTCAGCTCGGCGCACCCAGGGGGGCTATTTTGTCCCGGTGACGAACAGCAGCAGGCCGGCGCCGACTGTGGATGGGCCGATAGCGCGGTGAGATGCCATCGGCAGACGTGTGGGCTAGCCGAGCCACCGTTCGGAGCCGTCTCGAGGTGATCGGCCGGCGCAGCGCCCATCACCCAGATGGGTGACGCCACCCGCCGCGCGGCTTGGTAGTCTGCCCCCGCACTTCTCCGCCGCCCGCCGCGCGATGACCCGCACCACCACCCTCATCACCAGCCGCCTGGCCCGCCAGCACGCGGTGCTCGACGCGGCCCTTCGCGCGACCCACGGGCGGCAGGTGCTGACGCCCGCCCAGCTCGCGGCGCGCCTGGCCGGCGGCTTTCTGCAGTCCATTGACCGGGAGTCGCTGCAGGCGGCGGCTCGGGACGTGCTGGCCGATCCAGCCCTTGACCTGGGCGACCTCGCGTCGATCCGCGATTTGCCGGGGACCGGTCGGGCGCTGGCGGCGACGCTGCAGCGTGGCTGGGTGGCGGGTGTCGATCTGGCGGGTCGGGCCAGGGACGATGCGCCCGCGCGGCTCGTGACCCTCGCCCGCATCGAGCAGGCGGTGCTCGCGCGCATTCCCCCTGGCCAGCGGCGGCCGGCGGATCTGGTGGCGGCGGCGCTGGCGCGGCTGTCGGGGGCGCCGGCGGTGCTGGGGCCGGTGACGGTGGTGGGCGTTCCTGACCTTGATCCGGTTTGGCGGCCGCTGCTGCTGGCACTCGCCGACGTGGTGCCGGTGACCTGGCAGCTGGGCCCGACGCAGGATCCGGGCTGGGCGGCCGCGTCGGCGGTCCGCTTCGAGCGCGCGCCTGCGGCCGCGCCCACGGTGCTGCGCGTCGCCTGTGCGAATCCGCGCCACGAGGCGCAGGAGGCGCTGCGCTGGGCGCGCGAACTGCTGGCCGGCGGCCGGGCAAAGCCGCAGGACATCGCCATCGCGGCGCCGGCCACGGCCGAGTGGGACGACCACCTGGCCGCCATGGCCGCCGACGGCAGCCTGCCGCTGGTCTTCGTGCACGGCCGGCCGGCGCTGGCCACGCGCGACGGGCAGGCAGCGGCGGCGCTCGCTGAGGTGCTGCTGGCGGGGCTCGGCCAGGCGCGGGTGCGGCGGCTGCTGGGCCTGGTGCGGGGCATGACGCCGGCCACGGAGGCGCTGCCCGACGACTGGCAGCGCGTGCTGCCGCGGGATGCGCCGCTGCTGACGGTGGCGCGCTGGGACGAGGCCATCGCTGCCGTCGGGGCCTGGCCCGGTGGCGTGGATTTTGGCGCGACGCTGAAGGCGCTGGTCGCGCTGCTGGCAAGGGGTGCCGCGGCAGCCGAGGACGTGGGCGAGGCGCTGTTGTCGGGGCGGGCGCTGGCCCTGTGGCGGCGGGCGCTGCGCGAGGGGCCGGCGGTGGCACTCGACGTGACGCTGACGACGCTGCGCGTGCCCGACGAGCGCGATCCGGTCACGGCCATCGTCTGGTGCACGGCGGCCGAGGCCGCGGCGGCACCCCGGCCCTTCATGCGTCTGCTGGGGCTGACGAGCCGCGGCTGGCCCCGCACCCAGGGCGAGGATCCGCTGCTGCCGGACCACGTGCTGGCCTCGGCCGAGCTGAACCCGGTGCCGGTGCCCGAGCGCGACCGGCGCGACTTCCGCACGCTGCTTAAGGCCACCGCCGGCGAGCTGGTGCTATCGCGGTCGCGGCGCGATGCGGAGGGCCGGCAGCACGGCGCGAGCGCGCTGCTGCGCGAGGCGATCACGGCAGAAGCCGAACAGCACCGCCGCCGCGAGGCCGTGCCGCTGCACGCGCTGAGCGAGGCGGACCGCGTGCTGGCGCGGCCCGACGAATTCGCGAGGCTGCCCCGGGCCCGCGCGGCGCTGGAGTGCTGGCGCGACTGGCAGCGCCCGGTGCTCACGCCCCACGATGGCCTCGTGCGGGCGAACCATCCGCTGCTGGCCCGGGTCCTGGCGCGGCGCTTCTCGGCGAGCCGCCTGCGCCGGCTGGTGCGCGATCCGCTGGGCTTCGTCTGGCAGTACGCCTTCCGCTGGGAGGCGCCGGCCGAGGCCGACGAGCCGCTGGAGCTCGACGCCCTGCAGTTCGGCAACCTGCTGCACCGGGTGCTGGAGCTGGCCGTGGAGCGCCTGGGTCCTGCGGGTGGCCTCGTGGCCGAGCCGCCGGCCATCGAACAGGTGCTGGGCGACTGCCTGGCCGACGCTGCCGCCGAGTGCGAGCGTGCAGGTCCCGTGCCGCCGCGGCTCATCTGGCGGCGCACGCTGGAGGAGGTGCGCGGCCATGCGACGCGGGCGCTCTTCCGGGACGAGCCGCCGCTGCCGGGGCAGCGGTCCTGGGGCGAGGTGCCCTTCGGTGGCGACAGCGACGGCGCGGGCCCGCAGGGGCCCTGGGACGCGACGCAGCCCGTGGTGATTCCCGGCACGACGCTCGCCATCGGTGGCTTCATCGACCGCCTCGACCTGTCGGCCGACGGCACCCGGGCGCGGGTCACGGACTACAAGACCGGCAAGCCGCCGAAGCCGAAGGACATCCCGACCCTCGGCGGTGGTGGCGAGCTGCAGCGCTGCCTGTACGCGAGTGCCGTGCGGGTGCTGCTGGGCCAGCACGTGGCCGTGGAGGCGAGGCTGCTCTACACGGCGCCCGACGGCGGCCTGCTGCCGCTGGAGGATCCGGCCGGGCAGCTCGACATCCTCGCCCGGTACCTGCAGGTGGCCCACGGGCAGCTGCGGGCGGGCAACGCGGTGCCCGGGCCCGACAGCGGGCAGTACCTCGACGGTGACCTGACCTTTGCGCTGCCGGGCAATGCCGCCGACCTGTATCTCGAGCGCAAGCTGCGCGCAGCGGTCGAGCGGCTGGCGCCGCTGCCGGAACTGTGGGCCCTGCGATGACGACGCTGCCCGATCGCGGGGCCCGGCGGCGGGCGCTGGCCGACCACGGCGCGACGCTGCTGGTGGAGGCGGGCGCCGGTTCCGGCAAGACGGCGCTGATGGCCGGCCGCGTGGCGCTGCTGCTGGCCTCGGGCGTTGCGCCCCGGCACATCGCCGCCATCACCTTCACCGAGCTTGCTGCCGGCGAGCTCTTCACCCGCATCGCCGAGTTCATCGACCAGCTGCTGGCGGGGGAACTGCCGCCGGGGCTCGACATCGTGCTGCCCAAGGGGCCGGATGAGGCCCAGCGCCAGAACCTGGACGCCGCGCGCCAGGCCATCGGCGAGCTCACGGTGACGACGATCCACGGCTTCTGCCAGGCGCTCATCCGCCCCTACCCGGTCGAGGCGGGCATGGATCCCGGCGCCCGGGTCATGGACCCCCAGGCGGCGGCGCTGGCCTGGGACGACCAGGTGGACGCCTTCCTGCGCCGGCAGCTGGGCGGCGAGGACGATGGCAGCGCCGTGGCGGCCTTCGTCATGGCGGGCGGACGCAGGGCCGTCGACCGGCTGGGCGACGTGGCCGAGGTGCTGCGGGTCCATCGCACGGCGACGGCACCGGTGACGCCGGACCCCATGCGTGCATTCGACGGGCTGCGCACCGCAGTGGCGAGGTTCACGGCCTGGGTGGGCCACGCGCCCTACATGGAGAAGACGACGGCCGAGGTCGCCGCGGAGCTGACCGGTGCCGTCGGCCATTTCGGGACGCTGCTGGGCAACGGTATGCACGCGGGCCTGGTGCGATGCGCTGCGGAGCCGGTGGACGTCTCGCCGCTCACCGACAAGGGGACGTGGCGCCCCTGGGGCCGGAAGGGCCACTGGGAAGCGGTCGCGTCGGCCCATGGGCACAAGAAGCGCGAGGGCGCGGAGCTGTCCGTGGAGGGGCAGGGCCTGTATGCGGCGGTCGGTGAGGCCTGGCTGTCGCTGCAGTCGGCCATCGACGCGGCGGCCTTCGCCGCGGTGCTGGACGAGCTGCGCACCGTGGTCGAGGCCTTCGGCACCTACAAGCGCGACGCGGCGCTGCTCGACTTCGACGACCTGCTGCGGCTGGCCCGCGACCTGCTGCGCCACTACGAGCCGGTGCGGCAGGCCCTGGGGCAGCGCTACCGGCACGTGCTCGTCGACGAGTTCCAGGACACGGACCCGCTGCAGGCCGAGATCCTGTGGCGGCTCTGTGGCGAGGGCGATGCCGGCGCGCCGTGGAACGAGCGCACGCTGCGGCCGGGCGCGCTTTTCTGCGTGGGCGACCCGAAGCAGGCGATCTACCGTTTCCGCGGCGCCGACGTCGACACCTACGTGACGGCCCGCGAGGCTATCCGGGCCCAGCACCCGGAGAACATCCTCGAGGTGACGGCCAACTTCCGGTCGCTCTCGCCCGTGCTCGACTGGGTCAACACGAGCTTCCGCACGCCGCTGTCGGCCGAGGGCCAGCCCGGCTTCCAGGACCTGTCGGCCATGCGCGGCAACGATGGCGAGCTGCCCGGCGTGGTGCAGCTCTACGTGCCCATCGAAGACGAGCCGGAGGTCGAGCCCACCCTGCCCGGCGACCGGAAGGAGAAGAAGAAGTCGAAGCAGCGCGAGGCCGAGGCCGCCGAGGTCGCGAAGTTCTGCCGGCACCTGATCGGCAGCTACGTGACGCGCGTGCAGCGCGACGACCCGCGGCTTCGCCCCGGCGACATCGCGCTGCTGGCCCCGGGCGGCACCGAGCTCTGGCGCTACGAGCGAGCCCTCGAAGACGTCGGCATTCCGGTGGCGAGCCAGGCGGGGAAGGGCTTCTTCCGCCGGCAGGAGATCCAGGACCTCATTGCCATCGCGCGCTGCCTCGCCGACCGCCGCGACACCGTGGCCCTGGGCGCGCTGTTGCGCGGGCCGCTGGTGGGGCTCACCGAGGAGCAGCTGCTCGACATCGTCGACGCGCTGCCGGTGGCCGGGGGGCACGAGGGCCCGGCGCGGCTGACGCTGTGGACGAGCCTGGACGACTTGAGGAACGACGTGGCCCGCGAGGTGCTCGGCATTCTGCAGGGCCTGGCGCGGCGCGCCCACAGCACGACGCCCTTCGACCTGCTGGCCGCCGCCGTCGAGGAGTTGCGGGTGCGGGCGCTGGTGCGCCAGCGGCACCCCGGCGGCGCCGAGCGGGCGCTGGCCAACATCGACCTGTTCCTCGAGATGGCGCGGCCCTACGAGGTGCGCGGCCTGCAGAGCTTCGCCATCGACATGCGCACCCGCTGGGAAGAGCGCGAGTCGCAGAAGGAAGGCCGGCCCGACGCCGAGGAGCAGGCCGTCAACCTCATCACCATGCACAGCGCCAAGGGTCTGGAGTGGCCCGTGGTCATCCTCGTCAACACCTGCACCGAGAACAGCCGCACGGCGCCGGTGCTTTACGATCGCGCCCGCGACGAGCTGCACGGCAAGCTCGGCGAGGGCGCGCCCGCCGGCTACCGCGACCTGCAGGAGCGCGAGAAGCAGCAGTCGGCCCGCGAGGACCAGCGCCTGCTCTACGTCGCCTGCACCCGCGCCGCCGAGGTGCTGGTGCTGCCGCACCCGACCACCGGGGCCACCGAGTGGCTGTCGAAGGTCGAGCTGGGCGTCGCGGAACTGCCGTTCGTCGATCTGGCGAAGTTCGATGCCGGCTTGCCGCCGGCGGCGCCGGAGGTGGTCAACGGCCAGACGCCGGCGAAGTTCGCCGCCGAGGCCGCGCGCGTCGTCAAGGCGACGAGCACGCTGACCTGGCGCGCGCCGAGCCGGCATGAAGGCGAGGCGGGGCGTGGTGGGTCATCGGCTGCCGGCGACCCGGGTCACGAACCACTGGCCTGGGACGCAGCCTCTGGTGAGCCGCTGCCGGCGGACTGGGACGAGACCGACCTCGTGCGCACGCCGGTCCGCGGCGGTACCACCCGCGGGCTCGTCATTCACAAGCTCATCGAGGAGATCCTGACGGGCGAGCTGAGGGACGGGGAGGCTGAGGTGCGGGCCCGCGCCGCCGACCTGCTGCGGCAGCTCGGCGAAGCCCCCGTCGACGATGCCACCCGGGGCTACAGCCCCACGGAGCTTGCCACCGTGACCCTCAAGTCGCTCGCCCTGCCCGAAGTCGCCGTCCTGCGCCCGCGACTCGTCCCGGAGCTGCCCGTCTACGGCCACGCGACCGATGCCGACGACCCTCGCAGCGCCGTCGCCACCGCCGGCGTCGCTGACGCCATCGCCCTCGACGCCACCGGCCGCATCGACTGCGTCATCGACTGGAAGAGCGACCAGGCACCGACGAAGGGCCAGCGCGACAACTACCGCCGCCAGCTGCAGGACTACCTGCGCCTGACCGGCGCAGGGCAGGGCATGCTCGTGTACGTGACGCTGGGGCGGGTGGAGACGGTGACCGCCTGACCGCGGCCGCGCCTACTTTCTGCCGGCCTGAACGGCCCCGGTAGCGCTACCCGATGGTCGCGGCCGCGCCGCCTTCGGGCGGTCCTCGCTGGCGCGGCCCGTCAGCCGCCGGACGGCGATGGCCTTCTCGCCCTTCCGGGCCTGGGCCAGGTCGAAGGCCATCTGCAGGGAGAGCCAGGCCTCAGCGCTTCCACCGAAGGCCTTGTCGAGGCGGATGGCCATCTCCGGCGAGATGCCGGCCTTGCCGTTGACGAGGTTGTTCAGCGCCTGGCGGGTGACGCCGAGCGCCTTCGCCGCCTCGGTGACCGTCAGGCCGAGGGGCTCCAGGCAGTCGAAACGTACCAACAGTCCGGGGTGGGGTGGCTCTTTCATCGCCATCGGATGCCCTGCTCGATCTTGTGGCGAAAGGTCGGAATCATCGCCGGTGGCCTTCGAACCGTTGGCCAGCACACCGGGGTGACAAGCACCGCTTGTCAATGCCGATATCCGGGTCTTTCGTCGACTTTTGCGTCCGGGGCCGTGCGGCAGCGCTTTGCGAGGCGAGCGCGTTTCCGCTAGACGTACAGCGCCACCTCCGCCAGCGCCAGGTCGGCCTCGAACTCCCGCATCCAGCCGAGCACGGCGACGCGCTGCAGCCGCGAGGGATCGAGCGGCACGTCCAGGTCGTTGGGCGTGAAGGCACTCCATGGCAGGCGGATGGTCTGCCACTGCGGTGCTGCGCGGAAGGTGGCGCGGTACGACTGGTCGTACCAGCCGCAGTCGGCGGTGCGGACGTGGCAGTTGTAGCTCTCGTCGTTGCCGTGGACGAGCAGCTCGATGCCGGCGAAGGCCGAGGCGTTGAAGTCGCTGCTGCGCGTAGCGAGGTCGAGGGCCATCTGGATGAAGCCGCCGCCGCTGTCGCGCGTGACGCGGCCGGTCATGCGGATGCACGGCTTGCCCGCCACCACGGTGCGCTCGAAGCTGCCGTTCGAGACGCCGCCCATGACCCGGTCGCTGAAGCCGCGCCAGCGGGCGTTGGGGGCGAGGACGTCGCCGCCCTCGGCGAAGCTGCTGAGGATGAGGCGTCCATCAGCCATGGGCGTTGCCGGCTGCGCCAGCGCCTCTGGCGGCGGGGTCGCCACCATCAGGCCGGCCAGCGCCATCAGCCGGCGTCGTGACGGGTTCATGGTCGTTCTCCCTGGGGGACGAGGGGCGGGCCGCCGGCCACGGGCGTGCCGTGCCCCGCTGGCCGCCGCATTGCCCGGGAATGTCCGCATGGCTCATGGGCCGAGTATGGACTAACCTCGACGGCATGCTTGCGATTGGCCATGTCACGAAACCGGGCGGCGTTACCGGGCTGTTCGCCGGGCGGGGCGTTCCGGAGCCGGTGCCCCGATGGGCGTGCTGAACCGCCTGCCCGGTTTCCGCCGGTCGCCCCACGGCCTCGAGTGGGTGCTGTGGAAGCGGCTGCCCGCCATCCTGGTGCTGGGCACGATCCTGCCCGTGGCCGCGGGGCTCCTGCTGTGGTGGCTGGCGCCCGTCCAGCCGACGCCGGCGGAGGCCAGCGACCTGCTGCGCGTGCGCTACCAGCTCGTGGGGCTCGTGCTGCTGCACTGGACGCTGGTCCTCACCGTCGCCATCGGCTGCATCGTCGTGCTGGTGATGAAGGGGCCGGCGTACGTGGCCGATCCGTACCCGCCGCCGGGGCGGGAGTGACCGGTCCGGGGCCCTGCTGACGGGCCCGTCGAGACGACGACTGCGGCGCTCGCATTGCCACTGACTCGCCGGGAGCCTTCCATGGCCGCCACCACCACCATCCGCCTCGCCCCCGAGCTACGGGCCCGCCTGCAGGCGCTGTCCGAGCAGACGGGGCGCTCGGTCCACAGCCTCATCGTCGAGGCCGTCGAGCGCCACGCCGACTACGAGGCGCAGCTGCAGGCACTGGTGCGCGACGCCCTGGCCGCCGACGCCGGCATCGAGCAGCTGGCCGAGGTGTACCGGGCCGAGGACGTGCAGGCCTGGCTGGAGCGGCTCGTCACCGATCCCCAGGCGGCGCGGCCCACGCCGTGGCGTCGGTAGTCTTCTCGGGCTGCGCGCTGGGTCAGCTGGCGCGCGCGGTGGAATCACGACGCGGTGAAGGCCCCGCCGCGGCCGGCGACGCCGTTCGCGCGATCACCTCGGCGGCTGCGCTGGTGGGTGGGAGTCCGCTCGTCGGCCGCCGCGTGCACGGCGAGATCCGCGAGATCGTGATCTCTTTTGGCGCGACGGGCTACCTGGCGCTGTACCGATTCGTGCCGCTGCAGCAGCAGGTTCGCATCCTTGCCCTGAGGCACCAGCGGGAACTGTACTACCGGCTTTGAAGCGAGGCTCAGGTTGACAATGGCCTGGGTCCACGTTGACAAAGGCCCCCCGCAAAGTTGACAAAGTGGCTGCCGGTGGCGAGCCCGCCGCGCGGCCAGCAACACGCGGCCGCGGGCGGGCCAATCAGGTCCTGATGGTCTATTCCGTCCCTGCCGGCGCCGGCTCGCGATCGCGCTCCACCGTCTTCGACCAGGTCTGCGTGTCGGCGTCGTAGCTGCCGGTGACGCTGCGGCTCTGGGTGCTGCCGTTCGGGTTCGTCGTGACCGTCTCGCGCGTGTAGCCGTCGTCGGTGCGCGTGGTCACGTCGCTCGTCGTGCGCGTCTGGCCGTTGGGGCCGGTGGCGGTGACCTCACGCGTGCGGATCCCGGCCTCGGGATCGCGCGTAACGGTGGCGTCGCGGGTGGCGGTGTTACCGTCGGGCCCGGTCATCGTGCTCTGGCGCGTGTAGCCCGTGTCGGTCTTCCGGGTGACGTCCTGCCGGGTCGCGGTGCGGCCCTCGGGGCCCGTATACGTGGTGTCCCGCGTGCGCGTGCCGCTTTCGCGGTCGTTGGTGATGACTTCCTGTCGCGTGGCGCTCTTGCCTTCGGGGCCCGTCCAGACGGTGCTGCGCTCCTTGCCCGTCGGCGTGCGCTGGGTCTGCACCTGCTTCGATCCGCCGCGGGGCGCGCGCTGCGCCTGGGCGGTGCGGCTGGGCGCGGCGCTGCGGGCCTGCCGTTCGCCGGCGTCGGCCGGGGCGGCATAGGCGAGGGTGGCGGTCACCAGCGCGGCGGCGCAGGCGATGGCGATCAGTCGG
The DNA here is from genome assembly GCA_016789885.1 of Chromatiales bacterium. Lineage (GTDB taxonomy): Bacteria > Pseudomonadota > Gammaproteobacteria > Steroidobacterales > SHZI01. The sequence goes on along the minus strand of JAEUPZ010000016.1, from coordinate 4,987 downwards.
GAGGGGTGGCGTGAGGCGATCATGGCGAAGTCCTTTCGACGAAGCGTCGTGCTCTCGGGATGCGGCCGGTACGGTCGGGTCGCATCGTCTGGGGGCAAGAACGCCGGGGCCGGCACTTCGTTGACAGGCCGGGACAGCGCCGCGCCGGAATGCGACGGGGATCACGACCCGCGGCGGGGTGGTCAGCGGCCACGCCGGCGGCAGACCCGGGCGCCGAAGCCGGTATCATTCGGGTCCCCCACGACTGCGAAAGAGCCCGATGAAGATCGTCGAACTGCCGCGCTTCGGTATTGCCAACCTCACGGTCCAGGAGCGCGACGTGCCGAAGCCCGGCCCGGGCGAGGTGCTGGTGTGCCTCAAGGCCGCCTCGCTGAACTACCGCGACCTGCTGATCGTGCAGGGCTTCTACAAGCCTGACCTGCCGCTGCCGCTGATCCCGCTGTCCGATGGCGCGGGCGAGGTCGCGGCGCTCGGCGAGGGCGTCACGGGCCTGAAGGTGGGCCAGCGGGTGGCGACGGTCTTCTTCCAGAGCTGGCAGGAAGGCCCGCCGTCGCTGCCGGGCATTACCCGGTCGACGGGTTGCGAGGCGCCCGGGGCGCTGACCCAGTACGGCATCTTCCCGGCCACGGCCCTGGTGCCGGTGCCGGACACCATGGACTTTGCCGCGGCGGCGACGCTGCCCTGCGCGGGCGTGACGGCCTGGCGGGCGCTGCAGCTGGCCGGCGGCGTGGGCCCGGGCGACACGGTGCTGGTGCTCGGCACCGGCGGCGTCGCGCTCTTCGCGCTGCAGATCGCCAAGGCCTTCGGGGCGAGCGTCATCGCCACCTCGTCCAGCGACGAGAAGCTGGCCCGGGCGAAGGCGCTGGGGGCTGACCACACCATCAACTACAAGGCGACGCCGGAGTGGGGCAAGGCCGCCTTCGGCATGGCCGGCCTCGGCGTGAAGCTGGTGGTGGAGACGGCGGGCGCCGGCACGCTGGCGCAGTCCATCGGCGCCCTGGGCTGGAACGGCCACATCAGCCTGCTGGGTTCGCTCTCTGGCTTCAGCACCGAGCTGAACGTGCTGGGGCTGGTGGGCAAGAACGCCCACCTGCACGGGCTGACCGTGGGCAGCCGGGCCGACCAGGTGGCGCTGACCCAGTTCGTGGCCGGCCGGGGCCTGAAGCCCGTGATCGACCGGCGGGTGCCAATGGTCGAGGTGGGCGCCGCGCTCGGCAGCCTGGCCGAAGGGAAGCATTTCGGTAAGGTCGTCATCGACATCTGACCTGTAATCCAGTAGGTACAGGCAGTTATGGGCACAACCTCACGTAGCTGGCGCCGGGCGGCGAAGGGCCCGGCGCCGGCCACCCCTGCGTGCTGACCGCCGAGGGCCTGTCGCTCTGGCGCGGTGACCAGTGCCTGTTCCGGCGGCTGGGCTTTGTGGTGCCCGCGGGCTCGGCCACCCAGGTGACTGGGCCCAACGGCTCGGGCAAGACGACGCTGCTGCGGGTGCTGGCCGGCTTCCTGCGGCCCGAGACCGGGACGCTGCGCTGGGCCGACGAGACCGGCGACTGGGACGAGGTCAGCCGCGGCCGGGTCGCCTACTGCGGGCACCTGGGCGGCATCAAGGCCGAGCTCACGGCCACGGAGAACCTGCGCTTCGACGCGGCCCTGGCGGGCGTCGACCCCGCCGGCATTCCCGGACTGCTGGAGGAGGCGGGCCTCGCGCCCTGCGCCGGGCTGCGGGCCGGGCAGCTGTCGGCGGGCCAGAAACGGCGGCTGGCCCTGGCGCGGCTGCGGCTCTCCGGGGCGAGCCTGTGGCTGCTGGACGAGCCGCAGACGAATCTCGACGACGCCGGCCGGCACTACCTGCGCAGCCTGCTGGCCGGCCACCTGCGCGCCGGCGGCTGCGCCGTGATCGCGAGCCACGAGCCGGCGGGCCTGGCGGATCTCGCCACGGGCCGCATCGGGCTGGGGGGCTGAGGGTGGCGGCAGGTCCCGGCCAGGTCTTCGCCGCGGTGCTGCGCCGCGACCTGCAGGTGGCCTGGCGGCGTTGGTCGGATGCCGCGAACCCGGCGCTCTTTTTCCTGCTGGTCGTGACGCTGTTCCCCCTGGCTCTCAGCCCCAAGGCGGAGTTCCTGCGGGCCATCGGTCCGGGGGTGCTCTGGGTGGGGGCGCTGCTGGCGACGCTGATGGCCCTGAATCTGCTGTTCCGGGCCGACGTGGACGACGGGACCATGGAGCAGCTGCTGCTCTCGGACTGCCCGCTGCCCATCGTCATGCTGGCCAAGACCCTGGCCCACTGGATTACGACAATACTGCCGGTCATCGTCGTGGCACCGGTGCTGGCGATCACCTACCATCTGCCGCCGGAGGCGCTGCCGACGCTGGTGCTGGGCCTTCTGATCGGGACACCGGCGCTGAGCCTCGTCGGCTCCATCGGGGCCGCGCTGACCGTGGGGCTGCGGCAGGGCGGGGCGCTGCTGGCGGTACTGGTGGTGCCGCTGATGCTGCCGGTGCCGATGTTCGGCGCCCGGGCCACGGACCTGGCCGTCGCGGGCGAAGACCCCACCGGGCTGCTGTACCTGCTGGGAGCGCTGTCGGTACTGGCGGCCGGGCTCGCGCCGCTGGCCTCGGCCGCGGCGATACGCCTCGGCATCGACTGAACGGATTCGGGCATAAGGGCGTCGCGCCGCGACAGGGATCGACACCGACCATGTGGACCTGGTTCTACCAGCTGGCCTCGCCGCCGCACTTCTATCGCATGAGCCATGCGCTGGTGCCGTGGCTGCTGGGCCTTTCGCTGGTGCTGATCGCCGTGGGGACCTACGGCGGGCTGGTGCTGGCGCCGCCGGATTACCAGCAGGGCGACGCCTTCCGCATCATCTACGTGCATGTGCCGAGCGCGTACCTCGGCTCGATGATCTACGTGACCATGGCGGTCGCCGCCGGCATCGGCATCATCTGGCGCATCAAGCTGGCCCACGCGGTGGCGGCGAGCTGCGCGGTGATCGGCGCGTCGTTCACCTTCGCGGCGCTGGTGACCGGCGCCGTATGGGGCAAGCCCATGTGGGGCACCTACTGGGAGTGGGACCCGCGGCTGACGTCGTTCCTGGTGCTGTTCTTCCTGTACCTCGGCTACATGGCCCTGCGCTCGGCCTACGACGACCTGGCCAAGGCCGACCAGGCCAGTGCGATCCTGGCACTGGTGGGCGTCGTGAACGTGCCCATCGTCAAGTACTCGGTGGAGTGGTGGTCGAGCATCCACCAGGGGCCGACGATCTCGAAGATCGGCATGCCGTCCATCACCGGCGACATGCTCTGGCCGCTGCTGGTGAACATCGCCGGCTTCACGCTGTTCTTCCTGGCCATGCTCTGCATCCGGGTCCGGGCCGAGGTGCTCGAGCGGGAGTTCAACGCCCGCTGGGCCCGGGAGCTGCTGCGCGGTGGCGCTGCCGGCGGGGTAAACTGACGTGGCGGAATTCCTGGAAATGGGCGGTTATGCCCGCTACGTCTGGACGGCCTTCGGGCTGACCACCGTGGTGCTGGTGGGCAACTATGTGGCGGCCCGGCGCCGCTACGCAACGACGCGGCAACGGCTGGCCCGGAAGCTGGCGCGGCAGCTTGCCGCGGGAGATGAGTCATGACGACCCAGAGACAACGGCGCCTGTACCTGGTCCTGCTGGTGGTCACCTGCGTGGCCGTGGCCGTGGGCCTGTCGCTGCGGGCCTTCCAGGACAACCTGCTCTTCTTCTACTCGCCGACGCAGCTGCGGGCCGGCGAGCCGCCCGAGGGCAAGAAGTTCCGCCTCGGCGGCCTCGTCACCGTGGGCAGTGTGCGCCGCGAGCCCGGCAGCCTCGAGGTGCAGTTCGACGTCACCGACAACCGCGAGACCGTGACGGTGAGCTACTCGGGCGTGCTGCCCGACCTCTTCCGCGACGGGCAGGGCGTGATTGCGCTGGGCACGCTGGCGGATGACGGCCGCTTCCGCGCCGAAGAGGTGCTGGCCAAGCACGACGAGAACTACATGCCGCCCGAGGTGGCCGAGTCGCTGGCCGCCCAGGGGCATCCCACGGCGCCGAAGCCCGCGACGGCCGGCGCCGGTCCCGCGCTGAACTGACGATGCTGCCCGAGATCGGCCAGCTGGCCCTGGTGCTGGCGCTGTTCCTGGCGCTGGCCCAGGCGTTCTTCCCGCTGGTGGGGGCGGGCACCGGCCGCGCCCCGTGGATGGCGGTGGCCGTGCCGGCGGCGGCGGGGCAGGTGACCTTCGTGTTCCTCGCCTTCGGGTGCCTGGCGGCGTCGTTCCTCGGCAACGACTTCTCGGTGCTGAACGTCGCGAGCAACTCCAACTCGAAGCTGCCGGACTTCTTCCGCTTCGCCGCCGTCTGGGGCAGCCACGAGGGCTCGCTGCTGCTCTGGGCGCTGATCCTCGGCGTCTGGACGCTGGCGGTGTGCGCGCGCCAGCGCGAGCTGCCGCCGGTGCTGGCGGCGCGGATGCTCGGCGTGATGGGCGCCATCAGCGTCGGCTTCCTCGCCTTCATCCTGTTCACGTCGAACCCGTTCCTGCGCCTCGACCCGATTCCCGTCGACGGCAACGACCTGAACCCGCTGCTGCAGGACGTGGCGATGATCGCCCACCCACCGATGCTCTACATGGGCTACGTGGGCTTCGTCGTGGCCTTCGCCTACGCCGTGGCGGCGCTGCTCACGGGCCGCGTCGAGCGCGAGTGGGTGCGCTGGATCCGTCCGTGGACGACGACGGCGTGGCTCTTCCTGACCATCGGCATCGCGCTCGGCAGCTGGTGGGCGTACTACGAGCTCGGCTGGGGCGGCTGGTGGTTCTGGGACCCCGCCGAGAACGCGAGCGTCATGCCCTGGCTCGTGGGCACGGCGCTGATCCACTCGCTCGCCGTCACCGAGAAGCGCGGCATCTTCCTCGGCACGACGCTGCTGCTGGCGATTGCGGCCTTCTCGCTGTCGCTGGTGGGCACGTTCCTCGTGCGCTCCG
>JAEUPZ010000009.1 GCA_016789885.1 Chromatiales bacterium | reverse complement strand
CCGGACGGCGGCCCACTCGTGGTAGTCGAGGCCGGCGCGCCGCAGCCTGGCGTCGTCGAGGGTGAAGCCGAGCGGCAGCACCAGGTTCAGCCCGACGCCGGTGTTGGCGCACAGGCGTATGATGTTGCCCGTGTTCGGGGGTATCTCCGGACGAAACAGGATCAGTTCGAGCACTGCCGTGGTACCGCCTGCCGATTCATCGCCGCCCGCGCCGTCGCTGGCCACGCGGTTTGCCGGCCTCGACCTCGCCTCGCCCATCGTGCTGCTGTCGGGCTGCGTCGGCTTCGGCGAAGAATACACACGGGTCGCCGGGTTCTCTAACCGTGACGTGGGCGCCATCGTGCTCAAGGGCACGACGGGTGAGGCCCGGCTCGGCAATGCGCCCCACCGGGTGTACGAGACGCCGTCCGGCATGCTCAACGCCATCGGGCTGCAGAACCCCGGCGTCGAGGCGGTGGTGCGCGACATCCTGCCGACGCTCGACTTCAGCGAGACCCGCTTCATCGCCAACGCCTGCGGCTCGACCATCGAGGAATACGTCGAGGTCTGCCGCCGGTTCGACGACTCACCCATCGACGCCATCGAGATCAACATCTCCTGCCCCAACGTGAAGGAGGGCGGCGTCGCCTTCGGCAACTACCCCGACGTGTCGGCCCGGGTGGTCGCAGCGTGCCGCGCCGCCACCACCAAGCCGATCATCACCAAGCTGTCGCCGAACCAGACGGACATCCGCGAGAACGCGCGGCGCTGCATCGAGGCCGGCTCCGACGCGCTGGCCGTGATCAACACCCTCATGGGCATGGCCATCGACGTCGAGCAGCGCCGGCCGGTGCTGGCCAACGTGCAGGGCGGCCTGTCGGGCCCCGCCATCAAGCCCATCGCGCTGCTGAAGACCTGGCAGGTGTACCAGGAGGCCCGCCGGCACGGCGTGCCCATCATCGGCCAGGGTGGCATCACGTCGGCCACCGACGCGCTGGAGTTCCTGATCGCCGGCGCCACCTGCGTCGGCGTCGGCACGGCGCTCTTCTACGACCCGCTCATCTGCCGCCGCATCAACGACGGCATCGCCGCCTACCTGGCGCGGCACGGGCTCGCGGACGTCAGCTCGCTGGTGGGAACGCTCGAGACCGCGTTGCCCGGGGTCGCCGCCAGAGCCTGAGCGGATCCTAGTCGAGCCGGTGCTCGCGGATCTTGCGGGCCAGCGTGTTGCGTCCCCAGCCGAGCAGCCGGGCGGCGTCCTGGCGATGCCCCCGGGCGTGGGCCAGCGCAGTCGTGATCAGCACCTTCTCGAACTCGGGCAGCGCGGTTTCCAGCAGCGGCTTGCCCGTGCCGTCCTGCAGGGCTCCCTCCGCCCACCGCGAGAGGCGCAGCGACCAGTCCGACGTGCCGGCGCGCACGCCACTGCGGCCACCGAGGTCGGCAGGGATGTCCTCGGGGCGGATCTCGGCGCCCGGGGCGGTCACCGTCAGCCGCCGGCAGGCGTTGACGAGCTGGCGCACGTTGCCCGGCCAGTCGAAGGCGACGAGCTGGGCCTGGGCATCGGGGGTCAGGCGCTTGGGCTCGATGCGCAGTTCGCGGGCGGCCTCGCGCAGGTAGTGGTCCATCAGCAGCGGGATGTCCTCGCGGCGCTCGCGCAGTGGTGGCGTCTCGATGTGGATCACGTTGAGGCGGTGGAACAGGTCCTCGCGGAAGCGGCCGTCCTTCACCGCCTCGGCCAGGTCCTGGTTGGTGGCCGCGATCACGCGCACGTCGACGCGGATGGGCATCTGCCCGCCGACGCGGTAGAACTCGCCCTCGGCCAGCACGCGCAGCAGGCGGGTCTGCAGGGCCGGCGACATGTCGCCGATCTCGTCGAGGAACAGCGTGCCGCCGTCGGCCTGCTCGAAGCGGCCGATGCGGCGGCTGTCGGCGCCGGTGAAGGCGCCCCGCTCGTGGCCGAAGAGCTCCGACTCGAGCAGCTCGGCGGCGATGGCGGTGGTGTTGAGGGCGATGAAGGGCTTCTGCGCCCGGGGGCTGTGCTCGTGCAGGGCCCGGGCCACCAGCTCCTTGCCGGTGCCGGACTCGCCGGTGATGAGCACGGTCATGCTCGAGCGTGCGAGCCGGCCGATGGTGCGGAACACCTCCTGCATGGCCGGTGCGCGGCCGAGCATCGTCGGCACGGCGCGCTCCGCCTCAACCTGGCCGCCGGACCGGCGCGGCCCGACCCGGGCGGCGCGGCGCACCAGCGCCACGGCCTCGTCGACGTCGAAGGGCTTCGGCAGGTACTCGAAGGCGCCGCCTCGGTAGGCGGCGACGGCACTGTCAAGGTCCGCATGCGCGGTGATGATGATGATGGGGAAGGCGTGGCCGTCGGCGGTGATCTTGCCCAAGGCCTCGAGCCCGTCCATGCCCGGCATCTTCACGTCGGAGATCAGCACGTCCGGCCGGTCCTTGCGGAGCGCGTCGAAGAGCTGGTCGGCGGACTCGAAGGTGCGCGTCTCCATGCCTTCGTTCGTCAGGGCACGGTCGAGCACCCAGCGCACGGAGGCGTCGTCATCGACGACCCAGATGGCCAGCGGGCGACCGTTCACGCGGCATCTCCGGCGGGTGCGCCGATGGGCAGCCGCACCATGAAGGCGGTGCGGCCCGGGCGGGACTGGAACTCGATCAGGCCGCCGTGGCGGCTGACCAGGTCCTGGGACAGGGGCAGGCCAAGGCCCGTGCCGTCGGGGCGACCGGTGACCAGCGGATAGAAGATCGAGGCGGCGATCTCCGGCGGCACGCCGGGGCCGTCGTCCTCGATCTCGATGCTGGCCACGAGCCGGTGCCGGCGCGAACCGATCAGGAAGTTGGTGAGCGCCCGGGTGCGGAACAGCACGTAGCCTGCTCCGGCCGTGGCCTGCAACGCATTGCGCGCCAGGTTCAGCAGCGCCTGGATCAGCTGGTCGGGATCGGCGTGCAGCGGCGGCAGGCTGGGATCGTAGTCACGCAGGATCTCGGTGGCGCCGCGGGGCTCGTTGGCGATCAGCGTGACGACGCGCTCGAGCAGTTCGTGGATGTTCACTTCGCGGGGCTGCGGCCGGCGGGCCGGGCCCAGCAGGCCGTCGGTCAGGGCGGTCAGGCGGTCGGCCTCGCCGATGATGACCCGCGTGTAGTCCCGCAGCGCGGCCGTCGGCAGTTCCCGCTCGAGCAGCTGCGCCGCGCCGCGCAGGCCGCCGAGGGGATTGCGGATCTCGTGGGCCAGCTGCCGGATCATGCGCCGGCTCGCATCGCGCTGGTTGATCAGCGTGTGCTCGCGGTCGAACTGGCGCCACTGCGTCGTATCGAAGAGTTCGACGAGGATGCGCGCCGGCTCCGCGCGCAGCGGCGTGACGCGGCACGCGGCCTCGAGGGTCTGGTCGGCGCGGTTCAGCGGCGCGAAGGCCACTTCCTGCCCGTAGCTCTGGCCGGTGGCGGCGGCCCGGGCAGCCAGGGCCACGACCGGATGCAGCAGCGGCACGAGCTGGTCGAGCCGGTAGCCGAGGGACTGGCGCCCGCTGATGCCGAGCAGGTCTTCCGCACCGGGGTTCAGCGCCGTGACGACGCCGTCCGCATCGACGACGACCACGGCAGTGGTCAGCGCACCGAGGACGTCCGTCGCCGAGGCCGCTTCGCCGGGCAGGGCGAAGGGCAGCCGCGACGGGGCCGTCAGGGTCGGGGCAGTGGCTGGGGCAGCGGCTGGGGCGCCGGGGGAATGAGCGGGTTGACGGGGTTCTGGATGGACGTCTGGCGCACGGAGAACCGCAGCGGCTCGCTGCGCCGCAGGCTCTCGCCCTCCTGGCCCAGCACCTCCGCCTCGAGGATATGGGCGCCGCGAAACACCTCCGACAACCGGGTCTGGCTGCTGCCCGGGTCCAGCGTCGCCACCGGCTCCCCGTCGAGGTACAGCTGCAGCTGGTGTCCCGCCTGCAGGGGCGGGTCCACCGACACCGTGACGTCCAGCTGTCCCTCGATGTTCCAAAGCACCTCGTCCTGGGCAGGGCTCTCGATGCTCACCTGCCGGTACGGCAGGTAGCCCGTTTCAGCGTTGGGCCGCGGGCCGGTGGCAGGCGGCGGAGCCACCCGCACGGCTGGCGCGGCCTGGACCACGATCCGCTCGGCGCCAGCCATTGGCCGGTCCGAGAAATGAACGACGCCGTCGGCGTCGACCCAGCGATACACCTCGGCACCGCCGAGGGCGAGCAACACACTGAGGGCGAGGAAAGGCATGCCGCAAGGATACGCCTCCCCGTCCGCCTGCAGCCAGCGCCCGGCGGCTTATGTCCGCCGGGCGCTGGCGCAGTTAGTGCGTTAAAGGCTGTAGTAGAGCTCGAACTCCAGCGGGTGGGTGGCCATGCGCACGCGCGTGACCTCACCCATCTTCAGCTCGATGTAGGCGTCGATCAGGTCGTCGCTGAACACGTCGCCGGCCTTCAGGAACTCGCGGTCCTTGTCGAGGTGCTCGAGGGCCTGCTCCAGCGAGAAGGCGACCTTCGGGATCTTCTTGTCCTCCTCGGGCGGGAGGTCGTAGAGATCCTTGTCCATGGCTTCGCCCGGGTGGATCTTGTTCTTGATGCCGTCGATGCCCGCCATCAGCAGCGCCGAGAACGCGAAGTACGGGTTCGCGGTGCTGTCGGGGAAGCGCACCTCGATGCGGCGGCCCTTGGGGCTCGAGATCGGGATGCGGATCGACGCCGAGCGGTTGCGGGCCGAGTAGGCCAGCATCACGGGCGCTTCGAAGCCGGGCACCAGCCGCTTGTAGCTGTTGGTGCTCGGGTTGCTCAGCGCGTTGATGGCACGGGCGTGCTTGAGGATGCCGCCGATGTAGTACAGCGCCGTCTCCGACAGGCCGCCGTAGCCGTCACCGGTGAACAGGTTCTTGCCGTTCTTCGACAGCGACTGGTGCACGTGCATGCCGCTGCCGTTGTCGCCGACCAGCGGCTTCGGCATGAAAGTCGAGGTCTTGCCGTAGCTGTGGGCGACGTTGTGCACGACGTACTTCAGGATCTGCACCTCGTCGGCCTTGCGGACGAGGCCGCCGAACTGCACGCCGATCTCGCCCTGGCCGGCGGTCGCCACCTCGTGGTGGTGCACCTCGACGACGAGGCCCATCTCCTCCAGCGCCAGGCACATGGCCGAGCGGATGTCCTGCTGCGAGTCGACCGGCGGCACCGGGAAGTAGCCGCCCTTGATGCCGGGGCGGTGGCCGATGTTGCCGTCGTCCTGGGTGCGGTCGGAGTTCCAGGCGGCTTCGCCGGAATCGACGCGGTAGAAGGAACCGTTCATCGACGACGAGTAGCGCACGTCGTCGAAGATGAAGAACTCGTTCTCGGGGCCGAAGAAGGCGGCGTCGGCGATGCCGGTGGACTTGAGGTAGGCCTCGGCGCGCTTCGCGGTCATGCGCGGGCAGCGGGCGTAGCCCTGCATCGTCGCGGGCTCGTAGACGTCGCAGCGGATGTTGACGGTGGAGTCTTCGAGGAAGGGATCGACGACCGCGGAACCGGCGTCGGGCACCAGCAGCATGTCGGACTCGTTGATGCCCTTCCAGCCGGCGATGGACGAGCCATCGAACATCTTGCCTTCGGCGAAGAACTCTTCGTCGGCGACGCGGGCCGGGATGGTGACGTGCTGCTCCTTGCCCCGCGTGTCGGTGAAGCGCAGGTCGACGAACTTCGCCTCCTTCTCCTTGATCAGGCGAATCGCGTCAGCTGGTGTAGCCATTGGTTGCTCCAGATTTTGTGGGTGGCGGGACGACGGCCGCACGCTGTGGCGCTGGCCGCCGGGCATTCGCTCCGGGGCCGCGGGGCCGGCGGGCTCCAGGAGGAGTCACGCCAGGCTTGCGGGCGCGCCATCCTAACGCGGGCGCTCGCACAATGCTAGTGCAGGCCTAAGTGACTGTTTTATATCAAATGGGCGCCCTGCCGGGGGTCTTGATGCACCATGGTGGTGCGTGACCCTTCGTGAATGCCCGAAGATTGTGCACGCGGATGGTGCGGCCGCGGATCCTCCCGGCGGGTGGGCGGCCGCCGCGGGCGGGCTTTATACTGCCGCGCCCCGAAAGGACCCTCTCTGCGTGACCGCCACGACGACGCCCAAGCCGCGGACCTTCCAGGACCTGATCCTCGCGCTGCAGTCCTTCTGGGCCGGGCAGGGTTGCGTGCTGCTGCAACCCCTCGACCTGGCCGTCGGCGCCGGCACCTTCCATCCCGCCACGTTCCTGCGGGCCATCGGGCCCGAGCCCTGGAGCGCGGCCTACGTGCAGCCGAGCCGCCGGCCCACTGACGGCCGCTACGGCGAGAACCCCAACCGGCTCCAGCACTACTACCAGTTCCAGGTGGTCATCAAGCCGTCGCCCCTCGCCATCCAGGACCTGTACCTCGACTCGCTGCGGGCGCTGGGCTTCGATCCGCTGACCCACGACATCCGCTTCGTCGAGGACAACTGGGAGTCGCCGACGCTGGGCGCCTGGGGCCTGGGCTGGGAGGTCTGGCTCAACGGCATGGAGGTAACCCAGTTCACCTACTTCCAGCAGGTCGGCGGCCTCGACTGCCGGCCCGTGACCGGCGAGATCACCTACGGGCTCGAGCGCCTCGCCATGTACCTGCAGGGGGTCGAGAGCGTCTACGACCTGACGTGGACCGACGGCCCCCTGGGCCGCGTCACCTACGGCGACGTGTTCCACCAGAACGAGGTGGAGATGTCCCGCTACAACTTCGAGGCCGCCGACGTCGCCGTGCTGGCGCCGCGCTTCGACCACGCCGAGCAGGCCTGCCAGCGGCTCGTGGCGGCGGGGCTCACGCTGCCCGCCTACGAGCAGGTCCTCGAGGCCTCGCACACGTTCAACCTGCTCGACGCCCGCCGCGCCATCTCGGTGAGCGAGCGGCAGCGCTACATCCTGCGCGTGCGCGAGCTCGCCCGCAGCGTCGCCCAGGCCTACTACGACAGTCGCGCGGCGCTGGGCTTCCCGCTCGCCGCCGCAGGCCAGTCCCGCCCCGCCGCCTGAGTCCTCCCATGGCCGATACATCTGCCGATTTCCTGGTCGAGCTGGGCTGCGAAGAGCTGCCGCCGAAGTCGCTGCGTGCGCTGGGCGAGGCCTTTGCCGAGGGGCTGACCACCGGCATCGACGGCGCGGGGCTCGCCCACGGGCCGGTGCGCTGGTTCGCAACGCCCCGGCGCCTTGCGGTGCTGGTCACGGGCCTCGCCCGGCACCAGCCGGCCCAGCGCGTCGAGAAGCGCGGCCCGCCGGTGGCCGTCGCCTTCGGCGCCGACGGCCAGCCCACCCGCGCGGCCCAGGCCTTCGCCGATGGCCTGGGCGTGCCGGTCGAGGCGCTGGAGCGGCTCACCACCGACAAGGGCAGCTGGCTCTTCTATGGTGCCGAGCAGCCGGGACAACCGGCCGCCAGCCTGCTGCCGGGCATCGTCACCGCAGCCCTCGCGGGCCTGCCCATCGCCCGGCGCATGCGCTGGGGCAGCGGCGACGCGGAGTTCGTGCGACCGGTCCACTGGCTCGTCATGCTCCATGGCAACGACGTCGTGCCGGGCGTCGTGCTCGACACGCAGGCCGGGCGCACGACCCAGGGCCACCGCTTCCACGCTCGCGGCCCCTTCGAGCTGTCGTCCGCCGGGGACTACGCAATGGTGCTCGCAGCCCAGGGCCGCGTGATCGCCGACTTCGAAGAGCGCCGCGAGCGCGTGCGCCAGGCCGTTACTTCGGCCGCGGCGGCCGCTGGCGGCACGGCGCTGCTCGATGACGACCTGCTCGACGAGGTCACGGCGCTGGTGGAGTGGCCCGTCGCCATCACCGGCCGGATCCCCGAGCAGTTCCTGCGCCTGCCCGAAGAGGTGCTGGTGGCGACGCTGCAGGGACACCAGCGCTATTTCCCGGTGCGCGACGCCGGTGGCAGGCTGCGGGCGAGCTTCGTCACGGTCAGCAACATCGAGAGCCGCGATCCGGCCATGGTCGTGGCCGGCAACGAGCGGGTCGTGCTGCCGCGCCTGACCGATGCCGCCTTCTTCTTCGACCAGGACTGCCGCCAGCCGCTGGCCGCGCGCGCCGAACAGCTGGCGAACGTGGTGTTCCAGAAGGGCCTCGGCACGCTGCACGACAAGTCGGCGCGCGTGGCGGCCCTCGGCCAGGAGATCAGCGTCGCGCTCGGCGTCGATGCCGCCCTCGTCGAGCGGGCGGCCCTGCTCGCCAAGGCCGACCTGCTCACGCAGATGGTCGGCGAGTTCCCCGAGCTGCAGGGCCAGATGGGGTACCGCTACGCCCTGGCCGACGGCGAGCCGCAGGCCGTGGCCATCGCCGTGGGCGAGCAGTACCTGCCGCGCCATGCGGGCGACGGCATTCCGCAGAGCCCGGCCGGCCGCGCGCTGTCGCTGGCGGACCGGCTCGATTCCCTCGCCGGCGCCTTTGCGCTCGGCAAGCGCCCGTCGGGCAACAAGGATCCCTTCGCGCTGCGCCGGGCGGCGCTGGGCCTGCTGCGCATCCTCATCGAGGGCGGCATCGACCTGCCGCTGCCGGTCATCATCGGCCGGGCGCTCAGCCTGCAGCCGGTCCGCAGCGTCGACGCCGAGGCGGTTGGCGCAGACCTCTACGACTTCATCATCGACCGGCTGCGGTCGTGGTACCTCGATGGCCTGGCGCCCGGTCTGCCGGCCGGCAGCGTGACGGCCGAGATGTTCGAGGCGGTTCGCCTGCGGCGCCCGGACTCACCCCTCGATTTCCACCAGCGGCTGCTGGCGGTGCGGGAGTTCGCGGCGCTGGCCGAGGCGGCGAGCCTCGCCCAGGCCAACAAGCGCATCGCCAACATCCTGCGCAACACGCCCGTCGATGCGGGCGCGCTGGTGGACCCAGACCTCTTCGAGTCAGGCGAGGAACTCGCGCTGCACACGGCCGTGGCCGCCGCCCGGGACGCGCACCAGGCGGCCCTCGCCCGGCGTGACTACCGGGGGTCGCTGGTCCGGCTGGCGTCGCTGCGGGCGCCGGTCGACGCGTTCTTCGACGCCGTGCTGGTCATGGCCGAGGATCCGGCTCGCCGGCGGAACCGCCTCGCGCAGCTGCAGGGTCTGCGGGGCATGTTCCTCGACGTCGCCGACCTGTCATGCCTGCCGACGCCCTGACGGGCGAAGCGGCCGCAGTGAAGCTCGCGCCCGTGGTCGTGCTCGACCGCGACGGCGTCATCAACCACGACTCGAAGGACTTCATCCGCAGCCCCGCCGAGTGGCTGCCCATCGCCGGCAGCCTGGAGGCCATCGCGCGGCTGACGCGGGCCGGCTGGCTCGTGGTCGTCGCCACCAACCAGTCGGGGGTCGGCCGAGGCCTGATCACGCCGGAATCGCTCACGGCCATCCACGCCCGCATGACCGCAGCCATCGAGTCCGCCGGCGGCCAGCTCGCCGGGCTCTTCTGGTGCCCGCACCGCCCGGACGAGGGCTGCGACTGCCGCAAGCCGGCGCCGGGCCTCTTCCGGCAGATCGAGGCCGCGCTCGGCCGGTCCATCGCCGGCAGTCCCGCCGTCGGCGATTCGGCGCGCGACCTGGCCGCGGCCCGCGCCGCCGGGGCGCGCCCCATCCTCGTCCGCACCGGCAATGGGGCCGCGACAGCCGCCGCCCTCGACGAGCCGGTGGAGACCTACGCCGATCTGGCGGCCGTGGCCGATGCGCTGCTGCAGGAGAAGGCCCGCGGCGCGGGAAGCGCGTCGTGATCCGCTCCGTTACGTTCACTGCGCTGTTCTTCCTGAGCATCATCCCGTGGAGCCTGGTGGTGGTCGCGGCGCGGCTGGCAGGACCAGCGGCGTCCTACGCCGTGGCCCGGCACTGGGCGAGGACAGTGATGGGCCTGTGCCGCGTGCTGTGCGGCCTGACGTTCCGCGTCGAGGGGCTGGAGCAGCTCCCGAAGGCCCCGTCCGTGGCGCTGCTGAAGCACTCGTCGGCCTACGAGACCGTGGTGCAGCTGCTGTTCCTGCCGCCACAGGCGTGGGTACTGAAACGGGAGCTCGCGTGGGCACCGTTCTTCGGCTGGGCGCTGGCGGCGCTGCGTCCCATTGCCATCGACCGTGGCTCCGGCCGGCAGGCCGTCGAGCAGGTGGTGCAGCAGGGCACCGAGCGGCTGAAGGCAGGCCTCTGGGTGTGCGTGTTCCCCGAAGGCACGCGGATGCCGCCGGGCGAGACCCGCCGCTACGGGGTAAGCGGATCGCTGCTGGCCCAGCGCGCGGGCTGCCTGATCGTTCCCATCGCCCACAACGCCGGCGACTTCTGGCCGCGGCGGGGCTGGCGCAAGCGGGCCGGCGTCGTGACCTTCCGCATCGGCGCGCCGGTGGACCCGGCGGGCCGCGACCTGCGCGAGCTCAACGAGTCCATCCAGCGCTGGATCGAGGGTGAAGTCGAGGCACTGCGCCGCCAGCCGGACCCGCCGGCTGGGTCGCGCAGCCCGTCGTCCGCCGGCTAGAGCCGTCGGCCCACGAGGCACCGACGCGGGACCGGACTGCCGCGCTGGCCAAACCAGCGCCCCAGCGAATGGGCCTGTCGTGGTCTCGTCCGGAACCGCGCCGTCCGTACGGCCCGCTAGACGTCGATGTTCTCGGCCGCCAGCGCGTTGCGCTCGATGAACTCGCGGCGCGGCTCCACCTGGTCGCCCATCAGCGTGGTGAAGATTTCGTCGGCGGCCACGGCGTCTTCGATGCGGACCTGCATGAGCCGGCGGGTCTGCGGGTTGACCGTGGTCTCCCACAGCTGCTCGGGGTTCATCTCGCCGAGACCCTTGTAGCGCTGGATGGTCTGGCCGCGGCGTGCCTCGGCCATGAGCCAGTCCATCGCCTCGCGGAAGCTCGCCACCGGTTGCTCGTGGTCGCCCCGGGCCACCGCGGCACCCTCGCCCACCAGCCCTTCGAGGGTCCGTCCGAGCTCGGCGAGCTTGCGGTACTCGGGTAGTTCGAAGAAGCGGGCGGCGAACTCGAGTCGCTCCTGCATGCCGTGCTTGCCGCGCAGGACGCTGAAGCCCGTGGGACCCTCGTCCCCCGCATCGACCGTGACGCGGTAGCTGACGGCGTTGCCATCGGTCGCGGCCGCAAGGCCCTGCTCGAGTCGGCCCGCCCAGTCGGCGAGCCAGGCAGGGTCA
Organism: Chromatiales bacterium; assembly: GCA_016789885.1. Taxonomy (GTDB): domain Bacteria; phylum Pseudomonadota; class Gammaproteobacteria; order Steroidobacterales; genus SHZI01. The sequence goes on along the minus strand of JAEUPZ010000009.1, from coordinate 119,597 downwards.
GCGAAGCGGTCGGCCGTGACCACCGGCAGGCCGATGAGCTGCTCGAGCACGCGTGGGTCGTAGCGCCGCGACAGGCGCTGGATCATGCCGTTGCAGGCCAGGTACTGCTCGGCCACGGCGCGCAGCGCATCGCCGCGCAGCTCGGTGCCCGCCGTGCCCGTGCGCAGCACCGAGTCGTCGAGGGCCGAGCCCAGCAGCCAGGCCGACAGCTCGGCGTCGTCCTTCACGTACTGTTCGCTCTTGCCCCGCTTCACCTTGTAGAGCGGCGGCTGGGCAATGTAGATGTGGCCGCGCTCGATGAGCTGCGGCATCTGCCGGTAGAAGAAGGTCAGCAGCAGGGTGCGGATGTGGGAGCCGTCCACGTCCGCGTCGGTCATGATGATGATGCGGTGGTAGCGCAGCTTGTCGGGGTCGAACTCGTCCTTGCCGATGCCGCAGCCAAGCGCCGTGATCAGCGTGCCGACCTCGGCCGATGACAGCATCTTGTCGAAGCGCGCCTTCTCGACGTTGAGGATCTTGCCCTTGAGGGGCAGCACCGCCTGGGTACGGCGGTCGCGGCCCTGCTTGGCCGAGCCACCGGCCGAGTCGCCCTCGACGAGGAAGAGCTCGGACAGCGCGGGATCTTTCTCCTGACAGTCGGCGAGCTTGCCGGGCAGCCCCGCGATGTCGAGGGCGCCCTTGCGCCGGGTCATCTCGCGGGCCTTGCGGGCGGCCTCGCGGGCCCGCGCCGCCTCGATGATCTTGCCGACGATGGCCCGCGCTTCAGCCGGGTGCTCCAGCAGCCACGACTCGAGGTAGGCAGCAGCGACGGACTCGACGGCGCCCTTCACCTCGGACGAGACGAGCTTGTCCTTGGTCTGGGACGAGAACTTCGGGTCGGGCAGCTTCACCGACAGCACGGCGGTGAGGCCTTCGCGGGCGTCGTCGCCGGTGGTGGCGACCTTGTCCTTGGCCTTGCCGAGTTCCTTTTCGATGTAGGTGTTCAGCGTGCGCGTCAGCGCCGCGCGGAAGCCGGACAGGTGTGTGCCGCCGTCACGCTGGGGAATGTTGTTCGTGAAGCAGAACATGTTCTCCTGGTAGCCGTTGTTCCACTGCAGGGCGCACTCGACGAGGACGCCCTCGGCCTCGCGCGAGAAGTGGATGACGCCAGGGTGCACCGGCTCCTTGTTGCGGTTCAGGTGCTCGACGAAGGCGCGGATGCCGCCCTCGAACTGGAACACGTCTTCGCGGCCGTCTCGTTCGTCCATCAGGTGGATACGAACGCCGGAGTTCAGGAACGACAGCTCGCGCAGCCGCTTGGCGAGGATGTCGTAGTGGAACTGGATGTTGGTGAAGATCGTGGGGCTCGGCCGGAAGCGGATCGTCGTGCCCCGCTTGCGGGTCTCGCCGGTCACGGCCAGCGGCGCCTGGGGCTCGCCCAGGGCGTAGTGCTGCTCGTGGGTGCGGCCGTCACGGTAGATGGTGAGGTGCAGGGCGTCGGACAGCGCGTTGACCACGGACACGCCGACGCCGTGCAGGCCGCCCGAGACCTTGTAGGAGTTGCTGTCGAACTTACCGCCGGCGTGCAGCACGGTCATGATGACCTCAGCCGCCGAGCGCCCCTCTTCGGGGTGGATGTCGACCGGAATGCCGCGGCCGTCGTCCGAGACGGTGATGGACTCGTCGGCGTGGATCGTGACGCTGACGCTGGTGCAGTGGCCGGCCAGAGCCTCGTCGATGGAGTTATCGACGACCTCGAAAACCATGTGGTGCAGGCCGGTGCCGTCATCGGTATCACCGATGTACATGCCCGGCCGCTTGCGGACCGCGTCGAGGCCCTTTAAGACCTTGATATTACTGGAGTCGTAGGCGTTCGGATCCGTCATGGGAGCCCCTTGTCCGCGGCGAAAAAATTATACCAAACAACGGACTACGCCGTGTTCCACGTGGAACACGGTGGCCTGGGTGGGGAGTTCGAGGCGGGTGCCATCAAGGGTGGTGATGAAGAGCTGTGCCGGCGCCCCCGCCAAGGCCCCCAACAGCCGGCCGAGGTGGACCTGATCGAGATCCGCGGCCGGCTCGTCGACCAGCAGGACCACCCGCCGACCGAGCTTGGCCGAAACCTGCTCCGTCTGGGCCAAGGACAGCGCCGCCGCCAGCAACTTCTCCTGGCCGCGCGACACCGTCGGCCGCGCCATCCGCCCGCCCAGCCGCAGCTTCAGGTCGGCCCGATGCGGACCCACCTGCGTGCCGGCCATTTGCCGGTCCCGGGCCACGGAGTCCTGCAGGGCCTGGCGCAGGTCCACGCCCTCGGGCCAGCCCGGGTGGTAGTCGACCTCGGCGGGCTGCCCCAGCAGTTGATCGCTGAGGCGCTGTACCCCTGGCAACAGCTGGGCGACGGCCCGCCGTCGCAGCAGGTCTACGCCCACACCGGCCGTGGCCAGCGGCTCGTCCCACGCTGACACAGAGGCCCAGTCCCCGGCCCGAAGGGCGGCGTTCCGCTGGTCCAGCGCCCGGCGATACCGCTGCCACGATTCCAGGAATCCCTGTTCCACGTGAAACACCCCCCAGTCCAGGAAGCGTCGCCGCTCCTCCGGGGGACCCCGAACGAGTTCCTGGGAGACTGGATCCAGCAGCTGCACGGGCAGCGCCGTGGCGAGCTCGCTGCGGGTCGCGGCACTGCCATCCACCCGGCAGGTCGTGCCCGATCCCCGCTCCACCTCGATGCCGACCCGCTGGGCCGTACTGCCGGGTCGCAACTCCACAAAGGCGGTCAGGCTCCCGGCGCCGTGCCGGATGAGGCTGTCGAGCCGCGCGCTGCGGAAGGACTGGCCGCGCCCCAGCAGAAAGATCGCTTCGAGAAGGGAGGTCTTGCCGGCGGCGTTACCGCCCGCCAGAACGTTGGCCGACGCCGAGAGCGCCAGACGGGCGCCCTCAAAAGCACGAAAGTCGGTCAGCCTGAGGCTGGCCAGGGTTCCCTGGTCGCCAGCCACCGCAGCGGGCCTTGCGGTCAGAGCCGCATCGGCATCACGACGTAGCGACCGCCTTCGCCACCGACGCCGGAGATCAGGCAGCTGCTGTTGGGGTCTACGAAGCCGAGTTCGACGTCCTCGGTCTCGACGGCCGCCAGTGCGTCGAGCAGGTAATTGACGTTGAAGCCGATCTCCATGGCCTCGCCACCGTACTCGACCTCCAGCTCGTCCCGGGCCTCTTCCTGGTCAGGGTTGTTGGCCTGCATGTGCAGCACCCCGTCGGACAGCTCGAGCCGTACGCCGCGATACTTCTCGTTCGAGAGGATCGCCGCACGTTGCAGTGCAGATCGCAGCAGTTCGCGGCTCGCTCGCAGCACATTACCTTGGGGCTTCGGGATCACCCGTTCGTAATCCGGGAAACGGCCATCGATGAGCTTCGAAGTGAAGCGAATGTCGCCGATCGTGGCGCGAACGTGATTGCTGCCAATGGCCAGCACAAGGTCACCATCGCTACCGAGCAGCCGCTGCAGTTCCTGTACGCCCTTGCGGGGGATGATCACCTGATGCGGACCGGCCTTCTGCTCGCCCAAAGGGATCTCAGCGAGTGCGAGCCGGTGGCCGTCCGTCGCCACGGCCCGCACCACCTTCTTGTTCGTCTCCAGCAGCAGGCCGTTCAGGTAGTAGCGCACGTCCTGCTGGGCCATCGCGAAGTGCGTCCTGCCCAGCAGACGCCCCAGGTCGCCCTGGGTCAGCCGCAGGCTGTGCACCGGCTCCACGTCTTCGACCACCGGAAACTCGCCGGCCGGCAGCGTCGACAGCACGAAGCGCGTGCGACCCGACTTCACTACGAGACGATCGCCGTCGAGCTGCAGCTGGATGGCCGCATCACCGGGCAGTGCCCGGCAGATGTCGAGCAGCTTGCGACCAGGCACGGTCACTTCACCGTCGCTATCGACCTTCGTCACCTCACCCCGGGCCACGAGTTCCACCTCGAGATCGGTGGCCGTGATGAAGAGCTCCGCCCCCTTCACGTGCACCAGCACGTTCGAAAGGATCGGCATCGTCTGCCGTCGCTCGACGACCCCCATGACGGCCTGCAGGGGCTTGAGGATCGCTTCCTTGGTGGTGGAGAACTTCATGGGGCAGGACTCTGTAGATAGTTATTCAGATATATAAAACAGTAGTAGTTATTAGGCCGGTGCCCAGCCGTGGATAACTACGTTTTTGCCTGCGGGAACAGGTGATTGGCGGCCGAAACGGCGCGCATAACCACGCGGATGGCGACTGTAGCACCTGTGCATATGCTGTGCATGTAACGCGGGGCCGAAGATACCCACAGCTTGCGCACCGTCAATTCCAGTCCCGGTCCCCAGAGTTATCCGCCGCGCCTCGCCAGCGATCACGTCGTCAGGATGCGCAGCAGGTTCTGGTAGTCCTCGCGCACGCGGGCGTCCGACTCACGCAGCAGTTTCACGCGGCGGCAGGCATGCAGCACGGTGGTGTGGTCGCGGCCGCCGAACTGGTCGCCGATTTCCGGCAGGCTATGGTTGGTCAGTTCCTTGGCCAGGCTCATGGCAATCTGGCGCGGGCGGGCCACCGACCGGTTGCGGCGCTTCGACAGCAGGTCAGACACGCGCACCTTGGAGTACTCGGCGACGGTCTTCTGGATGTTCTCGATGGTGACCAGCTTGTCCTGCAGGGCGATCAGGTCCCGCAGCGCTTCCTTGGTGAAATCCAGGCTGATGGGCCGGCCGGTAAAGGCCGAGTTCGCCATGACCCGGTGCAGGGCACCCTCGAGCTCGCGGACGTTCGAGCGAATGCGCTGGGCGATGAAAAACGCAACTTCCTCCGGCAATTCCACGTCTTCCGCCGTGGCCTTGCTCATCAGGATCGCCACGCTCGTCTCGAGCTCCGGCGGCTCGATGGCCACGGTCAGTCCCCAGCCGAAGCGCGACTTCAGCCGCTCTTCCAGGCCCGACACCTCCTTTGGGTAGCGGTCGCAGGTCAGCACCACCTGGCGTTGCCCCTCGAGCAGGGCGTTGAAGGTGTGGAAGAACTCTTCCTGCGACCGCTCCTTGTTGGCGAAGAACTGGATGTCGTCGATCAGCAGCGCGTCGAGGGACCGGTAGGCCGCCTTGAACTCGTTGATGGTGTTGTGCTGCAGGGCCCGGACCATGTCGCTGACGAACTGCTCGGAGTGCACGTAGGCCACCCGGGCGCCGGGCTGGTTGGCGACGATCATGTTGCCAACGCTCTGCATCAGGTGGGTCTTGCCCAGACCCACGCCGCCGTAGATGAACAGTGGGTTGTACGACCGCCCCGGGTTGCTCGCCACCTGGTAGGCGGCGGCCCGGGCCAGCTGGTTGCTCTTGCCCTCGACGAAGGCCTCGAAGGTGTATTCACGGTTGAGCTTGCCGCCGATGGCGACCTCGGGCAGGGCCTTGGCCGGCTTCGGCCCCGAGGCCACCGGCTCGGCGGGGGCGGCGGCGCTGCCCACCTCGATGCGCAGCGCCCGGCCGGGGAAGTCCTGCAGCACCTCCTGCATGCGGGCCAGGCAGTGGTTGCTCACCCAGTCGACGACGAACCGGTTCGGGGCCAGCAGCCGGATGACCCCGGGCTCCTCGATGGCCTGCAGCGGCCGGATCCAGGTGTTGAACTGCTGCTCGGGCAACTCCGCCCGCAGTTGCGCCACGCAGCGGCTCCAGAAGGATGACTCCACGGACAGACCCCGCAGCGTGCCGGTATGGGCGGTGGAAAAGGGGCGGGGAGTCTAGCGCGGGGGTCCGGAGTTATCCACAGGGTGCCGTATTGACAGGCCCCCGCCGCCTGCTTAGTCTGCCCGGCTCGCCAATGGCGGGCATCCTGCTGTTTTCCGGGCTGTTTGGCCCGCACGCACCAGGCCTGCAGCCGGCCCAACGGCCCCAGACCCGAGAACACCGACCATGAAGCGCACTTACCAGCCCAGCAAACTCAAGCGCCAGCGCACCCACGGTTTCCGTGCCCGCATGGCCACCCGCGGCGGCCGTCTCGTGCTCAAGCGGCGCCGGGCCAAGGGCCGGGTGCGCCTGGCCGTCTCCCGCAAGCACCGCTAAGGGCCACGCCGACGAACGGCACGGCCCGCCGGTTCCGACCCCGGCAGCGGCTGGCGACCGAGGCGGAGTTCGACCAGGTCTTCCGCGACGGCCGGCGCAGCGCCGACCGCTACTTCACGGTTCTCTTCCGCCCCAATGCCACGGGCCATGCCCGCCTCGGCTTCGCCCTGTCGCGCCAGCGCGTCCGGCTGGCGGTACACCGCAACCGCCTGCGACGCCTCGCCCGCGAGAGCTTCCGCCACGCTGATCCGGCCCTGCCGCCCGTGGACATCGTGATCCTCGCCCGCGATGCGGCAGCCGGGGCCAGCAACCCGGACATCACCGCAAGCCTCGCCCGTCACTGGGATAAGCTGCGCGCGCAGTTTGCCCGCCCGCCAGGGGATACCGAATGACGATGACCGACAACCTCCGCGTCTTCCTGTGGGTGGCGCTGGCCACGCTCGCCTGGCTGACCATCGAGGCCTGGCAGCGCGACTACCCCTCGAAGCCCGTCACGGAGGCTGCCGCCCCGGCCCCCACGGTGCAGGCGCCCGCGCCGCTGCCCGCCCTGCCGGGCGTGCCGGCCGCGGCACCATCGACGGCCGCAGCGACCGCTGCCCCCGGTACCGCCGCGACGACACCCGCCCCGGCCGCCGCCGGCGCCGTGCGCGTCCGCACCGACGTGCTCGACGTGGAGATCTCCCTGGCGGGTGGCGACCTGCAGGTGGCGAAGCTGCCCACCTACCCGGTCAACAAGGACCGCCCCGACCTGCCGGTACAGCTGCTGGCCAACGACCCCGACCGGTACTTCGTCTTCCAGACGGGCCTGCGCGCGGCCACGGCCGGCGCCCCGGAGGCGAACCATCTGGCCACCTTCCGGGCCGACGCCCCGGAGTACACCCTGGCCGACGGTGCCGACGAGCTGCTGGTGCCACTGACCTGGGACAGCGGCAACGGCGTCACGGTGACCAAGACCTACCGCTTCCGCCGCGGCCGCTACGACGTCGGCCTCGACCAGGCGGTACGCAACGAGTCGGCCGAGCCCTACGCCGCCGCCAGTTACCTGCAGATCGACCGCCTGCATCGCCCGCCGGAGCAGTCGATGTTCGACGTCGACACGTACTCCTTCACCGGGCCCGTGGCCTACGACGGCAACAAGTACATCAAGCTCGACACCGAAGACCTGGCCGAGACCCCCTTCACCCAGTCGCTGGCAGGCGGCTGGGTGGCGGCCATCCAGCACCACTTCCTGGCCGCGGCCGTGCCGACGGCCGGCGAGACCTGGAACTACGACGGCCGGTTCACCGACGGGCGCTTCGTGCTCTCGGCCATCGGGCCGGTGAAGTCCGTGGCCCCGGGCACCGAGGCCAGCTTCAGCAGCCAGCTCTTCGTCGGTCCCAAGCTGCAGTCGCAGCTGGAAGAGACGGCGCCCGGCCTCGAGCTCACCGCGGACTACGGCAAGCTCACGCTGCTCGCGAAGCCGCTCTTCTGGCTGCTGAACCAGATCTACACGCTGGTGGGCAACTGGGGCTGGACCATCATCATCGTTACGCTGCTTATCAAGGCCGCCTTCTACAAGCTGGCCGAAACCAGCGGCCGGTCCATGGCGCGCATGCGCAAGCTGCAGCCGCGCATGCAGGCCCTGCAGGAGCGCTACAAGGACGACCGGCAGGCGCTGTCCCAGGCCATGATGGAGCTCTATAAAAAAGAGAAGGTGAACCCGGCGGCCGGCTGCCTGCCCATGCTGGTGCAGATCCCGTTCTTCATCGCCTTCTACTGGACGCTGCTCGAGAGTGTCGAGATGCGCCAGGCGCCCTTCATGCTGTGGATCACCGACCTGTCGGTGCGCGACCCGTTCTTCGTGCTGCCCATCCTCATGGGCGCGGCCATGTTCTTCCAGCAGAAGATGAACCCGGCGCCGCCCGACCCGGTGCAGGCCAAGATCATGAACATCATGCCGGTGATCTTCACGGGCATGTTCGCGTTCTTCCCGGCGGGCCTGGTGCTGTACTGGCTCACCAACTCGCTGGTGTCGATGCTGCAGCAGTGGCGCATCAACAAGGTGCTGGGCGCGGACTGACCGCGCCCGGCTGACCCGGGGCGCGCGCCCGATGCGAGGCCGGCGCACCGACACCATCGTGGCCCGGGCCACGCCGCCGGGCCGGGGGGCCGTCGCCATCGTGCGGCTCTCGGGACCCGGGTGCCGGGCCATCGCCGAGGCCATCCTCGGCCAGTGCCCGCCGCCGCGGCACGCGGTGCTCGCCGACTTCCGCGCCGCCTCGGGCGAGGCCATCGACACGGGGCTCGCACTCTTCTTTAGAGGCCCGGCCAGCTACACCGGCGAAGACCTGCTCGAACTCCACGCCCATGGCAGCCCCGTGGTCTGCGACGAGCTTGTCGAGCGGGCCGTGCAGCTCGGTGCCCGGCTCGCCCGGCCGGGGGAGTTCTCGGAGCGGGCCTTCCTCAACGACAAGCTCGACCTCACCCAGGCCGAGGCCGTGGCCGACCTCATCGACGCCGGTTCCCGCGCCGCGGCCCGGGCGGCCCAGCGGTCGCTGGCCGGCGCCTTCGCCGCGGCGGTGCACGGCCTCAACGACGCGGTCACGGAACTGCGGGTCTACATCGAGGCCACCATCGACTTTCCCGACGAAGAGATCGACCCGCTGGCCGATGCCGAGCTCGCGGTACGGCTCGCCGACTGCCGCGCCCGGTTTGACGCCGTGCAGGCCGCCGCCGCGCAAGGGCGGCTGCTCCGCGACGGCATCACGCTGGTGCTGGCCGGCGAGCCCAACACCGGCAAGTCGAGCCTGCTGAACGCGCTGGCCGGCTACGAGGCCGCCATCGTCACGCCGGTGCCCGGCACCACCCGGGACCCCATCCGCGAGTACCTCGCCATCGACGGCCTGCCGGTGCACGTCATCGACACCGCGGGGCTGCGCATCACCGCCGACCCCGTGGAGGCGGAGGGCATCCGCCGCACGGAGGCGGCGCTGGCCACGGCGGACCTCGTGCTGCACGTGCGGGATGCCACGCAACCGGGCGAGGGAGGCGTCGTGCCCGCGGCGGGCGACGCGCCGGTCATCCGCGTCATCAACAAGATCGACCTCACGGGGCAGGCGCCCGGCGAGGGCGAGGCGGGCGAGGTCCGGGTCTCGGCACGGACCGGCGCCGGCCTCGCGGAACTCCGCCGCGTCATCCGCGAGGCCGTGGGCTTCGCCGGTGCCGACGCCGGCACGCTCTCGGCCCGCCGCCGGCACCTCGAGGCCCTGGCCGACGCCCGCCGGCACTTCGATGCCGGCGTCGTCGAGCTCGAAACCCGCCGCGCCGGCGAGCTGCTGGCCGAAGAGCTGCGCGAGGCGCAGCAGGCGCTGGCCGGCATCCTCGGCGAGTTCACCAGCGACGACCTGCTGGGCGAGATCTTCGGGCGCTTCTGCATCGGGAAGTAAGGCGCGCCGCCCCGCTCACCGACACGACGAGCGCAGCAGCTTCTCCAGCGAGGCTCGCCGGCGGCGACTGTGGCCTGCCGTGCCGGGGACAGCCATTTCCGCTACGTCCCTTCGGCTCGAAACGCACTGCGCGCCGGCGTCTTCATATCCCCATGACGAAATGATCCAGGGCAGCGGGGGCCCATAACCCGCTTGTGACCGCGCCCCGACTGAACCGTTACCGCCGTCTCCCTAGCCTGTGCGCTCCGGACGACCTGCGCTCCCTGGCCCGCAGGTCCGCCGTCCGGAGCGTGCACAGGCCAGGTCATGCCGCGCCAGCCATTGCCGGCCCGCGGACCCCACGGAAAGACGGTCGCCATGAGTCTCGTTACCACCTATGCCCGCGCGCTGCTGGGCACCGCCGCCATCGCCGTTGCGGCGCCCACCTTCGGCCAGGAGGCCGAGGACATCGACGCCGGCGCCGCCACCCCCGGCGAGGCCGCCGCCCTCGTCGCCGCATCGGGCTCCACTCCCGCGCAGGCAGCCGAACTCGTCGCTGCCGCCGCCCCTGCCCAGGACCCGACGCTCTTCACCACCGCGGCCCTCGATGCGGCCCGCCAGCCCCCGGCCGAGCTGGTCGTCACGGCGCGCCGCCGCGAGGAACGCGCCCAGGACGTGCCGATCCCCGTCTCCGTGCTCAGTGGCGACCTGCTGGCCGACACCGGTGCCTTCAACGTGAACCGCCTGCAGAACCTCGTCCCGAGCCTGCAGTTCTACTCGACGAACCCGCGCAACACCGCCGTCAACATCCGCGGCCTGGGCCAGCCCTATGGCCTGACCAACGACGGCATCGAGCCGGGCGTCGGGTTCTACGTCGACGGCGTGCTGTATGCCCGCCCGGCATCGACGACGCTCGACTTCATCGACGTGGAGCGCATCGAGGTGCTGCGCGGGCCCCAGGGCACGCTGTTCGGCAAGAACACCACCGCCGGCGCCGTGGTCATCACCACCCGCAAGCCCAGCTTCGACACCGGCCTCGACGCCGAGCTCAGCGTCGGCGACTACAACTTCACCCAGGCCAAGGCCTCGCTCACGGGCGCGATCACCGACCGGATCGCCGGGCGCCTCTCGTTCAGCAGCACGCGCCGGGACGGCAACATCACCAACGTGGTCTCCCAGGAGGAGATCAACGACCTCAACAACCTGGGCCTGCGGGGCCAGCTGCTCTTCGCGCCGAACGATGGCACCGAGGTCATCCTGGCGGCCGACTTCACCCGGCAGCGCCCGCGGGGCTACGCCCAGGTGCTGGCCGGCGCCGTGCCGACGCAGCGGCCGGCCAACCGCCAGTTCTGGGAAATCATCGAAGACCTGAACTACGTGCCGGCCAACGCCGACGCCGCCACCCGCACGATCCGGCCCTTCGACCGCGTGGTCGACACCCTCACGCCGTGGCGGTCGGGCAACGACGTCGGCGGCGTGTCCCTCAACGTCGACACGCAGCTCGGCTCGGGCACCTTCACCTCGACCACGGCCTGGCGGTTCTGGGACTGGGACCCGTCGAACGACCGCGACTACCTGCGCCTCGAGGTGGCGACGCTGTCGCAGGCGCCGTCGACCCACGACCAGTGGTCCCAGGAGTTCCGCTGGGCCGGCGACCTGGGGCCGAAGCTGGGCGCCGTGGTGGGGGTCTACGCCTTCAGCCAGAAGCTCAAGACCAACCGGGTCCACACCGAGGAGGTCGGCGCCGACTACTTCCGCTTCATCTGGAACCCGAACTCCGGCCCCAACGGCAGCCCCGACATCACGCTCTGGGGGCCCGGCGGCTCGGTGGTCGACAACTACTACGCCGGCCAGCGCAGCGAGATCACCTCGCAGCTCGACACCGCCAGCGTCGCCGTGTTCGGCCAGCTCGACTGGGCCATCACCGACCGGCTGCACCTGCTGCCCGGCGTGCGCTTCAACTACGACGAGAAGCAGGTGGACTTCGAGCAGCGCGTGCTGAACGTGCCGGTACTGCCGCCCGGCTCGCCGACGCCGCCGGCGCCGGCCTACAGCAACCAGACGGCCGTGCGCGACGAGGACGACACGAACTTCTCCGGCCAGCTCACCCTGGCCTACCGGGCCAACGACGCGATCAACTACTACGCGACCTACGCCGAGACCTTCAAGACCATCGGCGTCAACCTCGGCGGCGGGCCGGCCATCGAGATCCCGCCGGAAGACGTCGAGCACATCGAGGTGGGCCTGAAGAGCAACCCGCTGCCCGGCGTCATCGCGAACCTCACCGCCTACAACACCGAGGTCAGGGACTACCAGACCCAGGTGCTGGTGCCCAACAACCCCCGGCCCGTCATCGCGAGCGCCGAGAAGGTCCGCGTCCGCGGCGTCGAGTTCGACGGCAACGCGGCCATCGGCGACGCGTTCTCGGTGTACGGTTCGGTGGCCTACACCGATGGCGAGTACGTCTCGTTCAAGAACGCGCCCCTGCCGCTGGAGCTGACGGGCCAGGCCGTGCCCTTTGTCGACGCGTCGGGCGGGCGGCTGCCGGGCCTCTCGAAGTGGGCGGCGTCGCTGGGCGGCGAGTACCGCATCCCGCTCACGTTCCTCGGCACCCAGGGCGAGCTCTTCACGGCGGCCGACCTCTCGTGGCGCGACGACTTCTCGTCGAGCGCCACGCCGTCGCAGTTCCTCAACGTCGACGCCTACACCCTCGTCAACCTGCGCCTCGGCTTCCGCGCCGACAACGGCTGGTCGACCCAGCTCTGGGTGCGCAACGCCTTCGACGAGGAGTACTTCGAGCTGGTGCAGGCCGCGCCGGGCGGGCAGGGCGCAGGCCACTACGGCGGCCAGCTGGGGGACCCGAGGACGTATGGCGTGACGGTGCGGTACGGGTTCTAGCCCCGGCTGAGACCAGCCCGGGCCTACCAGGCCGACAGCCCGCGACGCGCCCGCCGTCGCCGGTCAGCGCGCCACGCAGCGCCCGGCCTGCTCGCGGTAGCCGCGGTCGCACTCCCAGCCGCTGGTGCCATAGCCGATGTGGGCGTTGGCCGGCGGCACGACGGCCTGGCAGACCTCGCCGTTGCGGACGAAGCCGCGGTCGCACCGCCAGCCGGCGCCCGAGCTCTCCAGGTACGCGTTGGGCGGAATGCGCACGCTGACGCAAGCCTCGCCGCTGCGCCGGAAGCCCCGGTTGCAGGTCCACTGGTCACCGTTGCCGTCGAGAAACGCATCGGGCGGCACCCGCACGGCGGCGCAGGCCTCGCCCGCGCGGCGAAAGCCCCGCTCGCACTCCCAGCCCGGGGCGAAGCCCGTGCTGGTCAGGTAGGCGTTGGCCGGAACGGCGATGGCGACGCAAGCCTGCCCGACGCGGCGGTAGCCGCGGGCGCAGCTGAAGTCGTGGCCACGGCTGTCCAGGTGGCCGTTCGGCGGAATCCGCACCGCGACACAGGCCGTGTCGCTGCGCACGTAGCCGCGGGCGCAGTCGACGCCCGTGCCCGACTCGTTGAGAAAGCCGTGTTCCGGCACGCGCACGGCAAGACACCCGTCGCCGGACTGGCGGAACCCGCGTTCGCACTGAAAGCCGTCGCCGTAGTCATTGAGGTAGCCGTTGGCCGGCACTGTCACCCGCCGGCACTCGACGCCGGTACGGCGGTAGCCGCGACCACAGTTGCCGTCGGCCGAGAGCCCCGTGCTGGCCGGGCCGCCGGCGGGCGGCAGGTCGCCCGGCAGGCCGGCGAAGGCGAGCTGCGCCAGCAGGACCAGCGCCAGCAGCGCGCAGGCAGGTCCCGGGCGGGGCCGGGTGCGCGGCGAGGCGGCAACCCTCACGAGCGGTGCAGCCGCGACCGGTGGGCGAGCCGCCGGTCGTGCCACGCCAGCAGGCCGAACCCCATGACGACGCAGCCGGCGCAGGCAGCGGCCAGAAACAGCAGGATCTGCAGTGATTGCATGCGGAATCTCCCGGTTGAGCTGCAAAACGGCGGTGCGAACGCACCAACCCGCAGCGTCGACGCGACCGGCAGGGTTCCGTGGCGACGTGGCGGCACCATACGCCGCCACCCCACCCAAAGACAGAGAACCAGCACCCGTTATGCGGAATACCGACGCCGGCCCGCGCGAAGGCGTACCCTGACGGTGCAAATACACAGGTACGACGGAGAATCTCCATGACACGGCATCTCGACTACAACGCTGCAGCCCACCAGACCTTCATCCCGGGCGAGGACCTCACGGACTTCCGTACGCGCGTCCGCGCCGCCCAGGCCGCCCAGGTGGCGGAACGGACGCGGGAAATCGCCGAGCAGTCCTCGTCCATCCATGCGCCGGGCCGGCGCATCCGCCTGTGGGAGCGACTGCACCACACGCTGCTGCCCACGCAGGCCGACCACGGCCTCGTGAGCCTGATTGCCAGGGCCACCAACCTGAGCGTCGACGACGTCCACGACGAGCAGCAGCGCCGAGCCACCCGCCCGACGCCGCTGGCGAACGGGGTGCCGACGCTGCAGGCGTAGTCCTGCTACAGCGACAGGCCGCAGGTCGGTCCGGCAACGGCCGACTTGCGGCCAGCCAGCGCTACTCGTCGCTCCCATACCGGCGTCGCAGCCGCTGAACATGCTCAATGTCCGTCTCCTTTGTCACTGAGAGACGGGCCGTCTCCAGGCGTCCCACGCAGAACTGCACGCGATTGGCCGACATGACCTCCACGGTCTGGCTCTCGACGTAGGACAGGAATCCCTCCAGGGAAAACACGCCGTCCGGCATCGCGGTCTTGAACTCTGCCGTCCCGGTGAAGACAACGACCGGGCGAACCGCCTCAGCAGGCAGCAAATCCAGCAATGCCCGAACCGCCAGCACATGCCGCTGGTTCTGGTGGATAGGGTTCTGGAACCGGAACTTCGCGCGGTACAAAACCTGTGTCCATTGACGACTGTCTGGACTGCCGAATATCCAGCCCCGGTAGTCCTTCGTCTCGATGACGAACACGCCGAAGCGGGACACCAGGACGTGATCGACCTGGGTGGTCCCGTCATCCACCCGAAGCGTCACATGATTCAGCAGGTGGTAGTCGGGCGGCCCGAACCGCCCAATCAACGCCCGGGACAACCGCGCCTCGCCGCGATTCTGGAAGACGTCAGTCCGGAAGAAGCGGGTTCGATGGCGACCCAGCAGGAAGCCAGTCGCGAACGCGACCAGCAGGGCGACGAACGCCGTCACTTCCGGGGCTGAAGCCGCAAAGCTGCGGATGCCAGACAGCGCCCCATCGACAGCCCCGAGGAAGTCGGCTGTAGCCCACAGGCCAGCGCCGACTACCACCAGCGCGGGGCTCCTGATCGGTCTGCTCACCGGACCCTGTATCCATAGGCCGACATTCGCTTTCCGCCTACCGAGGCATGTCCCTGCCGTGGACCGTCAACCGCAGGCGGCTGGATGGACCGACGCCGGGAAAGATCATCCGCGGTTCGACCGGCATGACAGCCCCGACCCTCATCCCAGCCGCACCCCGCGCTCCAGCACCCAGCACCGGGGGTTGTGGCTGAAGCCGACGTGCTCGTAGTACGCGTTGGCCGCGGGTGCCGCCACCAGGATGATCTTGCACCGGGGGCCCAGCTGGTCCTGGGTCAGGGCCTGCAGGCGGGTCCCGATGCCGCGCTTCTGGTACGCCACGTCGACCGCCAGGTCCGACAGGTAACAGGCGTAGTGGAAGTCCGTCACCGACCGCGCGATGCCGACGAGGCGCCGGTCGTCCCACGCCGTGACGGTGAGATTGCCGTGGCGGAGCATGCCCTCGATGCAGTCCCGGTCTTCGACGGGGCGCCGCTCGGCCAGGGTCGACGCTTTCAGCAGGGCGATGAACGTCTCCGCGTCGACGGGCGCATTGACCCGGTACTCGATGCTCACGCGCTCGGGCCTCCGGACGAGGGCGGGTCGTCCTGCCGTGCAATCTACACCCGCGGTGGAGACCCGCGAGCGCGGGCTGCCGTGGCGTGAAGCGGCGGGGCAGTACCGTCAGTGGAGGGCGGTGTCGCCGAAGCGGAACGCCGCGCCGGCCGCACCCGCGACGTACCCGTCAACCACCGTCAGGCAGCGCGTACCCTGACCACGTCGCTTCTGGACGTCGGCTCGGGAACCGCCTGACCGGACTCCTGCAATGCCTGGATGTGCAGCTTGACGGCATCGCGAATGAGCTTGACGACCTCGCGGCGAGTCCCGCCTGCCGCGATACAACCAGGCAGATCGGGAACGTACGCGCCGTAACCAGACCTGCCCTTCTCAACTACAACGAGATACTCCATCACTCGCGCCCTTCTCACTTCTTGAGGCCTGCGCTCTTTAGAATGCTGTTGAGTGCACCCGGAGTGACGCCTACGCCAGGCTGTCCTGCGACCGTGACGGTTCCTCGCCCGGTTCACTCATACCCGACCACTCGGGGCCGTTGCGGCCCCGCACCTCATAGTGGCTCAGCCACGAACGTGGCGTACAGTTGGCCCAGCGCCCTTGTCTTGATCCGGAACTGACTTCGCGCTTTGGTCCGGGACTTTGCGGTGCTGGCGCCCATCAGCTTCGGTGCCGGGTCGTACACAACGTCGCCAGCAGCCATGGCGACAAGGAACCTCGTGAAGTCGGTTCCTTCGCCCAGAAGTGCAGGCGAGTCGAATCTGTACTCGTGCCGGTCGTTGCGTGTCGAGTAGGGCACGTAGGCAGCTGATGCGTGTTTCCGGCCCCAGTGCTGCAGCAGCCTGGGAAACGACCATGCAGCAGTTACCGATCCGTCGGCCGAAACCAGGCGGAGCCCGCCATTGCTATCGGTGATCCTGCCTCGCAGTGCGTCGAAACCCTCAATCAGCAGTCGCTGCCCTGTCCCTTCGCAGGTCTCGCCCACGCGGTGGATCCCGGTGAAGTAGAGAGTGTCGCTGGAAGTGGGGCGGCCGTAGCGGCGAAGGAAAGCCTCGACGCCATGCTGACCGTAGTAGCCTGCGTCTGGCTCCGGCGTTAGAAGTGTCACCCGGTCGGAGCCGCAGGCCTTTACCTCCCATCCCAGATAGTCCGGCTCCGATCGGCCATTGGGGACGACACCAAGGAGTGCCTCCAGCGTGTACCCGGCGCCGTTGCGGGCAACATAGGCGATGCGCGTTCCGTCCGCCTTCAGACGTGTGGAGTCATGCCAGCCAGCGGCATGGATCTCACGGAGCCTTGCAAGAAGCTGTGCCCGGCTGTCGGTGACTTCCAGCGGCAACTCGAGGAATACGCCGCGCGTAACGGGCCTTCTCGTCGAAATGAGCGCGCCAAACTCCGCGGCCATTCGGCTTCCGGCGCTGATCAGGAATGCCGTGATGGTGCGGTCACCGGCGATCGCCAGAAGCATGACCCTTCCATCCGGCAAGTTCGGATGGCGGCGATCTCCGCGAGGGACGGGCTGCATGTCCCGGTTCGGTGCGGTCGGGCACCCACGAAGGAACCCGGAAAGACGTACTTCCGGATACTTGGGGTACAGGATCAACTTCGTGAAAGGTGCCGGAGCCACATGGCCTGTCGCATCCATCCAGCTCAGCGGGACGGGAGCCTTCAGCGTCGGCCGCCGCAGACCGGGCGCCGGATACAGCTCTCCGAACGGAAGGATGTTGAGGGTGTCGAAGCTGCCCCCGAGATAGATCTGCTGCTTCGTGTTGTCGTTCTCGGCCAGCTGCTTGGCCAGTACCCGGGTTGCCCCCAGCGCACGAAGCCGGGCGAGCACGTTCTCGAGCGTCTCAAGCGCCAAGTCGGACTCCCTGAAATGGTCTTTGCCGGGGCATACGCCAGCAGCCTACGGGTGCAGGCCGTGGGTTGGCTATCCATACCCCCATGGATGAGGGCCGGCCCTCCACGGATCCGTTAGCGCATGGCCGCCCTCCAGCGGGAGATTATGGTTAAGTTAATCGCCGAGACATGCCGCGCTCTCGGTGAGCCATTGCTGGAGGAACCCGGTACATTCGGTGCTTCCAGCCGGTACAGGTAATGGGCATACTGTCCGCTTTCTGTCCCAGAGCACCTTATGTCTGCCAACCTCCAGATCGCTCCCGGTCCCAGCCAGGTGCTCGACTATCTGGCCGCCGCCCGGATCCATCACACGCAGGCTGATCTCGCGCGCCAGCTCGGTGTTGATGCCCGGACTATCCGGCGCTGGGAGGCCCGCGAGACGGTGCCTCCCGCATACGTTGTTCATGCTCTGCAGCGCCTGCTTCCCCTGCAGGTGCCACTCAGTGCCGGCGCTGCGAACCCGGGCTTCCGGTTCATCGATCTCTTTGCCGGTATCGGGGGCATCCGCCTCGCGTTCGAGGAGATTGGCGGAACGTGTGTCTTCACCAGCGAATGGGATACGTACGCGCAGAAGACGTACGCTGCCAACTTCCCCGGCGGGCATCAGATAGCGGGAGACATCACCAAGGTTCACGAAGACGACATCCCCGACCATGATGTCCTGCTGGCCGGCTTCCCCTGCCAGCCCTTCTCGATTGCGGGGGTGTCCAAGAAGAATGCACTCGGCCGGGCCCACGGCTTCGCTGACGAGACGCAAGGCACCCTGTTCTTTGACGTCGCCCGCATCATCGCCGCCCGGCGCCCACGCGCGTTCCTGCTTGAGAACGTCAAGAACCTGCAGTCGCATGACCGTGGAAACACATTCGCCGTCATCCTGCGCACACTGCGAGACGAACTTGGCTACGACGTCCACTGGCGTGTTGTCGATGGCGCCCACTTTGTTCCCCAGCACCGTGAGCGCATCATCATCGTCGGTTTCCGCGACCCAAAGCCCTTCGACTGGAATGCCCTGCACTTGGCCGAAAAGGGTTCCGTCAGGCTCGGGGCGATCCTGCACCGCACCGACGGCAGTGAGCCGGTCTTGGACGCAGACGATGGCCGCTTCTTCGATCACGAGACCAACCGCGTCCACGACAAGTACACGCTGACTGACCACCTCTGGAGCTACCTGCAGAACTATGCAGCCAAGCACAAGGCCAAGGGGAACGGATTCGGGTTCGGTCTGGTAGGGCCTGAAGACGTTACCAGGACTCTTTCCGCCCGGTACTACAAGGATGGCTCCGAGATTCTTGTGAGGCAGCGTGGCCGTAAGAACCCCCGGCGCCTGACTCCTCGCGAGTGCGCGCGGCTCATGGGCTTCCCCGACTCCTTCCGGATTCCGGTGTCGGACACGCGGGCGTACAAGCAGTATGGAAACTCCGTCGTCGTGCCGGTCGTGAGGGAAGTCGCCCGTGTCATGAAGCAGTTCGTCTGCGAGGAGAACCCGCTCCAGACGGAGTTGCTGATGCGCGCCTGATGGCAGACATCGTCGATCGCGCCACACGGAGCCGGATGATGTCGGGAATCCGCGGGCGGGACACAAAGCCTGAGCTCCAAATCCGGCGCGCGCTCCACCGGCAAGGCTTCCGCTACCGGCTGCACGCGAAGGATCTGCCCGGGCGGCCGGATATCGTGCTTCCAAAGTACAACGCTGTTGTATTCGTCCATGGCTGCTTCTGGCATGGCCATGACTGCGAGTTCTTCAAGCTCCCGTCAACGCACCGCACTTTCTGGCGACAGAAGATTGTGTCGAATCGCACCAGAGATAGCCGCCACCTCGAAAGCCTTCAGAGGGAGGGCTGGCGGGTCATGATTGTCTGGGAGTGTGCAGTTAGGGGCGCGACCCCTGTAGAGAAGCAGCGCGCAACTAAGCGCATTGGAACTTGGATCAAAGGGCGCCGGCGATACGGTGAAGTTAGAAGCGAGTTGCGCCCGGGACGGTAGCGCGCCAATTCCCCGCGTTACTTGTTGATCCTCGACGGCGCTTTGGGAGGAATCGTCAGCTGTCTCGGCGCGGGTGTTGCTGACGACAAGACTGCCGGCGAAGGCCGCTTAGCGACAACTGTCGATCATCCTCCGGCCTTCGCGGGGGCCTATGCGTCTAGAGACGACGACTACTGCTCCGAGGCCTTCGGCCGGGCGTCACTTCCTGCCCGGGAATTGCCCCCGGATACCACCGATAGCCTGCTCAAAGTTAACGCGCCAGAACTCGTATCGTGCGAGCGCGCCGGGCCCCAGAAGCGCTCTGAATCGCCCATCCACGGACTCATCCGGGTTGCACACTATAAGTTTACGCAGTGCAGCCTTACCGACACTTCCCAGAGCGAACAGGTGCCTGAAGAACGAATCGGTCTCTGGCAACGAGTAGCCGATCACGAAAACATGCTCTGCCTGAGACAGGTGGCGTGCGGCGGCAGCCCACACATCCGACAGGGCTTGGTGGTAGTCGGCTTTGTTCCACGATGGCGGCACAATGACAGGCTCAGCATCTACATCGATGGGAATCGTCGCGTGCCGCGAAAAGTACTCTTGCAGTTGCGTACCGATGGGTACAGAAACCTCGCGTGGGCTCTGCACATGACTTAACGAGTACTTTCGAAAGTAGTAATCAAGATGAAGAGGTCGTATACGCCGGGTGCCTTTCTCACTGGCCCAGTTTAGCGAGCCGTGCAGCTTCAGAAGGTCCACTCCAACGCTCGGTCCGGGGGCGGCCTCGATCACATAGTTCGGGCCCAAGTTGCCACGATAAAGAGCCATGTCAACTGCAATGTCATAGTTGAAAGTGATGACGGACGTCGTCTGCGTCGGATGGGCAGCGTCACGGAGATACGCGATCAACTCGGCGAACGCTTGGTAAGGCGTTGGCACTCCTATCCATCGATCACGTACTGGAAACCTTAAAGTAGCTTCCAGAGTCTTGACGATCACTTCCTTCAGTGCCGCTATGACGTGCGGAATATCGGCTTCGTCCGTACCAGGTACGCTCTGGATGATTCTGCCGAGTTCCAGTGCAGTAAAGATGGCCTCGATATTGTTGAGATCGAGTTGAGACTTCGAATGAACGACTTGCAGGCCGCCGATTGCATTAAAGACTTTCTCAAAAAGCGCTTTCGATACCGCGTCGATGCTGTTCGTGCTCAAGAGATCTCTGGCGACGTCGAGGAAGTTCGCCATGACCGGTGCGCCGGCAGCACTCGACGCGCCCGCGCCAAGGATGAAAACTACGCTACTCATAGACGGTGCCTAGCTACCCTTACTCCCCGCAGTTAGTTTGGGCCTCTGACCCATAAGGAGAAGCGGGGCCCTGACATAGAAATGCATGGCCCCCGGCTCAACTCCCGGCGGTCTTTCAGCCGAACCGGCTTCTGGTCCCCTGCCATTCTTGGAGCTTTTGCCCGAAATTAACCCGGTACGTTGCTCGAGCTGCAACTATCGTGGCAGGCGCTTGGACTGCTCGCAATGGAGGTGAGCTGCCGCGTACCCCGCCTGCACCGCGCTATTCTGTAGCCCACAGTCCCGCGGAGACGTACAGATCCCCCATGAACGTCACCACCCACAAGGCCGCCCGTCTCTTCGTCGTCCTGGCCGGCATCTTCGTGGCCAACGCGATCCTGGCCGAGTTCGTCGGCATCAAGATCTTTGCCCTCGAGCCGCTGCTGGGCCTGCCGGACTTCAACTGGCGCCTCTTCGGCCAGGAGGGGACGCTGAACTTCACCGCGGGCGTGGTGCTGTGGCCGGTGGTGTTCGTCATGACCGACGTCATCAACGAGTACTTCGGGCGCAACGGGGTGCGCTTCCTGTCTTACCTGGCGGTGGGGCTGATTTCCTACGCCTTCCTGGTGGCGTTCATCGTCATCGGCCTGCCGCCGGCGGAGTGGTGGGTAGGCTCGTATTCGGGCCAGGGCGTCGACGACATGCAGACGGCCTTCTCGGCGATCTACGGGCAGGGGATGTGGGTCATCGTGGGGTCGCTGGTGGCCTTCCTGATCGGCCAGCTGCTCGACGTGACGGTGTACCACCGCATCCGGCAGGTGACGGGCGAGCGGTTCATCTGGCTGCGGGCGACGGGGTCGACGGTGGTGTCGCAGTTCGTCGACAGTTTCGTGGTGCTGTACGTGGCCTTCGTGATCGGGCCGCAGCACTGGGGCATCCCGCAGTTCCTGGCCGTGGGTACGGTGAACTACACGTACAAGGTGCTGGCGGCCATCGCGCTGACGCCACTCATATATATGGCCCACGCCCTCATCGACCGGTACCTGGGCGCTGAAGCCGCGACCCAGCTCAAGGAGCAGGCGACGGCCGACCGGGCCGACTACTGACGGGCGCCGGCGGTCAGGAGGCCCGGGGGATCTTGGGCATGACGACGGCCGAGGTGCTGCCCTCCCGGCTGGCGCAGTGGACGCGGTTGCGGCCGCCGCGCTTGGCGCCGTAGAGCGCCTTGTCGGCGCGGCCGAGCAGGCTGCCCACGGTCTCGCTGCCGCGGTACTCGGCGATGCCGACGGAGACGGTGACCTCGTGCTTGCCGTCGAGGGGGCGCTGGCCGACGGCCTCGCGGATGCGCTCGGCCACCCGCAGGGCGCCGCGCAGGGTGGTGTCGGGCAGCAGCACCAGGAACTCCTCGCCGCCGACGCGGCCGAGCGCGCTCGGCACGCCGGCCTGGTTGACGCTGTCCATGGTGCGCAGCTCGCCGCGCACGCGGCGGGCGAAGGAGGCGAGCGTGCGGTCGCCGGCCAGGTGGCCGTGCTGGTCGTTCAGCGACTTGAAGTGGTCGAGGTCGAGCAGGCACACGCAGAAGGGCGTACCTGCGCGGTCGCTGCGGGCCATCTCGCGGGCCAGCAGCTCGATGATGTGCCGGCGGTTGTACGAGTTGGTGAGCTGGTCGCGCTCGGCCTGGTGGGTGGCGCGGCGTAGCGACCCGGCGAGCTGTTCCCGATGCTGCTCCCGGCGCTGGCGCTCGTCGGCGAGCAACCAGCCGGCGGCCCAGAGGCCGCCGGCCACCAGGGCCTGGGCGGCGAGCGGCAGGGCGAAGGTCCAGCCCGCCGCTTCACCGGTGGCCACAAGCCAGGCGGCCACGAACGCGGGGCCCAGCACGCTGTAGGCACCGAGCGCCGCGAGCCCCCGGGGGCTGGCGACGGGCAGCGCCACCAGCAGGGCCGCGGTGAGCATGCCCGTGGCCAGCAGCGCCGCGGGCGCCGCCGCCGGGTCGGCCGACGCCAGGTACGCGGTGGCCCAGCCGATGCCGGCGGCGCCCTCGACGGTGGCCAGCGCACGGGCCGACAGGTCCCGGGTCTGGGGCAGCAGGGCGAGGGCGAGGAAGACGGCCGCCGTCAGCAGCGTGCCCAGCGCCAGGGGCCAGCCGGTGCCCGGGTGCAGGGGGGCGAGGCCGCTGGCGGCCGCGGCCGCCCCGACGCCCACCCAGGCGGCGAAGGCGATGGCCGCCACGGCGGCGAGCCGCTGGAACGACGGGGGAGCCGGCACGGTGGCCGGGGCCGGGACACGGGCATTGCGGGACGAAGGCATGGCTGCCGCTGCTTCTTGTTTGTTGTTGTGCGGAACCCTTGCGGGCCCCGCCGGCGAATCGATACTGGCACGCACCCGCCGGGGCCACCGTGAACCAGTTCCCGCGCATCCTTCGCACCGCCGCCCGTGGGCCACATAAGGCCCCACGGCGTTGTCGCTTACGTTGCCTCGGGGTTTGCCGCTGCCGCGCGAGGCACGCCGTCGCCGTCGGCCGGGCCCCGGCTGCCGGGCGGCGCCGCCCTGCACCCAGGCCGACCGTCCCCGGGGCGTGGCTGCTCGTAGAATGCGCAGCGATGTTCGACCACGACCATGACGTCATCGTGATCGGCGGCGGTCACGCCGGCACCGAGGCCGCGGCCGCCGCGGCGCGGCTCGGCGCGCGCACGCTGCTGCTGACCCAGAGCATCGAGACGCTGGGGCAGATGAGCTGCAACCCGGCCATCGGCGGCATCGGCAAGGGCCACCTGGCCCGGGAGATCGACGCCCTCGACGGGCTCATGGCCCGGGCGGCGGACCGAGCGGGCATCCACTTCCGCACGCTCAACGCCAGCAAGGGGCCCGCGGTGCGGGCGACCCGGGCCCAGGCGGACCGGGCGCTGTACCGGCAGGCCATCCGCAGCCTGCTGGAGGCCACGCCGAACCTGCGCATCTTCCAGCAGACCGTCGATGACCTCATCGTGACCGGCGACCGCGTCACCGGCGTCGTCACCCAGTCGGGGCTGCGGCTCACCGCCCGGGCCGTGGTGCTGACGGCCGGCACCTTCCTCGCGGGGCGCATCCACGTGGGGCTCAGCCAGTCGTCCGGCGGGCGCGCCGGCGACCCGGCCTCGGTGACGCTGGCGGAGCGGCTGCGGGAGCTGCCGTTCCGGGTGGGGCGCCTCAAGACCGGCACGCCGCCGCGCATCGACGGCCGCACCGTCAACTACGAGGTACTGCTGCGCCAGCCGGGCGACGAGCCGCGGCCGGTGTTCTCGTTCCTCGGCCGCCGCAGCGACCACCCGGCCCAGGTGGCCTGCCACATCACGCGCACCAACGCCCGCACCCACGAGCTGATCCGCGGTGCGCTGGACCGCTCGCCCATGTACACCGGCGTGATCGAGGGCATCGGCCCGCGCTACTGCCCGTCGGTGGAAGACAAGGTCGTGCGCTTCGCCGACAAGGACTCGCACCAGGTGTTCCTCGAGCCGGAAGGCCTCGGCACCAGCGAGCTGTACCCGAACGGCATCTCCACGAGCCTGCCCTTCGACGTGCAGGTGGCCTTCGTGCGCTCCATCGAAGGCCTCGAGCGCGCCCACCTGACGCGGCCGGGCTACGCCATCGAGTACGACTTCTTCGACCCGCGGGACCTCAGGCCCACGCTCGAGACCCGGGCGCTGGGCGGGCTCTGGTTCGCCGGCCAGATCAACGGCACCACGGGCTACGAAGAGGCGGCGGCCCAGGGCCTGCTCGCCGGCATCAACGCGGGGCTCGCGGCCACCGGGCGCGAGGGCTGGTACCCGCGGCGCGACGAGGCCTACATCGGCGTGCTGGTGGATGACCTCATCACCCGCGGCACCACCGAGCCCTACCGCATGTTCACGAGCCGCGCCGAGCACCGGCTGCTGCTGCGTGAGGACAACGCCGACCAGCGGCTGACACCGGTGGGGCGGCAGCTCGGCGTCGTCGGCGAGGCGCGCTGGCAGGCGTATTCGCGCAAGCTCGACGCCATCGCCGCCGAGGGCACGCGGCTCGATTCAGCCGTGGTGCGCCCGGCCGACCTGCCGGAGGCGGCACCCTGGAGCAGGCAGGTGCTGCGCCAGCCGGTGCGGGCCCGCGAGCTGCTGCGCCGGCCCGACGTGACTCACGCGGACCTCTGTGCGCTGCCGGGCCTCGGTGCGCCCGAGCCCGGTGACTGGCCCGAGCTGGACGAGGCCGTCGTGGCGGCGCTGGAGATCGAGGCCCGCTACTCGGGCTACGTCGAGCGCGCCCGGGAGGAGATCGAGCGCGCCCGGCGCCACGATGACCTGCCGCTGCCGGCGGACCTCGACTACGCGAGCGTGCACGGCCTCTCCCACGAGATCCGCCAGAAGCTCGCGGCGCGGCGGCCGCCGACGCTGGGCCACGCCGCGCGGCTGCCCGGCGTGACGCCGGCGGCAGTGTCGAACCTGCTGGTGCACCTGCAGAAGCGCCGCCTGCGCCGTGGCTGAGCCCCGGCGGACCCGCCGCCGCGCACTGCCGCTAGCCGCGTTGGCGCTGGTGCTTGGCTTGGGGCTCGCCGCCTGCGGGCGCGGGCCTGAGCCGGGCGCGGCGGTTCCCGCCGCCGTGGCCGTCGGCGGCGCGACGGGCACCGAGCTGCACGCGCGGCAGGTGCTGCGCCGGGGCGGCGGTCCCGAGCCCGAAACCCTCGACCCCCACCGCGCCGAGGGCGTGTCGTCGTCGAACATCCTCCGCGACCTCTTCGAGGGGCTGGTGGGCGAGGCGGCCGACGGCACGCTGCAGCCCGCCGCCGCCGCGTCGTGGGCCGTCAGCGACGACGGCCTGACCTGGACCTTCCGCCTCCGGCCCGACGGTCGCTGGAGCAACGGTGACCGGGTGACGGCGGCGGACTTCGTCTACGGGCTTCGCCGCAGCGTCGACCCGGCGACGCTGTCGGAGTACTCGGCCATCCTCGCGCCCATCGAGAATGCCGAGGCCGTGATCGCCGGCGAGCGGCCTCCGGCGGACCTCGGCGTGCGTGCGCTCGACGACCTGACCCTCGAGATCCGCGTGCGGGCGCCGACGCCGTACCTGCTGGGGCTGCTGACCCACTCCAGCGCCTACCCGGTGCACCGCCCGACGGTGGAGCAGTACGGCAGCGGCTTTGCCCGTCCCGGCCGGCTGGTCGGCAACGGGCCCTTCGTGCTGGACGAGTGGCGCGTGCAGTCCCACATCCGGCTGGTACGGAACGCCTACTTCCGCGACGCGGCCGGCACGGTGCTCGAAGAAGTCTGGTACTACACCATCGAGAACGCCGACGCCGAGCTTGCCCGCTACCGCGCTGGCGAGCTCGACATGACCTACACGGTGCCGGCCCGCCAGATCGGCTGGCTGCGGGAGAACCTGCCGGCGGAGCTGAAGATCGCGCCGTACCTCGGCAGCTACGTCTTCGGCTTCAACCTGGGCCAGCCGCCCTTCAGGGACAACCAGCCGCTGCGGCTCGCGCTGACGCTGGCGCTGGACCGCGAGATCCTGACGGGGCGCATCAGCGGCGCCGGCGAGCTGCCGGCCTACACCTGGGTGCCGCCGATGCCGGGCTATCCGTCGCCGACGCCGGAGTGGGCCAGCTGGACCCAGGAAGAGCGCGAGGCAGAGGCCCGGCGGCAGTACGCGGCGGCGGGCTATTCGGCCGAGCGGCCGCTGCGCCTGCAGCTGCTCTACAACACCGACCCCAACCACCGGCGCCTGGCCGCCGCCATGGCGGCCATGTGGCGCGAGGTGCTGGGCGTCGA
This sequence comes from Chromatiales bacterium, assembly GCA_016789885.1. Lineage (GTDB taxonomy): Bacteria > Pseudomonadota > Gammaproteobacteria > Steroidobacterales > SHZI01. The sequence continues at coordinate 93,333 of JAEUPZ010000009.1, read as the reverse complement.
GACGGAGCTGCTGAACCAGGAGTGGCAGGTGTTCCTGCAGACCCGGCGCGAGGGCTTCGAGACTGAAGCCTTCCGCTACGGCTGGATCGGCGACTACCAGGATCCGTATACCTTCCTCGAGATCCTGCACTCGCGGAACGGGCTGAACGACATGGGTTACCGCAACCCGGCCTACGACGAGCTGCTGGCGAAGGCCGCCGCCGAGGTGGACGCGACGGTGCGGCTCCAGCTGCTGTCGGAAGCCGAGCGGCTGCTGCTGGCCGACCTGCCGGTGCTGCCACTCTATTTCTATGTGAGCAAGCAGCTGGTGAAGCCCTGGGTGGCGGGCTTCGAGCCGAACCTGCTGGATCACCACCCGTCGCGGCACCTGCGCATACTGGCCCACTGAGAACGGCCGACTGATGACCGCCCACGGATGACCGCCCGCCCATGAACTGCCGGTTCTGCTGATCGCCACCGACGCCATGCTGGGCTTCATCGTCCGCCGCGTGCTCGATGCGATACCGACGCTGCTGGTACTGGTGACCGTGGCGTTCTTCATGATCCGCCTCGCGCCCGGCGGGCCCTTCGACGCCGAGAAGCGCCTGCCGCCCCAGGTGGAGCAGAACCTGCGGGCGGCCTACCACCTGGACGAGCCGCTGCCGCTGCAGTTCGTGCGCTACGTGGGGAACCTCGCGCGGGGCGACTTTGGGCCGTCGTTCCAGTACCGCGACCGCACGGTCACCGAGCTAATCGCCATCGGCTTTCCGGTGTCCTTCCGCATCGGCGGGCTGGCGCTGCTGGTGGCGCTGCTGGCGGGCTTGAGCCTCGGCACCGTGGCGGCGCTCCGCCAGAACGGCGCCGCGGACCACGCCGCCATGGCCGTGGCCATGGCCGGCATCTCGGTGCCGACCTTCGTCGTGGCGCCGCTGCTGGTGCTGCTCTTTGCGGTGACGCTGGGCTGGCTGCCGGCCGGCGGCCTCGGCAGCGGCCCGGCGAACCTGGTCCTGCCGGTGCTGACGCTGGCGCTGCCCCAGGTGGCCTACATCGCCCGTCTCACCCGGGGCAGCCTCATCGAAGTGCTGCGCAGCCCCTTCATCCGCACGGCCCGGGCCCAGGGGCTGCCGCTGCACACCATCCTGCGGTACCACGCGCTGAAGCCGGCGCTGGTGCCGGTGCTGTCGTACCTGGGTCCCGCGGCCGCGGGGCTCATCACGGGCTCGGTGGTGGTGGAGCAGATCTTCGGCCTGCCGGGGCTCGGCCGCTACTTCGTGACCGGCGCGCTGAACCGCGACTACACGCTGGTGATGGGCATCGTCATCTTCTATGGCGCCCTGATCATCCTCTGCAACCTCGTGGTCGACCTGCTGTATGGCTGGCTCGACCCGCGGGCCGTACAACGGTAGGCGCCGCCATGAGCACGACGCCCCCGAAGACGCCGGCCGCCACCGCGGCCACGACGGGACCCCGCGGGGCCGCCGAGGGTGGCCTGTGGGCCGACGCCTTCGGCGTGCTGCGGCGGAACCGCGCCGCCATGGTGGCGGCGGCGACGCTGGCGTTGCTGGCGGTGCTCGTCGTGGTCGTGCCGGCCGTCAGCCCCAACGCCTTCGACCGGCCGGACTGGGACCACATCTCGGCGCCGCCGGCGCTGGAGGGCGGGCGGCTCTTCGGCACCGATTCCCTGGGCCGGGACCTGCTGACGCGGACGTTCTACGGCGGCCGCATGTCGCTGCTGGTGGGCCTCGTCGCGACGCTGGTGAGCCTCGTGCTCGGCATCACCTGGGGCGCCGTGGCGGGCTACGCCGGCGGCCGCGTCGACCGGGTGATGATGCGCATCGTCGACATCCTCTACGCGCTGCCCTTCATGTTCCTCGTCATCCTGCTGATGGTGCTCTTCGGGCGGAACATCCTGCTGATCTTCGTCGCCATCGGCGCGATCAACTGGCTCGACATGGCGCGCATCGTGCGGGGCCAGACGCTCGGCCTGAAGGAGCGCGAGTTCGTCGAGGCGGCCCGGGCCATGGGCGTGCCGCCGGGGGCCATCATCCGCCGCCACATCGTGCCGAACCTGCTGGGCGTGGTGGCGGTGTACGTGACGCTGACGATTCCGCAGGTGATCCTTGTGGAGTCGTTCCTGAGCTTCCTCGGGCTCGGCGTGCAGGAGCCCATGACCTCCTGGGGCGCGCTGGTGAACGAGGGCGCCCAGGAGCTGGAGACGGCGCCGTGGTCGCTGGTATTCCCGGCGGCGTTCCTGGCGGTGACGCTGCTGTGCTTCAACTTCCTCGGTGACGGGCTGCGGGATGCCCTGGATCCGCGGGACCGGAGCGCCGGATGAGCGCGATGAACCGGGTAACGAATGACCGGCGCTGGCCCGTGGGCCGTTGGCGAATGCGTCGTTGACCAATGCACCGTCGTCCCCCATGAGCCAGCCACTCCTTGAGCTTGATGATCTCGCCGTGCGCTTCGCCACGCGCGAGGGCCCCGTCACGGCGCTGCATGGGCTGTCGTGCACCCTCGGCGAGGGCGAGATCCTCGGCCTCGTCGGCGAGTCGGGCTCGGGCAAGACCCAGGCAGCGCTGGCGATCCTCGGGCTGCTGGCGGCCAACGGCCGGGCGTCGGGCCAGGCGCGCTTCCGCGGCCGCGACCTCATCGCGCTCCCGCCGGCCGAGCTGCAGCGCCTGCGGGGCGACCGCATCGCCATGGTCTTCCAGGACCCGATGACGGCGCTGAATCCCTATCTCCGCATCGGCGCGCAGATGCAGCTGGCCCTGCGCCGGCACCGGCGCGTGTCGGCGCGGGCCGCCCGCGATGCCTGCGCGGAGATGCTCGCCGCGGTGCAGGTGACCGACCCCGGCCGGCGCCTCGACATGTATCCCCACGAGCTCTCGGGCGGCATGCGCCAGCGGGTGATGATCGCGACCGCCTTGCTCTGCAAGCCCGACCTGCTCATCGCCGACGAGCCCACCACGGCGCTGGACGTCACCGTGCAGGCCGGGATCCTGCGGCTGCTGGCGCAGCTGCGCCGCGAGCACGGCACGGCCATCCTCTTCATCACCCACGACCTCGGCATCGTCGCCGGGCTCTGCGACTCGATGCTGGTGCTGCGGCAGGGGCGCTGCGTGGAGCAGGGGCCCGTGGCCGAGGTGCTGGCGGGGCCCCGCACCGACTACGCCCGGGAGCTGCTGGCCGCCGTGCCGCGGCTCGACCAGCCGGGGCCGCCGCCGGTTTCAATGGCCGGGTCAGCGGCCGGACCCGTGACGGGATCGGTGACAGGACCAGTGGCCGCGGCAATCGCCGGTCCCGGCCGCGGCACCGGCATCGACACCGGAACCGGAACCGGAACCGGAACCGGAACCGACCCCGCCACCGGTGCCGACGCGCCAGTGCTGTCGGCCCGGGGCGTGTCCGTCACCTTCACGCTGCCGCGGCCGCATCCCTTCGCGCCGGCGCCCCGGCTGCAGGCCGTGGTGGACGCGAACCTCGACGTGCGGCGCGGCGAGACGCTCGGCATCGTCGGCGAGTCGGGCAGCGGCAAGTCGACGCTGGCCCGGGCCGTGCTGCGGCTGATCCCGCCCACGGCCGGGCGCGTGGTGCTGCTCGGGCGCAGCCTGCAGGGCCTCGGCGCCGCGGACCTGCGGGCCCAGCGCCGCCACGCGCAGCTGGTGTTCCAGGATCCCTTCGCGGCGCTGGACCCGCGGCTGACCATCCGCGACATCGTCGCCGAGCCCCTCAGCGTCTTCGAGCCATCGCTCGGTCGCGATGCCGTGACGGAGCGCGTGCGACAGGCGCTGGAAGACGTGGGCCTCGATCCCGCGGCCATGGGCCGCTATCCCCACCAGTTCTCCGGCGGGCAGTGCCAGCGGGTCGGCATCGCCCGGGCGCTGGTGCTCGAGCCCGCGCTGCTGGTCTGCGACGAGCCGGTGAGCGCACTGGACGTGACGGTGCAGGCCCAGGTGGTGCGGCTGCTGGCCCGGGTGCAGCGCGAGCGGGGCCTCGCCATGCTCTTCATCGCCCACGATCTCGCCGTCGTGCGCGCGCTCTGTCATCGTGTGCTCGTCATGTACCTGGGCCGGACCATGGAGAGCGGCGACGCCGGGGCCATCTACCGGGAGCCCCGCCATCCCTACACCCGCGCGCTGCTGCAGGCCGTGCCCGCGGTTGACGCCGGTGCTGCCCGGTCGTGGGAGTCCGCGACCGCAGCGCTGGAGCTGCCGTCGCCGCTGGCGCCACCCTCCGGCTGCGTCTACCGCACGCGCTGCCCGCTCGCCACCCGCCGCTGCGCCGACGAGGTGCCGGCCCCGCGCGAGATCGCCGGCCGGCTCGTGGCCTGCCACCACGCCGATGACGCGGGACTCGCCGCATGAACGTCGCGCCCGACTGGGACACCGACGGCCGCGACTGGCCGCACCGGGAGGCGAGCCGCTTCGTCGTGGCCGGGCGCCTGCGCTGGCACGTGCAGCAGATGGGCGCAGGTCCCGTCGCGCTGCTGATCCACGGTACCGGCGCGTCGACCCATTCCTGGCGGGGACTCGCGCCGCTGCTGGCCCGGGACTTCACGGTGGTGGCGCCGGACCTGCCGGGCCACGGTTACACCGAGTGTCCGCCGGCCCAGCGGCTGTCGCTGCCGGGCATGGCGGAGTCCGTGGCGGCGCTGGTGCGCGAGCTCGGCCTCGCGCCCCGGGTGGTGGTGGGTCACTCGGCCGGCGCGGCGATCCTGGCGCGGCTCTGCATCGATGGTGGGCTGACGCCCGCCGGCTTCGTCAGCCTGAACGGTGCCCTGTTGCCGCTGGGCGGCGCGCGGCACCCGACGGTTGCCGGACTCGCGCGCTTCCTGACCACGGGCTCGTTCCTGCCGCGGCTCTTCGCCTGGCGCGCGGCGGACCGGGCCGTCGTCGAGCGGCTGCTGGCCGGCACCGGCTCGACCCTCGACGCGCCGGGCACGGAGTTCTACGCGCGGCTCGCCAGGAAGCCCGGGCACGTCGCCGGGGCGCTCGGCATGATGGCCATGTGGGACCCTCGGCCCCTGGCCCGGGACCTGCCGCGCCTCGAGGTGCCGCTGGTGCTGGTGGCCGCCGACCGCGACAGAATGATCGTGCCGGCCACGGCCGAGCGCGTGAAGGCGCTGGTGCCCGGCGCCCGCGTCGAGCACCTGCCGGGGCTCGGGCACCTCGCCCACGAAGAGCGTCCCGACCTGATCGTGCCGATCGTCCGCGCCGCCGCTGGACTGCCCCGCGACCGTGACGTCGTGGCATGACGGAACGCCGGCCCCGCGCTATCTTGCGGCCTTGTGCGGCCGGAGCTCCCCGCCGATGACGTTGCCCGCCGATCATCCCCTGCGCATCGAGCTCAACGACGAGGTGCACGCGCGCCCGCCCGAGGTGCTGCTCGCGCCGCTGCGGGTCACGATGCTGGCGATGCTGGCCGACGGCCAGCCCCGGGAGGCCGACTGGCAGGCCGTGTGCGACCTGGCCCGCCGCTTCGGCGTCGCGCCGCCGCCGCCCGGCAGCACCCACTTCAGCGCCGACCTCGGGCCCTTCCGCATCAAGTGGGAGGGGCACACGGAGTTCTCGCGGCTGGTCTTCATCGTGGCCGGTGCAGAGTCGGCGCCCTTCGCGGAACCGGCCCTCAGCGCGGCGCCGGCCGACTGGGTCGCGGCCCTGCCGGGCCGCGTGCTGCTGGCGACCCATGCGGTGTTCGTCGCGGACCCGGGCGCGCCCCAGGATTTCGAGCGGATCGCGACGGAGTCCTTCGCCGGCAATCCGCTGGTGGGCAGCCTCGTGGCCGGCGGCAAGGCCGTGGCGCTCACGGACTTCCGCATCCACGCCGACGGCTTCGGCCGCCTGCTCATCTACGACCGGGGCCTGGCGCCCCGGCAGGCCGGCCGGCTCATGCAGCGCGTGCTCGAGATCGACGTCTACCGCATGCTGGCGCTGCTGGCGTTTCCCGTGGCAAAGGCACTGACGCCGGCGCTGGTGGCCGAGGAGCGCGAGCTGGTCTCCATCACCACCATGCTGGCCGCGGCCGACGCCCGCAGCGAGCCGGCGCTGCTCGACCGGCTCACGCGGCTGCAGGCCGAGATCGAGAGCCGCGAGGCCGACAGCCACTACCGCTTCGGCGCGGCGGCGGCCTACTACGAACTGGTGCAGCGGCGCATCACGGAGCTGCGCGAGGAGCGCATCGACCCGCTGCCGATGTTCACCGAGTTCATGGAGCGCCGGCTGGCGCCGGCCATGAATACCTGCCAGGCCGTATCGACGCGCCTCGAGTCGCTGTCCCAGCGCGTGTCCCGGGCGAGCCAGCTGCTGTCGACCCGCATCGAGATCACCCGCGAGGGGCAGAACCAGGCGCTGCTCGAATCCATGGACCGGCGCGCCGAGCTTCAGCTGCGCCTGCAGAGCACCGTCGAAGGCCTGTCCGTGGCGGCGGTGACGTACTACGTCGTGGGCCTCGTCAACTACGGCGCGAAGGGCCTGTCGTCCCTGGGGCTACCCGTCGACAGCAGCATCGTGACGGTGCTCAGCATCCCCGTGGTGGCGTTCTTCGTGTGGCGGGGCATCCGCCAGGTCACCCGCAAGGTCGTGCCCGGCGGGCACCGCTGAGGAATCCTCTCCGGCGTCGTGCGACGCGAGGGATCCCTGCGCCGGTGGGCGTGGCCCGGCCCGTCCAGGACAGTCAGCTGCCGGCACGCGCCGGCGTCGTTCGCGTCAGCCCGGGTTCCGGGGCATGCGGTACGGCAGCAGTCCCTGCACCCAGCGGGAGCTGAAACGATTGAGGCACAGGCTCTCGTGCACGGCGGTCACGGCCTCACCGTGCACCTCGGCACTGACGACGGAGCGCGCGTAGAAGGGCCCGTCCTCCAGCGTCGTGACCACGGCCGCCCGGGTGCCGGCGTCGGTGCGCGTGCGGCGCGGCAGTCCCCAGAAGGTGCGGCGCACCTGGACGGCCGGTGGTGCCGCCACCGGGCGGGCCTGGCCCGCCGCGTCGAACTCCAGCGCGAGCCCCGCCTCGACGCCGTCGCGCCTCACCACGTCGTAGAACACCGTCGCGCCGCTGCGCTTCATGCTGCGGGACCAGTCCCAGGCGGCGAAGTCGCGCTCGAGCGGCGCGTCGCCGTGGTTGCAGTCGAGGTAGCCGAGCCCGCGCCAGGCAAGCCCCGGCTCCGGCAGCGCCACTTCGACGGCGGCCCGCGGCGCGATGGGCCACCAGCGGTGGTTGCCCGCCGCATCGAGCCCGTAGGTGCGGGTGCCGATGGCTTCGGGGAAGACGCGCACCTCGCCGCGCAGCCGCCTGGGGAAGACGGCCGTCATCTCGTCGAGGCTGATGCGCAGGCAGCGGCCGTCCCAGTGCAGGTTGCTCGGGCCGATGACGAGGCTCGCCGCCGACTGCTGCAGGCTGCCGCGCGAGCGCTCGGTCATGGCCCAGCGCTTGCCGCCGCGGCCGTAGAGCGCGACGTTCAGCGCGACGTGCTCGTGGGGGTCGGCGGGCCCCGCGCGGCGGGCCGTGGCGTAATAGGGCGAGAAGACGCTGCCGATGAAGGCGATCAGCGTCAGGCCGTAGGCCCGGTCCTCGCTGAAGGCGTCGACGTACCACCAGACGTAGCCGTCGTGGCCCACGCGGCGGTCGAAGCGGGGGCCTGCCGCCAGCGCTGCGTCGTCGCGCTCGAGCAGCCCGCCGTCGGTGCGCCGCCACTCCGGCGGCGTGAGCGCGCGCGCCACGGGTGCCGCTTCCGCCGTGAAGGACTGCAGCCCCGGGCCCGCCGCCACGGTGCCGGCCAATGCGGCATCCGCAGGCCCCAGGGCCCGCCGGGACTGCAGGGACGTTGGTTCGGGCTCACGCATCGTCATCGACTCCGCGGCTTCTGCCGGCCGGGTAGCGCGGCTGGTGATCCACCAGCCTCTGTCTATAGTCTATGCGCCCGGCATTTGCCAATCCCTGGTTGCTGCCGTCACGAGCGATCGCCACCGAAGGCACCATGCCACTCTCCCTCCTCGATCGCTGGCGTGCGCTGCGCGACCGGCTGCTGACCAGCGCGGCCTTCGCCCGCTGGGCCACGGCCTTTCCCCTGACCCGGCCCCTGGCGCGGCAGCGCGCGCGGCAGCTCTTCGACGTGGTGGCGGGCTTCGTCTACTCCCAGGTGCTGGCGGCCTGCGTGCGCGTCGACCTCTTCGCCATCGTGAACGAGGGCCCGGCCACGGCCGAGGTGCTGGCGGCGCGCACCGGCCTGCCACCCGAGTCCATGCTCACGCTGCTGCGGGCCGCCGCTTCGCTGCAGCTCATCGAACCGCGCAGCGGCGGGACCTGGGGCCTCGGCCAGCTGGGCGCCGCGGTGCTCGCGACGCCGGGCATCGCCGCCATGGTGGAGCACCACACGCTGCTCTACCGCGACCTCGAGGATCCCGTGGCCCTGTTGCGCGGCGGCCAGACCGGCGCCGACGGGCAGCTGGCCCGGTACTGGCCCTACGCCGCCGAGGCGCCGGCCGGCCCCATCGCACCCGATGCCGTTACGCCCTACACGGCGCTGATGGCGGCATCGCAGCCCATGGTGGCCGAGGAGATCCTGGCCGCCTGCCGGCTGGACCGGCACCGTTGCCTCCTCGACGTCGGCGGCGGCGACGGCAGCTTCCTGCGGGCGGTGGCCCGGCAGGCGCCGGGGCTGCGGCTGATGATGATCGACCTGCCGCCGGTGGCCGCCGTGGCGCGCCGCAGGCTCGCCGAGGCCGGTCTCGCTGACCGGTGCGTGGTGCACGAGGGCGATTTCTTCACGACGCCACTGCCCGCCGGTGCGGACGTGGTGACGCTGGTGCGCGTGCTGCACGACCACGACGACGCCCGCGTGCTGACGCTGCTGCGGGCCGTGCGGGCCGCGCTGCCGGCGGACGGCACGCTGGTCGTCGCCGAGCCGCTGGCCAGTACGCCGGGCGCTGCACCCATGGGCGACGCGTACTTCGGGCTCTATCTCTTCGCGATGGGGCGTGGCCGGCCCCGCACCTTCGACGAGCTCGCGGCGCTGCTGCAGGCCGCCGGCTTCGTTCGTGTGCAGCGCAAGAAGACGCGCATTCCGCTGCTCACGAGCCTCATCGTTGCCCGTGCCGGAGCTATGCAGCACGCGCGTTAACCTGCCTTGACAGCCCCCCTCGTCAAAGTAGACTGACACTCGGGGTTCTTCCGCATCCGCGGAAGGAGTGGGGAATGAACACGATAGCCGTCGTCCTCGAAGGACCGGAGCGCCTCGCGCTCGCGCCCGTCGAGTTGTTGCCACCCGGCGACGACGACGTGGTCGTGGACATCGAGTGGAGCGGCATCAGCACCGGCACCGAGCGCCTGCTCTGGTCCGGCCGCATGCCCGCCTTCCCCGGCATGGGCTATCCCCTGGTGCCCGGTTACGAGTCGGTGGGTCGCATCCAGGCCGCGGGTCCCAAGGCCACCGGTCGCCAGGTGGGTGACCGTGTCTTCGTGCCGGGCTCCCGCGGCTTCAGCAACGTGCGGGGACTGTTCGGCGGCGCCGCTGCGCGCGTGGTGCTGCCGGCCGCGCGGGCGATTCCGGTGGCCGAGTCCCTGGGCGAGGAGGCCGTGCTGCTGGCGCTGGCCGCCACGGCCCAGCACGCCATCGCCGGTGGGCCCGTGCCGCCCGACCTCGTCGTGGGCCACGGTGTCCTCGGCCGGCTGCTGGCCCGGCTCATCGTGGCCGCAGGCCACCCGCCGCCCACCGTCTGGGAGACGAACCCCGACCGCCAGGGCGGTGCCGACGGCTACCGCGTCTGCCATCCGGATGCCGACGAGCGCCGCGACTACCGCGCCATCTGCGACGTGAGCGGTGACGCGAAGATCCTCGACCAGCTCATTGCCCGGCTCGCGCCGGGTGGCGAGGTGATCCTCGCGGGCTTCTACAGCGAGATTTCCTTCCAGTTCGCGCCGGCCTTCATGCGCGAGGCGCGGCTGCGCGTTGCTGCCGAGTGGCGCGAGGCCGACCTGACCCGCGTGCTGGAACTTCTGAACGCCGGGAAGCTCTCACTCGCCGGCCTGATCACCCATCGCGAGCCGGCGCGGGCCGCGGATGCTGCCTACCGCACGGCCTTCGGTGATCCGGCCTGCCTCAAGATGATCCTCGACTGGAGAAGCGTCGCGTGAGCAGCAGTCCGCCGAACGACGGCACCCTCGGTTCCGTATCCATCGACATGCTGCGCCGCCAGCTGCGCGACGAGGCGGCACAGCCGCCGCCGGCCCCGGCGGCCGGGCCCGTGACCCGCGAGACGCAGATCATCGCGATCTACGGCAAGGGCGGCATCGGCAAGAGCTTCACCCTCGCGAACCTCTCCTACATGATGGCGCAGCAGGGCAAGAAGATCCTGCTCATCGGCTGCGACCCCAAGAGCGACACCACGTCGCTGCTCTTCGGCGGCAAGGCCTGTCCGACGATCATCGAGACCTCGTCGCGCAAGAAGCTCGCCGGCGAGCCGCTGGCCATCGGCGACGTCTGCTTCAAGCGCGACGGCGTCTTCGCCATGGAGCTCGGCGGGCCCGAGGTGGGCCGTGGCTGTGGCGGGCGCGGCATCATCCACGGCTTTGAGACCCTCGAGAAGCTCGGCTTCCACGACTGGGGCTTCGACTACGTGCTGCTCGACTTCCTCGGCGACGTGGTCTGCGGCGGCTTCGGCCTGCCCATCGCCCGCGACATGTGCCAGAAGGTCATCGTCGTGGGCTCCAACGACCTGCAGTCGCTGTACGTCGCCAACAACGTGTGCTCGGCCGTGGAGTACTTCCGCAAGCTCGGCGGCAACGTCGGCGTCGCGGGCCTCGTCATCAACAAGGACGACGGCACCGGCGAGGCCCAGGCCTTTGCCGCCGCCGCCGGCATCCCGGTGCTGGCCGCGATCCCGGCCCACGAGGACATCCGCCGCAAGAGCGCCAACTACGAGATCATCGGCCGCCCCGGCGGTGACTGGGCGCCGCTCTTCGAAGAGCTCGCCACCAACGTGGCCGAGGCGCCGCCGGTGCGCCCGAAGCCGCTGTCCCAGGACGCGCTGCTCGGGCTCTTCTCCGGCGACGCCGTGGGTCGCGACGTCGAGCTGGTCCCGGCGACCCTCGAGGACCTGTGCGGCCCGCAGTCGGCGACGCGCCCGAGTCTCGAAGTCGTCTACGACGCCGCCTGAACCGGGACCCACGCACCTTCTCCGCATGACCGACCAGGCGAACATCCCTGCGAGCGCTGCCGAAGGCGCCGGTTGCCACGGCGGCCGCGACACCATGCGCCAGGCGGCGGCCGCGGCGGGCAAGAGCGAGACGCTCGAGCGTTACGCCCGTGACTACCCGGCCGGCCCCCATGACCAGCCCCAGAGCATGTGCCCGGCCTTCGGGTCGCTGCGCGTGGGCCTGCGCATGCGGCGCACGGCGACGATCCTGTCGGGCTCGGCCTGCTGCGTGTACGGCCTGACCTTCACCTCGCACTTCTACGGCGCGCGCCGCACCGTCGGCTACGTGCCCTTCAACTCCGAGACGCTGGTCACCGGCAAGCTTTTCGAGGACATCCGCGAGGCCGTGCTGAAGCTCGCCGACCCGGCGCAGCACGACGCGGTCGTCATCATCAACCTGTGCGTGCCGACGGCCTCGGGCGTGCCGCTGCAGCTGCTGCCCAAAGAGATCAACGGCGTGCGCATCATCGGCATCGACGTGCCGGGCTTCGGCGTGCCGACCCACGCCGAGGCCAAGGACGTGCTGGCCGGCGCCATGCTGCAGTACGCGCGGGCCGAGGCCGAGGCGGGTCCCGTGCAGGCGCCCCGGGCGGGCCGCTCGGCGAAGCCGACGGTGACGCTGGTGGGCGAGGTGTTCCCGGCGGATCCCGTCGGCATCGGCATGCTGCTCGAGCCCCTGGGCCTGGCCGCCGGCCAGGTGGTGCCGACGCGGGAGTGGCGCGAGCTCTATGCCGCCCTCGACTGCGCCGCCGTCGCCGCCATCCATCCCTTCTATACCGCCGCCATCCGCGAGTTCGAGGCGGCCGGCCGCCCCGTCGTGCCCTCGGCCCCCGTCGGCCACGACGGCACCGCCGCCTGGCTCGACGCCATCGCCGAGGCCTGCAACGTGCCGCCCGACCGCGTCGCCGCCGCGAAGAACCGGTTCCTGCCGGCCATCCGCGGCGCGCTGGCGGCAGCGCCCATCAAGGGCCGCATCACGCTCTCGGGCTACGAGGGCTCGGAATTGCTGGTGGGCCGCCTGCTCGTCGAGAGCGGCGCCGACCTGCGCTACGTCGGCACGGCCTGCCCCCGCACCCGCTGGTCCGACCCGGACCGCGAGTGGCTCGAGGCCCGGGGCGTGCGCGTGCAGTACCGCGCGTCCCTCGAGCAGGACGTGGCGGCCATGGACGAGTTCTCCCCCGACCTGGTGGTGGGCACGACGCCCGTCGTGCAGAAGGCCAAGGAGCGGGCGATCCCGTCGCTGTACTTCACGAACCTGATCTCGTCGCGGCCCCTCATGGGCCCCGCGGGCGCAGGCTCGCTGGCCCAGGTCATCAACGTCGCCATGTCGGGCAAGGCCCGCTTCGACGAGATGCAGGCCTTCTTCGGCAGCGTCGGCCAGGGCGCCAACGCCGGCATCTGGCAGGACGTGCCCCGTGACCGGCCCGAGTTCAAGGCCAGCTACCGCCGGCGCCTCGACAAGCAGAAGCGCGCGGCGGAGGAGCACGGCTGATGCTGGTGCTCGACCATGATCGCGCGGGCGGCTACTGGGGGTCGGTGTACGTCTTCACCGCCATCAAGGGCCTGCAGGTCATCATCGACGGCCCCGTGGGCTGCGAGAACCTGCCTGTCACCTCGGTGCTGCACTACACCGACGCGCTGCCGCCCCACGAGCTGCCCGTCGTCGTGACGGGCCTCGCCGAAGAAGAGCTGGGCCAGACGGGCACCGAGCAGGCCATGCGCCGGGCCCACGGCACCCTCGACCCCGACCTGCCGAGCGTCGTGGTCACGGGCTCCATCGCCGAAATGATCGGCGGCGGCGTCACGCCCGAGGGCACGAGCATCAAGCGCTTCCTGCCGCGGACCATCGACGAGGACCAGTGGCAGAGCGCCGACCGCGCCATGTACTGGCTCTGGACCGAGTTCGGCACCCGCAAGGTGCCCGAGCGCAAGCCGCGGGCCGCCGGCGAGAAACCCCGGGTCAACATCATTGGCCCCATCTATGGTCACTTCAACACCTGGTCGGACCTCGCCGAGGTGCGCCGGCTCATCGAGGGCATCGGCGCCGAGGTGAACCTGGTGTTCCCGCTGGGCACGCACCTGGCCGACGTGGCGAAGCTCGCCGACGCCGACGTCAACGTCTGCATGTACCGCGAGTTCGGCCGCATGCTCTGCGAGGCCATGGAGCGCCCGTACCTGCAGGCCCCCATCGGCCTGCACAGCACGACCAGGTTCCTGCGCAGCCTCGGCGAACTGCTGGGCCTCGACCCCGAGCCCTTCATCGAGCGCGAGAAGCACACGACGATCAAGCCGCTGTGGGACCTGTGGCGCTCGGTGACCCAGGACTTCTTCGGCACCGCCAGCTTCGGCATCGTCGCCAACGAAACCTACACCCGCGGCGTGCGGCACTTCCTCGAGGACGAGCTGGGGCTGCCCTGCAACTTCGCCTTCGCCAGGCGCCCCGGGGCCAAGCCCGACAACGAGGCGGTGCGCAAGGCCGTGCGCGAGAAGACGCCACTGGTGCTCTTCGGCAGTTTCAACGAGCGCATGTACCTGGCCGAACTCGGGCCCCGGGCCATGTTCATCGCGGCGTCCTTTCCGCTGACCATCGTGCGCCGGCATACCGGCACGCCGTTCATGGGCTACAGTGGCGCGACCTTCCTGGTGCAGGAAGTCTGCAACGCGCTCTTCGACGCGCTGTTCAACATCCTGCCGCTGGGCACCGAGCTCGACCGGGTCGACCCGACGCCGGCCCGGCTGACCCGCGAGGCCTCGGCCTGGGACGACGACGCCATGCGCCTGCTCGACGAGCTGGTCGAGAACGAGCCGTACCTGGTGCGCATCTCGGCGGCCAAGCGCATCCGTGACCGGGCCGAGCGCGACGCCCGCGCCGCCGGCGAAGAGCGCGTTACCGCGGCCCGGGTGGCCGCGGCCCGTGCGCAACTCATCGAAGGTCGTGCCGCATGACGGGCACGAACCGGGATATATTCAAGAATCTGCCCGGGTTGCTCCGGGTGGAAGGCTCGCCGGGGTGGAGCTCCGCCACGGTGAATCCCGCCGCGTCCGCGCGGCATTGCTGACAGGCCTGTTGGAGAGATCTCTTATGGCAGACAAGCACCTGATGACTGAGGCGGAGGCCAAGGCGGTACAAGGCGCCATGATGGCCAATGCACTGGTCTACATCGCAATCGCCGTCATTGCACACTTCCTGGTGTGGAATTGGCGGCCGTGGCTGGGTTGAGGAGCACAAGCACATGTGGCGTACCTGGTTGTACTTTGACTTCAAGAAGGCCTTCATCGCGCTCCACGTGGGGCTGGCCGTGCTGGCACTGACGATTCATTTCATCCTGCTGAGCACTGACCGCTACAACTGGCTGGCCGGCCCCGCAGGGGGTTGAGCCGGCGCAGCGTGACCGGGCGGGCCTTCGGGCCCGACCGGCTGCTGCCAGCGAGAAAAGAGCCCTGAAAAGGGACGCAGACGGCCCCGGGCCTTGAAGCCCGGGGCCGTAGGTGTCCGGGCGAACGCAGCGCGGTGGTGCCGGGCACCATCGCGAGGGGGAAAGAAAAAATGGCGTTGCTGAGTTTCGAACGGAAATATCGTGTCCGTGGCGGCACGTTGATCGGCGGCGACCTGTTCGATTTCTGGGTCGGGCCCTTCTACGTCGGCTTCTTCGGCGTCACGACGGCCTTCTTCGCCCTGCTGGGCACGGCCCTCATCGTCTGGGGTGCCGCCATCGGCCCGACCTGGAATCTCTGGCAGATCAACATCGCGCCGCCCGACATCAGTTACGGGCTGGCGCTGGCACCGATGCGCGAGGGAGGCCTCTGGCAGGTCATCACCGTCTGCGCCATCGGCGCCTTCGTCTCATGGGCCCTGCGCGAGGTGGAGATCTGCCGCAAGCTCGGCATCGGCTACCACGTGCCCTTTGCCTTCAGCGTCGCGATCTTCGCCTACGTCACGCTGGTGGTGATCCGGCCGGTGCTGATGGGCGCCTGGGGACACGCCTTCCCCTACGGCATCCTGAGCCACCTCGACTGGGTGTCGAACGTCGGCTACCAGTACCTGCACTTCCACTACAACCCCGCGCACATGATCGCGGTGTCGTTCTTCTTCTTCACGACGCTCGCGCTCGCCCTGCACGGTGGCGCCATCCTGTCGACGGCCAATCCGCCCGATGGCGAGCTGGTCAAGGGTGCCGAGCACGAGAACACGTTCTTCCGCGACCTCCAGGGCTATTCGGTCGGTGCGCTGGGCATCCACCGCGTGGGCCTCTTCCTGGCACTGTCCGCGGGCTTCTGGAGTGCCGTCTGCATCGTGATCAGCGGCCCCTTCTGGACCCGGGGCTGGCCTGAGTGGTGGAACTGGTGGCTGCAGCTGCCGATCTGGAACTGATCCGGGAGAATCAAAGTGGCTGAATACCAGAACATCTTTACCCGGGTGCAGGTCCGCGGGCCGGTCTACGCCGGCGTGCCCCTGCCGGCCGGCGACTCGGGCCGCGTGGGCAGTGGCAGCACCGGCACCTTCATCTCGAACCTGCTCGGCAAGATCGGCGACTGGCAGATCGGTCCCGTCTACCTGGGCTGGACCGGCTTCATCTCGCTCTTCTGCGGGCTGGTCGCCTTCGAGATCATCGGCTTCAACATGCTCGCCTCGGTGGGCTGGGACCCGGTGCAGTTCATCCGCCAGCTCTTCTGGCTGGGCCTCGAGCCGCCGGCGCCGGAGTACGGCATCAGCCTGCCGCCCATGGAGAAGGGCGGGTGGTGGCTGCTGGCCGGCTTCTTCCTGACGACGTCGCTGATCCTCTGGTGGGTGCGCACCTACCGGCGGGCGCGGTCGCTGGGCATGGGCACCCACGTGGCCTGGGCCTTCGCGGCGGCCATCTGGCTGTACCTGGTGCTGGGCTTCATCCGGCCGCTGCTGATGGGCAGCTGGAGCGAGGCGGTGCCCTTCGGCATCTTCCCGCACCTCGACTGGACGGCGGCGTTCTCGATCCGCTACGGGAACCTGTTCTACAACCCGTTCCACATGCTGTCGATCGCCTTCCTGTACGGCTCGACGCTGCTCTTCGCGATGCACGGTGCGACGATCCTCGCCGTCACGCGCTACGGTGGCGACCGCGAGGTCGAGCAGATCACCGACCGCGGCACCGCCAGCGAGCGCGCAGCGCTCTTCTGGCGCTGGACCATGGGCTTCAACGCCACGATGGAGTCGATCCACCGCTGGGCGTGGTGGTTCGCGGTGCTCACGCCGCTGACCGGCGGCATCGGCATCCTGCTCACGGGCACCGTCGTCGACAACTGGTACCTGTGGGCCGTGAAGCACGGCGTTGCCCCGATGTACCCGGCCGTGTTCCCGGCCGGCGTCGATCCCGCCACCCTCCCGGGAGGTGCCCAGTGAAGCGCCTGAACGTGAATCTGCCGGGGCTGCCCGTCCGGGTGACCGTGGCCTGCGCCGCTGCGGCGCTGCTGCTGGCCGGCTGCGAGTTGCCGCGACCGGAGGTCGAGCAGGTCGGCTACCGTGGTACCGGCATGGTGCAGGTCGACAACCCGCGCGCGGTGAAGAAGCTGGCCGCTGCCAACCAGGTGCCCGAGTCGCTGCCCCGGGTCGAGCCCGCCGGCCCCCTGGCCGGCGAGATCTACCAGAACGTGCAGGTGCTCGGTGACCTGACGGTCCCCGAGTTCACGCGCGTCATGCAGGCCATGACCGCCTGGGTGTCGCCGGAGCAGGGCTGCCAGTACTGCCACGCCGGTGCCGAACTCAGCTCCGATGCGGTCTACGCGAAGAAGGTCTCGCGCACGATGCTGCGCATGACCCGGCACATCAACACCACCTGGGAGCCCCACGTCCGGGGCACCGGCGTGACCTGCTACACGTGCCATCGCGGGCAGAACGTGCCGGTCAACACCTGGTCGCAGGATCCCCGCCTCGACAAGGCGCGTGGCCTCGCGGCCCGGGACACCGGCCAGAACCACCCGGCCTCCGCCGTCGCCTACGCGTCGCTGCCCGCTGATCCCTTCTCGACCTTCCTCGTCGCCGACAACGCGATCCGCGTGGTCGGTACCAAGGCCCTGCCCCACGGCAATGCCACCGGCACGAAGGACGCCGAGAAGACCTACGGGCTGATGATGCACATCTCCCAGTCCCTGGGCGTCAACTGCACCTTCTGCCACAACACGCGGTCCATGGCGGCCTGGGACCAGAGCTCGCCCCAGCGCACGACGGCGTTCTACGGCATCCGCATGGTGCGTGACCTCAACGTCAACTACGTCGTGCCGACGGCCGAGTGGCTGCCGGCGAACCGGCTGGGACCTGCGGGCGACGTGCCGAAGGTCAACTGCGCCACCTGCCACCAGGGCGCCAACAAGCCCCTGCTCGGCGTGAGCATGTACCAGGACTACCCCGAGCTCGGGGCGCCGCGGCCGCCGCCGCCGGCACCGGAGCCTGTCCCCGCCGAAGGGGCCGAGGCGCCGATCACCTGATCGGCTGAACAGGCCGCCGGAGCAGCGCCCGCTGCACCGACGGCCCAGGAGCGCAAAGGCCCCGCCGGCAGTGCTGGCGGGGCCTTTTCTTTGCTGGGCTGGCGTCCGCCCCCATCCATCGATCGGCCTCCTCAATGTTATTCATCGACAGCCAGCCTGATGCGCTAAGGCGATACCCGCCGTTACGCGCCGGTCCAACAGTTATCCCATTGATCCGCATGCCCAAGAGATGGCTGCCTGGGTTCAAGCCAGTGCCCAGCCCAGCCACAAAAGCGCAGACACAGTCCCGTTTGGTCGCTTGACCAGCCATTCATTACCCCGGTAATGAAGCGCCATGGCCATCGCCCACTCCCGTCTCACTACCCAGGGGCAGATCTCGGTGCCCGCCGAGGTCCGTCGCCTGCTTGGCCTGGCGCCCGGCTCGGTGCTCGAGTGGGAAGCGGAGGGCGGGAAGATCGTCGTCCGCAAGGCAGGCCGCTACACGGCGGCCGACCTGCACGCCGCCGCGTTCCCTGACGGCCCACCTGCGCCGCTGAGCCTGGACGAGCTCAAGGCCGGCATCCGCGAGCAGGTGCGGCGGCGCCATGCGCGCCGTTGATACCAACGTCCTCGTCCGGATCATCGCCCGTGACGATCCGCGACAGACGGGTGCCGCGGAAGCCTTCGTGGCCGATGGCGCCTGGCTATCACATGTCGTGCTGGCGGAGCTCGCCTGGGTCCTCGAGTCGGTCTACGACTCCCGGCCCAACGGATCGCCACGGTCATGGGCATGCTGCTCGACCACGCGTCGCTGACCGTCCAGGACCCGGACGTCGTGGCGGCCGCACTGGAAGCGTTTCGCGAGCGGCCCGCGGCGGGATTTTCCGACTGCCTGATCCGTGCAATCGCGAGCCGGCAGGGCCACCTGCCGCTCGGTTCCTTCGATCGCGCCCTCGGGCGCCTGCCGGGCGTTCAGCGGCTCTGACCATCAGCCGCAGCAATGGCCTTGCGCGTACCGGCGGAGCCGCCGCAACCCAGCCCCGCCCGAGCGGCCCTTGGCGCCTGGACGGTCAGGTCGCTGGCGCGCGGCATACTCCAGCTGTGAACGCGCACCGCTGCCACTGCCGGTATTCCGCCGGCGGATCGCGACGTAGCAGCCGGTCGGCGGCCGCTTGCGTTAAGCGCGTTCAAGTGGCGAAGCCACTGTCGCGCGCTGATTCAGCCGCCGGTAGCGGCCTGAAACAGGAATTCACCAACGACAATATGGAGCTTGCGCTTCGGGCCGAGCGTGGCGGTCAGCAGCGAGTTACTTGTTCTGAGCTGACAATTCCGCTAACGGGACGTAACGTACCTCCATGGGAACATGGGTCCGGCCTCCCGACCGCCAAGGGATGACGATCCTTTGGGGATGTGGAGCTGAGATATCGACGACTGCAAGCATGTCATCCGCTCGCCAACCCATGTGCTTCCGCTCTGAAACGGTTGAAATCTGATCCCAACGCAGAAAGAGCCGCGGATAGATCAGGCGTGTGTGCCACGCCACCTTTTCTACGACGATGCCATGGATCGACAGCTTCGTACCGAAAAAAAAGAGCACGCGTCCCTCGACAAGGACATAAGAGTACGCGAGGTAATCAGGCGCTACGCCTTCTGGATCAGACTTAGTGCCAACAGAGGCGACAAAGCGCTTCCAGAGTTGAATCTGGTCCCTGTGGCGCAGGCTGAGAACCACGGATATCAGCACCCAAGCCACTAACGCGGCGAACATCGCGGCGAACGTGTACATAAGCACTGAAACGCCAAAGTCCAGCTTGAGCTCTTCGCTCATAGCGGCACCCTCCTGACCTGCCATGTGGCTTTCGGACCAGTTGATTCTTGAGAGGATGGCTCCCTGAGGGCTGCCTGCGGCTTCCGAGCCAGATGCAAAGTTAGCTTACGCGGCTCACTGTTGGGGGTCTCATTCAGTCAGTGGGGTGGAGTCGGTGGGGGCGAGTCAGCACGACGCATTTGAAGCGTACCAACGGGGTGAATACTCGCGTGCCCGGTGGATCTATCAGCAGTGTGCTGATGAGGGTGATCTCGACGCGAGCGTTCATCTGGCGGGTATGTACATGAGAGGCGAAGGCGCCGATGTGGATCTAGCCAAGGCCGGGGCACTGCTCGAGCGGCCATGGGACGATCGGCTCCTATAGGTGTAGAGCGATATGAAGACGGGACAGGCCCCCATATCTTGCTACGCGTTCGGCGCCACGGTAGGGCGAAGTCAAGGAAATGGCGTGCCGAGTTGACGGTGCGCCTGGCCCGCGCCGCAGCGGCGTAGCGATTCCCCCCGAGGAGCGTTCGCGACGAGCGGGGGATATCGCGGGAGCCGGGGTGGCGCGGCTGCCGACGCAAGGGGAACCGGCACCTTGCTTCACCACTGACCGAGGATGTCGCGGAAGCAACGTACGCGCGCACGCAGGTCACGACCCGAGCGCGGTCAGGCGAGGGAGTCCTCGGTTCAGTCCGCCTCTGCCGCCGCAGCCTGCGGTCCGCGCCGCCGCGACTTCATCCCGATGTTCCAGAGCCCCGTCGACGAGAACGGCACCATCAGCAGCAGGTGCTCGAGCACGGCGAGCGACAGCAGTGCTGCCACCAGCATCGTGCCCGCCGTCTGGAACGGTGTCGCGTGCATGGCGTTCGCGATCTTGAACAGCACCATCAGCACGCCCACCGGCACCACCACCGACCACGGGAAGAGCCAGTTCATGGGCCGCCGCCGGAAATAGCTGGCCAGGTACCGCAGGTGGTCCGGCAGGTACTCCTCGCCCGGATTGCGGGCCCCGAGGAAGAGGTTGAGCTTGGCCGACAGCCGCATCACCCACAGCACGAAGAAGGTGGCGGCGCCCACGATGTTGGCGTGGCCCCAGGCGATGGCGAACACCAGCGCGCCGGCGCCGATCAGCGCGAGCTCGTGGTACAGGATGGCCTCGATGGCGTAGCGCCAGCGGCGCCAGCCCGTGGTGTCCGGCGGGCAGGCCGTGGTGCGGGGCCCGGTCACGCGCCCCGTGAGGAAGCTCATCTCGAGCCAGCCCCAGACGAGGATGGCGCTCGAGAACGCGCAGTAGGCGGCCGCGACGGTCTCGAGGTCCCGCGTGGCGTGCAGCGCATACAGGCCGAGCCCCGCCGCCAGCGTGCTGGCCAGCAGGCTGAATCGGTGGGTCTTCTTCGGCAGGCCGTCGAGGTAGAGGACCAGCAGGGTGCTGGCCCACCAGACGATCAGCGCGAAGACCAGCGGCCCGGCGAACGCGCCCATCGGTCAGCGATCCCCGGCCGCGCCCTCGAGCAGCCGGGCGAAGACCACGGCGTTGTCGGGGCCGAAGGCGCCGAGGTCGAGGATGCGACCGGTCGCCGGATCCGTGAGAACGACACGGCCGTCGCTGCGGGCCGTGAGCACGAAGGGCTTCTCGGGGCCCAGGCCGCGCTTGCGCCGCTCACGCACGAGGCCGCGCATGGTCGAGCGCAGGAATCCGCCTTCGCCGGGCTTCACCGTGGCGACGATCTGTTCGTCGAGGGCATTGCGGATGAGCACGCGCCCGTCCGGCGTGTCATCGAAATAGAGCGGCAGCTCGCGGACGATGGTGGCCTCGGGCAGCTGGGCCGTGGCCGGCATGTCGGCGAGGCGCACCGTGGCCGTCAGCAGCACGGCAGAAACCACCAGCACCACCGCCCCGATCAGCGGGTAGCGGGGCATGCCCGACAGGGTGGGAGGTGCCGTCACGGGTGTGTCAGGCCGTGGCCGGTTCCGCAGTGCCGGTATTGCCGGCCTCTGGTGCCGCCACGGGGCTGGCCGTGCCGCCACCGGGACCGGCGGCGGCCAGCAGCGCGCGGCTCAGGAGTTCCGCCACGGCCTCGGGTTCGGCGAGCCCGCGCAGCATCGGCTTGGGATCACCGAAGTGCCATGGGCGGGCATGGGGCCACAGCAGGACGTAGGAGATGCGGCCGTTGCCCCCCAGGGTGATCGGCAGGTCGCCGGTGCCGTCGCGGTGGCGGCGCAGGGCCGCCGACTGGACGACGGTGTAGGGCAGGTTGATGGACGTGGGCAGCGCCATGCCGATGCGCATGACGATGCGCCGGCTCGTGATGCTGTAGACCGTCGTGCGCGCGGAGAGCCGCGCCAGGTAGACCAGCACGCCGACCGCGACGGCGCCGACGAGAACGGTCGTCGCCACGCCCTGCAGGATGGCCATCGCCGCGAGGCCGTCGGCGACGCCATCGATGACCGACCACGCCGCCAGCACGGCGAAGTAGAGCGCGACCTTCCGCGCGTGGAACACGCGCACCGCCAGGGCCTGCCAGCGGGGCTGGCCCTGCCAGAGCAGCGTTTCCCCGGGCGGCAGGGCCCCGGGCAGCCCCCAGACCGGCTCGACGGCGTAGTCGTCGTGGCTCATAGGCAGGGTTCTTGCCGCTCCGGCTCGGCGTAGAGCGTGCCGCCGCCGAAGTACGCGCAGATCTTGTCTTCCTCGAGCAGCGTCACCTGATCAGGCTTCGCCAGCGCGGGAATGCGGGCGAAGTGCCGGGCCAGCAGCGACTGCACCTTGATCGTGCCGGTGCGGTCGACCTTGGCGAAGCCCGCGGGAATCAGGGCCCGGCGCTTGCCGCCGTCAGCGGCTACCTCGGCCTCGAAGTAGCGGATCTGCGGTTCCGAGAGGTCGACCCAGACGTCGGTCACCATGCCGGCGACCTGGCCATCGGCGGCGATGACCGGCTTGCCCCGCGGGTCGGGATCGCTGCCGTGCACGACGAACTCGGTGGCCACGCGCAGCGGCACGATCTTGGGCTTGCCGTCGAGGGTCAGGTCGGGATCGTCATGGCGCTCGGCCCAGGCCGCCGGCCCCACGCCGTCGAGCATGGGATCGCCATCGGGCTGCAGCGGCGAGCCGGCCGCGCGCGAGATGGGGGTTGCCTTGACGGGCCGGCGGTCCGGGTTGTTGGCAATGACGCGCTCGCCGTGCCCGTGCATGAGCCGGTAGGTCTTGGCCGGCGGTGCGCCGGGGAAGCCCTCGACGGTGGGGCCGCCCGGCGTCTCGGACTCGAGCGGATACCCCTCGCGCTTGTTCTCGCGGTGCAGGTAATAGATGAGTCCCGCAAAGAACGCCCAGAACAGGTAGAGCACCACCTGCGCCACGTCGATGTAGCCCGTAATCGAACCCGTTTCCATCAGTCTTTCTCCCCCAGAACCATCACCACCGCGCCGGGCCCACGCCCGGCAAGCGGCCTGAAAAAACCTGGCCTCAAGCCCTCAGCCCGGGAACTCCGCCAGGCCGAACCGGGCATCTGCCCCGGGAGGCTCCCGGCGTGCCGTCCGGACCAGCGGGCCGATCGCCACCAGCGTCGCGAAGAGCAGCACGATCTCGAGCTGGTAGACGATGGTATACCCAGTTGCCGGTGTCACGAGCGTGCTGCCAAGCAGCCCCTGGTTCGCGAGCCCGTTGACGATGTCCCGCAGCGCACCGCCCAGGGCCACCGCGACGCCGGCGGCCGTGGCCTGGGCCGCGCCCCAGGCGCCCAGCGCCAGGCCCGTGAGGCCGCCGTGCTCCATGTCCATGGCCGCCGTCAGCGTGCCGACCGCAAAGAGCCCGCCGCCGAGTCCGATGAGCCCGGCCCCGACGGCGAACATGCCCGGCAGGTCCATGGGGGCGGCGAAGATCACGGCGGCGAAGGCCGGCAGGCCCACCACGGCTCCCATGGCCGCCAGCCGGCAGGGGTCGGCCCCGAGGCGCAGGCTGCGGGCGCCGATGGCGAAGGCGACGAGGGTGCCCCCGGCCAGGATCGCCGTGAGCCCGGTGGTGGCGCCCACCGACAGCTTGAGGATCTCGCCGCCGTAGGGCTCGAGCAGCACGTCCTGCATGGCGAAGGCGGCGGTGCCGAGGGACACCGCCACGAGGAAGCGCACCGACCGGCTGGCCGAGGAAAATGCCCGCCAGGCCTCGCGGAAGCTGCGCGGCTGGTCCGTCTCGCGCAGGTGGCGCTGCGGATCGCGCGCCTCCTGCTGCCAGAGCGCGATGGCGTTGAACACGATGGTCACCACGGCCGCGCCCTGGATGACCTGGATCAGCTTGATCTGCGTGTAGTCGGCCAGCAGCGCGCCGAAGGCCAGGGCGCTCACGACCATGCCTGCCAGCAGCATGACGTAGAGCAGCGCCACGACCCTGGGCCGCGACTCCGGTGGCGCGAGGTCCGTGGCCAGCGCGAGGCCCGCGGTCTGCGTCGTGTGCAGGCCCGCGCCCACCAGCAGGAACGAGAGCGCCGCCGCCGCCTTGCCGATCCACAGCGGGCCCGTGGTGTCGCCCGACAGGATGAACAGGGCGAAGGGCATGATGGCGAGTCCGCCCCACTGCATGAGCGTGCCGCCCCAGATGAAGGGCACGCGCCGCCACCCCAGCGCCGACACGTAGGTGTCGGACCGGAAGCCGATCAGCGCCCGGAATGGCGCGAACAGGAGCGGCAGGCCCACCATCAGCCCGACGAGCCAGGCCGGCACCCGCAGCTCGACGATCATCACGCGGTTCAGCGTGCCGGTGAGCAGCACCGTGGCCATGCCCACCGACACCTGGAAGAGCGCGAGCCGCAGCAGCCGTGGCAGCGGCAGGTCGGGGGTCGCGGCGTCGGCGAACGGCAGGTACTTCGGGCCCATGGCGGCCCACTCGTTCACCCACCGTCCCATCAGCTGCTTCATGCCCGGGCGCTCACTCTCTCGCCATGGCCGGCGCCAGCTCGCCCGGCTGTTCGCGCCGGGCGGCGCGCAGCTTCAGGAAGAACTGCAGCGCGTTCAGCACATAGCTCGCGTAGGCGGCCAGCGCCAGCCACATGAGCTCACGGGTATCGAGCAGGCCGAACATGAGGGCCACGAGGTAGGCCGTGTGCAGCGCGATCACCAGCATGCTGACCACGTCTTCCCAGAAGAATGACGCGGCGAACAGGTAGCGGCCGAAGACCTCCCGCTCCCAGATCGCACCGGTGATCATGATGGCGTAGAGCACCAGCGTCTTGGCGACGACGGAAATGGTGGCGGCGGTCTCGCCGAGGCCCGTCCGCAGGTACCGGACCACGAGCCACGCGCTGACGAGGCAGACGATCAGCTGCAGGGGCGCGAGGACGCCCTGCACGATGGTCCATGGTGATGCATCGCGGCGGCGACGCTCTTCGGGCGTGTATAGAGGCCGGCGGCCGGCGGGAGTGGAAGCTGGTTGCATCGCAGAACTCGCGGCGCCGATTGTCGGGGGACTCTAGAGGGCGCGGTCCGGGGCTGTCAATTTGCCTGTACGGCCGGGGCGTCAGGCCTTTTTGACAAGCGCGACAAGCAACATCGGCTGTGCCATCTTCAGCGAACTGAACACCGATGCGGGCCCGGAAACGGGGGCCGGCAGCCGTGGTCAGTCCCGCCTGCCGGACGACCACCACAAGAAGATCGGGCAGGTGCAGGGCGCACGGCTATGGGGCCGGCGCCATGACTGGCCGGCGCAAGGGCCGGCGGGGGTAAGACCATGCGTGACGAACGCCTGGGGGCGCGTGCGTCCACGCGCCGGCAGTCTCGACGCCGCGAGGCCGGCGAACCGGCCACGACAGCCGGGTGCAGGACCGGCCGGCCCATGGCGGGCCTGGTCAACGCCATCGAGGGCGAGATCATCCCGCGGCTGATGCTGGTGCACCGGGTGAGGCTCGATGGCCCGGAGGGCCCGACTGGCTCCCGTCGCCCGGGGCCCGATGACGTCGACACGCTGACAGGGCTCTTGCTGGCCCGGGAAGCCGGGCCTGCCTTCGCCTCCGTCGAAGCCCTGATGCTGCGGGGGGTTCCGCTGGAGGCGGTGTACCTGGACCTCATCGCGCCGGCAGCCCGTCGCCTGGGGGCTCTCTGGGACGATGACCAGGTGGATTTCCTGCAGGTCACGCTGGGCCTGTGCCGCCTGCAGCAGATCGTCCAGGGGCTTGGGCCGGCCTGCAGCATCGATGCCCCGGCCCCGCCGTCGTCGCGTGCGTTGCTGGCCTCCCTGGCCGGCGATCATCACACCCTGGGTCTGCGGCTGGTGGGCGACCTGTTGCGCCGCCGGGGCTGGGCCGCCACCGACCTGCCGGCGGCCCCGGCGGACGAGATCGTTGCGGCAGTTCGTCGCGAGGCCTTTGATCTGCTCGGGCTTTCCGTTGCCTGCGATGCGGGGATCGGGCACGCTGCATCTATAATTGCCGCGGCGCGCCGGGTATCCAGGAATCCGGCCATCAGGGTGCTGGTGGGCGGCCCGGCCTTCGCCGGGCAGCCGGCGAGGGCTACCGAAGTCGGCGCCGATGCGACGGCCCGGGACGGTCTCGAGGCCGTTGCCCGGGCCCGTGAGTTGCTGGCCGCCGGGGCCAGGCCTGTCTGCTGAATAGCTGCCCGCGGGGCGACCTCGCTGCCGGGCAGGCGCCAGCTGCGCCCCGGGAGGTGCGCCGTCCGGGTGAAAAGCTTCAAGTCGCCTCGCAAGTCGCTGGGGGCCCTCGACGCCGACGTCGCGGCCCAGGCCCTCGTCGCCTCCGCTGACGTCGCGATCGTCGTCGACCAGCGCGGTGTCATCCGGGACTCGGCCTTTGGCAGCGACGAGCTGGGAGACGTCCTGGCGGCCGGCCTCGTCGGGCAGGCCTGGGTCGATACGGTATCCCCCGAAAGCCGGGCGAAGGTCGGGGCGCTGCTGGCCGAGGCAGCCACCGGCCCGACGCTCCGGGCGCGGCAGCTGAACCAGCGCGCGGGCACGGGCACGGTCCCGCTGCTCTACCGGGCGCTGCCCCTGGGTGACGCCGGGCGGATCCTCGCCATCGGCCGCGACCTGCGCCCGATGGCCAGCTTGCAGAACCGCCTCGTCGAGGCCGAACAGTCCATCGTCCGCGACTACGCCCGCATCCGCAGCGCCGAGGCGCGCTACCGGCTGCTGTTCCAGGTTTCCAGCGAGCCGGTGCTGGTGCTCGAGGGGGCCACGCGGAAGATCCTCGACGCGAACCCGGCCGCCATCGCGCTGCTGGGCGGTCCCGGCGGGCGCCTGGCGGGCCGCCAGTTCCCGGCCGGGCTGGACGCCGCGGCGACGACGGCCCTGGAGGCCCTCCTCGCCGAGGTCCTGGCCACGGGACGCGGCGACGGGGTACGCGTGCGCGTGCCGGCCACCACCACCGAGTACGTGGCTTTCGCCTCTCTGTTCCGCCAGGACGACGACCTGCAGGTCCTTGTCCGGCTGGCCCCGGCGGCCGTTGCTGCCGCCCCTTCTGCGAGCCGGCTGCCGGAGCTGCTCGAGCGACTGCCCGATGGCTTCGTCGTGACGACGGCCGCAGGGCTGATCCGCAGCGCCAACCGGGCTTTCCTCGACCTGATCCAGCTGGCCACCGAGGTTCAGGTGCGGGGCGAGTCCCTCGAGCGCTGGCTGGGGCGCCCTGGCGTCGACCTGCCGGTGCTGCTGGCCAACCTGCGGGAGCACGGCTCCGTCCGGGCCTTCGCGACGACGGTACGCGGCGAACTCGGTGCCACGGCCGAGGTGGAGATCGCCGCGGTGGCCGCCGGCACCGACGGGGAGCAGCTCCTCGGTTTTGCAGTGCACGTGGGGGGTGCCCGGCCAGCCGTTGCCGGGGCCGGCCCCGGCCGCCAGCTGCCCCGGTCGGTGGAGCAGCTCGCCGAGCTGGTGGGCCGCGTGCCGCTGAAGGACCTGGTGCGGCAGACCACCGATGTCATCGAGCGACTCTGCATCGAGGCGGCGCTGGAGCTGACCCACGACAACCGGGCGTCGGCGGCGGAGATGCTCGGGCTGTCCCGACAGAGCCTGTACCTGAAGCTGCGCCGGTACGGGCTGGGCGACCTGGATGGCGAGCGCGCCTGAGGTCTGCGGCGGAGCGTCATCGCCCACCGTCGGGGCAGACCGTGACAGTGCGGGCCCGCGCCTGTAACGGCTGATTGACAGCCCCCGGTGTCAATCCTATTGTCCGGGGCATGTCCGGACCCGCGGAAAACGTCCTGAACCCAGCGCGTCCCGGGCTGCCATTCATCGAGCTGCTCAAGCCGCACACGTGGTTCCCGCCCATGTGGGCGTTCCTGTGCGGCATCGTCTCGACGGGCATCGACACGGCTGGCCACTGGGCGACCATCGCGGCCGGCGTGATGCTGGCCGGTCCGCTGGTCTGCGGCACCAGCCAGGTCGTCAACGACTGGTACGACCGTGACGTCGACGCCATCAACCAGCCCGGCCGGCCGATCCCCTCCGGGCGCGTGCCGGGCCGTCGCGCGCTCTACTTCGGCATCGCGTGGACCCTGCTGTCCGGTGCACTGGCCGCCGCCCTCGGCCCGCTGGTCTTCGGTGCCGCCGTCATCGGTCTCGCCCTCGCCTGGGCCTACAGCGCGCCCCCGGTCCGCCTCAAGCAGAACGGCTGGTGGGGCAACACGGCCGTGGCACTCAGCTACGAGGGCCTGCCCTGGGTGACGGCGGCCATCCTGATGCTGGGCACGATGCCGCCCGCCGAGGTGCTGTGGCTGGCCTTCTGGTACAGCTTCGGCTGCCACGGGATCATGACGTTGAACGACTTCAAGTCCGTCGATGGCGACCGCCGCACGGGCGTCCGCTCGCTGCCCGTGCAGCTCGGCGTGCCGCGCGCGGCCTGGGTGGCCTGCGGCTTCATGCTGGTGGCCCAGCTCGCGGTCATCGTGCTGCTGGCCGCCTGGGGCCGGCCGCTGCACGCCGCCGCCATCGCCGGGCTCGCCGTCCTGCAGTTCTCGATGATGGTCCGCATGCTCGGCCAGCCGGCCGAGCTCGACTTCTGGTACAACACCAAGGGCGTGCCGCTGTACGTGGCCGGCATGCTGATCAGCGCGTTCGCCATCCGCGGCGCCTGAGGCACACACCCGGGGGGGTCCATGACCGATACGAACGCAAGCGTCTCGATGCCAGGCCTGAGCTGGATCGGCATCATCAGGCTGGGCCTCGTCCAGGCCGCCATCGGTGGCGTCGTCGTCCTCACCACGTCGACGATGAACCGGGTCATGGTGGTCGAGCTGGCCCTGCCGGCCCTGCTGCCCGGCCTGCTGGTCGCGCTGCACTACGTCGTGCAGGTCATGCGCCCGCGCATGGGCTACGGCTCCGACCTCGGTGGCCGCCGTTCGCCGTGGATCGTCGGCGGCATGGCAGCGCTCGCGCTGGGCGCCGTGGGCGCCGCCGCCGGCACGGCCCTGATGGGCACGAACCTCGTGGCGGGCATTGCCGTCGCCGTGCTCGCCTTCATCCTCATCGGCCTCGGCGTTGGCGCCTGCGGCACCACGCTGCTGGTGCTGATGGCAAAGCGGGTCGCCCCGCGCCGGCTGGCGGCAGCCGCCACCGTCACCTGGCTCATGATGATCTTCGGCTTCATCCTGACCTCGGTGATCGTCGGGCAGCTGATCGACCCCTACAGTCCGGAGCGCCTCGTGGCCGTCACGGCCGGCGTCGGTGCTGCGGCGCTGCTGCTCACCTGGTTCGCCGTGCGCGGCGTCGAGGACCGGCTGCTGCCCATCGAGGTCGAGGCGCCGGCCCCGGTGGCCCAGGCCGAGCCGCAGCTGACCTTCCGCGAGGCGGTGCGCCAGGTCTGGTCCGAGTCCCACTCGCGGCTGCTGACGACCTTCGTGTTCGTCTCGATGCTGGCCTACAGCGCGCAGGACCTGATCCTCGAGCCCTTCGCCGGCACCATCTTCGGCATGACGCCCGGCCAGTCGACGCAGCTCTCCGGCGTGCAGAACGGCGGCGTGCTCGTCGGCATGATGGTGGTGGCCCTGATCTGCACCAACGGGCGGCGGGCGCGCGTGGCCTCGCTGCGCAACTGGACGGTGATCGGCTGCGTGTCGTCGGCGGTGGTGCTGCTGCTGCTGGCGGTGGCGAGCTTCGTCGGGCCCGCGTGGCCGCTGAAGCCCACGGTCTTCCTGCTGGGTCTCACCAACGGGGCCTACGCCACGGCCGCCATCGGCTCGATGATGGGCCTGGTCAAGTCCGGGCGCCGTTCCCGCGAGGGTGTCCGCATGGGCATGTGGGGAGCCGCCCAGGCGCTGGCCTTTGCGCTCGGTGGCGTCGTCGGCACCGCCGGTGTCGATCTCGCGCGCCTGGCCTTCGGCACCCCGACGTCGGCCTACGCTTTCGTCTTCGCCGCCGAGGCGGTGTTCTTCGTCATCGCCACCGTCCTGGCCGTGCGCATCAGCCGCGAGAGCGCGGCTCGCGAGCAGCTGGACCTGGCGGTGGAAGGCCAGCGTTTCGCGACGGCGGCCGGCAACTGAGCCGTGGGGTCCCACGAGGGCACGTTTGACGTCGTCGTCGTCGGCGGAGGCCCCGCTGGCGCCACCGCTGCCCACGACCTGGCGCTGGCTGGCCGTTCGGTGCTGCTGCTCGACCGCGCGGGGCGCATCAAGCCCTGCGGGGGCGCCATCCCGCCGCGGCTCATCGAGGAGTTCGAGATCCCCGCCGAGCTGCTGGTGGCGCGCATCACCTCGGCGCGGATGATTTCGCCCACGGCGAAGGCCGTCGACATGCCCATCGAGGGCGGCTACGTCGGCATGGTCGACCGTGACGCCTTCGACGAGTGGCTGCGGGAGCGCGCCGCCGCGGCGGGTGCCCAGCGCCGTGCCGGCACCTTCGAGCGCTTCACCCGCGACAGCGATCGCATGGCCGTCATCCACTATCGCCCGAAGGACGCCCCGGACGGGACGTCGGTGAGCGTGCGGGCGAGGTCCGTCATCGGCGCCGACGGCGCGCGCTCCGAGGTCGCCCGGCAGTGCATCGCCGGCGCCCGGGAGATGCCCTTCGTCTACGCCTACCACGAGATCGTGCGTGCGCCCCGGCCCGCGGCCGGTGACCAGCGCTACGAAGCCACCCGATGCGACGTCTACTACCAGGGCGGGCTGTCGCCCGACTTCTACGCCTGGGTGTTCCCGCACGGGGACACCGTCAGCGCCGGGGCCGGCACGGCCCAGCGCGGCTTCTCGATCCGCACCGCCGTCGGCGCACTGCGCGAGGCGGCCGGCCTCGAAGGGGTCGAGACCCTCCGCCGCGAGGGTGCCCCGATCCCGCTGAAGCCGCTGAAGCGCTGGGACAACGGTCAGGACGTCGTCGTGGCCGGTGACGCCGCGGGCGTCGTCGCGCCGGCGTCGGGCGAGGGCATCTACTACGCCATGGCCGCCGGCCGGTTCGCCGCGGATGCCGTCGAGGAACTGCTGGCCACGGGCCGCGCCCCGGCGCTGGCCAGTGCCCGCAAGCGCTTCATGCGCGCCCACGGCCGCGTGTTCTGGATCCTCGGGATCATGCAGCGGTTCTGGTACATCAGCGACCAGCGCCGCGAGCGCTTCGTGACGATCTGCCGCGATCCGGACGTGCAGCGGCTGACCTGGGAGGCGTACATGCACAAGCGCCTCGTCCGTGCCCGGCCCATGGCCCACGTGCGCATCTTCTTCAAGGACCTCGCCCACCTCTTCGGCTTCGCCCGGGCATGAGCAACCTCATTGCGCGGCGCGTGCTGCCGGTGCTCGCGGCAGCCGTCGCGGCAATGACGACGGCGGTCCTCGGCATCCTGATGACGGACCTGGGCGACTGGTACCAGTCGCTCGAGGTGCCACCGTGGAAGCCACCCGACGCGGTCTTCGGTCCTGCCTGGGGCGTGATCTTCAGCCTCGCGGCGCTGGCCGGACTGTTCGCCTGGCACAGCACCCGGAGCTTCGCGTTCCGCAAGCGGCTCATCGAGCTCTTCATGCTGAACGGGCTCCTGAACGCACTGTGGAGCGCACTCTTCTTCCGCCTGCAGCGCCCGGACCTCGCGGCCATCGAGGTCATCTTCCTGTGGCTCTCGATCGTGTGGCTGATCCTGCACGTGCGCCCCGTTTCGCGGGTGGCGGCGCGCCTGCTCATGGTCTACCTGGCCTGGGTGACCTTCGCCGGCGCGCTGACCTGGTCGGTGGCGCAGCTCAACGGCCCCTTCGCCTGAGCGGCCGCCGTGGAAGCGCTCTTCAGCAGCGGCCGCGTGGTCGACATCGCGCTGGCGGCACTGGCCATCGAGGCCGTGGTGCTGGCCGCCATCCATCGCCGCACGGGCCGCGGCCTGTCGTGGCAGGCCCTGTGGCCCAACCTGCTGGCGGGGGCCGGCCTGCTGCTGGCGCTGCGCAGCGCGCTGACCGGTGCCCACTGGCGATGGGTGGCGCTGGCGCTGCTGGTGGCCTTCGGCGCGAACCTGCTGGACCTGCGCGCCCGCAGCCAGCGGGGCCGGTGAGCCCGACGGGGTGCCGGCGCCTCAGGGCGCCAGCAGGTCGAAGGTCGCGGTGACCCGCGCCTCGAAGCGGACTTCGCCGGCGCTGTAGGTGGCTGCGTCGCCGCGGGCCTCGGCGGCCATCAGCATGCCCTTCGGCATGGGCATCGGCGGTGGTCCTGTGTCACCGACGGTGACCTGCCGCACGGGCCCGACGCGGGCGCCCAGCGTGCTGGCCACCCGCTCGGCGTTGCGGCGGGCGTCCTCGGCGGCGGCCGCCAGCGCGTCGCGCATCAGCTCGGCGCGGCGGCTGCTGTCGAGCTCCGCCGGCGACGCCTGGTTCACGCCGACATCGATGGCGCCCTCGATGAGCTCACCGAGCTTCTCGAGGTCGTTCAGTTCCACCTGGAGCTGGCGCTGCACGATGTAGCCCACCAGCACGGGCGGGCCGCCGTTGTTGTCGTACCGGTACTCCGGCTGGATGCTGAGGCCGGCGGTGCGCACCTTGCGTTCCGGTATGCCCAGCCGGGCGCACAGCGCGAGGAAGTCCCGCGACACCCGGACCACGCCGTCCCGGGCCGCCCGCATGCTCGGGTTGCGCCGCTCGACAGCGAAACTGAGGCGGGCCAGGTCCGGCGTTCCATCCACACTGCCGGTGCCGGCCACGGTGATGAGCCGGGGCAGGTCATCGGCCCGGGCCGCCGGGGCAACGACGGCGGCGGCCAGCGCGAGCGCCGCGAGCATCGCTGCGGGCCAGTACTTGCGGGTTGGCATGGGCACGGCCCCTGGGTGGCTTTCCGGTATCGCTGCCTCTAACATAGCGGCCCGCAATAAGGGCCACAACCGGCCCGAAACACTGCCCTGAACGGATCTCCCCTGCCATGCGCCAGCTCCTTGCCGCCCTGCTCCTGATGACCCCGGTCCTGGCTGCCACGCCCGCCAGCGCCCAGACCGCCGGCAATGCGGAACGGGGCGCGGTCCTGGCCGACACCTGCCTGGGCTGCCACGGCATTGCGGGGTATCGCAACGCCTACCCGTCCTATCGGGTGCCGAAGCTCGGCGGGCAGAACGCCGACTACGTCGTCGCAGCACTGCAGGGCTACCGGGCCCAGACCCGGGCGCACAACACGATGCACGCCCAGGCGGCGTCGATGACCGACGCCGACATTCGCGACGTGGCCGCCTACCTGGCGAGCC
Source organism: Chromatiales bacterium (assembly GCA_016789885.1). Lineage (GTDB taxonomy): Bacteria > Pseudomonadota > Gammaproteobacteria > Steroidobacterales > SHZI01. The sequence goes on along the minus strand of JAEUPZ010000009.1, from coordinate 60,292 downwards.
AGGGCGCCCCCAAGGCGGGTGCGCCGGTCGCCACCGCCGCAGCCGACAAGGTCGCCACCTGCGCCGCGTGCCACGGCGAGGCCGGCATAAGCCCGGCGCCGAACTGGCCGAACCTGGCGGGACAGTACGTCGACTACCTCGAGCACGCGATCCGGCAGTACAAGAGCGGCGCGCGCAAGGATCCGGTCATGGGTGCCCAGGCCCAGGCCATCAAGGACGAGGACATCCGGCTGATCGCGGAGCACTTCGCGAAGCAGTCCGGCCTGTATACCGTCGACTACACCGACTGAGGCTGACGGCGCGGCCGCCGCGTCGACGCCGCCGCCCATGGCTTCACCCGACCTGGCCAGCTTCCGCGCCCTGCGGGTCCACGCCGTCGACGGCGGCACCGAGCCCCGCCTCGAGCGGCTCGCCCTCGCCGACCTGTCGCCCGGCGACGTCGTCATCCGCGGCGAGTACTCCAGCGTCAATTACAAGGATGCCCTCGCCATCACCGGGCGCGGCAGGATCCTGCGGCGGTTCCCGCTGGTGGCCGGCGTCGACGTCGCCGGCCATGTCATCGAGTCGGCCGACCCGCGCATTCCCGCAGGCACGGCCGTGGCCGTGTGCGGCTGCGGCCTCAGCGAGACCCATGACGGGGGCCTCGCCGAGGTCGTGCGGGTGCCCGGCGACTGGGTCAACCCGCTGCCGGCAGGCCTGGACGTGCGCACGGCCATGGCCATCGGCACGGCCGGCTTCACGGCGGCGCTCGCGATCCACCGGCTGGAGCAGGTCGGCCAGCACCCGGGGCTTGGCCCCGTGGCCGTGTCCGGTGCGACCGGCGGCGTCGGCAGCTACGCCATCAACATGCTGGCCGGCCTCGGCTACCAGGTCACCGCCCTGACCCACAAGGACTCTGCCGACGCCTACCTCACGGACCTCGGTGCCAGCGAAGTCATGCACCTGCGGGGCCGGGAGCTCGGCCAGCGACCCCTCGAGAAGGCAGTCTTCGGCGGCGCCGTCGACAACCTTGGTGGCGAGACGCTGGCCTGGCTGACCCGCACCGTCGTGCCCTGGGGCAGCATCGCCAGCATCGGCCTCGCGGCCGGGGCCGAGCTGCACACCACGGTCATGCCCTTCATCCTGCGGGGCGTCAGCCTCCTCGGCATCAATTCCGTCGAGGTGCCGCGGGAGCTGCGCCTCGAGCTCTGGCGGCGGCTCGGCAGCGACCTGCGGCCGACGGCCATCGACCGCATCGTCACGCGCGAGGTGGACCTGGCCGAGCTGCCCGCCCTTGCGGGCGCCTGGGTCGACGGTGCCGTGACGGGACGCTGCGTGGTGCGCCTCGCGCCGTGACCGGCGCCGATGGTCTGGAGGGCCTCGTCCGCCGCGCGTTGCCCGAGGCTGCAGCGGGCCTTCCCGATGCGGCCGTGGCCCAGCTGGCCGCGTACCTGCGCCTGCTGGCCCGCTGGAACCAGGCCTACAACCTCACCAGCGTGCGTGACCCGGCCGACATGGCCACGCGCCACGTCGGCGACTCGCTGACGGCGCTGCCCTTCCTCGCCGGCGACCGGTTGCTGGACGTGGGCGCCGGCGCGGGCCTGCCCGGGATCCCGCTCGCCGTCGCGAGCCCTGCCACCCGGGTTACCCTGTTGGACAGCCAGATCAAGAAGGCCCGCTTCCTGCGCCAGGCCGTTGCCGAGCTCAAGCTCGGCAACGCCGAAGTCGTGCACAGCCGGGTCGAGGATTACCGCCCCGTGCAGCCCTTCACGACCATCATCTGCCGCGCCTATGCGAGCCTCGCGGACTTCGTGACCGCCGCGGCCCACGCGCTGGCGCCCGGCGGCCGGCTCGTGGCGATGAAGGGACGGCTGCCCGCCGACGAGCTGGCCGCGCTGCCGGCCGGCTGGCAGGTGCTCGGGGCGACCCCGGTGGGCGCTCCGGGCCTGGTGGGCGGGCGGCACGTCATCGTGCTCGCGCGCGCGGCTGCCGCACCGGCCGGGGACGCGCCATGAGCCGCGTCATCGCCGTGACCAACCAGAAGGGCGGTGTCGGCAAGACCACGACGGCCGTCAACCTGGCCGCGGGCCTCGCCGCCTCCGGCCAGCGCGTGCTGCTGGTGGACCTCGATCCCCAGGGCAACGCCACCACCGGCTGCGGCATCGACAAGCAGTCCCTGGAGCGGACCACCTGCGACGTGCTGCTCGGCGAGGCGACGGCCCTCGAGGCCATCGTGCCCGTGCCCTCGTCGGGCTTCGCGCTGCTGCCGGCCAACGCCGACCTGACGGCCGCCGAGGTGCGCCTGCTGCAGGAGATCGGCCGCGAGCTGCGGCTGCGCAAGGCGCTCGAGGCCGTGCGCGAGCTTTACGACTACGTGCTGGTGGACTGCCCGCCCACCATCAACATGCTGACGCTGAACGCCCTGACGGCGGCCGACGGGGTGCTCATCCCGATCCAGTGCGAGTTCTATGCCCTGGAGGGCCTCTCGTCGCTGCTGGAGACCGTCAAGCAGGTGCGGAACACGGTCAACCCGGGCCTCAACATCGAGGGCCTGCTGCGCACGATGTACGACCCGCGCAACCGCCTGGCCACCGACGTGTCGGCCGAGCTGACGCGGCTCTTCAAGGACAAGGTCTACCGCAGCGTCATCCCGCGCAATGTGCGCCTCGCCGAGGCGCCGAGCTTCGGGCTGCCGGCGCTCCAGCACGACCGGGGCTCGCGCGGGGCGCAGGCCTACGCGGAGCTCGCCGCCGAGGTGCTGGCGGCCCACGCCCCGCCGGTGCCGCCGGCCGGATCGGGCTAGAATCCCCGATACCCGGCATCCGCCGGGTGCTGCCGGAACCACCTATGTCCGCCAAACGCACCGGTCTCGGACGCGGCCTCGAGGCGTTGCTGGGCTCGGCCCCGCCGCCCGCCGCGGCGCCCGCGCCAGCGCCCACGACGGCGGCTGCGCCGGCCGGGCCCGCGGCGGCTCCGCCAGCGACGCTGCCCGTCGACCTGCTCGAGCGCGGCGTCTACCAGCCGCGCCACGACATGCACACGGAGTCCCTCGAGGACCTCGCCCAGTCGATCCGGGCCCAGGGGATCATCCAGCCCATCGTCGTGCGCCCGCTGGCCGGGCGGGGCCCGGGCGGCGCGCCCCGCTACGAGATCATCGCCGGCGAGCGCCGCTGGCGGGCCGCGCAGCTCGCCGGGCTGCAGTCGGTGCCGGTCGTCATCCGCGACATTCCCGACTCGGCCGCCATCGCCATGGCGCTGATCGAGAACATCCAGCGCGAGAACCTGAGCCCTCTCGAGGAGGCCCTCGGCCTGCGCCGGCTGATCGACGAGTTCGGCCTGACCCACGAGGCGGCCGCCGACGCCATCGGCCGCTCCCGCGCGGCGGTCTCGAACCTGCTGCGCCTGCTGCAGCTCGGCGACGTCGCCCGCGAGCTGCTGGAGTCGCGCCAGCTCGAGATGGGGCATGCCCGTGCGCTGCTCGGCCTTGCCGACCTGCGCATGCAGGGCGAAGTGGCCCGGCTCGTCGCGCGGAAGGCCCTCTCGGTGCGCGAGACCGAACGGCTGGTCAAGAAGATGCTCGAACCGGCCCGGGGCCCGGCCAAGGCGGCTGCCGGTTCCAAGGACCCCGACGTGCGCCGGCTGGAGCAGGAGCTGGGCGAGAAGCTCGGCGCCCCGGTCGAGATCCAGCACGGCCGCGACGGCAAGGGCCGGCTGGTGGTGGTCTACAACAGCCTCGACGAGCTCGACGGCATCCTCGGCCACATCAGCTGACGGGGCGGGGAAGCGGGGACAGTTACTGATTTCCCCTGCACAGCCGGGTCAGGCCAAGGTCCGTGGGTGGCCGGGGGAAATCAGTAACTGTCCCCGTTTCCCCGCCCTTGGGATGGATCCTCTTCGTCGCGATGCATTGACGCTCCCCGGGGCCTCTGCCTAGAATGGGCGGCTCTTGCAGTGCGGTCTAACCGACCTGGGTGAACGCCATGACGCTTGGCGCACGCAGCACGGCGGTCCGCACGGTTCTCGGGTGGCACGTGCTGGCCACCGCAGCCCTCGCGGCGTTGTCCGGCCTGTTGGCGGGACGCCACGGGGCCTTGTCGGCAATCCTTGGTGGCTTGGTCAGCCTTGCGGCTGGCGCCTTCTTCGGATGGTCGGCGGCACGCAGCCAGCGAACGGTTGCCCGGTTTCCCGGGGCAGGCGCGGGCTTCGCCCTGATGGGCGTGCTGACGGCCTGGGTGGTCAAGCTCGTCTTGATCGGGATGCTCCTGCTGGCGGTCATCGCCGCCTACCGGAGCGTCGTACTCTGGTCTTTCATCGGCGCTTTTGCCGTGACGACGATGCTGTTCACGGTGGTGTCGTTCGTGGCGTTCACGCGCGACGACGGGTAGCAGGAAGAAGCAGAACACGCTCATGGCCGCTGGCGAATCCCTCACCACGACCTCGTACATCCAGCACCACCTGAGCTTCCTGGCGGAGCCGTTCGCCGGGGGGGTCATCCATGCCGACACGATGATCACCTCGATCGTCATGGGCATCATCGGCCTCGGCTTCTTCTGGTGGGTGGCCCGGGGCGCGACGTCCGGTGTCCCGACCCGCAGGCAGGCCTTCGTGGAGCTCGTCTTCGACTTCGTCGACGACCAGGTGGCCGGCATGTTCCACGGCGACCGCCACAAGTTCGTGGCGCCGGCGGCCCTGACGGTCTTCGTCTGGGTCCTGCTGATGAACGCGACGTCGTTCCTGCCCGTCGACTGGGCGGCCGGGGCGATCCACCTGGCGGGTCCCGAGGAGTTCCGCCTCACGCCCACCGCCGACGTGAACACGACGTTCGCCCTCGCGCTGTCCGTCTGGTTCCTGATGATCTACTTCAACATTGCGGTCAAGGGCCTGGGCGGCTGGCTGCACGAGCTCTTCTGCTCGCCCTTCGGCGGCAACCCGCTGCTGTGGCTGTTCAATTTCCTGTTCAACGTCGTCGAGTACGTGTCGAAGCCCCTGTCGCACTCGCTGCGACTGTTCGGCAACCTCTACGCCGGCGAGATCATCTTCCTGCTGCTCTGGGTCTGGGCGGCGACCGGCGTATCCGGCGTCGTCTTCGGGTCCATCCTCGGCCTCGGCTGGGCGATCTTCCACATCCTGATCGTCCCGCTGCAGGCCTACATCTTCATGATGATGACCATCGTCTACCTGCAGATGGCCCACGAAAGCCACTGACGGCGGACATCGTCACGCCGCAAGAAACACCTTTCCCACTTCCCGCGACCAACCAAAGGAAACCATGATGGCTAACGTCGAATTCATCGCCATGATCCAGGCCTACACCAGCATCGGGATCGGCCTCATCATCGGCCTTGGTGCCGCCGGCGCCTGCATCGGCGTGGCGATCATGTGCGCCAGCTTCCTTCAGGGTGCTGCCCGCCAGCCCGAGCTGATCCCGGTGCTGCAGGCCCGCGTGTTCCTGCTCCTCGGCCTGATCGACGCCTCGTTCATCATCGGTGTGGGTATCGCGCTGCTGTTTGCCTTCGGCAACCCGCTGCTGTCGGCCGTCACGGGTTAACAGCGTCGGCGATGCTGCCGCCGGTGCCCGATGGCACCGGCGAAGCGGAGGGCAACGATGAGCATCAACCTGACACTGATCGCCCAGGCGATCACGTTCTTCGTCTTCATCTGGTTCTGCGTCCGGTTCGTCTGGCCGCCGGTGCTGGGTGCCATCGAAGAGCGGCGCAAGACCATCGCCGAAGGGCTCGCGGCCGCGGAGAAGGGCTCGAAGTCCCTCGACGAGGCCAAGGTGCAGATCGCCGGACTGCTCGATGAGGCGCGGGGCCAGGCCCGGCAGATCATCGACCAGGCCAACGCGCGTGCGACCAGCATCCTCGAAGAGGCCCGGACGGGCGCCGACCAGGAGCGCGAGCGGATCATCCAGTCGGCGCAGGCCGAGGTGCAGCAGCAGATCAACCGTGCGCGCGACGAGCTCCGCACCCAGGTGGCCGGCATTGCCGTCGCCGGTGCCGAGAAGATCCTCGCCCGGGAGATCGACCCGCGCGCGCACCAGGCGCTGCTCGACCAGCTGGCCGCGCAGATCTAGGCCCCGGACGGACCCAACCCGATGGCAGAGCACGGAACCGTCGCCCGCCCGTACGCCCAGGCGGTGTTCGAGATCGCCGCGGCCGCAGGCCAGCTGGCCGAGTGGTCGGCGTTCATGCAGCTGGCGGCGGAAGTCGTGCTGGTCCCCGACACGGCGCGCCTGCTGCGCGCCCCGGGTGCCCGGGTCGACGCGATCGCCGCGGCGCTGGCCGACCTATGCCGCGGGCAGCTCGGCGACAAGGGCCCGCTCCAGGGCGGGGCCGGCGCGCCCGGCGCGAACTTCCTGCGCCTGCTCGCGGCCAACCAGCGCCTCGCGGCGCTGCCCGACATCGTGGCCCGCTTCGAGGTCCTGCGCGCCGAGGCCGAGAACCGGCTCGACGTGACGCTCACGTCGGCACAGCCCGTCGACGAGGCGCAGCAGTCGCGCATCGCCGCCGGGCTCGAGAAGCGGTTCGGGCGCAAGGTGCGCCTGGCCGTCGTCGTCGACCCGGCGCTGCTCGGCGGCGCCCGCCTGCAGCTGGGTGACCGAATCATCGACGGCTCGGTGCGTACCGGCCTCGACAAACTGGCAACCGCGCTCCGCGCCTGAAGCGGGGCATGAGGAAATTCCCATGGCACTGAAAGCCTCCGAGATCAGCGACCTGCTCAAGCAGCGCATCCAGAACTTCCAGGGCGCTGCCGAGGCGCGCGACGTCGGCACGGTCATCGCGGTGACGGACGGCATCTGCCGCATCCATGGCCTCGCCGATGCGCAGTACGGCGAGATGCTCGAGTTCCCGGGCAACACCTTCGGCCTGGCGCTGAACATCGAGCAGGACTCGGTGGGCGCGGTGGTCCTCGGCGACTACAAGCACATCTCCGAGGGCGACACGGTCAAGACCACCGGCCGCATCCTCGAGGTGCCGGTCGGCGAGGGCCTGCTCGGCCGCGTCGTCGACGCCCTCGGCAACCCGATCGACGGCAAGGGCCCGATCAAGGCCTCGGGCACGTCGCCCATCGAGAAGGTCGCGCCGGGCGTCATCACCCGCCAGTCGGTGAACCAGCCCGTGCAGACCGGCCTCAAGGCCATCGACGCGATGGTGCCCGTCGGCCGCGGCCAGCGCGAGCTGATCATCGGCGACCGGCAGACCGGCAAGACCGCCGTCGCCATCGACGCGATCATCAACCAGAAGGGCACAGGCATTAAGTGCATCTACGTGGCGATCGGCCAGAAGGCCTCGTCGATTGCCAACGTGGTGCGCAAGCTCGAGGAATACGGCGCGATGGACCACACCATCGTCGTGGCCGCCTCGGCCGCCGACTCGCCGGCCACCTGGTACCTGGCGCCCTACGCCGGCTGCGCCATGGGCGAGTACTTCCGCGACAACGGCCAGGACGCGCTCATCGTCTATGACGACCTGACCAAGCAGGCCTGGGCCTACCGCCAGATCTCGCTGCTGCTGCGCCGCCCCCCGGGTCGCGAGGCCTACCCCGGCGACGTCTTCTACCTGCACTCCCGCCTGCTCGAGCGCGCGGCCCGCGTCAACGCCGAGTACGTCGAGAAGGTCACCGGGGGCCGGGTCAAGGGCAAGACCGGCTCGCTGACGGCACTGCCGATCATCGAGACCCAGGCCGGCGACGTGTCCGCCTTCGTGCCGACCAACGTGATCTCGATCACCGACGGCCAGATCTACCTCGAGACCGACCTGTTCAACGCCGGCATCCGGCCGGCCATCAACGCCGGCCTCTCGGTGTCGCGCGTCGGCGGCTCGGCCCAGACCAAGATCGTCAAGAAGCTCGGCGGCGGCGTGCGCCTGGCGCTGGCCCAGTACCGCGAGCTGGCGGCCTTCGCGCAGTTCGCCTCCGACCTGGACGAGGCCACCCGCAAGCAGCTCGACCGCGGCCAGCGGGTCACCGAGCTCATGAAGCAGAAGCAGTACTCGCCGCTTTCGGTGGGCCTGATGGCCCTCTCGCTCTACGCCGTCAACGAGGGCTACATCGATGGCGTGCCGGCGGCCCAGGTCGTGGCCTACGAGACCGCCCTGCACGCCCACGCCCGCGACAAGTTCGGCGCAGTCATCGACGCGATCTCGGCGAGCGGCGACTTCAACGACGAGATTGCCGGCCAGCTGAAGTCCATCTGCGAGGACTTCAGGAAGAGCGGCACCTACTAGTCCTGCGCGAGCAGGGGAGCAGACCATGGCCGGCGCCAAGGAAATCCGCACCAAGATCAAAAGCGTCAAGAGCACGCAGAAGATCACCAAGGCCATGGAGAAGGTCGCCGCCTCCAAGCTGCGCCGAACGCAGCAGCGCATGGCGGCGGCCCGTCCGTACGCCGAGGGCATCCGGCAGGTCGTCGGCCACCTGTTCCAGGCCAAGCCCGACTACAAACACCCGTTCCTGGTGACCCGGGACGTCAGGCGCGTCGGCTACATCGTGATGAGCACCGACCGCGGGCTGTGCGGCGGACTCAACGTCAACGAGTTCCGCAAGCTCGTCGGCGAGCTGCGCCAGTGGGGCGACAAGGGCATCGAGGTCGACCTCTGCCTGCTGGGCTCCAAGGCGGTGCAGTTCTTCCGTCGCGTGCAGGTCAACGTCGTCGCCGCCACCACCAACCTGCACGAGAACCCGAAGATCGCCGACCTCATCGGCGCCATCACGGTGATGCTGGACGCCTACAAGGAAGGCCGGATCGACCGGCTCTACCTCGTCTACAACAACTTCATCAACACGATGAGCCAGAAGGTCGACTTCCAGCAGCTGCTGCCGGTGGAGGCCATCGACGGCGACGTCCTGCCGCAGAACTGGGACTACCTCTACGAGCCGGGCCCCAACGAACTGCTGGACGACATCCTGACCCGCTACGTCGAGTCGCAGGTCTACCGGGGCGTCGTCGAGAACGTCGCCTGCGAGATGGCGGCGAAGATGGTGGCCATGAAGGCCGCCACGGACAACGCCGGCAAGCTGATCGAGAAGCTGCAGCTGGAGTACAACAAGGCTCGCCAGGCGGCCATTACGCGCGAGATCTCGGAGATCGTCGGCGGCGCCGCGGCGATCCAGGGCTGACGGGACGCGACCCGATTTCGAACGCGCTGATTCGAACGATGGCGACGCTGCGTTCGCCCCGCGTGGCGGGACGAGGGTGGCGTCACCTCCAACACCGAGGCCGGGGCAACCGCGGCAGCGACGGGACCAGAGGAAGCAAGCATGAGCACAGGCACGGGTAAGGTAGTTCAGATCATCGGCGCCGTGGTCGACGTGGAGTTCCCGCGCGACGCGATCCCTAAGGTCTACGACGCGCTGGTCATCGGCGACGGCCAGCTCACCCTCGAGGTCCAGCAGCAGCTGGGCGACGGCGTCGTCCGCACCATCGCCATGGGTGCCTCCGAGGGCCTGAAGCGGGGCCTGCTGGCCACCAACACCGGCAAGCCCATCTCGGTGCCCGTGGGCACCAAGACGCTCGGCCGCATCATGGACGTGCTCGGCAACCCCATCGACGAGGCCGGCCCCATCGGCAATGCCGAGACACGGCCGATCCACCGCGCCGCGCCGACCTACGAGGACCAGGCCAAGACCACCGAGCTGCTCGAGACCGGCATCAAGGTCATCGACCTGATCATGCCCATCGCCAAGGGCGGCAAGATCGGCCTGTTCGGCGGCGCCGGCGTCGGCAAGACGGTCACGCTGATGGAGCTGATCCGCAACATCGCCGTCGAGCACTCCGGCTACTCGGTGTTCGCCGGCGTCGGCGAGCGTACCCGCGAGGGCAACGACTTCTTCCACGAGATGAAGGACGGCGGCGTCATCGACAAGGTGGCCCTCGTCTACGGCCAGATGAACGAGCCGCCCGGCAACCGCCTGCGCGTGGCGCTCACGGGGCTGACCATCGCCGAGTACTTCCGCGACGAAGGCCGCGACGTGCTGATGTTCATCGACAACATCTACCGTTACACGCTGGCGGGCACCGAGGTGTCGGCCCTGCTCGGTCGCATGCCCTCCGCCGTGGGCTACCAGCCGACGCTGGCCGAGGAGATGGGCGTGCTGCAGGAGCGCATCACCTCGACGCGCACGGGCTCGATCACGTCGTTCCAGGCCATCTACGTGCCCGCCGACGACCTCACCGACCCGTCGCCGGCCACGACCTTCGCACACCTCGACGCGACGCTGGTGCTCTCGCGCAACATCGCCGAGCTCGGCATCTACCCGGCCGTCGACCCGCTCGACTCCACGAGCCGCCTGCTCGACCCCAACGTCATCGGCCAGGAGCACTACGACACCGCGCGCTCGGTGCAGGCCGTGCTCCAGCGCTACAAGGAGCTGCAGGACATCATCGCGATCCTGGGCATGGACGAGCTGTCGGCCGACGACAAGCTCATCGTGACCCGGGCCCGCAAGATCCAGCGCTTCCTGTCGCAGCCGTTCTTCGTCGCCTCGCAGTTCACCGGCCAGGACGGCAAGTACGTGTCGCTGAAGGACACGATCCGCGCCTTCAAGGGCATCGTGGCCGGCGAGTACGACACCCTGCCCGAGCAGGCCTTCTACATGGTCGGTACGATCGACGAGGCCGTCGCCAAGGCCAAGACGCTGCAGTAGCGGCAGCGTCCACCCAGGGCTTACGGGAGTCGCCAGCATGTCCACGATCCACGTCGAAATCGTCAGCGTCGAGGGCCACATCTATTCCGGTGAGGCCTCCCTCGTCATCGCTCCGGCGCGGATGGGCGAGGTGGGCATCGCGCCCCGGCACGCGCCGCTGGTGACGACCCTGCGGCCGGGCGAAGTCCGCGTCCAGCGCGACGGCCAGGACGAGCACTTCTTCTACGTCACCGGCGGCATCCTCGAAGTGCAGCCCAGCCAGGTGATGATCCTCGCCGACACGGCCCTGCGGGCCGAGCAGCTGGACGAGTCGGCCGCCGATGAGGCCCGCAAGGCCGCCGAGGAAGCCGTGCGCGGCGCCGCGAAGGAAGACCTGGCCCACGCGCAGATGCAGCTGGTCGAGGCCGCGGCACGGTACCGGGCCGCGCAGAAGCTCAAGGGCAAGCAGAAGTAGGCCCGGGCTACCCGCGCGGTTCCACGTTGCGGCCCGGGTCTCCCGGGCCGTCTCGTTTCCGCGGTACGCTCGTGCCCGGTGCAGGCCGGCGCCGGCACGCCATGCCTGCGCGACGACCCCGCCCCGGGGCGGGCCGGCGGCCCGAACAGTGAGCAGCGAAGTGGACCCGATCATCTCCGTCCGCGGACTGACCAAGACCTACGCCACGGGCTTCCAGGCGCTGCGCGGCATCGACCTCGAGATCCGCCGCGGCGAGATCTTCGCGCTGCTGGGGCCCAACGGCGCCGGCAAGTCCACGCTGATCAACATCATCTGCGGCATCGTGAACCCGGGCACCGGCACGGTGCTGGTCGACGGGCACGACGTCGTCCGCGACTACCGGCTGGCGCGGCAGGCCATCGGCCTCGTGCCGCAGGAACTGCACACCGACATGTTCGAGCGGGTGCGCGACACCGTCGCCTTCAGCCGCGGACTCTTCGGCCGGCCGCCGGACACGGCCTTCATCGAGCGCGTGCTGCGGCAGGTTTCCCTCTGGGACAAGCGCGACGCGAAGATCATGACCCTCTCGGGCGGCATGAAGCGCCGCGTCATGCTGGCCAAGGCCCTGGCCCACGAGCCGCGCATACTCTTCCTCGACGAGCCGACGGCCGGCGTCGACGTCGAGCTGCGGCGGGGCATGTGGGATCTGGTCCGGAACCTGCGGGCCGAGGGCGTCACGATCATCCTGACCACCCACTACATCGAGGAAGCCGAGGAGATGGCCGACCGCATCGGCATCATCAACCACGGCGAGATCAGGCTGGTGGACGACACCGCCGCGCTGCTGCAGAAGCTGGGTCGCCGTGAGCTGCGGCTGCAGCTGCAGCAACCGCTGGCGGCGCTGCCGCCGGCGCTCGCCGGGTTGCCGCTGCAGCTCGCCGGCGACGGCAACGAGCTGGTCTACGCCTTCGACGCGAGCGGCGGTGGCACCGGCATCGCGGGGCTGCTGGCAGCGCTTCAGGCCCAGGGCATCGAGTTCCGCGACCTGGCGACGCGCGAGAGCTCGCTGGAGGACATCTTCGTCGGCCTGCTGCGGGAGGGCGCCCGGTCATGAACCTCCATGGCGTGCGCGCCATCTACCACTTCGAGCTGTCGCGCTGGTTCCGCACGCTCGGCCAGAGTATCGCCGCGCCGGTCATCTCCACCTCGCTCTACTTCATCGTCTTCGGGGCCGCCATCGGCGCGCGCATGGGCCAGGTGGAGGGTGTCAGCTTCGGGGCCTTCATCGTCCCCGGGCTGGTCATGCTGACGCTGCTGACCGAGAGCATTTCCAACGCGTCCTTCGGCATCCACATGCCACGGTTCTCAGGGACGATCTACGAGGTGCTGTCGGCGCCGGTGTCGGCCTTCGAGGTGGTGCTGGGCTACGTGGGCGCCGCCGCCACCAAGTCCGTGCTGCTGGGGCTGCTCATCCTCGCGACGGCGCGGCTCTTCGTCCCGTACACCATCGCGCACCCGTTCCTGATGGTCATCTTCCTGGTGCTGACGGCCGTCACGTTCTGCCTGTTCGGTTTCATCATCGGCATCTGGGCCGACGGCTTCGAGAAGCTGCAGGTGATCCCGGTGCTCGTGGTCACGCCGCTCGCCTTCCTCGGCGGCAGCTTCTACTCCATCAGCATGCTGCCGCCGGTCTGGCAGAAGGTGGCGCTGCTCAATCCCGTGGTCTACCTGGTCAGCGGCTTCCGCTGGAGCTTCTTCGAAACCGCCGATGTGGGCGTGGGCGTGAGCCTCGCCATGATGGGCCTGTTCCTGACGCTGTGCCTCGCGGCGATCTGGTGGATCTTCCGCACCGGCTACCGGCTGAAGAGCTAGCAGGTCGTCGGGATCGACCTGACGGGGGCCGGATGCCGTCGGCCAGGGTCCACGGCCGTCCCCCGGGAGGCCATGAGGGCGGACCCGGCCAGCGGGATGGTCGTGCGGATGTGAGCCGGTAGCAGGCCTGCCACCGGCCGCTGCCTATAATCCCCCCATGGCAACCACCGTCATCATCCTGGCCGCCGGCCAGGGCAAGCGTATGCGCTCGGCGCATCCCAAGGTCCTCCAGCCCCTCGGCGGCGAGCCGCTGCTGGCCCACGTGCTGGCCGCGGCCCGGGCGCTCAGGCCCCGGGAACTGCGGGTCGTCCACGGCCACGGCGGCGAGGCCGTGCAGGCGGCCTTCGCCGGGCAGCCGGTCGCCTGGTTCCACCAGGCCGAGCAGCGGGGCACCGGCCACGCGGTCCGCCAGGGCCTGCCGGGCCTGCCCGCCGATGACGTGGCGCTGATCCTCTACGGCGACGTGCCCCTGATCCGTGCCGAAACGCTCCGTCGCCTCGTGGCCCGGGCCCGCCGCGGCGAGCTGGCGCTGCTGACGGCCGAGTTCGCCGATCCCAAAGGCTACGGCCGCATCCTGCGCGGCGAGCGCGGCCGCATCACCGGCATCGTCGAGGAGAAGGACGCGACCCCGGACCAGCGCCGCCTGCGCGAGGGCAACACCGGACTGCTGGCCTGCCCGGCCAGCCACCTGGCGCGCTGGATCCGCCGCCTGAAGGCGAACAACGCCCAGGGCGAGTACTACCTGACCGACATCGTCGGCCTGGCCGCGAAGGAAGGCGTCCCCGTGGCCGGCATCCTGGCGCCCGACGTGGAAGAGGTCTTCGGCGTCAACGACCGCCGGCAGCTGGCCGAGGCCGAGCGCATCCTGCAGCGGCGGCGTGCCGGCGAGCTGCTCGATGCCGGCGTCACGCTGGCGGATCCCGGGCACCTCATCGTGCGGGGCCGCGTGCGCTGCGGCCGCGACGTGTTCATCGACGCCGGCGTCATCCTCGAGGGCGACGTCACCCTTGGTGACGGCGTGCGCATAGGCCCCTGGTCCCTGGTCCGGGACGCCACCCTCGGTGCGGGGACCGTGGTCCACTCCCACAGCGTCATCGAGGCCGGGCGCATCGGCGAGGGCTGCGAGATCGGCCCCTATGCCCGGGTCCGGCCGGACGTGGAGCTCGCCGACGGCGCCAAGCTCGGCAACTTCGTCGAGATCAAGAAGAGCGTGATCGGCCGCGGCAGCAAGGTGAACCACCTGACCTACATCGGCGACGCGACCATCGGCGCGGCCGTCAACGTCGGCGCCGGCACCATCACCTGCAACTACGACGGTGCGAACAAGCACCGCACCGTCATCGGCGATGGCGCCTTCATCGGCTCCGGCGTCGAGCTGGTGGCCCCGGTGGAGATCGGTGCCGGAGCGACCATCGGGGCGGGCTCGACCATCACCAAGGCCGCCCCGGCCGGCGCCCTGACCGTGGCCCGGGCCCGGCAGGCCACCATCCCGGGCTGGCAGCGCCCCGTGAAGGCGAAGAAGGGCGCCGGCCACTGACCCGTGGCCGAACTGGGACGCCCATTACGGTGCGGTAACCCGGTTTGCCGACAGAATCCCTGCCGCAACACCTCCAGCTGAGCCATAATTTTTGCCATGTGCGGAATCGTTGGTGCGGTCGCCGACCGTAATGTCGTCCCCGTCCTGATGGAGGGCCTGCGCCGGCTCGAGTACCGGGGCTACGACTCGGCCGGGCTTGCCGTCGTCACCAACGGCGCGCTCCGCCGCCAGCGCCGCATGGGCAAGGTGGCCGAACTGCAGGCCGCCCTCGACCGCGAGCCCATCGACGCGCCGGTCGGCATCGCCCACACCCGCTGGGCCACCCACGGTGCCCCCAGCGAGCACAACGCCCATCCCCACGTGTCGCACGACGGCCTGGCCATCGTGCACAACGGCATCATCGAGAACCACGAGGCGCTGCGCGCCGAGCTCAAGTCGCTGGGCTACCGGTTCACGTCCGAGACGGACACCGAGTGCATCGCCCACCGCATCCATCATCACCTCAAGACCCACCCGAAGCTCTTCGACGCCGTGCGCGCCACCGTCGCCGAGCTCGAGGGTGCCTATGCGCTGGCAGTGATGAGCCAGGCGAACCCCGACGTCATCGTGCTGGCCCGCTGCGGCTGCCCGGTGGTCGTGGGCCATACGCCCGACGGCAACTACGTGGCCTCCGACGTCTCGGCGCTGCTGCCGGTGACCCGCCAGTTCATGTTCCTCGAGGAGGGTGACGTCGCCGAGATCACCCGCGGCGGCATCCACGTGGTCGACCGCGACGGCCACCCCGTCACGCGGCCCCTGCAGCTCAGCGAGCTCTCGGCCGACGCCGCCGAGAAGGGCCAGTACCCGCACTTCATGCTCAAGGAGATCCACGAGCAGCCCCGGGCCGTCGCGCAGACGCTCGAGGAACGCGTCGCCAACGGCCGGCTGCTGGAGCAGGCCTTCGGTCCCGATGCCAGCGACGTGTTCAAGCGCGTCGAGGCCGTGCAGATCGTCGCCTGCGGCACGAGCTACCACGCCGGCGCCGTGGCGCGGTACCTCATCGAGCAGGTCTGCCGCCTGCCGTGCCACGTCGACATCGCCAGCGAGTACCGGTACCGCAACCCGGTGGTGCCGAAGAACACGCTGTTCGTCACCATCTCCCAGTCCGGCGAGACCGCCGACACGCTGGCGGCCCTGCGCCTTGCCAAGCAGTCGGGCTACCTCTCGACGCTGGCCATCTGCAACGTGCCCGAGAGCTCGCTGGTGCGCGAGTCCGGGCTCGTCATGCTGACCCGGGCCGGCCCCGAGATCGGCGTGGCCTCGACCAAGGCCTTCACGACCCAGATCGCCGCGCTGACGATGCTGGTCATCGGTCTCGCCAAGCACCGTACCGCCGACGCCGAGCGCGAGCGTGGCCTCGTCACGCGGCTTATCGAGATCCCGGGGCTCATCGAGAAGACGCTCGTCCTCGACCCGGCGATGAAGAAGCTCGCCGAGCGCTTCGCCGACAAGCACCATGCGCTCTTCCTCGGCCGCGGCGTGCTGCACCCGGTGGCCATGGAGGGCGCGCTCAAGCTCAAGGAGATCTCCTACATCCACGCCGAGGCCTACCCGGCGGGCGAGCTCAAGCACGGGCCGCTCGCGCTCGTCGACGCCGACATGCCGGTCATCACCGTCGCGCCGAACAACGACCTGCTCGAGAAGCTCAAGTCGAACCTGATGGAGGTGCGGGCGCGGGGCGGCGAGCTCTACGTCTTCGCCGACCCGGACTCGGGCTTCGAGTCATCCGAGGGCGTCACGGTCATCCAGATGCCGAAGCACGTGACCTACCTGCAGGCGCCGATCATCTACACCATCCCGATGCAGCTGCTCGCCTACCACGTGGCGATCCTGCGCGGCACCGACGTCGACCAGCCGCGGAACCTCGCCAAGTCGGTGACGGTGGAGTAGGCGGGCAGCGCGCCGGCCGGCGCGCTGCCCGCGCCGGCGCCGTCAGGCCGCCGGGCTGACCAGCGGCACCGGCTCCAGCACCCAGTTCCGCGTCTCGCGGCGGCCCGGGCCCGGCACCGCGAACACCTTGCGGCGCCCGCGCTCCGCCAGCGCCACGTCGTCGATGAGCCAGCCGCGGCGCTCCCAGTCGGCCAGGAAGCGCCGGTAGCTCATCATGATCTCGTCCTCCGGCAGCAGCAGCTCGGTCAGGGCGTCCCGCGGCGAGAACACCGGCCGCATCTCCTCGATGACCGGCCGGTCCTCGAGCTCGAACCCCAGCGTCGTCTTCACCATGTCCGCATCCATCTTCTCGCCGTGCTGGCAGTCACGGGCGTGGAACAGATAGCGGCGCACGCTGTGGGCGTCGATGGGGCGGACGAAGGAGTAGAAGCGGAACTTCCCGGTGAAGCCCTTCATCTTGAAGGTCAGGAAGGTCCACTGCTGCGACGGCCCGTGGTGGCCGTGCTCGATGTCGACGCGGTCGGTCTCCATCTGGCAGGCGCTGGACCAGGGACCGGTCACCAGCCGCTGGCCCCGGATGGCGCTGGGGTCGAAGCCGCCCTGCAGGCCCGCCGACGGGTGCACGAACTCGGTGTGGGTTGCGTCGAGGCCGTTCTCGATGACGCGGTCGAAGCTGGCGTTCCAGTCGTAGACCATCGACGTCACGCTCCAGCCCTCGCGGCCCCACTGCTCGAGGTCCATGATCGGCGGACGCTCGTCCTCGGGCAGGTCGCCGAGGAAGGCGAACACCACGCCGTAGCGCTCCGCCACCGGATAGGCATCGACGCGGGCGCGGGCCGGGATGCGGGCGTCGGCGGCCAGCGTCGGGATGTGGGTGCAGCGCCCGTCGCCGTCGAAGCGCCAGCCGTGGTACGGGCACTGCACCTGGCCCTCGACGAGCTTGCCGGAGCCCAGCGAGCCGCCCCGGTGGATGCAGGTGTTGGCGAGGCAGCGCACGGCGCCCTGCGCATCCCGGAACAGCACGAAGTCGAGGCCGAGCGCCCGCGTGCGCAGCGGCTTGTCGGTGACCTCTCCGGCCAGGGCCATCGGATACCAGAAGTTGATGAACATCGGCGGTGCCTCTCAGGTGTCCGGGGGCTTGGCCCCGTCGTGGGAACGCAGGGCGGCGATGCGCTCGCTGAGCCGCCCCAGGGTGTCGGCGGCCGCTTCCAGCGCCCGCAGTTCGCCGGGGCCGACCAGCCGGCTGGCCCACTCGAGGCGGCGTGCCTCGAGCTCGGCGTAGATGCGCCGGCCCCGGGCCGTCGGCTGGACGTGGGGCCAGCGGGGGTGGCCCGAGCCCGCCACGAAGCGCACGAGGCCGGCATCGGCCAGGTCGTTGGCGACCCGCTGCACCGACTGGCGCGCCAGTGCCATGCGCCGGGCCACCTGGGCGACGGTCAGCGGCCCGTCGGACCGCAGCAGCGTGCCGAGCACCTGCCAGCGGGCGCTGGTCATCCCGCGGTCCCGCGCCAGTTCGTCCCCGGTGGCGAGCAGCTCGGCGTTCAGGCGGAAGCTCTCGATGGTGAGCCGCCCCATGGCGGCGGCGGCGCGGGTGGCGGGAGTGTCATCGGATCCCTTCATGACAGCATGCTGTCATGAATGGGCGCCGGCGTGAACGGCGGGGACGGTCGATGACCGGCTGGGGGACAGGGAGGTATCCGTAGCGAAGGGGGGCGCGAGGCCGCGCTGGGCAGCGGCGGTGACCCCTGGTCACGCGCCCGCAGGGCGGGTCAGACCGTCAGGCCCGCCAGGCGCCGGCTGACGAGGGCGCCGACGGATTCCATGGGCCGCGGCAGCACCGTGAACACCGGCGGCTGGCGTCGCAGCCGCGTCCAGTCGCCGCTCGCCAGCACCGCCCGCAGGTGGGCGAGGTTGCGCGCGATGGACTCCATGTATGGATTGCGTCCGCCGTAGAGCGGCTCGACGTAGCGGTAGGCCTCGTTGAAGCTCTTCTCGAGACGACTGCGCGCCGCCAGCTCCCAGAAGTCGAGGGTCTGGCGCAGCAGGTCGGTGCCCGAGGCGTACTTGACGGTGCGCTGGCCCTGGTCGCCGACGGCGATGGCCACTCCCGCCAGCACGAACTCGCCGTAGAGCCGGTCGCGGCACTTCTCGAGGTAACACCGGTCGGCCATCTGGGCCATGAGGTCGGCAGTGCCGAGCAGGTAGCCCACGAGGCTGTCCTTGGGGTCGTCGAGCTCGATCTCGTCGAGGGGCACCTCGTAGCCGGTGAAGTGCACCACCTGGCAGGCAATGGGCGCGAGCTCGGCGAGCCCCAGCCGCGGCAGCAGCCAGGCCAGGAACCCGGCGCTGCGGCTCACGTGCCGCCCGGTGAACTCGGCGCCATTGCCGGCGCTCTCACCGGTGCGCCGGATGTAGCCGGCATCGTGGAAGAGCGCGCAGATGACGCCCATGACGGCCCGCTCGTGCCCGAGCCGGTCGGTGGCGTCGCAGCTCTGCTCGTAGCCGGCCAGCAGCCGGGCCATGGCCAGCGTGACGTCGAGGGAGTGCTGGGTGTCGTGGTACAGCGTGTCGCAGCCGACGTAGCCCTCGAGCTGGCCGCGGAAGAGGCGCCGGAAGTCGTGGAAGGCGAGCCACAGCGTGTCGAAGGATGCCGCGGGCCAGGCGGCCGTGAAGAGCGCCTCGACGGCGTCGCGCACCGCGGCGGGATCGCTGACCCGCACGGTGTCGGTGACGTCGTAGTCGCTGCGGCGGAGGATGCCTGCGGCGACCGCGTGGGGCGTGGCGGCCATGGGCGGATTGTGGCACCGCCGCCCCGCCGCGGCCACGGCCCGAAAGTGCCGGCAATCGCTGGAACCGCGTCGCGGTCCCGCCGTCAGCCGGAAGGCAGCGGAATGAACTCGTCCTCGCCCGGCACCGCCGGAAAGCGCCCCGCCTGCCAGTCTGCCTTGGCCTGCTCGATGCGCTCCGCGCGGCTCGACACGAAATTCCACCAGATATGGCGCGGCCCGTCGGCCGGCGCTCCGCCCAGCACCATGCAGCGGCAGGCGGTGATGGCCCGCAGGCGAACGCTCGCCTGCGGCTGCAGCAGCGCCAGGGTGCCGGCGGCCACGCGGGTACCGTCGACATCGAGGTCGCCCTCGGCCACGTAGGCCGCGCGCTCTTCATGCTCCGGCCCGACGACGAGCTCCCGTCCGGGCGCCAGCGTGACGGCGGCGTAGCCCATGGGGCTTAAGGTGGCCACGGGGGACGTGAGCCCGAGGGCGGTGCCGGCGATCACCGTGCAGTCGACGCCGTCGCCCGTGCGCCGCGGCAGCGCGCCGGCAGTCAGGTGCTCGAAGGCCGGCGCCGTCTCTTCGGCGTCCCGCGGCAGTGCTACCCAGCATTGCATGCCATGCAGCCGCGAGGGGCCGCGCCGTGCGGCCGGCGGCGTACGCTCCGAGTGCACGATGCCCCGGCCGGCGGTCATCCAGTTCACCTCGCCGGGGACGATCTCCTGGGCGAAGCCGAGGCTGTCGCGGTGGAACAGAGACCCCTCGAAGAGCCAGGTGACCGTGGCGAGCCCGATGTGCGGGTGCGGGCGCACGTCGACGCCGCTGCCCGCGGCGAATTCCGCCGGCCCCATGTGGTCGAGGAAGATGAAGGGGCCCACCATCTGCCGCCCGGGCGAGGGCAGGATGCGCCGCACGCTGAAGCCCCCGAGGTCCCGCTCGCGGGGCTGCACGAGGCCGAGGATGCTGCCGCCGCTCACGGGCGCGGCCCCCGGTCGACCAGGACCAGGCCCGGTGCAACCGCGCCGGGTCTCCGGACGACAGCGCGCGGCGGGGTCAGCGTCATGGAGCGATCCTCGGACTGGCGGGCCCCGAGTCTAGCAAAGGGATCCGGCCCGCCCGCGGCGGGGTGCCGCCACGCCACGGGGGCCGGATCCCGGTAACATTCGCGGTCGGCCGCTGTCCCGCGGTGCCCCTGCCCAGTGGAGTCTGCCCATGGCCCTGCACACCGTCTGCTCCACCGCCGACCTCGCCATCGGCGAAAAGCGCCTCGTCCAGGCCAGCGGCCAGGCGATCCTGGTCTATCGCCTCGAGGACGGCTGGTTTGCCACCCAGGCCAAGTGCCCGCACATCCTGGCGCCGCTGGCCAAGGGCAAGATCGTCGACGGGCATCTGGTCCAGTGCCCGTTCCACCGGGCGCGCTTCGACATCCGCACCGGCAAGTGCACCCAGTGGGCCAACTGGCCGCCGGGCCTCGTCGACGTGCTCAATGCCTTCCGCGGCGAGAAGGACCTGCGGTCGTACCCGGTCCGGGTCAGCGGTGACCAGGTGCAGGTGGAGATCGCATGACCCAGGCCCCGCGGCGGGCGCTCGGCTTCCTCCTCGTCACCATCTTCCTCGACTCGGCCGGCATCGGGATCATCATCCCGGTGCTGCCCGGACTCATCATGGAGCTGACGGGCGGCAGCCTCAGCGGTGCAGCCGCCTGGGCCGGCTGGCTGATGTTCGTGTTCTCGGCGCTGCAGTTCCTGAGCGCGCCCGTCCTCGGGTCCCTCAGCGACGCCTTCGGCCGCCGCCCGGTGCTGCTCGGCTCGCTCGCGGCCTACGCCGCCGACTACGTGCTCATGGGCCTTGCGCCGACGCTCCTGTGGCTCTTCATCGGGCGGGGGCTCTCGGGCATCTTCAGTGCCACCTATCCGGCCGCCAGTGCCTACGTCGCCGACATGACGCGGCCCGAGGAGCGCGCGAAGCGCTTCGGCTTCATGGGCGCGGCGTGGGGCATGGGCTTCGTCGTGGGCCCGGCGCTGGGCGGACTGATCGGCGACCTCGACCCGCGGCTGCCGTTCTTCGTGGCCGCGGGGCTCGCCGCCATCAACGTCGTCTACGGCTGGTTCGTCCTGCCAGAGAGCCTGGCGCCGGAGAACCGCCGGCCCTTCCACCTGAAGAGCTCGCACCCCGTCGCGGCCTTCAAGGCGATGCGCAAGTATCCGCTGGTGCCGGGGCTGCTCGGCGCGCTCTTCCTGTACCACATCGCCCACGACGCCAACCCGTCCACGTGGACCTACGTGACCATGGCGAAGTTCGGCTGGACGGCCCGGGACATCGGCCTGTCGATGACCTTCGTCGGCCTGTGCGCGGCCGTCGTCCAGGGCGGCGCCATCGGCCCGCTGGTGAAGCGGCTCGGCGAGCGCCGTGCCATGACGGTGGGCTTCCTGCTGTTCGCCGTCAGCTTCATGGGCTACGCCTTCGCCAGCGCCGGCTGGCAGATGTACTTCTGGATCGTGCCGTTCTCCTTCGGCACCATCGCGAGCGTCGCCGCCATGGCGCTGATGTCCAAGCAGGTGCCGGCCAACGCCCAAGGCGAGCTGCAGGGCGCGGTCTCGAGCCTGCGCAGCGTCACCGCCTGCATCGCGCCGCCGATGCTCACCGGGCTCTTCAGCTTCTTCACGTCGCCGGCGGCGCCGTTCCCGTTTCCCGGCGTGTCGTTCTTTACGGCCGGCGTCCTGACGCTGGTGGCGCTCGTACTCGTGCGGCTGGTGCTGCGGCGGTCGCTGGCGCCGGCGTGAACTGGTGACAGTTCACTGATTCCCTGTGCCGGACGCGGTGGGCGAAATCCGGGGACAGTTTACTGATATCCCGCTCGCACCTCGCAGCACACCAGCACGGCTGCCGTTCGGGAAATCAGTAAACTGTCCCCGGATTTGGTTCATAGGGGCGATCAGTCAGCTGTCCCCGATCCTGGCGTCGTGACCGGCCCAGCGCAATGACAGTCCCCCCGCCGCCCAAAGCCTCCCGTCGCGCCGCGACCGGCGGCGTCGCCCGTCACGGCGTCGCCCGGGTGCTGTCGAAGCAAGGCATCGCCTCGCGGGCCGAGGCGGCGCGCTGGGTGTGCGACGGGCGTGTCGCCGTCAACGGCGTCGTCGTGAACGACCCGGAGTTCCCGGTGCGGCAGGGCATCGACCACATCGCCGTCGACGGCCGGGAGCCCTCGACCGCCGAGCGAGTCGTCATCCTGCTGAACAAGCCCCGGGGGCTCGTGACCACGGCCCGGGACGAGCGCGGGCGCGACACGGTCTACCGCTGCCTCGAGGGCGCGGGCCTGCCGTGGCTCGCGCCGGTAGGCCGCCTCGACCAGGCCAGCGAGGGCCTGCTGCTCTTCACCAACGATCCCGGACTGGCTACCCGCATCACGGATCCCGCCACCGGGCCCACCAAGACCTACCACGTGCAGGTGGACCGGATTCCGGACGCGGCGCTGCTGGCGGCCCTGGCCGGCGGCGCCGAGGTCGAGGGCGAGCGCCTGCCCGTCGTCTCGGTCCGGCTGCTGCGATCGGGCCGGCGTAACGCGTGGCTCGAAGTGGTGCTCGACGAGGGGCGCAACCGGCACCTCCGCCGCCTGCTGGGCGCCTTCGGCATCGGCGTGCTGCGCCTGGTGCGCGTGGCCATCGGCGACCTGGCGCTGGGCAGCCTGCCGAAGGGGCAGTGGCGGCATCTGTCGGACGACGAGCTAAAGCAGCTGATCCAACCGTAGCTGCCCGGCGCCCGGGCGTTGGCGCGGCACCACGCCGCTCCCGTCCCGGGCACTTTTTGCGGCCGCGTCGGCTACTCTCCCGGTCGGGGACTGTTCATACCGGGGGGTACGCACCATGTCACCGAAGCCCTGCCTGCTGGCGGCAGCTGCCACCTTTGCCACCTTCGCTGCCTACGGCGCCGAGCCACCGAAGGCGCGACCCATGCCGCCGCCGGATTCGCGCGAGCTGCCCTCGTACATGGTGCCGATCAAGCAGGAGGCCGCCGAGGCCTACTGGTCGCCCGACTCCCGCTACCTCATCGCCCAGACCAAGGACCGCGACGCCATCGCCACGGCCCGGGGCAGCGGCAACCTCACGTGGATCTTCAGCGCCGACGGCAAGGAGGCCTGGCGGGTCAACGACCGCGGCCAGGATGGCTGCTCGTTCTTCTTCCCGGACGGCCAGCGCGTCGTCTTCACGTCGACGCGCGACAACCTGCAGATGCCCGTGGGCAACTGGTCCGACTCCGACGACTACCCCCAGGGCGCCGAGCTGTACTCGGCTGACCTCAAGGGCGGCAACGTCAAGCGGCTGACCAACAACCAGTACTACGAGGCCGAGGTCTCCGTCTCGCCCGACGGCAAGTGGATCACCTTCGGCCGCCAGGTCGACGGCAACATGGACATCTGGGTCATGGCCGCCGACGGCTCGCGCGAGTGGCAGGTGACGAGGACCAACGACTGGCAGGATGGCGCGCCGTTCTTCATGCCCGACAGCGACCACATCATCTTCCGCGCCTGGCGCAAGTCGGAGTACAAGAAGATCCGCCCGACGCCGATGACCATCTTCACCATCCGCAAGGACGGCACCGACCTCCGCCGCCACACCTACGACCGGGGCATGAACTGGCACCCGGTGCCGGCTCCCGATGGCCGCCACTACGTCTATGTGAAGGCGGTGTCGGACACGAACTGGGAGATCTACCTGGGCGACCTGGCCGGCGGCGAGCACCGGCAGCTGACCTACTACGACAAGCTCGACATCCTGGCCCAGGTGTCGCCCGACGGGAAGAAGATGAACTGGGGGCGTGCCACCGGCGACGGCTTCATGGCCGGCATCCGCACCTTCGTCATGGATGTGTCGTCGCTGGACATCGGGCCGGACCGGCGCGTGCCGTGGAATCCCGACTGGGGCACGCCGATGCCGGAGAGCGAGCAGTAGGCGTCTCCCGCCGCTGGCTTCCGGGAGCCTACGAAATCCGGGGACAGTTTCCCGATTTCGGCCAAACGGGCCGGAGCAGCCACGGAGGTATCAGGCCGAAATCGGGAAACTGTCCCCGGATTTCGGATTCCCGCTATGCCAGTGCCGGCACGACCCGCTCGCCCAGCAGCCGGATCGTCTTCTCGGGCTCGTCGTAGATGCGCAGGGCGATTTCCGTGAGGCCCGCGCGGGCGAAGCCGCGCAGGCGTTCGATCTCGGCGTCCAGCCCGTCGAGGCCGCAGGCCGAAGTGCAGCCGCGCGCCAGCTTCGTCACGATCTCCGCCGGTACGCCCTCGATGACGTCGGTCTTGGCGTTGTAGGCGCGGATGAAGGCCTGGATGTTGCGGTTGACGAGCTCCGCCTCGTCGGGATCCAGTACCTCGTTGATGTAGGGCGGGTACAGCGTGCCGCGCACCGTGAGCCAGATGCGGGCCTCGCGCTCGGCGGCCTCGCGGGTGTCCTTCACGTGCCAGGCCCAGAAGTTGTTCATGGGGAACGTCGCCGGGTCCCGGCCCGCCTCCGCCAGCGTGCCGTCGACGATGGCCCTTGCGCGGCGCACGTGGTCCACGACGAAGTCGCTCACCATCACGCCATCGGCGTAGCGGGGCGCGGCCTTGAGCATCTGCGGGCCATTGGCGCCGGCGTAGATGGCCGGCGGCGGGCTCCGCACCCACGACGGGTTGTACCAGCCGACCTTGAAGAGCTCGCCCTGGTACCGCACCGGCTTGCCCGTGGCCGCCACGCGCAGGATCTCGACGCACTCGCGCACGGCCCGCACGACGCGGACGGGCTTCAGCCCCATCGCGTTGACCGTGCCGCCGCCGGCACCGACGACGATCTGGGCCCGGCCCTTCGCCACCTCGTTCAGCGTCAGCAGCGAGCCCGCCATCTTCATCGGGTGCAGCTCGAAGGGGCTGACGGCGATGGGCCCCATGCGGATCCGCGACGTCTGCATGGCCAGCGGCACGAAATTGATGAAGGGGTCCCGGGCGTCGTTCATGTTCGACACCCAGACGCCGCCGAGCCCGGCGCGCTCGGCCATGACGCCCAGTTCGGCCACCCGCTCGGGGGCGTTGTTCGACTCGAGGATGACGTCGATGCGCATCGGCTGTGCTCCGTGGCTGTACGCTGGTGAGTGCTACTTGCCGGCGGGCCTGCCAAGCCGCCGCCACAGCCGGTCGGCCGCGCCGGGGTCGGGCAGCCCGACCGCACTCCACGCGGTGCGGGCGCGTTCCATCAGGTCCGCCGGCGGCAGCGACACGGGGCCGGTGGCCAGGCTGCGTGTCGCGTCGATGACCAGCTTGCTGCCGAGCTTGCGGCCCCCGGCATCCGGCGTCACGGCGTGGTCCATGGGTGCCGGGAAGCCGCCGATGATCTCCGTGTCCCGGGCCGGGTCGAAGTGGGAGCTCATGACCCAGTCGAGGTCCGTGCGGTCGCGCACGTCGATGTCGGGATCCACCAGCGTGATGCGCTTGAGCGGCGTGCGTTCCGCCAGCAGCCGGCCCACGCGCCGCGCATGCCCGGGGCCCGTCGTCTCCAGCGAGACCACCAGATGTGCGGCGCCCCCGCCGAACATCGCGTCGATCCAGCAGTCGCGCACGCCGGGCTCGCCCCAGTCGTGGCGCAGCAGCTTGCGGATGAGCGCCGCGTTGGACAGGCTCTGCAGCGTCGTGCTCTCGGACGGCGGCATCTGGCTTGCCAGCCCGTAGTACACCGGATCGTGACGGTGGGTAATGGCGGTGATGCGGGCCACGGGTCGCAGGCCGGGCTCGCTCATGTAGCCGGCGGACTCGCCGAAGGGGCCTTCCATCGCGAGCTGCCCCGGCAGGACCTCGCCCTCGATGATGATCGCGGCATTCGCCGGCACCAGCAGGTCCGAGGTCACGGCCTTCACCACGTCCACCGGATGACCGAGCAGGCCACCGGCCACGGTCAGCTCGTCGACACCCGGCGGCAGGTTCGCCACCGCCGCCAGGTACACCGCGGGCTCCGCACCGATCACCCAGGCGATGGGTGCGGGACGGCCCTGGTCGAGCCAGGTGCGGGCCAGGCCATGGCCCTGCCGGCCGGGCGCGAGGTTCACGATGACGTGCCGCGGGTCGCGCACCTGGGTCCGGTAAACGCCCTGGTTCTGGTAGTCGTGGCCGGCCCCGGTGCCGCGGTTCACCGTGACCGTGGTGATGTACGGTGCCGCGTCGCGACCGGGCGTCCACACGGGGATGGGCAGGCGCGAGAGGTCCGCCGCCGCGCCGGTGTGGACGACCTCCTGGCACGGGGCCGTCGCCACCACCCGCACCGGCCTCGGGGCCAGAAGCGCCTGCTCCCACCGGTCGTTGACCGCCGCCGGCTCGACACCGAGGGCCAGCGCGTAACTGGCGGGCGATGCGCCGAGCACCGCGGTGCCCAGCGGCATCGCCGAGCCCGCGACGTCGGTGAACAGGAAGCCGAAGCGCTGCGACTCGGGCAGGCCCTGGTACATCCACTTGACGAAGCAGCCGGGCTCGAAGCCCGGGTCGACGCGGCCGACGACGCGGCGGAGCAGGCCGGCGGCCTCGGCTGCGGCAAGGAAGGCAGTGAAGCCGCTCACGCCACACCGGCCCCGCCGGCGGTGGTGCGGCGATGCGCGGAGCGAGTGACGCGATGTGCCACCACGGTCCCGCCCCTGCTCCACCCGGCGGCCGCTACAGCAGCGCCACCACCGGCGCGTGGTCCGACGGCTTCTCCAGCTTGCGCGGCGCCTTGTCGATGACGCAGCCCGAGCAGCGCTGCGCCAGCGCCGGGGACACCAGCACGAGGTCGATGCGCAGGCCGCGGTTGCGGCGGAACCCCAGCTCCCGGTAGTCCCACCAGCTGTACGACTTCTCCGGCTGCTGGAAGAGCCGGAAGGCGTCGACGAGGCCGAGGTCGAGCAGTGCCTTCAGCTTCGCCCGCTCGGCGGTGCTGCAGAGCACCTGTTCGTGCCACGCAGCCGGGTCATGCACGTCGCGGTCCTCGGGGGCGATGTTGAAGTCGCCGACGATGGCGAGCTGCTCGTGGGACTTCAGCTCGCGCTGCAGGTGGGCGGCGAGGGCATCGAGCCAGTCGAGCTTGTAGCGGTACTTGTCTGACCCGACGGACTGGCCGTTCGGCACGTACACGTTGATGACGCGCACGTCGCCGAAGGTCGCGGCGATCACGCGGCGCTGGTCGTCGACGTAGTCACTGATGCCGCGCACGACGTCGCGGCCCTCGTCCCGCGAGAGCAGGGCCACGCCGTTGTAGGTCTTCTGGCCCTCGACGAGGCAGCGGTAGCCCAGCGCCTCGACCTCGCCCCAGGGGAACCTGTCCGCCTCGGTCTTCAGCTCCTGCAGCGCCAGCACATCCGGCTCGTTGGCATCGATCCACGCAAGCACGTGGTCGAGCCGGGCCCGGATCGAGTTGACGTTCCAGGTGGCGAGCTTCACGCGATGCCGGACTGCTTCAGCAGCGCGTCGACGTGGGCTGGCCGGCCGCGGAAGGCCACGAAGGCCTCGGCGATGTCGCGGCTGCCGCCCACCTCGAGCACCTCGGTGCGGAAGCGGCGGGCGAGCTCGGGGTTGAACAGCCCGTGCTCTTCGAAGGCCTCGTAGGCGTCCGCCGCCAGCACTTCGGCCCACTTGTAGCTGTAGTAGCCGGCTGCATAGCCGCCACCGAAGATGTGGCCGAAGGTGTTCGGGAAGCGGTTCCACGCCGGCTGGCGGATCACCGCGACCTCGTCGCGCACGCGGTCGCACACCGCCTGCACCTGGCCGGGCCGCGCCGGGTCGTAGCCGGCGTGCAGCGTCAGGTCGAAGAGCGCGAACTCGAGCTGGCGCACCATCTGCAGCGCCGACTGGAAGTTGCGCGACTCCCGCAGGCTCTGCAGCACCTGGCCTGGCAGCGCCGCGCCGGTCTGGTGGTGGCCCGATATCATCGCGACCACCTCGGGCTCGTAGGCAAAGGTCTCGGTGAACTGGCTCGGCAGCTCGACGGCGTCCCAGGGCACGCCGTTGATGCCCGACACGCTCGGGTAGTCGATGCGCGTCAGCAGGTGGTGCAGCACGTGGCCCATCTCGTGGAACAGCGTCACCACCTCGTCGTGGGTCAGCAGCGCCGGCGCCTCGCGGGTGGGCGGCGAGAAGTTGCAGACCAGGTGGGCCACCGGCACCTGCAGCTGCCCGCCGGTGCGCCAGCGGTTCTGGGCCTGGTCCATCCAGGCACCGCTGCGCTTGTTGCGCCGCGCGTAGAAGTCGACGAAGAAGCCGCCGATGGTCGTGCCCGCGTGGTCCTGGACGGCGTAGTACTCGACGGAGGGCTCCCAGGTCTCGATGCCCGCCTGGGGCACGAAGCGGATGCCGTAGAGCCGGTCGACCACGGCGAAGAGGCCGGCCATGACCTTCGGCAGCGGGAAGTACGGCCGCAGCTCCTCGTCGGAGATGGCGTACTTCGCGTGGCGCAGCTTCTCGGACCAGTAGGCGATGTCCCACGGCTCCAGCGGCTGGCCGGCGAAGGCCGTCAGCTCGTCGAGCTCCTGCTGTGCGGCCGCCTTCGAGCGGCCGACCAGTTCGCGCAGGAACGACTCCACTTCGTCGACGGACTTCGCCATCTTGGTGGCGAGGGAGTACTCGGCGAAGTTGCGGAAGCCGACGATGCCCGCGGCCTCGTGGCGCAGCCGCAGGACCTGCTCCATCACCGGGCCGTTGTCGTGGCCACTGTCCCAGCTGGCCTGGTCAGACGCCCGGGTCACCCAGGCGCGGTAGAAGTCATGCCGCAGCTGGCGGTCGTCGGCATGGGTGACGACGGCGACGTAGGCGGGCTGCGTCAGGTCGAACAGCCAGCCGTCCTTGCCGGCCTCCCGGGCGCGGGCAGCGGCCGGCTCGAGGACGAAGTCCGGCACGCCGCGCACGCGGGCCGCGTCGGTGAGGTGCAGCGACCAGGCGGCGGCGGAGTCGAGCAGATGCTGCTCGAAGCCCGCCTCGGCCTGGGCCAGCTCCTCCATGATGGCCTTGAACCGGGCCTTCTCCGCCTCCGGCAGGTGCACGCCGGCGAGGCGGAAGTCGCGCACCGCCAGCTCCAGCAGCCGGGCCGAGCCCTCGCCATCGTGGACCCCCGCCGCCTGCAGGCGCGCGTAGAGCTCGTAGAGCTCGCGGTTGTGCCCGAGCTCGGTCTCGTAGTTCGAGATGAGCGGCAGGCAGGCGTTGTAGGCGCTGCGCAGCTCCGGCGTGTTGGCCACCGAGTGCAGGTGCCGCACCGGCGACCAGACGCGGTGCAGCCGGTCGCCGAGGGCCTCGATCTGCGGCACCGTGCGCGCGAAATCCGGCGCGTGGGCGGCGGCCCCGGCCAGCAGGTCCGTGAGGGCCGCGCGGTTGCGGTCGAGGACCTCGCGCACGGCGGGCTCGACATGCTCGGGACGGATGGCAGCGAATGCCGGCAGGCCAGTGGGCTGCAGCAGGGGGTTCTGGTTCAAGGAAGTAGCAGGATCCGGTAAGGTGCGGGCGATCCTAACACAAGGATTCCGGGACACTTTATGACCCAATCGTTTGATCTGGTCGTGGTCGGCGGCGGCAGCGGCGGGCTGGCTGCGGCCCAGCGTGCCGCCGAGTATGGCGCCCGCGTGGCGCTCGTCGAGCCGGCACCGCTGGGCGGTACCTGCGTGAACATGGGCTGCGTGCCGAAGAAGGTCATGTGGACCGCCGCGCACCTGGCCCAGGCGCTGGCCGACGCCCGCGAGTACGGTTTCGACGTGACCGTCGGCGGCCATGACTGGGCCGGCCTCAAGGCCCGCCGCGACGCCTACATCGCGCGGCTGAACGGCATCTACGCGGCGAACCTCGCGAAGAAGGGCATCGAGCACGTGGTCGGCTACGGCCGGTTCACTGGCCCCGATTGCGTCGTTGCCGGCGGCCGCGAGCTGCGGGCCGCGCACGTCATCATCGCGACGGGCGGGCGTCCGGTCCGGCCGGCGGTCCCCGGAGCCGGGCTCGGCCTCGTCTCCGACGACTTCTTCCGCCTCGCTGAACGCCCGCAGCGCGTGGCGCTGGTCGGCACCGGCTACGTGGGCGTCGAGCTCGGCGGCGTGTTCCGCGCGCTGGGCAGCGAAGTCACCATGGTCTGCCGCCACGCGAGCCTGCTGCGCTCCTTCGACGAGATGCTGCAGCGGGGCCTCATCGAGGCCATGGAGGCGGACGGCGTGCGCTTCGCGTGGCACACGACGCCGGCGGGCCTGACCCGCGGCGCCGACGGCCTGGTGATGCAGGCCACCGACGGCCGGCAGCTGGGGCCCTTCGATGCGGTGCTGTGGGCCGTCGGCCGCGAGCCGGCCACGGCCGACCTTGGCCTCGCCTCAGCCGGGGTGGCCACCGACGAGGCCGGCTTCATTCCCACGGACCGGTACCAGGTCACCAACGTGCCGCACATCTACGCCGTGGGCGACGTCACCGGCCGGGCGGCGCTCACGCCGGTGGCCATCGCTGCCGGGCGCAGGCTCTGCGACCGCGTGTTCGGCGGCAAGGCCGGGCGGCATCTCGACTATCGCGACATCCCGACGGTGGTTTTCAGCCATCCGACCATCGGTACCTGCGGGCTCAGCGAGGCCGACGCGCGCCAGCAGTTCGGCGACGCCGTCGAGGTCTACACATCGACCTTCGTGCCCCTCTACTACGGCGTCATGAGCCACAAGCCGAAGATGCGCATGAAGCTCGTCGTCGTCGGCGACGACGAGCGCGTGGTGGGCTGCCACGTCATCGGCCCGGGGGCCGACGAGATGCTGCAGGGCTTCGCCGTGGCGATCCGGATGGGCGCGCGCAAGGCCGACCTCGACGACACCGTGGCGATCCATCCCACGGCGGCCGAGGAGCTCGTCACGATGCGGTGAGGCGGGCCTCCATGGTGTCGCTGGCCCCGGGCGCGCCCGGCAGCCGCGCGATCACCGGCCCCGTGTCCGGCCGCACGCCGCGCCAGAGCCGGAACGACTCCGCCGCCTGCTCCACCAGCATGCCCCAGCCCTGGGCGACGCGGCCGGCGCCGTGGTCCCTCGCCCAGGCGACGAAGGGCGTGTCGTGCATGGCGTAGGACAGGTCGTAGCAGAGCGTGCCGGGGCCGGCGATGGACGGCGGGAAGGGCGGCACCTCGCCCTGCAGTCCCGCCGACGTGGCGTTGATCACCAGGTCCCAGGTGCCGCCCCCGAGGTCGGCGAAGCCGCAGGCGGCGATGGTGCCGAGCGCCCGGAACTCCCGGGCCAGCTGCTCGGCGCGGTCGACGGTGCGGTTGGCCACGACGATCTCCCGGGGGCCGGCCTCGAAGAGCGCCGGCACGATGCCGCGGGTGGCGCCGCCGGCGCCCAGGATCAGGATCGACGTTCCCGCGAGCCGCGCCCGCAGGTTGCCCCGCAGGTCGTTGACGAGGCCGGTGCCGTCGGTGTTCTCGCCCTCGATGGTGCCGTTGGGCTGGACCACCAGCGTGTTCACGGCGCCGGCGAGCCGTGCCCGCGGTGACAGCCGCGCACAGAGCCTTGCGACGGCCTGCTTGTGGGGCACCGTGACGTTCAGGCCGCGGATGCCGGCGTCCACGAGGCCACGCACCTGCTCGTCGAGCGCCTCCGGCGCGATGTCGAAGGCCTCGTAGCTGATGTCCTGGCCGGTCTGCTCGGCGAAGAGCCGGTGGATCACCGGCGACTTGCTGTGGGCGATCGGGTGCCCGATGACCCCGTAACGGTCCGTCATGTGCCTGCCCCCAACGTCCCGTGAAGCCGGTGGCTATTGTTCTCCCCGGCTGCCCGGCTGTCGAGGCGTGCCGGTCGCCGGCCGCCGGCGGCGGATCGGCCCGGTCAGGCCGCCAGGGCCTGCTGCAGCAGATCGATGTCGGCGCGGCTGCCGGCCATGAGGTCGGCGAAGGAGCCCTTGCCGAGGTTCACCTTGCGCAGCAGCCACTCGGCCTCGGGGTGCTGGTCCGTGAAGCCGGGCTCGGCCTCGATCCGCCAGGCGAGCTTGGCGGCCGCCAGCAGCCGCGTCAGTGGCTCGAGTTCCGCCGAGCCGCCGGCCAGCAGGTAGTCCTGGTTCTCGACGGCGGTGCAGATGCGCTGGGGCAGGCCCCAGGCGGCGAGGATGGCGCGGCCCAGCCCCGGGTGGCAGCGGTCGACCACGGCGCCGAAGTCCGGTGCGTCGCGCAGCGCCGGCGCCTGCTGGTGCACGTGCATCAGCAGATAGAGCCGGCCGATGGAGTGCAGCAGCCCCGCGATCATGGCCTCGTCGGGCTGGCGGCCGAAGGCCTGCCTCGCGACGGCGTAACCGATGGCGGCCACCTCGTTGCTGCTCTTCCAGATGGATTCGAGGTCGGTGCGGATGGCGCCGAGGCCCGCATTGCGGCTGGCCTGCCGGAGCGCGAAGGCCGTGGCGACGGTGCGCACCAGGTTGAAGCCCATGCGGTTGATGGCGTTGTTGAGGCTGGCCACCGGCGTGCCACCCGGGTTGAGGGCGGCGGAGTTGGCCATCTGCATGAGCCGCGCCGACAGCACGGGCTCCGAGCTGATGATCGTGACGATGTCCTTCACGGTGGTGCGGTCGTCGAGCAGGGCCACCTGCAGGCGCCGCACCACTTCGGGAAACGCCGGCAGGTCCAGGTCCGGCCGGATCCCGGCCGCCAGCCCCTGCACGAACTCCAGCGTCTTGCTGCCCTCGTCCATCGTCTGTCCCGGCACCACAACCCCGGGTGACAGTATCGGCAGGGCGGCCCCCCGAATTGAGGAAAACCGTCGCGTTTTGCGCACGCCGCCGGGCGGCGGGCACGTTAGCAGGCTGTTGAAAACAGCCTGCCAGCGCGGCCATGGATGGCCGCTTCGACGAAGCAAGCGCGTAAGCGGTTGATTCGTCGGGAGCCAGTACGGGCGTGTACCGGACTGGCGAGTTGAGAAACGCACAGGATGTGCGTCTCTCAACAACCTGTCAGGGCACGGTGCCGCCCGCGACCTCCACCTCGACGACGGTATAGGCCAGGTCGTCGGTGGCATCCCGGTGGGTGATCAGGGCCAGGTTGCGCCCGGCGGGCAGGCCCTGCCAGGCCACCCCGACGGCCAGGTCGTCGCCGGTCAGCACGTTGGCCGGCGCCGTGGCGGTGGCGTTGCCACGGTCCGGCCCCAGCGCCCAGACCGAGACGTCGAAGGTGGCGCCGCTCCCGGCGGTGGCAAAGCCGTGCACGTCGACGAAGTACTCGCCGGCCGGTGGGTCGATGAGGTCGACGATCTCGTCCGAGTCGGGGCCGGCCGCCGTCAGCAGGTCGTCGCGCGGGACGCAGGTCACGTAGCCCGGGCACTGGTACACGTAGAGGTCGAGGTCGTGCTCGCCGTCGGTGTCCTCGTTGCGCAGCTCGACCCGCAGCAGCTTCGTGCCGGCGGGCACCGCAATGGGAATGCGGCGCACGTCGCCGGGCAGCAGGCCGCCGGGCGCGACGAAGCGGTAGGGCGTGGCGAGGTTGCCGTCGTCGGCCACGAAGGCGCCGGTGAGCAGGGACTGGACGCCTGCCGGCTGGCCCTGGCCCGCCACGTCGAAGCCGCCGATGCGCACCGCGTAGCTGCCGGTGTAGCCGGCGCGCGCGGCGATGTCGGCGCTGCCGTCCGCGCCGCTGCCGGCCACGAAGCCTGCGGCGGCGAACGGCAGGGCGCGCACGGCCAGCGGCGAGCGTACGACGGCACTGCCCGCAGTCCAGGTGAGGGCGCCGGTCTGCCACCCGCCGAGGGGCACCAGGGCGGTCGCCTCGAACCGGACCTCGAACTCCGCCGTCTCGCCGGTGCCGAGCGAGAGCGTGGCCGGCGTCACGGTCACGCCGATGCCTGGAGGGGCCTCGACACTGGCTACCCAGCTGGCCGGCTCTCCGACGTTGGTTGCCCGCCGGCGCACCGTGCGCGAGGCCACCAGGTCGCCCACGGCAATGGAGGGCAGGTTCAGGTCCGTCCCGTCGGTGGGCCGGCCCGCCGACGCCAGCGCGGCGCAGTCCACGCCGGCCCGCGGCTCGCCGGCGCCGCACAGGAACGCGTCATGGTCGGCGGCGGTGCGCTCGTAGACGAGGCCCGGTGCCACGGCGAGGTTCGGACGGATGTAGCCGCCACCCGTGTCGAAGGGCCCGGCGGCGCTGCCGTCGGGCAGCCGCACGTCGGGGTCGGCGCTGGTCACGAGCGCCGAGTGCAGTGCCGCCGGGCTCCAGTCGGGGTGGGCCTGCTTCAGCAGCGCGGCGACGCCGGCGACGTGGGGCACCGCCATCGACGTGCCGGAGAGGTACTGGAAGCGTTCGCCGCGCTGGTTGTTCGCGGCGTCGGGCGTGTGGGCGCCGAGGATGTTGACGCCCGGCGCGACGACGTCGGGCTTCAGCACGTCGGGTACCCAGAAATTCGGGCCGCGGGCCGACAGCGCTTCGAGCTGGCGGGCCGGGTCGCGCACCGTGCGCAGCCGGCCGCGCTCGAGGGTGACCTCGACCGTGTCGCCGTCGTCCAGTGCCGCGGCCAGACGGTCGCCGTCGTCGCGGCTCACCATGACGGCCGGAATGCCGACGGCATTGCGCGTGCCGACCATGATGATGGGCGCGCCGAGGTTGTTGTAGACCACCACCGCCCGGGCGCCGGCGGCCTCGGCGTTGGCCACCTTCGTGGCGAAGGTGCAACCGCCGCGGCCCACCAGCACGACCTGGCCCTCGACCTCGCCGGCATTGACCAGGGTCTCGCAGCCATCGTCGGTGGTGCCGGCGAAGCCGTCGTCGAAGGTGGCTGCGGTGCCGTCATCGGCGAGCACCAGATCGGCGGTGATGGCCCCTGTGCTGCCTAGGGACGGCGTGAAGCCGGCCTCGATCACGCTCACCGGACCGGCGAGGCCTGGCGGCTCGTTGACGGCGAGCGCCGTCTGGAACACGTCGCCGCTGCGGGTGGCGGCGCCCACGGCCAGCGTCCAGGGCGCGGCGGCGGGGGAGCCGATGGTGCCGGCCGCGGGACCCTCGTTGCCGGCGGCGGCGACCACCAGCACGCCCGCTTCCGTCGCCGCCAGCAGCGCCAGGTCGTCGGGGTCGGTGATGCCGTCGTCGCTGCCGAGCGAGTAGTTGATGATGTCGACGCCATCGGCCACGGCGTCCTCGATGGCGCGGGTCAGGTCGGCGGTGCTGCAGGCGCCGCGCAGCGCGCCGGGCTCGAGCCAGCAGGCCTTGTAGACCGCCAGCCACGCCCGCGGCGCCATGCCGCGGATCGCGTTGACGCGTGTGCCGCCGATGCTCGCCCGGGTCGTCACCCCGGCGGCCGTCGAGGCGATATGGCTGCCGTGGCCGTCGGCGTCCCGCGGCGACACGAACTCGTTCGCGTCCAGGGTGTACTCGCCGAGGAACCCGTCGACGTAGAACCGCGCCCCGATGAGCTTGTTGTTGCAGCTGCCGGCGCCGAAGCCCGGGCCGGCCTCGCAGGCCCCGGTCCAGTCAGCGGGCCGCTCGAAGACCACGGGGCTCTCGCGGTTGCGGAACCGCTTGCAGAGCCACAGGCCCAGCAGGCTGCTCTCGGCCCAGGCCGAGCGGCAGACCCGGGGCTGCTTCGGCTCCTGCCGGTCGCTGAAGCTCGGATGCCCGGGCGTGATGCCGCTGTCGATGACACCGATGATGACGCCATCGCCGCGCAGTCCGAGCGCACCCGTCAGCCCGCCGTCCCGCGAGTTCAGCCCCAGCGCCGAGCCGCTGGCGTTGGTCGATACCGGCTTCAGCCGGTCCTGCCAGACGCGGCGGACGCCGGGCTGCACCGACAGCTTGCGGGCCTGGGCCGGCGTCAGCCGGGCGGCGAAGCCGTTCAGCGTGTACCGGTAGCTGTAGACCTTCTCGGCGCCGACGGCCGCGAGGACCTCGTCATGGCCGGCGACGAGCCGGTCGGCATGCCGGTGGACCGCGGCGTGGCGGGCGTCGAAGCGGCCGGCCTCCAGGGCCCGGCGCACCTGCGGCGCGGCCACCGCGGGCGAGCCTTCAAGCTGCACGATGTAGACGCGCTCGCCGTCGGCGAAGTCGTCGGTGCGGCCCGGCGGTGCGTCACTGCCCCAGGCGATGACCGGCGCGAGCAGCGCGCCCGCCAGCCGCAAGAAACCGGTGGTCAGCGTGCTGCGCATGCCGCAGGGCCTGGCCTGCTCAGTCGGCCGGGCCGGCCTTGGGGGCGGCCTTGCCCTTGCGGGCCGGCGCCTTGCGTGCCGCGGCCTTGCGCGGGGTCGCCTTCTTCGCCGCCGCGGGTGCTGCCGGCGCGGCGGCCGCCTTCGTCCCGGTCTTCCGCCCGAACCGGCCGCGGCGGACCGGTGCCGCGGCGAGCAGCGCCTGGCACTCCTCGAGCGTCAGGGTCTCGGGCGCCCGGTCCTTCGGGATGCGCGCGTTGCGTTCCTTGTCGGTGATGTACGGGCCGAAGCGGCCCCGCAGCACCTGGATGCCGGCCTCCGGGAAATCCAGGATCAGCCGGTTGGCGTCGGCTTCTTCCTTCGCCCGGATCAGCTCGAGCGCCTCGGCGAGGGTCACCTTGTAGGGGTCGTGCTCCTTCAGCGAGACGTACTTCTTCTGCTTCTTGCCGGCGCCGTCGCGGGCCTCGTATTGCACGTAGGGCCCGAAGCGGCCGATGTTGGCGACGATGGCGTCGCCGTCGGCCGTCGTGCCCACCTTGCGCGGCAGCTTGAAGAGCTCGAGGGCCTGCTCGCGCGTGATGGTGAACATGCTCTGGCCGGGCCGCAGGCCCGCAAACTTCGGCTTCTCCTCGTCGTCCTTCGTGCCGATCTGGATGAACGAGCCGTACTTGCCGAAGCGGGCCGTCAGCGGCTTGCCGGTGGCCGGGTCCTTGCCGAGGTCGCGCACCTGCGCGGCTTCCTCGCGGCTCACGCGCGCCTCGGTGTCCTTCAGCAGCACGGCGAACGGCTGCCAGAACTCGTCGAGCACCGGCACCCAGTCGCGCTCACCGCGGGAGATCTCGTCGAGCTCGTCCTCCATGTGCGCGGTGAAGTCGTAGTCGACGTAGCGCGTGAAGTTGTCGGTCAGGAAGCCGGCGACGACCCGGCCGCCGTCGGTGGGCTTCAGCGCCTTGCCGTCCATCTCGACGTACTGGCGGGTGTTGAGCGTCGACAGGATGCTGGCGTAGGTCGACGGGCGGCCGATGCCGCGCTCCTCCAGCGCCTTGACGAGGCTCGCCTCGGTGTAGCGCGGCGGCGGCTGAGTGAAGTGCTGCTCGGGGTTGATGGCCGAGAGTGGCAGCAGCTGGCCCTCGGTGACCGACGGCAGCCTGACGTCGCCCTCTTCCTGGCCACCGTCGTCCTGGCCCTCGAGGTATACGGCAATGAAGCCGGGGCTGACCAGCGTCGAGCCCGTGGCCCGGAAGCGCCCGGCGTCGGCGCGGGCGGCCGGGACCAGCTCGATGGTCAGCTGGTCGTAGACCGCCGGCTCCATCTGCGAGGCGATGGTGCGCCGCCAGATCAGGGTGTAGAGCTTCAGCTGCTCGTCGGTGAGGTACGCCCGGAGCTCCTCCGGCGTGCGCCGGATGCTCGTGGGCCGGATGCCCTCGTGGGCCTCCTGGGCGTTCTTCGACTTGGTCGTGTAGACGTTGGGGCGCTCCGGCACGCTCGCCCTGCCGTAGCGCTGGGCGATGTAGCCGCGGATGTCGTCGATGGCCTCGCGGGCGAGGCCCACCGAGTCGGTGCGCATGTAGGTGATGAGGCCGACGGTGCCCTCGCCGACGGCGATGCCCTCGTAGAGCTTCTGGGCCACGCTCATCGTGTTGCGGGCGCGGAAGCCGAGCTTGCGCGAGGCCTCCTGCTGCAGCGTCGACGTGGTGAAGGGCGGTGCGGGACGGCGGCGGCGCTGGCTGCGCTCGACGCTGCTGACCCGCAGCTGCCCGGCTGCGGCGGCCTCGAGCGTCGTCCGGGCCGTCGTGGCGTCGGCGGCGCTGCGGAACGTGAAGGGCTCGGGGCGCTCGCGGTTGAAGGTGTCGACGACCTTGCGGCCGCCGTACTCGACGAGTCGCGCGGCGAAGGCGGCGGGCGACTCGCCGACGTCGGCGCCGATGGACCAGTACTCCTCGCTGCGGAACGCCTCGATCTCTTCCTCGCGCTCGACGATCATGCGCAGCGCCGGGCTCTGCACGCGCCCCGCCGAGAGCTTCGGGCTGATCTTCTTCCACAGCAGCGGCGACAGCTTGAAGCCGAGCAGGTGGTCCAGCGCGCGCCGGGCCTGCTGGGCGTTGACCAGCGATCCCGACACGTCGCGCGGCTGCTCGATGGCCTCGCGGATCGCGCGCTCGGTGATCTCGTAGAACACGACGCGGTGCACCGGCTTGCCGTCGAGCAGGCCGCGCTCCTTCAGGATCTCGAGCAGGTGCCACGAAATGGCCTCGCCCTCGCGGTCAGGGTCGGTGGCCAGGTACAGGGCGTCGGCCTTCTTCAGCGCCGCCGTGATGGCGTTGACGTACTTCTCCTTGTCCTCGGCCACGGCGTACTTCATGACGTAGCCGTGCTCGGGATCGACGGCGCCGTCCTTCTCGATCAGGTCGCGGACGTGACCGTAGGACGCCAGGACCTTGTAGTCCTTGCCCAGGTACTTTTCGATGGTTTTCGCCTTGGCGGGCGATTCGACGACGACGAGTTTGGTCATGCTGGATCAGTACTGGCGCAGCCTTCGAAAAACCGGTGCCTCACAGACGACAAAGCCGCGACCAGGGCGCGGCTCGATGCGGCGGGGACGGTCGTGGGCCCCGCGAAGGCTGGCCGGTGGTCAGTGGACGGCGCCGTTGTTCTCCTCGAAAACCAGGTCTTCCATGCGGGCAAAGGCGGCCGCGTCGCCCTGTTCGGCGAACAGCACCATGAGCACCACCCACTTCACCTGCTCGCGGTCGACGGTGGCGTTGCCGAGCGCCATGAGGCGGTCGATGACCCGCTCGCGCTGGCCCGTCGACAGGATGCCCACCTGTTCGAGGTACAGCAGGTACCCGCGGCAGTCGGTGTCGAGGCGGCGCAACTCGACCTCGTTGTAGACGCGTACCGAGCGCTCGCCGGCGGCGCTGGCCGGGTTCGCCGCGTCGTCGCTCAGGC
The DNA here is from genome assembly GCA_016789885.1 of Chromatiales bacterium. Taxonomy (GTDB): domain Bacteria; phylum Pseudomonadota; class Gammaproteobacteria; order Steroidobacterales; genus SHZI01. The sequence goes on along the minus strand of JAEUPZ010000009.1, from coordinate 21,080 downwards.
CCTCGAGCCAGTCGAGGGCGCTGTCGACCTCGGGCTCGCCGAAGCCGGCGCGCAGCAGTTCGTCGCGCAGCACGTCCTGGTCGGGGGCGCCGGGCTCCTGATCGGAGTAGGTCTCGAAGAGGTACAGCAGCACGTCGAGCACGCTGTCGGTCATGTTGGCTGCTGCTCCCCGTGTGGCTGGCCGGCCCGCCGTTGGGCCCGCCGCGCGACCCGGGCTTGCTGGAGCGCGGCCCCAGGGCCGTTTCATGGCTGCCTGCGGCTGCGCTGATAGCGGCTGCCCGCGAGCGAATGCACGCGGCCCTGTAATTCGAGCATCAGCAGCATGGAGGAAACCTCCCCCGTCGTCAATCCAGAGCGCTGGACCAGCGCATCCACGTCGACCGGGTCGTGCCCCAGCGCCTCGAGCAGCCGCCGGTAGGCCGGGTCGTCGTCGATGGCGGCGCCCGGCGCGGCTGCCGGCGCATCGGCGGGCAGCTGGACGACGCCGGCGGCCAGTCCCGCCAGGGCGCTGCCGAGCTGCTCGACGATGTCGGCGGCCGTCTCGACCAGGGTCGCGCCGCTGCGGATCAGCTGGTGGCAGCCGCGCGTCAGCGGGTTGTGGATGGAGCCCGGGATCGCGAACACCTCGCGGCCCTGCTCGGCCGCATGGCGCGCGGTGATCAGCGCGCCGCTGGTGGTGCTCGCCTCGACCACCAGCGTTCCCACGGCAAGGCCGCTGATGATGCGGTTGCGGCGGGGGAAATGGTGGCGCTGCGCGCCGGTGCCCGGCGGCAGCTCGCCCGCGAGGGCGCCGCCGCCGGCGACGATGCGCCCGGCGAGCGCGGCATTCGTGCGGGGGTAGACCCGGTCGAGCCCGGTGCCGCAGACCGCGATCGTGCGGCCGCCCGCCTCGAGGGCCCCGGCATGGGCGGCCGCGTCGATGCCCTCGGCGAGGCCGCTGGTGATGACGAAGCCCCGCGCCGCGAGGTAGGCCGCGAAGCTGCGTGCCGTATCACGCCCACCGGGGGTCGCGTTGCGGCTGCCGACGATGGCGAGCTGCGGCAGCACCAGGCACCCGGCATCACCCCGGACGTACAGGCGCGGTGGCCTCGGCTCGGCCACCTGCAGCTGGGGCGGATAGGCCGGGTCGCCGGGATCGATGACGGTATTGGCCGGATCGGCGAGCCAGGTAGCGGTACGCGGGTCAGCAGGCGGCGCGGCAGGCATCGGTCGGGCTCCCCCCCGACCGCGCGGCGCCTGTCGGGGACGGTCAGCTGGGATTGGCGATACGGTCGAGGGCGCGCATTGGCACGGAGGAGCGCATGACCAGCGCGTAGCTCAGCCGGTCGTAGCTGCGGAAGACCATTACAGTGCCCGCCTCCTCGTCCGGCAAGCGGACATTCCGGCCAAAAACACCGGGTTGGACGGTGTCGGTGACGCGGTCACCGCCCTGGATGACCGTGAGCACGTGGCCGGGCTCGAGGCCGTGCTTCGTGCCCCGGTTGAGCACCACCACCTGGTAGGCGCCGAAGGTGGTCATGCCGTCGACCACGCGGATGATGCGGCCGTCCACCGGCTGTTCCGGGGCCCGTGGCAGGAACTGCAGCGGCAGGTCCCGGGCCGGGGGGACCAGCCGGTCGCCCTTCCGCGCTTCCCGGGCCGAGTCGGTGAACGCCAGCGTGGCGGGGTCGCCGCCGCGGCGGATGGTCCCCTCGCCGACGTAGATGCCCTCGTAACCGAGCAGGTCGCCGTTGTCCGGATCGACGATCCGGCTGCCGACGTGAATGACGCTGTAGACCGAATCCTCCCCGCCCACCTTGCCGCGCACGTAGGCCTCCTGGCCTGGGCCGGCAGCGACGATCCCCTCGCGCAGGGTGACGATGTACGGCAGCTTGTTGACCTCCCGCCGCTGCAGCACGGTGCCGCGGCTCAGGAAGGCCTCGATGGCGGCAGTGGGGATCGTGGTGATGGCGCCGCCGAGCCCGTCCTCGCGGATGCGCGGCGACAGGCGGTCGGTGCCGCTGGCAGCGTCGGCTGCGCGGTCGAGGCGGAGCTGCGGCTTGCCGTCGACGTACACGAGCGAGAGCACGTCGCCGGGGAATATAAGATGAGGGTTCGCGACCTGCGGGTTTACGTACCAGATCTCCGGCCACAGCCACGGATCGCGCAGGTACAGGCTCGAGATGCCCCAGAGGGTGTCGCCCTTCTGCACGACATAACGGTCCGGGCGGTCGGGGTTGAGCGCCGGTCCGCCGTCCTGGGCGAGGGCCGGAGGACCGGCCAGCGCGAGGCACAGCAGGCCCGCGATGAAGGCGCGGGTGGCCGGCGAACGTCCCGGTCGGCTGGCAGGCAGTGTCGTCATGCGGAGTCCATCCCTGTGGGGGCCCGCGCGGCGGAACGGGTTCCGGGCCGCCGCTGTTATACTCGCGAACGGTCCGCCCGACCCGCTTGAAAACTCCCGGGATAGCCCAAAAAGCCCGGGAACGGAGCCCAAAGTACGGGCGGGATATAGCACAAACCCGACGCACGGGGCCAAAGCTTGTGCCCAAAGTGTGAAGGACCCTGCATGTCGCTTCTGACCATCCTCGAATACCCCGATCCGCGGCTGCGCACGAAGGCGCGCCCCGTCGAGCGCGTGACCGACGAAATCCGCACGCTCGCGCGGGACATGCTCGAAACCATGTACGCCGCGCCGGGCGTCGGCCTCGCCGCCACCCAGGTCGACGTGCACATCCGCCTCCTTGTGATGGACGTCTCGGAAGACAAGAACGAGCCGCGGGTGCTGATCAATCCCGAGATCGTCGTGCGCGACGGTTGCGAACTCGGTGAGGAGGGCTGCCTGTCGGTGCCCGGCTTCACCGAGAGCGTGGAGCGGGCGGCGCGCATCACCGTGCGGTTCCTCGACGAGCAGGGCCAGCCCCGGGAGCTGTCCGTCGACGGCCTCGCCGCGGTGTGCATCCAGCACGAGATGGACCACCTCGACGGCAAGCTCTTCGTCGACTATCTCTCGGAGCTCAAGCGGCAGCGCCTGAAGAAGCGCGCGGCCAAGGCGCGCCGGCACGCCCCGGCCGCGGCCGCACCGGCCCGGTCCGGCGACCGCGCCGGCTCCGATCGCGCCCCCGCGATCTGACGCCGACGGCAGGCCGCCGGCCTGCCGCAGCTCCCGAATGGCCAGTCAGCCCCGGATCGTCTTCGCGGGATCCCCCGCCTTCGCCCTGCCGAGCCTGGAGGCCCTGCTGGCCCTTGGCCACCGGCCGGTGGCCGTGCTGACCCAGCCCGACCGGCCCGCCGGCCGCGGGCGCGCGCTGTCGGCGAGCCCCGTCAAGCTGCGGGCCGTTGAGCTGGGCCTGCCGGTCCTGCAACCCGCCACCCTGAAGGACGCCGCCGGCCTCGACCTGGTGCGGGGCCTCGCGCCCGACCTGCTGGTGGTGGTCGCCTACGGCCTGATCCTGCCGCCCGCGGTGCTGGCGGTCCCGGCCCGCGGCGCCGTCAACGTGCACGCCTCGCTGCTGCCCCGGTTCCGGGGCGCCTCGCCTGTCGAGGCGGCGATCCTGGCGGGCGATGCCGAGACGGGCGTCAGCATCATGGCCCTCGATGCCGGGCTCGACACGGGCCCGGTCTACCTCGTGCGGCGCCTCGCCATCGGGCCCGATGAGTCGGCCGCGGAGCTGGAGGACCGGCTCGGCCGGCTCGGCGCCGATGCCCTGGCCGAGGCGCTGCCGGGCATCCTCGACGGCAGCCGCATCCCGGAGCCCCAGCCGGCCACCGGCGCCACCTACGCCGGCCGCATCGCCAAGGAGGCCGGCCGCATGGACTGGCGCCAGCCGGCCGTGGCCCTGGCCCGGCAGGTCCGGGCCTACAACCCGTGGCCGGTGGCCGAGACGCTGCTCGATGGCGAGCGGCTGCGGTGCTGGGCCGCCGTTCCGCTGCCGGGCGGCAGTCCCGACGCGGTGCCTGGCCAGGTGGTGGCTGCCAGTGCGGCGGGCGTCGACGTGCAGACCGGCGACGGCCTCCTGCGCCTCACGGCCGTGCAGCTGCCGGGGCGGCAGCGCATGCCGGCCGCGGACTTTGCCCGGGGCCGGGCCGTCCTCGGCCGCATCCTCGGCCCGGCCTGACGTGCCGGGTCCCGCCCACAGGCCTGCCGCCGGATCCCTGGCCCGGGCGCTGGCGGCCCGGGCCGTCGACCGCGTCGCCGCGGGCGGCGCGACGCTCGATGCGGCGCTGGCCGCGAGCCTGGCCGGCGTTCCGCTGGAGGATCGCGACCGCGCCCAGGTGCAGGCCCTGGCCTACGGCGCCCTGCGGTGGTTCCACCGCTACCGGGCCCTGCTGGCGGACTGGGTGGATGCCGGTCCCCGGGACCGGGACGGGCTCCTGGAGGCGCTGCTGGCCGTGGGCCTGTACCAGCTCGACGCCGCCGGGCAGCCCGACTACGCCATCGTGTCCGCCACGGTCGACGCGGCCCGCCAGCTGGGGCAGGCCCGGGCCGCGGGCCTCGTGAACGCCGTGCTCCGCCGCTACCGGCGCGAGGGTGCGGCCTGGGTGGCTGCGGCGGGCGCGGCCCCGGACGTGGCCTACTCCCATCCGCGCTGGCTCGCCGAGGCCATCGCCACGGACTGGCCCGGTGCCGCCGAGGCCATGCTCGAGGCGAACCAGCGGCACCCCGACCTGTGGGTGCGCGTCAACCGGCGGCGGACCGACCCGGGGTCCTGGGCCGCCCGCCTGCTGGCCGACACCGGCGTGGCCGCCAGCCCCGCGGCGGGGCTGCCCGACGCGCTGCGCCTGGCGGCACCGGTGCCGGTGACGGCCCTGCCGGGCTTCGCCGAAGGCGACGCCAGCGTGCAGGACGGCGCCGCACAGCTCGCGGCCCCGCTGCTCGGCGCCCTGCCCGGCATGCGGGTGCTCGACGCGTGCGCCGCGCCCGGTGGCAAGGCGGCCCACCTGCTGGAACTCGCCGACGACGCCCTCGACCTCACCGCCCTCGACATCGACCCGGTGCGGCTGGCGCGGGTCAGCGAGGGTTTCGCGCGGCTCGGGCTCGCTGGCGGGCGCGCCGTGGCCGGTGACGCACTCGATCCGGCCGGCTGGTGGGATGGGCGGCCCTACGACCGGATCCTCGTCGATGCGCCGTGCTCGGCCACCGGCGTCATCCGCCGTCACCCGGACATCAAGCTGTTGCGCCGCAAGGCCGACATCGCGGGCCTCGCCGCGCGCCAGGGACAGTTGCTGGACCGGCTCTGGCCGCTGCTCAAGCCCGGGGGCCGCCTGCTCTACGCCACCTGCTCGGTCCTGCGGGCCGAGAACGAGGTGGTGGTGCAGGCGTTCCTCGACCGGGAGCCCACGGCCGTGGCCACGGCCATGGGCCCGCTGCCAGGGCTCGCGGAGCCCGCCGGGCCGGGGCTGCAGTGCCTGCCGGGCCCCGGCGGGGTGGACGGTTTCCACTATGCTCTAATCACCCGGGCTGGACCGCCCTGAACCCGCCACGGCGCGCAGGACCCCCGGACCCCGTGAACAGAATCTCCGCCCTCCTGCTCTGCCTCGCCCTGCTGGTGCCGCCTGCCGCCCTGGCCCAGCAGGCCTCCGGCGTCGAGGTGCGCAACGCCCAGGCCACGCTGCGTGACGGGCAGTGGTTCGTCTCGGCCCGCGTCGACTACCGCTTCAGCCGCGAGGTGACCGAGGCCCTGCGCAACGGCGTGACCATCACCTTCGGCCTCGAGATCGAGCTGGTGGACCAGCGCCGCTGGTGGCTCGACTCGACGGTGGTGCGCATCCGGCAGGAGTCGCAGCTGTCCTACGAGCCGCTGTCCGACGGCTACGTCGTCCGCAACACGCGGACCGGCGAACAGCAGACCTTCACGGCGCTTTACGCGGCGGTACGGGCGCTGGGCCGGATCAGCGAGCTGCCGCTGGTGGCCGATGCCGAGCTGGACCCCGAGGCCAGCTACGAGGTCGCGATACGCGCGGCGCTGGACCAGGAGGACCTGCCCGGCCCGCTGCGGCTGCTGGCCTTCTGGAGTTCGGGCCTCGACCTCGAGAGCGACTGGTACCGATGGCCACTGCGCGACTGAAGCGCGCGGCCTTCGTCGCGCTGGTCTGCGCCGGCGTGGCGCTGGGCACCAGCGCCCTCCTGCTGCTCGCGCGCACCGCGCCGGACCTCGCCGAGTTCGGCCGTCGCCAGCTGCTGCTGCTGGCCGTCAACACCGGCGCGGCCGTGGTCATGCTGCTGCTGATCGGCCTGCACCTGGGGCGGCTCGTCCGCGACTACCGGAGGCTCGTGCCGGGCGCACGGCTGCGGGCGCGCATGGTGGCCATGTTCGCAGGCCTCGCCGTCGTGCCGCTGGCGGTGGTGTACCTGTTCGCGATCCTGTTCCTGAACACCGGCATCGACCGCTGGTTCGAGAACGAGCTGGGCGAGGACCTGACGACGGCGCTGCGCCTGTCGCGGGAGTCCCTCGACACCGAGGCGCGGTCCCGGCACGCCCAGGCCGACGCGCTGGCGACGGCGCTGGCACCCCTCGAGGGCACCGCCCTCACGCGCGCCCTCGAGGTGCTGCGGGCCGACGCGGGCGCAGAGGAGCTCACGGTGTTCGACGCCGGCTTCAGCCCGCTGAGCCGCAGCCTCGGCGGCACCCGGTTGCCCACGGTCGTGGCCGAAGACCTCGTCGACACGGTGAACCGCACCGGTACGTTCACCGGTCTCGAGGTCGACGGTACCTCGGGCTATGACATCCGCACCGTCGTGCCGATGCCGGCGGCCGACGGATCGGTGCGGTACCTCCAGGCGGTCTTCCCGGTGCCCGACGGGCAGAGCCGTCTCGCTGACGCCGTACAGGACACCTTCCTCAACTACAGCGAGCTCAGGTACCTGCGCGGGCCGCTCAAGTCGAGCCTGGTCTTCACGCTGTCCCTCGTGCTGCTGCTGTCGGCCCTGGCGGCGGCCGGCGGCGCGTTCTTCCTGACGCGCCGGCTGGTGGCGCCCCTCGAGGCGCTGGTGGCGGGCACCGAGGCGGTGGCCCGCGGCGACTTCGATACGCGCCTGACGCCGACCACCCGGGACGAGGTCGGCTTCCTGCTGCGGGCCTTCAACGACATGACGGCGCGCCTGGCGTCGGCGCGCGCCGAGAGCCGCGCGAGCCAGGAGCAGCTGGAACGCGAGCGCACGAACCTCGCGGTGATCCTTGGCCGCCTCTCCACCGGCGTCGTCGCCATCGACGCCGACCGGCGCATCCGCATGGCCAACGCGGCGGCCGCGTCGATCCTCGGCACCGACCTGGCCGTGCGCGCGGGCGAGCCCCTCGAGGGCGCCGTCGCCGACGCTCCGCTGGCCGCGCAGTTCGTCGCGGCCTGCGTCCCGCACCTGGTGCCGCGGCCGGCGGCCGGCGACGGGAACGTCGACTGGCGAGGCCAGGTCGCGCTGCGCAACGGGCCGGTGCAGCGGCTGCTGAACTGCGCCAGCACGTCGCTGCCGCAGACGGCGGCAGGCCCCGGCGGGTTCATCATCGTCTTCGACGACGTCACCACGCTGCTGCAGGCCCAGCGCGATGCCGCCTGGGGCGAGGTGGCGCGGCGCCTCGCCCATGAGATCAAGAACCCGCTGACGCCGATCCGGCTCGCGGCCGAGCGCATCCGCCGGCGTTACCTGCCGGCCATGGCCGGTGACGACGGCCAGGTGCTCGACCGCTCCACCAGCACGATCGTGCAGCAGGTCGAGGCCATGCGCGACATGGTGAACGCCTTCAGCGAGTACGCCCGGGCCCCGGAGGTCCTGCTGACCCAGGTGCCCCTGAACCAGCTGGTCAGCGAGATCGCCTGGCTGTACCGGCCCCAGGCGGGGCAGCCGCAGGTGCGCGTGGCCCTCGACCCGCAGGTCTCCGTCGTGAGCGCCGACGCCGGGCGCGTGCGCCAGGTGCTGCACAACCTGGTGCGCAATGCCCAGGAGGCCCTCGAGGGCCGCGAGGGCGGCATCATCGACATCGGCACGCAGCTGTGCACGGGCCCGGGCGGGCAGGCGCAGGTCGAGGTCACCGTGACCGACAACGGCCCTGGCATCGACATCGCGGCGCTGCCGGACATCTTCGAGCCGTACATGACGACCAAGAAGAGGGGCACCGGGCTGGGGCTCGCCATCGTGAAGAAGCTGGTGGAGGAGCACGGCGGCAGCGTCGCCGCGTCGAACCTGCCGGGCGGTGGTGCCCGCATGTCCGCCTGCTTCCCCGTTGCCGGCCCCGGGCGGGATCTCCCCGCCGAGCGGGCCGCCCAGTCCGGCGGCATCCACCGCGACGCAAACCGTAGGCAACCGGCATGAACGAACCCTGCATCCTGGTGGTCGACGACGAGGCCGACATCCGCGAGACCATCAGCGGCATCCTGGCCGACGAGGGTTACGCGGTCCGGCTGGCCGCCAACGCCGCCGAGGCCCGCGAGGCCGTGCGCCAGTCGCGCCCGGATCTCGTCCTGCTCGACGTCTGGATGCCCGACGTCGACGGCATCTCCCTGCTGCGCGAGTGGTCCGAGGCGGGCTCGCCCCGCTGCCCGGTCGTCATCCTCTCCGGCCACGGCACCGTCGAGACGGCCGTCGAGGCCACGCGGCTCGGCGCGGTGGATTTCGTCGAGAAGCCCCTCTCGCTGACCAAGCTGCTGCGCACGGTCCAGCAGGCCCTCGAACAGCGGCCCGAGGTGCGCCGGCGGCCGGTGCCGGACCGCACTCCCGTCGGGCGCAGCGCCGCCATGCGCAGCCTGCGCGAGCGCCTGCAGTCGCTGGCGCGGCGCCCGGACGCGGTGCTGCTCGTGGGCGAGGCAGGCGCCGGTCGCGGCTTCCTCGCCCGCCACCTGCACGCGCTGGCCGGTGACGAGCGCCCGTGGGTGGAGCTGTCGGCCGCGGCCGTTCCCGACGACGGAGCGGCGGCACTGCTGCTTGGTACCGTGACGCAGCCCGGCGCGCTGGCCCAGGCGGCGGGCGGCACGCTCTTGCTGCGCGACGTGCAGGACTTCGGGCCGGCGGCGCAGCAGCTCCTCGCCGGCGTGCTGGCCCAGGGCACCTGGGCGCCGGTGGGCGCGGCGGAGAGCCGGCCCCTCACGGCACGCGTCGTCGCATCGGCGACGCCGGCAGGCGCCGCGCAGCTGCGGCCCGAACTGCACCTGCGGCTCGGCGTGTTCGAGGTGCCGGTGCCGCCGCTGCGCGAACGGCCCGACGACGTGCCCGAACTGCTGCGCCACGCGGTCGAGACGCTGGTGGAGTCCGGGCAGCTGCCGTTCCGCCGCTTCGGCCTCGCCGCCCAGAACCGGCTGCGCCGCTACCCGTGGCCCGGCAACGTGCTCGAGCTGCAGGCGCTGGTGCGGCGGCTGCTGCTCGCGGGCGGCGGCGAGGAGATCCTGCTGCCCGAGCTCGAGCAGAACCTGGCGCCGGCGGCCACCGGTACCGAGCCGCTGGTGAAGCAGGACCTGCTGGCGCTCCCGCTGCGCGAGGCGCGGGAGCAGTTCGAGCGGGCGTACCTGACGGAGCAGCTGGCGCTGTGCGGGGGACGGGTCGGCGCGCTGGCGAAGCGGGTCGGCATGGAACGGACGCACCTGTACCGCAAGCTGCGGACGCTGGGAGTGGATTTCAGGCACGCGCCGCACGACGACGAGTGAGGCGGCGGCGGTTGCGGTGCTGAGCGATTCCCGTGGACTCGCGGTCCACGTCGGTGCGGACCTGATGTCGGGGACTCGCAGCCGCGCCTCCGGGGCTCCCGCGATATGCACCGTGGCTCGCGGACGCTCGCCGGATGCAATCGCTGCGCCCCTGCGGCGCGGACCGGATGTTGTGGCCTCGTGGCACCTGCGACGCGGACCTGGTGTCGTGGACTCGCGGCCGCACCTACGCGGCTTCCGCGGTATCCACCGCTCGTCGCGAACGCTCCTCGGATGGATCCCCCTACGCCGCTGCGGTGCGGACCTGATGTCGTGGACTCCTGGCTGCAGCTTCGCGGCGTTGCTTACGTCAGGTAGCGGCGCAGGACCGGTGGTATCGAGCGGGTGTCGACGTCGGCGAGGCCGGGGGGCTGGGGATGGCGGTTGCAGGTGACCCAGAAGACGACGGGGCCGCGGGAGGGGTCGAGGCGCGGGGCGTCGGCGACGAGGGCGGCGAGGGCTTTGCCGGAGTAGGTGGTTTCGAGGGCGAGGCCTGCGTCGGCGGCGAGGGCGACGGCGCGGGTGGCGGCCGGGGTGGGCACGGCGTAGCCGTCGCCGAAGCAGTCGGTGCGGTAGTCGATGGTGGCCAGCGGCTCATCGAGCACGGGCACGGCGGCGTCGAGCTGCGCCATCAGCGCATTCGTGGCGGCGAAGAGCGCGGCGAGGCCGTCGCGGCTGGCGACGACGGGGGGCACGACCTGCACGCCGACGACGCGGGTCGTTGTGAGGCCGGCGAGGCGCAGCCCGAGGGCGAGCCCGGCGACCGTGCCCATGGTGCCGAGGGGCAGGTAGATGGCCTGGGGTGGTCGTTGCCCCTCCGCCGCAATCTGCGCAGCGAGTTCGAGGCCGGCGGCGACGAAGCCGATGGCGCCGAGGGGCGAGGAGCCGCCCCAGGGGATTTCGGCGATGGCGTCGGGTCCGCCCGGGTGCGCGGCGCGGATCGCCGCCGCCGTCGCGCGGCTGCCGGCGAGGCCCTCGGCCGGGTGGAGCGTCGTGCCGAGCAGCGCGTGCCAGCGCAGCGTGTCGGCCACCCGCGGTGAGGGCGGCTGGTCCGTGAGCACGGCGTGGCAGTGCAGGCCGAGCGCGCGGGCGTGCAGTGCCGTGGCGAGGACGTGGTTGGAGCCGACCGCGCCGAAGGTGACGACGGCATCGCAGCCGCGCGCCTGCGCGTCGGCCAGCAGGTACTCGAGCTTGCGGACCTTGTTGCCGCCGTAGCCGGGTGCCGCGAGGCCGTCGTCCTTGGCCAGCAGCGCGGGGCAGTCCAGGGACTCTGCGAGGGACGGTGCTGCCGCGAGCGGCGTCGGCCACGCGCCGAGCGACAGGCGCGGCAGCCGCGTGGCGAGCCGCGGAAACCGTGCGGCGAGCAGCGCCGGGCCCGACAGGCTCGCGTCGCCCGCCACGGCGCTACTCGGTCACCGGTACGACGATGTGGTCGATGCGGTTGGCCCGGAGCTGGTCGCGCATGCGCTTCAGGCGCGCGGCATCCTCGATGGGCCCGACGCGCACGCGGTGGAAGGTGCGCCCGTCGACGGTGATCTGCTGGATCTGCGCGACGATGCCGAGCAGCGCGAGCCGGGCCTTGACCGCGTCGGCCTGGGCGAAGTCCGGGAAGGCGCCGGCCTGGATCACGTAGACGCCGGGCGCGCGCTCCACGGTGGGCGGTGGCGTGGCGCGGCGGTCGTCGCCCCGCGGCGGCACCACCACTTCCTGGTCGGGCAGCAGGTCGTAGAACTCGTACGGATAGGCTTCCTCGACCGGCCCGGCGGGCGTCGCCGGCGGCGGCCGACCTGGCTTCTTCGGTGCAGGCCCGGGCGCAGCCGCGGGCTCGCCATCGACGGCCGGCGCGTCGCTCGCGCGCTCCTGCCACCAGTACCAGCCGGCAGCGCCGAGGCCTGCCACCAGCACCACCGCCACCACCAGCCAGCCGCGGCCTGCGCCGCGCCGCCGTCGCCTGCGCCGGGCGCCGGCCATGGCTACATCGTCTCGAGGGCCGTGAGCCCCAGCAGGCCGAGGCCCGTCGCGAGGACGCCACGGGTGGCGCCCACCAGTGCGAGCCGCGCCCGCGAGAGCGCCGCGTCGGCCGGATCGATGACCTGGTGCGCGTTGTAGAACGCGTTGAACACCGCCGACAGCTCGTTGAGGTAGCGCGCCACCTCGAAGGGCTCGCGCTCGCGGGTCGCGCGCTCCAGCGTTGGCGCGAAGCCGAGCAGCTTCAGCACCAGCGCCCACTCCTCGGCGTTGCCGAGGCGTGCGACATTGTCGGGCGCGGCGCTCGGCGCCAGGCCCGCATCCAGCGCCTTGCGGAAGATGCCGCACATGCGGGCGTGGCTGTACTGCAGGTAGGGCCCGGTGTTGCCCTCGAACTGCAGCACCGTCTTCCAGTCGAAGGTCACGTCGGTCATGCGCCGCGCCGAGACGTCGAAGTACAGCACGGCGGCGAGCCCCACGGCCTCGCTGACGGCATCGAGCTCGCCGGGCGAAAGCTCGGGGAACGCGCGCACGTTGGCCGCCGACTTCTCGAGGCGCTGGCGCCTTGCCTGGTCGCGGGCCTCGTTCAGCACGGCGTCGAGCCACACGGCCTCGCCCTTGCGGGTCGACATGCCGCGCACGAAGCCGAAGCTCACGTTCTCGCAGCGCCCGGGCCACGGGTCGGCCCAGCCCTCGGCCTGGCCGAGCTTGCCGAGTGCCGCGAAGACCTGGGCGAAGTGGTCTTCCTGGCGCGACACCACGTAGATGTTCGCGTCGAAGCCGAAGGCCTCGTAGCGCGCCAGGGCCTCAGCGCAGTCGCGGGCGGCGTAGGTCGACGCGCCGTCGGACTTGCGAAGCATGCAGGGCGCGATCTCGCGGCCGATGACGTCGGCCACGGGCACCACCAGCGCGCCCTCCGACTCGACGGCGACGCCGGCCTTCATGAAGCGGTCGATGACGGGGCCGACGGCGTCGTTGACGGCCGACTCGCCGGCGTAGGAGTCGAACTCGATGCCGAGCCGACGGTAGGTGTCGCGGAAGCCGCCCAGCGACAGCTCGCGGAACCGCGACCAGAGCGCACGGATCTCCGGATCCCCCTGCTCGAGCCGCAGGAAGAGGTTGCGCGCGTCGTCGCGCACGCCGGCGTCCTGCTCGCTCTCGCGATAGGCGCGGATGTACAGCTCGACGAGGTAGTCGATGGCCCGGGCCTCGAGCTCGGCCTCGTCGCCCCAGCGGCGCCAGGCATGAATCACGAAGCCGAACTGCGTGCCCCAGTCGCCGATGTAGTTGCGGCGGACGACGCGGTAGCCCTGGAACTCGAGGAGCCGCGCGATGCCGGCGCCGATGTTGGTCGAGCGCAGGTGGCCGAAGTGGAAGGGCTTGGCGATGTTCGGCGAGGAGAAGTCGACGACGGCCGTGCGCCCCGCGCCGAAGCCGCGGCGGCCGAAGCCCGCCGGGTCGCCCAGGGCAGCGCTCAGCACGCCCGGTGTCACGCGGCCCCGGTCGAGGAAGAAGTTGAGGTAGGGTCCCGCCGCGACGGCCCGGGCGATCACGTCGTCGCTGCCGATCTTCGCGGCGAGGTCTTTCGCGATCAGCGGCGGCGCCTGGCGCCGCTCCTTCGCCAGGCCAAAGCAGGGAAACGCCACGTCGCCCAGCGCCGGGTCGGGTGGTGCGGCCAGCATCGCGGCCACGGCGCCCGCGCGGTCGGCGGGCCAGTCGAGGACGCCGCACAGGCGCGCCGCGATGTGCTCGTTGATCTGCATCGGCAGGAAGTATGGCGGGCGGGAACGGGCGGGAATTCTAGCAGGCTGGTGAAAGACAGCCTGCTAGAAGAGTTCCACCGGATCGACGTCGATGCTCCAGCGGACGCGCCGGTGGTCCGGCAGGGCATCGAGCTGCGGGCGCAGCCGGGCCAGCAGCCGCTGCAGCGGCTGGCGCGTCGCCGCCTGCAGCACCAGCTGCCCGCGGTGACGCCCCGAGCGGCGGGCCATGGCCGCCGGCGCCGGCCCCAGGATGCGCACGTCCGCCCCGGCCGCGGCGCCCGCGAGCGCCCGGGCCGCGTCGAGGAAGCGGAACACGTCGGCCTCGCCCACGGCCTCGGCCCGCAGCAGCGCGAGCGACGCGAAGGGCGGCCAGCCGGCCGCCTGCCGTTCCTCAAGCGCGGCGCGGGCAAAGGCCGCGTAGCCCTCGCCCACCAGCAACCGCAGCAGCGGATGGTCCGGGAACAGCGTCTGCAGCAGCACCTCGCCCGGCCGGTCGGCGCGGCCGGCCCGGCCCGCCACCTGGATGAAGCTCTGGGCGAGGCGCTCGCTGCTGCGGAAGTCGGTGCCGAAGAGCCCCTGGTCCGCGTCGATGATCCCCACCAGCGTCACGCCGGGGAAATCGTGGCCCTTGGTGAGCATCTGCGTGCCCATGAGCAGCCGCGCCTGGCCTGCCCGCACGCGCTCGAGCTGGCGGCCGATCTCGCCCCGCCGGCGCACAGTGTCGCGGTCGATGCGCACGATGGCCTCGTCCGGGAAGGCGCGCTGCAGGGCTGCCTCGATGCGCTCGGTGCCGAGGCCCACGGGCACGAGCTCGCCGTGGCACTCGGCGCAGGTGGCCGGTACCGGGCGCTCGGCGCCGCAGTGGTGGCAGGCCAGCCGCCCGGCGCGCTGGTGCAGCACCATGCGGGCGTCGCAGCGCTCGCAGCCCACCACGGCGCCACAGTCCGGGCACAGCAGCGTCGGCGCAAAGCCGCGGCGGTTCAGGTAGAGCAGCGCCTGCCCACCGGCCGCCAGGTGCCGGGCGATGGCGGCCCGCAGCGGCTCGCTGAGGCCGTCCGTCGGCGGATGGCGGCGCAGGTCGATGAGCGCGACCGAGGGCGCCCCGGCGCTGCCCGCCCGGGCCGGCAGCGCGAGCGGCTGGTAGCGGCCGGCCTTCGCGTTCTCGATGGACTCCAGCGACGGCGTCGCCGAGCCCAGCACCAGCGGCACGCCGAGCTCACGCGCGCGCCACACGGCGAGGTCGCGCGCGGAATAGCGGAAGCCCTCCTGCTGCTTGTACGAGGCGTCGTGCTCTTCGTCGACGACGATGAGCCCCGGCGCCACCAGCGGCACGAAGATCGCCGAGCGCGTGCCGATGACGAGCCGCGCCTCGCCCCGGCGCGCGGCGGACCAGGCGCGCAGGCGCTCGGTGTCCGTAAGGCCCGAGTGGAACTCGACGACGCCGGCGGGAAACCGCCGGCGGAAACGCGCCACGAGCTGCGGCGTCAGCGAGATCTCCGGCACCAGCACGAGGCACTGCCGCCCGGCCGCCACCAGGGGCGCGATGGCCTGCAGGTACACCTCGGTCTTGCCGCTGCCGGTGACGCCGTCGAGCAGGAAGGTCGAGAACCCCTTCCCCGCCTGGATGGCCGCCACGGCCGTGGCCTGGTCGGCGTTGAGCGCCGGGGGCGTTTCGGGGTCGACATCGGCGGCGGCCGGCAGTGCGGCCGTTTGCCGTTCGCCGCGC
Source organism: Chromatiales bacterium (assembly GCA_016789885.1). Taxonomy (GTDB): domain Bacteria; phylum Pseudomonadota; class Gammaproteobacteria; order Steroidobacterales; genus SHZI01. The sequence goes on along the minus strand of JAEUPZ010000009.1, from coordinate 5,978 downwards.
GTGACGAAGCCGCGTTCCTCGAGCTGGGCCGCCAGCCGCCGGGCGTCGCCGGGCAGGTTCCCGAGTTCGCTGCCCGCGAATCCGCCGGGGGCGGCGGCGATGGCCGAGAGCACGCGCCGCTGCCCCGGCGAGCGGGCCAGGGCCGCCGCGGCCTCGCTGCCGGGCAGGGCGGCCGCCACGCCCGCGGCGGTCGGCAGCCAGATTTCCTCGGTGGCGTCGGGTGAGGCGCCACTGCGCAGGGCCGCCGGCAGCGCCGTCGCCACCACGTCGCCCACGGGGTGGTGGTAGTAGCGCTGGGCCCACAGCAGCATGGCCAGCACGTCGGCCGGCAGCAGCGGTTCGGCGTCGAGCAGGGCGGCGGCGTGCTTCAGCCGGTCGGCCGGCAGGTCGCTCGTGGCCTTCAGCCCGACGATGACGCCAATGCGCGTACCGCGGCCGAAGGGCACCCGCACGCGCTGGCCCGGCCGGCAGGCGCCGGCGGCCCCGGCCGGTGGCAGGTAGTCGAAGGTGCCCGCCACCGGCGCCGGCACGGCGACCTCCAGCACCCCGCTTCCGGCCGGTTCAGTCACGTGGGGTACGCCCGGGGCCCGAGTTGTCCACAGAACCTGTGGATAAACCTGTGCATGAGTGATCCCGGCCCCGACCGGTGCCGCAGCGAAACGGCAATTATGGCAACTTGGTCAAAAAATGACCGGCCATTTTCCACCTGATAAATCATTGGCTTACAGCTGCGTTGTGACGTGCGTCACGTAAAGTGGCCGGTAACAGCCCAGCCGCAGTCCGAAATGTGCATAACTGCCTGCCGCCCGGGGCCGTCAACCCCGCCCCGGCCCGTGCGTTGGGACGCGGGAAGACGTGGAAGAAGCCCTTATGCTGACCGCCGACGCCGCCGTGCCCCACCCACCGGCAGCCGCCCCGGTGGCCGATGCGCGGCCCACCCCCAAGGAGGACACCCTGGACCAGCGGCAAGCCCTGGAGCGCTTCCTGGCCGACGTCGAGCGCCGGGCCTTTCGCATCGCGCAGCTGTCCGTCGGCGACGCCGACGAGGCCCTCGACATCGTCCAGGACGCGATGATCCGGCTGGCGCGTGGCTACGGGGACCGGCCACCGGCGGAATGGCGGCCGCTGTTCTTCCGCATTCTAGCCAACCGCATCACCGACCAGCAGCGCCGCGGCAGCGTGCGGCGCCGCGTGTTTGCGTGGTTTGCACCCCGGGACGACGAGGACGACGATGATCCCGTCGCCAATGCGCCCGATCCGGCGCCGGTGGCCCCCGACGCCGTGGCCGAGCGGGACGAGGCCATGCAGGCGCTGGCCGTCGCGCTCCGCGGCCTGCCTCCCCGCCAGCGCGAGGCCTTCCTGCTGCGGGAGGTCGAGGGTCTCGACGTGGCGGCCACGGCGGCGGCCATGGGTTGCAGCGAGGGCAGCGTGAAGACGCATCATTTCCGGGCAGTGCACGGCCTGCGGGCCGTGCTGGGAGACCACTGGCCATGAACGACAAGCGCGACGCACGGGACCCCGCCGACGAGGCGGCGGAGCGGCTGGCCCGGGAGGCCGGGGCGCGCCTCCGGGCCAGCGCCGACGGGCTCGACGCGGCCACCCGCTCCCGGCTGAACCAGGCCCGGCAGCGGGCCCTCGACGAACTGCGGCCCCGGCGCCGGGCTGCCCCGTGGCTGTGGCCGGCGGCGGCGACGGCGGCCGTGGCCACGCTGGCGGTGAGCCTGCTGCTGCCAGGCCGCCTGCCCCCGGCGGTCGACGACCTGGCGACCCCCGGGCCTGCGGTCGTGGCGGACCTCGAGATCCTGCTGCCCGGCGACGCGCCGGCGGACCTCGAGATGATGGAGGACCTGGAGTTCTACGCCTGGCTCGACGAGGGCCGCAGCCCCGAGGAACTGCGGGCCGAGCTGGACGGCGTGGGCTGACGGCCGTGCCGGGCACCAGGGGTCGCCGGGCCGTGGCCCTGCTGCTGGGCGGCCTGCCGCTGGCGGCGCCGGCGGGGCCCGCGGACCCGCCGCCGGTGCCGCCGGGCGAGGTCGAGGCGCTGCTGGAGTTCCTTGGCGAGGGCGCCGAGGCCGAGGCTGCCTTCGACGAGTTCTTCGACAGCCTGCCGGACCGGCCTGAGGGGCCTCCCCCTCTGCCGGCGTCCGAAGAGGATGAAGATCAATGAGTTATGGAATTCGACAGTTCCTGTCAGTCATGACACTGGCAATTTCCGTGGGTCTCTCGGCGGGTTCTGCCTGGGCGGCGCCGCCGGCGCCCGTCCCCTGGTCCGACCTGGAGCCGGCCGAGCAGGCAGTGCTTGCCGGTCTCGCCGACCGGTGGGACCAGCTGCCCGCCGAGCGGCAGGCCCGCCTCGCCGCCGGGGCCCGGCGCTGGAACACCATGACCCCCGGCGAACGGGCTGCCGCCGGCGACCGCTTCCAGCGGTGGCAGCAGCTCGGCCCGGAGCAGCGGGCCTTCGTGCGGGACGAGTTCCGGCGGTACCAGCAGATGTCGCCGGAGGAGCAGGAGCGGGTGCGCCGCAACTTCCAGCGCTTCCGCGACCTGACCCCCGAGCAGCGCGAGCAGCTCCGCAACCGCTGGCGCGAGCTCACCCCCGAGCAGCGCCAGAAGCTCATGGAGCGGCGCCGGGCCAACCGCCCGCCGCCGGGCGCAGGTCCGCCCCGGGGCCAGCGGCCGCCGCCGCGGCAGCCGCAGGGCCGGCGGTAGCGTCGTTGCTCCTGACCTGGTCGGGCCGGGTGTCGGGGTCACGCGACTGGTGAGGCGAGGGCCGGGCGCCAGGAGGCCGTGCCCGGCACTGGCGGTCGGTCGGCGGTCCGGCAATGAGGTCCGTGGTGCAGGCGAGGCGGCCATCGTGCCGCCGGGAGTGCCGGGACGATTACCGGTAGCGCAGGAAGGGCGCCCGCTCGTCGAGCCAGGCAGCCTCGTCGGCCGTGGCCAGGGCGTCGAGGTCGCCGGGCGTGGAAGCCTGGTCGTCGACCCAGCGGCGCAGCAGGTCGCTGCCGTTGATGACGTCGATGGGCAGCCGGCCGCTCGTGTACTCGTAGGGAAAGTCCCGCCACAGCGGGTAGTCGGGGCGCAGCCCGCGCAGCGCCTTGAAGGCCAGCGCCTGCAGCCGCCACGGCCGGAAGGCCGCGTGGCCGTAGGCGGGTGATGCGACGTGCACCTGCAGCCCGCCGCAGAGCTGGCCCACGTGCTTGTGGAAGGTGGGCTCGAACCAGCAGGGCCTGATCCGGCAGCCGGCGAGCCACCGGGGCGCCAGCGTCTGCATGCGCGCCAGCAGCGCGGCCGGGTCGACGTCCGGCGCGCCAAAGAGTTCGAGGGGGCGCGTCGTGCCCCGGCCTTCGGACAGCGTCGTGCCCTCGAGCATGACGGTACCCGGGTAGCACCGGGCCATCGACAGGTTCGGCGCGTTGGGGCTGGGATTCACCCACTCGCGCGCGCCGAGCGGCCAGCCGTAGCCGGGTGCCGCATCGGGCGCCCAGCCGCTCAGGGGTACCACCTCCAGCTCGACGTCGAGCCCGAGCGCGTGCACGAACCACGCGGCCAGCTCGCCGAGCGTCAGCCCGTGGCGCATCGGCAGGGGGCCCGCGCCGACGAAGCTCTCGTAGCCCGGCCGCAGCGTCAGCCCCTCGACGGGACGGCCCACCGGGTTCGGCCGGTCGAGCACCCAGACGGCCTTGCCGGCCCGGGTCGCGTCCTCCAGCACGTACCGCAGGGTCGTAATAAAGGTGTAGATGCGGCAGCCGAGGTCCTGCAGGTCCACCAGCAGCACGTCGAAGGTGTCGAGCATCGCCGCCGTCGGCCGGCGCACCTCGCCATACAGGCTGAACACCGGGATGCCGTGGACCGGGTCGACGTAGTCCGCCGACTCGACCATGTTGTCCTGCTTGTCGCCCCGCAGGCCGTGCTGGGGGCCGAAGGCCGCGGTGAGCCGGATTTCCGGCAGGCCGGCCAGCGCGTCGAGGGCGTGGGTCAGGTCGGTGGTCACCGAGGCCGGGTGGGCCAGCAGCGCCACGCGCCGGCCCGCGAGGGGTGCGCGCAGGGCCGGGTCGGCCAGCAGCCGGTCGAGCCCCGTCTTCACGCGGCGGCCAGCAGCACGGCGAAGGCGCCGGCGGCGTGGAAGTCCGGCTGCGGCGCCGGGTGGCGCAGCGCCCAGTAGTGGCGGCGGCCCGCGGCGTCCTCGATGACGGCGGCCAGCGCCAGGCGCAGCAGGCCGCGCGCATCGGGCAGCAGCGCTGCTGGAACCTCGGCCGTGACCCGCAGTTCGTCGCCCGCGGCCACGACCGTCACGACGGGTGCCGTCGCCGCGGGCAGTGGCCGCATCCCGTCGCGATAGCCGGTGAAGCCGTAAGCCGCCCAGCAGCCCGACGGCGCGAAGTTGAACTCGTGGTACGCGGTCGAATGGGGCACGCTGAAGAAGGCCTCGAAGCAGGTGTGCTCCCAGAGTCTATCGGCGCGCACCGGTGGCTGCAGGGGCGGTACCCGCACCGAGCCCGCCGGCGCCACCAGCCGGTACCCGAGGCGCAGCCCCCCCGCACGGCGCTCGACGGTGGCGGTGAGGCCGAGTACCGGCCCGGGGCCGTCGGCAGGGTGGGGGGCGAGGCGGAACGTAGCGGACATGGTGAACGGATGGCGTGACCGGGGGTGCGGAACCGCGGCGGCACCGCGGGCGGGTCGCCGTGCCGGGCCCGGTGCGCGTGGCGCCCCGGCCCGGGCGGCATCGTGGCATAACGTGGCAGGCGCCGAGGTTTGATTTTTCACCGGGAAATCGCATGATACGGGCGGCCCAGGCCCAGTACGCCGCCATGCTGGTTCTACACGACGAGGTCAGCGACAGTTCGCAGCAGGTTCTCCGCACCGACGTGGCGGGCATGCCTCTCGAATGGATCGACTTCCGCGACGCGGTCCGCCTGTACTACCTGGGACAGGTGGCCTACAGCTGCGGCACGCCGCTCTTCCGCGTCTACGGCGGCACCAACGCCCGCAGCCAGCGGCAGAGCTGCATCGAGGTCAACTCGATCATCGCCACCGTCGGCCGCTCGCCCGACGTGGCCGACCTGCTCGACTGCTACATTCCGCCCCTCAACAACAAGACGCTGTTCCGGCGCGACTCGAACGTGTGCCTGTACTGCGCCCAGCAGTTCGGCGTGCGCGACCTGACCCGTGACCACGTGCGGCCGCTGTCCCAGGGCGGCGGCGACGCGTGGACGAACGTCGTCACCGCCTGCCGGCGCTGCAACAACCACAAGGGGGGGCGCACGCCCGAACAGGCGGGCATGCAGCTCATCGCCGTGCCCTTCACGCCCACCTACGCCGAGTACATCTACCTGAAGGGCCGCCGCGTGCTGGCGGACCAGATGGAGTTCCTGCTGGCGCACATCCCGCGCACGAGTCCGCTCCACCAGCGCCTGGCGTCGAGCCTGCGGTCGGCCTGACGGCCCCCGGCCTGACGCTGGGCGCCGTCACCACCGCGAAAGGCACGCCATGGCCGATTCCCGAAGCCTCGAGTCCATCCTGCACGAGACCCGGCAGTTCCCGCCGCCGCCGGCCTTCACGGCCGCCGCGCGCATCAAGCCCGACGACTTCGCCGCGTTGAACGCCGAGGCCGAACGCGACCCCGAGGGCTACTGGGGCCGGCTTGCCCACGAGCAGTTGCGCTGGCACACGCCCTTCACGAAGGTGCTCGACGCGAGCCGCGCGCCGAACTACCGCTGGTTCACCGACGGCGAGCTCAACGCGTCGTTCAACTGCCTCGACGTGCACCTCTCGACCCGCGGCGACAAGCCCGCGATCATCTTCGAGGGCGAGCCCGGCGACACGCGCACGCTCACCTACCGCGAGCTGACGGCCGAGGTCTGCCGGCTCGCCAACGCGCTGAAGTCCCTCGGCATCTGGCCCGGCGACCGCGTCGTCATCTACATGCCCATGGTGCCCGAGGCCGTCATCGCCATGCAGGCCTGCGCCCGCATCGGCGC
>JAEUPZ010000010.1 GCA_016789885.1 Chromatiales bacterium | reverse complement strand
CCCCGCGCTCCCCGGGGGGGGGGCCGGGCCGCCGGGGCCCGCGCGGGGGGGGGGGGGGGCGGGCGGGGCCCCCCCCCACGCCTGGTTCCTGACAGCGTGACGCTCGCGGGCCAGTGACACCCCGTCCGGCGCTGCTCAGCGCTTCGCGGCGCGGGCCCGGTCGATGGCGGCGACGATCTGCCGCTCGGCCTCGGCGTGGTCACCCCAGCCGACGACCTTCACCCACTTGCCGGTTTCCAGGTCCTTGTAGTGCTCGAAGAAGTGCTGGATCTGCTGGCGGGTGATCTCCGGCAGGTCGGTGTAGTCGTGCACCATCTCGTAGCGACGGCTCAGGCGCGGCACGGGCACGGCGATGATCTTCTCGTCGCCGCCGGCCTCGTCCTGCATCAGCAGCACGCCGACGGGGCGCACGGCCAGCACGGCGCCGGGCACGATGCCCCGCTGGTTGCAGACGAGCACGTCGAGGGGGTCGCCGTCCTCCGAGAGCGTGTGCGGGATGAACCCGTAGTTGCCGGGGTAGCGCATCGAGGTGTACAGGAAACGGTCGACGACCAGCGTCCCGGCCTCCTTGTCCATCTCGTACTTGATGGGCTCGCCGCCGACCGGAACCTCGATCACGACGTTGACGTCGCGGGGCGGGTCACGCCCCACGCTGATGGCATCGATGCGCATGAAGGACTCACTCCGTGGGAAGCCGGCATTTTCGCACGTCGCGCCGGTCTGGACGCAGCGGGCGGGATGCCCGGGCCGCACCGTAGCAAAGGCCGCCGGAACGTGACCCGCGTCCGCTGACCGCGGCGGCGGCTTTCCCGCATACTGGTGCCTGGCCCCGGGCAGGGCCCGGGCGCCGAATTTTCAGGGAGAAGACGATGCCGCGGTGGACACTGGTGCCAGGCCTGTTGCTGGCCGTGATCGCGCTGCCGGGGCCCGTCCGGGCAGAGCCGCCGTTCCGGCTCGCCTCGCCCGCCCTCGCCGGCGAGCCCACCGGGCGATTCATCGTGAAGTTCCGTGCCGCCGAGGCCGGTGCAGACGCCGGTGCCGGGGCGGCTGCCGACGACGCCCGACGGCGCGCGCTCGGCGCCGCCGCCGAGGGTCGCGGACCGCAACGGGCGAGGCAGCTCGCCGGCCGCCTCGGCATGGCCGTGCAGGCGAGCCGCGAGATCACCCCCGACCTCGTCACCGTCATCGGGCCGGACGGCATGGACGCCGCCGGGCAGGCCGCCTGGCTAGAGCGCATGGCCGCCGACCCGGAGGTGGAGTTCGCCGTCCCCGACGAACGCCGCCGGGCCCATGCGGTGCCCTCGGACCCGTTCTTCCCCGACCAGTGGTACCTGCGCGCGACCGAGGTCGCCGCCGCCCGCAACGAGCTCGCCTGGGACACCACCGCGGGTGCCGCCGACACCGTCGTCGCCGTGCTCGACACCGGCATCCGCTACGAGCACCCCGACCTGCGCCGCACCAGCGAGGGCGGGCGCATGCTGCCGGGCTACGACTTCGTCTCCGGCGAGTCCGGCGGCACCTTCCGCGTGGCCAACGACGGCGACGGCCGCGACGACGACCCGTCGGACCCGGGGGACTGGCTCTCGGCCGCCGACCTTGCCACGACGCTCTTCCGGGACTGCTCGCCGGACAACAACCTCGACGGCCTGCAGGATCCCCAGCCGAGCTCCTGGCACGGCACGCGGGTGGCCGGCATGCTCGCCGCCATCACCAACAACGGCATCGGCCTGGCCGGCGCCACCTGGTCGGGCCGCGTGCTGCCGGTGCGGGTGCTCGGCAAGTGCGGCGGCTACGACTCGGACATCATCGCCGGCATGCGCTGGGCCGCCGGGCTCCCCGTCAGCGGCGTGCCGGCCAACCCGACCCCCGCGAAGGTGCTGAACATGAGCCTCGGCGGCAGCGGCACCTGCACCCGCGCCTACATCAGCACCGTGAACGACATCCGCGCCGCCGGCGCGCTGGTCGTGGCCTCGGCCGGCAACGAGAACGGCCCCGTCGACGTGCCGGGCAACTGCCCGGGCGCGCTGGCCGTCGGCGGGCTGCGCCAGGTGGGCACCAAGGTGGGCTACTCGAGCCAGGGGCCCGAGGTCGGCATCTCGGCCCCGGCCGGCAACTGCGTCAACCTGGTGGGCGACTGCCTCTTCTCCCTCGTCACCACCACCAACACGGGCTCGACCACGCCGGCGGCCAGCGGCTACACCGACGCGCGCTCCGACATCAACATCGGCACGAGCTTCTCGGCGCCCATCGTCGCCGGCATCGCCGCGCTCATGCACGGTGTCAATGCCGGATTGAAGGCCGACGACCTCCGCGCCCGCCTGCAGGCAGCGGCCCGGCCCTTCCCTGCCGAGGCCGGGTTGCCCACCTGCCCGGCCACCGACCCCTCCACCGGGCAGTGCAACTGCACCGGCAGCACCTGCGGCGCCGGGATCGCCGACGCGGTGCAGTCGGTGGCGGCGGCGCGGCGGCCCATTGCCCGCATCGCCACGCCGGCCAGCACCTCGCCAGGCCCCACGGTCACGCTCGACGGCAGCGCGAGCGCCGCCGCCCGGAGCCGCACGATCAGCGCATTCAACTGGACGGTGGCGAGCGGGCCGGCCGGCACCGTGATCGCCAACCCGACGCTGCCGGTGGCCAGCGTGGTCGCCCCGAGCGGGGCCACCGCGATCATCCGGCTCACGGTGACCGACGACCAGGGCCTGAGCGATGCGACGACGCTCACCGTGGGCGGCACGTCCGGCGGCGGCGGTGGCGGTGGCAGCGGCGACTGGCTCGTGGCCGGCCTGCTGCTCGGCCTGCTGGGGCGCCGGCGGTGCCCTCAGCGGTAGCCTTCGGCCTGCAGGCGGAAGAGCTGCGCGTAGCGGCCGTCCCGGGCCAGCAGATCGGCGTGGGTGCCGTACTCGAGGATGCGCCCGTGCTCGAGCACGGCGATGCGGTCGGCCTGGCGCACCGTCGAGAAGCGGTGGGAGATCAGGATCGCGGTGCGCCCCGCCGTGTGCTCGCGGAAGTACTCGAAGAGCTCCGCCTCGGCGCCGGCATCCATCGAGGCCGTCGGCTCGTCGAGCACGAGGATGTCGGCCGACTCGCGCATGAAGGCCCGGGACAGGGCCACCTTCTGCCACTGGCCCGTCGACAGCTCCTTGCCGCCCTTGAACCAGCTGCCGAGCTGCGTGCGGAAGCCCTTCTCCAGCCGGCGGATGAAGGGCATGGCCATGCCCTTGCGGGCTGACTCCTCCCAGCGGGCCTCGTCGCCGAAGCCGGCGATGTCGCCGGCGCCGATGTTCTCGCCGACGGTGAACTGGTAGCGGTTGAAGTCCTGGAAGATCACGCCGATCACCCGGCGCAGCGCCTCCGGCGACCACTCGCGCACGTCGCGGCCGTGGATCAGCACTCGGCCCGACGTCGGCTGGTACAGCCCGCAGAGCAGCTTGATCAGCGTCGACTTGCCGGCGCCGTTCTCGCCGACGAGCGCCAGGCTCTCGCCCGGGCGGATGTGCAGCGTGATGTCCTCGAGCGCGGCCGCCGCCGCTCCCGGGTACGTGAAGGACACATGCTCGAAGCGCACGCCGTCCGCCGGGTCGGGGCCCGACTCAGCCGTGCCCCAGCGGTAGCCCGGCGCCTGCTCGAGGTACTCGTACAGGTTCGTGAGGTAGAGGTTGTCCTCGTACATGCCGCCGATGGCGCCGAGGCTCGCCGAGATGGCCGCCTGCCCCTGCCGGAACAGCACCACGTACATCGTCATCTCGCCCAGCGTGATCAGGCCGGCGACGGCCGTCGTGGCGATCCAGCCGTAGGCGCCGTAGAGGGCCACGGTACCGATGAGCGTCAGCGCCAGGCCCCAGCCCTCGCGCCGGATGGTCAGCGCCCGGTCCTCGGCGTAGACCTTGTCGAAGATCGCCCGGTACCGGTCGAGCAGCATCGGCCCCAGCTGGAAGAGCTGCACCTCCTTGGCGTGGTCCTCGCGGGCCATGACGATCTCGAGGTAGTTCTGCATGCGGGCCTCGGGGGCGCGCATGCGGAAGAGCCGGAAGGCGTCGCCCGAGAACCGCGTCTCGGCGATGAAGGCCGGCAGGCCCGCCGCGACGAGCAGCGCCAGGGCCCAGGGCGAGAAGGCGGCGATCAGCGCCGCGAAGCTCGCCAGGGCGATGAGCTGCTGCAGCAGCGCGAAGCTGCGGATGACGAGGCTGAGCGGCCGGATCGACGCCTCGCGCCGGGCGCGGGTCAGCTTGTCGTAGAACTCGGCGTCCTCGAACTGCGTCAGGTCCAGCGTCAGGGCCTTGGCGAGGATCATCTCGTTGACGCGGTAGCCGAGCTCCGCCCGCAGCAGCGACTGGCAGGCGGTGATGCCGCGCTGGCAGGCCGTGAGCGCGGCGATGACGATGCCCTCGACGAGGACCAGCTGCAGCACCGGGCCGTAGTCGGGCGCGCCACCGGCGGCCCCGGCCGCCAGGCCCGCCACCACGGCGTCGATGACCAGCTTGCCGACCCAGGCCGCCACCGCCGGCAGCAGGCCCGCCGCGAGGGTCAGGGCGCCCAGGACCACGGCGAGGCGCGGATTCGTCTGCCAGACCAGCTCGACGGCACGGCGCGTGTAGCGGAACACGCCGGCATTGCGCGCGAGGTCGGTGAAGAGGCCCTTCGGGGGCGTGGCGGTCGAAGGCCGGGCGTGGGGCGGGACGGCGCCGTGGGTGCTGCTCATGGCTGCCATAATGCCTGCTCCGCACCACTACCGTGGACCGCGCGCTTCGCCCATGCCCCAGACGGTCACGCGCTTCGCCCCGAGCCCCACGGGCCCCCTGCACACCGGCCACGCGCTGGCCGCCCTCGTGGCCCACGATCTGGCGCGCCGGGCGGGCGGGCGCTTCCTGCTGCGCTTCGAGGACATCGACACGGCGCGCTGCCGGCCGGAGTACGAGGCCGGCACCTGCACGGACCTGGCGTGGCTGGGGCTCGCCTGGGACGCCCCACCCTGGCGCCAGTCGGCACGGCTCGACACCTATCGCGCGGCCCTCGACGCGCTCATCGAGCGGGGCCTTGCCTACCCGTGCTTCTGCACCCGGCGCGACATCGCCGCGGAAGTGGCCCGCATGGGTGCGGCCCCCCATGGCCCCGAGGGGCCGCTCTACCCCGGCACCTGCCGGCCGCTGACCGCCGACGAGCGTGCGGCGCGCCTGGCCGACGGTGCCGTGGCGGCCTGGCGGCTGGACGCCGCGGCCTGCAGCGCGGTGGCCGGCCCCCTCCGTTTCACCGAGCACGGCCGCGGGCCCGGGGGTGAGCGCGGCGAGATCGCCGTGGACCCGGCGCTGCTCGGCGACGTCGTGCTCGGGCGGCGGGACCTCGGCGTTGCCTACCACCTGGCCTGCGTCGCCGACGCCGCGGCCCAGGGCGTCACGCTGGTGACCCGCGGCGAGGACCTCTTGCCGGCCACCCACGTGCAGCGGCTGCTGCAGGCCGTGCTGGGCCTGCCGGCGCCGGCCTACCACCACCACGGTCTGGTGCGGGACGCGGCCGGCCGGCGACTCGCGAAGCGGGATGCGGCCCGGTCGCTCGCGGCACTACGCGAGACCGGCACGGACCCGGCGATGCTGGCCGCAGAGCTGCGAAGCCTCGCGGGCCTCAGCATTTAATAATCAGCCAGTACAGAACCTTCCTCAGCAGACCTTACCGCTGCGGCTCGGGTCCGGCGCTGCGGGCCTACGGCTTCGGCCGCGGGTCAGCCTTGAGCGAGGGGAACGACTGGCGCCACGCGCCGGGGGCCAGCTCGTCGTCGGCGCGGATCTCGAAGGTCCGGCCGAGCGCCGCCGGCTCGCCCACGGCGGCCACCACCACGGCGGCCACGTCGGCCCGGGTGATGGAGCCCATGCCCTGGTCACCCTGCTGGAAGCGGATGCCCGTGGCGCCGCCCGGCTTGTCGGTGAGGCCGCCGGGCCGGACGATGGTGTACGGCACCCCGCTCTGCCGCAGGTGGTCCTCGCCCTTCAGCTTCCACTCGAGGGCGTCGCCGGAGAGCAGGTTCAGCACCCAGCCGACCACGCCGCCCCCGCTCTCGACGCCCATGGACGACACCAGCACGAACTGGGCAACGCCGGCCTCCCGGGCCGCATCCACCAGGTTCCGCACGCCACCGTAGTCGACGAACTCCGGCGAGTTGGGACCGGACCGGTCGGTGGCCCCGATGGTGCAGATCACGTAAGCCGCGCCGCGCAGCGTCGCGGCCAGCGTGGCAGGCTGGGTGACGTCGCCCTCGACCCACTGGGCCAGGGGCTGCAGGCCGCCGACGCCGGCCGGATCGCGGGCCACGGCCCGCACCGCGAGGTCACTGCGCCGCTGCAATTCCTGCAGCACCAGCCGGCCCGTACGCCCCGTGGCGCCGTAGACGACCACCAGCTGCGGGCCGGCGAGCCCCGCGGGTTTCGGCAGCTCCCCGGTCAGCGTGTGCTGGGCCGGGGCGACCCCGGCCACCAGCAGGGCCAGGCAGGCCAGCAGCAGCCGGCGGGTATGGCGGACGATGGGCATGGCGATGCTTCCGGAGCCGTCGGGGCCTTCAGTCTAACCTGCGGTCCCGGCGCCAGTTCCCGCGGGCCGGCACCGCCCGGTCCCGTAGAATCCCGGGCCAGTCTTCCCTCAGCAGGAGCGTGCCGTGCACGACTTTCGGACCCTCGCCCGGATCCTCGAGGAACGGGGCGAGCTCTACCGCATCGAGACCCCCGTCGACCCGCGCTTCGAGATGCCCGCCCTCATGGAGCAGATCGATGGCGAGCGCCGCGCCTACCTGTTCGAGAACGTCAAGGGCGCGCGCTTCCCGGTGGTCGGCGGACTGCTGAACCGGCTCGAGTGCTACGGCTGGGCGCTGGGCACGACGCCGGGCGAGCCCTTCGGCCAGGCCGACCTCGACGCCCGCATCGAGGCGGCCAAGCTCAACGGCATCCCGCCCCGCGAAGTGGCCTCAGGCCCCGTGAAGGAAGTGATCCGCCGCGGCGACGACATCAACCTGCACGACCTGCCCGTGCCCACCTACTTCGAGCTGGACAGCGGCCCGTTCATCACCGCCGCCGTCGGCGTGGCGCGGAACCCCACCACCGGCAAGCTCAACGTCGGCTTCTACCGCACGCTGATCCTCGGCAACAGGCTGATGGCCGTCAACGCGAGCTCGCTGTCGGACCTGCGCCGCTTCTACCAGGCGGCCGAGGCCAAGGGTGAGTCGATGCCCATCGCGCTCGCCATCGGCGTGTCGCCGGCGCTGCTCATGGCCGCGTCCTGCAAGCTGCCGCCGGACCACCCGGAGATGGACCTCGCCGGCGGCCTGCATGGCTCGGCGATGGAGCTCGTGAAGTGCGAGACCAGCGACCTGATGGTGCCGGCCAATGCCGAGATGATCATCGAGGGCCGTGTCGATTTCTCGCGGAAGATCGAGAACGTGCTCGGCGAGTTCGCCGGCCAGTACGGGCCGGAGACGGCGCCGGTCACCGAGGTCACGGCCATCACCCACCGCCGCGACGCGATGTTCTACACGATCCTCGCGGGCCGCAACCCGGAGCACAACACGGTGGGCGCCATCGCCACCTACGGCGTGCAGCGGGCGCTGGTGAACACCGTGCGGGCGCAGTTCCCGCAGATCAAGGCGATGAACGTGTTCCTCGAGCCGAAGCTCGGGGCGATGCTCCACGCCGTCGTCGCCATCGACAAGAAGTCCGATGACGAGCCGCGGGAGCTGATCAAGGCGATCTTCGCCGCCGCCGGCGGCTTCTTCCCGGTGAGCCGCATCACCAAGCGCATCATCGTCGTCGACACGGACATCGACGTGAACGACTTCCAGGACGTTGAGTGGGCCGTCTGGAGCCGCGTGGCCGACGCGGCCAAGTTCATGGTCATCCCCGACGTCGAGAGCTGGGAGCTCGAGCGCTGCGCCAAGGAAGGCAAGGGGTCGCTGCGCATCGGCATCGACGCCACCATGGACATCGAGGACCGCGAGAAGCTCAAGCGGCCCATCATTCCGGGTGCGACGAACGTGCGCCTCGCCGACTACCTGAAGAAGCCGGCGCGCCGCTCGGCCGCCTGAAGCCCGCGACGGAAGGAGCCGCCGTGATCGAGCCGTACATGGCCGTGGCGCTGCAGACCACGGTTCGCCACTGCGCGAAGCGCAGCGAGGTCGAGCGCAACCTCGTGCACATCGGGAACATGATCGACCTGGTGTGCCACATCTGCTCGCTGGAGCTGCCGGTGCGGCTCATCGCGCTCGGCGAGGGCTGCATCCAGGGCTTCGCCGACGAGATCCTGCACCTGTCGTCGGCCGAGTACACGGCGACCATGGCCGCCGAGATCCCGGGCTGGGAGACGGAGTTCCTCGCCGGCAAGGCCCGCCAGCACGGCGTCTTCATCCTCGCCCAGCTCAAGGAAAAGCTGCCCCAGTACCCGGACCGGTTCTTCAACACCGTCTTCCTGGTCGACCCGCGGGGCGAGGTGGTCTACAAGCACCGCAAGAACGTCGTGCTCTTCGTCGAGCACTCGACGACGCCCCACGACGTCTACGAGCAGTGGGTGCGCGAGAACGGCGACGGCCTCGACGCGTTCTTCCCGGTGGCGAAGACGGAGATCGGCAACATCGGCGGCAGCGTCGGTGTCGAGGGCTCGTTCCCGGAGAGTTACCGGGGCTTCGCGCTGAACGGCGCCGAGGTCCTGTACCGCGCCTCGCTGCCCGAGCCCTGGGTCGCGCGGGAGATCTGGGACGTGCAGAACCGGGCCCGGGCCGCCGACAACACCGCCTACCTCGTGGCGCCGAACTGCGGCGCGCTGATCATGCCGGGCAACCCGCCGACGGTGATCGGCGGCGCGCTGGGTGGCAAGTCGATGATCTGCGGCTACAAGGGCGAGGTGCTCGCCCAGAGCAGCGTCGTCGACGACAGCTACGTCGCGGCGGAGGTGAACATCGAGGCCCTGCGCCACTACCGCAGCACGGCCCGGTTCCAGAACTGGATGCCGTACCTGCGCACGGAGATCTACCAGCGCCTGTACGCCGATCCCATCTGGCCGAAGGGCCTGCCGCCCATGGACGACGCCGGCACCGAGAAGGTGTTCGAGGAGTCGGTGCAGCGGCTGAAGGCGCGCGGCACCTTCACGCCGAAGCCCGGCGGCTGACCGTGCCCCGGGACCCGGGGGTTTGCCCCGGCACCGCCGGCGGGCAGAATCGGGGCAACGCGGCCCACCGCCGGAGGACCCATGACCACGACCCAGCCCCGCCTGCGCCGCTCGAAGGACCGGCTCATCGCCGGCGTCTGTGGCGGCATCGCCGAGTGGCTCGGCTGGGACCCGACGCTGGTGCGGATCCTCTACGTCGTCCTCTCGCTGGCCAGCGCCGCCTTCCCCGGCGCGCTGGCCTACGTGATCCTCTGGTTCGTCATGCCGAAGCCGGCCGAGGCCGGCTGAGCCGCGGCATCACAGGTATTTCTCCAGCGGGAAGAGACCGTAGAACCCCGCGGTGACCCGCCGCCAGCCCGAGGTCATCGGGTCGCGGGTCGTCCGCACCGGCCCCTCGGGCCCCGCCGCTTCCCACTGCAGGCCGCCGTCGGCGAGGGTGACGCGCCAGCTGCTGTCCGGCTGCAGCAGTTCCTCGATGGCCCCCGCCACGCGCCCGGCCAGCACCGGGCTGTCGATCACCAGCACCGTCTCGGAGTTCAGGTAGGCCGAGCGCAGGTTCACGTTGAACGACCCCACGAACAGCACCTGCCGGTCGATCACCACCGACTTCGAGTGCAGGGCGAAGGCGGTCCCACCCGCGCACGTGCCCGCCGCCTGCACGAGCCGGGCACAGGCCGCCGCATCGGGCCGGAGCTCGTGGAGCTCGATGCCGGCGTCGAGCATCGCGCGGCGCCGGCGGGCGTAGCCAGAGTGGTTGGTGACGAGGTCGTTCGAGGCCAGCGAGTTGGTCAGGGCGCGCACGCGCAGCCCCCGCGCCACGCGCTCCCGGGAGAGCGCGATGGCCTCGTCGCCGAGGATGAAGTAGGCCGACTCGAGCAGCAGCTCATCGCGCGCCTCGTCCACCAGTGACCGCAGCGCCGCGGCCACCGGCTGGAGGCTCGACGTATCGTCGACCTGGTCGGGGCGCGGCGGCGGGTCGTAGACGAGCCGGGCGGGTGCCCATTCGAGTCCGGGCAGGATCGAAGCCTCGGCGTGCACCTCGAGGCCGGGCGGCGGGACGTAGCCGGCCGCCGCCACGGCGGCGGTCGCGGTGGCGAGGCCGTCGGCGGCCGGCGGCGGCGCGGCTGGCGGTGGGCCATCGACCAGCGACGCCACCGGAAAGCTCCAGGGGCTCGTCCAGAAGGCCTCGAAGCTGGCGGCCACGTCGGCGACCACGGGCCCCACGGCCAGCACGTCGCGGTCGCGGAAGTTGGCTTCGCGGTGCAGATCGAAGTACTCGTCGCCGATGTTGCGGCCGCCGACGATGGTGACGGCCCCGTCGACCGTCAGCGACTTGTTGTGCATGCGCCGGTTGAGCCGGCTGAAGTCGCGGACGAAGCCGAAGACCCGCGCGATGCCGCCCTGGCGGACGCCGGGGTTGTAGACGCGGATGCGGACGTTGGGGTGGGCGGCCAGGCGGGCCAGGTCGCCGTCGCGGCCGGCCACGTTCATGTCATCGAGCAGGACCCGCACCAGCACGCCGCGCTCGGCGGCGGCCAGCAGCCGGGCCGCCAGGTAGCGGCCGGAGGCATCGGCGTTCCAGATGTAGTACTGCGCGTCGATGGTGTCGCGGGCGGCGGCCAGCAGGGCGTCCCGGGCGCGCAGGGCCGACAGCCCCGTCTCCAGCAGCGCAAAGCCGTTGCGCCGCGCATCCCCTGCCGATTCGCGGGCGACGAGAGGAACCGTCGCGGCCGCCAGGCCCGGCGTCGCAGGACCGGGTGGCGTCATTGGCTCTGCGGCCAGCAGCGGCAGGCTGGCCAGCAGGACGGCCAGCAGCCATGCGGGTTTGCCCGGACTGTGCCGCCGGGGCCCCCGGGGCCATAATGACATCCTCTGCGGCCAGCCAGGATCACACGCCGATGTCCCCATCCCATGCTCCGATTCTTGTCGTCGTGGACCCCACCCGGGAAGACCAGCCGGCCCTGGCCCGGGCGGCCGGATACGCGCGCCGCAGGGGCGCCCCGCTCGTGCTGGTGGCCGCCGTCTACGACCCCTACCTGGCCGGCGAAGACCGCTACCCCGGCATCGAACTCGAGAAGCAGCGCCAGGCCCTGGTGGGCCACCACCTGACGCGCCTGCGGGCCCACGCCAAGCCCCTGGCCCGCAGCGGCCTGCGGGTCACCTGCCGGGCGGTGTTCGACCAGCCGCTGCACGAGGCGATCGTACGCGAAGTGCTGCGCCACCAGCCCGCCATGGTCGTCAAGGATACCCACCGCCACGGCGCCCTCAGCCGCCTGTTCCTGACCAACACCGACTGGCACCTGATACGCGATTGCCCGGCGACCCTGTGGCTCGTCAAGCCCGGCGAGCCGTCGCCCTACGCCAGCGTGGTGGCGGCCGTCGACCCGCTGCACGGCCATGACAAGCCCGGCAGCCTCGACCGCGCGATCATCAGCCAGGCCCAGGAGCTCGGCGTGCTGTACGGCGAGCGCGTGCACGTGCTGCACGCCTACAACCCTGCGATCCCCGGCCTCTCGGCCCCCATGCCCGGCATCGAGGCGATGCCCGCCGCCGTGCCGCCGGCGCTGGTGGAGCAGCTGCGCATCGACCACGCCAGGGCGCTGGATACGCTGGCGGCCGACGTGGGCCTGCCGGAGGGGCAGGTCCACCTGCGGGCCGGCGACCCGGCGACGGTGGTCGTGGAGGCTGCGCGGGAACTGGATGCCGCCATCGTGGTCATGGGCGCCGTGGCCCGCTCGCGCCTGAAGCGCGCCTTCATCGGCAGCACCGCCGAGCGCGCCCTCGAGGACATCCCCTGCGACATCGTCGTGCTCAAGCCCGAAGGCTTCGAGAGCCCGGTGAGCGCCCGCAACCGCGTGGCCGACTACCTGGCCCGCACCGCCAACTACGGGCGCGACGACGCCGGCACCTGAACCCGCACCGCTGCGGCGGCCGGCAGCCTCAGAGGTTGCCGGTGCGCCGCAGCCGGTCGAGCACCTCGGGGCTGACGGGATACGGCTCCCAGCCCTTCGGCGGCGTGAAGGTGCCCCAGGCCACCATCTTGTTGATCTGGTGCTTCACGAGTTCCGCCTGCTCGGGCTCGGTGAAGGGCGGCTCGTCCATGCAGAGGTTCTTCGGGTAGATGCCGCCCCGGGACATGGCCGCGTCGTAGATGGTCTTGTACTCCTCGACGCGCAGGTCCTTGATCAGGTTCTGCCACTGGGCGCGCACGCGGAAGTCGCGCAGCCCGTCGATGTCGATGATGGCGCTGACCAGCGTCTCGCCGCCGCCGAGGTACTGCGAGACGATGTTGCCGCGGTAGTCGATGATCTGGCTCTTGCCGCAGCTCATCTTGTGCACGCCGCCCGGGAAGTAGATCTCGCCGATGTTCGGCGACACCACGTAGACGTTGTTGAAGATGGCGTGGGCGCGGTTCTGGATCTCGGCCATGCCGTTGCCCATCCAGGGTTCGGGGTACTGGGTGCGCCAGATGATCTCGGCGCCGTTCAGGGCGAGACCGCGGGCCGCCTCGGGATAGCTGCCCTCGGCGCAGATCAGCGTGCCGATGTTGCCGATCTCCGTCTTCGCCACGGGGAACACGGCCTGGCAGAGCTTCACCGGGTCGTCACCGTACTTCCGCAGGTACAGGTCCCAGATGTCGCTGGGCGCCGTGTTCGGCTCCTTCTGGTAGAAGGCCGTCTTGTAGTGCTTGTGGATGACCCGTCCCTCGGGGTCGACGATGAAGGCGATGTTGAAGACCCGGTCCTCCATGAGCTCCGGGTCCTTCGCGACCATCGAGGCCACGATGTAGATGCCGAGCTCCTTCGCGATGGCGCCGAGGAACCCGGTCTCGGGGCCGGGGATCTCGGGCGCCACCTCACGGTAGATCCGCAGGTGCTCCTCGCCGCCGCCGAGGCACCAGCCGCCGATGCCGCCCTCGGAGATGGCGACCAGCTTCACCGGCAGGTCGAGGCCGCAGTTCCAGACGGCGTAGCGGATGCTGATGGCGAGGCTCTCCAGGTCCTTCATGTAGTCGTCGCGGGTGATGGCCATGCGCGAGACGTTCTGGATGCCGACGGCGGTGTACTGGTTCATCATCGACGGGATTTCCTCGGGGCTCTGCGGCTTCGGGCAGCCGGTCGGGCGCTAGTGTAACCGGCCCCCGCGGCCCGGGGCTGCGGACCGGCAAGCGGCGCAAAACGGCCTGTTAAGTGCCGCCCTGTTCCACCGGCTGGGCTGCCGGGGTACGCTCGACCGGCCATCCCGCAAGCACCCGGTGCAAAGCCATGTGGATCCGCAAGAGCGACAAGGACCGCGCCAACGACTCCCATACCCCCGTGCCGACCCAGATCGTCAGTAACGAGGAGTTCCCGCCCCTGCCGCAGACCCCGGACCAGAAGCGGGTCGAGCGGCGCATCCATGAACTGGCCGACGACTACGCCCGGCGCCTCGGCATGTCCCGGCGGGCCTTCCTGCGCACGAGCGGCGGCATGGCGGTGTCGTTCCTGGCCCTGAACGAGGTGTTCGGGCCCGCCTTCCTCGTCGACGAGGCGGAAGCCGCGGAGCCCGCCGCCACCCGGGAGCGCTGGCCGAAGAAGGAGTTCGTCTTCGACATCCAGACGCACCACGTCAAGGACAGCATCGTGGGCCCCCTGCCCTTCCGCCGCATCACCGGCGAGCTGGGCCTGAACCCGGCGCTGGCCAACTTCGACCCCGGCGACAAGGACGCCCTGCACCGGCAGAACTACGTCAAGGAGATCTTCTTCGACAGCGACACGGTCATGGCGCTGCTGTCGGGGGCCGCCTTCGGCCCGCCGGCCACCTATGCGCTGCCGGCGGAGGAGATGGTGAAGACCCGTGACATGGTCAACGCCGCCGCCGGTACGCGCCGCATGCTGGCCCATGGCATCGGGGGCCCGGCGAATCCCGACTGGTTCGCCGACGCCGAGCGCCAGGCGAAGGAGCTCAAGATCGACGCGTGGAAGTTCTACACCGGCGACTTCGTCAAGCCCTGGCGCCACGACGACGAGAAGGTCGCCTACCCCTTCTACGAGCTGACCGACAAGTGGGGCATCCGCAACATCTGCACCCACAAGGGCCTGCCGCTGCCGGGGCCCGGCGCCGACTTCTTCCGGCCCGACGACATCATCAAGGCGGCGAAGGACTGGCCGCAGCTGAACTTCATCGTGTTCCACTCCGGCATGAAGCACATGATGACGCAGCTGAAGCCCGGCGAGAGCGGCGTCGGCGAGGATGGCGACATCCCCTGGACCACGGAGTTCTGCCGCCAGCTGAAGGCGGAGCCCGGCATCCGCAACGTCTACCTCGAGCTCGGCGCCGTGTTTGGCCACTCGGTCGTGACGCATCCGGACGTCTGTGGCCACCTCCTCGGCCAGGTCATCGCCGCGGTGGGGCCCGACCGCGTGCTGTGGGGCACCGACAGCATCTGGTGGGGCTCGCCCCAGTGGCAGATCGAGGCCCTGCGGCGGTTCCAGATCCCCGAGCCCCTGCGCGAAAGATACGGCTACGCCGCCATCAGCGACCGGGACAAGGCGAAGATCTTCGGCCTGAACAGCGCGAAGCTCTTTGGCATCGACGTCGATGCCGCCCGCAAGGCGATCCCGGGCGACAGCCTGAGCCAGATGAAGACCGCCTACCTTGACGGGGGCGCCGAGCCGAGCCTGACGCAGTACGGTTGGGTGGCGGCATGAGCGTGCGCAGGTCCTGGGCCATGCGGCGCGCGCTCCGCCCGGCAGCGGTCCGGCCGGGGCTCGCTGCCCTGCTGCTCGCCGCCTGGCTGCCAGTGGCCGGCGCCGCGGACACGGCGCTCGCAGCGAACAACTGCAGCCCCTCCGGCGACCTGCGGGGCGACCCCGAGCGGGGAGCAGCGCTGCACCTCAAGCACTGTGCCGACTGCCACGGCGCCGACGGCCGGGCCAACGTCATCGTCATGCACATGGACCAGGGGCCGGCGGACCAGAGCGACGCGACCTACATGCGCACGCTCACCGACCAGTACCTGTACGTCGCGACCTGCAAGGGCGGGCTCGCCGTCGGCAAGAACGGCGTGATGCCGGCCTGGGGCGACGTGCTCAGCGACCAGGCCATCCGCGACCTCATCGCCCACATCCGCACGTTCTCGGGGACCTGAAGGCCGGAGACGCCCGACGCCGGGGATGTCCTGCCGCAGGCGCAGCGGGCTCGGCTGCCGGGACGTCAGCACTCTGCTGACGCCGCTCCACCTCCCACCGGCACAGGACGGACGGATGGCCGGGCTCGCTCCGGTGAATCCTCCCCGCCGGCCAGCCCGGCGGCCCCGGACAAGGGCCGCCGCGCCGGAAATCAGCCGACCCGGGCGACCTCGCAGGTCAGGTCCTGGTGCGTCGAGTTGGGCTCGAAGGCCAGTGCCCGGTAGGTCACGTGCCCGTAGCCGCTGACGAGGCTGGTGGGCTTGATCAGCGCAGCGGACGAGATGACCGCCCCGAAGTTCTGGCGGTCCTTGAACAGCATCGGGTCCCAGCCGTGGTACATGAACAGCGCCCCGGGCTGCATGGCACTGGTCACGTGGGCCATGGCCTGGAACTCGCCGAGGCGGTTGAACACGCGCACGGCGTCGCCGTCCTTGACGCCGCGGGCCGCGGCATCCAGCGGACTGATGTAGATGTCGGGCTGGCCGCGCCGCAGGCTCATCAGCAGCGGGTCGTCGGTCCACATGCTGTGGATGCCGTGGCGCACGTGGCCCATCAACAGGCGCAGCGGCGCGCCCGGCACGCTCAGCGGATCCTTGTGCCGGGGCAGCACCTCGTCCTCGGAGACGAACCACGGATGGTCGATGTAGTACTGCTGCCGGCCGGTCAGCGTCGGGTACGGCTCGTGCTTCTCGACGGCGCGGAGCAGCACCGAGCCGTAGGGTGACTCGGGCGCGTAGACGACCCGGTCGGTGCCGAGGTTGCGCAGCTTGCCGGCGGCCGCCAGGGTCCTGAAGGGCACCTTCGGCACGCCCTCGTCGAGGGCGATGAGCCAGTCGATGACCTGCTCGGTGGTCGTGAACTTGCCGTTATGGGTGTACAGCGCGTGGTACTGCGTGAAGTCCCGGGGCACCGGCTGGCCGAAGAAGCTGTCCTGGATCGGCGCGATGCCGCGGACCCGCGCGCGCTCGCTGATGGCGCGGGTCAGGCGCTCGAGGGCATGCCAGTCATCCACCGACTCGCCGAGCGGCGCCACGGCCTCGTCGAGCACCTGCACGTAGGGCGTGCGGGCCTCGAGCATGTAGTCCTTGCGCTCGTAGTGGTGCGCGATGGGCAGCACGTAGTCGGAGTACATCGCGGTGATGCCCATGTCGGGCGTCAGCGTGACGATGGTCTCGAGGGTGGCCAGCGCCTCCTTGCGCCAGCGACCGCCCGCGGAGCGCCAGTTGGCGGTGTTGGAGCCGGCGAAGATCGCCATCTTCCAGGGAGTCTGCGTGTAGTCGGGCCAGGCGCCCGATCGGTTCGACTCCTGGTAGTAGCGGTCGATGTGGTCGGCCACGTCCTTGCCGTAGATCTTCTCGTTCAGCGCCTGGCCGTTGGCGTGCACGTAGTCCCAGCGGGCCATGGTGGCAACCCGCAGCGTCGGCGGCAGCCCCGCGAACATGAAGGCCAGCTGGCTCTCGGTGCGCCCGAGGTTCTCGAGCTGGAACCCGCCGCCCGCCTTGCCCAGGTTGCCGGTCAGCGACAGCAGCAGCATGAAGCTCCGCTGCAGCAGGTCGCCGTGCAGCCACTTGCACATGCGGTAGCCGGTGAAGATCATCGCGGGCTTCGCCGCGGCGAACGTCCGCGCGACCTGGCGGATGTTGTCGGGATGCACGCCGCAGGTCTGCGTCGCCTTTTCAGGCACGTAGTCGACGGCGCGCTTCTTCAGCAGTTCGAAGACCGTCGTGACGGGCACGCGCCCGGCCGCCGTCTTCACCTTCCACTGTCCCTCGAGGGCGGGCCGGATGGCGCCGAGCTGCAGGGTGCCACCCGGGATGACGGGCACCGGCGACCCCGGCGGCGGCGGTGGATTGCCCGTGCCGGGCGCCGGCACGGCCTGGC
The DNA here is from genome assembly GCA_016789885.1 of Chromatiales bacterium. GTDB lineage: Bacteria > Pseudomonadota > Gammaproteobacteria > Steroidobacterales > SHZI01. Next base: position 137,383 of record JAEUPZ010000010.1, on the reverse strand, counting down.
GCGTCGCCTCGTCCCAGACGTAGAAGAGGTTGTCGCGGCCGTCGGCCTTGAAGTCGCGCTCGCGCAGGAACTCCCCCGTGTCGCTGCGCACGAGGAACGGCAGGTCGGTCTGCTCGCGGATGTAGTCGGTGTCGTAGAGCTTCTCGGCGAGGATCACCTGCACCATGGCCATGGCCAGCGCCGTATCGGTGCCGGGCTTCGGGTTCAGCCACTTCGACGCGTGCATCGCCGTCGGCGTGAACTCCGGCGAGATGGCGATGACCTCGGTGCCGTTGTAGCGCGCCTCCCAGAAGAAGTGCGCGTCGGGGATGCGTGTGACCGCCGGGTTGCAGAACCAGACGAGGCAGCACTTCGACTTGTAGACGGCCGCCATGGTGTCGCCGAGCAGGGCCTCGCCGACGGTCATGTGCACGCCGGTGGGCAGGTCGCCGACGCCGGCGAAGGCCTCGGGCAGCTCGATGCCGCTGATCACGGCGAGCCGTCCCAACGCCGCGAAGGACGCGCGCTTGAGCACCATCTGCGTGCCGAGGTCGAAGCTGATGGAGCGCGGCCCCGACTGCACCGAGTGGTCGATGAACCGGTCGGCGATCTCGGCCATGGCCTGGTCCCAGGAGATCCGCTGCCACTTGCCCTCGCCCCGCGCGCCGACGCGCTTCATGGGGTAGAGCACGCGCTGCTTGCCGTACATGTACTTGGCGTGGCGCAGGCCCTTCTGGCAGCCGCGGGGGCCATAGTCCGGCGCGTCCTCGGAACGGCCATACTCGCCCTGCTGCTCCTCGCGCCAGACGATGCCGTTCTTGACGTAGACGTTGAAGGCGCAGTTGCCCGTGCAGTTGGTGCCGTGGGTGCCGCGGGCGACGCGGTCCCAGGTCCACTTGGCGCGCATCAGGTCTTCCCAGGCTCCGTAGGGGGTGGCGGGGCTGGCCTGGGCCGCGGCGGGCGCGTAGCGGAGCGTCAGGGCGACCGCCGCAGCGCCGCTGCCGGCCACGAACTCGCGCCTGCTGGTGGTGCCGTCAGCCATGGTTCTGGATCCTCAGGGGAAGCTGCTCAGGGGAAACGGTATTCACGCGGGACATTGACCGATGCGCCGGCGGCTGTCTACGGGGCAGCCGGCGGCCCGGCCACCACCTGGCTGTGGGCACCAGGGGGGACGATGCGCCGCTCGCTGGCCTGCGTCAGCGCCAGTTCCACGAGGGACAGGCGCTCGTGGCCGACGAAGAGCTCGCCGGCCACGACGAAGGACGGCGTGCGCCAGCCACCGAGGGCCTCGAGCTCGCGCGCATTGGCCGTGAGCCGCGCCCGTGCCTGCGGATCGGCACCGGCAGCAGCAATCGCCCGGGCCTCGCGGCCCGCCGCGGCGGCCACGGCGTCGAGGTCGGGGGCACCGGCGTAGTGGAGGCTGCCGAACCACGCCTCGACGGCCGCGCGCTGCCGCGGGTCGCCGGCGAGGCTCGCGAGGAAGCGGGCCGCGGCTTCAGCCGGGCCAGGAGCTGCGTCATCGGGCGCCAGGCGAACGCCGCAGAAGCGGGCCCAGTCGCCCAGGTCCTTGCGCGCATAGCGTGCCTCGGCCTCGCCCGCCGGCGCAGCCGGCGGCAGGTCGCCCGGCAGGACCGGACGCCAGTCGATGGTGGCTGCGGTCCGGAGCGCCGCCTCGGCGAGCCGCACGCTGGCCACGTAGCTCGCCGCGGTGCTGCAGTCGAAGTAGAAGCTGACGGTCGCCACGCTCAAGGCTCGCGCTGGCGCAACTCGGTCTTCAGGACCTTGCCGTTGGCGTTGCGCGGGATCGACTCGATGAAAACCACGACCTTGGGCTGCTTCATGCGCGAGATCCGCGGCTCGAGGAAGGCCTCGAGGTCGGCCGCGGCGAGCTCCGTCCCGGGCCGGCGCACGATGAAGGCCTTGAGGGCCTCGCCCCACTTGTCGTCGGGGATGCCGACGACGGCGACGTCGGCCACCGCCGCGTGCTGGAGGATCACCTCCTCCACCTCGCGGGGATAGATGTTCACGCCCCCGGAGATGACCATGTCCTTCTTCCGGTCGACGATGTAGAGGTAGCCCTCGGCGTCGCGGCGCGCCAGGTCGCCCACGGTGACCCAGCCGTCGTGCCAGGCCTCGGCCGTGTCTTCGGGCCGCTGCCAGTAGCCGTTGAAGAGGTACGGGCTGCGCGAGAAGAGCTCGCCCACCTCGTCCGGCGCGCAGACGCTGCCGTCGGGCCGGCGCAGCTCCACCTCGGTGCAGGGAAACGGCTGGCCGACGCACTGGCGCTTGCGCAGCTGGTCCGGTGGCCGCAGGTTCGTGACGATGCCGGCCTCCGTCGAGCCATAGGTCTCGTGCAGCATGCCCTCGCCGAAGTACGCGACCAGCTGCTCCTTCATGGGCTGCGGCAGCGCCGCGGCATTGGAGATGACGGTGCGCAGCGTCGGGCTGCGCCCGGCCTCGAGCACCGCCTGCGGCAGCGACATCAGGGCATGGAAATGGGTCGGCACGCCGAAGAAGCCGGTGACGCCGTTCCGCGCCATGGCCTGGATGACGGCCTCGGGCTCGAAGCGGTCCATGATCTCGGCGTAGCCGCCGAAGAAGACGGGCGCCAGCGAGAAGATCATGCCGGCGCCGTGGCACATGGGGGCAATGGCGAGGAACCGGTCGTCCGGGCCGTAGCACCCGTACTCCACGGCCATGCCGAAGAGCGTCAGGATGCGCGAGCGGTGCGGTACGAGCACGCCCTTCGGCCGGCCCGTGGTGCCCGAGGTGTAGGGAATGGTGAACGTGTCCCACTCGCGCACGGCCACCGGGGTCCCGAGGGGCTTCGCCCGGGCGATCCAGTCCTCGAAGCCATCGCCGAAGACGATGACCGGCGGGCGGGACGCGGGCGGGACGTCGGCCAGGGCCCGGGCGCTCTCCGCGTCGGCGAAGACCACGCGGGCCCCCGCGTCGTCACAGATGGCCGCGAGCTCCCGCGGCGCGAGGCGCGGGTTGATCGTGGCCAGTGCCACACCTGCCTGGGCCGCGCCGAGCACGGCCTCCATGTACTCGATGGAGTTCTTGGCAATGATGGCGCCATGGTCGCCGGGCTTCAGCCCCAGGCCATGGGCCAGGGCCCCGCTGACGCGGTCGACGCGCTCGATGAGTGCGCCGTAGGAGCGGCTGCGCTCGCCGTGACGATAGGCGATCTTGGCCGGGTCGCGGGCCATGGCGGCCCGGACGCCGGCGGTCAGAGCCAGGTGCTGGAACGAGAACGGCAGCTGCACGCCGGCCGCGGCCCCGGACGCCATGCGTTCAGCCCCGGGTCGGCAGGCGGAACACGCGCAGCGCGTTGTCCCGCATCATCAGCCGGTGCGAGTCCGGCCGCATGCCCAGCGCGTCGATCTCGCGCACCGCGCGCTCGGGGTCGATGACGGGCCAGTCGGTGCCGAAGAGCACCTTCTCGCGCCCGTAGGTATTGGCGTAGTGCACGAAGGGCTGCGGCCAGTGCTTGGGAGCATACGCATCGCCGCAGGTGTAGACGTTCTCGTGCTTCCAGCACATCGAGATCATCTCGTCGGTCCACGGGATGCCGATGTGGATGCCGATGACCTTCAGCTCCGGGAAGTCGATGGCCACCTGGTCGAGGGTGATCGGGCGGCCCACCGACGGCAGCCGCCGCTGCCGCGAGTACACGAGGTTGTGCCCCACCTGCATCATGATGGGGACGTCGAGCTCGCAGCACTTGGCGTAGTACGGGTAGTACTTGGCGTGGTCCGGCGCGAGCCCGCACCAGTGGGGATACAGGTGCGCACCGACGAAGCCGTACTCGCGCACGGCGCGCTCAAGGTCACGCAGGCCCTGCATGCCGCGGAACGGATCGATGCCGGCGAGGCCCGAGAACCGGTCCGGGTGGGCGCGGCAGACTTCGTGCACCCGCTCGTAGGGCACCTCGAAGCCGCCGCGCACGTTGATGTCACCGGCGCGGACCGCGATCAGGAGCGACCGCTCGATGCCGGCGCGGTCCATGCGGGCGATGTAGTCCTCGACGGTGACGCCGCCGCGCATCTCCGGCGGCATGCGGACCTGTTCCTTGAAGTCGTCGTCGAGGCCCGTCTGCCCGTTCGCCACCTCGGTGGGCGTGAACAGGTTGCAGACGATGTCGATGGCGCCCTGCATGGACCCGCCCGTGCTCACCAGCCGTCGTGGTCCCAGTCACCGGTGCTCTTCGAGCGCACCGGGATGCCGGCGATGACCGGCCCCTGGGTCTTCGGGTCGTAGTTGAGGGGCGTCCCCGTGGCCTCGACCTTCTCGTTGATGGTGATCCAGTTGATGATCGTGCCATCCATGCGGAAGATGCCGGTGAAGCCGCGCTCCTCGCCGGAGATGAAGTGGCCGTGCTTGACCCGCGCCGGGCGGAAGAAATACGTGCCCGCATCGAGGCGGCCGAAGTTGTAGTCGAGGTGGCCGTCGATGGTGTAGGCCTCTTCGAAGACCGGGTGGTGCACCATGCGCGCATCGGACCAGCCCGGCGGCGCCCAGCACATCATCGTGACGAAGCCCTTCTGCGGATCGTCGGGCGGCGCCGGGTCGTTGTACAGCAGCTTGAGCTTGAGGAACCGCTGCTGGTCGCCCTCGTAGATGTTGGGCATCCACTCCATGCGGTTCGTGTCGAGGATCGTGAGCTCGCCCGGCTCGTTCGACGCGGTGTTGAGCCCGCGGGCCACGAAGCCGGCGCGATGGCCGCGCGACACCGAGAAGCCCCAGTCGCTGAACTCGCGGAACACCAGCACCTGGGTGCCGGCCTCGACGGACACGGCCGGCACGTGCAGTCCGGCAGGCGCGCGGAAGTAGCCGCCCTTCTTGAGGACCCGGTCGCCGATCCGGACCTGCCCCTCGAGGATGTACCACTCGGTGTCGGCGTGGTGGTAGCCCGCCTGGCGATGCCAGGCAGAGTCGAAGATCAGCTTGGTCGAGGCGGCCCCGTTCTCCTCATCGTAGGAGAGGTTCCGCTGGCGCACCTTGCCCTCGCCCCTCGGCAGCTCGGCGTCGTGCCAGCAGAGGTCGGCTTCCTGGATCAGCTCCACATGAGGTCGCATGTTCTGTTTGCTCCCGTAGCAGCGCCGGTTGGCGCCGTTGCACTCCCCGCCCGTCAGGATAGCAAGTCTGGCACCGCCGCCATACGGCGGCCGCGCCGCCTCGTGGACACCCCCGCGCCCTGCCGCCCGCTGGCGTGCTGGGGTAAAGTCTCCCCCGCCCCGGGCCGGCCCGCGCCCGGCCGATGGTGAACGTGATGACCGAGTACCAGGCCTGGGACTACCTGCACATCCTGATGTTCGTCTTCTGGGTCGGCACCGACATGGGTGTCTTCCTGTCGGCGCTGAAGTCCACGGACCCGAAGCTGCCCATCGACAGCCGCTTCCTGCTGCTGCACATGGCGCTGCGCATCGAACTGCTGCCGCGGACCATGTGGAAGGCGGCCCTGCCGCTGGGCGTGATGCTGTCCGTGCAGCTCGGCGCCCTCGACCTCGGCACCGCCGGGCTCGTGGCCGTGTGGGCCTTCAGCATCGCCTGGTGGGCCGTCAGCATGACCGGGGCCTGGTACTACGACAAACCCTTCGGCCACCGGCTCGCCGCCGTGACCAACTGGCTGACGGGGCTCGTGGGGGTGACGCTGATCGTGCTGGCGGCCTCGTCGCTGCTCGGCAACGGCCCCTTCGCCGCCGAGGCCACCTGGCTGCACTGGAAGGTCGGCCTCTACGGGCTGATCAACCTGATGGTCGTGCTGATGATCAAGGTCTTCGACCCGCTGGGCCTCGCCTTCGGCCGGCTGGCCGTCGAGGGCTCCAAGCCCGAGATCGAGGCCACCATCAGCAGCGTCATGGCCCGCTCGGCGGTGGTGATCTGGAGCACCTACCTGCTCATCTTCCTGGTGGGCTTCATCGGCATCACGCGGGTCTTCTGACCCGCTGCGCCTGACGGCGACGCCAGCCGGCGCGCCCGGATCCTTCGGGGTCAGTCCCGGCGGAGGGTGCCCATGGCGACCGCAACCGGCAGGGCCTGCGGCTGTTGCCCGGCCCCCGCATCCCCGGAGCCGCTCCCGGTCACGGCGATAGCGTGGCAGGCGGGGCGCCGGCATCCCCTGCCGCCGCCAGCGGCGCGCCCGGCTGGACCACGCCCAGGAGGGCCGCCAGCAAGAGCCCCGTCCACATGGCCAGGACGTAGGTCTTCGTCTCGGCGAGGCTCGCCTGCATGGCGCGATCCACCTCGGCGCTGGGGCCCGCCGTGGCCAGCGCCCGCACGCCCTCGACGAAGGGCCGGATGCGGACGCGCAGCAGCGCGCCGATCAGCAGCAGCGCCGCGAAGATCAGCAGCTTCCAGCCGACCCACGGCGCTTCGGCCAGGCGGCCCGTGACGGTCGACCACGTCACCGACGCCACGATGCCGGCCATGAGGGCCCAGCGGAACCAGACGTCGATGCGGCCCAGCGTGGCCCCTGCCTCCGTGCCCTGCCGGAGGTACGTGAGCAGCACCAGCCCAAGCCAGACCGGGCCGAGCAGCACGATGCCGGCCAGCTGCCACGCCGGGTGCTCGATGCCGACGTACTCGCTGAGCACGCCGCCCACGGTCAGCATGAGGCTCATGGCCACCCGCGGAATGAGGTCGATGCGTCCCATGATCTGCGCCGCCGCCAGCCGCTGGCCGACGGAGAGCGCCGGGTTCGCCACCTTGCTGCTCCAGAGGAAGACGCCGAAGTCGGGCCCCAGCCACAGCACGAAGAGGGCGACGTGCAGGAACACCAGCAGCTCGCGCAGGCTGAGCCCGGGCTCCGGGTCACCCAGGCCGGCCGCCGCACCGGCGGCCGCGGCAGGCAGCAGCAGTGCTGCAGCGATAATCGGCGTGCGTAGGCTCCGGGCCATGGCTCGTCCTGCGGGTCCGTTGGCGAAGGCGCGACTCTAGCAAAGAGAAACGCCCCGGGGGATGGACTCCCCCGGGGCGTTCAGGTGGCGGAACGGCAGTGGGGCCGTCTTAGCGGCCGGCACCGAACCGGTAGTTGGCGCGGACACCGAACACGCGCGGATCCGGCAGCGTCGCGAAGAAGTGCGAGGTGCCGAAGCCGGCGGTGAAGCCCAGCTGGCTGACCTGGCGGCCGAAGTCAGGACCGCTGCCGCCGGTGGTGAAGGTGTCCTGGTCGAGCACGTTGTCGACGTAGGCGAGCACCTCCCACTGGTCCGAGGTCAGGCCCAGGCGCATGTTCATGATCGCGTAGTCCTTCAGCGTGACCAGGTTCTCCGGGTCGGAGGCCCGGTCGTCCTGCCACGAGCCTTCGACCTGGAACAGGTACTCGTACTCCGTCTCGAAGAACGGACGCTGGATCGACATGGACGCCGCGTAGGACTGCGCCGGCGTGCGCTCGAGGTCGTTGCCGGAGTAGTCGATGCGGCAGAACTTCGACGACCCCGGATTGCGCGCGATGGCACTGTTCGGGTCGGTGGACTCGCCGCCCACGCCCTTCCAGACCGGGTTGCAGAAGCCCGCCTTGGCGACCTTGACCAGGTTGGTCGTGTCGTCGATGAAGTTGTTGTACTCCGCGTCGAGCAGCGTGCCGCTCAGCGTGAAGGTCAGGCCGTCCATGAAAGAAGGCTGCCAGAGCGTCTCGAACTCTAGGCCCCAGACCTCGGCGCCGGAGGCGTTGACGACCTTCGGGGCCGCGATGCCGCTGGCGTCGACGAACTGGATGCCCACCTGCTTGTCGGTGTAGTCCTGGAAGAAGCCGGACACGTTGACCTGCCAGAAGCCTGCCGCCTCGAAGCGCGACTTCATGCCGAGCTCCCAGGCCTTGAGCTTCTCGGGGTCGAAGCGCTCGTTCTCGATGGTGGTCGGCGCACCGCCGGCGGCCAGCTGGTTGATGCCGCCGGGCTTCTGCGCGAACGCGTACGAGAAGAACACGTTCAGGTCATCGAGCGGCTGCCACTTGAGGGTGACCTTCGGCGTGTTGAAGCGCGACGTGGTGCTGCCCTCGATGGTGCGCCAGTTCAGCAGGCCGTTGGCGGCCAGCGGCAGCGGCCCGATGTTCAGGCGGACGCGGTCGGCGTCGCAGATGGTCGGGTCATTGCCGATGCCGAGGCTCTCGAGCGTCTGGCCGGGCGGCAGGATGATCTGGTCGTTGTCCAGCAGCGGCAGCGCGTTCGAGCCCTGGGCAAAGCCGATCTCGGTGCAGCTCGACGACGAGGGGCGCAGCAGCGTGAACTTCTCGTCGACGAAGCGGGTCTCGAAGGTCAGCTGCAGTTCGTCGGTCAGGTTCCAGTCGACGGAACCGTAGAACGACCAGTGCCGCGTATCGGCCTCCCAGATGACCGGCCGGTTGTTGAACCCGGAGTTCAGCACCTGCTGGTAGAGCTGCGGGATCGACGAGACGCTGCCGTTGGTGCCGTCGCAGACGCCGTTGATGGGCACGATGTCGCCGGTGGTGTTGTCGAGCACCGGCACGTCGTCGACCGGGTTGTTGACGTCGTCGGCGGTGCCGACGATGCCGTCGGGTCCGGCCGACTCACCCAGCGCGGGCGTGATGCCGTTCGGGTCGCGCAGCACCGGCTGCCCGTCGATGACGAGCGGCTGCGGGTTGACGCGACCGATGGGCGCGCAGGCGATGATGAGGTTCCGGTCCTTGAGCAGGCGCTGCTCGTCCCAGAACAGGGCGCCGACGGTGAAGTTCACCGGGCCGTCGAAGGCCGACGCGAAGCGGATCTCCTGGCTGAACTGGTTGGTCTCGGTGGTGGTGTTGGCCAGCTGGAAGCCCAGCGTGGCGTTCTGGTAGTCCTGGTCGTAGATGTCGTCACCGTCGAAGTCGGTCCAGCCGGTGTACGACGAGAAGGTGCCCACGCCCACGTCGACGCTGTTGATGAAGCTGACGCGGAAGGTCTCGGTCGTGGTGCCCTCGAAGTCGCCGCCCGTCGTCGGGTCGGCGCTGAGCGTCGGCCGGTAGCCGTTGCTCTTGCCGATCTCCTTCGGCAGGCAGAAGCCCGGCGACTGGGTCGGGTCGGAACCGCGGCCGATGTTGGCCTCGCCGATGAGGTCGGGCCGGTCGGGGCAGTACAGGCCGAAGTTGAACAGGTTCGTTCCGGTGCCGGTCTGGTCCTGGTTGAAGACGTTGCCGGTGATGATGGGCCGCGCGATGAGGCGGGCGTCACCGCCGGGGCGCACGTTGCCGAAGCCGTCCTGGAAGCGGGTGCCACCGTCGGGGAACCAGACCGGCGTGTCGGCGCGCAGGCGCACCACGGGCCGGGGGCCGAACTCCTCGTCGCTGTACTCGGCACGCAGCGTCGACTTGACCCCGTCGACGGGCTTCCACACGCCCTTGATGGCCATGGCGTAGCCCTGCTGCTCGCCGATGGTCTTGCCGGTGACGGAGTTGGAATAGAAGCCGTCCTCGTTCCACATCGTGCCGGTCAGGCGCAGGCCGACGGTGTCGGTGACGGGGCCACCGAAGGCCACGTCGACGTTGCGGCGCCCGTAGTCGCCGACGTCGAGGCCCACGCGGCCCTCGAACTCGTCACCCGGATCCTTGGTCGTGTAGCTCAGGGCGCCGGCGAAGGCAGCGCGACCGTAAAGGGCGCTCTGGGGCCCCTTCACGATCTCGATGCGCTCGACGTCGTTCAGCAGGCGCCGGTTGGCCAGCAGGCCCGAGCCCGCCGTGACCAGGTTCTCGGTCGTGACGTCGATGCCGTCGATGAGGAAGGCGACGTTGGACCGGCCGCGGGTGTTGGACAGGCCGCGGATCGTGATGCGGTTGTCGGCCGGGCCGAAGGCCTGGTCGAACTGCACGCTGGGCTGGAGCTCGACCGTGCGGCGCAGGTCGGTGACGCCCTGGCGCAGCAGCTGCTCGGAGGTGATGGCCGAGACGGCGATGGGCACGTCCTGCAGGCTCTCCTCGCGCTTGCGGGTCGTGACGATCACCTCTTCTATCTGTGCGCTGGCGGCCAGCGGATACATTGCCGCCACGGTGGCCGCAACGCTGAACAGGCTGAGGGCGACGGGCGCCGCTACACGCCGGGCATGCACTTCTGTCGACATTCGGAATCCCCCTGGATCTGGCCGCACCGGAACGACGGCGGGCCGCCTCGACTAGCTACCGCGGCACGCCCGGGGCGCGCGCGTGGCCGGGATGATACCAAACAGCCTGAGCGTTACCAGCAGCGCCACCACCGACGGGATCACGCGACCAACCTTCAGACAGGCCGCCGCGTCGCCCCGGCGCCACGGCTCCGGCTATGGCCTCGCCCGGGGCGTTTGGCTATAGTCCCGGGCCTTCAGGCTACGCTTCCAAGCCCCAGGGGGAACAACTTATGAATGCGACGTGGGACCGGCCGCTGGCCCGGTGGGTTGGGTTTGCTGCCGTGCCGGCGCTGCTGGCAGCCGCGCCGGTCGCCTCGGCCTTCGAGGGCGACCCCAGCTATACGTACCTCGGCGTCGGCTACGCCTGGAACGACGTCAGCTATGCCGTGAAGCAGGAAGGCGCCGAGCACGAGGGCTTCAACATCGAGGGCTCGCTGGGCCTGGTCGAGTTCGGCCAGTTCGGCGTGCACCTGTACGGCGAGTTCTTCAACGGTGACTTCTCGACCAACCTCGCCGTCGACGGCGGCGAGGGCCTGGTAGCCGTTCCGGACGGTGATTCCCAGGGCTACCAGATCGGCCTCGGCCTCTCCTATGCCCTGTCCGACCGGGTCGACCTGATCGGCCGCGCGAACTATGCCAGCACCGAAGTGGACCTGCCCGACAGCGAGGGACGGCTGCGCTCCGTCGATGGCGACGGCTACGTGCTGCACGCCCTGGTCCGGGGCATGGTTTCCGACCGCGTCGAGCTCGAGGCCGGTTACCGGTACACCGACATCAGCGACGTGACGGTCAGCGGCAGCGGCGACGTTTCGAACTCGGACGTCATCCTGGCCCTTACCTACGGCGTGACCGACCAGTTCGCCGTCCGGGTTCGTGGCATCGTCTTCGACGACGATACCGGCCTCGAACTGGGCGCGCGCTGGTATTTCGGCCGGCTGATCGGCCGCGACCATCTTTTCAGGTTCTAGTCCGCTGACCCGACGACGGGCGCGTGCGGCCAGCCGCACGCGCCCGGAGCGGCGACGGATGCAGCAGCCCGTGACGGGCTTTCAGGAGCAGGGGGAATGACCAAACAGCTTGCGACGGTGATGGTGGCAGCGCTGGCCTTGTCGGCACTCGGGATGCCGGCGGCGCGCGCCGAGATTTACGTGGGCTTCAACGTGGGTGGTGCCCGCGTCGAGGCGAACCCGGCCGACGTCGGCCTCGCGCCGCGCGGCCAGCAGCCGGACCCGGCGCCGGGCAACCCGGCCCCCGAGGACGTCGCCGCCGTCGGCAGCGACTTCGCGGGCAGCGACATCGGCACCCAGTTCCTCGTCGGCTGGCGGGCGCGTTATTTCGGTGCCGAGATCGGCTACACGAACTTCAACCAGATGGGCCGCTCCTACGCGGAGGAGTACGTTGCATTGCCGAACGTCCCGCTGGGCTGCGACCCGGTCACACCCACCGGTGCGGGCTGCCAGGAGCGCGAGTGGCGCCAGCGGTACCAGGCCGACGGCTACCAGGCCGCCATCCTCGGCTACCTGCCCGTGCACGAGAACATCGAGCTCTTCGGCAAGGTCGGCGCCCTCTACTGGGAGAGCGAGTCCATCGGCGAGGAGCGCGTGCGCGAGATCGTGCCGACGAACCCGCAGGTCCCGCCGCCGGCCAACGCGCGGATCGAGTCCAGCGACGACGGCACCGACCTGATGGTCGGCGTCGGTGCCCTCTTCCGCACCGACTCGCCCTTCAGCGTGCGCGTGGCCATCGACTACTACGACGTCGGCAACACCGACCAGATCATCATGTACTCGGTCGGCGCCTTCTACAGCTGGGGCACAGCCGGCAAGGACTGATCCACCCGCCCAGCGACCGACCTGACGAGGGCCCCGAGCGGGGCCCTCGTCGTCTCTGGCACGGGCAACTGGCCATGGCATCCCTGCGCATCCTGATGGTCACCGCCGAGCTGGCGCCCTTCGCCAAGGCCGGCGGCCTCGCCGACATGGTGGCCGGCCTCGGGCGTGCGCTCGTCCGGCGGGGACACGACGTCCGCATCCTGGTGCCCCACTACCGGCTCCCGGGGTTTCCGGCCGCCACGCTGGCCCTCGCACCGGACCCGTTCACCTCCCCGGTGCGCCTCGGCGGCACCCATCCGCCGGTCTCGCTGCTGGCGGTGCCGATGGCCCCGGGTGAGCCGCGGCTCTATGCGGTCGAGGCGCCGGGGCTAGTGCCCCCCGGATCGATCTACGGCGGCGGCGACGACGAGGCCCGGCGCTTTGCCCTCCTCGCCCATGCGGTCATTCCCCTCTGCGCAGCAACCGGCTTCACGCCCGACGTCGTCCACTGCCACGACTGGCACGCGGCGCTGGCGCCGCTGCTGCTGAATGGGCCTGGCGGATCGGCACTGCGGGAGCACGGCACGCGGACGCTGCTCACGCTGCACAACATCGGCTACCAGGGCGTGTTCGACGCGGCGCTGACCGAAGACCTGGGCCTCGCGGCCTGTACCGGCCTGCTGCCGGACCCGGACCGCGCCGCGGGACAGGTCAACTTCCTGCGCGCGGGCATCGCCTCGGCCGATGCCCTGTCCACGGTCAGCCCCACCCATGCCACGGAGCTGCTGACGCCCGGGTACGGGCACGGGCTCGATGGCGACCTGCGCGAACGCAGCGCCGTGCTTACCGGGATCCTCAACGGCGTCGACTACGGCGCCTGGGATCCCGCCAACGACGCGCTGCTGCCGGCGCGTTATTCGGCCACCGACCTGGCCGGCAAGGCCGCCTGCCGCGCGGCGCTGGCGGGGCTCACCGGCCTGCAGGCCGGCGGCCGGCCCCTCGTCGGCTGTGTCAGCCGCCTGGCCACCCAGAAGGGCCTGCACCTGCTGCTGCAGGCCCTGCCGCGGTTCCTCGACGTGGGCCGCGTCGCCGCCGTGCTGCTTGGCACCGGCGACCCCGCCCTGCAGGCCGAATTCACCGCGCTGGCCGCGCGGTACCCCGGGCGCTTCGCGTTCCTCGACCGCCACGACGAAGCCCTCGCCCGCCTCGTCTACGCCGGCGCCGACGCCTTCACGGTGCCGTCGCTCTACGAGCCCTGCGGACTGTCCCAGCTCTACGCCATGCGCTACGGCGCCGTCCCGGTGGTGCGCGCCACGGGCGGCCTGCGCGACACCGTCGACCACTTCGATCCCCCCACGGGCCAGGGCACCGGCAGCGTGTTCCGTGACGCCGATGCCGACGGCCTCGCCTGGGGCCTCGAGGAGATGCTCCGCTGGTTCGCCGATCCGGTGGCGTGGCGGCAGGTGCAGGCCAACGCCATGGCCGTGGATTTCTCCTGGGATCACCAGGCACCGCTCTACGAAGCCCTGTACCGCAGCCTGCGCTGAAGCCAGCCCAGGCACACAGCCTCAGGCCCGCAACATCAGGTCCGCGCCGCAGGGGCGCAGCGATTGCATCTGGCGAGCATCAGCGAGCCAGGGTGCATATCGCGGGAGCCCCGTAGGCGCGGCCGCAGGTCCGCGGCGCCAGACCCGGGTCGCCAACCGCGGCCTCAGCCGCTGGCCGCCATCCGCTCGGCCGAGGCCCCGGCCGGCAGCCGCCCGCTCGCCAGCGCCGCCCGCCGGCAGTCGGCAGCCAGCGACGCCGGGATGTCGCTCCAGCGGAAGCGCCACTGCCAGTTCCCGCTGACCGTGCCCGGCGTGTTCAGCCGCGCCTCGCTGCCGAGGCCCAGCAGGTCCTGCAGCGGGAACATGGCGAGCCGTGCCGGTGACTGCCAGGCCGCGGCCCGGATGGCCGCCGTGACTTCAGCCCCCGGCACGCCGAGCACCTCGCGCACGTGCCGGCGGGCCCGCTCGTCGAGCCCCGCGTGCCAGCCGGCCAGGGTGTCGTTGTCGTGGGTCCCCGTGTAGACGACCGACTGCTCGCGGTGGTTGGCCGGCAGGTACGGGTTGTCGGGCGAGCCGTCGAAGGCGAACTGCAGGATCAGCATGCCGGGCAGCTGGAACTCGTCGCGCAGGGCCCGCACCTCGGCGGTGATCACGCCGAGGTCTTCGGCCACCAGCGGCAGCGTGCCGAAGGCCGACCGCAGCGCCGCCAGCAGCGCCGCACCCGGCGCCTCGCGCCAGCAGCCGCCCCGGGCCGTCACGGCCCCCGCCGGCACCTCCCAGTAGGCCTGCAGGCCGCGGAAGTGGTCGAGCCGCAGGAAGTCGAAATGGCGGCACTGGCGGCGCATGCGGGCGATCCACCAGCGGAAGCCGTCGGCCGCCATGGCATCCCAGTCGTAGAGGGGGTTGCCCCACAGCTGCCCGTCGGCGCTGAAATAGTCGGGCGGCACGCCGGCCACGGCCGGCAGCCGGCCATCGGGCTCGATGCGGAACTGCTCCCGATACCACCAGGCGTCGGCGCTGTCGAGGTCGACGTAGATGGGAATGTCGCCGAAGAGCCGAACGCCCGCCTGCCGCGCGTGGCCCCGCAGCCGTGCCCACTGCTGGTCGAACAGGTACTGCTCGAAGGCCACCTCGCGCACGCGCTCCCGCGCGCCTTCGAGCAGGCGCGCCACGGCCGCCGGGTCGCGCCGCCGCAGCGCCGGCGGCCAGGTCCACCAGCCGGCATCGCCGTAGAGTTCGCGCGCCACGCGGAACAGGGCATAGGGCAGCAGCCAGCCCCGCTCGGCATCCCAGTAGGCCGCCAGCTGCCCCCGCGCCGCGCTGTCGGCCCGGCGGCGGAAGATGCGCCACGCGCTGCGCAGGAGCGCCGTGCGGTCGGTGGCGGACACGACGCCGGCGACCTCGCCGGCCGTCACCCAGCCCGCGGCAGCCAGGTCGTCGGGATCCACCAGCAGCGGGTTGCCGGCGAAGGCCGAGCCCAGCTGGTACGGCGAGTGGCTTGGCCCCACGGGCCCGACCGGCAGGAACTGCCAGACGCAGAAGCCGGCGCTCGCCAGCCAGTCGATGAACTGCCGGGCATCGGCGCCGATGGTGCCGGCGTCGAAGCGGCCGGGCAGCGACGTCGGGTGAAGCAGCACGCCCGCCGCACGCGGGGGCAGCCCGGAGGGAAACTGCAGGTCTGCCGCCACGGGACGGGGGTCAGGCCGGCTGGCCGCGGGGCGCGGGTCGCGGCGCCCCCGTGACGGCGCCCACGAGCATGTCGGGGGTGACGAGGACGATCCCCGCCGGCGTGACGTGGAACCGGGCCGCGTCGGCCGCGCGGTCCTCACCGATCACCGTGCCGTCCGGAATCACGCAGCCCTCGTCGATGACCGCCCGCGCGATGCGGCAGCCCCGGCCGACGGCCACGTCCGGCAGCAGCACCGAGCGGTAAACCTCGGAACGCTCGTCGACGGAGACGTTGACGAACAGCAGCGACTCGCGCACCACGGCCCCGGACACGATGCAGCCGCCGGCCACCATCGAGTTGACGGCGTAGCCGCGCCGCCCCTCCTCGTCGAGCACGAACTTGGCGCAGGGCACCTGTTCCTGGTACGTCCAGATGGGCCAGCTGGCGTCGTACAGGTTCAGCTCGGGGCTGACGAAGACGAGCTCCATGTTGGCCTCGTAGAACGCGTCGACGGTGCCGACGTCGCGCCAGTAGGCCTGGGCCTCGGTGGCGATGTTCTGGAACGGGTACGCGAACACCCGCTGGTCGCCGATGGCGCCCGGGATGATGTTGCGGCCGAAGTCGTGGGCCGAGCGCAGGTCGCCGGCGTCCCGGGCGAGCACCTCCTTCAGGAAGTCACGACCGATCACGTAGATGCCCATGGACGCCAGGGCGACGTCGGGGCGGCCCGGCATGGGCTCCGGATTCGCGGGCTTCTCGGTGAAGCGCAGCACGCGCTGCTCGGCGTCGACCGTCGCGACCCCGAACTCGTGGGCCTGGCTGACGGGCACCTGGATCATGCCCACGGTGATGTCGGCCCCGTGCTCGACGTGGAAGGCGATCATCGGGCCGTAGTCCATCTTGTAGACGTGGTCGCCGGCCAGGATCAGCACCAGCTCCGGGTTGTACTCGTCGATGATGTCGAGGTTCTGGTAGACGGCGTCGGCCGTGCCGCGGTACCACATGTCGCCGAGCTTCTGCTGGGCGGGCACGAGCTGCACGAACTCGCCGAGCTCGCCGCGCAGGTAGCCCCAGCCCCGCTGCACGTGCTGGATCAGCGAGTGCGCCTTGTACTGGGTCAGCACGAGGATCTGGCGGATGCCGGAGTTCACGCAGTTGGACAGCGTGAAGTCGATGATGCGGTACTTGCCGCCGAAGGGCGTCGCGGGCTTGGCCCGGTGGGCCGTGAGCTGGCGCAGGCGCTCGCCGCGGCCGCCGGCCATGATCACCGCCATGGTGCTGCGGGTGAGCTGGCTCACGAACCGGCCGGAGCGGTTGGGGCCGTTGCGCAGCCCGCTGGTCGTCGGTGGTCGTTCAGGAATCAACGGCAGTCACCGGTACCACTGGAGCCGAGAATCTAGCACCATATCACCCGATCTTCACCGGAATACCCGTGCCCGCCACCGACCTTCCTGCTGCCGCCGCCGGGAACGGCACCGACCCGGTCTTCGCCGATCACCTGGCCAGGCTCGCCGGCGCGCGACACCACGACCCGTTCGAGTTCCTCGGCCCCCACCCGGACGGCACGGGTGGCGTGGTGGTGCGGGCATTCATTCCCCATGCGAGCGGCGTCGCCATGGCCCACGACGGCACGCCGTTCGCGCGGCACGGCGACTCGGACCTGTTCATGTGGCGCGGCACTGCGCCACCGCGGCACTACACGCTGCGCATCCGCTTCGCCGGCGGTGCCACGGTGGACCGGGTCGACCCCTACTGCTTCGGGCCGCTGCTCGCGCCGCCGGACATGGAGGTGCTGGCGGCCGCCGACTGCAGCATCGCCCACCGCTTCCTCGGCGCCCGGGCCACGGCGGTCGACGGCGTCGACGGCACCCGCTTCGCCGTCTGGGCCCCCGATGCCGAACGGGTCAGCATCGTGACCGACGGCAACGGCTGGGACGGGCGCTGCTGGCCGGCCAGGGTCCGGGGCTCGTCCGGGATCTGGGAGCTCTTCGTGCCCGGCGTCGGGCCCGGCACCCTCTACAAGTACGAGATCCGCAGCCGCATCGACGGCAGCATCACGCTGAAGGCCGACCCGTACGGGCGCCGGCACGAAGCGCGGCCCCGGACCGCCTCCATCGTGCCCTCCCCGTCCGCCTACGCGTGGCAGGACCAGGACTGGCTTGCGGCCCGGGCGGACTCGCGCTGGTGGCATGACCCGGTCTCGATCTACGAGGTGCACCTCGGCTCGTGGCGGCGGCGCGCAGACGGCACCGTGCCGGGCTACCGCGAACTGGCCGACCAGCTGGCCGACTACGTGGCAGGCCTCGGCTTTACCCACGTCGAACTCATGCCCATCACCGAGTACCCCCTCGACGAGTCCTGGGGATACCAGCCGACCGGGTACTTCGCGCCGACCAGCCGTTACGGCGATGCCGACGACCTGCGCTACCTGGTGGACCGCTGCCACCGGGCCGGCGTGGGCGTGCTGCTCGACTGGGTGCCGGGGCACTTTCCCCGCGATGCCCACGGGCTCGCCCGCTTCGATGGCTCCGCGCTGTACGAGTATGCCGATCCGCGCCTCGGCAGCCATCCGGACTGGGGCACCCTCGTCTTCAACTACGGCCGCAACGAGGTGCGCAGCTTCCTGCTGTCCAGCGCCCGCTACTGGCTCGAGGAGTTCCACTTCGACGGGCTGCGCGTCGATGCCGTCGCGTCGATGCTGTACCTGGACTACTCGCGGCGGCCGGGCGAGTGGCTGCCCAACCCGCACGGGGGCAACGAGAACCTCGACGCCATCGCCTTCCTGCAGGACCTGAACCGGATGACCCACCGGGAGTTCCCTGGCACCGTCACCATCGCCGAGGAGTCCACGGCCTGGCCCGGCGTCAGCCGCCCGGTGCACCATGGCGGGCTGGGTTTCAGCATGAAATGGAACATGGGCTGGATGCACGACAGCCTCGAGTACTTCCGCCGCGACCCGGTGCACCGGCGCCACCACCACAACCTGCTGACCTTCGGCCCCGTCTACGCCTTCAGCGAGAACTTCGTCCTGCCGCTGTCCCACGACGAGGTCGTGCACCTCAAGGGCTCGCTGCTCGGGCGCATGCCGGGCGACGACTGGCAGCGCTTCGCCAACCTGCGCCTGCTGCTGGCCTGGCAGTGGACCTACCCCGGCAAGAAGCTGCTGTTCATGGGTGGCGAGCTGGCCCAGCCGTGGGAATGGAACCACCGGGACCAGCTGCCCTGGTTCCTGCTCGACGATCCCCGCCACGGGGGCGTGCAGCGGCTGGTGGGCGACCTGAACCGTGCCTACCGCAGCCTGCCTGCGCTGCACCACCACGACTTCAGCGGCGAGGGATTCGCCTGGCTGCGCTGGGACGACGCCGACCAGTCGGTGCTGGCGTGGCTGCGCCGGTGTGGCGACACGGCCGTCGCGTTGGTGGCGAACTGCACGCCGGTGCCACGCACCGGCTACCGCATCGGCGTGCCGGGGCCCGGGCGCTGGCGCGAGGTGGTGAACTCCGACTCGCGGTTCTACGGTGGCAGCGACCTGGGCAATCCCGTGCCCCTCGAGGCGGAGCCAGTGCCCTGCATGGGCCAGCCCTGGTCGATCACCGTCCTGGCACCGCCGCTGGCCCTGGTCATCCTGGCCCCGGCGTGACGCTGGCGTCGAGCCACCGCATCAGGCCCAGCTCGGCCGCATGCTGCAGGTCCGCATGGCGCGGCACCGCACGCACCTGCACCCGCAGCCCGCCGCACCAGGGCGACCGCAGCTCGAGGCGGTAGCGGCACCAGCCGTCGGCGCCGGGAACCTCCGGCGTGAAGGCCTGCACGTAGACGGGCTCGCCATCGACGTACCGGACGCCGTACTCGCCACCACCGCGGTCGGCGAACTGGCGCACCGGCGCGGTCAGCTCCGAGCACAGCGCGCGCCGGACGACGCACTCGAGCTGCACGTCGGCGGGCGCGAGGCCATTGAGGTGGACGTCGACCGCGAGGCTCACCGGGGCAGAGAAGTCGGCGCGCGGCGGCACCGAGGTCACCGGCCGCAGCACGACGCCCGGCCAGGCCGCCCGGACCCGCGCCTTCCAGCCGGCGAGGGTCCGCGCGCGCTCGAGGCCGTTGGCCGAGAGCGCTACGCCCCGGCGTGCCGCCGGGCCGTAGAACAGCGTCGCGTAGTCCTGCACCGCCCGCTGCATGTTGAAGTGCGGCAGGATGGTGGCCATGGAACGCTTGCAGATCCGGACCCAGCCAGGCGAGTAGCCGAGCCGCTCGTCGCGCGCGTAATAGAGGGGCACGACCTCGTCCTGCAGGATCTCGTACAGGGTCCGGGCGTCGTGGTGGTCGCGGGCGGCCGGGTCGGCGTCGAGCAGCGACGGTGGAATGACCCAGCCGTTGGTGCCGTCATAGCCTTCGGCCCACCAGCCGTCGAGCACGCTCAGGTTCACGGTGCCGTTGATCGCCGCCTTCATGCCCGACGTGCCGCTGGCCTCCATCGGGTGGACGGGCGTGTTGAGCCAGACGTCGACGCCCGACGTGAGCAGGCGGCCGAGGCCCATGTCGTAGCCCTCGACGAGCAGCAGCTTGCCGAGGAACTCCGGCAGGTTCGCCACGCGATGCAGCTCGCGGAGCAGCTGCTGGCCCGGGTGGTCGGCCGGATGAGCCTTGCCCGCAAAGATGAAGACGACAGGCCGGTCCTCGCCGTCGACGATCTGCCGCAGCCACCCCAGGTCCTGCAGCAGCAGGGTCGCCCGCTTGTAGGTGGCGAACCGGCGGGCGAAGCCCACGGTCAGGATGTTGGGACGGTCGGGATCGAGGTACTTCAGGAGCCGGTGGATGTGCGCCGCCGACTGCTCGTTGCGCCCGTGCTGGCGGCGCAGCCGCTCGCGCAGGCCCTGCAGCATCGAGATCTTTACCTGCTGGCGCACGTACCAGAAGCGCCCGTCGGGGATCTCCTCGATGCGGGCCATCAGCTCGCGGTCGGAGAGCTGATAGCGCCAGCCGGGACCGAGGTGCTGGTCGAGCAGCTCCGCCCACTCGGTCTGCATGAAGGTCGGCACGTGGACGCCGTTGGTCACATAGCCGACGGGGTTCTCGGCCCGGTCCACCTCGGGCCAGGCACCGCTGCAGATGCCCGACGTGACCTGCCGGTGGATGCGGCTGACGCCGTTCACGTGGCGGGAGCCCGCCAGCGCCAGCCGGGTCATGTTGAAGCCGCCATGGCCCGGATGCTCCCGGGCCATGTCGACGAACTGCTCGGCGCTGACGCCAAGCCCCGCGACGAACTCGCCGAGGTGCTCGAACAGCAGGTGGGGATCGAAGACGTCGTGGCCGGCGCTGACGGGGGTGTGGGTCGTGAACACCGTGCTGCCGGCAACCGCCTCCATGGCCGCGTCGAAGGGCTGCCCCGACGCGACCAGCTCGCGCACGCGCTCGACGATCTGGAAGGCGGCGTGGCCCTCGTTGATGTGCCAGACGCGCGGCTCGAAGCCGGCGGCGCGCAGTGCCCGCACGCCGGCGATGCCTAGCACGCTCTCCTGGCGCAGCCGCGTGCGGCTGTCGCCACCGTAGAGCTGGCGGGTGATCTCCCGGTCGTCCGGGTCGTTCTGCGGCAGGTCGGTGTCGAGCAGCAGCAGCGGCACGCGGCCGACCTCGGCACGCCACACGCGCACCGCCACGTCGCGCCCCGCCAGGCGCAGGCCGACGATGATCTCGTTGCCGGCGGCGTCGAGTGCCGGGCTCACCGGCGCATCCTGGGGGGTCACGCGGGCGTCGTCGGCGATCTGCTGGCCGTCGCTGCCGATACGCTGACTGAAATAGCCGCGCCGGTAGAGCAGGCCCACGGCGACGAAGGGCAGGCGCAGGTCGCTGGCCGTCTTGCAGTGGTCGCCGGCGAGGATGCCGAGCCCCCCCGAGTAGATCGGGAAGCTCTCGTGGAAGCCGAACTCCGCGCAGAAGTACGCGATCAGGTCGCTCTCGCCGAGGCCTGCCGCCCGGAAGGCACCGGTGCCCTGCTCGCGGTACGAATCGAACTCGGACAGTGCCCGGCGATAGGCGGCGAGGAAGGTGTCGTTGGTCGCCGCCAGCTCCAGCAGGCTCTGGTCGACGCAGCGGAGGAACACGCGCGGGTTGCGCTCGGTCCGCCACCACAGGTCGCGGTCGAGCATCTCGAACAGGTGGCGCGTCGGCCGGTGCCAGCTGAACCAGAGGTTGGCGGCGAGCTCGCCGAGGCGGCCGAGGCGCTCGGGGAGACGGGGCTCGATATGCAGCGGAAATTCGTGACCGGACATCGGGTGCGCAGGACCGGAAAGCTGGGAAGGGCCGATTATGACCGCCGCCCCAGCCCCCTGCTACCGATCAGTACCACCCGCCCGGGGCTCCTCGTAGTAGTACATGCCGATCCCGAGCGTGACCGTCGGGACGGCCACGTCGTCGCCGGCCGGCGACCGCTCGACCCCGGCGAGGTAGTCGTCGACCTCCTCGGTCCAGGCGGTGAGCCGCCCGCGGAGCAGGGCCTCGACCTCGGCCGCCCGGGCCACCGGGACGTGGCGGCTCGTCACGGACCGCTGGAAGCGGCGGCGGCCGCCAACGCCTGCCACGGCGGCGTTCCACCCGACGGTCAGTGTCACCGGGCGCAGTCCGGTGGCGAAGCCCTCGAGCATCGCGTCCAGGGCCGACGCAGGGACGACCTCGCGACGGATGGTCCGCAGGGCACCCGAGGGCGCTTCCTCAACCGCACCGATGCGCACGAGTTCGGCCCGTATGGCCCCGGCCGGCAGATCGCCCGCGCAGGCGCGGACGAGTCCGGCAAACGAGGGCTCAGGGCCCTCGAAGGGCAGTTCGAGGGGAACCCCGGGGAGCGCGAGATAGCGCGGATCCGTGTGCCAGCGGTGGAGCACGTCGGCCGGTACCGTGCCGGGGCCCGTGGTCGTCCCGGCGGCCGCGAGGGAGCGGAGGCGCCGGACCTCCTTGCGCGTGAGACCGGTCATGGCGGCAACCCGGGAGATGTTGGTGGGCCGCCCGCGGACGCCGAACTCGGCCGTGGCCGCGTCGACGAAGGCGGCCTTGGCCACCTCGGCGAAATCACGGTAGCCGATCCCGAAGCGCAGCAGCATGGCGGCCAGGGGCCGCAGCGCACCGAGCAACGCCGCGCGCAGGCGCGACGGGTCGCCGCCGCCCATGTCAGCCGTGGCCATCGGTCGGGACTATAGGTTCACGTCCCGGGACCGGCAACTGCCGGCGACGGGCATCAGCTGGCCGGGCCGTCGCCAGCGAGCAGGCGCAGCAGCCCGTCCTCGTCGAGCACGGCGATGCCGAGCTCGAGGGCGCGGGCCAGCTTCGAGCCGGGATCGGCACCGGCGACGACGTAGTCGGTCCGCTTCGAGACGCTGCCCGCCACCCTGCCGCCGGCCGCCTCGATCCGTTCCCGGGCCGCCTCGCGGGCCAGATTCGGCAGGGTGCCGGTCAGCACGAAGCTGCGGCCGGCCACGGGACCGGCTGGGGCTTCGGCAGGCGGCGCCGGCCCGGTCTCGGGCCAGTGGACCCCGGCCGAGCGCAGGCGCGCGATCACGGCCAGGTTGCGAGGCTGCCGGAAGAAGGCGGTGATCCGCCCCGCCATGACGGGCCCGACGTCCGGCACCGACGTCAGTGCCGCCTCGTCGGCGTTGACCAGCGCGTCGAGGCTGCCAAAGTGCCGCGCCAGCACGCGCGCCGTGCTGTCGCCCACCTCGGGAATGCCCAGGGCATAAAGGAACCGGTCAAGCGTGGTCTCGCGGCTCGCCGCGATGGCGGCGACGAGCTTCGCCGCCGACCGCTCGCCCAGGCGCTCGAGCCCCGCGAGCGTGGCTGCATCGAGGGCGAACAGGTCGGCCGGATCCGTGACCAGGTCGAGGGTGACGAGCTGCTCGACCAGCTGGGTGCCGAGGCCCTGGATGTCGAGGGCCCGCCGGGACGCGAAGTGGCGGAGCGCCTCGCGGCGCTGGGCCGCGCAGGCGAGGCCGCCGGCGCAACGGGCGATGGCCTCGCCCTCCGGGCGCACGACCTCGGAGCCGCACACCGGGCAGCGGTCGGGCAGGCGCACGGACCTCGCCCCGGCGGGACGCTGCTCCGGCAGCACGCGGACCACCTCGGGGATCACGTCCCCGGCGCGCCGGATCACGACGGTGTCGCCGGGCCGGACGTCCTTGCGGCCGAGCTCGTCCATGTTGTGCAGCGTCGCGTTGCTCACGGTGACGCCGCCGACGAACACCGGCCGCAGGCGCGCCACCGGCGTGAGCGCCCCGGTGCGGCCCACCTGGAACTCGACGGCCTCGACGACGGTCGTCTGCTCCTCGGCCGGGAACTTGTGGGCCACGGCGAAACGCGGCGCGCGCGACACGTAGCCCAGCGCCTCCTGCTGGGCGCAGGAGTCGACCTTGTAGACGACGCCGTCGACCTCGTAGGGCAGCGCCCGGCGCCGCTCGCCGAGGCGCCGCTGGTAATCGAGGCAGGCCTCGACGCCGACGACGCGGGCGACATCCGGGCTGACCGGCAGCCCCCAGTCCCGCAGCCGCACCAGGGTCTCGCTATGGGTATCGGGCAGCGCGCCGCCCGCGTGGCTGCCGATGCCGTAGGCGAAGAACGCCAGCGGGCGGGTGGCCGTGATGCGCGGATCGAGCTGGCGCAGGCTGCCGGCGGCCGCGTTGCGCGGGTTGACGAAGGGCTTGCCGCCCTCGGCGGCCAGCCGCTCGTTCAGCAAGGCAAAGCCGGCGCGGGGCATGTAGACCTCGCCCCGCACTTCCAGCCGGTCGGGCAGCCGGTCGCCACGCAGCCGCACCGGCAACGCGCGGATGGTGCGGACGTTGTGGGTCACGTCCTCGCCGACGAAGCCGTCACCGCGGGTGGCCGCGCGGACCAGCCGTCCGGCCTCATAGACCAGGCTGACGGCGAGCCCGTCGAGCTTGGGCTCGGCCGAGTACGCCACCTCCTCCTCCGTGCCCAGGCGCTCTCGCACGCGACGGTCGAAGGCGCGCACCTCCTCCTCGGTGAAGGCGTTGTCGAGGGACAGCATCGGCTGCTCGTGGCGCACCGTGCCGAAGGCGGGCACCGGTGCTCCCCCGACCCGCTGCGTCGGCGACTCCGGCACCACAAGCTCGGGATGGGCCGCCTCGAGGGCCTGCAGCTCCCGGAAGAGCGCGTCGTACCCGGCGTCAGGAATCGTCGGGTCGTCGAGGACGTAGTAGCGGTAGTTGTGCTCCTCGATCAGCGCCCGCAGCACCTCGGCCCGACGCGCCTGTGCTGACGTGGCCATGCCGCCGGACTCAGGCCGGACGCGGCTGGCGATGGAGGAACTGGATGATCTCCTCGCGGATGTAGCGCTGGCGCTGGATGCTGAGCGTGCTGCCCTGCTCGTCCAGCAGCTCGCCGCCGAGGGACTCGGCCAGCGTGCGCGCGGCGTCGATCATCGCATCGAAGGCTGCCACCGGGTCAGGCGGCCCGGGTATGGCGAGGAACAGGCTCACGCCCGGATAGTGGTCGGTCCGCAGCCGCGTCAGGTCGAAGGAGCCCGGCTCGACGAGGCTCGCGACGCTGAACATGGCCGTGTCGGGATCCTGCTCCACGGGCAGGTGGAAGATCCCGAAGCGGCCGTGGCGGAGCCCCGCCTCGCGCAGGGCCATGACGAGGTCCTCGCCGGGGAAACCCGGGCGGGTCCGGCACATGAGGCGCAGCGTCACCACCTTGTCGGGCAGCACGACGGGCCGGACCCGCGGCGGCGGCGGCGCGGCGGGGGCCTCGAGCGGCGGGTCGGCCGCCGCGGCGCCCCGGACGGCGGCGTCCCGGCGGCGGGCACGCAGGCGGGGCGCGTAGCGGGTCCACAGGAACACGCCGGCGAGGATGCCGGCGGCGAGCAGCAGCAGGGCCCAGCGCAGTTCAGTCACGTTCGTCGGCGCCTCACACGGCGGCCAGCTTCACCGCCTCGTCGATGTCCACCGAGACGAGGCGCGAAACGCCCGGCTCGTTCATCGTGACGCCGGTCAGCTGGCCGAGCATCTCCATGGTCGTCTTGTTGTGCGTGATGACGATGAACTGCACCCTCTGCGACATGTCGCGGACGATCTCGGAGAAGCGGCCGACGTTCGCCTCGTCCAATGGGGCGTCCACCTCGTCGAGCAGGCAGAACGGCGCCGGGTTCAGCTCGAAGATCGAGAAGATCAGCGCCACGGCCGTGAGTGCCTTCTCGCCGCCCGACAGCAGGTGGATGTGGCTGTTGCGCTTGCCGGGCGGGCGGGCCATCAGTGTCACGCCGGCGCTCAGCACCTCGTCACCCTCGAGGGACAGGTAGGCGTGGCCGCCGCCGAAGAGCCGCGGGAACAGCCGCTGGAGGCCGCTGTTGATGTTCTCGAAGGTCTCCTGGAAGCGCGTGCGCGTCTCACGGTCGATCTTGCGGATCGCCTGCTCGAGGGTCTCCAGCGCCGCGGCGAGGTCGGCGTACTGGGCGTCGAGGTAGGTCTTGCGCTCCGTCTGCTCGGCGAACTCGTCGATGGCCGCGAGGTTGATGGAACCCAGCTTCTCGATCGAGGCCCGCAGCGCCGCCAGACGGCTGTCCCACTGGGTGGCGTCGGCATCGGCCGGCAGCCGGGGCTTCACCTCGGCCAGCGTGCAGCCGGTGGCAGCCATCCGCTCGGCCAGCGCCTCGCGGCGGATCTCGGCCTCGCGCACACGCAGGCGCAGCGCGTCGACCGCCTCGCGCCGGGCCGCAGCCTTGCGCTCGCCGTCGTGGCGCCGGGCCTCGGCTGAACGGACTTCGATCTCCAGCGCCTCCAGGGCCTCCCGCTTGCGGGTCTGCTCCTGCTGCACTTCGGCCTGGCGCGCGAGCTGGGCGTCGAGCTCGGTGGACGTTGCGGCCAGCGGGGCCGCCGCCGCCTCGATCCCGGCCTGCAGCGACGTGATCCGGGCAGTCACTTGCCCGCGCTGGGCGAGCACGCGCTCGAGGGCCCGGGCCGCACCGTCGTGGGTGGCGCGCCGGGACTCGTACTCGACCGTGAGGGCGGCGATGGCCGCCTGGTCGCGGTCAGCCTGCTCGCGCGCGGCGTTGTAGGCACCGAGCAGCTGCTCCTGCTCGGCCTTGTAGGCTTCCCGCTGGCCCTCGAGCGCCGCCAGCCGGCTGCTGGCGGCCTCATGGTCGGCAGCGTTGGTGACCAGTGACTCGTCGAGGCCGGCCAGCTCGCCCTGCACGGCCTGCCACTCGTCGGCCAGGGCCGCCAGCCGGGACTGGGCCCGGGCGAGCTCCTGGCGCAGCTGCTGGGCCGCGCCGGCGGTCTCTACGCTGCGGCGCTCGGCGGCGGCCACCCGGGCCTGGCAGTCGCGCTGCTCGGCCTCGAGTTCGACGATGCGCTGGCGCTCGGCGACGCGGCGGGCTGCGAGGTCCGCCAGCTCCGCCTCGGCGGTGGCCACTTCGCCCGACAGCGCACGGATCTCGTGCTCGCGGGCGATGACGCCGCCATAGCGCTGGCTGCGGCTGATGCGGACCCAGCCCGGCCCCAGCCAGACACCGTCCGGCGTGATGACCGACTGGCCGGCGGCCAGCGACCCGCGAAGGGCCAGCGCCTCGTCCAGCGTGGTGGCCGCCACGACGCTCTCGAGCAGGTCCTGCAGCGCGCCGGCGTTGCCCAGCCGCGCGGCCAGCGTGCCGGGCCGGGGCGGACGACCCGGCGCACCGCGGTCGACCAGGGCCACCGTCGTATCCGGCAGGTTGCCCGCACAGTCCGACGAGGCCGGCACGAGGAAGGCCTGCAGGAAGTCGCCAAGCACGGTCTCGACGGCCCGCTCCCACCCGGCCTCGACTTCGAGGGAGTGGACCAGACGGTCGCGCTCGCCGAAGTCCTGGCCCGAGAGCCAGCCGCCGAGCACGGCCTCCTGGTTGCCGAGGGCGGCACCCTGCACGGCTTCCAGCGTCTGCAGCCGGCCACGGCGGGACTCGAGGGAGCCCCTCAGGTTCTCGATGGCTGCCGACACCTGCTGCTCGGCACTGCGGCGCGTACCGAGTTCGCCGGTCACCGCGGCGAGACGCTCGCGCTCGCCGGCGACGCCGGCCGAGGCGGACTCCTGGTCCCCCAGCTGGGCCGCCAGGCGGGCCTCGATGTCCGCCAGGGCAATGCCGGCGCGCTCGGCGTCCATGGCCTCGGCGCGGCGCGCCAGCCGCTCGCGGTTGGACTGCAGGTGGCCACGGCGCGTCTCGGCCAGCTGCTGCTGCTGCTGCTGCTCCTTGACGTCGAGGTTGAACTCGGTCCAGCGCTCCTGCCACGCGTCGAGGGCCGCCTCGAGGCGCGCGAGCTCCCCGGCCGAAACCTGCTGCGCCTCGCGGGCCGCCGCCAGCTGCGGCTCGAAGCCGGCGAGGGCGGCCGTCGACGCCTCGAGGGCAGCCTGGTCACGCTCGATCTCGGCCGTCATGGCGTCGAGCTGGATCGTGGACGAGTCGAGGTCCTGCTGCTGGCGGTCACGGAGTTCACGGCCGTGGGCCAGGGCCTGCTCGAGCCGCGAGATCTCGCTCTGCAGCGCGTAGTAGGCGGCCTGGGCGGTGGTGAAGGCGTCGCTGGCCTCGACGTGGGCGGCACGGGCCCGCTCGATGTCGGCCTCGGCCTGGCGCTGGCCGGCCACGATGGCCTCGAGCTCGGTCTGCTGCGACCCGAGGTCGAGACGGTCGGCCGCCAGCAACCGGTCGATCTCGCCGAGCCGGATGGCCAGCAGCTCGGCCTCGACGTCGCGCTCCTGCTGCTTGAGGCCGCGGTACTTCTCGGCGACCTGCGCCTGGCGCTGCAGGTGGCGGATCTGCTTCTCGACCTCGTCACGCAGGTCGTTCAGGCGGGCGAGGTTGTCCCGCGTGTGCTGCATGCGGTTCTCGGTCTCGCGGCGGCGCTCCTTGTACTTGGAGATGCCGGCGGCCTCTTCGATGTAGATGCGCAGGTCCTCGGGGCGCGCCTCGACGAGGCGCGACACCATGCCCTGCTCGATGATCGCGTAGCTGCGGGGACCGAGACCCGTGCCGAGGAAGAGGTTCGTGATGTCCTTGCGGCGGCAGCGGACGTTGTTGAGGAAGTACTGCGACTGCCCGTCGCGGCTGACCGTGCGCCGGATCGAGATCTCGGCGTAGCTCGCGAACTGGCCCCCGATGGTGCCCGAGGAGTTGTCGAAGAAGAGCTCGACGGAGGCCGAGCCCACCGGCTTGCGGGTGCCCGAGCCGTTGAAGATGACGTCGTCCATCGAGTCGCCGCGCAGGTTGCGCGCCGACGTCTCGCCCATGACCCACCGGACCGCGTCGATGACGTTGGACTTGCCGCAGCCGTTGGGGCCGACGATGCCCGACAGGTTGCCGGGCAGGTTCACCGTGGTCGGATCGACGAACGACTTGAAGCCGGCGAGCTTGATCTTGCTTAGCCGCATAGGTCAGCTGGGTTCCTGCAGGCGTTGGATGGATCGGAGTGCCGGGCTGCGCGGCCCGAAGGCTGCCCCTCCCCACGCGACGCCGTGGAAACCCGGCCACCGGTGCGGGCAGGAGCCCGCATGCATCGCGCTGGGCCCGTAGTGTAGAGTAATTCGCACGGACCGCACACCGCGGCCGGCCACCCCAGATGCAGGATCCTCTGCGTGACCCAAGCCGATGTGCCGCCGCAATCTGCGCGGCTCGAGACATTCCCGAACCCTTCGCCGGACCGCGACTACGCGATCCGGATGCGGATCCCCGAGTTCACCTGCCTGTGCCCGCGCACGGGCCAGCCGGACTTCGCGGAGCTGCTGCTCGAGTATGTTCCGGATAGGGCCTGTATCGAACTCAAATCGTTGAAGATGTACGTCTGGTCCTTCCGCGACCAGGGGCATTTCCACGAGGCCGTGACCAACCGCATCCTGGGCGACCTGGCGGCCGCCACGGCACCCCGTTTCATGCGGCTGACGGGCGTCTTCAACGTCCGGGGCGGCATCTACACCACCGTCTGCGTGGAGCACCGGGCGCCCGGCTGGAACCCGGCCCCACCGGTCGTGCTGGCCAGCGGACCCGGGGCCTGACCCAAGGCACTACCCCTTTCCCGGGGCACCCTTCACCGCGGGGCAGCGGTATGTATAATCCCGCGCTTCCTTACACCCGGGTCAGGTCGTTCGGATATGGCATCGAGCCCGCGAGCTTCCCGCAAGGCACCGGCGTCCGGCAGCAAGAAGACCGCTGCCCGGCCGGCTTCGTCCCGCCCAGCCAAGGCTCCGGCGCGCAAGCCCTCAGCGGCCAAAGCGAGCCGGCCGGCCAAGGCGGCACCCGCCAGGGCCACGGCAGCCCGCAAGGCTGCGGCAGCACCAGCCAGTCGTCCGGCCAAGCCGGCCAAGGCCGCCCGGCCGACCGCGAAGCCCGCCGCCAAGGCCCCGGCGAGCCGGCCCGCGCCGGCGAAGGCCGCGGCCACCAAGGCGCCCCCGGCCAAGGCAGCGACCAAGGACACCACACCCTCACGCAAGGCGCCGCCGCCGGCGAGCCGGCCGGCGGCTCCCGCCCCGGCTGCCCGCCGCCCGACGCGCCCGGGGGCTCCCGAACCGAATGGCAGCAGCAGCACATTGATTCACGGCATCCCCCCCTACCAGCCCACTCCGGGCGAGATCTATATGAATGAGCGTCAGCTCGAGCACTTCCGCCAGATACTGCTGGCCTGGAAGCGCGAGCTGATGGAAGAAGTCGACCGTACCGTGCACCACATGCAGGACGAGGCGAGCAACTTCCCCGACCCGAACGACCGGGCCACGCAGGAGTCGGAGTTCGGCCTCGAGCTCCGGACGCGCGACCGCGAACGCAAGCTGCTGAAGAAGATCGACTCGGCTCTCGAGCGGATCGACGACGGCAGCTACGGCTATTGCGAGGAAACCGGCGAAGAGATCGGCCTGAAGCGCCTGGAGGCGCGCCCGGTCGCCACGCTGAGCCTCGAGGCCCAGGAGCGCCGCGAGCTGGCCGAGCGACAGTACGGCGAACGGGACGACCGCTTCCGCTGATCCCCGCCCGAAGGGCCGGCGGGCGGCACCCGCCCACGGCAGCCACCCCGGCCATCCAGAGATGGGCGAGGCCCCACGGGCATGGCCCTTCTGCCGCTTTGCGGCGTTCCCGGGCGCCCCAGCGAATCCAAAGCTGCGCCGCGAACTAAACCCGTTGGACTTGGTCTATGGGTTGTTGCCGGCGCGGGCTGACGCCGGCATGCAGCTTCAGGGCAGCCGCTTACACCGCAACAAGGACAGGGCCATGAGTGAGCACAGGCTTATACGGAAGTACGTCAACCGCCGGCTTTACGACACCACCCAGAGCCGCTATGTGAACCTCGACGACCTGCGCGAGCTGGTCACGAAAGGCGTTCAGCTCAAGGTCGTGGAACAGGCCACTGGCCACGACATCACGACGCCGGTGCTGCTGCAGATCATCGCCGAAGGCCATCGGGCCGGCGCGCCGCTGCTGTCACCGTCGTTCCTGTCCGGGCTGATCCGGCTGGCCGCCGGCGGCGCCGACTCCGACCTGCCGGCCCGGCTCGACCGGGCGCTGGCCACGGCCCTGCAGCAGGGACCGGCCCGTAGCAGCAACGGCCCCGCGACGATGGGCGTCGCCGCCACCGCCAACTGAGAAAGAAAAAAGCGCCCCGGCTGCCAGGCAGCCGGGGCGCTCGTTCTATCCCCGGAAGTGCCGGCCCGGGTTCCGGGCCGCCACCGGTAGCGGTCATCACGCCTCGTCGATGCTCCGCATGCTGAGGCGCACGCGCCCCTGGCGGTCGACCTCGAGCACCTTGACGCGCACGATGTCACCCTCGCGCAGCTTGTCCGCAACGCGCTCGACGCGCTCGTCGGAGATCTGCGAGATGTGGACCAGGCCGTCACGTCCGGGCAGGATCGTGACGAAGGCACCGAAGTCCATCAGCCGCGCGACGCGGCCCTCGTAGACCTGCCCGACCTCGACGTCCGCCGTGATCATCTCGATGCGGCGGCGGGCCTCGCGGCCAGCTTCGCCGTTGACCGAGGCAATCTTCACGGTGCCGTCGTTCTCGATGTCGATGGTGGCACCGGTCTCCTCGGTGATGGCGCGGATGACCGACCCGCCCTTGCCGATGACGTCGCGGATCTTCTCCGGATCGATCTTCATCGTGACGATGGTCGGCGCCCAGTCGGACAGCTGCT
This sequence comes from Chromatiales bacterium, assembly GCA_016789885.1. Lineage (GTDB taxonomy): Bacteria > Pseudomonadota > Gammaproteobacteria > Steroidobacterales > SHZI01. The sequence continues at coordinate 106,136 of JAEUPZ010000010.1, read as the reverse complement.
GGCGCGGCGACGACAGGACCTTGTTCATCTCGCCGAGGATGTGCAGCCGGGCAACCCGCGCCTGGGTCAGCGCGTCTTCCATGATCTCGCGCGTGATGCCGTCGATCTTGATGTCCATCTGCAGCGCGGTGACGCCGTTGTCGCTGCCGGCCACCTTGAAGTCCATGTCGCCGAGGTGGTCCTCGTCGCCGAGGATGTCGGTGAGCACCTGGTAGCGGTCACCATCCTTGACGAGGCCCATGGCGACGCCGGCCACCGGGGCCAGGATCGGCACGCCCGCATCCATCAGCGCGAGGCTGGTGCCGCAGACGCTGGCCATGGAGCTCGAGCCGTTGGACTCGGTGATCTCGGACACCACCCGCAGCACGTACGGGAAGGTCTGCATGTCCGGCAGGACGGCCGCGATGCCCCGGCGCGCCAGGCGCCCGTGGCCGATCTCGCGGCGCTTCGGCGACCCCATGAAGCCCACCTCGCCCACGCTGTACGGCGGGAAGTTGTAGTGGAGCATGAAGCGGTCGCGGAATTCGCCCTCGAGGGCGTCGATGATCTGCGAATCGCGGTCGGTGCCGAGGGTGGCGACGACCAGGGCCTGGGTCTCGCCGCGGGTGAACAGCGCCGAACCGTGGGTCCGGGGCAGCACGCCGGTGCGGATCGAGATCGGGCGGACCGTCCGGGTGTCGCGGCCGTCGATGCGCGGCTCGCCGGCCAGGACCTGGCCGCGGACGATCTTCTTCTCGAGCTTGCCCAGCGCATTGCCGATGGCATCGGCCGAGGCATCCGGGTGCGCCGCGCGCACGGCGGCGGTCGCCTCGTCCTTGATCGCCGCGACGCGGGCATAGCGCTCCTGCTTCTCGCGGATGCGGTAGGCATCACTGAGCCGGTCACCAACCGCCTTGGCGACGGCCTCGGCGATGGTGGGATCCGCAGCCGGTGCCTGCCACTTCCAGGCCGGACGCCCGGCCTCGGCGGCCAGCGCCCGGATGGCCTCGATGGCGACCTGCATCTCGCGATGACCGAACATGACGGAGTCGAGCATCACGGACTCCGGCAGCTGCTTCGCCTCGGACTCGACCATCAGCACGGCGCTGGCGGTGCCGGCGACCATCAGGTCGAGGGCGGACGTGGCCAGCTGGCTGACGGTGGGATTGAGCACGAACTTGCCGTTGACGTAGCCGACCCGGGCACCACCGATGGGACCGGCGAAGGGCACGCCGGCCAGCGCCAGCGCCGCCGAGGCGCCCAGCATGGCGGGAACGTCGGCAGGGACTTCGGGGTTGAGCGAGATGACCGTCGCGATCACCTGCACCTCGTTGGTGAAGCCCTTCGGGAAGAGCGGCCGCAGCGGGCGGTCGATGAGGCGCGACGTCAGGGTCTCCCGCTCGGTCGGCCGGCCCTCGCGCTTGAAGAAGCCACCGGGGATCTTGCCCGCGGCGTAGGTCTTCTCCTGGTAATTGACGGTGAGCGGGAAGAAGTCCCGCGGCTGGCCCGGGCCGCTCTCGGCGCAGGCGGTGACCAGCACGACGGTGTCGGCCATGCTGACGATGACGGCCCCATCGGCCTGGCGGGCGACTTCACCGGTCTCGATGGTGACCGTGTGTTCCCCGTACTGGAAAGATTTCTTTACCGACGACACGTGTTGTTTCCTTGCCTTTGAACTACTGAAATTGAACTACTGAAACCGGAAAGGCGGCCGGCCCGGAGGCCGGCCGCCGGATGCGGCGACGTGACTGGCCGACGGAATCGCCGGCCCGGCGGGAAGCCGGGCAGATCCCGGCGGCGCGGCCCGGTGCGCTCAGCGGCGCAGGCCGAGGCGCTGGATCAGCGCCTGGTAACGGGCACCGTCGCGGCTGCGGAGATAGTCGAGGAGCTTGCGGCGCTGGTTCACCAGGCGCAGGAGGCCCTGACGGGAGTGGTGGTCCTTCTTGTGAACCGCGAAATGCTGGGTGAGCTCTTCGATGCGCGCGGACAGCAGCGCTACCTGGACCTCGGGGGAACCGGTGTCCGCCGGGCCACGCTGGTGATCGGAAATGACCTTCGTCTTCTGCTCGGCCGTCTGCGGCATTCTCGCCTACTCCTGGATCGCTGCTTGGTTCTGGGCCATTAAAAGCCGGCGCATTCTACCCGTTCGACACCCGAAGTTACAGGGTGGCCGGGCACTTAGGCGGCGCAGAGCCGGCGGGGCACGAGCCGGCCGTCCGCCGTGATGTCGCCAACGCCGAGGAACTCCCCGGCCGGACCATAGAGCCGGCCGGGCCCCTCGCCGGCATCCGCGGCCGTGACGGCCTGACCGGTGCGCAGCCGGCCCGCCTCGACGGACGACAGGCTGATGCGGGGCCAGCCGGCGAGCCCGGCGTCGATGGGCAGCAGGTACCTGGCCAGGTCACCCCGGGCCGCGGCGTCGCCCAGCTCATCGAGCGTCACCATGGCGGCGGCGTCGAATGGCACCACGGCGATGCGCCGCAGCGCAACAACATGGGCCAGGGTTCCGAGGGCCGCGGCCAGGTCCTCGACCAGGGAACGGATGTAGGTGCCCTTGCTGCACCGGACGAGCAGCTCCGGCGTCTCCGGGTCTGCCGCCACCACTGCGAGCTCGTGGATCCGGACCGGCCGGGCCGGCCGCTCGACGGTCTCGCCCCGCCGGGCCAGCTCGTGCAGCCGGCGGCCGCCTTGCTTGAGGGCTGAGAACATCGGCGGTACCTGCAGGATGTCGCCGATGAACCGGCCGAGCACCGCGGCCAGTTCAGCCGGTGGAACGGACTCCCGCTCGCCCCGGCCCGTGACGGCGCCGTCGGCGTCGCCGGTATCCGTCTGCACCCCGAACCGCAGCCTGACCCGGTAGGTCTTGTCGGCATCGAGCAGGTGGCCGGCGAACTTCGTGGCCTCGCCAAAGCACAGGGGCAGCATCCCGGTGGCCAGCGGATCGAGGCTACCCGTGTGCCCGGCCTTGCGGGCGGCGTAGAGCCGCCGGACGCGCTGGAGCGCCGCGTTCGAGGTCAGGCCTGCCGGCTTGTCGAGCAGGACGATGCCGTCTACCTGCCGCCAGGCGACCCGGGGACCCGGGCCGGCACTCACTGGGTGCCCTCGCCGTCCGGCGGCGTCCCGGGCTCCCGTCCCACGGCGGCGTCGATGAGGGCGTCGAGGCGCCGGCCATACTCACCGGCTTCGTCACGGCGGAAGCGCAGCTCGGGCACGGTCCGCGTGGCGAGAACCGAAGCCAGGCGGCTGCGGAGGAAACCCGCCGCACTGGCGAGGCCCGCCGCGACCGCCGGGTCGTCGGCCGGGCCGTCGAGGCGCGTGTAGTAGACCTGCGCCGAGGCGAGGTCGCGGGCCACCCGCACGTCGGTGATGACGATGCCCGACACCCGCGGATCGCGGATCTCGGTGCGGATCGCCTCCGCCAGCACCCGCTGGATCTGTTCGGCGACGCGGCGGCTGCGCGGGTATTCCTTGGGCATGGTTCAGGCGGGGCCAGGCCCCGCCGCCCCTCAGGCGGTCCGTTCCACGCGGATCCGCTCGTAGCACTCGATCTGGTCGCCCGGGCGCACGTCGTCATAGTTGCGCACGCCGATGCCGCACTCGGTACCGGCGCGGACCTCGCCCACGTCGTCCTTGAAGCGGCGGAGCGACTCGAGCTCGCCCTGGAATATGACGACGTTCGAGCGCAGCACGCGGATCGGGTTGTTGCGCTTCACGTAGCCGTCGACCACGAGGCACCCGGCCACGTTGCCGAACTTGGGCGAGCGGAACACCTCGCGGACCTCGGCGAGGCCCACGATCTGCTCGCGGATCTCCGGGGCCAGCATGCCGGTGACGGCCGCCTTGACCTCGTCGATGGCCTCGTAGATGACGCTGTAGTAGCGCACGTCGACGCCGGTCTCCTTGATGGCGTCGCGGGCGGCACCGTCGGCACGGACGTTGAAGCCGATGATGATGGCCTTCGAGGCCGCCGCGAGCTGCACGTCGGAGGCGCTGATGCCGCCGACGCCGCTGGCGATGACCTTCAGGGGCACCTCGTCGTTCGACAGCTTCAGCATGGCGTCGCGCAGGGCCTCGCTGCTGCCCTGGACGTCGGCCTTGATCAGCAGCTGCAGGGACTTCTGTCCCGCGGCCGACATCTGGCTGAACATGTCCTCGAGCTTCGCTGCCTGCTGCTGGGCGAGCTTGATGTCCCGCGTCCGGCTCAGGCGGAACTGTGCGAGCTCACGGGCCTTGCGCTCGTCCTCGAGCACCACGGCCTCGTCGCCGGCATTCGGCGTGCCCGACAGGCCGAGGACGGCCACCGGCCGCGAGGGACCTGCCACCGCGACGGACTGGCCGTTCTCGTCGGTCATGGCGCGCACGCGGCCGTACTCGTGGCCGGCGACCAGCATGTCGCCCGGGCGCAGCTGCCCCCGCGTTACCAGGATCGTCGCCACGGCGCCGCGGCCCTTCTCGAGGCTCGACTCGATGACGATGCCGGCGGCGCGCCCGTCGGGCACGGCGCTCAGCTCGAGCAGTTCAGCCTGCAGCAGGATCGTGTCGAGGAGCTTTTCGACCCCCTCGCCGGTGTGGGCGGAGACGTTGACGAACAGCGTGTCGCCACCCCACTCCTCGGGAATGAGGCCCTTGGCGGCCAGCTCGTTGCGGACGCGGTCGGGGTCGGCATCGGACTTGTCGATCTTGTTGACGGCAACGACGATGGGAACCTCGGCGGCACGGGCGTGCTGGATGGCCTCCTCGGTCTGCGGCATGACGCCATCGTCGGCGGCGACCACCAGGACGACCACGTCGGTGGCCTTCGCGCCGCGGGCGCGCATGGCGGTGAACGCCGCGTGGCCAGGGGTGTCGAGGAACGTGATCCAGCCCTTGCCGGTCTCGACGTGGTAGGCGCCGATGTGCTGAGTGATGCCACCCGCCTCGCCGGCGGCGACCTTGGTGCGCCGGATGTAGTCGAGCAGCGAGGTCTTGCCGTGGTCGACGTGGCCCATGATGGTCACCACGGGCGGACGCGCCGTCGCGGTGCCGGCATCGGCGGCGATGGCCTCGTCGCGCAGGATGCTCTCCTCGAGCCCCTGGTCACTGATGAGCTTCGCCTTGTGGCCGAACTCCTCGACCACGAGCGTCGCCGTGTCCTGGTCGATGGCCTGGTTGATGGTCGCCATGACGCCGAGCTTCATCAGCGCCCGGATGACCTCGTTGGCCTTGACGGACATCTGCTGGGCCAGGTCGCCCACCTTGATGGTCGGGCCGATCTCGACGTCGCGGACCACCGGCGCCGTCGGGCGCTCGAAGGCCTGCTTGACGACCTCCATCTGCATGGGGCCACCGCGGCGCCGGGGCTTCTTCTTGCGCCGGCCGCTGATGTCGGCCGACACGTGCAGCTCCTGGCGGCCATACAGCGTCGGGCGCTCTTCCGTGGCCACTGCCTCTTCGGGCACCGCCACCAGTTCCTCGACCTCGCGGCGCACCTCGCGCTTGAGCGTGGCCTCCTTGCGGGCCCGCGACTCGGCATCGCGCTTGCGGGTCTCCTCGGCCGCGCGCGCGCGCTCGGCGTCACGGGCGGCCTGCTCGGCAACCCGCCGTGCCTCCTCCTCGGACACGCGCCGGGCCTCGGCCTCGGCGGCGACACGCTCGCGTTCGCGGCGCTCGGACTCGGCGCGCTCCCGCGCGGCCTCCTCCTGGTCGCGACGTGCCTGCTCTTCCTGGCGCTGCCGGTCCAGCTCTTCCTGCTGCTTGCGGGCCTCTTCCTCGAGGACGCCGCGGTTCACGTAGGTCTTGGTCCGGCGGACCTGGACGGTGACGGTCTTCGCACGCCCCTGCTGGCCTGCCACCTTGAGCTCGCCCTGCGACCGCCGCTTCAGCGTGATCGTGGCGGGGCTCGCCGCCGCAACGGCACCGTGACTGCGCCGGAGGTGCGACAGCAGCTCCTGCTTGGCCTTGTCGGTGATCAGGTCATTGGCGCCCGCCACCGGGATGCCAGCCTCGTCGAGCTGCGCGAGCAGCTTCTCGACGGGGATCTTCAGCACCTCGGCGAACTGGGCGACGGTCACTTCGGACATAGGGTTGCTCCGCTCTGCGCTGGCCGGGGATGCCCTCAGCCAGCGGCCTCCTGCTGCTCTTCGAACCAGTGGGCACGTGCCGCCATGATCAGCTTGCCGGCCCGCTCGGGATCGAGCCCCTCGACGCCGTCGAGGTCATCGATGGCGAGCTCGGCCAGGTCGTCGCGGGTGCGCACGCCCCGGGCCGCGAGCTGGACCGCCAGCGCATCGTCCATGCCGTCCACGGCCAGCAGGTCCTCGGCGGGACCCTCGCCGGTCCCCTCCTCGCTGCGGATGGCCTGGGTGATCAGCACGTCGCGCGCCCGGTTGCGCAGCTCGTCGACGATCTCCTGCCCGAACTCCTCGATGGCGAGGAGCTCGCCCGCCGGCACGTAGGCGATCTCCTCGATGCTCGAGAAGCCCTCCTGCACCAGGATCGTCGCGACGTCCTCGTCGACGTCGAGCTGCTGCATGAAGAGCTCGACCAGCTCGCGCGCCTCGCGCTCGGTCTTCTCCTCGGCCGCAGCCTCGGTCATGACGTTGAGCTCCCAGCCGGTCAGCTCGCTGGCGAGGCGGATGTTCTGACCGCCGCGGCCGATGGCCTGGGAGAGCTTGTCCTCCTGCACGGCGATGTCCATGCTGTGGGACTCTTCGTCGACGACGATCGACGTCACCTCGGCCGGCGACATCGCGTTGATGACGAACTGGGCCGGGTTGTCGTCCCACAGGATGATGTCGACGCGCTCGCCGGCCAGCTCGTTCGAGACGGCCTGCACGCGCGAGCCGCGCATGCCGACGCAGGCGCCGACGGGGTCGATGCGACGGTCGTTGCTCTTGACGGCGATCTTGGCCCGCAGCCCCGGATCGCGGGCGGCGGCGAGGATCTGGATGAGCCCCTGCCCGACCTCGGGCACCTCGATCTTGAAGAGCTCGATGAGGAAGGGTGGCGACGTGCGGGTCATGAACAGCTGCGGGCCGCGGGGCTCGGAGCGAACCTCGCGCAGCAGTGCCTTGATGCGGTCCTGGGGCCGCACCGGCTCGCGGGGGATCATGTGCTCGCGGGGAATGAAGCCCTCGGCGTTGCCGCCGAGGTCGACGAATATGCCGTTGCGGTCGACGCGCTTGACCACGCCGCTCAGCATCTCGCCGACGCGGCCCTGGAACTCCTCGACGACCTTCTTGCGCTCGGCCTCACGGACCTTCTGGACGATGACCTGCTTGGCCGTCTGGGCAGCGATGCGCCCGAATTCGACGGAGGGGATCGGCTGCTCGACGAAGCCGCCGGGCTCGGCCGCCGGGTCGACGTCGACGGCGTCGATCATCCGCAGCTCGCAGTCGGGGTTCTCGAGCTCCTTCGAATCGTCGGCGAACACCTTCCAGCGGCGGAACGTGTCGTAGTCGCCCGTGGTGCGGTCGATCGACACCCGCACGTCGACGCCCTCGCCGTACCGCTTGCGCGTGGCGGAAGCCAGGGCCGCCTCGAGGGCCTCGAAGATGATTTCGCGGTCGACGCCCTTCTCGTTCGAGACAGCCTCGGCAACGTTCAGGATCTCTTTGTTCATGGCTCTGTCACCACCGTTGTGCCCCGCCAGCCCGGGGCCTGCAATCGCGCTGGCCGTCAAACCTCCGGCACCAGCCGGACCACCTCGATGTCCGCCAGGGGAAGCCCCAGCTCGACACCGTCCACCGCGACGTAAATCCGCTCGCCGTCACGCCGCAGCAGGCTGCCCGTGAACCGCCGCCGCCCCTCGACCGGCTGCCGCAGCCGGCCTGTCACCGGCTTGCCGGCGAAGCGGTCGAAATGCGCCGGCTTCGTCAGCTTGCGGTCGAGCCCCGGTGACGACACCTCGAGGTTGTAGTCGGCCCGGACCGTGTCCTCGACCTCCAGCACCCCGGTCACCTGCCGGCTCACGAGCTCGCAGTCGTCGAGCCCGATGCCGCTGGCGTCGACCGGCGCACCCTCGGGCGGCGGCGTCTTCGGGCCGTGCCCCGGGGCGAAGTCGATGTACAGCCGGATCAGCCCGCGTCGCGGCCCGATGTTGACCTCGAGGTCCACCAGCTCGTAGCCGAGGGCCTCGATGGCCGGCTCGAGCAATGCCAGCAGCTGCTGTCGCACGCGGCTCATGGCATCGACCTTTCCGGCTGCGCCCGCAAAACCACCCTGCGCTGCGCGCAGGAAAAAAAAATGGGCCCAGCGGCCCACTTCAGAACCCGCGGCTCGACGCCCTGGGAGCGCCGTGCCGTGGTGCATGACCTGCCCGCCCGGTGTCTCAATCCACCGCACGGGGCCGTCGAGTAAGTGGTAGCGGGGGTAGGATTTGAACCTACGACCTTCGGGTTATGAGCCCGACGAGCTGCCAGACTGCTCCACCCCGCACCGGAAGAGGCGGGAGAATACCGGGTTCCCCGCCGGCAGGCAACCCGCCTGCGCCGGCAGCGGCGGTCAGGCCAGGGCTGCCGCCCGGGCGCAGAGCTCCATCAGGCGGTCCGGTGCAAGGCCGAGGGCCAGCAGCACCAGTGCGTTGACGCTGGTCACCACGCGGACGTCCAGCGGCACAGGAGCCGGCGGACCGGCCGTGCCGGCCTCGAAGAACATCATCCGGATGACGCGCAGGTAGTAGAAAGCCCCGACGACGGACAGCACGACCGCCGCCACCGCGAGCCAGACCTGGCCGGCCTGCACGAGGGCCTGGAGGATCCACCACTTGGCGTAGAAGCCCGCCAGCGGCGGCACGCCGATCATGCTAACCATCAGCATCGTCAGCATGGCCGCGTACCAGGGATGCCGCAGGGCCAGCCCGCGCAGGTCATCGAGACGCTCGCACTCGACGCCCCGCCCCGACAGCAGTAGCAGCATGCCGAAGGCGCCGGCGGCCATGATCACGTAGACCAGCGTGTAGTAGAGCGCCGCCTGGATGCCATCGCTGGTGCCGGGCACCAGCCCGAGCAGGATGAAGCCGACGTGGGCGATCGTCGAGTACGCGAGCATGCGCTTCAGGTTGGTCTGGGCGATGGCGGCGACGTTGCCGAGGACCAGGGACAGCAGGGCCAGCGCGCCGAGCATCACGCCCCAGAGCGGGGCCTGTCCCGGGACGCCGTCTACCAGCACGCGCAGCGCCAGGGCGAGCGCGCCGAGCTTCGGGGCCGTGCCGATGAACAGCGTCACGCTCGTGGGCGAGCCCTCGTAGACGTCCGGCACCCACATGTGGAAAGGCACCGCGCCGAACTTGAAGGCGATGCCGGCGACGACGAAGGCCAGCGCCACGGCCACGCTCACGCCGGCCTGCCCGTCGGCCGCCAGCGCCACGCGCAGGTCGGCGAAGTTCAGGCTGCCGGCCAGGCCGTACAGGAGCGACATGCCGTACAGCAGGGCCCCGGAGGCAATGGCGCCGAGGACGAAGTACTTCATGGCCGCCTCGGCCGCCGAGGGCGAGTCGCGGTCGAAGGCCACCATCGCGTAGAGGGCCAGCGACAGGATCTCGAGGCCCAGGTAGGCGAGCAGCAGGCTCTGTGCGGAAGCGATCACGAAGATGCCGAGCAGCGCGAAGAGGCCCAGCAGGTAGTACTCGCCGAAGTGCAGGTCCCGCGCGCGGAGATACGGGCGGGAGTACAGGAAGACCGTCGCCACCGTCAGCACGCCGAAGAGCTTCAGCACCCGCGCCAGCGGGTCCAGCGACCAGGTCCCGGCGAAGGCGGTGCCCGACGGGGTCACGTCGCCGAGCAGCGCCCAGGCGACCCCGGCCAGCAGGAACACGGCGGCCAGGTAGGTGAGGTCACGCGCCCGCTGGGGCACGAACAGGTCGAGCACCAGCAGGGCGCAGAGGCCGCCTCCCAGCAACACCTCCGGCAGCAGCACGGCCAGGTCGCCGGCCAGCAGGGAAACGAGGAGGTTCATGGCAACCCCGGCAGCTTGGATTGGGTGATCTGGCCGACCAGGTGGTCGACGGAGGCCGCCATGACGTCGGCCAGGGGCGCCGGCCACAGGCCAAGCACGAGGACGCCCGCCGCCATCACGGCGAGGATGAAGAGTTCGCGGGCGCTCGCGTCGCGCAGCCCCGCCACGCCCTCGTTGCCGACGGCGCCGAAGACCACGCGCTTGACCATCCACAGGGTGTAGGCAGCGCCAAGGATCAGCGTCGTGGCCGCCAGGAACGCGTACCAGAAGCCGGCCTTCAGTGTCGCCAGGATGACGAGGAACTCGCCGACGAACCCGGAGGTGCCCGGCAGCCCGGCATTCGCCATGGCGAACAGGACCATGAAGGCGGCGAACTTCGGCATCGTGTTGACGACGCCGCCGTAGTCGGCGATCTGCCGGCTGTGCAGGCGGTCATAGAGCACGCCGACGCAGAGGAACAGTGCGCCCGAGACGAACCCGTGCGAGATCATCTGCAGCATGCCGCCCGACAGGCCCATGGCGGCGCCCGACGTCGACCCCGTACGCTCGACGATGGCCCAGGCAATGAAGAAGCCCAGCGTCACGAACCCCATGTGCGCGATGGACGAATAGGCGATGAGCTTCTTCATGTCCTGCTGGACCAGGGCCACGAAGCCGATGTAGACCACGGCCACCAGCGACAGCGTGATCATCAGTGACGCGAGCTCGCCGCTGGCGTCCGGCGCGATGGGCAGGCTGAAGCGCAGGAAGCCGTAGCCGCCCATCTTCAGCAGGATGGCCGCCAGCACCACGGACCCGCCGGTGGGCGCCTCGACGTGGGCGTCCGGCAGCCAGGTGTGCACCGGCCACATGGGCACCTTGACGGCGAAGGCGACGAGGAAGGCCAGGAAGATGAACACCTGCTCCTGCAGGGTCAGCGGCAGCTCGTGGAATGCCAGGATGCTGTAGCTGCCGGCCTGCAGGTACAGGTACACCAGCGCCACGAGCATGAACACCGAGCCGAGGAACGTGTAGAGGAAGAACTTGACCGTGGCGTAGACGCGCCGTTGCCCGCCCCAGACGCCGATGATGATGAACATCGGCACGAGCATGGCTTCCCAGAACACGTAGAACAGCAGCGCGTCCAGCGCCGCGAACGTGCCGATCATCAGCCCCTCGAGGATGAGGAAGGCGGCGAAGTACTGGGCGCTGCGGTCGCGGATGACCTCCCAGCCAGCCAGCACGACCACCGGCGTCAGGAAGGTGGTGAGCAGGATGAGCGGCATCGAGAAGCCGTCCACCCCGAGGAAGTACTCGACGCTGAAGGCCGTGATCCACGGCACCCGCTCGACGAACTGCATGTCCGCCGTCGATGCGTCGAAGCCGGTCCACAGCGGCACGCTGATGACGAACGTCGCCACCGACACGGCCAGCGCCAGCCAGCGATCGAGGCCGCCGGCCGCGCCCGCCCGGGCCGCCTGGCGCGACAGCCCCAGCACGGCGAGCCCGCCGACGATCGGCAGCCAGATCAGGATGCTCAACAATTGCACGGCAGCGTGACTCCCCGCGTCCAGCTCAGCCCAGCGACCGCCACAGGAGCCAGCCGAGCAGCGTCGCCAGGCCAATGATCATCGCGAAGGCGTAGTCATAGAGGTAACCCGTCTGGGCCCGCCGGACGAACCCGGCAGCGAGGCCGACGAGGCGCGCGCTGCCATTCACCAGCGCGCCGTCGATCACCACGGTGTCGCCGGCCTTCCACAGCGTCGTGCCCAGCAGCCGGCTCCCGGCGGCCAGCACCTTCTCGTTGAAGGCGTCGAACCAGTACTTGTTCTCCAGCACAAGGTTCGGCAGGCGCAGGGCCCGCTGCAGCGAATCGGCCGCCGCGGGGTTGCGCAGCGTCAGGTACCAGGCCACGGCGGCACCGGCCGCCGCCAGGTACGGGATCGGCGTCCCGAAGGCGTGCAGGATATAGGCCACCGGGCCGTGATACTCGCGGGCCGCCGCGCCGACGACGTCGTTGGCGGCCTGCACGAAGATCGCATCACCGAAGAAATTGCCGAACACGACCGGATCGATGGTGAGCCACCCGATCACGACCGACGGAATGGCCAGCAGCACCAGCGGCAGCCACACGACCCATGGCGACTCGTGGACGTGGTGTTTCGTCTCCTCGTCCATGCGCTCGCGCCCGTGGAAGACGAGAAAGAACATCCGGAACGAGTACAGCGACGTGACGAACACGCCGATCATCAGGCACCACCAGGCGTAGCCGGCCCCGGGCCGCGTGGCGCCGTGCACCGCCTCGATGAGGACGTCCTTCGAGAAGAAGCCCGAGAAGCCCGGGAAGCCGATCAGCGACAGGGTGCCGATGAGGCTGGTCCAGTAGGTGATGGGCATGTAGCGGCGCAGGCCGCCCATCTTCCGGATGTCCTGCTCGTGGTGCAGGCCGATGATCACCGAGCCCGCCGCCAGGAACAGCAGCGCCTTGAAGAAGGCGTGGGTCATCAGGTGGAACACGCCGGCCGCGTAGGCCGAGGCGCCGAGGGCGACCACCATGTAGCCCAGCTGCGACAGCGTCGAATAGGCGACGACGCGCTTGATGTCGTTCTGGATGATGCCGAGGAACCCGGTGAACAGCGCCGTCGTCGCGCCGATCACCAGCACGAAAGACAGGGCCGCCTCGGAGTACTCGAAGAGCGGCGACATGCGCGCGACCATGAAGACGCCGGCGGTGACCATGGTGGCGGCATGGATGAGCGCCGAGATGGGGGTCGGGCCCTCCATGGAGTCCGGCAGCCAGACGTGCAGCGGCACCTGGGCCGACTTGCCCATGGCGCCGATGAACAGCAGGATGCAGGCGACCGTGGCGACGGACCAGCCGCTGCCGGGCCAGACCTCGATGACCTCCCCCGCGAGGGACGGCGCCCGGTCGAAGGTGGCCTGATAGTCGAGGCTGCCCGTGTACATCAGCAGTACCGCGATGCCGAGCAGGAAGCCGAAGTCGCCGACCCGGTTGACGAGGAAGGCCTTCAGGTTGGCGAAGATGGCCGTCGGGCGCGTGTACCAGAAGCCGATCAGCAGGTACGAGACGAGGCCCACCGCCTCCCAGCCGAAGAAGAGCTGCAGGAAGTTGTTCGCCATCACGAGCATCAGCATCGCGAAGGTGAACAGCGAGATGTAGCTGAAGAACCGCTGGTAGCCATCGTCGTCGTGCATGTAGCCAATGGTGTAGACGTGCACCATCAACGAGACGGAGGTCACGACGACCATCATCAGCGCCGTCAGCCGGTCGACCAGGAAGCCGACCTCCATGCGCACGCCGTCGACGACGGCCCAGGTGTAAACGCTGCCGTTGAAGGCCGGCGCGCCATCCAGCCACTGGTCCTTGAGGACGAGCAGCGACAGCGCGAAGGCGGCCGCGACGCCCGCGATCGTGACGAGGTGGGCGCCCGTGCGGCCAATCAGCCGGCCGAAGAGCCCGGCGGCCAGGGCGCCGGCGAGCGGCGCCAGTACGGTGGCGAGATAGATGCGCTCCACGGTCAGCCCCTCATCGTGTCGAGTTCCTCGACGTTGATGCTGCGCCGGTTGCGGAACAGCACGACGAGGATGGCGAGGCCGATGGCGGACTCCGCCGCGGCGACGGTCAGGATGAAGAAGACGAACACCTGCCCGGCCACGTCGTCGAGGTAGCGCGAGAAGGCGATGAAGTTGAAGTTGACGGCGAGCAGCAGGAGCTCGACGCACATCAGCAGCACGATCACGTTCTTCCGGTTCAGGAAGATGCCGGCCACGCTGATGGCGAAGAGGATCGCCGAGAGCGTCAGGTAGTGGGACAGGCCGATCATGGGCGTCCCCCCGGCGGGTCACCGGCGCCCTGCTCCCCCGCCCCGGCCGCCGGCTCCGCCTCGGCCGGCATGCTGACGAGGCGGATGCGGTCACCGCGGCGGACCCGGACCTGGGCCGAGACGTCCTGGGCCTTCAGCCCCGGCCGCTGCCGCATGGTCAGGAGGATCGCCGCGACGATGGCCAGCAGCAGCAGGAAGGCCGCCAGCTCGAAGGGCATCAGGTAGTCGGTGTAGAGCGCCCGCCCCAGCTCCTCGGTGCTGCTGTAGTCCGGGGCCCGCGGAACCAGCTCCCGGCCGACGGGCAGCCCCTCGTTCCGGTACCAGATGACCGAGACGAGCTCGAGCACGAGGATGCCGGCCACGATGGCCCCCAGCGGCGCATAGCGGATGAAGCCCTCGCGCAGCGTCGCGGCGTTGATGTCGAGCATCATGACGACGAACAGGAACAGCACCATGACGGCGCCCACGTAGACGAGCACGAGAACGATGGCCAGGAACTCGGCCTCGAGAAGCAGCCACAGCACCGCGCTGCTCACGAAGGCGACGATGAGGAACAGCGCCGAGTGCACCGGGTTGCGCGACGTGATGACGCCGAGCGCCGCGCCGACGAGCACCGCCGCCGTCAGGTAGAAGATCACCGTGGTCAGCATGGTTCACCTTGCGGCCGGCGGACCTCGCCCGCTGCCGGCCGTCCTGCCCGGGGGCGCATGTCAGCGGTAGGGCGCATCGGCAGCCTTGTCCGCGGCGATCATGGCCTCGTACTTCTCGCCGACGGCGAGGAGCTTCTCCTTGGTCATGATGTTCTCGCCGCGGTTCTCCATGTGGTACTCGAAGATGCGCGTCTCGACGATGGCGTCGACCGGGCAGGCCTCCTCGCAGAACCCGCAGTAGATGCACTTGAAGAGGTCGATGTCGTAGCGGGACGTCCGGCGGGTGCCATCCGGGCCGACGTCGGACTCGATCGTGATGGCCGCCGCCGGGCAGACCGCCTGGCACAGCTTGCAGGCGATGCACCGCTCCTCGCCGTTGGGGTACCGGCGCAGGGCGTGCAGGCCGCGGAAGCGGGGCGACTGCGGCGTCTTCTCCTCCGGGTACTGCACCGTGACCTTGCGCACGAACAGGTTCCGCAGGGTCAGCCGCAGGCCGCGGAGCAGTTCCCACAGCGCAAAGGTCTTGATGGCACTCGATACCTGGCTCACGACGGACTCCTTCAGGCGCTCCAGGGGCCGACCTTCAACGCCACCATGACCCCCTCGACGACGATCCAGACGATCGTGACGGGGATGAAGACCTTCCAGCCGAGCCGCATGATTTGGTCGTAGCGGTAGCGCGGGAATGTCGCCCGGAACCACAGGAAGCAGAACATGAAGAACGCGATCTTGAGCGCCAGCCAGTGCAGGCCGGGCTGCCGGAGGATCTCGAGCGGGCCGCCGTCGAGCGCGCCGAAGATCGCCCCGGCGAAGAACGACTGCCAGCCGCCCATGAACATCACCGCCGTCAGCGCGGCGATGAGGATCATGTTGGCGTACTCGGCGAGGAAGAACACGGCAAACGCGACGCCGGAGTACTCGACGTGGAAGCCGGCGACGATCTCCGACTCGCCCTCGGCGACGTCGAAGGGCGCCCGGTTGGTCTCGGCGACACCGGAAATGAAATAGACGACGAAGAGCGGCAGCAGGGGCAGCCAGAACCAGCTCAGCGGCCCGCCGGCCTGGGCCTCAACGATGCGGCCGAGGTTCAGGCTGCCACTCGCCATCAGCACCCCCACCAGGGCAAAGCCCATGGCGATCTCGTAGGCGACGATCTGCGCCGCCGAGCGCATGGCACCCAGCAGGGCGTACTTGGAGTTCGAGGCCCAGCCCGCGAGGATCACGCCGTACACGCCGAGCGACGTCAGGGCCAGCACGTAGAGGAGCCCCGCGTCGATCTGCGCGATGGCGAAGCCGGGAAACAGCGGCACGACGGCCCAGGTAGCCAGGGCGGGCACGATGGCGAGCAGTGGCGCCACCAGGAACAGGAAGCGGTTGGCGCTCGAGGGGACGATGACCTCCTTGAGCAGCAGCTTGATGACGTCGGCGAAGGGCTGCAGCCAGCCACCGGGCCCGACCCGGTTGGGGCCGATGCGCACCTGCATGTAGCCGATGACCTTGCGCTCGAAGTAGGTCGTGAAGGCGACGCAGAGGATGACGACCACCGTGACGGCCAGGATCTGGCCGAGGCTCAGCAGCACCGAGGCGAGCCACGGCGGCAGTGCATTCCAGTAGGCGAGCAGTGCGTCCACGGTGACCTCAGGCGCTGCGGCGCAGGCTGCTGGCCGGCTCGTCACGCAGCGCTTCGGCGGTGCGCTGCAGGGACTGGGCCCGCCGGACCACCGCATCGACGCCGTACATAGGCACCGGTGCCACGGCCACGCCGGAGGACGGCGCCGCGTCGGCCGGGTCGGCATCACCCTGCCCCAGCGTCGCGGCCTCCGCCGCATCGAGCAGCCCCCGGAGCTCCGCAAGCACCGCGCCGGCCGACTCGTACCCGCAGCCCGGGACCCCCAGCAGGTTGCCGAGGACGCGGAGTACCTTCCAGGCGGGCCGGCTCTCGCCGACCGGCGAGGCGACGCCCGCGAAGGTCTGCCAGGTGCCGGCGACGTTGACGTAGGTGCCGGCCGTCTCGGCAAACGTGCCGATGGGCAGCAACACGGCCGGACCGGTACCCGGCACGTCCTGGCGATACGGCGACAGGGCCACGACGAGACCGGCTGCAGCGAGACCCGGCGCCGGCACGCCGATGTCGGCATCCGGCTCGACGTTCAGCAGCA
Organism: Chromatiales bacterium; assembly: GCA_016789885.1. Lineage (GTDB taxonomy): Bacteria > Pseudomonadota > Gammaproteobacteria > Steroidobacterales > SHZI01. The sequence continues at coordinate 89,591 of JAEUPZ010000010.1, read as the reverse complement.
CCAGCGCCCCGGCGCCTCCGGTCGCGATGCCGGCAGCCGTGCGGCCGCGCGTGCCCACCGGCAGGCCGGCGGGACCCCGGTGGGGCAGCACGCCGGCCAGGGCCAGGCCGGCGCTGTTGGCGCCCTCGGTGATCTCGCCGAAGTGCGCACCGGTGGCGGTGGCCAGGGACTGGGCGGCACGCCGGATCTCGGCCCGCCGGACGTGCCGGCCGGCCGCGAGACCGAACAGCACGAGGCCGCGGCCTGCGGACCGCAGCACCTCGGCGGCCTGACCGCCCGGGGCCAGGGCGGCGACCGCACTGCCGGCGTCGTCGCCCGACGCCAGCCTGGCAGTCACCGGGAAGAGGTACTCGCCGGCACTCGCCACGAACGCCACCTTCGCGCCCCGCAGGGCCGCCTTGCGGACCCGGTGGGCCAGCAGCGGCACCTCGCGCCGCAGGTCGGAGCCGACCACGACGATGGCGTCGCACTGCTCGACGTCGGCCACGGGCATGCCGAGGCCGGGCACGGCAGGCTCGGCAGACTGTCCGCGGAAGTCGCTCCGGCGCAGGCGATGATCGATGTCGCTGCCATCAAGGTGCCGGACCAGCCGCTGCAGCAGGTAACCCTCCTCCACAGTGGCCGACGGCGAGCACAGCGCGGCGATACCGTTGCCAGCGGCGCGGAGGCCGTCGGCGGCGAGCTGCAGGGCCTCTTCCCAGCCAGCCTCGCGCCACTGCCCGTCGCGGCGGACCAGCGGGCGCTGCAGGCGGTCGGCGGCGTAGATGCCCTCGTAGCTGAAGCGGTCGCGGTCCGGGAGCCAGGTCTCGTTGATCGCCTCGTTGGCCCGCGGCACCACGCGCTTGACCTTGCCGAGCAGCACGTGGGCGTAGAGGTTGGACCCGAGGCAGTCGTGGGGCGCCACGGTGGGCAGGGCCTGCATTTCCCAGGCCCGCGCGCTGAAACGGTAGGGCTTGCTGTTGAGCGCGCCGACGGGACAGAGGTCGATGATGTTGCCGGACAGCTCGTGGTCGACGCTCTTCTCGATGTAGGTGCTGATCTGCATCCGGTCGCCACGCCCGATGGTGCCGAGCTCCTGGATGCCGGCGATCTCCTGGCCGAACCGGACGCAGCGGGTGCAGTGGATGCACCGGGTCATGTCCGTGGAGACCAGCGGGCCGATGTCCTTGTCGGCCACGACGCGCTTGCGCTCGACGAAGCGGGCGACATCGCGCCCGAAGCCCATGGCCAGGTCCTGCAGCTCGCACTCGCCGCCCTGGTCGCAGATCGGGCAATCGAGGGGGTGGTTGATGAGCAGGAACTCCATCGTCGCCTTCTGGGCGCCGATGGCCCGGGCCGACTTCGTGAAGACCTTCATGCCGGCGGTGACCGGGGTCGCGCAGGCCGGCAGCGGCTTGGGCGCCTTCTCGACCTCGACCAGGCACATGCGGCAGTTGGCGGCGATCGACAGCTTCTCGTGGTAGCAGAAGCGGGGCACGTAGATGCCGGCGCGATCGGTCGCGGCGATCAGCATCTCGCCAGGCCGCGCCTCGAGCTCGACCCCGTTCACTTCGATCTTGACGGTGTTGTCGGTCATCGGCGGCAACGTTCCTCAGGCCGGCTCGGCCACGGCCTCGACCACGGACCGGCCCTGGTGCTCGACCATGTACTCGAACTCGTGGCGGAAATGCTTCAGGAAGCTCTGCACCGGCCAGGCCGCCGCATCGCCGAGGGCGCAGATCGTGTGGCCCTCGATGCGGTTGGCCACGTCCAGCAGCAGGCCGAGGTCCTCCGGCCGGCCCTGGCCCTCGACCATGCGCGTGAGCATGCGGTAGAGCCAGCCCGTGCCCTCGCGGCACGGCGTGCACTGGCCGCAGGACTCGGCGTAGTAGAACCGCGAGATCCGCCGCAGCATGCGCACCATGCAGGTGGTCTCGTCCATGACGACGACCGCACCGGTGCCGAGGGACGAGCCGATGGACTTGAGGCCGTTGTAGTCCATGGTCGCGCCCAGCATCAGCTCGCCCGGCACCACCGGCACCGACGAGCCACCCGGGATCACCGCCTTGAGCCGGCGCCCGTCGCGCACGCCGCCGGCGATCTCGAGCAGGTCGCGGAACGGGATGCCGAGGGGCAGTTCGTAGTTGCCGGGACGGTTAACGTGCCCCGACACGGAGAAGATCATCGTGCCACCCGAGCCTTCGGGCCCCAGGTCGGCGAACCACTTGGGGCCCTTGCGCAGGATGGTGGGCACCGAGGCGTAGGACTGGGTGTTGTTGATGGTCGTAGGCCGTCCGTACAGGCCGAAGGCCGCGGGGAAAGGCGGCTTGAAGCGGGGCCTGCCCGGCTTGCCCTCGAGGGACTCCAGCAGCCCGGTCTCCTCGCCGCAGATGTAGGCGCCGGCGCCAACGAAGGCGTGCAGGTCGAAGCTGATCCCGGAGCCGCGGATGTTGGTGCCGAGCAGGCCGGCGGCGTAGGCCTCCTTGAGGGCCGCCTCGAACCGCGGGACCGGCTCGTCCATGAACTCGCCGCGGATGTAGTTGTAGCCCACGGTGGCACCCATGGCGAAGCCGCCGATGGCCATGCCCTCGATCACCGAGTGCGGGTTATAGCGCAGGATGTCGCGGTCGTGGCAGGTGCCGGGCTCGCTCTCGTCGGAATTGCAGACGGCGTACTTCTGCCCCGGCGCGTCCTTGGGCATGAAGCTCCACTTGACCCCCGTCGGGAAGCCGGCGCCGCCGCGGCCGCGCAGGCCGGAGGCCTTCACCCCGTCGATGACCTGCTCGCGGGTCAGCTGGCCCGCGAGGATCTTCTCCCAGACCTCGTAGCCGCCGGTGCGGCGGTAGGTCGCCAGCGTCCACGGCTCGGGATGCTCGAGCGTCGCGAGGCAGACCAGGTTGCGGGGATAACGGTCGGTATCGGCCATGGGTGTCGTGTCAGTGCTCGCCGGTGCCGTCGTTCGCGGCGACGGCATCGAGGATCTCGTCGACGCGGGCGGGCGTCAGGTTCTCGTAGTACCGGTGGTCAACCATCATCATCGGCGCTCCGGTGCACGCGGCGAGGCACTCCTCCTCCTGCTTGAGGTAGAACCTGCCGTCGGGCGTGCTCTCGCCGACCTTGATGCCGAGGCGCTTCTCGAGGTGGGCGAGGATGCGCTCGCCGCCACAGAGCATGCACGAGATGTTGGTGCATACCGAGATGCTGTGTCGTCCCACGGGCTTCGTCTCGAACATCGAGTAGAAGGCCGCCACCTCGAAGACCTGGATGGCCGGCAGGCCGAGGTAGGCAGCGACGGCCTCCATGAGCTCGCGCGTAAGGAACCCGCCGTTCTCGTGCTGCGCGGCATGCAGGGCGCCGATGACCGCCGAGCGGCGGCGCTCGGGCGGGAACCGCGCGACCCAGTGGTCGATCTCCTCGCGCAGGTGGCTCGAAAGCTCGACCGGAGACGGGCTGGTGGGATGCTCGGCCATGGGTGGGTTACCGGTCGATCTCGCCGAAGACGATGTCCTGGGTGCCGATGACGGCGACGACGTCGGCCAGCATGTGGCCGACGACCATCTCCTGCATGGCCGACAGGTGCGCGAAGCCGGGCGCCCGCACCTTGACCCGGTACGGCTTGTTCGCGCCGTCGGACACCAGGTAGACGCCGAACTCGCCCTTCGGATGCTCGACGGCGGCGTAGGCCTCGCCGGGGGGCACCGTGTACCCCTCGGTGAAGAGCTTGAAGTGGTGGATGAGGGCTTCCATGTCGCCCTTCATCTGCTCGCGGGTCGGCGGCACCAGCTTGTGGTCGTCGACCATGACCGGCCCGGCATTGCGCCGCAGCCAGTCGACGCACTGGCGGACGATGCGGTTCGACTGCCGCATCTCCTCGATGCGGACGAGGTAGCGGTCGTAGCAGTCGCCGTTGACGCCGACGGGAATGTCGAAATCGAGGTCGGCGTAGACCTCGTAGGGCTGCTTCTTGCGCAGGTCCCACGCAATCCCCGACCCGCGCAGCATCGGACCGCTGAAGCCCAGCGCCTGGGCCCGCTCGGGCGTGACGACGCCGATGTTGACGGTGCGCTGCTTCCAGATGCGGTTGTCCGTCAGCAGCGTCTCGTACTCGTCCACGCAGCCCGGGAAGCGGTCGGTGAACGCCTCGATGAAGTCGAGCAACGAGCCCTCGCGGGCCTCGTTCAGGCGCTTCGTGTCCTTCGCATCGCGCCACTCCGACTGCTGGTACTTCGGCATGCGGTCAGGCAGGTCGCGGTAGACGCCGCCCGGCCGGTAGTAGGTTGCATGCATGCGCGTTCCCGAGACCGCCTCGTAGCAGTCCATCAGGTCTTCGCGCTCGCGGAAGCAGTAGAGGAACACGCTCATGGCGCCGATGTCGAGGCCGTGGGCGCCGAGCCACATGAGGTGGTTCAGGATCCGCGTGATCTCGTCGAACATCACGCGGATGTACTGGGCGCGCTTCGGCACCGTCACGCCGAGGAGCTTCTCGATGGCGAGCACGTAGCCGTGCTCGTTGCACATCATCGAGACGTAGTCGAGCCGGTCCATGTAGCCGATGCTCTGGTTGTACGGCTTGGACTCGGCGAGCTTCTCGGTGGCCCGGTGCAGCAGGCCGATGTGCGGGTCAGCCTTCTGGATCGTCTCGCCGTCCATCTCGAGGACGAGCCGCAGCACGCCGTGCGCCGCGGGATGCTGCGGACCGAAGTTGAGCGTGAAGTTCTGGAACTCGGGCATGGCCGTCAGCGCGCTCCCGGGCCCTTGAGGTCGGCGACGTAGCGGTTGTCGTCGCGGATAACGCGCGGCACCAGGGTGCGCGGCTCGATGGTGACGGGCTGGTAGACCACGCGCCCGCGCTCCGGGTCGTACTGGACCTCGACGTTGCCGGAGAGCGGGAAGTCCTTGCGGAACGGGTGCCCGATGAAGCCGTAGTCGGTCAGGAGGCGCCGCAGGTCCGGGTGGCCCTCGAACAGGATGCCGTAGAGGTCGAAGGCCTCGCGCTCGTACCAGTCGGCCGAGGCCCAGATCGGGGTGACCGACGGCACCACCGGCGGGTTGTCGGGCCCGGTGAAGGCCCGCAGCCGCAGCCGCTGGTTCAGGTCCAGCGACAGCAGGTGGTAGACCACCGCGAAGCGGCGGGGATCGAAGCGCGCCCCCGCCGGGGCGAGGATCGTCGGCTGCCGCGCGCGGCTGAAGCCGGCATCGGTGGCGTCTTCGGTCAGCCACTCGCCCTGCCCGTACGCGAGGTAATCGACGCCGCACACGTCCATGAGCATGCGGAACCGGAACGGCGGCTCGTCGCGCAGGGCCCGGCAGACGTCCAGCAGGTCGGACGGTGCCACCTCCACCGTGATCTCGCCGCAACGGGAGGGCACGGGGACGAGGCGCTCGCCGAAACGTTCGGCCAGGGCGGCAGACAGCTGCGAGGCGGTGGTTCTGCTCATCGGGTCACGGGTGGCCGTCAGCGGGCGATGGTGCTTGTACGGCGGATCTTGTTCTGCAGCTGGATGATCCCGTAGAGCAGCGCCTCGGCCGTGGGCGGACAGCCGGGCACGTAGACGTCGACGGGAACGATGCGGTCGCAGCCGCGGACCACGGAGTACGAGTAGTGGTAGTAGCCGCCGCCATTGGCGCAGGAGCCCATCGAGATGACCCAGCGGGGCTCGGCCATCTGGTCGTAGACCTTGCGCAGCGCCGGCGCCATCTTGTTGGTCAGGGTGCCGGCGACGATCATCACGTCGGACTGCCGCGGGCTGGGACGGAAGATGACGCCGAAGCGGTCGAGGTCGTAGCGCGCCGCGCCGGCGTGCATCATCTCGACGGCGCAGCAGGCGAGGCCGAAGGTCATCGGCCACAGCGAACCAGTGCGGGCCCAGTTGACCAGGTTGTCGAGCCGGGTCACGACGAAGCCGCGACGCTGCAGGATCTCGTCGACGCCGTCGGCCTGCAGCGGCATGGCGCTACCGGCCGGCGCCAGGGTGGCGGACTCGTTCAGTCCCATTCCAGCGCGCCCTTCTTCCACTCGTAGATGAAGCCCACGACGAGCACCGCCAGGAAGATGCCCATGGCGACGAGCCCGGTCAGGCCCGTGTCCTCGAGCGTGACGGCCCAGGGAAAGAGGAAGGCGATCTCGAGGTCGAAGACGATGAAGAGGATCGCCACGAGGTAGTAGCGCACGTCGAACTTCATGCGGCTGTCCTCGAAGGCCTCGAAGCCGCACTCGTAGGGCCCGAGCTTCTCGCCATACTTGCGCCCGCGGCCGAGCAGGAACCCGAGACCGAGCAGGATCAGGCCGATGCCGGTGGCAACGCCGAGGTAGAGCAAGACGGGCAGGTACTCAGCCAGCATGTCCTTCGCCTCCGGGCGGCAGGAAGCCCGTCGCTGGCCGGCCGCCACTGCGGGCGGGCCGGGTCAGCGGTGCCTGCGTCGCCAGCGCGAACGAGGCCTGCCTGTTTGTATGTGGTGCCGACGGTGAGACTCGAACTCACACGGCTTGCGCCACCGCCCCCTCAAGACGGCGTGTCTACCAATTCCACCACGTCGGCGTGTCGCTGGCGGGCGCGCCCGCCACGGCACTGATTGAAACTCACTCGCTCCCGGCCGGCGCTCCCTCGGGCGCCGGTGCCGGCGATCCGGCTGGCACCGCGGCCGGGGCCGGCGCGGCCTCCGGAGCTACGCCACCCGGCACGGCCGGCACTCCGTCCTGCAGCTTCACCTCAGCCGCCGGAGCCACCGCATCGAGCACGCTCGCCGGCGGCTTGCGCTGGGCACCGAGGTAGGCAAGGCCCAGGCTCGTCGCAAAAAACATGGCTGCCAGCACGGCCGTCGAGCGGGACAGGAAGTTGGCCGAGCCGCGGGCGCCAAAGATCGTGGAGGACGCGCCCGCACCGAAGGCGGCACCGGCCTCGGCACCCTTGCCCCGCTGCAGGAGCACGAGGCCCACGATGCCGACCGCAATCAGCACATGGACGATCAGCACGATCCAGTGAAGTGTCGTCATCAGCCACCGGGACGCTGGCGCCCCGCTCCGTTAATCACGCCTGGCCGCCGCACAGATGGCCAGGAATTCCCCGGCATCGAGCGAAGCGCCACCGATCAGTCCGCCGTCGATGTCGGGCCGCGCAAACAGCTCGGCGGCATTGGCAGACTTGACGCTGCCGCCGTAGACGATCCGCAGTCGGCCCGCCATTGTAGCATCGTGACGGGCCAACAGGGCGCGGATGGCGCGGTGGACCTCGTCTGCCTGGTCGGGCGTCGCCGTGCGGCCGGTCCCGATGGCCCAGACCGGCTCGTAGGCAATGACGGCCTCCGACAAGGCACCGAGGCCCGCACCGTCGATGACGGCACTGAGCTGCCGGCCGACCACCGCCAGGGTCGTGCCGGCATCGCGCTCGGCCAGCGTCTCGCCGACGCAGACGATGGGCACGAGGCCCGCACCGGTGGCGGCCGTCACCTTGCGCGCCACGACGGCGTCGGTGTCGCCGTAGAGGGTGCGCCGCTCCGAGTGGCCGACGATCACATAGCGACAGCCGGCCTCGCGCAGCATCGCGGCAGAGACTTCGCCCGTGTAGGCGCCGGCCGGCACGTCCGCCACGTCCTGGGCACCGACGCCGATGGTGGTGGCCGAGAGACGCGCGACGGCAGCCGGAATGTGGACGTAAGCGGGACAGACGGCGACGTCGCAGGCCTGCCAGGGCGCGCCGGCAACGATACCCTCCAGCAGGCTGGCGTTGGTAGCCAGGCTGCCGTTGAGCTTCCAGTTGCCTGCCACGAAGGACCGGCGCTGAGGCATGGTCGACTCCCGCAGGCCGCGCCTGAGTGCGGCGCGCAGGGTAGCGGCCCGCGTCGCCGAAAGCAACGCGCGGGAGCCGCGGCGAACTGGTCCCCGTCAGGCCGCGGCGGCGGCGCGGACCTCGGCGGCGAGGCTGTCGGCAAGGCGCGCGACCTCGTCGCCGTCCTCACCCTCGACCATGACGCGGATGACGGGCTCGGTGCCGGAGGCCCGGAGCACGATCCGGCCCCGGCTCCCCAGGGCCTGCTCGGCCGCGGCCACGGCAGACTGGATCGGCGGCGACTGCCGCGGGTCGACCCGGCGCTCCACGCGGACGTTGACCAGCTTCTGCGGGAAGCGCGGCATGCCGCGGCTGAGCTCCGCCAGCGTACGGCCCGAGCGCTTGACGACGTCCAGCACCTGCAGCGCGCTGACGAGGCCGTCACCCGTGGTCGTGCGGTCGAGGCACAGCAGGTGCCCCGAGGTCTCGCCACCGAGCGTCCCACCGCTGGCCTTGAGCATCTCGAGCACGTAACGGTCGCCGACCTGGGCACGGCGGAAATCGATCCCGCGCTCGCGCAAGGCGCGCTCGAGGCCGAAATTGCTCATGAGCGTGCCGACCACGGGACCACGCAGCGCCCCGCTGTCCTGCCAGGCCGTGGCGAGGATGTAGAGCAGCTGGTCGCCGTCGACGATGGCGCCCTCGTGGTCGACCATCAGTAGCCGGTCGCCGTCGCCGTCGAGGGCTATCCCGAGGTCGGCCCGGACGCCCCGGGTCGTCAGCTGCAGCAGTTCCGGGTGGGTCGAGCCGCAGCCGTCGTTGATGTTGCGGCCGTTGGGCGAGCAGCCGATCGGCACGATCTCGGCACCGAGCTGCGAGAGCACCCGCGGCGCGACCTTGTACGCGGCCCCGTGGGAGCAGTCGATCACCACCTTCAGGCCGTCGAGCCGCAGGTCCGCCGGCACGGTGCTGGCGCAGAACTGCTGGTACTGCTCGAGCGCGCTCTCTACCCGCTTGGCGCGGCCGAGTTCGCCGGACTCGCGGGTGATGGCCGGCTCCTCGAGTCGCGCCTCGATCTCCTCCTCGACGCGGTCCGGGAGCTTGGCGCCCTCGCGGTCGAAGAACTTGATGCCGTTATCGTCGTAGGGGTTGTGCGACGCACTGATGACGACGCCGAGGTCGGCGCCCAGCGTGTGCGTGAGGTAGGCAATGCCCGGTGTGGGCAGCGGGCCGACCAGCAGCACGTCCATGCCGGCAGCCACGAAGCCGGCCTCGAGGGCCGCCTCGAACATGTAGCCGGAGACCCGCGTGTCCTTGCCGATGAGGACACGGCCGCCCGCCGGCGCGAGCACGCGCGCCGCGGCACTCGCCAGGCGCAGGGCGAACTCCGCGGTCATGGGCGCCTGGCCCACGCGCCCCCGGATGCCGTCGGTACCGAACAGGTGTCGTGCCATGGTCAATTCTCCCCGAGGGCGGCGGCGACCGCGAGCGCCTGGACCGTATCCGCCACGTCATGCACGCGCAGGATGTCGGCACCCTTCGCGCGGGCGGCCAGGGCCAGGGCGATGCTGCCGCCCCGGCGTTCAGCGATGGCGGCCCCGGTCAGGTGCCCGATCAGCGACTTCCGCGACAAGCCCGCCAGCAGCGGTACGCCGAGGGCGCGGAAGCGATGGAGACCCTCCAGCAGCGCCAGGTTGTCGGCCGGCCGTTTGCCGAACCCGAAACCGGGGTCAATTATAAGTGACGCCCTCGCCAGCCCCGCCGTGATGCAGGCCGCGATCCGGTCCGCGAGGAAGGCCAGCACTTCGGCCACCACGTCGTCGTAGGCCGGCGCCTGCTGCATGGTGGCCGGCTCGCCCTGCATGTGCATCAGCACGACCGGCACCTGCAGCCGCGCCGCCGCCGCGAGCGCCCCCGGACGGCGAAGCGCCCGCACGTCGTTGATGAGGTCAGCACCCGCAGCGACGGCGGACTCCATGACCGCGGGCTCGCTGGTATCCACGGAGATCAGCACGTCGCTGGCGCGGCGGAGCCCGGCCACCACCGGCACCACCCGGGCCAGCTCGTCGGCCACCGGCACGGGGCGGGCCCCCGGGCGGGTCGACTCGCCGCCGACGTCCACGATGTCGGCGCCCTCCCCGGCCAGCGCGAGCGCGGCGGCCACGGCCTCGGCCACGGACGTGAACCGGCCTCCGTCGGAGAACGAGTCCGGGGTGACGTTCAGCACACCCATGACCCGGGCGCGGTCCAGCGGCAGCGGGCGGCGGCGACAGGGAATGGTCAGCATGGGCGGGAGACAGCAGGGCCCAAACGCATCGGGGTGCCCGCAGGCACCCCGATGGCGTGTCGCTCGCGGCCGGACCGGCGCGTCAGGTGCGGGTCCGGTGCTGGCTGGCCGGCTCGCCGAGGCCCGGATCATCGGGCTTGGCACCGCCCATGCCAGTGACGGGTGCCGTCGGTCCGGCGCTGTCCCAGTCCTGGGGCGGGCGCGGCTCGCGGCCGGCCATGATGTCGCGGATCTGCCCCTCGTCGATGGTCTCGTACTTCATGAGGGCACCGGCCATGACGTGGAGCTTGTCGAGGTTGGTCACGAGGATGTTCCGCGCCAGCTCGTAGTTGGTGTCGATGATCTGCCGGACTTCTTCGTCGATGGCGTGGATCGTGACGTCGGAGACCTGCTTGTGCTGGGTCACCGAGCGGCCCAGGAAGACCTCGCCGTCCTCCTCGGTGTAGGTCTGGGGACCGAGACGCTCGGACAGCCCCCACTTGGTGACCATGTTCCGGGCGATGTCAGTGGCGCGCTCGATGTCGTTGGAGGCGCCGGTGGTGACGGCGTCCTTGCCGAAGACGATCTCCTCGGCGATGCGCCCGCCGAACAGGCTCGCGATCTGGCTGTTGAGGCGGCGCTTGCTGTAGCTGTAGCGGTCCTCTTCGGGCAGGAACATCGTGACGCCCAGGGCCCGGCCGCGCGGGATGATCGTGACCTTGTAAACGGGATCGTGGTCAGGAACCGTCAGCCCGACGATGGCGTGCCCGGCCTCGTGGTAGGCCGTGAGCTTCTTCTCGGACTCGTTCATGACCATGGATCGCCGCTCGGCACCCATCAGGATCTTGTCCTTGGCCTTCTCGAACTCGTCCATGGTGACGGTGCGCCGGTTGGCGCGGGCCGCGAAGAGTGCCGCCTCGTTCACCAGGTTGGCCAGGTCCGCGCCGGAGAAGCCGGGGGTGCCCCGGGCGATGACGCCGGGCCGCACGTCGTCGGCCAGCGGCACCTTGCGCATGTGGACCTTCAGGATCTGCTCGCGGCCCCGCACGTCCGGCAGGGGCACCACGACCTGGCGGTCGAAGCGGCCCGGGCGCAGCAGCGCAGGGTCGAGCACGTCGGGCCGGTTGGTGGCGGCGATGACGATGATGCCCTCATTGCCCTCGAAACCGTCCATCTCGACGAGCAGCTGGTTCAGCGTCTGCTCACGCTCGTCGTGGCCGCCGCCGAGCCCGGCGCCGCGGTGGCGGCCCACCGCGTCGATCTCGTCGATGAAGATGATGCAGGGCGCGTGCTTCTTGGCCTGCTCGAACATGTCGCGGACGCGGGAGGCACCGACGCCGACGAACATCTCGACGAAGTCGGAGCCCGAGATGGTGAAGAACGGCACCTTGGCCTCGCCGGCGATGGCGCGGGCCAGCAGCGTCTTGCCGGTGCCCGGCGAGCCGACCATCAGCACGCCCTTCGGGATCTTGCCGCCGAGCCGCTGGAACTTGGCCGGGTCCTTCAGGAAGTCGACGATCTCGCCAACCTCCTCCTTGGCTTCCTCGACGCCGGCCACGTCGGCGAAGGTCACCTTGACCTGGTCCTCGCCGAGCAGGCGCGCGCGGCTCTTGCCGAAGGACATTGCACCCCGGCCGCCGCCACCGCCCTGCATCTGGCGCATGAAGTAGACCCAGACGGCGATCAGCAGCAGGACCGGGAACGAGTTGATGAAGAGGCTGACCAGGATGTTCTGGCCCTTCGGCGCCGTGGCGGAGATGCGCACGCGGTTCTTCTTGAGCTCGCCGATCAGCGCCGTGTTGTCGGTCTCGGGGCTGTAGGTGGTGAACCGCTCGCCCGTGCTGCGCAGGCCGCGGATCGTGTCGCCCTCGAAGACGACCTGGTCGACCTGCCCCGATTCGACGAGCTGCAGGAACTCGGAGTACTCGAGCGCCTCCGTCTGCCGCGGCCCCGTGCCGAAGCTCTGGAAGAGCGTCAGCAGCACGACGGCGATGACGACCCAGAGGATGATGTTCTTGGCCAGATCGTTCAGCACGGGAAGATGGTCTCCTGCGGGATCAATGCCTTAGGGGGCTACTCACTTACGACCCTACTACAACCGGAAGTTCCGCGCCACCAGATAGATCTCCCGGTTTTCCGGTCGCGAGGCCGCGGGCTTGCGCAGCCGCACCTCCTCGAAGCGGGACCGTGCCAGCGTCACGAACCCGGTGAAGCCCTCGCCCTGGAAGAGCTTGGCGACGAAGCTCCCGCCCGGCCGCAACACCCGGCCGGCGAAGTCGAGGGCCAGCTCCGCGAGGTACATCGACCGGGGCTGGTCGATCGCGCGCATCCCGGTCATGTTCGGGGCCATGTCCGACAGCACCACGTCCACCCTGCCCGGGCCCACCCGGGACAGCAATTCGTTGAATATGCCTTCGTCCTGGAAGTCGCCCTGGATGAACTCGACCCCTGGCAGCGGATCCATCTCCAGCAGGTCCAGGGCGATTATGCGGCCGCTGGCGCCGACGACCCGGGTCGCGAACTGGCACCAGGCGCCCGGGGCCGCCCCGAGGTCCACTACGGTCTGGCCCCGGGCGAGGATGCGGTCCTTCTGCTGGATCTCCTCGAGCTTGTAGATGGCGCGGGAGCGCCAGCCCTCCGCCTGGGCGCGGCGGACATAGGGATCCCGGGCCTGCCGCTGCTTCCAGCGGGTGCTGGAGCCGCCCTTAGCCACGATCGCGGCCCGGCAGCCGCGCCGGCACCCGGTCCGGGCCGGTATACTGCGCCGCACGAGAAACCACGACCCGCCCCGGCCACACCCGATGATTGCACTGACCGAAGCCCAGCGCCGCCACCTCCGGGGCCTTGCGCACAAGCTGAAGCCCCTGGCCCGGGTGGGCGGGGCCGGCGTGACGCCGGCCTTCCTGGAGGAGCTCGACCGGGTGCTCTGCCATCACGAACTCGTGAAACTGCGGCTGGCGTCCACGGGCGACCGGGGGGACCGCGAGGCGATGCTCGAATCGATCCTCGCCCGGACGGGCGCGGTACTGGTCACGCGCATTGGCCATGTGGCGGTCCTCTACCGGCCCGACCCGGCCGGCGCACGCCTGGCGCTGCCGGCCCCGGGACGACCTCAAGCGTAGTCGACGCTGACGATCTCGAAGACCTTCTCGCCGCCCGGCACGGCCACCGATACCTCGTCGCCCTGCTCCTTGCCGATGAGGGCGCGGGCGATGGGCGAGGTCACCGAGATGAGGCCGGCCTTCATGTCTGCCTCGTACTCGCCGACGATCTGGTAGCGCACCTGGCGGCCGTCGGCCTCGTCGACGAGGCCGACGGTGGCACCGAAGACCACCCTCCCCGTCGTGCCGAACCGGGTCACGTCGATGACCTCGGCGTTGGCCAGCATGTTCTCGAGCTCGCGGATGCGGCCCTCGATGAACCCCTGCTCTTCCTTGGCGGCGTGGTACTCGGCGTTCTCCTTCAGGTCACCGTGCCCGCGGGCCTCGGCGATGGCCTTGATCACCCGCGGCCGGGCCTCGGTCTTGAGGGACTTGATCTCTTCCCGCAGGCGCTCGGCGCCCCGGGCCGTCAGCGGAACCTTCCTCACCGGACCACCCCCTGGTGCAGGTCCTGCAGCCGGTTGACCTCGCCACCCTCGCGGTGCGCCAGCGCGAGGCTGGTCGCCGCCGCCGCCGGCATGGTCGTGTAGTAGGTGACCTTGCGCTGCACGGCTGCGCCACGGATCGACCTGGACTCGCGGATCGACTGCTTGCCCTCGGTCGTATTGACGATGAAGCTGATCTCGTCGTTCTTGATCATGTCGACGACGTGGGGCCGGCCCTCGCGGACCTTGTTGACGCGCCGGCAGGGCACGCCGGCCTCGGCCAGCGCCACGGCGGTGCCGCCCGTTGCGATCACGTCGAAGCCCTGGTCGATGAGCATGCGGGCGAGCTTGACGGCCGCCGGCTTGTCGCGGTCACGCACCGAAACGAACGCCGTGCCACGCCGGGGCAGCGTGACGCCCGAGGCGATCTGCGCCTTCGCGTAGGCCTCGGCGAAGGTCCGCCCGGTACCCATGACCTCGCCCGTGGACTTCATCTCGGGACCGAGGATCGGGTCGGCCTCCGGGAACTTGATGAACGGGAACACGGATTCCTTCACGGAGAAGTAGGCCGGGCGGCGCTCCTCCAGGGCCTGCTGCTCGGCCAGCGAGACCCCGGCCATGCACTTCGCGGCGATCTTCGCGAGCGACAGGCCCGTCGCCTTGGACACGAACGGCACCGTGCGCGAGGCGCGCGGATTGACCTCGAGCAGGTAGATGACGCCGTTCTGGATCGCGAACTGCGTGTTCATCAGGCCGACGACATTCAGCGCCTTCGCCAGCCGCGTCACCTGGTCGCGCAACTGGTCCTGGATTTCCGGCGACAGCGTCGCCGGGGGCAGCGAGCAGCCGGAGTCGCCCGAGTGCACGCCCGCCTGCTCGATGTGCTCCATGATGCCGCCGATGAGCACGTCCTTGCCGTCGCTGACGATGTCGACGTCGACCTCGACGGCGAGGTCGAGGAAACGGTCGAGCAGCACCGGGCTGTCGTTGGACACGGCCACGGCGCTGGTCATGTAGTGGCGCAGGTCCTCCTCGGTGTGGACGACCTCCATGGCGCGACCGCCGAGCACGAAGGACGGGCGGACCACCAGCGGGAAGCCGACTTCGCCGGCCAGGCGCACGGCCTCGTCGGCGGTGCGGGCCGTGCAGTTCGGCGGCTGCTTCAGCTCGAGGCGCCGGACGAGCTGCTGGAACAGCTCGCGGTCTTCGGCGATGTCGATGGATTCGGGGCTCGTGCCGATGATCGGCACGCCGGCCTGCTTCAGCCGGGTGGCGAGCTTGAGCGGCGTCTGCCCGCCGAACTGGACGATGACGCCGAAGGGCTTCTCCTTGTCGACGATCTCCATGACGTCCTCGAACGTCAGCGGCTCGAAGTAGAGCCGGTCGGACGTGTCGAAGTCGGTGGAGACGGTCTCCGGGTTGCAGTTGACCATGATGGTCTCGAACCCGATCTCCTTCAGCGCGAAGGCGGCGTGCACGCAGCAGTAGTCGAACTCGATGCCCTGGCCGATGCGGTTCGGCCCGCCGCCGAGGATCATGATCTTGCGCCGGTCGGTCGGCGCCGCCTCGCACTCCTCCTCGTAGGTGGAGTACAGGTAGGCCGTGGTCGTGGCGAACTCGGCGGCACAGGTGTCGACGCGCTTGTAGACCGGCCGGACGTTGGCCTTGAGGCGCCGGTCGCGCACGACGGCCTCGGGAATGCCGAGCAGGCGGGCGATGCGGCTGTCGGCGAAGCCCTGGCGCTTGAGCTGCAGCATGTTCGCCGGCTGCAGCCCGGCGAGCCCGGCCTCGCGCACCTGCTGTTCGGTGCGGACCAGGGCCTCGATCTGGTGCAGGAACCACGGGTCGATGCCGGACAGGTCGGCGACCTCCTCGAGGCTCATGCCGTGGCGGAAGGCGTCACCCACGTACAGCAGCCGGTCGGCGCCCGGCATGCGCAGCTCGCGGCGCAGCCCGTCGAGCTGCTCCCCGGTGGGCTCGGCCGGCAGCCGCTCGACCAGGCCGTCGATGCCGGTCTCGAGGCCGCGCAGGGCCTTCTGCAGCGACTCCTTGAAGGTACGGCCGATGGCCATGACCTCGCCCACCGACTTCATCTGCGTGGTCAGGCGGTCGTTGGCGCCGGGGAACTTCTCGAAGGTGAAGCGCGGCACCTTCGTCACGACGTAGTCGATGCTTGGCTCGAAGGACGCCGGCGTCGCGCCGCCGGTGATCTCGTTGCGCAGCTCGTCGAGGGTGTACCCGATGGCGAGCTTCGCGGCGACCTTGGCGATGGGGAAGCCGGTGGCCTTCGAGGCCAGGGCCGACGACCGCGACACGCGCGGGTTCATCTCGATGACCACCAGCCGCCCGTCGGCCGGGTTGACAGCGAACTGCACGTTCGAGCCGCCGGTCTCGACGCCGATCCGGCGGAGCACGGCGATCGAGGCGTCGCGCATGCGCTGGTATTCCTTGTCGGTCAGCGTCTGCGCCGGCGCCACCGTGATGGAGTCACCCGTGTGGACGCCCATGGCGTCGAGGTTCTCGATTGCACAGATGATGATGCAGTTGTCCGCGCGGTCGCGGACCACCTCCATCTCGAACTCTTTCCAGCCGATCAGCGACTCGTCGAGCAGGATCTCGGTGGTCGGGGACAGTTCGAGCCCCCGCGCCGCCATCTCCTCGAACTCCTCGCGGTTGTAGGCGATGCCGCTGCCGCTGCCGCCGAGCGTGAACGACGGGCGGATGATCACGGGAAAGCCGATGCCGGCCTGGACCTCGATGGCCTCGTCGAGGGTATGGGCGATGCCGGCCCGGGGCGACTCGAGCCCGATCTCGTCCATGGCCCGCCGGAACAGCTCGCGGTCCTCGGCCGTGTCGATGGCGTCGCGCGACGCGCCGATCATCTCGACGCCGAACTTCTCGAGGATGCCCTCGCGCTCGAGGTCGAGGGCCGTGTTCAGCGCCGTCTGCCCGCCCATGGTCGGCAGCAGCGCGTCGGGACGCTCGCGCTCGATGATGCGGGCCACGGTCTGCCAGTTCACCGGCTCGATGTAGATGGCGTCGGCCATCTCCGGGTCCGTCATGATCGTGGCGGGATTGGAGTTAACCAGGATGACCCGGTAGCCCTCCTCGCGCAGCGCCTTGCAGGCCTGGGCGCCGGAGTAGTCGAACTCGCAGGCCTGGCCGATGACGATCGGGCCGGCCCCGATGATGAGGATGCTGTTGATGTCGGTACGACGGGGCATGGCAGTCCTGGGTTACTGGCTGCCGGCGGCGGCGCGGGGGCCGGCACCGGGGTCGCGGGCCCGCATCAGGGCCGTGAACCGGGCGAACAGGGGCAGCAGGTCGTGGGGTCCGGGGCTCGCCTCGGGATGCCCCTGGAAACTGAAGGCCGGACAGTCGGTTCGCTCGATTCCCTGCAGCGAGTTGTCGAAGAGGGACCGGTGCGTCGGGCGCAGCGTGGGCGGCAGCGTCGCCTCGTCCACGGCAAAGCCGTGGTTCTGGCTCGTGATCATGACCCGGCCCGTGGCCAGGTCCTGCACCGGGTGGTTGGCGCCGTGGTGGCCGAACTTCATCTTCACCGTGCGGGCGCCGCTCGCCAGGCCCAGCAGCTGGTGGCCGAGACAGATGCCGAAGACCGGAACGCCGGCCGCGAGGATGTCGCGGATCGCCGCGATGGCGTAGTCGCAGGGCTCGGGGTCACCCGGACCGTTGGACAGAAAGACGCCGTCGGGCTCCATGCCGAGCACCGTGGAGGCCGGGGTCTGGGCCGGGACGACGGTCACGCGGCAGCCTTGGTCGACCAGCAGCCGGAGGATGTTGCGCTTGATGCCGAAGTCGTAGGCGACGACCTCGAGCACGCCGGTCCGGCGGGGCCGCACCGGGGCAGCCTTGGGCCAGTTGGTGCCGAGGCTCCACTGGTAGGGCTCCTTGCAGCTGACGATGCGCGCGAGGTCCATGCCCGCGAGACCCGGAAAACGCCGCGCATGCTCGATGGCGACGCGGGGGTCGGCGTCGGCGCCGGTCATGATGCAGCCGGACTGGGCGCCCTTGTCGCGGAGGATGCGCGTGAGCTTGCGGGTGTCGATCTCGGCAATCGCCACGGTGCCGGCCCGCCGCAGGTACTCCGGCAGCGACACCTCGCCGCGGAAGTTGCTGTAAAGCGCTGGCAGATCACGGATTACCAGGCCCGCCGCGTAGACCTTGTCGCTTTCCTGGTCGTCGGCGTTCGTGCCGACGTTGCCGATGTGCGGGTAGGTCAGCGTGACGATCTGCCGGCAGTACGAGGGGTCCGACAGGATCTCCTGGTATCCGGTCAGCGCCGTATTGAAGACCACCTCGCCGATGGTGCGGCCCGGCGCCCCGATGGAGACGCCGCGAAAGACCGTGCCATCCTGAAGTGCGAGCAGCGCTGGCTCCATCACCGAACACCTCGAGAACTGGGGAAACGCGGGGCCGCAGCCGGACACGCCTGCGCCGCACGGCCGCGGGCGAACCCGCGGCCTACGCGCACGCCTGCGGCGAGCGCGCCTTGCGGCCCCGCAGGCGTTCCGTGCGGACTGGGGACCCGGCGCATTTTAAACGACGCGTGGGGCCACCGTAACCCCGGCGGCGCTAAAGACCGAGAACGTCGCGCATCCCGTAGAGGCCAGCCGGACGACCGATGACCCAGTCGGCCGCCCGCAGCGCGCCGCGGGCGAAGAGCGCCCGGTCCGCCGCATGGTGACGCAACTCGAGGGTCTCCTCCTCGCCCACCAGCAGCACGCTGTGGTCGCCGACGATGGCGCCGGCCCGGATGGAGGCGAAGCCGATGCCGCCCGCCGGCCGCGCACCGCTGCGGTCGTCGACGCGCACGTCGGCCAGGGACTGGTGGCGGGCCGCAGCCACCGCCTCGCCCAGCTGCAGCGCCGTGCCGGACGGGGCATCCACCTTGTGGCGGTGGTGCGCCTCGACGACCTCGATGTCGAAGCCAGGCCCCAGCAACCGGGCAGCCTGGGCCGCCAGTTCCGTGAGCACGGTGATGCCGAGGCTCATGTTGCGGCTGTAGACCACCGCCACCCGCACCGCCGCGGCCTTCAGGGCGGCCTCCCCCGCGCCCCCGATGCCCGTCGTCCCGACGACCACCGGTAGCCCGCGTTCCGCACAGGCCAGCACGTGGCCCGGCGTCGCCGCAGCGGCCGTGAAGTCGATGACCACCTCGGTATTCGCCAGCGCCTCGGGCAGGCGGTCGGTGACCCGCACCCCATTGGCACCAATGCCCGCCAGCTCGCCCGCATCCCTGCCCACGGCCGCATGCCCCGGCTCGGTCAGCGCGCCGGCGAGCCGCAGTCGTGGATGGTCGGCCAGAAGTCGCACGAGCGCCTGGCCCATGCGGCCATTGGCTCCCAGCACCGTCACGCCACGCATCGACTGCCCCTGCCCCGAAAGGCCGCCATGTTCGCAGAAATCGCCGCCAATGGCCGACCCCCGTCACGGACGGGACCGGCGCCGTGCCGGACACTGGCCTATCACAGGATTCCGCAGCGAGGCAGCAGCCATGGGCACCGGCAAGTCCTCCGCAGAGCAGCCCGCCGGCAGGACCACGAGCCACCCGGCCGCGGCCATCATCCCCTGCGCCGGTGCCTGTGCGGCCGCAGTCGCCGTGGCCGGACGGCGCTTCCTGGCCGCGGAAGCGCCCCTGCTTCCGCTCCGCGACTGCACGAGACCGGCGGGCTGCCAGTGCCGTTACCGGAAATTCCCGGACCGTCGCGAGGAAGACGCCGAGCGGCGGTCACCCCAGGGCTCCATCGGGTCCAACTGGTACGGCGGACAGGACCAGCGGCGCAGCCGCGGCCGCCGTCAGGACGACTGACCGCCGGGCCGCCCCCGGACAGGCGCGTCAGGACGCGCCCATGTTCTCGAAGCGCGCTAGATTCCCCCTCAGACGACCGCACGAATCCGCAGCAATCCGCGAGTTTCCGTGCACAAGTTCTCGCGTGGTAAGACCTTCCCGCAGTAACCCGCGAGCAGTGCTCGGAATCCGTACTCGCCGCGGAAGTTGCACAGTGCAACCCGGTGCATCGGAGGGACCATGGCCACGCACGTCTACGAGACGCTCCGCGACAACGCGATCCGCGCCGCGAAGCCCGGCGACATCCTGCGCGAGCGGTGTACCAAGTACCTGCAGCTGCGCGTGACCGACGCCGGCAGCCGGGTCTGGCAGCTGAAGTACCGGAGCCGCCGGACGGGCACCACCCGCAGCATGGGTGGCTTCGGCACGTTCCCCGAGGTGACCATCGCCGAGGCCCGCCGCCTGACCCTCCCGGCCCGCCGCCAGATCGAGGACGGCATCGACCCCATCGACCAGCGCCGGGTCGCCGATGCCAAGGCCATGAAGGTGGCCCACCAGGTCATCGTCGAGGTGGAGCAGGAGCAGCAGCGCGACCTCACCTTCCGGCAGGTCGCCGACCTCTACCTCGAGCGGTACGCCAGCCAGGTGCACGCCCGCTACCGGCATACCGCCGTCGCCGTGAACGCGATCTGCGGCGTCCGCCTGGCCGACGGCCGGCAGTTCGGCGACATCCCAGCGCTCGAGGTGACCAAGGGCGTGGTGCAGCTGCTGATCCAGGCGATGCTGCGGACGCCGAGCCAGCGCGCCGAGCAGTTCCACGGGGAACCCGAGGCGCCCCTGGCCCCGCACACCGCGAAGCAGCGGGCCGTACTGGTCGGGTCGATCTGGCACTGGGCGACGGGCCTCTCCGACATCAAGGCCCTCGAGGACTGGAAAAAGCCCCTCGCCGGGCTGCGGCTGGGCGCGAAGTTCCCGTATCAGCCGCGGGACCGCGTCCTGGCCGACCATGAGCTCGTGGCCATCGTGAAGGCCGCCCGGCAGATCCGCTGGCCTTGCGGCCCGGTCATCGAATTGATGGCCTACACGGGACTGCGCGGCGGCGAGGTGGAATCACTGTGCTGGCGCCCCCGCCCCGGCCGCGGCTACTTCGACCCCGATGCCAACCAACTGGTATTCCCGGCGGGCTCCACGAAGGACCGCCGGCGGAAGTTCGTCGTGTTCCTGTCCCGGCAGGCCCGGCGGGTACTGGACAGCCTCCCCCGCACCGTCGGCATCGACTACGTCTTCGGCGCGAGCAACCGGCCGCCGGCCTGGTCGCGGCGCATCGCCAAGGAGCTCATCGACCCGGTGGCACAGATCGGCGACTGGCGCCCGCACGACCTCCGGCGGACCTGCGCGTCCGGCCTGCAGAAACTCGGCTACTCGGTGGATCTGATCAAGGCCGTGCTGAACCACAGCATGACCAGCGGCGCCACCTTGGCCTATCTGCACCACGATTTCCGCGACGAGAAGGCCGCGGCCTGGCAACGCTGGGCCGACCACGTCGACAAGCTCGTCGCCGCGTCCGAAATCCGTCTACTACCCCCACCCCAGGAGAGCCACGATGAAGCCGCATGAAGTCCGCTACACCACGACCCAGCCCGACGAGGGCGCCGCCCACAACCTGCTGACCCACGCCATCGAGCGCGCCGCCAGCCTCGCCTACGTCATCGACAAGCTCGCCGACGACATCCGCGTCGACGATGTCGAGCTGATCTCGGCCGTCCAGCTGGCCAAGCGCGAGGCCAGGGCGCTGGCCGAGATGGTCGACCAGGTCGATGACCTCTGGGTCGGCAACGCGCCGGTACCGGCGAAGGCCGCCTGACGCATCCCGGGCGTCGCCACGCCGGCGGCGCCCGGGCTACCCTCGCCCCATGCCGCGCAAGAAGTCCACCGGGCCGATGACAGCGATGCTCGCCATCACCCGGCAGCGGCACGCCGGGCTGCTGGAACGCGAAGGCATCGCGGACTGGCGCACGGCCGTCGACGACCCACGCCCGGCCGTCCGTCGGGCCGCCCGCATCCTCGAGGCCCAGGACCGCATCCGCGCCTGCCTGGCTGCCGGTGATGCCGAGGGCGCCGCCATGGCTGCCTTCATGCTGGGGCAAACGCTGGGCGCCGCTGCGGCCTGGGCGCCGGCCAACGAGCTGGCCGGGCTGCGGGCGCAGCGCAGCGCCGAGGCCCGCGAGAAGGCCAGCCGCCCACGACCAAAGTCAGCGCCCAACAAGGACGTGGCCCAGGCCATCGCTGCGAACCCCGTCATCGTCGCCGGCATCCCCGGGAACATCCACAAGCCCGCCCACCTGCGCGAGCTCCTGCGCGCCCACGCCCCCATCACCATCGCCGGGCACACCGTCCAGTATTGGCGCGGAGCGGACATGATCCGCTGCGGCGCCGCCGGCAAGGTGTCGCTGCAGAGCTGGTGGGAAAGCCACCTGAAGCGGCTAATTTCGGGAAAGCCGGGCTAAGCCGGGGATCGCCTAACGGTTCGCCGCGCCAGGCGGCAACGTGACTCCACAGACCGCAGGAGTCACACCATGTCCGACGCAGCCCGCCAGTTCCTTTCGCAGCCGCGACCCGGCGCCGAGTCGACGCCGGCCTGGGCCGACGAGCTGATCAGCGACGCGCAGCTCTGCCGCCTGCTCGGCATCAGCGCCGACACCCTCACCCGGATGCGCCAGCGCGGTGGCTTCCCGCCGCCGGACCTGCGCCTCGGCGCCGGCGACCAGCGCAAGAAGAACCGCACCCGTCGCTCGACGTACTTGCGCTGGCTCGACGAGGCGCGGAACAGCACCGCCGAGTAATTCCCGCCGGTCTCGGCCGGCTTGAGGAGGGCGCCCGGGCTGCGGTGGCACGCAAGCCCGGGCTACAGGGAGGGACACCGTGCAAGAGCATCGTACTGCTCGAATCTACCGACTGCCAGTCCGGCGCCACCGCTGCGCCAGCTGCGACTCGCACTTCACCCCGCGGCAGCCCTGGCACCGGCTCTGCCGCCAGTGCTTCGCTTGGGCGCGCATCGGCGCCGCCGTCATGGTCATCAAGCGCCAGCTCGACGAGCTGCGGGGGCGGCCATGACGCGCGACCGCATCGGCGGCCA
The DNA here is from genome assembly GCA_016789885.1 of Chromatiales bacterium. Lineage (GTDB taxonomy): Bacteria > Pseudomonadota > Gammaproteobacteria > Steroidobacterales > SHZI01. Next base: position 67,049 of record JAEUPZ010000010.1, on the reverse strand, counting down.
GGCCGATTACCGACTGCTGGCCGAGCTGTTCCGGCCCGTCGACCATGAGGGCCTGGCCCGCGAGGCCAGGCGGCTGGCGCGGCAGGGATTGACCGCGAGAGACGTCGCCGCGGCACTCCGCCTGCAGCCCGACCAGGTGCAGCGCTGGATCGCCGAGGATCGCCGCGATGACTGATCTGCAGACCGCGAGGCCGTCGCTGAGCGAGCTATTCGAGAGCGGCGTCTTCCACGACACGGACACGATGGCGCGGCTTCTCCGGCTGATCCGCCGCCGGCTACGCGAGCCAGTCGGCGCCGAGGAACTGCGCGCCTACCGGCGCCGGCCAAACCTCGGCAGCGGCACCTGGGTGGCCATCGGCCCGGAGGCGCCCGCCTTCGCCGAGGCCCGCCGACGCTGCTTTCCCGTGCTGACCCCGCACTGGCATGGCCGCGACCCCGTCGAGCTCGACTGGCGCATCGTCGCCGGCGAGGCAGTGCTGCTCATCGAGCGGGGCTGCTTCGACACCGACCTGCTCGAGCGCACGGCCTACGCCCTGCTCCGCGACGGCGCCCGGCTGGTCTATCCCATCCGGCCCGCGCTGTTCGCCGAGCGGCGCTCGTGGCCGCCGTTCGTCGCGGGAGGGCGCCATGGCTGAGGCCCCCGTTTACGCCACCGACCTGGCCACGCGGCTGGGATTGCCGCCGCCGGAGCCGCCGCGCATCACACTGCGCAGCGCCGCCACCGTCGCCCGGGACGTCCCGACGACCACCTGGCTGCTGCGACCCTACCTCGAGCAAAACAGCATCGCCGTGCTCTACGGTGACTTCGGCACCTACAAGAGCTTCGTCGCGCTCGACTGGGCCTTCCGCATCGCGCTGGGCCTACCCGCCATCGGCCACGGCTGGAGCCGCCCCGGTGCGCCAGTCGTGTTCATTAGCGCCGAGGGCCGCGGGCTCTGGAAGCGCATCCGCGCCTGGGTGCGTCACGAGTACGCCGGCGCCGAGCTCGACGTCGACGAGTTGCTCGAGCAGGTGCCGGCCTATTTCATCGAGCACCCCGTCAACCTGTCCGAGCGGCCCACGGCGGACGTGCTGGCCCAGGCCATCGACGCGCTGGGCGTGCAGCCCGCGCTCGTCGTCGTCGACACCCTGAGCCGCAACAGCAGCGGCACCGTCGAGAGCAGCACGGCCGACGCCGCCGCCTACCTGGCCAACCTCGACCAGTGCCTGCGCTCGCGCTACGGCGCCTGCGTCCTGCTGGTGCACCACGTCGGCCACGCCGAGAAGGGGCGCATCCGCGGACCCATCGTGCTGGCCGCGAACACCGACACGCTGCTGCGCGTCGAGCGCGTGGCAGCAGGCCAGCCGGTCATCCGACTCACGCATGAACGGGCGAAGGACTCGGAGACGGCCGCTGACGCCCACCTCCGCGCCGCGGTCATCGACCTGGGGCTGGCCGACGAGGATCGCCAGCCCGTCACCAGCCTGGCGCTCGAGGCCACCGACGACGTCCCGAAGGCCGCGCAGGCCGAACCCCGCGGCAAGCATCCGCCCGCCCTGCTGGCCGGCATCCGCGAGTGGTCGCGATCCAACCCAGGGAAGACGCACATCTCGTCCATCGAGGTGGAAGCCATCTGCAAGGCCCAGGGAATCCCGCGACAGCGCAAGCGTAAGGCCGTTGACGTGCTGATCGACGACGGCTACCTGATCGACGCCACCGGCGGTTATGGCCTCACATTGTGACCTGTCCGTCTTGTCCGCCTATGTCCGCCGGACGCTACCCGGACACGGACATGCACATGTCCGCCTTGTCCTCCTCCCCTATAGGGGGAGGACAGGAGGACATTGTCCCGGACATCGTCCCGGCGGACTTCGCGCCGGCAATGCGGGGATGGTTGGGACCACGCCAGAGCCACAGCGCACCGCTTTCCGGCTGGCCTGAAAAATCCCACGCCTCGGCAATATGGGAGCCGCTGGCGGTAACGTGCTGATTCGCTGCGGCTTGTACGGACTCGCGCCGATTCTTGCAGGTGCTGGTGCAACGCTGGTACCACGCGCCGCCGGGTTACCAGGTACCTCCCTGCCACCGCCAGCACCTGGCCGACCGCTGACGTACCGCGCATTGGTGCCGACCATCGCGGCGGCTTTCTCGCGGGCCTCGCCACCCTCCGGCACGATTTCCGTAGGGTCTGCCGCCTTCCCTGCAAGCATCCGTTCCCGCGCCTGCGCCTCAAGGTGCGGCAGCAGGTCCATGGCGGCGATTCGTCCCGGCGGCGTCGGCGTGGCCACGCCTGCCTCCACGCCCACCCATCCGTACCCCCGCGCCTGTGCGTGTCTCCTGCGCCGTCCTATTGCGTCTGGCGCGTGATCGTCTGGCGCTCGCTATCCGCGGTTCGCCACCATCGCGGCCGTTGCGAGGGGATCGATGCGCAGCCGCAGGACGCAGCACCGCGACGGGAACGAGCCGGCCATCGTCCAGGCGTTGGAGGCCTGCGGCTTCGTCGTCGAGCGGCTGCCTGGCGGCGGTGGTGTGCCTGACCTGCTGGCATCGCGTGCCGGCCGCTGGCACCTGGCCGAGGTGAAGAACCCGGCGGGCCGCAACCGGACCGAGCAGACGCAGCGCGCGTTCCAGGCCCGGCACCTGGCGCCGGTGGTGCTGCTACGGACGGCTGACGACGTGCAGGCCTTCGCGGGCAGCGTGCCGTGACGCTCGACGACCGCGACTTCGGCTTCGACGAGGCCCTCGACGAGGGTGCGGGCGAACGTGCCGAGCGCGGCAAGTATGAGACCTGGCGGGCCATCGACCCGCTGCACCAGCAGGTGATGACGGTGCTGGCGCGGCATGCCGGCCAGGAGGCCGAGCAGCGGCTCTGGCTGGGCGTCATCGAGCAGGCACTGGTCGACGAGTTCCTGCTGGGCAGCAGCCTGGCAGAAATGGAGCCCGCGGAGCGCCGCTGGCACCGCTGCGGGTACACGCGGCGCTTCCTGCACTCAGCGGCCTGCAGCCGGGTCTGCGACCTGGCGGGCTTGCAGCCGGCCTTCTTCCGCCGCGTGTTGCGGCTGTACGAGCGAGCGAGGGAGCGAGAGTGTCGGGCCTGACGGCATCACAGTTCGGGTTCAAGCGAGGGAAGCTCCTGCCGAAGGGCGCGCTTACTCGCATCCAGACCCTCGCCCGCGAGGGCAAGTCCCGCAAGGCCATCGCCCGGGCGCTCGGCATGGGGGAAGGCACGTTCAACCGGATTCTGGCCGACAGCGAGCCGGCGAAGCAGGCGCTCGAGTCCGGCCAGGGGGAACGGGAGGCGGCGTTGATCGACCAGCTGCACCACCCCGAGGCCTACATCCCCGAGCGTTTCGACCCTGACAAGCATCCGGGCATCTTCGCGAAGCTCGTGGGTGCGAAGCAGCTGGCCGCGCAGCACGAGCTCAACAGCAAGTTCGGCTGGCGGTTCGGCGAGGATGGCACCGCGACGGATGGTCGGGTGACGATCGAGTTCAAGCTGCCGGCGGCCCTGCAGCCGGACCAGTACAAGGCCGTGATTGACGGCAAGGCGGTGCGCGTTGATTGACGCCGGCTTCGCGCCATCGTGGTTCCAGCAGCAGGCGTTGCTGGTGCCGGAGTCTGTCGACCTGTTCCTCGGCGGTGGCCGGGGTGGCGGGAAGTCCGTCACGCTGGCGCTGCTGGCGATGCGCCACGTGGAACAGTACGGCGGCCGGGCGCGGGTGCTGTACGTGCGCCGGACCTATCCCGGCATTGCCGACTTCGAGCTGCTGACGCGGGAGCTGTTCGGCCAGGCGTATGAGTCGGCGCGCTACAACAGCCAGGCGCACACCTGGCGCCTTCCATCGGGCGCCATCGTGGAGCTCGGCCAGCTGGACGGCCCGCAGGACTACGCCAAGTATCAGGGTCGCTCGTTCACGCTGCTGCTGCTCGATGAGGTGACGCAGTGGGGTGACCTGCGGATGGTCGACCTGTTGCGCTCGAACCTGCGGGCGCCCGCGGGAATGCCGACGCGCACCGTGATGGCTGGGAACCCGGGCGGCCTTGGGCACCAGGCGGTGGCGCGGCGCTTCGTGTTCGGCCGCGAGCCGTGGCGGGAGTTCGTCGACGACGTGTCGCGGCGGCCGATGGTCTATGCGCCGTCGACGGCCCGCGACAACCCGGTGCTGGATGTCGAGGCCTACACGCGCCAGCTCGAGGCAGCGTGTTCGGGTGATCCGGAGTTGCTGAAGGCCTGGCGGGATGGTTCCTGGCACATCGCCCGCGGTGCCTACTTCGGCGACGTGCTCGAGGAATCGCGGTCGCTGGTCGAGGCGTGGGAGCGGTTGCCCGCGGTGGAGCCGTCGGCCGACCAGCTGGGCCCCGAGGCGCGCGAGCTGGCGCGGCGTGCCGGTCCCGGTGACGACTGGCCGGCGTGGAGCTTCTACCTGTCGATGGACTACGGCGTGGCGGCGCCGTCCGTCGTCTACTTCTGCGCCGACTCGCCGGGTGCCTATGGTCCCGACGGCCGCTTCTACCCACGCGGCTCGCTGGTGCTGTTCGACGAGTTCGACACGCGCGCGAGCAATGACGACCTGAACCGCGGCACGGGGCTGTCGATCCCGGAGATCGCGGCGCGGGTGAAGGCGCTCTGCGCGTTCTGGCACATGGCGCCGCAGGGGGTGGCGGATGACGCGATCTTCGCCCGGCTGGGGCTGCCTGACGACGCCAGCATCGCGTCGGAGTTCTCGCGGTGTGGCGTGTATTTCGAGCGCGCCAACAAGGGCGACCGCTTCAGCGGCTGGGGACGCCTGCGGACGCTGATGGCGCAGGCCGGCATGCCCGACCGGCCGGGCCTGTACGTCTCGCGGCGCTGCACGGGCTTCTGGGCGACGGTGCCGTTTCTCGCGCGCGACGAGCGCCGCATCGAGGATGTCGACACCCGCGGCCCCGACCACTGGGGTGACGCCGCGCGCTATGCCTGCCAGCGCGAGCGCCAGCTGCTGCGCATGATCCACCTGCCGCGCGTGCACTGAACGTCTGGACGTTCGCGCCCCGTCTGCCACGCTGGCAGCACCATCCACGGGAGGCCCCCGCATGATCCTCGACGACCTCATCGCCATGCTCCGCACCCAGGCGGAGAAAACCAACGCCCGCCTGACCACCGGCACCGACGAGCGCGGCGCCATCGCGCTGCAGCTCGCCAACGGCACCGTGACGTTCCTGCCGGCGCCGCCGCTGCGCGCCGAGGCGAAGCTGCTCGACGCCGTGACCAGCGCCGTCTACGGCCTAGCGTCGCTGGCGAACCAGTTCCAGCTGATCGACCGCGACACGCTGCTCTCGCAGTTCGGCAAGGAGGCGAAGCTCCGGCCCTGGCGCGAGGGTGCCATCAAGCTCGTCGCCGAGGCCGGCACAACCGTGACCGACTTCGCGACCGCCACCGACAAGGCCGAGGCCAAGCGCTACGCACCGCCGGCCACCCCGGATCAGTTCCGGTCGGTGCTGCGCGCCTTCGAGATCCGCCAGCACGTCGCGACGCTCGACCTGGCCGGGCAGCTGAAGCTCGTCGAGGCCGCCATCGACGATGAGGCGCGCGAGCTGCTCGCCGCCGTGCTCGATGCGCCGGTGGGTGTCATGGCCGAGGTGCGCGAGCACGCCACGCGCCAGTGGCAGGCCGCCGTCAACCGCGCCGATCCGGCCGGCCTCATCGCCATCCAGGACGCCCGCGCCGGCATCGAGTGGGCCGAGGTGGCGCTCGCCCACGTCGCCGGCCGCACGCAGCAGATCGCACGCTTCCCGCGCGAGCAGCTCGCGCAGCTGACCTATTCGTCGCGCGGCTACCGCGTGTTCGGCATCAGCGACGCTGAGGCGGCCCTGGCCGCCCGCGCCGACGAGTTCGCCAAGCGCCGCGCCGCGCAGGCCGCCTGAGTTCCGCGCTGCCCCCAGCGTGGTGCACGGCCGCGCCGCCGATGGGGCCTCCCGGCGGCGCGGCCACCCTCCCGAGGTGAGCGATGAGTGCAGCGGACCAGGTGCGGGCCTTCACCGACTCAGCCCTCGGCCGGGCTGACTCGTTCCACAAGAAGATCTCCCTCGAGCTGTTCCGGCGCATCGTCCTGCGCACGCCGGTGGATACCGGCCGGCTGCGTGGTAACTGGCAGCCCGGCGCTGGCGTCTACGAGACCGCGACGACCGACACGCCCGACCCCGGTGGGCAGGCGACCATCGGCGCCATCAGCGCCACGGTGCTCGGCGCTGGTCCGTTCGTCGCCCTGACCCTCACGAACAACCTGCCGTATGCAACGCCCATCGAGTACGGCTGGAGCAAGCAGGCACCGGCCGGCATGGTTCGGGTGAGCGTCGCCGAGTTCCAGGGCATCGCGCGGGTGACGATCCAGGAGGGTGACCGTGGCCGTTGATATCGCGAAACTGGCCGTACAGGTCGAGGCCATCGGCGCCGACAAGGCGCGCCAGCAGCTCGACCAGGTGCGGGACGCCACGGCGAAGACCGAGACGGCGACGGGCCAGCTCGAGGCCGGCTTCCGCCGCCTGGGCGTGGCCATGGCGGGGCTGTTCGCGGCCGAGCGGCTAATCGCGTTCCTCGGCCAGTCTGCAGCGGCTGCGGGCAGGCTGCAGTCGTCGCTGACCTCGGCCGCTGGTGCGATGGGCTTTACCAGCACGCAGCTGCGGGCGCTCGAGGATGCATCCCGCCGCCTTGCCATCGGCACCACGTTCTCGTCGGAGCAGGTGGGCAACGCTTTCGAGGCCCTGGCCCAGGATGCCGGTGGGCTCGCCGAGACGCCGCAGCAGTTGGAGGCCATCACGGCCGCCGCGGTGACGCTCGCCCAGGCGACGCGCAGCGACCTGAACGACGCCGGCGAGACGCTGGTGGCCATCATGCGCCAGTTCGGCGGCAGCGCCGACCAGGCCATCAACGCCATCGCGGAGCTCGGCTCCACCGCTCCCGAGCTGGCCGATGTCGCGCAGGCCTTCGGCGCGGTGGGCAACGTTGCCGCCACGCTCGGCCTGCGGGTGCCCGAGACCGCCGCCGCGTTGAAGCTGCTCGGCGACGCCGGCATCGAGGGCGCCACGGCCGGCACGGCACTCCGCGGCGTCCTGCTGCAGCTCGAGGAGCAGGTCGATAGCAGCCTGCGGCCGTCCGTGGTGGGCCTCGAGGAGGCGCTCACCAATGCCCGCGTCGCGCAGATCTCGTGGTCCGACCGGTCCTTCGCCGCCGCGCAGATCCTGACCGGCCAGTCGGGGCAGCTCCGCCAGCTGACCGTCGACATCGGCGAGTCGCGCAAGGCCACCGAGCTCGCCGAGCAGACGCTCACGACCTACGAAGCCCGGGTCAAGGCCATGGAGGCGGCCTTCGCCTCGCTGTCGGCCGAGGTGGGGAAGTCGCTGACGCCGGGGCTCGGCGAGGCCGCCGTCACCGGCATGGAGCTCGCCAACGCGCTCAACGAGCTGTTCCGCTCGACCTCAGCGAGCACGTCGGAGTTCTCGCTGCTCGCCGAGGCCGCCAGCAAGGGCTCGGCCATCATCTACGGCCTGGCGTCGGGCTTCGTCGCGCTCGGCGAGAACATCGCCGGCGCCACGGCCACGGCGGCGGCGTTCCTCAGCCTCGACTTCGACGAGGCCGGCAACCGCTGGGACTTCTGGATGGCGAACCGCGAGAGTCGCGCGCAGAAGTTCGAGGCCGAGTTCTATCGCATCTGGGATGGCGTGCGGTCGAAGATCGACGGCGCGACGCAGGGGCTGAGCCCGGAAGTCGAGACCTTCGGCGCCGAGCTCGACGCCGCGGGCAGCGCGATGGCGGCCGGCGTGCTGGCATCGATCCCCGCCTTGCCCGGCGACAACAAGCAGCCGGCGACCCGCCAGGCGACCTACAGCGACGCCGCCGCGTACATGGCGCAGGCCGAGATCGCCAACGCCGCCAGCGAGATCGACGCCCTGCAGCGCAAGTTCGACATGGAGCTCGCAGCCTACGCCCAGCAGGGCACGCGGCTCGTCGAGGCCGGCGTGCTGAACGAGCAGGAGCGTGCGGCGGCGATCCTCGCCATGCGCAGCGCCCACGAGGCCGAGCTCACGGACGCCGTCATGGCGGCCCAGAAGCAGCGCGCCGCCACCCTGCTGGCCCTGCAGGACCAGCTCGCCACCGACGAGACGGAGCGCGAACGCCTGGCCCTCGAGCGCCGCCTGCAGATGCGTTACGACGCCCTGCGCGACGTCGGCGTGCCCGAGCTCGAGGCCCATACCCAGATCGCCGCCCTGCGGGACCGCGGCCAGGCCGAGATCGAGGCCAAGGCCGCCGCGCACGCCAAGCGCATGGCCGACATCGAGCGCCAGAAGTGGCTCGGCCAGGTATCGAGCGCCATCACCGGCACCGGGGCACTGCTCGGCATCATCTCCGGGTCCAGCGAGAAGGCCTTCAAGGTGCAGCAGGCCGCGGCCATCGCGTCGGGCCTCGTCAACGTCTACGCATCGGCGTCGAAGGCGTACCTCAACGCCCTTGAGGAGAAGAAGAACCCCGTGGCCGCCGCCGCCATGGCGGGACTGGCGTCCAGCGCGCAGCTCGCGCAGGTCACGTCCATGCGTGGCATCGGCATCGGTTCGGGTGGCGCCGCCCCATCGAGCGGCGGCATCGGCGGCATCGGCGGGTCCAGCGCCGCCACGTTCCGCGAGACGCCCTACGGCGACGCCCCGTCGGTGGGACTGATCCGCGACACACCGAAGCGCGGCCCGAGTGTCGAAATCCACAACTACAGCGGCGGCGAGGTTACGACCGAAACCCGGCCGGGCCCGGACGGCACCGAGATCATCGCCGTGGTGGTGCAGGCTGTCGCCCAGGACATCGCCACGAGCGGCCCCGTCGCCCAGACCCTGCAGCGGCGGTTCGGCCTCAACCCGCGGCTGGGGGTCCGGTCGTGAGGGTCGTCCCCGCCTGGCTCCGCGATCACGTCGTCGCGTCGGGTGCGCGGTCCGGGCAGACGATGGGGAAGCGTTACCTGCCGTTCGCGCCGGTCAGCGGGTTCCTCGCCCACCAGGGCGGGAAGGTGCTGGTCTGCATCATCACGCCGGCCGCCACCGTCGACGGCATCACCTACCGCCACGGCGACGTGGTGGTGGTCGACAGCCTCGACCTGGCCGACCGGGTCCGGACCCTGGCCACGTCCAACAAGCTGCCGCCGGTGATGGTCGGCGACGACATCCCCGGCATGGAGGCGCTCGGCCGGCTGCCCGACCGGCCCTATACCGGCACGCTCCACGTCAGCGACCGCTGCGAGGCCGTCATCGAGCGGCCCGACGACTGGCCGCTGGCCCTCGTGCAGCGCGCCGCCCCGAGCTTCCGGTGGTGAGCCGCTGCCAGACGGCCGTAGCGCGCGCCTGCGTGCGCCTGGCGGCGTGGCAGCCGGCGCTGTGGCTCGCGACGCACTGGGCGTGTTTGCCGGCGTCTCCGGTGATCGTGGGCCATGGCTGACGGTATCAAGCACGACCAGGGCAAGGTCGAGCCCGAGCTGGTCATGCGCGGCTTCGCCCACGCCCTCGAGGCCGTGGCCGCGGTAGCGACGCACGGCGCCGCCAAGTACGCCCCCGACAACTGGCAGCACGTCGAACCCCGCCGTTACCTCAACGCCATGTACCGGCACCTGCTGGCCGAGCACCAGGGCGAGACCATCGACCCCGAGTCGGGCCTGCACCATGCGGCGCACGCTGCGTGGAACGCCCTGGCCCGCCTCGAGCTGCTGCTCCGTGCTGCACGCTGAACTGCGCCAGGGCCTCGTCGAGCTCATCGGCCTGCCGCTGGTCGAGCGCATCGAGGCCGAGTACGCGCAGCTGTGCGAGACCCACGGCTTCGATCCCACCGACACCGGCGCCTTCCTGGCGCACGTCTACTTCCGCAGCCGCGCCCGCTTCGGTCCCCGCGGCTGGCAGGTCGACGAGGCCGTCCGCCTGCACTGACGCCGGCGTGACGGGAGGCCGCCCGCCGGCGGCAATCTCCCATGTTCTGCGACTATCAGCACGTTGTACCAGAGTTGTACCAGCACGCCATGCCGCAGATGCAGCAAGGATTTTCCCTTGCAGGTCAGTGACTTGGCGAGTCCTTGACCATATTCTCGAAGAACCGCTTCACCCCATCGAGCCACGACCGGCTGCGGGGCCGGTGACGGTCGCCGCCGGCGGTCAGCGCCTCGTTGAAGGCCTCGAGCAGGCGCTTCTGCTCGGACGTGAGGTTGACCGGCGTCTCGACCTCGACGCGGCAGAAGAGATCGCCGGGCTCCCGGCCGCGTACCGGCTTCACGCCCTTCCCCCGCAGGCGGAAGACCTTGCCTGACTGGGTCTCGGCCGGGATCTTCAGCGTGACCTCGCCGCCGAGGGTCGGCACCGTGATGCTGCCGCCGAGGGCGGCCGCGCCGAAAGACACCGGGACCGCGCACGAGAGATCCGCGCCGTCGCGCTCGAAGATCGCGTGGGGACGGACGGCGATCTCGACGTAGAGGTCGCCGGGCGGCCCACCGTTGTGGCCCGCCTCGCCCTCGCCGGTCAGGCGGATGCGGTCGCCGTTGTCGACGCCGGGCGGAACCTTGACGGCCAGCGTCTTGGAGCGTTGCACGCGACCGCGCCCCTGGCAGCCGCCGCAGGGCTGCTCGATGGTCTTGCCGCTGCCCCGGCAGGCCGGACAGGTCTGCTGGATCGAGAAAAAGCCCTGGGCGACCCGCACCTGCCCCGCGCCTTCGCAGGTGCGGCAGGTGACCGGGCTGGTGCCGGGCTTGGCGCCGCTGCCACCGCAGGTGTCGCAGGACGCGATGTTCGGCACCGTGATGTTCACGGTGTCGCCGAAGACAGCCTGCTCGAGATCGAGGGCGAGCTCGTAGCGCAGGTCGGCGCCGCGGAACACCGTCGACCGGCCCCGCCGGCCGCCGCCGAAGATGTCGCCGAACACGTCGCCGAAGATGTCACCGAAGGCGCTGCCCGGATCGAAGCCCGGGCCACCGCGGCCGGCGCCGGCCGCCGGGTCGACGCCGGCGTGGCCGAAGCGGTCGTAGGCCTCGCGCTTCCCGGCTTCGGACAGGACCTCGTAGGCCTCCTTGGCTTCCTTGAACGAGGCCTCGGCCTCGGCGTTGCCCGGATTGCGGTCCGGGTGGAACTTCATGGCGAGGCGCCGGTAGGCCTGCTTGATCTCGGCCTCGGTAGCCGTGCGGGCGACGCCCAGCACTTCGTAGTAATCGCGCTTTGCCATACGTGCCTAAACTGCACGGGCAGCCCGGCGCGCGTGGCGCACCGGGCTGCCCGGGTTGTGCCTCCGGAAACCCGGCCGCCTAGCTGCGGCCCGCGCCGGGCTTGCCGTCCTTGACCTCTTCGAACTCGGCATCGACGACGCCGTCGCCGCCATCTGCCCGGGGGCCTGCGGCACCGGCAGTGCCGGCACCACCCTCACCACCGCCGGCACCGGCGAGCGATGCCGCTGCTTCGGCGAGCGCCCGGGCCTTGAGCTCGATGCGGGCCTGGTCCTCGCCCTTGATGGCGTCGCGCGCCTCGGCCAGCGCCGACTCGATGCGGGCACGCGTCGCCGCGTCGACCTTGTCGCCCAGGTCGCGGAGCTGCTTCTCGGTGCCGTGGACCAGCGCGTCGGCCTGGTTGCGGGCACCGACGAGCTCGCGGAACCTGCGGTCTTCCTCGGCGTGGGTTTCGGCCTCGGCGACCATCCGCTTGATCTCGTCCTCGGAAAGGCCGCTCGAGGCCTTGATGACGATCTTCTGCTCCTTGCCGGTGTTCTTGTCCTTCGCCGACACGTTGAGGATGCCGTTCGCGTCGATGTCGAAGGTCACCTCGATCTGCGGCAGCCCCCGGGGCTGCGGCGGGATGTCGGTGAGGTCGAAGCGGCCGAGGGACTTGTTGGCCCGGGCCTGCTCGCGCTCGCCCTGCAGCACGTGGATCGTCACCGCCGTCTGGTTGTCGTCGGCCGTCGAGAAGACGTTGTTCGCCCGGGTGGGGATCGTCGTGTTCTTGTCGATCAGCTTGGTCATGACGCCGCCGAGCGTCTCGATGCCCAGAGACAGCGGCGTGACGTCGAGCAGCAGCACGTCCTTGACCTGGCCGGACAGCACGCCCGCCTGGATCGCGGCACCGACGGCCACGGCCTCGTCGGGGTTCACGTCCTTGCGCGGCTCCTTGCCGAAGAACGCCTTCACCGCCTCCTGCACCTTGGGCATGCGGGTCATGCCGCCGACGAGGATGACGTCGTCGATGTCACCGACCTTCAGGCCAGCGTCGTTGATGGCCGTGCGGCACGGCACGATGGTCCGCTGGATCAGCTCGTCGACCAGGGATTCGAGCTTGGCCCGCGTCAGCCGGATGTTCAGGTGCTTGGGGCCCGAGGCGTCGGCCGTGATGTACGGCAGGTTGACCTCGGTCTGCTGCTGGTTCGACAGCTCGATCTTGGCCTTCTCCGCAGCCTCCTTCAGGCGCTGCATGGCCAGCGGGTCGCGGCGGATGTCCATGCCGCTCTCCTTCTGGAACTCGCCCGCCAGGTACTCGATGACCCGCAGGTCGAAGTCCTCGCCGCCGAGGAAGGTGTCGCCATTCGTGGCGAGCACCTCGAACTGGTGCTCGCCGTCGATCTCGGCGATCTCGATGACGGAGATGTCGAAGGTGCCGCCGCCGAGGTCGTAGACGGCGATCTTGCGGTCACCCCGCTGCTTGTCCATGCCGTAGGCGAGCGCCGCGGCCGTGGGCTCGTTGATGATGCGCTTGACCTCGAGGCCGGCGATGCGGCCGGCGTCCTTCGTGGCCTGGCGCTGGGAATCGTTGAAGTACGCCGGCACCGTGATCACGGCCTCGGTGACCGGCTCGCCGAGGTAGTCCTCGGCGGTCTTCTTCATCTTCATGAGCACCTTGGCCGAGACCTCGGGCGGCGCCATCTTCTTGCCCTGGGCCTCGACCCAGGCGTCGCCGTTGTCGGCCTGCGCGATCTTGTACGGCACCATGCCGATGTCACGCTGCACGACGTCGTCCTGGAAGCGGCGACCGATCAGCCGCTTGACCGCAAACAGGGTGTTCGCCGGGTTGGTGACGGCCTGGCGCTTGGCCGCCTGGCCCACCAGCACCTCGCCGTCCTTGGTGAAGGCGACGATGGACGGGGTCGTGCGGTCGCCCTCGCTGTTCTCGATGACCTTGGTCTTGCCGCCTTCCATGACGGCCACGCAGGAGTTGGTGGTACCGAGGTCGATGCCGATGACTTTGCTCATGCTTGGCTCCGGATGCCCAGCGTGGGGCGCAACTGATGTCTGGCCGCTACATGGGTGCGGCGGCCGGGGGTTTCAAGGGGACCGTCAGTCCGACGGCGTGGATGGCCCGGGCGGGCCCGCGGCCTCGCCCGCCACGACGACCCGGGCGGGCCGCAGCAGGCGGTCGTTCAGGCGGTAGCCCTTCTGCATGACCGCGAGCACCGAGCCGGGCTCGGCGCCCGGGGCGGGCTGCAGGCTCATGGCCTCGTGCAGCTGCGGGTCGAAGGGTTGCCCGGCGGGGTCGAGGGTCTCGATGCCGAACTTGTCGAAGACGCCCCGCAGCAGGCGCAGCGTCGCCTCCTTGCCGGCCAGCAGGCTTTCGACCGTCGCGTGCTGGGCCGAGCCCAGGCCCATCTCGAGGCCGTCGATCACGTTGATGAGCTCGGCGGCGAAGCGCTCGACGCCGCTGCGCCGGGCCTGCTCCACGTCCCGGGACGCCCGGCGGCGGACGTTCTCGAGCTCTGCCGCCGCGCGCAGGTAGCGGTTCCAGTTGTCGGCCGCCGTGGCCTCGGCCCGCTCGAGGGCGGCCTGCAGGTCGGGGGCGGCGTCGGCAGCGGGCGCACCATCGCCGGCAGCCGGCGCCGCAGGGGTATCGGGTTCGGTCATTGGGAAAGCATCCTCCGGGTCACGCGCCAAACCGCAGCCCGGCGGGAAATGGGGCCTCAGGAGCCGGAATTCAAGGCCGAGCTGACGAGCCGTGCCGTCACGTCGACGATGGGGATGACCCGCTCGTAGGCCATGCGGGTCGGGCCGATCACGCCGAGGACGCCGACGATCCGGTCGTCCACGGTGTAGGGGGCCGTCACGATACTGCACTCGTCGAGGATCCGGTAGCCGGACTCCTCGCCGATGAAGATCTGCACGCCCTGGGCCGCTAGGCTGCGGTCGAGCAGCCGCAGGATCTCCCGCTGCTGGCCGAAGGCCTCGAACAGCCCGCGGAGCTTCTCGACATCGGAGAGCTCCTCGAAGTTCATGAGCTTCGTCTCGCCCGACAGCACGTACTCCGGGCCCGGCGCCCCGGGCTTGAGGGCCCGCTCGCCGATGCTGATGGAGTCGAGCATCAGACGGTTCATGCTCTCGCGGGTGCCGTTCAGGTCTTCGACGAGCTGGGCGCGCACGGCGGCCAGGTCGCGTCCCGTGAACCGCTCGTTCAGGTAATTGGCCGCCCGCCGCAGCTCGTCCTCGGTGTAATCCCGGTCCATGTCGAGGATGCGGTTCTGCACCTCGGCGTTGTTGACGACGAGGATGGCCAGCACACGGCGGCCGGACAGGGGCAGGAACTCGATGTGCCGCAGCGGCACGTATGACGTGCGCGGGATCGTCACGACGCCGGCGAGGCTCGTGATGGAGGACAGTGCCGCGGACGCAGCCGAGGCGATGGCCTTCGCATCCCCCCGCAGGCGGTCCTCGATGCTCGCCTGCAGCATCGCCACCTCGCTGTCGGCCGGCGGCTGCAGGCGGACCAGCGTATCGACGAAAAAGCGGTAGCCCTTGGCCGTCGGGATGCGGCCGGCCGAGGTGTGGGGCGCGGCGATGAAGCCGAGCTCCTCCAGGTCAGCCATCACGTTGCGGATGGTGGCCGGGCTCAGGTCGAGGCCGGCGCTGCGGGAGAGCGTGCGCGACCCGACGGGCTGGCCATCGCGGATGTACTGCTCGATCAGCGTCCGCAGGATGTGCCGGGCACGCTCGGACGGCAGGACGGATGCGATGTCTTGGGCCACGCAAAAAACTTAGCAATCCGGTGGCGAGAGTGTCAAGGCAATGATCAACAAGGCAAAACGGCTTTCGAGCGCTTGCCGCGATGCGCGCCGCCCCGTAATGTGCCCCACGGCCCCCGTGGAACGCCCGCCATGCCTGCGAATCCCCGCCCCCGCACCGCCTTCCGCAGGATCGGCGTCACCGGCAACCCGAAGGACCGCCGGGTCATGGCGGGCGTCGCCCAGCTCTGCGCCCACCTCCTCGCCCGGGGCCTCACCGTGTACGCCGCCGCAGGCCCGCGCCTGCCGGACGGCGTCCGCCGCCTCGACGAGCCGGGGTTTGCGGCACGCTGCGACCTGGTCATCGCGGTCGGTGGCGACGGCTCGATGCTCTACGCCGCCCGCCGCATCGCGCGCTACCGGGTACCGGTCCTCGGCATCAACCGTGGCCGCCTCGGCTTCCTCGCCGACGTGGCCCAGGACGAGATGCTGGCCCGGGTCGACGACATCCTCGACGGCCACTACCGCAGCGAGGAGCGCCTGCTGCTCGACGCCGTCCTCGTCGAGGGCCGGCGGCGCGTCGCCAGCGGCATCGCCCTGAACGACGTGGTCGTGAAGCGACACGCCACCGGCCGCATGCTCGAATACGAAACGCTCGTCGATGGCCGCTACGTCAACACCCACCTGGGCGACGGCTTCATCGTGGCGACCCCCACGGGCTCGACGGCCTATGCGCTCTCCTGCGGCGGCCCCATCGTCGAGCCCGGCCTCGACGCCCTGGTCCTGACACCCATCTGCCCGCACACGCTGAGCGACCGGCCGCTGCTGATCCCGGCCACCCGCACCGTCGAGGTGCGCCTGCGTGACACCACCCCGACGTCCCCCGGCGAGCCCCGCCGCCCGGTGCCGGCCGGCGAGCGGGCCGAGGTCAGCGTCGACGGCGAGACCGTGGGCCGGCTGGGCCCGGGCTTCAGCGTGCGGATTCGCGCCGCGCGGCAGCGGGTCACGCTGGTGCACCCGCTGGACCACGACTACTTCGGCGTCCTGCGCAGCAAGCTGCGCTGGGGACGCGACGGCAGCGACGGCGGCCCGGCCGCCGGCTGAGGGCAGGCTCCATGCTCCGCGAGCTGCAGATCCGCGACCTGGCGGTCGTCGAGGCGGTCAGCCTCGAACTGTCCGGCGGCTTCACGGCCCTGACCGGCGAGACGGGGGCCGGCAAGTCGATCCTGGTGGACGCGCTGGCGCTGGCACTCGGCGAGCGGGCCGACGCGGCAGCCATCCGCACCGGCGCCGAGCGGCTCGAGGTCAGCGCCGCCTTCAGCATCGAAGCGCTGCCCGAGGCCCGTGCGTGGCTCGCCGAGCGCGCCTTCGACGAAGCCGACGAGTGCATCCTGCGACGGGTGGTCGCGGCCGATGGCCGCTCGCGGGCCTGGATCAACGGCCGCTCGGCCACGATCCAGTCCCTGCGTGAGGTCGGTGCGCTGCTGGTCGACATCTGCGGCCAGCAGGAATACCAGTCGCTGCGCCTCAGGAGCAGCCAGCGCGCGGTACTCGATGCCCAGGCCGGCAATGGGCCGCTGCTGGCGGGCCTCGCGGCCGCATGGCGCGAGGCCCGCGCCGCCGACGAGCGCCTCGCCGCGCTCCGTTCGGCCGGACGCGACCGCGAAGCCCGCCGTGCGCTGCTCGCCCTGCGCCTCGACGAGCTCGCGGCCCTCGACCCTCGCCCCGGCGAGTTCGCCGAACTCGAGCAGTCCGCGCGGCGGCTGGCGCACCGGACGCGCATTGCGGAAGCCGTGGCAAGCGCCCTCGCCCGACTGGACGACGACGAGGCCGCAGGCGCCAGCGTCGCGCTGGCAGCGGCGCGACGGCAGCTCGACGGCGTCGCCGCCCTCGACCCGGCCATCGCACCGGCGGTCGCCCTCTGTGAAGAAGCCATGATCCAGGTGCGGGAGGCGGCGGCCGCCCTGCGCGACCACCTCGAGCGCCTGGATGCCGACCCCGCCGGCGAGGCCCGCGTCGCCGACCGGGTGGCCGCCATGCGCGACCTCGCACGCAAGCTGCAGGTCGCGCCCGGCGAGCTGCCGGAGATCCGCCAGCAGTTCGCCACCGAGGCGAGCGAGCTGGACAACCTCGATGACTCCATCGCCGGACTCGAAGCGGCCTGCGAGGCGGCCCGCGCGGCGCTGGCGACGGAGGCGGCCCGGCTGACGGAGCGCCGGCGGGCCGCGGCCGGGGCCTTCGCAGCCGCCGTCGCCGCACAGCTGCCGGGGCTCGGCATGCCCGCCGCCCGGTTCGCCATCGAGCTCATCGCCCAGCCCGACGGGACCATCGGCCCGGGGGGTGCCGAAGAGGTGGAATTCCGCTTCAGCGCGAACCCCGGCCAGGCCCTCGGCCCCCTGGGCCGCGTGGCCTCCGGCGGCGAGCTGTCGCGGCTGAACCTGGCGATCCAGGTGGTGGCCGCCGGCGCGAGCCCGGTGGGCACGCTCATCTTCGACGAGGTGGACAGCGGCGTCGGCGGCGCGGTGGCCGAGATCGTGGGCCACCGGCTGCGGGACCTGGCGCTGCACCGGCAGGTGCTGTGCATCACCCACCTGCCCCAGGTGGCGAGCCTGGCCGACCGGCACCTCACCGTCGCCAAGACCGTGACCGGCGCCCGCACCGCCACCACGGTGCGCCCACTCGACGAAGCCGCGAGGCTCGAGGAAACGGCGCGCATGCTCGGCGGCGTCGAGATCACGGCACGCACCCGGGAGCACGCGCGGGAAATGCTCGGGCGACGGACCGGCGTCGCCGCGGCGGCCCAGCGCGGCAGCAGCAGCCGGCGTCAGCCCTCGCGCAAGGGGCGCACGTAGAGGACCAGGCTGTGGTCCACCAGGTCGTAGCCCTCGCGCCGCGCCATCTCGCGCTGCAGGCGCTCGATCTCCTCGTTGGCGAACTCCATCACCCGGCCGGTCTCGAGACACACCATGTGGTCGTGGTGCTTGCCGTGGTTGAGCTCGAAGACCGAATGACCGGTGGCAAAGTGGTGGCGGATGACGAGCCCGGCCTGCTCGAACTGCGCCAGCACGCGATACACGGTCGCGAGCCCCACCTCCTCACCCGCATCGACGAGGCGGCGGTACAGGTCCTCGGCACTGAGGTGCCGGGGCGCCCCCTCGCCGAGCGCCTCGAGGATGCGCAGCCGGGGCGTGGTCGCCTTGAGGCCGGCGTTCTTGAGATCCTGCCGCTCCATCCCGCCGCGTTCCGCTATTATTCGCGGCGATTATCCACCAGCCCACCGGACCCCGGCCACCTCGCCCGCGGAGCCCCTGCATGCCGATCGACCCGAGCCGACGCCGCGCGCTGCTGCTCATCGCTGCAGGCACGGCTGCGCTCGGCGGCTGCGTGTACCGGGTCGACGTGCAGCAGGGCAACCTCCTCGACGAGGACGACATCGAGGCCGTCCAGATCGGCATGACCCGCAGCCAGGTTCGCTTCCTCCTGGGCACGCCCGTGATTTCCAGCCCGTTCCACCCGGACCGGTGGGACTACATGTACTTCCTGCGGCCCGGCAAGTCGCGGCGGCCTATCCAGCGCTGGGTCATCGTTCAGTTCGACGGCGACGTCGTCAGGGAAATCCAGCCCGACGTGCCGGTGGGCTGAGCGCCTACGTCCCGCGGCCGAGGGTGCTGCCGCGGGCGGCGGCCGCGCGGCGGGCCGCGCGGGGATCATTCTGCAGTGGCCGGTAGACCTCGATGCGGTCACCCCTCTGGACCGGGCGGTCGTCCCTCACGCGCCGCCCCCACACGCCCAGCGGGCAGCGGGCCAGATCCAGTTCGGGGCATTCGGCGGCCAGCGGCGACGCCTGCACCGCGGCGCGCACCGTAGTGCCCAGCGGCACGCGCAGCGGCAGCACCCACTGGCGGTCGGGCCGCGCATACGCGACCTCGATGGCGCAGTCGTCAGGCAGCGGTTCCATAGACGGCGGCAGCCCGGCGGACGAAGGCGTCGACGATCTCGTTGCAGAGGCGCTCGAAGGCCGCGCCCATCAACAGGTCGGCCGCGCGGTTGCGGAACTCGAACCGCACCGTGAGCTCGGCCCGGCAGCCGGTGTCACCGAGCGGCGTGAAGGTCCACTGGCCATGCAGTGCGCGGAACGGCCCGTCGAGAAGTTCCATGCGCAGTTCGCGGGGCGGCGTCAGCGTGTTGCGGGTCGTGAAGGTGGCATCGAGGGGACCGCGGGACAGCGACAGGCTGGCCGTGGTCTCGCTGCCCTCCTCGCGCAGCACCTCGCCCCGGGTGCAGCCTGGCAGGAACTGCGGGTAAGACGCCACGTCTGCGACGAGGGCGAACATGCGCTCGGCAGAATGGGGAACGATGGCACTCCGCCGGGCTTCGCGCATGGGGGCAGCTGGCCGGCGCCGGGCGCCGGGACGTCTCTGGGCGTGAAATCTGGCACGATGGTGCCGCACTGAGCCCAGCCGCGACAATCGTTCCCCATGCCCAGACCGAAGACCGTTGCGCGGCCCGGACCCGCGCCGGCCGCCAAAGGCGGCGGCAAGAAGGCCGACACCACGCCATCCAGGCCCATCGCCGAGAACCGGGCAGCCCGGCACGAGTACTTCATCGAGGACGACGTCGAGGCCGGCCTCGCCCTGGAGGGCTGGGAGGTCAAGGCGCTGCGCGACGGCCGCGCGAACCTCAAGGAGAGCTACGCCGTCTTCCGCAATGGCGAAGGCTGGCTGCTTCGCTGCCACATCATGCCGCTGCCGTCGGCCTCGACCCACGTCGAGGCGAATCCCGTGCGGGACCGCAAGCTGCTGCTGCACCGGCGGCAGATCGACCGGCTGTCCGGCGCCGTCGATCGGCAGGGCTACACGCTGGTGCCGCTGCTGCTGTACTGGAGCCAGGGCCGGGCGAAGCTGAAGCTGGGGCTCGCCAAGGGCAAACAGGCCCACGACAAGCGGGCGAGCATCAAGGAGCGCGACTGGCAGCGGCAGAAAAGCCGCATGCTACGTAAATCCAGGTAATTCATATACCTGCGATTCACTTCTCAGAGTATCTTTGCCTGCAGAAAGCCCGACGCCCTTGTGATCGGGCAGCCACTCCCCAATACTGCCTCCCACGGGGGCGACCTGGTTTCGACGTGGGTTGCGAACCCCTTCGTGCATGCCGAGGTGCAGGTAACCTCGTTAAACCACTTGCAAACCTTATAGTTGCCAACGACGACAACTACGCTCTCGCCGCCTAAAAACCGGCTCTGAGCCATCGGACTGGGCCCGTGCCTGTGCGGACCAGACCCCGGTGTAACCCAGCACAGGATCGCGTGCGGGCCTGTCCGGGGTCCAATCGTTAAAGACCACCTTCGGACTGGCTGTCAGTCTTCCCTGCCCGTCGGGTAGCTGCCAGCAAGATCAAAGACGGGATAAGCATGTAGAGCGCAGGGCAGAGGACTTGCGGACGCGGGTTCGATTCCCGCCGCCTCCACCAAACGACGATCCGGCAGTGTCCACTGCCATCCAGAAACCCCGGCAAAAACCGGGGTTTTTGCTTTCTGGTGATCCTATATCGTCCGGGGGCATCCGCTTGAATCCGGAGGCATGTGGGGGTAGTTTTGGCCTCAGATACCCCCAGTCTGAAGGCGATACCCCCAGCGCATGCCGCTCACCGAAGCTGCCATCCGCAACGCCAAGCCAGGCGACCGGCCCCGAAAGCTCGCCGATGGCGGCGGGCTTTACCTGCTGGTCACCCCTGCCGGCGGGAAACTCTGGCGACTGAAGTACCGGGTGCAAGGCCGGGAGAAGACCCTCGCCTTCGGCCCCTACCCCGCTGTCTCCCTCAAAGCGGCCCGCTCGGCCCTCCTGAAGGCGAAGGAGCAGCTGGCGTCCGGTATCGACCCCGGTGCGGCGAAGCAGGCCGCGAAACTGGCCTCCGCGGACAGCTTTGAGGCCGTCGCCAGGGAGTGGCTAGCCAGGCGGGCCCCTGGCTGGGCCGCAAACCACGCCAGCAAGATAGAGCGGCGCCTGGAAGCGGACGTGTTCCCTTACATCGGCCGGGAGCCGGTCAACGCCATCACGGCCCCTACCCTGCTCACGGTCCTGCGGCGGGTGGAGGCCCGGGGCGCCCTCGAGACAGCCCACCGGATCCACCAGAACTGCGGCCAGGTGTTCCGCTATGCCGTGGCCACCGGGCGCGCCGAGCGCGATCCCTCAGGGGACCTGCGGGGCGCCCTGCCCCCGACCCGCGAGCGCCACCACGCCAGCGTCACGGACCCCAAGCAGGTCGGAGCCTTGCTGCTGGCCCTGGATGGCTACCAGGGCAGCCACGTCACCCGCTGCGCGCTCCGGCTGGCCCCCCTGGTGTTCGTGCGCCCCGGGGAGCTGCGGAAAGCCGAGTGGGCCGAGTTTGACCTGGACAAGGCCGAGTGGCGCATCCCGGCCGCCCGCATGAAGGCGCGCCAACCCCATGTCGTCCCGCTGTCCACCCAGGCGGTGGCCATCCTCCGCGAACTGCACCAGCTGACAGGCTCCGGGCGCCTGCTGTTCCCTGGCCTACGATCCCGAGGCCGCCCGATGAGCGAGAACACCGTCAACGCGGCCCTGCGCCGACTGGGCTTCACCAAGGACCAGATGACGGGCCACGGGTTCCGGAGCATGGCCAGCACACTGCTCAACGAAAAGGGCTGGAACCGCGACGCCATCGAACGGCAACTGGCCCATGCAGAACGGAACAACGTGCGGGCCGCCTACAACTTTGCGGAACACCTGCCCGAGCGCCGCCGCATGATGCAAGCGTGGGCTGACTACCTCGATGAACTGCGTGAGAGCGCGCAGGCACTCCAGATGGGCGCTAGTCTCAGCCAGCTACACAGCGATACAGCGAAAGGCGGTCTTAGCCGCCACGACTTGGCGCAGCAGGCCGCGAGTCTAGCGAGGAATGGACATGACCCTTCGCCTTGATGAATCTCTCGTCCTTCGGGCAATTTCCATCGCCGATGCGTCCATCCTGCTTGCTTTGGATCTTCGGGAGTACCTCGATGACCCCAAAATCCCGGCATCGGAAGTCGACACGTTCCTCCGAACGTGTAAGCAGAAGTTCGTACTAGTTCGCTCGAAGAACGATGACCCAGACAGTGGTCTCGGCAGGCCGTTTTACTTTGGCAGCGACCAGGAGGAATCAGAGTCTTGGCTCGACCCGTATCCGGTTACCAAGAAGCCGCTCCCTCCAACGGTGGCGAAGCATGCGACCCGGCTCGAGGCGCTAATGTCGGAGTCAGTTCTAAACAAGGAACTTGTGGCCGACCACCTCGCCCTGTCGCTGGATGGAACCGTGGAAGCCGAGAACACTTGGGTGGATCTGACCTCGCTGAATGACTGGCTATCGCGGCGCGGCTTCGACCCCTACCAGCAAGAACTCTTCCATGAGTACGAAAGAAACGAGTCGGTTCTCATAGACATTCTTGGCGAAGTGGTCGTTCGCTGGAGGAAACGGCAGGACCTTGGGCTGGCCGTGCCAATAGGTGGACTCGATGATTTCGGTTCGCGAGCATTCGAAGTCGGCGGCTTGATGGGTCGAGACGTCGACCTAGAAGCGGGGTTCCTCGCAGCAGAGAACTTGACTCCTGAACAACGCAGTACGCTCAGCATCCTTCGGCACGAGAATCGCAATCTGCTAGACGACCTCAACGAGATTGAGCGTCGTAGCACTGCGGCGACCGAGCAGGCAGAAAAGCCCCTGGCCACTCGCGAGCGGCATAGCCTTCACGCGGTGATTCTCGGGCTTCTTGATCTCTTGCCCCCCGAAGACAAAGAGATGCCATACAAGCTCGCCCGCAGGATCGCGCATGCATGCGAGCTGAGAGGCGTCCAAATCAGTGACGACAACGTCGCACAAAAGCTACGCGCAGCCCTAAATCTGCTAGACCGTCCGAATTAGGCCACCCGCCACCCGAGTTCGGCTACGCGACCTCGACGGACCCGTATGGTCTCCACAGCATCCCAGCGCACGGAGACCGACGGTGACTACCGGTTCTTATCACCTGCCCGCAGAGGGCCTGCTTCGCCAGCGCCAGATCCTTGGAGATCCTGACGCCGACCCGCCAATAGCCCCAATCGTCCCGGTCTCGCCAAGTACCTGGTGGGCGGGCGTGAAGTCAGGACGCTTCCCCAAGCCGATCAAACTAGGCCCGCGCATTACGGCTTGGCGCGTCTCGGACATTCGGGCATTACTCGAATCCTCTGGAGCGAGCAGCGGGACGGACCGCCCATGACGCGACGCACGAAGCCGGAGCAGCTCGCGAGGTTTTCTCAGGGGCAGTACCACGATGCGTCAGAGGCATGGCGCCACGTGCAGCCAATTCCTACCGCGCTCATGCGCGATTGGGTACGGCGGCGCCTGATGAGTAGCCGGATCGCGGGGCAACTGACGCTCGACGCCCTGCGCGACCTGTTCTCCTCGCGGGACGACCGTTCATGAGTCCGGCCCCTGCTCCGATCCCCGAGAGGTGCCCACGCTTCGACCGCTGCAGCGCCCCGCTCCGCCCGCTCGATCCGCAGCGAGACCGGCGGGCCTACCTGAGAGGCGAACCGACCTGCCTGTACCTACGGGAGTGGGCGAAGAAAGGTAACAGTGGCCGCGGGACGGGGACCCTACCTGCCGACCTAGCTGCAGCCATAGCAGCGGCGGCCCCGGCAATGATGGCCGCGCCAGGACCCCATGCAAAGCGACTCCGGCGCGCCGCCCGCACCCGCTCCAAGGTCGCGGCCGGCTACCGGCTGATGACCAGCCCCCGCTGCACGGCGCCCGACCATGCCACGCAGGCGTGATCGGACTACCGGCCGGCGCGAGAGCGGCGGCTTTCTGGGGCTTCCCCATGCCGTGCTGAACTGCACCAACTTCCGCATGCTGTCAGCCCACGCGGTCAAGCTGCTGGTGGACATGGGGGCGAGTTACCGGGGCAACAATAACGGCGACCTGTGCATGACCTGGAAACTCATGCAGCAGCGCGGCTGGAAATCTCGCGACACTCTGAACCGCGCCCGCATGGAACTGTTGCACTTCGGGTTTATCGAGCTGACCCGGCAGGGTGGGCTGCACTCCCCAAGCCTCTACGGCCTGACCTGGCAACCCATCCACGAGTGCAAGGGCAAACTTGACGTGGCCCCGACCCGAGTCGCATCGGGGCTCTGGCGAGACACCAAACCGGCGATGCCCCGCCGCGAGCATTCACGCCACGGCGCAACGCCCAGCACGCCGAGCGTGTCAGACAGGCACGCCGGGCGTGTCAATTGCGGTTCGGCAGAGGGTTTTTCGCCCCCTGGTGGTACGCCGGGCGTGTCAGTCGCGACCACAGCCGAGGCCGCTTAAGCACGCCCGCCGTGTACCTCTTTAGATCTACCAAGGGCGAAGCCCGCAGGGCTGAGCCCCGACCTCGCCCGACCCTGCCACGGAGTCACCATCAGTGAGCAAGAAACCGAGCCGCACCCAGACCAGTGGGGACCAACGCCCGGCGGATCCCGAGCGGGATCAGCGGTTGGCGCAGCAGGCGCTTCGACCATCGCTCCAAGCCGCCCTTACCACGCGCGAGTTCCTGCCGTTCGGTGACGAGGTGCCAACGATGGCCTTCGTGCAGGAACTGGTGACGCAGGTAGATGCTGTCACCGGCGGCAACTTGGCCCGGGGCGAAGCAATGCTGGTGGCGCAGGCACACACGCTGGACGCGATATTCAACCGCTTGGCGCTATCGGCCTCCAAGGTGTCGATGACCAACCAGTACGAAATGTTCATGAAGCTGGCCCTACGGGCACAGAATCAGGCGCGCATGACCTGGGAGACCCTCGCGGCTATCAAAAACCCGCCGCAGGTCTCAATCGTCCGGCAGACCAACATCGCGGCCGGACCCCAGCAGGTGAACAACGGGCCCCCTTGCCCGCCCAGCCAAATCGGAAAGCGGCCAAACGAACTTTTGGAGGTGACCCATGGCGAACGGCTGGACCCCGGAGCGGCGGGCGCGGCAGGCAGTTCTGATACGCGCCTGGAGGCCGTGGGAGCGGTCGACGGGACCGAGGACGCCAGAGGGTAAGGGTAGGGCCGCCGGGAACGCCTACAAGGGCTGTACACGGCCCATGCTCAGGGGGCTGGGCAGGGTCCTCAGGGAGCAGCGGCAGGGCTTGGTCTAGCGCCGCTAGCTGGGGACTGCGGTAGATGATCGGTATCCCGCAGTGCATGGCGCCACGCCACCGTTCTGTTCCGACGTCCCAAGCCAGCAATCAGGGTAAGCGCCGAGGTGAAGAGAACGACCGTCCCTGGCAACGGTACTACGGTCACTGACACGATCGTGCCGCCGAACAGGTCCGTGGTTATCGACTGGAAGGTCGTAAGATTCGCATGCTCGTAGGTGAAGGCCGTAGCACTGAAGTCGGTGCCGCTGAAGGGTAGCTGCTCGGGGCGGGGAATCTGAAGACCTGAGGCGCTCAAAGGGTTATCTGCCGGAGGGCCCGAATAGCTCATGCTGCCTGTGAGCCGGTTGAAGCTCGATGCTTCGGGAAACCCGGCGCTAGCGAACCAGCCCCATGACGAGGAACCGACATCTGAGTTTCCAACGGTCTGGTAGCCAAGGTCGGCCCGGGAGGGGGCAAAAGACTTGACAACTCCGTCCGCGACCAACTCCACGACAGAGATCGAGCAGTATCTCCGCAAGACCACGACATCCAGACAGGGGCCCACTTCGTCGTCGAAAGTCCACCGCATGACGAACTCATCGCCGATCGCCAGATTCGGGAACACCGAAAGCCCCGGGGTTGGTTGCCGCTGAAAGGTAGTGACGATCCCGGTCGCTTGATAGGTCAACGTCGCTGCGTGAGCAGGGTATGCGTTCACGCTGACTACCAGTGCCGCGGCCATCCAGCTAGAAATTACGCTACGCATCCTGACTAGCCTCCTTCGACGATTTAGCGTCTCTCGCCCGGTCATTGTCGCATCATCGCTCACGATGCTGACAGGTTCGCGGAGGCCCCGCTATCGCGAGCCCGTCGTCCGACTTTAGTCAAATCCTGTGGCGTCGAGTTCCGGAGGTTGGGATCCGCAGCAAGGGTGAAGTCGAGGTCGCTTGTCGCGACATTCGACAATGCTTGGCCTACATCCCGGCCCGGGTCACCTGCCTGTCGGGCTCCTGGCTGATTGTGGCCAACGGCTGGTCGGCATACGCCTCTATCCAGCGCAGCGGGTGATCGGTCGGTAGCCACCGCTCCGTTGATATGGAGGAGAACAGGCCCGCCTGTGGGCTCACTTCACTGCGCATGGTTGCTGCGCCGCTCGACTGGCTGATGCGATCAGTACCCGCCAGAATCAGCCCTGCGAGGGGTGTTCTGCATCACCCTGTGAGGGAGTGGCTTTCGGAAGAACCTTGGAGGTGATGTCAGGGACGTTGAAGGTCCTGCGGTGCATGACGCGACCCTGCGTGGGTGACGCGGTGGGTGATGCTGTCGTCACCGCGTGTTGAACCGGGAGGGCATCGAGGCGACGATGGTCGGCACGCAGCTCCTCGGTGTGCGCGCTGCCATACGGGCGCGCTTCGCGCCACTGCTCCTGCTTGTTTATGCGGTCGGAGCCGCCGATGGGTTCACGCAGCGTGCGATCCGCCGGGCTTGCGGGGGATGCGAGTCGGCCAGCCTGTACCCCCGGGCGAAGTAGCTGCAGGCGGCGGTGCTGGGGCTCGGCGGGGTTGCCCTGTTGATGTGGCCGGGGCCGGTGCAGTGGGGACTGTGCGTCCCTCTCGGCGCGGCGCTGACGGGCGGTCTGGCCAGTGTGCAGTGGACCTTATACAAGAAGCATATGTAGCGCAGGCTGACGCTGGGATTGACGACTCGGACCCCCCATCAGGCACCGCATCCGAGCAGGATGCCTGACCCGAGTGCCGTCCGTCGCTGGCCATGGCGTGGGCGATCCTAGGGAGTGTTGCTCGACCTACTCTTCATCCGAAAAACGTGAGAGAATACAAATAGTCCGCTAAAACAATATGAAAATATTATATCTATCATGACTTTATGAGAACTCCGGACGACACACGCGATGCGAAAGCCGATTTAGTCCAGTTGGCTAGGCTGGCTCTTGCCGAGCGGACTGATGACGTTCGTCTGTTCGTGGCGCGGCTCGTTCGAAGGTACCGGGCCAGCGAACCCGAGCTGGCGGAGCAGATGGACTTGTTCCTGCGATCCAAAGCCCATCGGTCGAGTGGTCCGCTGCGTAAGGCCACGCCGATTGCAGCGCCTACCCATGAGCCACCAGTAGATGACGAGTCCCGGTTATCGCTTCTGAAGGTCTTCCGAGACTCGAAGGATCAGCAGCATCCTCTGCTTTCAATCGAAATCGAGGACAGCCTGAATCAGTTGATCCAGGAGAGACATCAATCAGCTCGCCTGGCTTCGAGCGGCTTGAATCCGACCCGATCAGCGATCTTCGTTGGCCCACCAGGCGTTGGGAAGACCCTGACCGCGCGTTGGGTGGCTGCGAAGCTGGGTGTCCCGCTGTATGTCCTCGATCTGACTGCGGTCATGAGCAGCCTGCTCGGACGTAGCGGAACCAACCTTCGGGCGGCACTCGACTTCGCCAAGCGCAGTCCGTGTGTACTGCTACTCGACGAAATCGACGCGATCGCGAAGCGGCGGAGTGACGAGTCGGATGTAGGCGAACTCAAGCGCCTTGTGACTGTGATCCTGCAAGAAGTTGATGAGTGGCCGGTCACCGGATTGCTTCTCGCGGCAACCAACCATCCGGAGCTGATTGATTCGGCACTCTGGCGACGCTTCGACCTCGTGATCGAGTTCAAGATGCCCGAGCCTGCGACAGTGAAGGCCGCTGTGAAGCGTTTCCTCGGCCCAGATCTCCCGCTATTTGCTCGTTGGATAGATGTGTTGACGGCAGCATTCGCTGGTAAGTCGTTTAGTGATATTGAGCGCGATATCCAGCGATTCCGACGTGCATTAGCCCTCGGTACCGGATCGGATGCCGAACTGATTCAGGAGTTCATCAAGTCCCGTGTCGTATCTCTGGAGCGCCAGGCACGCATTGAACTGGCTGTGATGCTCGCTAAGGAGAGTCGTCTCTCGCAGCACTCGGTATCGGACATCACAGGTGTGAGTCGCGACACGATCCGCAAGTACACCGCTGATCAAGTGGGATCCCGGTCTGCTTCAAGGAAGAGGGGTGCCGCATGAGCCAGGCGAATTTCCTCATCGGGCGCGGTGAACTGCTGACTCACGAGATCAAGGCGCCGAAACGTGGCGGAGATAAGGCTGAGGTCTATACCTTGGCGGAGGCGACTCGGCGCTTGACCCCTCAGTTCACAGAGGTGTCGAGCGCCTTGGATCAGCTTCCGTCGGAGGCGTGCCCCGGCGATTTCGGCGTCGCGCGACTGACGATGAACCCGAGCTTCATAGCGCGATCCTTCTTCCCAGTTGCGATGCTTCGGACCGTGGGTCTGGAATCAGTGGGCAGCCGGACTGTGAAAGTCACTCCCGACCGTTGGACGAAGAAGGATCCTCCGCGAGAGTCGACGACTACGGAGCTATTCGTCGCGGGAAAGCGACAAGCATTCCGCCATCTCAAGGCGTGGACGAAGGAGGTTGAGCCCGATAGCAACGAGGCGCTCGACCTCGCTCATATCGAGCGATTCTTGGCATTCAGGCCGGAAGACCGCATCGTGTCACTAGGCAAGGGGAAGGGCCGCTTCTTCGAAGTCGGCGTCCACCTATTGCCCGACCAGAACAGCATTTTTGTTCAGCGCGCCTTTGCCACGTATGCCGAGGGGCTTGAGCTGAAGGCCCACAGCGACCTCGGCTTCACTGCCGGGAATCTCTGGTTTGTACCGGTCGAGGGCAAGCAGGGAAGCATCAAGCGGCTGGCTGAGTTCGTGTTCGTGCGGGTCATTCGTCCGATGCCAAAGCTTCGGGGCATTCGCCCTCTTCAACGTGCTGGTGGGCCATCAGTGACGTGCAGCTTGCCGACGGAGGCGCCTCTGTCGGCGGAGCCAAAGGTCGCCATACTTGACGGTGGTCTCCCGGCGGATCACGCCATTGGCCCGTGGCTGCGCTCGTACCGGCCACTCGACGTCAATGCCGCCGCCGACCCGCACGGCGTGGAGCACGGTTTGGGCGTCACATCCGCGTTCCTGTTCGGACCGATCCAACCTCACGGTGCTGCAGCCCGTCCCTATGGCTACGTCGATCATCTTCGCGTCCTCGACAAAGACTCCGAGGCGGAGGATGAGTTGGAGCTGTACCGGACCCTCGGTTTCGTCGAGGAAGTGCTGCTCTCGCGGCAGTACCAATTCGTAAACCTTAGTCTCGGTCCCGACCTTCCCATCGAGGATTCGGACGTCCATGCCTGGACGTCGGTGATTGACGACTTGCTGAGCGACGGAGACACCTTGATGACTGTCGCCGTGGGCAACAACGGTGAGATGGATCGCAGCGTCGGGAATGCTCGGATTCAAGTTCCATCCGATTGCGTCAACGCGATCGCCGTTGGCGCGGCGACCGATGTGGATTCGAATTGGGCGCGTGCGTCTTATAGCGCCATCGGCCCCGGGCGTCGGCCAGGTGTGGTCAAACCGGACCTGATGGCGTTTGGCGGCGACGCGGTTGGCTCGAAGTACTTCCACGTCCTCGCTCCCGGTAAGAAGCCAGTTCTCGGACCGCAGTTGGGGACCAGCTTCGCGTCACCTTACCTGCTACGCCAGGCGGTGGGCATTCGCGCGATCCTTGGAACAGACTTGACGCCCTTGGCGATCAAGGCGCTCTTGATACACGCTGCCGACCGCTCGGTTCACGACAAAATCGAGGTCGGCTGGGGGAAAGTGGCCGAGGACTTAATGGAGGTCATCACCTGCCCTTCAGGTACGGCGCGTGTTGTCTACCAGGGGGAGCTGAAACCGGGAAAGTACCTGCGGGCAACCCTGCCGCTTCCCCGGGGTGGCCTCACTGGAAACATCCGGCTCAAGGCGACCTTCTGCTACGCATCGCCTACTGATCCACAGGACGCTGCCGCATACACGCGAGCAGGCTTGGAGGTCGTGTTTCGGCCCAGTTATCAGAAGAAGAAGCCAGGTAAGGCGAACGCCCAGACCAAGGGCTTCTTCGATATGAAGCAGTACGCCACGGAAGAAGAGCGGCGGGCAGACCTTGGCAAGTGGGAGACCGTTCTGCACGGAAGCAAGAGCCTCCGCGGGAGCAGCCTCGATAACCCGGTTTTCGATATCCATTACAACGCACGTGATGCGGGCGGTCCGACCTCGAGTGCAGAGAAGATTCGTTATGCGCTGATCATCACCGTGGAAGCACCGAAGCACGCCGATCTATACAACGAAATCCTCCGGGCATTCGCACAGACACTCGTGCCGATCCAGCCGCAAGTCTCGCTGCCGATTAGGTTGTAGTTCGCACGCGTACGGATGACACACTTGCTTCTCTTGGGTGCCGGATTTAGCCGCCGCGGGCCGCAATCATTACCTTGGCCAGCCAGTACGGCCGGGCCGGCTACCGCACCGTGACGGGCATGCTGGTGCAGGACGGCTGGCAGGTGAGCCATGGCCGAGTTGAGCGGGCCTGGAAGCAGAGGGAAGCCTACGGGCGATCCGCGCGCACCTCGAAGACTAAGACAGGGTCAGCTCAGGATCCGGGCTCGTTAACCGGCCGCCCGGAGGTGACGACCCGACGCTAGTCCTGGCGCGCCTCATAGTCCAGTGAACATGGGGATGACCAGCGGGCTACCGTTCGAAATGGGGGCACCTTTGGGGGTATTTGACCGTAGGATTTATCTGCTTTTCTCTCGAAAACAGCATCTTGAATATCTAATGTGAGTGCCGCCGCCCCACCAAACCACCGGGCCCGGGGAGTCGTCCCCGGGCCCGCTTCGTTTGGGGCCCGGCCGACCGCAGGTGCCTCACCCCGGCCGGCGCGCCACCACGCCGGCGTGGTCCCGGGGGCTCCGGTAGCGGGTGCCGCCCTCGAGCCAGGCCGCCTCCAGCACCTCGAAGCCCAGTTGCCCGCAGGCCCGGCGCAGGACGTCCGGGTCCATCGGATGGATAAATGTGGGCGATGCCGCCCTCGCCTGCTCCGGCAGGTAGCGGTGGTAATCGATGACGAGGCCCGGCCACGGGCAGCCCTGGGACTTGCGCCGCTCGTACTCCGGCGCGGCGTCGCGCCAGGGCCCGACGTAGGGCGAGTCGCAGACCACGTAGAGCCGCCCGCCGGGCTCGAGCCACTGGAACATCTTGTAGAGCGTGAGCGTCACACCCGCCGGCGGCAGGAAGTGCAGCACCCGGGCCGCGAGGATCGCGCCGAATCTGCCCGGGGCGAAGTCCACGTCGGGCAGGCTGGCTACCTGGGTCCGCAGCCGGCCCCGGTGCTCTGCCGGCGTACGGCCGGCGAGGATCTCGAGGTGGCGCGCATCGAGGTCGGCGGCCAGCACGCGCGCGCCCTGCTCCAGCGCCGCCAGGGTCGCGATGCCGTAGGCACAGCCGATGTCGAGGCTCTCGCCGCGGATGCCCCCCGCGTAGGCGGCGAAGTCCTGACTCAGCCGGTCGAGGGACTCGGTCATCCACCCGGTGTTGTTCAGCGTCGGGATCAGCCCGGGCACGGGCGAGCTGGGCAGTTCAGGGATCGTCTCCGGCATCGGTTCCTCCCGGGATCAGGTTGTGGCGGGCCGCCCCAGCAGCCGTGACCACAGGGCTGGCGTGACCGTGACGAGGGCGGTGCCGACCAATATCACGACGCAACCCGCCACCATGCGGGGCGACACGGTTTCGTCGAGAAACAGGGCACCCCAGAGCATGCCGAAGGCCGGAATCAGGAACGCCACGGCCATGGCCCGTGTGGGTCCTGCCCGGTGCAGCAGGCGGAAGTAGAAGATGTTGGGGATGCTGGTGCAGGCAATCGCCAGCAGGAAGACCGCGAGCCACGCGCCGGCCCCGGGCCACTCCGCGGGCCAGGTGAAGACGGTGACGGGCGCCAGCAGGGGCGCGGCAAAGCCGAAGCCGCCCGTGGTGGTGACCCAGGAGCTCACGCCGGCGAGGCGCCGCTTCACGAAGCTCGCCGAGATCCCGTAGCACAGGCTCGCCAGCAGGGCAGCGCCGATGGCGAGGCCGGCGCCGGCACCGAACTCGGGCACCTCCCCCGCCAGCACCACCACCCCGGCAAAGCCGATGCCGAGGCCGAGCAGCGCCACGGGGCGCAGCCGGTCCCCCAGCCACAGCGCTGCCACGATGGCGGCGAAGAGCGGTGCCGTCGCATTCAGGATCGAGGCGAAGCCCGCGGACAGCTGCGCCGTGGCGTAGGCGAACAGCGGGAACGGCAGCGCCGCATTCAGGCCCGACAGCACCAGCAGCGACCGCCAGTGGCGGCGCAGTTCCGGCCATTCGCCCCGGGCGACGAGCAGCGGCAACAGGCAGCCGGCGCCGATGACGACGCGCGCGAAGATGAGGGGCACCGGGCCGAAGTCCGGCACCGCGATGCGCAGGAACAGGAAGGAGCCGCCCCACAGGGCGGCCATGAACAGCACGGAGATCAGGTCGGACACGCAGGAACCCGGAACCGCGCCGGCGGAGGGACGCACCGGGTGGCATACTCACGCCGGGCAGTGATCCGATGCAAGCCGAAGCCGCCACCGCAGTCACCACCGACGCCGAACGCAGCCGCCTCGTCCGCTCCGCCAGCACGGCGTCGGTGGCCGTGGCGGCCCTGCTGGTGGGCCTGAAGACCTGGGCCTGGTTCAATACGGGATCCGTATCGCTGCTGAGCTCGCTGGCCGATTCGCTGCTCGACGTCGCGGCATCCCTGCTGACGTTCTGGGCCGTGCGCTTCTCGCTCTCCCCCCCCGATGCCGAGCATCGCTTCGGCCATGGCAAGTCCGAGGGGCTGGCCGCGCTGCTGCAGGCGCTGGTCATCAGCGGCTCCGGCGTCTTCGTGTGCTTCCAGGCCATCGACCGCCTGATCCGGCCGGTCCCGATCCAGGCGCCGGCCGTCGGCATCGGCGTGGTGCTGGTGGCGACGGTCCTGTCCCTGGCGCTGGTCGCCTACCAGCGCTGGGTGGCAAAGCGCACCGGCTCCGTGGCCATCGAAGGCGACTCGCTGCACTACGGATCGGACATCGCGGTGAACCTGAGCGTGGCCGCGGCCATCGCCCTCGTCACGGTCACCGGGTGGAACGCCATCGACCCGCTGACGGGCCTGGCCGTGGCCCTGTGGATCTTCTACAGCAGCTGGCAGCTGGGCGGGCGGGCGCTCGACATCCTGCTCGACCGCGAGATCCCCGATGCCGACCGCGACCGGATCCGCGCCATCGCCCTCGGCCACCCCGACGTCCGCGGCGTGCACGACCTGCGCACGCGCCATGGCGGCGCCAACTTCATCGTCCAGTTCCACCTCGACCTCGAGCGCGACACGACACTCGTGCGTGCCCACGAGATCCAGGACGAGATCGAGGACCGGATCCGCGCCGAGTACCGGGGCTGCGAGATCATCATCCATGCCGATCCCTGCGGCATCGCCGAGCGCCGCGACAGCTTCGAGCCGGGCGCCACCGCGCCGCTCAGGGCGGCGGATACAGGCAGGTGAACCGCTGGTAGACGACCGGCAGGTCGTCGCGGAACGCCACGCCGCGGGCGGCCAGCGCCGGCTCCCAGTAGCTGCGGTGGAAGCGCCGCCAAGCCTCGAGGTCGCGCAGCGCCGGCGACTCGATCTGCACGTGGGCCGCGGTGACCGCGTTGAACGGCAGCACCGTGCACTCGTCGTAGCGGACCAGCGCCCGAGGCGCCCCTTCGAAGTCCTCCAGCAGCTGCAGCCCGCCGACGGACGGCAGGCGCCCGTCGGGGAAGTCGCCCGGGTCCGAGAAGACGCCCGTCTTCTGGCGGGACAGCACCAGGTCCAGCAGGCGCTCGCAGATCTCGGCAGTGCGCCCCAGGCGCCGGGACCCGGGCACCGGAACGTCGCCGAGCCCGAGGGTCGCGACACAGTCCGCCCACCACGTCGCCCTGTCGGCCATGCACCTCACCGCACCGCAAGTTGCCGGGCAGGACGGCGGAGGGCTAGATTGCCCCCATGACGCTCCCCCCCCGCACCGAATCGCCGCAGTCTAGCAGCCGGCCCGGCCAGGCCTGCCGCGTCGCGCTGCTGCTGGCCGCGGCCGCCATGACCGCGGCCTGCGACCAGGCCCTGACGATCCCGGACCAGTTCCCCGCGCCGCTGGTGGAAACGCTGCCCCTGCGGGTCGGCGTGCATTACCCCGACGCCTACCGCGACTACACCTACACCGAGGCCGCCGGCGGCGATACCGAGTGGTCGATCCGCGCCGGAGAGGCCAACGTGGCCATGTTCGACTCGGTCTGCCAGCGGCTCTTCCGCGAGACCGTGCGGCTCGACGCGCCGCCGGCCCCCGGCACCGCGACAGGTTATGACGCATACCTCGAGCCCAGCATCGAAGCCTTCGAGTTCGCCACGCCGGGCCAGTCCGGCACGAACCAGTACTCGGTCTGGATCCGCTACCGGTTGAAGGTCTACGACCGGGACGGTACCCTCGTCACCACGTGGCCCGTGAGCGCCTACGGACAAAGCGCCTCGTCCACCCTGCAACCGGCGCGCTCGATGCAGGAAGCGACGGTGCTGGCCATGCGGGACGCCGCGGCCACCATCAGCACCGGCTTCCCGAAGCAGAAGGCCATACGCCGGCAACTGCTCGAACCAGGCACGGCAAAAGAGGCAGACCGCAATGGCAGCCCGTAATCTCCCGTCCCTTCCGAGCCCCTGGCTGCTGGCGCCCCTGCTGGGCGGCCTGCTCGCCGGCTGCGTCAACACCCGCGTCGAACAGACCAAGAACGCGATCACCGGTATCGAGGCCCACGAGTCCGTCGCGGTGCTGGCCACCAGCTACCACAAGGGCAACGCGACCGAGGTGAGCTTCCTCGACTGCGTGACCGAGGAACTGGACGACGGCCGCGACGGACTCCGCGTCGTCGGCCGGCGGCAGTTCGTCGACAGCCTGTTCCCGTGGTTCGAGCCGCGCACCATGCCCCAGAAGGTCGAGAGCCTGCCCGAGATGCTGTCGAAGCCGGGCGTCGCCGAGGCCATCAGCGCCGCCGGCGTACGTTACGTCGTATGGGTCGACGGCAAGACCGAACGCACCAGCGAGGGCGGCGGCCTGAGTTGCGCGGCCAGCACCGTCGGCGGTGGCTGCTTCGGGCTGCTGTGGTGGGAGAACGACGGCTCGTACGAAGCCAGCGTCTGGGACCTGCGCAACGGGGTGCACTCCGGTGCCGTCAGCAGCGACGCCCACGGCACGTCGATGGTGCCCGCCATCGTCATCCCGGTGCCGCTGATCGCCCGCACCCAGACGGCGGCCTGCAAGAACCTGGCAAACGAACTCAAGGCCTTCATCAAGAACGAAGGCCCGGCCTGACGGCCGCACCGGCCGGCGGGCCCTGCCCGGGCCGTGAGCCCGCTCACGGACATGGCCGGTGGCGCAGCGCTCCAATGGGTGCTGTTCACAGCGGTGCGTCGCCGTGTCGAACCGCCCCGGATCCCTCGCCAGGCTGCTGACCCGGCGCGTCTGGCTGCCCCGCTGGCTGTACGCGGCGGTGCCTTGGCTCTACCTGCTGCTCGGCTCCATGGCGCTGGCGTCGGCGGTACTGCTCCCTGATCCCGGCTGGATCCTGCCGTTCGCGGCGCTCGCCGGCCTCGCCCTCCTCCATGCGGGACTCTGGGTGGCCACGGTCCGCTACCGGCAGCGCCGGCGTGCCCCGGGGCGACGCGTCGCCCGGACGTAGTCCTGAAACGTCACCCTGCCCGTGGCCCGCAGCCGGCGCCAGTGGGAGAATGGGCCATGGCAGATTCCCCGCCCCGACCCCGCCGTCGCACCTGGCGCTGGTTCTGGACGGCCGTGGCGGCACTGCTGACCGGCGGAATCGGACTGCCGGCCGCCGCCTACCTCGCCGGCAAGCGCTTCATTGGAGCGTACGAGGACAGCCGGGGGGTGGCTGCTTACGTCGGCAGCATCTGGGAGGGGGCGCTGGCGGCCGAGCCCCAGGCGTGGGCGGTGCTGCTGGCACCGCTGGGGCTCGTGGTTTGCTGGTCGGCAGTAGCCCGGGGGCTGCGCCGCCCGCGGTGACACGGGCGGCCCTTGGCCCCGCGTGAACCCGTTCAGCGCGCCGGCGGTCAGCCTGACCAATAGTACCAGCCGACGCCGCCGAGCCCGAGGAAGAGCAATGCCATCGGCCACCGGCGCCACGGAGCCCCCCGGAGGGAGCCAAGGAAGGCCGGAACGGCGAAGGCCGTGAGCGCCGTGAACAGCAGGGCGGCCCGGAGCAGCTCCGGGATCTCGGCTGCCGCGCGCGGCTCGCTTTCCCGCAGCAGCAGGAAGATGACCAGGACGGCGGCGAGGCCAAAGGCAACGGCCCCGACGCTGCCGAGCAGTATCCCGAACAGGACGGTGGACGGCTTCATCGGACGACCCGGAGCGCTGGCCTGCTTGCCTCGTGGCGGGCCGCAAGTCTAGCCTAGCCGTGGCTGCAGCCGTCGGGCGCGGCCGCCGCCGAATCCAAGAGGCCGCCACAGCGAACCCCCGGTAGATGAACACACGTCTCAAGACCGCCTGCATCATCGTTCTGGCCCTCGGGCTCGGCCCGGCCGGCCTGTCGCTCGCCAAGGGCAGCAAGGACGCAGCGCCTGCCACCCCGACCGTCCTCGAGACGACCCCGCGCGAGCGCCAGGTGGCACGCCTCGTCACGCGCTTCGTCGAGAAGGCCCACTACTCGCACCTGACCGTCGACGACGCGCTCTCCGAGGCGGCGCTCAAGACCTACCTCGAGACCCTCGACGGCAACCGGCATTACTTCCTGCAGTCCGACATCGCGTACTTCGACCGCTACCGGACCAACCTCGACGACGTGCTGCGCACGGGCGAGATCGAGCCGGTCTTCGACATCTTCCGGCTGTACCGGCTGCGGGCCCAGCAGAGCCTGAACTACGCCATCTCGACCCTCGACAAGGAGCCGGACTTCACCGTCGACGAGAGCTACGAGTTCGACCGCGAGAAGCGGCCCTGGGCGCAGACTCCTGCCGAGCTGCAGGACCTCTGGCGCAAGCGCGTGAAGAACGACGCCATCAGCCTGATGCTGGCCGACAAGACCTGGCCCGAGACGGCCGAGATCCTCCGCAAGCGCTACACCCGCGTGCTCGACCGGATCAACACCCTCGACAGCGACGACGTCTTCGAGACGTTCATGAACGCCTTCGCGCGTACGCTGGACCCACACTCCAGCTACCTGTCGCCGCGCCAGTCCGAGGAGTACAAGATCCAGATGAGCCTGTCCTACCAGGGCATCGGCGCGTCGCTGCAGCTCGAGGAAGACGTCGTCCAGGTCATCAACGTGATCCCGGGCGGCCCGGCCGCCATCGACGGCCGCATCAAGCCCAACGACCGCATCACCGGGGTCGGCCAGGGCGATGCGGGCGAGATGGTCGACGTCGTCGGCTGGCAGCTGGACGACGTCGTGCAGCTCATCCGCGGCGAGGCGGGCACCAAGGTGCGGCTGCAGGTGCAGCCGGGCGACGCCGCGGCCGGCGGCGCTGAGCAGGTCATCACCCTCGTGCGGAACAAGGTCAAGCTCGAGGAGCAGGCGGCGAAGAAGGAAATCCTGACGATCGAGCGCAACGGCGAGCCGGTGAAGATCGGCGTCATCAACGTGCCGAGCTTCTACCAGGACTTCGACGCGCGGAACCGGGGCGAGAAGGACTACGTCAGCACCACCCGCGACGTGCGCCGGCTCATCGGCGAGCTCAAGCGCGAGGGCGTCACGGGGCTCGTCCTCGACCTGAGGGGCAACGGTGGCGGACACCTGTCCGAAGCCACCGGCCTGACGGGCCTGTTCATCGAGAGCGGGCCGGTCGTGCAGCTGCGCAACAACAACGGCCAGATCGAGGTCCTCGACGACCCGGTGCCGGCCGTGGCCTGGAGCGGGCCCCTCGTGGTCCTCGTCGACCGGTTCAGCGCCTCGGCCTCGGAGATCTTCGCCGCCGCCATCCAGGACTACCGTCGCGGCATCGTCATCGGCCAGCAGACCTTCGGCAAGGGCACGGTCCAGAACCTGTACGTGCTGGACCAGTACGCGCCCCGGGCCAGCGCCGACCGCGGGCTCGGCCAGCTGACGCTGACGATCGGGAAGTTCTACCGGGTCAATGGCGGCAGCACCCAGCACCGGGGCGTCATCCCCGACATCGAACTCCCCTCCGCCATCGACTCGAGCCTGATCGGCGAGAGCAGCCGGGACCGTGCGCTGCCGTGGGACCAGATCGCGGCAACCCGCTACGCGGCGCAACAGCCCCTGGATGCCGCCATCGACGCCCTGACGCGCTTCAAGACGGCACAGCTCATCGACGAGCCGGACTTCCGCTACCTGCGGGCCGAGCTCGAGGCGGCGAACGACCTGCGCTCGCGCACCAGCGTGTCGGTCAACCTCAAGGCCCGCCGCGACGAGCGCGAGTCCCTGCGCCAGGCGCAGCTGGACCGGGAGAACGCCCGCCGTGCGGCACGCGGCCTGCCCAAGGTGGACTCGCTCGACAGCCTCAAGCCGGAAGACCAGCCGGACGTGCTCAAGGACACGGCCGCGACACTGGCCTGGCAGCTGGCCCGCGTCGCCCGCAGCACCAACGGCACCATGCTGACACGGGCATCGGGCGCAGAGGACGCGCCGGACTGACGTCAGGACTCAGGCCAGCAGGACCTCGCCCAGGTCCCAGTAACCGTCCGTCAGCACATTGACCGGGACGGCCCGGTCGCCCTCGGGCAGCGCCTCGGGCTCGGGCCGGATGACGGCGGGAATGCTGTCCAGCGCGCCTGGGCCCGGGACGGTGTCGGTATCGAGGTGGTACAGCACCTCGCGCCGCAGGAAGGCCACCCGGCGTCGCACGCGCGCCGGCCAGTCGTCGATCCGCTCCAGCGCCGCCAGTGCCTGTTCGCTGCGCGCCGCCAGCGTCCGGCACTCGCCGATGCCGCCGTAGGAGAGATCGCCGACGCCGCCCAGCGCCGCCTCGCGCACCAGCGCCGCAAGGTCGCAGCCGGCAAAGTGCAGCAGCAGCTCCTGGGCCAGTGCGATCACCGACAGGTTGATGTCCCGCCGGCTCCCCACGCCGAGCACGTCGACCGGGACACAGGTCTCGGTGGCCTTTTCCTCGCGGGCCCGGGCGTAGCGCTCGATCTGGGCATCGAGGGACTCGACCGCAGCCCGCAGCGCAGCGGCCTCGGCCTCCAGCGTGCGCCGCTCGAAGTAGCGCCATGGGGCCCCGAGCCGGGCGCGGCGGTCATCCAGCCGGTCGAGCTCCGCGCGCAGCGCCGCCTGGCGCTCGGCCGTTGCCCCGAGTCGCTGGTCGATGGCGGCCAGCGCCGCGGCCTGGTTGTCGCGGAACCTGGCGGCGTCGCGCTCGCGCTCGAGCTCGCGCCGGCGCCCGGCGAGGTCCTGGGCCTGGCGCGCCAGCCGGCGACGGCAGCGGGCCCAGATGCCACGCAGCTGGAAGTAGACCGCAACGTTGGCGGCACGCAATGGATCGGCCAGCAGGCCCTCGACCTGGTCGAGGCGCTGCTGCATGCGCAGCGCCTCCCCTTCCTGCTGGCGCAGCTGCTCGAGGAGCCGGTCGTGGTCGCGCTGTAGCCGGGCGAACTCTCGCTTGAGCTCGGCCCGGTTCGAGAACAGGCGCAGCAGGCGCTCCTCGGTGGGAGGCGCCGGACGGCGGAGCGGCAGGGGCAGCTTGGGCACTGGACAGCCGGCCGGTGGAGTGACCAGCGTCCCACGTTATGGACTGCACGCCCCGAGGGCGGTGAATCAATCGACAGTTTGCGCGGCGCGGCAGGGCTCGAACCGGTGCGAGTGGTCCGTGAGGTAATCGAGCCACTTGGCAAGCATGGTATTGCGGGCCCAGCGCACGTCGATCTCGCGGGCGCTCGCGCGGCGAAGGCGCCGCAGTTCCCGGTGGCGGACGGTACCGGACCAGGCGACGACCTCGACCATGCGGGCGTCGAAATAGACGCGCAGCTGCAGGTCCGGGTCGGCCACCACGCCGCCGTCGCCCTCGAACAGGTACGTCAGCGAGAGGTCCATCGTGTAGCGCTCGGCGTCGGCCACGCGCAGGTTCAGCGGCAGGTCACGGGGGCTGACTGAACGGTATTCGCCGGCCAGCGACGACATGCCAGGCAGCAGGGCGCAGAGCTTGATGTAGTTGCTTTCGTAGAGCGTAAGCAGGCCTCCGAGGCTGCCGGCCCCGGCGACGCACTGTGGAACGATGTTGCCCTCGATCAGCACGATTTAGACTATAACAAACGGCGTCGTCGGTTGTGCCGGCAGCGCGTGTGCCACCCCGCAGCCACGGTAACCGAAGCCCCGAGGAGAGACGTGTGACACCGTCGACGTTTGCCAGCCGCGCCATCGCCTGCCCGCCGTTCACCGACCAGAAGCCCGGCACTGCGGGGCTGCGCCGCCGCGTCGCCGTCTTCCGGCAGCCCCACTACCTCGAGATGTTCGTCCAGGCAGCCCTCGACACGCTGGCACTGCCGGCCGGCGCAACGCTCGTGCTAGGCGGCGATGGCCGCTTCCACAACCGCGCCGCCGCGCAGTCGATCCTGCGCGTCGCCGCGGCCAACGGCATCGGGCGGGTCATCGTCGGCCGCGGCGGCCTGCTGTCGACGCCGGCCGCCTCGCACCTGATCCGGAAGCGGGGCGCCGACGGCGGCTTCCTGCTGACGGCGAGCCACAACCCCGGCGGCCCCGACGGCGACTTCGGCGTGAAGTTCAACATGCGCACCGGCGGCCAGGCTCCGGAGGAACTCACCACCGCGCTGTACCAGAAGACGCTGCAACTCACGGGCTACCGCATCGCCGACCTGCCGCCGGTCGACCTCGACCGCGACGGCACCAGTACCTTCGGCAGTTTCACCGTCGAGGTCGTGGACCCGGTGGCCGACTACGTGGCGCTGCTCGGGAACCTCTTCGACTTCGACCGGCTGCGCGACTGGATCCGGGCCGGGCACCGCGTGCGCTTCGACGCAATGCACGGCATCACGGGCCCCTACGCCCAGCGCATCTTCGTCGACCTGCTGGGTGCGTCGCCGGAGAGCGTGCTGCGGGGAGAGCCGCGCGAGGACTTCGGCGGACTGCACCCGGACCCGAACCCGGTCGACGCCGCCGAACTCTTCGCGGCCGCCATGGCCGTCGGGTCGCCCGACCTGCTCGCGGCATCCGACGGCGACGGCGACCGCAACATGATCCTGGGGCCCGGCTGCCTGGTCTCGCCGGGCGACAGCGTCGCGGTAATGCTCGACAACGTGCGCCTGGTGCCCGGCTACCGGGACGGCGTGCCCGGGGTCGCCCGTTCGATGCCGACGAGCCGCGCCGTCGACGTCGTCGCCGCACGGCTCGGCCTGCCCTGCTACGAGACCCCGACCGGATGGCGCTTCTTCTGCAACCTGCTCGAGGCGGGCCGCATCGGGCTATGCGGCGAGGAGAGCTTCGGCACGGGCTCCAGCCACGTGCGCGAGAAGGACGGTCTCTGGGCGGTGCTCATGTGGCTCAGCATCGTGGCGGGCACGGGCCGCAGCGTCGGGGCGGTGCTTGACGCCCACTGGGGCCGCTATGGGCGCCACCTTTTCCAGCGCCACGACTACGCCATCGCCGACGCCGCCCGGGGCGACGCGCTGGTCCAGTCCCTGCGGTCGCGGCTGGCGGGACTCGCCGGCACCCGGCTCGCCGGGGCGGCCATCACGCTGGCCGACGACTTCACCTACCACGACCCGGTGGATGGCAGCACCTCGCTGCACCAGGGAGTGCGGCTGGTGATGGATGACGGCAGCCGCATCGTCTTCCGCCTGTCCGGGACGGGCACCTCCGGCGCGACGCTGCGCGTCTACCTGGAGCAGTACGTGCCGGCACCGGGCACGGTCACCGGTGGCGGCGATGCTGCCCTCGCCCGCCTCGGCCGTACGGCCGCCAGCTTCGCGAACATCGCCGACTACGCCGGCACCGACCAGCCCAGCATGGTGGTCTGAGCCCGCCGCGTCAGGCACGCACGCGGCGCTCGATGCCGGTGGCGCTCAGGATCCGGCTCGCGATCTCCTCGATGGAGAACTCGGTCGTGTCGATGTGGGGGATCTGGTAACGCTGGAACAGGGCCTCGGCGCCGCGCAGCTCGTAGCGCACCTGCTCGGCGCTGGCGTAGCGTCCCTCGGGCCGCCGTTCCTTGCGGATCTGCTGGAGCCGTTCCGGCGAGATCGTCAGACCGAAGAGCTTGCGCCGGTGCGGCTCGAGCACGGGCGGCAGCCGTCCGGTCTCGAACTCGTCCTCGGAGAGCGGGTAGTTGGCGGCGAAGACCCCGTAGGTCAGCGCCAGGTACAGGCAGGTGGGCGTCTTGCCCGAGCGCGAGACGCCGAGCAGGATCACGTCGGCCTCCTCGTACGAGCCGGGGCGCAGCCCGTCGTCCGCGTCGAGGGAGAAGTGCATCGCATCGATGCGCCGGGTGTAGGCCGCCCGG
Organism: Chromatiales bacterium; assembly: GCA_016789885.1. Lineage (GTDB taxonomy): Bacteria > Pseudomonadota > Gammaproteobacteria > Steroidobacterales > SHZI01. The sequence continues at coordinate 24,568 of JAEUPZ010000010.1, read as the reverse complement.
TCCTTGACGCCGTGGGTCCGCCCCACCGTGTGGGACGACTTGGTCGCCAGTTCGCGTTCGAGGGGGATCAGGAACGTCTCGAAGAAGTCGAGGAACAGGCCGCGGGCACCGAGAAACCGGTCACGGATCTCGTCCCGCACCAGCGTGCTGAATATGATCGGCCTCACACCGGTCTCGGCCGCCACGGCGTTTATCCGCCGAACGGCCTCGTCTGCCTTGTCAACAGTTTCGACAAATGGCAGAGTCACTTGGTCGAATTCGTGCCCGCCGAACTGCGTCAGCAGGCTGCGGCCAAGGGTTTCGGCAGTCACCCCGGTCTGGTCCGACAGAAAAAACACGACGCGGCGATTCATCGCTGGATCCTGCTGGCGTGGCGGCCGGATTGTGCACGGTAAGGCTGCCCACTGGATAGCCGCACGCCGCCGGGGCGCGCCCGGCCCCACAGGAACGATCCGTTGGAACCATACGTAGTCCCCCTCCACTCGGTCCGCATGACCGACGTGCACCGGGTTGGCGGCAAGAACGCCTCCCTCGGCGAAATGATCAGCCAGCTCTCGGCCAGCGGCGTCCGCGTCCCCGGGGGCTTCGCCACCACTGCCCGGGCGTACCAGGACTTCCTCGCCCACGAGGGACTGGCCGGCCGCATCGAGCAGATCCTCGAAGGGCTCGACGTCGACGACATCCCGCGCCTCACGGCCGCCGGCCAGGCGATCCGCGAGGCGATCCTCGCCACCCCGCTGCCGCCCGCCCTGCTGGCCGAGGTGAAGTCCGCCTACGAGGACCTCGCCCGCACCACCACCGGCCAGCTGTCCGTGGCCGTGCGGTCGTCGGCCACGGCCGAGGACCTGCCCGACGCCTCCTTCGCCGGCCAGCAGGAGACGCTGCTCAACGTGCGGGGCCTCGAGGCGGTAATCGCCGCGATCCACACGGTCTACGCGTCGCTCTACAACGACCGCGCCATCGCCTACCGGGTCCACCAGGGCTTCGACCACCGGCTCGTGGCGCTGTCGGTGGGCGTGCAGCGCATGGTCCGCAGCGACATCGGCTCGAGCGGTGTCATGTTCACCCTCGACACCGAGTCCGGGTTCCGCGACGTCGTGTTCATCACGGCCTCGTGGGGCCTCGGCGAGATGGTCGTGCAGGGCGCGGTCAACCCCGACGAGTTCTACGTGTACAAGCCGGCGCTCCGCGCCGGCCGCCAGGCGATCCTGCGCCGCAAGCTCGGCAGCAAGCGCCTGCGCATGGTCTACGACCCCGCCGGCGCCCGCGTGCGGACCGAAGACGTGCCGCCCGCCGACGCCGCCCGCTTCTCGCTGACCGACGCCGAGATCCTGACGCTCGCCCGCTACGCCCTCACCGTCGAGGAGCACTACGGGCGGCCCATGGACATCGAGTGGGGCCGCGACGGCGACGACGGCGAGATCTACCTGCTGCAGGCCCGGCCCGAGACGGTCAAGAGCCGCAGCGGCAGCGGCACGCTGCAGCGCTTCCGGCTGAAGGCCCGCTCGGAGGTTGTCGTCCGGGGCCGCAGCATCGGGCAGCGCATCGGCAGCGGCACCGCCCGCATCATCCACGATGCCCGCGAGATGGAACGCATCGCGCCCGGCGACGTGCTCGTCGCCGACATGACCGATCCCGACTGGGAGCCGGTCATGAAGCGGGCGTCGGCCATCGTCACGAACCGGGGTGGCCGCACCTGCCACGCCGCCATCATCGCGCGCGAACTCGGCATCCCGGCCGTGGTCGGCTGCGGCAACGCCACCGGGCAGATCACCGACGGCTCGCCGGTCACGGTGTCGTGCGCCGAGGGCGACGAGGGCTACGTCTACGCCGGGCGGCTCGACTTCGAGGAGCAGCTGATTCCGCTGGACAACCTGCCGGCACTGCCAGTCAAGGTCATGATGAACGTCGGCAACCCCGACCGCGCCTTTGACTTCGCGAACCTGCCAAACCACGGCGTCGGCCTCGCGCGGCTCGAGTTCATCGTCAACCGGATGATCGGCGTCCACCCGCGCGCGATCCTCGACCACGCGAAGCTGCGCACCGACCTGCGCAGCGTCATCGACGAACAGATGGCCGGGTATCCGGATCCGGTGGAGTTCTTCGTCGCGCGCCTCGCCGAGGGCATCGGCACCATCGCGGCGGCCTTCGCCCCGAAGCCGGTCATCGTGCGGCTGTCCGACTTCAAGTCCAACGAGTACGCGAACCTGATCGGCGGGCAGCAGTACGAGCCGCGGGAAGAGAACCCGATGCTCGGGTTCCGCGGCGCCTCGCGTTACGTCTCGCCCGACTTCCAGCCGTGTTTCGAGCTGGAGTGCCGGGCGCTCCGGCGCGTGCGCGAGGACATGGGCCTGACCAACGTCGAGGTCATGGTGCCGTTCGTGCGCACGCTCGACGAGGCCCGGTCGGTGACGGAGCTGCTGGCGAAGAACGGGCTGGTCCGCGGCCAGGACGGGCTGCGCCTGATCATGATGTGCGAGCTGCCGACGAACGCGCTGCTGGCCGAGCAGTACCTCGAGTACTTCGACGGCATGTCCATCGGGTCAAACGACCTGACGCAGCTGACCCTGGGCCTCGACCGCGATTCGGGCGTCGTGGCCGGCAGCTTCGACGAGCGCGACCTCGCCGTCCGCGCCCTCATGGGCATGGCCATCCGGGCCTGCAAGCGCCAGGGCAAGTACATCGGCATCTGCGGGCAGGGGCCGTCGGACCACCCGGACCTGGCCCGCTGGCTGATGGCCGAGGGCATCGACAGCGTCTCGCTGAATCCTGACTCGGTGCTCGAGACCTGGCTCTTCCTGGCCGGCGAGACCGCGGGCGCGCCCGCGAAGAAGACCGGAGCCAAGGGATGACCATCGCCTACTGGTGCGTGCTGGTGGCGATCTTCCTGCCCATCGTCTGGGCGGGGGTCGCCAAGACCGGCGCGAAGGGCTACGACAACGCCCGGCCGCGGGAATTCCTGGCGAAGCTCGAGGGCCGTGCGGCCCGCGCGAACTACGCCCAGGCCAACTCCTACGAGGCCTTCCCGCCCTTCGCCGCCGGTGTCGTCATCGCGCACGTCACCGGGGGTGCCGCCCAGTCGACCATCGACCTCCTCGCCGTGGTCTTCATCGTGGCCCGCATCGCCTACGGCCTCTGCTACATCGCCGACAGGTCGACGGCGCGATCGCTGGTCTGGCTGGTCGGGTTCGGCGCGACGGTGGGGCTTTATTTCGCGGCAGCCTGAGCCGCGGCGGCCTGCGGCGGCCGCGGGTCCGTCAGTCGATGGCTATCGAAGGCGTCGCCAGCGGACGCAGCAGGTGCGCGCGGTAATGGCGAAGCTCGGCAATGGACTCGTGGATGTCGGCCAGCGCCAGGTGGGCGCCGTGCTTCTGCACGCCCGCGAGCACGTCCGGGGCCCAGAGGCCCGCCAGGATCTTCAGCGTCGACACATCCAGGTTGCGGTAATGGAAGAACGCCTCCAGCGCCGGCATCTCCCGGGCCAGGAAGCGCCGGTCCTGGCAGATGCTGTTGCCACAGAGCGGCGACGACTTCGGCGCCACGTGGGCCGACAGGAATTCGAGCGTGGCCCGCTCAGCCGCGGCCAGGTCGAGACGGCTCGCCCGGACGCGCGCCGTCAGGCCGGACGCACCATGCTGGCGGGTATTCCAGTCGTCCATGCCGGCCAGCACCTCGTCGGGCTGGTGGATGGCGAGGACCGGGCCTTCGGCGATGACCTCGAGGTTCGCGTCCGTGACGACGGTCGCGATCTCGATGATGGTGTCGCGCTGGCAGTCGAGGCCGGTCATCTCGAGGTCGAGCCAGACCAGGCGCTGTGTTGATGCGGGCATCACGCAAGTCTAGCAAAGGCACGCCGGTCACCGCCGCCGCCACGCACAGCGCGCTGGTGGTCGCCGCCTACGGGCGACGCGGCCTGCTCGAGAGCGCCGATGGCAGCCGCATTGCCTGCCTCGCGGCCTCGCGACGCCTGCGCTTCGTCTGCGGTGACCGCGTGACGTGGCAGCCCGGCGCCGACGGCATCGCCCTGGTGCAGGACATCGCGCCGCGCACCGGCCTGCTGGAGCGGCAGCCGGAACGCACCGGCGCACCAGAGCCCGTCGCCGCCAACCTGACCCACCTGCTGGTGCTGCTGGCCCCTCGCCCCGCGCCGGACCTGGAGCTCGCCGACCGGTACCTGGCCGCCGCCGTCCTCATGGGCGCAGCGGGCGCGGTTGGCTGGAACAAGGCAGACCTGGACGCGCCGCCGGCGGCCATCGACGCCTACGCCCGGGCCGGGCACCCGGTGCTCCGGCTGTCGGCCCAGGCCGGCACCGGCGTCGACGCCCTGCTCGCCTGGATCGGCACGGGCAAGGCCGTCGTCGTCGGGCAGTCGGGCGTCGGCAAGTCGTCGCTGCTGAACCGGCTGGCCCCCTCGGCGGCCGGCACCACCGGGGAACTATCGGCGAGTACCGGCGAGGGCCGCCACACGACGACGGCGAGCGTCATGTTCCGCGTGGGCAATGGCTGGCTCGCCGACACACCCGGCGTGCGCGACTTCGTGCCGGCCGTGCCGGAGCCACACCACGTGCGCGACGGGTTCCTGGAGCTGCGGGCGCTGGCGCCCGGCTGCCGCTTTGCCGACTGCAGCCACCGGCACGAGCCCGGCTGCCGCGTCCTGGCGGCCGTGGCCGCCGGTGACGTGGACCGGCGCCGCTACGAGAGCTACGTGGCGCTGCGAAGGACGGCCGAGGCCATGGCCGGGCGCCTGCAGCCCCGGTAGCCGGCGGTCGGGAGCCCGTCAGGCCGCCTGGTCACCGCCGATGGCCGTACGCGCCGCAATGGCGTGGGACAGCGTGCCTGCATCGACGTACTCGAGCTCGCCGCCCATGGGCACGCCATGGGCGATGCGCGTCGGCCGGACGCCCGCGTCCCGGGCGAGGGTCGCGAGCCACGCCGCCGTCGCCTCGCCCTCGACCGTCGCGCTGGTGGCCAGGATGAGCTCCCGCACCGCGCCCTCGCCGAGGATCTTCAGCAGCAGCGGCACGCCCAGTTCCTCGGGACCGATGCCGTCGAGGGGCGACAGCCGCCCCATCAGCACGAAGTAGCGCCCCCGGAAACTGCCCGACTCTTCGATGGCGATGACGTCGGCCGGCGTCTCGACGACGCAGACGGAAGCGGGGTCACGACGCGGGTCGGCGCAGGTGGGGCAAACGTGCGTCTCGGCGAACATGCGACAGACGCTGCACTGGCCGACGCCATCGAGGGCCGCCACGAGGGCCGTCGCGAGCCGCTTCGCCCCTTCCCGGTCGCGCTCGAGCAGGTGGAAGGCCATGCGCTGGGAGCTCTTGGGACCAACCCCCGGCAGGCAGCGGAGCGCCGCCAGCAGGTCGGCGAGCAGCGGCGTGAACGCCATGGGCGCGCCGTCAGAACGGCAGTTTCATGCCGGGCGGCAGGCCGAGCCCGGCGGTGACGCCGGCAAGCTTCTCCTGCACGGCCCGCTCGGCCTTGCGCAGGGCGTCGTTGAAGGCCGCGACCAGGACATCCTCGAGCATGTCACGGTCGTCACCGAGCAGTGCCGGATCGATGCTGAGGGCACGCACCTCGTGACGGCAGGTCATGCGGATCTTGACGAGCCCGCCGCCGGCCTCGCCCTCGACTTCCATCGCACCGGCCTCTTCCTGCGCCTTCTGCATCTGGGCCTGCATGCGCTGGGCCTGCTTCATCAACTGACCGATATCGGCCTTCATTTGCTGTCGTCCTTCGGGGATCGCTTGGTGGAACGCACGGACTCGGGGACAAGGCGCGCGCCGAACAGCGCTTCCATCTGGCGCACGTTCGGGTCGGCGGCAAGTTCCGCCCGGGCCCGCGCCTGCTCTTCTTCAGCGCTGCGGGCAGCCCGCCCGGCGGCGGTGTCGACGTCGCCTGCGGCCTGCTCCCGGAGCGTGAATTGTACCTTGACCGCCGGCCCCAGCCGCGCCTGGACCGCCGCCACGACGCGGTTGCGCAGGTTGTCCGTCAGGAGGTACGCATTGCGCTTCAGCACGACCAGCCGCAGCTCGAAGGGCGTGGCCGACTCGAGCGCGCTGTTGGCGGCCAGCTGGCGGGCCGCGCCGTCCATGTCGAGGGTCTCGACGAAGGCCGGCCAGTCGGAGATCTCGGCGGCGGTCGCGAAGGTGCCGCCGGGGGCCGAGGCCTTCGGGGCTGCGGCCGGCTGTGCACTGCTGCGCACCGCTGCGGGCACGGCCGCGGGCCGTCCCGCACCGGCAGGCGCCGTTCCGCCGGCGCCGGCCGCCTCGGCGGGCAGCGGGCGGAAGGCGAGCATGCGCAGCAAGGTCATCTCGCAGCCGGTGCGCGCATCCGGTGCCAGCGGCAGGTCTCGCCGGCCCTGGATGGCGATCTGGTACCAGAGCTGGACCAGCTCAGGCTCGATCTGCCCGGCCAGCACGCCGGCCGCCTCATCGCCCTCCTCCGCGAGGATGCCCGGGCCCGCGAGCTGGGCGACCGCGACCTGCTGCAGCAGGGTCGCGAGCTGGGCCAGCGTGTCGTCGTAATCAGGGGCCAGCTCGTCGAGGCTGCGCAGCGTCGCCAGCAGGGCAGCGGCGTCGCCGGCGGCGACGGCGGAAAGCAGCGCCGTCGTCTGGGCGCGGTCCAGGCTGCCCAGCATCGCCGCAATGTCCCGGTCGCGCAGCGCCCCGTTGCCGAAGGCCAGCCCCTGGTCCATCAGGCTCAGCGCGTCGCGCAGGCTGCCGGCGGCGGCCCGGGCCAGCCGCTCGAGGGCCGCCGGTTCGGCGGTGATGCCCTCGGCGGCGGCGATGCTGCCGAGCCGCCCGGCGATGAGCGCCACCGGCAGCCGCTTCAGGTTGAACTGCAGGCACCGGGACAGCACGGTCACCGGGATCTTCTGCGGGTCGGTGGTCGCCAGCAGGAACTTGACGTGGGCCGGCGGCTCCTCGAGGGTCTTCAGCAGCGCGTTGAAGGCCGGCTTCGACAGCATGTGCACCTCGTCGATGAGGTACACCTTGTAACGGCCCGAGGCCGGCAGGTACTGGGCGTTGTCGAGGAGCTGCCGTGCGTCGTCGACGCCGGTGCGCGAGGCCGCGTCCACCTCCAGGAAATCGACGAAGCGGCCCGAGTCGATGGCAACGCAGGCGCCGCATTCGCCGCAGGGCGTGGCGCTGGCGCCGCGCTCGCAGTTGAGCGCCTTGACGAGGATGCGGGCGATGGTGGTCTTGCCGACGCCGCGGGTGCCGGTGAACAGGAACGCGTGGTGCACGCGGTCCGAATCGAGGGCATTGGTCAGCGCGCGGACGACGTGGGGCTGGCCGACCACGTCGGCGAAGGTGCGCGGCCGCCATTTGCGCGCCAGGGCGAGATAGGCCATCGGGTCACCGCTGCGGGCGGGCTCCACTGTGAAGGAGAGCCCGCGCCAGCCACACCCCGGCGCCCGGCATCACCGCTACCGCTGCTCCCTTCCGGGCCTGACGGGGTTCACGACTAGCCGTCGCGGGGGGACCAGCGCGGGCCCGAGGCAAGGGTATGCGCGCAGCCGGTCTGGGGCAAGGCAAACCGCTGGTGTAGGCTCGCCCCTTGGCCGCAGGCGGCCGCAACCCCGGAGAATCGCGCAGATGTCAAGCGAAACCACCATCGACCGCCGCAGCCTCGTGGCCGGCCTCGCGGGGCTCGCAGCAGCGGGCCAGGCACCAGTGAGCACCGCTGCAACGGGCCAGCCGGTCAACATCGCGCCGAACGGGCGCGCCTACGACCGCGTCCCGCTGCGGCGGGATACCGTGACCGTGGGCGCGATCCAGACGCGCATCCGGGCCGTCGACGGCAAGGCGCCGGCCCCGGGCATCCGCGCGAACCTCGCGCACCTGCTCGACGTCATCGACAAGGTGCAGAATTTCGGCGGGCGCAAGGACCTGCTCTGCTTCCACGAGTTCCCGCTGCAGGGCTGGAACCCTTGGGACCGCAAGGAACTCGAGCGGCTGTCCATCGAGATCCCGGGGCCCGAGACGGAGCAGATCGCCGCCAAGGCCCGGCAGTACCAGTGCTACATCCAGTTCGGCGCCTACGCCCTCGACCGCGACTGGCCCGGCCACGTGCTCAGCATCACGTCCATCATCGGGCCCGACGGGCGGATCGTCGCCCGCGACTGGAAGGCGAGGAACATCGTCGGCGTCTTCCCCGAGTTCGAGCTCGTGACGACCACGGTCTACAACGTGCTCGACCGCTTCATCGAGATGTACGGCGCCGATGCCGTGATCCCCGTGCACCGCACCGACATCGGCAACCTGTGCACGTCGTCGACCCAGCTCGAGCCCGAACTCTTCCGGGCCATGGCCCTCAAGGGGGCCGAGATCATACTGCGCACGGCGTCCGGCGGCTTCAGCGCCGACGACATGAAGATGACCTCGATCTACAACCGCGTGTACACGGTGATCGTCAACAACGCGGTCTCGCCGGACAACCCGAACTTCCTCGACGACGCCAACGGCGGCTCCGGCGGCACGGCCATCTACGGCCCCCGGGGCGAGGTCCTCGCGAAGGCCGATGCGAAGTTCGAGCAGGAGGTCGTGGCGCGGCTGCCCATGGCCCAGTACCGCGCCACGCACCAGATCCCGGACGTGCACCTCGCGCTGTACCAGCCGGTCTTCGACCGCTACGTGCCGCGCCAGGCACCGGGCCTCTTCAGCCAGTACCTGCCGAAGGACCTCAAGGACGCCAAGCGCTTCCTCGACGAGCAGAACGCCTGGCGTTGACCATCCGGCGGCCGGCCATGCCTCGGACCAGGCCCGCTAGGTAGAAGTCCGGATCCCCCGGCTGCCGGCGGCGCGCGATAGATGCGCGGCCAGCAGCCGGGAGGCACCGCGTGGACATCGACCTCATCCTCGAGCCGGACCTCACGCCGGCGCAGATCGCGGAACTCGGCGTGCTCGCCGAGCAGTACCCCTTCCGGGCCATCTGGATCGAGAACTACGTCCGCGCCCGGGACCCGTTCCTGTCGGCGGTGCCGCTCGCGCTGGCCACGTCGCGCCTCAAGGTCGGCATCGTGGTCGTCAGCGGCTACGAGATGCACCCGCTGAAAATGGCGAATGCGCTGCTGACGCTCAACGAGTACTGCCACGGCCGCGCGATGCTCACCGTCGGCGGTGGTGGCGAGTGGCCGGGCGTCATGCAGGTCGGCTATGGCCGCCGCATCCAGGGTTTCCGCGAAGCAGCCGACATCGTGACGGCGGCCGTCAGCGGCAAGGTCGTGAACTACCCGGGGCAGGTCTACAAGTCACGTGGCTACGTGGCCCACTGGCACCGCGAGCGCCCGCCGCTGGTCTACGGTGGTGCCACGGGCCCGAGAATGCTGCGCGCCGCCGCCCACGCCTGCGACGGCACCATGCTGAGCGACATCGCGCTGCCGATGCTCGACAAGCCGCTGGCAACGATCCGCGACGCCCTCGCCGCCGAGGGTCGCGACCCCGCCGCGTTCCGCATCAGCAATTTCGTCGCCTGGCACGTCAAGGAAGACCGGGCCGCCTCGCTGCGCGAGGCGCGGCGGGAACTGATGCTGCGGGGCTGGCTCGAGCGGGAGTGGCTCGAGCCATTACTGTCCCGCGACGACGTCGAGTTCGTCATGGCCCACAAGCAGGCCTTCCTGCAGGCCTTCCGCGACCGCTCCGGCGACATCAAGGGCGTGCCGGACCCCGTCGTCGATGCCCTGGTGGAAGGGCTGAGCTGCGCCGGGGACCTGCGGGACCTGGACCGGCACACGGAGCGCCTGCGGGAGTTTGCGCGGCACGGGCTGACCGAGGTGGCGCTGCGCATCCACGACGATCCGGCGGACTCCATCCGGATGCTCGGCGAACGCGTGCTGCCTCGACTCGGCTAGCGGCGCCGCCCTCCGCCACCCATCGGCCGCGGAGTCGGCCGGGGCGCTGGCCGGGGCGCAGGGCGGGAAGTCGGCCGGGGCGCACTCGCAGAGCGCGGCGGCGGCAGGGAGTTGTACCCGGCCGAGGGTCCCGCAGGCGACGGCAGGCTCGATGGCCGGTTGTACGAGCCGGCGGGCAACGTCGTCGCCCCGCCCGGGGGTGTCGGCAACGGCTTCGGGAGCTGCCCGGGGTCCCCGCCATTGCCGGGACGTTCCGGCGGCACGACCACGACGTCACCGTAACCGTAGTAGGGACCGTAGTAGCCAGGGTAGTAGGGTGCCCCGTAGCCGTATCCATAGCCGTAGCTGACCCCTACCGACGAGGACACGCCGTCACTGGAGGAACAGCCGCCTAGGGTGGCGGTCAGCAGCACACTACCGGCCAGCAGCGCGTGACGTAATTTCATTTCTCGCCTCCGGCCGGCAGCGCAAGCTCGGCCATCGCGACGGGTGCCCCCAGCGGGTCGAGCATCACGGCCACCCGGCCGGCCGGCCGGTCGAAGGGGCCGGCCATGGCCCGGGCCCCGGCCGCGCGGGCCCGCTCCATCGCGGCATCGATATCGGCGACCCGCACGTAGGGCAGCCATGCACTGTTCGGCACCTCCCCGGGGCGCTGCAGGATGCCCGCCCGGGAGCGGCCTTGCTGACCGAGGACGAAGGCCAGCGGCACGTCGGGCGCCGCCGGCGTAGCCGCCTCGTAACCGCCGACAGCCTGATAGAAACCGGCCATGGCCTTCGGGTCGGCGGCCCACAGCTCGACCCAGAGCCACTCGCCCACGTCGCCGAGAAAATCCCCGGGGTCGCCGGCCGTCGAACGCACCACGCCGAACAGCGCGCCCTCGGGATCCAGCAGCGCGGCGGTCTCACCGCGCGCACCGAGTACCCGGGCCGGCATGGCAACCTGCCCGCCGGCGGCCTTCGCCGCCTGCACGGCGGCCCCAACGTCCGGCACCGACATCAGGCCGATCCAGCGGCCGGCCGCCAGTGCCTTACCGGGCGGACGGGCGTCGAAGACCATGCCGCCGATGGGCACGCCATCGGCGAGCACCAGCGTGTAGGTGTCGGTGTCCTCGTCGCCACCGTAGGTCTCGTAGGTCCAGCCGAACACGGCCGCGTAGAAGTCGGCGGCCCGGCCCACGTCGCTGGTGATGAGGTCTGCCCAGATCCACTTGCCGGGATGCCAGCTGGCGGTAGGCGGATCGACGATGGGCGGCCAGTAGCGCTCAGCCGCTGGCAGCGTCGCCGGAGCGATCGCGAGCAGGACCAGCAGCGCGAGGCGCCGCAGCGCTGACGATGACACCGGCCGTGACTCCCGCAGTGACCGGAAGGCAGCTTACCCCTTCGCGCCCCCGGCCGCCGCACCGCCGAGCCCGGGATACAGATCCTGAAGGGCGGCGGCGGCAGCGCCGGCGAGCAGCGGCTCGAGCCGGGACGCCAGGTCCCGGATCGCCGCCTCGTCCAGGGCGTCGTCGCCGCCGGCCAGGCGAGCGGCCCACAGGGCCGCCAGGCTGTCACGGGACGACGCCAGCGCGCGGTCGACGACCCCCGGCCAGTGCGGGGGCACCTCGCCGTCGCGCCACTCGCCCCGGCCGCGGCCGAAGTGGGCGACGGCGAGGTACCGCAGCAGGGCCGCCGCCACGAGGCCGTCGAGCACCGCCGCATTCCACGTGACCCATGACCGTCCGGTCCCGCGCACGCGGTTGACGAGCCGGGCGACGCCCAGGCCACCGAGGGCGCCGAGCAGCGATCCCGCCAGCAGGCCGCCGCCCAGCGTCAGCCCGCCGGTGGCGAGGTCGGCCTTCAACCCGGCCAGCGCCCCGGTCACGACGCCACCGACCACCGCCGCCTGGCCTTCGTCCACGCGCAGCCGCAGGTCGTAGCGGGCAGCCAGGCGCTTCAGCACTTCGTCCCGGGCTTCACCCTCCAGCCCGTGCAACGCGATCAGGCGGGCGGTGCTCGCCCGCACCTCGCGATCGAGACCTTCCGCCAGCAACTGCTCGGCCCTGGCCACCGGCCCCGACGACGGGTCGCCGCGCACGCGGCTGCCGATCTCCCGCAACTGCGTCCGCACGCCGTCGAGGAAGCTGCCGTCGTCCACCGGCTGCCGGTCGAGGGCCATGACGGCGAGGCTCCGGGCCAGGACCGCCATGCTGTCGGCGAAAACCTGCCGGCGCGAGGCCTGCCAAGCGGCCTGCAGCCCCTCCATGGCGCCCCGCTGGGCGCCGGGCAGCGCCGCGGCGATGGCCGCCAGCAGGACGCCTTCCTGCACCCAGCATCGGGCGAAGGCGTCGAAGGCCAGCACGGCCCGCACGCCGCCGCGCAGTGCCAGGTGCTGCCGCCACCGATCGACGTCGACCGCCTCCTCAGCCAGCGGCCGGGGCGCCCCCAGCTGGTTCAGCAGCACGATGACGGGCTTGCCGAGCCACTCGAGCAGGTCCATCTCGGGGGCCACGTACCCCGCCGACTCGGGCGGCTCGGCGGCGTTGACGAGGTACAGCACCACGTCGGCCTGCTCGCGCACGTTGCGCAGCGCCTGCTGGCTCGCCCAGAACGGCCGGTCGGTGAAGCGGTCCCAGACCTGCGACAGCACCCAGCCCAAGGGATTGCCCGACTGGCGCATGCGCCGCGCGAGCCGCACGCTGTCGCCAAAGCCCGGCGTGTCCCACAGCCACAGCTCGTCACCAGCCTCCGTGGCCAGCACCCGGTGCGGCTCAGCGAACTCGGTCACGTGGGGGGCATCGCGCACCTCGCCGACGTCCTGGCCAAGCAGCGTGCGCGCCAGCGTCGTCTTGCCGACGTTGGTGTGCGAGACGAGGCTCAGGGTGATGCGGGTCATGGCGTCACGCAGCAGCCCGCTGCAGCGGCCGGTCGAGGGCCGCCTGCAGCGCGGCCTCGGCCGCCGCCGTGTCCGGCGCTCCCAGGTCGATGAAGACGGCCGTCGTGCCGAAGCGGCCGGCCAGCGCCTCCCAGGCCGCCCGCCGCTGGCCGATGCGCTCCGGCAGACCCGCGAAGCGCGCCAGGAACGCCGACTCGTTGACGACGACGAGCACGGGCACGCCGGCAGGCAGCGCGTCGGCGAGGGACTGCAGCAGGCGGCCCTGCTGCTCGACTTCGGGCGTTGCGTTCATGTCGAAGAGCGCGAGGGCCACGTCGGTCTCGGCACCGGGCGGCTCCAGCGCGTCTTCGTCACCCCAGGCCACGGCCGGCAGCACCTCGAGCCCCACCGCGTCACCCCAGACGCGGGCGCACAGGCTGCGCAGCGCCAGCGTGGCCTGGGCCGACGGTGCCGTGGCGTGGGGCCACACCCGGACGCCCGCCGGGGCGGGCCGGTGCTGGCGCAACACGTGCTGGTAGTACGGCTCGGCCAGCGGCAGCGGGAACCGCCGCGCGGTGCGGCCCGCACGCGCGAGGCCGCCCAGGGCGAGCACGACCCGCGGCAGCACGACCAGCAGCCCGACCGTGACGGCGTACAGGTGGATCCAGGGCGCCGCCGGCGCGCCGGTGGCCCCGGGGCCCAGCTGCAGCGCTGCGATGCCGACAGCATCCGGCAGCGCGATGCCGGTGATTGCCGACGCGGGGCCGAGCACGGTGGTCAGCAGGCCATGCACGAGGCCCGGGTCCAGGAAGGTGCTCTCCCAGCCGGCCCGGTAGTCCATCACCAGGCCGCGCAGGTAGAGGCTCGCGAGCCCGCCCACGGCGACGCCGGCGGCCGCGGCATGCAGCATGGTCGTGAACAGCGACGTCAGCAGGGGCGACGCAGCCTGCAGCCACTCGGCCACGAAACCGGGCCACACGCGTGCGAGGCCGAGCTCGGTCAGCGGGCGGGCCTTCACGGTGACGCGGTCGATGCGGGTCAGGCGTCGCAGGGCCAGGACCAGCGGACCCGGGCTGCGCGAGCCGCGGACCAGACCGGCCAGCCAGCGCACCGCCAGCAGCACGTACATGAACAGGTTCCAGCCGAGCACGCCAAAGATCGCCAGCGACAGCAGGTTGATGGCACTGCCACCCGCGACGCCGTCGATGACCGCACCGATGGCGAGACCACCGACGAATCCCGCCGGCACCCAGCCCGGACGCCACAGCGGCCGCTGCAGCCACGCCCACACCTCACGCGTCGCAGGTCGCTCGCGCGGCAGCACGCGCTGCAGGCCCGCATGGGCCCGGGCGGCGAGGAATGCCCCGGGGGCAGCGGAACCGCCGACCGTCTCGACGGCCACGCGCGACGCCCAGGCCCGGTCGGCCGCACTCCAGGCGGCAACGGCGGGCTCGGCGCGGTCGAGGGCGCGCACCAGGAGCACTTCGCGGGCAGCGGTTTCGTCCATGCAGCGCGGGATCGTGCCAAACGGTGCCGGCAGGGTCCACCGGAACCGGCGGCCCCGCCGTCAGCCGCCTGGGCGCCAACCCGCCAGTTGCCGGTCGTAGAGGTCGAGACGGTCGTAGGCGCGCCAGTACTCGCGCACGAGGCCATGCTGCAGCCGGTACTCGGTGATGCCGAAGAACCGCACCGGCCGGCCCGTGGCGCGGTGACGTGCCGTGACGAGCCCGCGGACCACCACCCGGTCTGCCGCGGCCACGACGTTCTCCACCGTCAGGCGGTAGTCGTCGTAGGCCTCGAATACGTAGGCGGAGAATGCGGCGACGGCCTCGATTCCTTCGACGCGATCGTCGCTGCCGGGCCCGTGGCCGACGACTTCCGGGTGGAGGTGCGCCCGCAGGAAGCCGAGGTTCCGGCGGTTGAAGACTTCGTCGTAGTAGCGGCGCATCAGCGCGGCGTTGTCGGCAGACGTGATATCCATCGCGGGTTCCCGGTTCGACAGGCGCGCCAGCTTACGGCGGCCCGTCGCTTGGCGCAGGGAGGCCTGCCGCCAGCACCACGAGCGCCGCCCCGCCCGTTGGCCCGGGCGTTGCTGCTGCCCGACCCTCCGGTCCTGACGGCTCGCCAACCGGCCGCGTGACCCAGCCCACGGTTTCGCCGGCAACCGGGCGTGGAAGGGAGGCCCGGCGGGCACGCCTCACAGAAGCCCACGCCTGTCTCGCGCACCATGACCCGCAGGCCGATACCGGCCCGGCACCGGTGCGCCACAGGGCCTGGCATGGCCGAGACATCACCGTCACGACATCCGCCCTGCCCGCGCTGCCGCGGCGCCGTCCGCCGCGTCCCGCGGCGCGGGGCCGACCTGCTCATCGCCGTGGCCTGGCCGGCGCGGCGTTACCGCTGCCGCAGCTGCGGCTGGGAGGGACTGCAGCTGCCCTCGGCGCAGCGGCGGGCAGCCGCCCTCGGGCGGCTGGCGGCAACCGTCGCGCTTGCCGCCGTGCTCACCGTGACCCTCGTCACGCTCCCCGGGGGGGATGCGCCAGACGACGACGGTCTGCTCATGCTCGGCGGCCAGGCCTTCGTCGCGGGCGAACACTTCGACGGCGTGCCGGTGCCCAAGGGTCACCCGCTGGCGGAGGTTGCCGTAGCGCCTGCGGTCCAGGCCGTGACCGGCGACGCCGCCGCACCACCGGCGGAGCCGGTGATCGACACTCCGGTGCCGCCCAGCCGCGCGGGGCTGGCCCTGCGCCGCTACTGTGCCTGGGGTGACCCGGGCCGCAGTCCCTACCTCGGCACTGCTGCCCAGGCGCTGCGCGCCGCGGGCCTGCCCGATGAGGTCGTCGAGCGCGTGGCCGGCCACATCCGTGCCGGCCGCAGGATCGACCGCGTGAGCATCCGGCGCGGGGAAGTGCGCGGCGAAGACAGCGGGCTGCGCTTCGATCCCCGGCGCATCGCCCTCACCTACGGCACGACGATGTGCCTCGACTCGGCGGTCAATTTCGCACCCGGCCACGTCGAGTACGCCGACCTGTTCGTGGCCACCGACGACCAGGGGCAGACGCACTACGTGATGATTCCCGACGTCTGCGGCAACGTCTCGGTGCTGCGCCTGCTGGAGCCGACGGTGATGCGGTCGGATGACCCGGCGGTGGTGGCCGGCGCGGCCATCGCGCCCGCCGACCTAGGGCCGACTCCCGGTGCGGTACCGGGGCCGCTGCTGCTGGCGGCGCTGCCGGCGCCAGGCGGCTTGGCGCCACCGGGCCGCGGAACCCCTACAGCCGCCTCGCCGGGCTCACCAACGCTTGCCTGGGTGCCGGGGGGCGGCATCGGCCCGCAGGCGCCCCCGCGGGGTAGCCGGCGACAGGTGGCGACACCAACGCCCACCGGGGAGTTGCCGCCCGACCAGGACCCGCCCCCACCCGATGGCGGCCCGCCGGGCCCGGAGGATCCGCCGTGGCCCCCACCTCCGCCAGCGCCACCGCCACTGCCACCGCCGGACGTGCCGCTGCCCGAACTGGAGCCGCCTGAGCCGCCGTTCCCGCCACCACCACCGCCCCTGCAGCCGCCAGGGCTGTGGCCAGGCCCGGGACCGGACCTGGTACCCCCGCCGCCGCCGGAGCCTCCGCAGCGCAACTACCGGATGAGCGAGCCGGGCGCGAGCACGCTCGGCCTGGTCGCGATGCTCATGGCCCTGGCGGCCTCGCGCCTGCGGCGGGGCCGGTCGCGCCGGCGCTGACCGGGCGGCGCCCGGGGCGCACCGTCCCGCCCGGGCCGCAAGCCGGTTCTCATATTGACAATCTGTGTCATTTCGACGAACAGTGCGGCATCCGCCTCCGGAGAAGCCGCCATGTCCGACGCTGACTCACGCCCCGCCAGCCTGACCCGCCGGGAACTGCTGCACGCCACCGGGGCGATGGCCATGGCGGCCGGCCTCGCTGCCCCGGCTGCCCAGGCCACCACGGCGCCAGGGCCAGCGGCAAGCCCTGCCAGCGGCAGTCCCACCGGCCCCTGGAACATCCTGTTCATCCTCACGGACCAGGAGCGGTTCTTCCGCCCGGGCGAGCTGCCGGCCGGCTACTCGCTGCCGGCCCACGAGCGCCTCGCCCGGCGGGGCGTCACCTTCACGAACCACACCATCAGCTCGTGCGTCTGCACGCCGTCGCGGTCGGTCATCTACACGGGGCGCCACATCCAGCAGACGGGGATGTTCGACAACACCAACTTCCCCTGGATCAGCAGCCTGTCGCCGGACATGCGCACGGTCGGCGACATGCTCCGCGACGCCGGCTACTACACCGCCTACAAGGGCAAGTGGCACCTGACCAAGGACTTCGAAACGGTCAACACGCTGGGCACGCCGACGAAGATCTTCACGGCCGAGATGGAGGAGTACGGCTTCTCCGACTACTTCGGCATCGGCGACATCATCGCCCACACCCAGGGCGGCTACCGGCACGACGGCGTCATCACGGCCATGGCCGGCAGCTGGCTCCGCGGCAAGGGCCGCGAGCTTGCGGCCGCCGGCAAGCCCTGGTTCCTGGCTGTGAACCTGGTGAACCCGCACGACGTCATGTTCTACGACACCGACGCCCCGGGCACGCCGGTCCACCAGGCCCGCGGGCTGACCCACGTGGCGCGCGACCCCGTCGACCCTCTCTATGCGAAGCAGTGGAGCTTCGACCTGCCGCCAAATCACGGGCAAGCCCTCGACGCCCCGGGCCGGCCGCCGGCACACCGCGACTTCCTGCGCTCCCACGACGCCCTCGTCGGCGAGATCCCCGACGAGCCCGAGCGCTGGAAGCGCCGGCACAACTACTACCTCAACTGCCTGCGCGACGCCGACCGCAACGTCGGCACGCTGCTCGACGAGCTCGATGCCGCCGGCCTGACCGACCGCACCATCATCGTGCTCACGGCCGACCACGGTGACATGGACGGGGCCCACCGGCTCCACGCCAAGGGCGCCGTCGGCTACCGCGAGCAGAACAACGTGCCGCTGGTCATCGCCCACCCGGCGTTCCCCGGCGACCGGAGCTGCCGGGCGCTGACCTCCCACGTGGACCTCGCGCCGACGCTGGTGGCCTTCACCGGCGTCAACGGGCAACGCCGCCGGGAGATCACCCGTGAACTGCCGGGCAAGGACCTCGGCGCGCTGCTGCCGGACCCCGAGGGGGCCGAAGTCAATGCGGTGCGCGAGGGGGCGCTGTTCAACTACAACATGTTCGCGTACCTCGACGGCGACTACCTGTACAAGGCCGTCCGGTGGATCCAGCAGGGTGGCAACCCGAAGGAGCTGCGGTCAGCGGGCTTCGCGCCCGACCTGCGCAAGCGGGGTGCCGTGCGCTCGGTCTTCGACGGACGTTACGCCTTCACCCGCTACTTCTCGCCGAAGGAACACAACCGCCCGACGACCCTCGAGCAGCTGTACCGTCAGAACGACGTTGAGCTGTACGACCGGCAGGCCGACCCGCTGGAGATGCAGAACCTCGCCACCGACCGCCGTCGCCACGGCGAATTGCTGCTGGCGATGAATGCGAAGCTGAACCGCCTGATCGACGGCGAGGTGGGCGAGGACCGCGGCCAGATGCTGCCCGGGGGCATCGAGGCCGGGTGGGAGATCACGCCGGAGACGATGGCCCCTTAGCGGTCGCGGCGCTGCCCTCGCCCGTCAGCACCGGCACCGGCATTGCCAGCAGCCGGCGGATGTCCCGGCCGCCGGTCCCCAGCCCCTGCAGGATCGCCGCAGCGACCTGGTCCGGGTAGGCGCGCGGTACCGGGCCCGCCAGCATGCGGGCCATGGCCTCGCGGATCGTGCCGACCACGAGATCCCGGGCCACGGCGACGGTGCCTATGCGGAAGGCCCCCCGGCGGTGGCCCGCCCGCAGGTCCTTGACGAGGGTCTCCTCCACCAGGCGCCCCCGCAGCTGGCTGCGGATGACGAACCCGCAGAGCACCCGGTCGTCCCGCGCCCGGCGGAGCCACAGGCGCGTACCCGTGGCGAGCCGCTCGACGGGATCGGTGCGACCCGCCAGGGCGGCCTCGATGGCCACCATCAGCCGATCCTCGAGGTCGGCCGACGCGGCCACCAGCAGTTCGGCCGTCGTGCGGAAGTACGTGTAGAAGGTGCCCCGGGCAATGCCCGCGGCCCGGATGAAGTCGTCGATCACCGGCGCCTCGGTGCCCCGCTCGGCGAAGACTTCCAGCGCCGCGGCAAGGATTCGCGCCCGCGTGCGCTCGCGGCGCTGCTGGCCCACGCGGGTGCGGTGGTCGGTGACAGCGGCGGTGGCTCGGCGGCGGCTGGGCATGGTGACGGCGGGACTGCTGACGCTACCAGGGCAGTCTACGGCCTGGCGCGTGCCGGCGTTACCGACAGGAGCAAGCGCACGGGTCTCACGACGCCCTGCGGGCCCCGCGTCCCGCCGCGTGGGCAGCCGCTCAGCGCTTCTGCGCGCCGAACACGAACCAGCCACCGCCACCGTGGGGCGGCGCAGCGATCTCGCCGCGCATGAACCGCGCGTAGCGGTCGGCCCCGAAGGACTGCAGGTCGGGGATCAGCAGCTTGAAGCAGTCCGCAGCGCCAAAGCCCGCCCCGGCGCAGAGCGCCAGCGGGTCCTGTTCGCGGTAGGCCGTATACCAGGGCTCGTTGTTGTTCCGCGTGTCCCAGTTCCAGAAGAAGTTGCCGTAGTCGCTCATGGAGGCCTCGTCGGGCAGCTCCATGTGCACCATGACGCCACCCGGCGCCAGCAGGCGATGGCACTCGCGGAGCACGGCGCGGGTGCTCCGCAGGGGAATCTCGTGGAAGAAGAAGCTCGAGACGATCAGGTCGAAATGTCCGTCGGGAAAACTGGTGCGTTCGGCGTTCTGCTGGCTGAAGTGCACGGGCAGTCCCGCGTGCTGCGCAATCGCGTGGCCGAAGCGCAGCACGGGCGCCGAGATGTCGATACCGTGGGCCTCGGCCTCGGGGAACGTGGCGACGTGGGGGAACAGGTTGCCCCCCGACGTGGTGCCGATATCGAGCAGGCGCCGGGGCCGCAGCGACGGGAAGCGCTGCCGTACCCAGTAGCCGATGGACTCGGCCACGGCCCCCCGGTTGCGCCGGTACGGGTGCTGGCCGGTGAAGACCTTGCCGCCGAAACTGACCACCGCGCCCTGGGCAACGTCGTCGGGCACGTACTCCCGGTAGACCCAGCCCGGCGTGAGATGAACGTCGAGGGCCTGCGAGTAGCGCGGCATCGCGAGGCCCGGATCGAGGGTGAGCGACCCGCCCGCCGGGCAGCGCCGGGCCAGGTCGCGGGCGACATCGATCATGGCCGGCAGCGCCCGCTCGATGGCCGGCTGCACGGCCAGGTAGCACATCTCCTGGGCGTTGTAGCGGACCGTGCTGTAGAAGCGGTACGACGGGCGCGGGCACATGGCGGCCTCGATGGCCTTCCAGCCACCCCGCGGCTGCCCCTGGCCCCCAAGGGCCGGCGCCACCCGCGCCTCGTAGTCCGCACGCATCGCCTCGCGCAGGTCGATGATGGCGTGCTTGCGCAGCATGCTCACGGCCCGTTGCCGGGCACGTTCGTCGTGGGTCGGCCGGTACAGGGCCTCGATGTTCCCGGCGGGTGATTCCTCGAGCCTCGCTGCCATGGCGGCTACTCCATCAGCTTTCGATCGGGCCGGGCGCCTCGCCGGCGTGCATCCGCAGCACCCGGCGGAAATACCCGGCGAGCCAGGCGTCGCGCTCGGCCTCGACGCCCGGGCCGGCCTCGTACGCATCGATGGCGGCCCGGGTCACGCTGCCGTGCTCGTCGAGGAGCCGCTCGACGGTATCGAGCCGGGTCCGCACCACCGCGAGCTCGGTCGCGAGCTCGACCACGAAGGTCATGACCTGGTCGATGGCCGGGTCGTCGAAGAACTGCGGCCGCTTGCCCTTCGTCTGGCGGGGCAGCATCACCGCAGAGGGGTCGTGCGGGTCGTTCACGGGGGCTCCTCGGACAGCAGACGGAGGGGAATATACCGCGCCGTGGAGCCGTCGGCCGACACCCATCCTCGCGGTGCAGAAATGAGCGCGATACGGTCCGCCGGCCTCACAAGCCCTCTCCCGCCGCCACATCGTGCCGCGCCAGCGCAGGGCACCATCCGCCTATCCCGCCGGCGCGCGAAGGTTTAGGCTTCCCGTTTCGGCGCGAACACAAGGAAAGCCCGTGGCGAAACCCAACTACTCCCAGCAGAAGAAGCAACGCGAGCTGGCCGCGAAGAAGAAGCGCGAAGAAAAGCAGCAGCGCCGGCAGCAGAAGAAGGACGAGCCCCAGGGCCCCACCGGCGGTTGAGCCGGCTCTTCGACCGCACCGCCGGCCACCGGCCCCTGCGGCGCAGGTAACCGGGGCGACCGCGGATGATCGCGGCCCGGCGGCCGCTGTCCAGCGCTACGGACTGGCCGTGACGGCCATCCCCGGCATGCCGACGTACCCCGGCAGGGCCTGCACCCGGCCCAGCCAGCGGACCAGGGCGGGCCACGGCGCGAGATCGACGTGCCCCTCCGGTACCAGCGCCACATAGGGGTAGACCGCGATGTCGGCAATGGTGGGCCGGTCGAGGGCGAGCCACGGCTGTGACGCCAGCCGCTGCTCGAGCACCGCGAAGAGATCGGTCATCAGCGCGGTGGCCCGGGCCAGGTCGACCTCGCGCCCGAACTTGTGGAATGCCCGCACCATCGCGGGACCCTGCCAGACCTCGTAGCTCGCCACCGACAGCCAGGCGATGACTTCGGCCATGGCCGCCGGCTCGCCGGGCAGCCACTGCTCGCCACCGTAGCGGCGGGCCAGGTACACGAGGATCGACTGGCTGTCCCGTACCGTGACGGTGCCGTCGACGAGCACCGGTACCTGGCCAAACGGATTGAGCGCGAGGAACGCGGCGCTTTTCTGCTCGCGATCGCGGCCATTCACCGCGACGCTTCGCCAGGCCAGGCCCAGCAGCGACAGCATCAGCCGGACCTTGTGGCAGTTGCCCGACGGGGCGAATTCGTAGAGCGTCATCACGGGGGCGCACTCCGCGGCTTGGCAGCTGGCGCCATGCGGGCCGAATAGTCCCAGGCAGTCAGCCAGTCGATGTCGATGCGCATCGCGACCTCCCGCTCGGCCCGGGCCAGCAGCCAGCGGGCAAGCGGCGTGTCCCGGCCCCCCTGGTAGCGATCGAGCAGTCCGGTCAGGACCCGGACGCCGTCCCCCGGCCGGAGCTCAGCCCGGCCCTGCCCACGCACGCCCTTGTAGGGCGGGGCGTCGCCCGCCACCTCGAAGCCCACCCGGGGATCGGCGCCGAGCCTGCGCAGGACGACGGCATCGGCCTGGCTGGCGCACCAGAGCGCCTCGCCGTCGAACAGATACCAGAGCGAACAGACCAGCGGCGCACCACCCGCACCGAGGCAGGCGAGACGGATGGGCACTGGCGCGTCCCTCAGGTACCGGGTGACCTGCTCCACCGTCCAGGGGCTGCCGTCGCGCAGGCGCATGCGGGCATTATCACCCGGCGAGGCCGGGGGAACGCACGGTGTCGCCGGGGCGCCGAGGCCGCGACGGCGGGAGGGCGCGGCGCGTCGCTCAGCTACCGACCAGAGTGGCTCACCCCAGGGACGTGGGAACGGGAGCGAAACGCGAAGCTAATGTCGGCTCAGGTTGGCGACCATGCTGCCGGTGACGATGCAGCCCACGACTGCAGCGACTGAGAAGATGATGACCACCGCTCCACCCCAGGCCCTTCTTCCGGCCGGGAGCTCCTCGTACGCGCGCCGATATCCGTCGAGGCCACCGCCGCCGGAGATCACCACATAGTTGAAAACAACAACCAGCAGCCCGATGCCCATCGCGACCGCAGCACCGAAGTCGAGTGGCGTCCGGCGAGCGCCCGCCAACAGCAGAGCATTGGCAACGGAGAAGGCAGCGGCAATCTGCGAGCAGCCCAGGACTACCAGCGCCTTTTCGGATGAAAAGCCGTCATCTCTCACTCTCCGGAAGAGCGACTCCAGAAAGCAGTACGCGAATCGCAAGGCAGCTGCCACGAGGATTCACCAGCTCTGCGGAACTGACCCCCACAATAGTCCAACGATCGCGCTACGAGGGATGGGTGACGACAGGCCCCGATAGGGGGCGATTCCCTTCCGGTGGAGAGGGTGGGATTGATTCGCGCGCGGGTACGCGCGCTCACCCCGCCGGGGCGGCCTTCGGCCGTCCAGATTTGCTCTGCAAATTAGTGACTCGGCGCGGGGTACCGCGCCTCGCCCCTTCGGGGCGGCCTTCGGCCGTCCAAATTTGCTCTGCAAATTTGTCGAAGCGATGGGTTCTGGAATCGCCAACCCTGTCCCCCAGAAAGAAGCAGGGCCCCACGAGGGGGCCCTGCTTTTTTCTGGCGGAGAGGGTGGGATTCGAACCCACGTTACGGGGTTACCGTAAACACGCTTTCCAAGCGTGCGCCTTCAGCCGCTCGGCCACCTCTCCGTAAGGCGCGACACCGTAGCGGACGCGCCGCCCCGGGACAAGGGCAGGCAGCGCGGGCCGGGCGGGAAAGCGGGCCGATCAGACCGGCCGCGTGCCGCCGAGGGTCCCGCCCCAGGTCAGGGCGTCGGCCCGGCCGGGCCCTCGCCAGCGGGCGGCGGCGGGTTGACGGGGGCGGCCCCCTCCGGCGGTGCGGCCTCGGCACCGCGCTGGCCCGGGATCGGCCGGTTGAAGTAGTTCGGGGGCCGCTCGAGGCAGCCGACGGTGTTCTCGTCGAAGGCACCCGCTGCGTCGGGGATGCGGACGGGCGAACTCGGTGTGCGGGTCAGGCCGTCGGGCGTCTGTAGCGGCGTCAGAGAGCCGCTTTCCTGGTACTCCTGGACCATCCGGCAGTCGACCGGATCATTCCGGCGCCAGAAGCAGCCGGCGAGCGTGCCGGCGAGCGCCAGCAGCAGGACCGCCCGGGCGGTCGCAGGCAGCAGCTCACGCACCCGGGAAGACCAGGCCGGCGGCGCGCATGGCGGCCTCGACCACGGGCTGGGCCCCGGCCGAGAGGGGCGTCAGCGGCAGGCGGATGCCGGCGGGAATCAGTTCGAGGCGGGCCAGGGCCCATTTCACGGGGATGGGGTTCGACTCGACGAAGAGGTCGCGATGGAGGGCGGCGAGCCGGGCGTCGATGGCGGCCGCCAGGTCGGCGTCGCCGGCCAGGGCCGCTTCGCACATCTCGGCCATCAGGCCGGGGCAGACGTTGGCGGTGACGGAGATGACGCCGCGCCCGCCGAGGCGGATGAACTCCCGGGTGGTGGCGTCGTCGCCGGACAGCAGGATGAAGTCGTCACCGCAGCGGGCCCGCAGGTCTTCGACCCGGGTAAGCTCGCCGGTGGCGTCCTTGATGCCGACGATGGCCGGGTGCGTGGCGAGCCGGCCGACGGTCTCGTTCGTCAGGTCGACGCCGGTCCGGCCGGGCACGTTGTACAGGATGACCGGCTTGTCGACGGCGTCGGCCACGGCCGTGAAGTGCTGGTACAGCCCCTCCTGGGTGGGCTTGTTGTAGTACGGCGTGACCACCAGGTACCCGTCGATGGGGGCGCTGGCGACGGCCCGGGACAGGTCGATGGTCTGGGCCGTCGAGTTGGAACCGGTGCCGGCGATGACGGGAACCCGCCCCGCCGCCCGGGCCGCGGCCACGCGGATGACCTCGACGTGCTCGGTGCGGGTCAGGGTGGCCGACTCGCCGGTGGTGCCGGCGATGACCAAAGCGTCGGTGCCCTCGGCGACGTGCAGGTCGACGAGCCGCTCGAGGCTCGCGTAGTCGACGGCGCCATCAGGCCGCATCGGGGTGACGAGGGCGACGATGCTGCCTGAAAACATGCGAAAAAC
>JAEUPZ010000015.1 GCA_016789885.1 Chromatiales bacterium | reverse complement strand
GCAGGCAGCGAGGACGCCGGCAATCGCGGCGGCCAGGACGACCCGGAAGGAAGCGCGCTGCAGTGCCCTCAGCCCGGTGCCCGGTACCGCGAGAAGCCCTGATCTTACACTGCCGCCCGGGCCCGCCGGCCCGGCGACCGGTCACAAACCGTGCGCCGGGAGGCCGGCCCCTCTATAATCCGCGGCCTTTCGTCCCCCGGCTTCCCCCATGACAGACCTGACGGCCCCCAGCGGTTCCCGGGCCACCGACCGGCTCCGGAACATCGCCATCATTGCGCACGTCGACCACGGCAAGACGACGCTGGTCGACCAGTTGCTGCGGCAGTCCTCCACGCTCGACGAGCGCTTCGTGCTCCCCGAGCGCGCCATGGACTCGAACGACCTCGAGAAGGAGCGGGGCATCACCATCCTCGCCAAGAACACCGCGATCCGGTGGAACGACTGGCGCATCAACATCATCGACACGCCGGGCCACGCCGACTTCGGCGGCGAGGTCGAGCGGGTGCTGTCCATGGCCGACAGCGTGCTGCTGCTGGTGGACGCCGTCGACGGGCCCATGCCCCAGACGCGCTTCGTCACGCAGAAGGCCTTCGCCCGGGGCTTCACGCCCATCGTCGTGATCAACAAGATCGACCGGCCCGGGTCCCGCCCGGGCTGGGTGCTGGACCAGACCTTCGAGCTCTTCGACCGCCTCGGTGCCACCGACGCCCAGCTCGATTTCCCCGTCATCTACGCGTCGGCGCTGAACGGCTATGCGGGCGACCAGCCCGACGTGCGCAGCGGCGACATGGCGCCGCTCTTCGAGGCCATCGTCCGCCACGTGCCGCCGCCGGCGGTGGACCCCAACGGCCCGCTGCAGCTGCAGGTGTCGAGCCTCGACTACGACTCCTACGTGGGCCTGCTCGGCATCGGCCGCATCACCCGGGGCAAGGCGGCGCCGAACACGCCCGTGGCCGTCGTCGGCGCCGACGGCAAGACCCGCGCCGGCAAGATCGGCGAGCTTTACGGCTTCCTCGGCCTGAACCGCTACCGTGTCCCCGCGGCCCAGGCCGGCGACATCGTCGTCTTCAGCGGCATGGACGAGCTGCACATCTCCGACACCATCTGCGACCGCGAGGTGCCCGAGGCGCTGCCGCCGCTCAAGGTCGACGAGCCGACCATCAGCATGACCTTCCAGGTCAACAAGTCGCCCTTCGCCGGCAAGGAAGGCAAGTTCCTGACGAGCCGCCACATCCGCGAGCGCCTCGACCGCGAGCTGCTGCACAACGTGGCCCTGCGTGTCGAGCCCACCGACGATCCGGACAAGTTCCGCGTGTCGGGCCGCGGCGAGCTGCACCTGTCGGTGCTCATCGAGAACATGCGCCGCGAAGGCTACGAGCTAGCCGTGTCGCGCCCCGAGGTCATCGAGCAGGTCATCGATGGCGAGCCCTGCGAGCCCTGGGAGCAGCTCACCGTCGACTTCGAGGAGCAGTACCAGGGCAACGTCATGAGCCGGCTCGCCGAGCGCAAGGGCGAGCTGCTGTCGATGGTGCCCGACGGCAACGGGCGGCTGCGCCTCGACTACCGCATCCCGGCCCGGGGGCTCATCGGCTTCCGCACCGAGTACCTGACCTGCACGGCCGGCACCGGTCTCATCTACCACATCTTCGACAAGTACGACCGGCGCGTGCCCGTGGCCATCGGCCAGCGCAACAACGGCGTGCTGGTGTCGAACGTGCCCGGCAAGGCGCTGGCCTACGCGCTCTTCAACCTGCAGGAGCGCGGGCGGCTATTCATCGGCCACGGCGACCCGGTGTACGAGGGCATGATCTGCGGCATCCACAGCCGCGGCAGCGACCTCGTGGTGAACCCGACCAAGGCCAAGCAGCTGACCAACATCCGCGCGGCCGGGTCCGACGAGAACATCCTGCTGACGCCGCCCATCCGGATGTCGCTCGAGCAGGCCCTCGAGTTCATCGACGACGACGAGCTGGTCGAGGTGACGCCGACGAGCATCCGGCTGCGCAAGAAGCTGCTGCTCGAGAGCGACCGCCGGCGCGACTCGCGCCAGAAGGCGGCGTCGGACCTGACCTGAGGCCGGAGACCCGACGATGGCTGACTACCGCGCACCCCTCAAGGACATGCAGTTCGCGATCCGCGAGCTGGCCGGCCTCGACCGCCTGCGGGCACTGCCCGGCCTCGAGGACGCCACCGACGACCTGGCCGAGGCGATCCTCGAGCAGGCATCGGCGCTGGCCACCGGCGTCATCGCCCCCACCAATGCCGTGGGCGACGAGCAGGGGACGCGGGTCGAGAACGGCGAGGTGGTGGTGCCGGCGGCCTTCGCCGATGCCTACCGGCAGTACGTCGACGGTGGCTGGGCCGGCGTCACGGCGCCGCCGGAGCATGGCGGGCAGGGCCTGCCGTTCCTGCTGGGCGTCGCGGTGGAGGAAATGTGGTGCGCGGCGAACCTCGCCTGGTCGCTGTGCCCGCTGCTGACCGAGGGCGCCGTGCGCGCCATCGAGGCCCACGCCTCGCCGGAGCTCAAGGACCGCTACCTGCCGAAGATGGTGGCGGGCGAGTGGACCGGCACGATGAACCTGACGGAGCCCCAGGCCGGCTCCGACCTCGCGGCCATCCGCACCACCGCCGAGCCCGAGGGTGACCACTACCGCATCAGCGGCCAGAAGATCTACATCACCTGGGGCGACCACGGGATGACGCCGAACGTCATCCACCTGGTCCTCGCGCGGCTGCCCGGCGCGCCCGAGGGCGTGCGCGGCATCTCGCTCTTCCTCGTGCCGAAGTTCCTCCTCGACGCCGACGGCAGCCCCGGCGAGCGCAACGGCGTGCGCCCGGTCTCGGTGGAGCACAAGCTCGGCATCCACGGCAGCCCCACCTGCGTGATGGCCTTCGAGCGGGCCGTGGGCTGGCTCGTCGGCCAGCCCAACGCGGGGCTCGCCGCCATGTTCACGATGATGAACCACGCCCGCCTCGGCGTCGGGCTCGAGGGCGTGGCCATCGCCGAGCGGGCCTACCAGCAGGCCCGGGCCTACGCGCGCGACCGCGTACAGGGGACGGTGCCCGGCCACCCCGGGCGCGCCGCGATCATCAAGCACGCCGACGTGCGCCGCATGCTGTTCACCATGAAGGCGTACATCGAGGCCATGCGGGCCAACGCCTACGTGACGGCGGCCGGCCTCGACCTGGCCCAGCGGCACCCGGACGCGGCCGAGCGTGCGCGGCACCAGGCCCGGGTCGACCTGATGACGCCGGTGGTCAAGGGCTGGTCGACGGAGATGGGCCAGGTGCTCACCTCCCTTGGCGTGCAGGTCCACGGCGGTATGGGCTATGTGGAGGAGACGGGCGCCGCCCAGCACTTCCGCGACGCCCGCATCACCACCATCTACGAGGGCACCACCGGCATCCAGGCCAACGACCTGGTGGGCCGCAAGATCCTGCGCGACCGGGGCGCGGCGCTGGCGGCGCTCGTCACCGACCTGCGGGCCACCGAGGCCGAGCTCGCACCCCACGCGGAGCTCGCGACGATCCGCACGGCCCACGCCGACGGCTGCGCCGCCGTCGAGGCCGCCGCACGCTGGCTCGCGGCCCACGCGGGCGACAGCCCCGCGACGCCGGGCGCCGCCTCGTACCACATGCTGATGCTGCTGGGGATCGTGACCGGCGGCTGGCAGCTGGCCCGGTCGGCGGTGGTTGCGGTGCGCCGCCTCGCCGAGGGGGCCACCGACGCCGACTTCTACCGCGCGAAGATCCTCACGGCGGCGTTCTACGCCGAGCAGGTGATCCCCCAGGCGACGGCGCACCTGCGCGCCCTCGAGGCCGGGGCGGACACCCTCAGCGCGTTGCCTGACGAGCAGTTCTAGGGCCGCGGTCCCCGGCCGCCTGTCCGGTGCGTCGCGCCGGGGCTTCAGCCGGTTGCCGGCACCCGTCGCTGCAGCGTGAGCCCCAGCGCTGACATCACCGCCGCAATCACCGCGACGCCGACCAGGGCCGACTGGTAGCCGGGCGTGCCGCCGCCGGCCATGGCGGCCAGCGTGCCGACGAAGGCTGCGCCGAGCAGGCGCCCCGCCGACGTGAAGTTGCTGAGCAGGCCCTGGGCGGCGCCGCGTTCGGCGGGCAGGCAGTTGTCGAGCATCACGACCCGCAGCGGTGCGCCCAGCACGCCACCGAGCCCGATGCTGCCGATGACGCTGGCCGCCACGTACACGGGGATCGTCAGCTGGGCCAGCCCGAAGATCAGGACGCTGACCGCGACCAGGGCGAGGCCGACGGTGATGAGCGTCCGGGTGCCCACGCGGTTGATGAGCCGGCCGGCGATGGGCGAGGCGGCGGTGGCGACGAACACGCCCGGCAGCTGCAGCCACGCGGCCACGCTCTGCGACACGCCCAGCGCACCCACCGCCAGTGCCGGGTAGAAGGCGCCGGCCGCCTGGATCGCGCCGACGCCGGAGCCGATGATTGCCGCGGTCACGATGGGCTGCGAGCGCAGCAGGCCAGGGCGGATGATGGGGTCGGCGGCGCGCTGCTCGACCCGCCAGAAGACCGGCAGCAGGATCGCCACGAGGGCCAGAGGCCCTGCCACGGGCCAGGTTCGCAGGCTCGCCAGCACCGCGCCCGTGTCGAGCTGGTCGATGCCCACGACGAGAAAGGTCAGTGACGCCGCCAGCAGCACGATGCCTGCACTGTCGATGGGCTTTCGGGTCGAGCTGCCGGCCGCCGGCAGCAGGACCACGGCCCCGGCCGCCAGCACGGCGGCAATGGGCAGGTTGATGGCGAAGAGCCAGTGCCAGCCGTAGGGCAGTAGCAGTCCGCCCAGCACGGGGCCGACGATGAAGGCGAGACCGAACACCGTCCCGAGCACGCCGAGCGCAGGGCCACGCTCCTTCGGGGGCAGCCGGTTGCCGATCACGGCGGCGGCGATCGGGAAGATGCCACCCGCCCCGAAGCCCTGGACCGCCCGCCCCAGGTAGAGCACCTGGGGGGTCTTTGCCACCACCAGCAGCAGCGACCCGAGGGCGAAGAGCGCGATGCTGAACACGTAGGCCTGCCGCGGCCCGATCCGGTCGCCGGCCTTGGCCAGCAGCGGAGTGCCGATCATCTGGCACAGCACATAGGCATTGAACAGCACCGACAGCTGCTGGCTCCCCATGCCGAACTCGGCCTCGATGGCCGGCAGCGCCGGCCCGATGATGGCGAGGTCCAGCGCGCCCATCAGCACGCCGGTGAACAGCAGGGGCATCAGCAGTCGGGAGGCGGTCGGGTCCACTGGCGGTTCCGGAACAGGCGCACGTGACGCCTTTCGCCAGTGTCGGCCAGACCGATGCCCCCTGGCGCGCCGGCGTGCCCGGCGTTCCACGCGGTGGTTGGAGGACGGAAGAGGGGGCGTTCGACGGCGTCCCGGTGCGGGCCGCGTGCGGCCCGCGGCGTCGCGGGCGCGATCACCCGGCGCCTAGTTGGGGGCGGTGAAGACGATCGAGAAGCCGCCGTCCTGATGCTGCTCGGCGCCGCTGAAGCTCCAGGTGCTGCCCGACGGCGACGAGGTCATGAGCCGCAGGCGGGTGTCGAAAGAAACGCCCCCTGTGCCTGAGCCCGTGGCCTCGAACCCCGCCCGCACGATCGCACCGCTCGCGTCCGTTTCGACCACCAGGTTGCGGAAGTCGATGGTGCCGGTTGTCAGGGCCCCACGATCCGGGTTGGCCTGCCGGAAGCAGGAGTTGCCGGTCGTGCGGTAATCCCCGCCGCCCAGATCGGTCGCCACCACCTCGCCGACCTGGGGGATGCCGGCTGGGGGCATCCCCGGTATGGTGCCGCACGCCGCCGCCGCCTGCCCGCTGTCCAGTTCACCGTCGTAGATCGATTCCAGGAACGCACTTGCATTGCGAACCTGTCCCAGCAGATCGCCGTGGGCCCGTGCGGCGCGCGCGGCCACCCTCTGCCAGTCGGGCGCCGACGAGCCCGGGCCGTCGAGCAGGATGAAGTCGAAGGGCGCGAAGCTGACGGGCGCGCCGCCGTTGAGCTGGACAGCGACCGTGTTGCCGTAGTCCACCGCGATGGTGTTGCCATTCCAGGTGACGGCGTACGCGCCCGTGACGGGCAGGAAGTTGCCCGAGGCGAGGCTGCCGCCCTCGGTGAAGCCGACGCTGAAATGGGCCGGTACCGGGCCGCCCTGGGACCACGTCACCGTGAAGGTCGTCGTGTCCGTGAAGGTCACCGCGCCGGACCCGAGGGTCAGTGCGCCCCGCGCGGAGCCCGTGCCGGCGTTGATGCTGTAGACATCGTCGGGCTGGCCCGGCGTGATGATCGTCCGGATGAAGCCCGGCGGCGAGCCCGCCGGGTTCGTGATCGCGTAGTCGTAGGTGGTCAGCAGGAACGACAGGTCGTCCTCGTCATCGCCACCGCCGCCACCGCAGCCGGCGAGGAGGGAGGTGGCGACCAGCGGCACCATCAGATGCCGGGATGCCATGGGGGGACGAGGCGGGGCAGTGACGGCCATGGACTTCCTCCGCGGCGTCCCTGCCGAACTACCGGGAGCCACCGGGATCCGGTGGGCCTGTCGACGCCCCGGACACTAGCACCGGCCCGAAGGCTTCCGCAATCGCCGCGCGGCAGCACCGCCCCTGCGGTCCCCCGGTACGGGCGGGCGCGGCGCCGGCACCGGCGCATACTGCCGGCGTGACAGCGGTACCACTCCCCGGCACGACCCGCAAGGCGACGCTGCTCGGCAGCCTGTACCTGGCCCAGGGCCTGCCCTTCGGCTTCTTCAGCCTCGCACTGCCCGTGCTGCTGCGGGAGGCTGGCCAGTCGCTGACGGCCATCAGCCTGCTGGGCCTGCTCGTGCTGCCCTGGGGTTTCAAGTTCCTGTGGGCGCCGGTGCTCGACCGGCGCGGCAGCCGCCGCGCGTGGCTGCTGGCCTTCCAGGGGGCGTCGGTACTGGGTGCGCTGGCGCTGGCGCCCCTCGACCCGCGCAGCAGCTTTCCGGTGCTCTTCGCCGCGGCTTTCCTGTTCAACCTCGTGGCGGCTTCCCAGGATGTGATCACCGACGGCCTGGCCGTACGCCTGCTGGGCGTCCGCGAGCGCGGCATCGGCAACGGGCTGCAGGTGGGTGCCTACCGCCTCGGCATGATCCTCGGCGGCGGCGCGCTGCTGTGGGTGTTCGCGCGCGCCGGCTGGAGCGTGATGTGCCTCGGCATGGCCGCGGTGCTGGCCCTGACGATGGTCCCGGTCCTCGCGATGCCCGCCGTGCCACCGTCCGCCGCCGGCCCGCCGCTGCCATTGCGCCGCTGGGCCACCGCGTGGCTCGGGCGGGCGCGCCAGCCGGTGCTGGTGATGGTGGCGGGCCTCGTCTTCTGCTACCGGTTCGGTGACCAGATGGTCAGTGGCCTCATCGGGCCGTTCCTCGTCGACCGGGGCCTCGACCTCGAAGGCATCGCGCTGTTGAAGGGCGCCGTCGGCTCGGCCACGAGCCTGCTGGGGGCGGCCATCGGCGGCGTGCTCGTCTTCCGGGCCGGCCGCCGCGCGGCGTTGCTGCTGGCGGGGCTGGGACAGGCGGCGTGCTTCTGCCTGTACATCGCGGCCGCGCTGGGCAACGGTGGCGCGACGCTGCTGTGGGTCGCGACCATCGCCGAGGGCGTGATCGGCACCATGGCCACCGTCGCCCTCTTCACGCTGATGATGGATGCGGCGGACCCCGACCACGCCGGGACGGACTACACGCTGCTGGCGAGCGTGGTGGTGCTGGTGGGCAGCCTTGCCGGTGTCGCCGGCGGCGCGCTGGCCGATGCGGCCGGCTACGTCACGACGTTCGCGACGGGCACGGCGCTGGCCGTGGCCGGCTGCCTGTTCGTCGTCTGGTGGCTCGACCGGCGGGCGCTCTCGCCGCGGCTGGCCGAGGCCTGGACCACGCCGCCGGTCCGCTGACCGGTGCCGGGGCAGCGCACGGGTGGTGCGCTCACCGACGGGGTCATCAGCCGCCGAGCGGCCGTGTCGCCCCGAAGATCACCACCAGCGTCAGGTCTTCCTCGATGTCGAAGAACGAGTGCTCGGAGGTCGCGCGCACGTACAGCACCGTGCCGGGACCCACCTCGTGCTGCTGGTCGCCGGTGCGCAGCCGCGCCCGGCCCTCGATGACGAAGTAGACCTCGTCCTCGAGGTGCGGGGCCTGCATGTCGCGGGCGCCGGCCGGCAGCCGGTAGATGGCGCAGGACAGCGTGGGCACCCGCAGGAACTCGAAGAAGCGGGGCTCGGTGCCGGCCACTTTCGCGGCCAGTTCGGGCAACCGGAAGACCTGCCAGGGATGGTCGGCCATGGGCGCAGGGTCGTGTGTCAGCAGGCAGCCATCATCCCGGATCCGGGCGGCGGCGGGCAACCGGGGGCGGGCCCGGATGCCAGCGTGCCGGCGTTCCCGTATAAACTGTGCGGCCCGCCGGGCCAGCCCCGGTTCCCCGGACGCGAGACCATGGGCTTTTCCACCCGCCAGATCCATGCCGGCGTGACGCCGGACCCGGTCACCGGCGCGATCCTGCCGCCGATCTACCAGAGCACGACCTACGTCCAGGAGTCGGTCGACCAGTACCTGGCCAAGGGCTACTCGTACTCCCGTTCGGGCAATCCCACGGTGCGCGCCCTCGAGCAGCGCCTCGCCGACCTCGAGGGCGGCCACGACGCCACGTGCTTCGGCACCGGCATGGCGGCCATCAACGCCGTGTACCTGGCGTTCCTGAACGCGGGCGACCACGTCATCTGTTCCGACGTCGTCTACGGCGGCACCTATCGCCTGAGCACGAAGGTCTACGCGCGCTTCGGCGTCGAGTTCTCTTTCGTCGATACCTCCGATGCGGCGAATGTCGCCAAGGCCATCCGCCCGAACACCCGGCTGATACTCACCGAGTCGCCGGCGAACCCGACGATGAAGCTGACGGATCTCGCGGCCGTGTCGGCCATCGCCCGCCAGCACGGGATCCCGCACGCCGTCGACAACACCTTCCTGACGCCCTACTACCAGCGGCCGCTGGAACTCGGCGCCGACCTCGTGATCCACAGCACGACGAAGTACTTCGACGGCCACAACGCCACGGTCGGCGGTGCCGTCGTCGCCCGGACGGCCGAACAGCACGAGAAGGTGCGCTTCATCATGAACGCCACCGGCACCATCATGTCGCCGCAGGTGGCCTTCTACACGCTGCAGGGCTGCAAGACGCTGTCCGTGCGCATGGAGCGGCAGTCTGCCAGCGCCATGGCCATCGCGAAGTTCCTCGAGGGCCATCCCAAGGTCGCGACGGTGCGCTACCCGGGGCTGCCATCGTTCCCCCAGCACGAGCTGGCGAAGCGCCAGGCGTCGGGCTTCGGCGCCATGCTGTGGTTCGACGTGCGCGGCGGCGTCGCCGCCGGCAAGAAGCTCATGGACACGATCAAGGTCTGGACGCTGGCCGAGAACCTCGGCTCCGTCGAGTCGCTGATCACCCACCCGGTGACCATGACCCACGGGGCCGTGGAGCCCGCCGAGCGCGCCCGCGTCGGCATCACCGACGGCCTCGTACGCCTGTCCGTGGGCCTCGAGGACGTCGAGGACCTCATCGGCGCCCTCGACACGGCGCTGGCCGGGGTCTGACCACTCCGGCCGCGCCCAGGCCGCGGCGGGCCGCCGCCGCGCCGGCCGTTGTGCGGGGTCGGGCGTGCCGTGACTTCGTTCCGCAGCCCGTAGCCGGTGCGATTCCCGCGCCGGCTGCCCCGGGCTTTCCCGCCGCCGGCCCCGTCCCGGCGTGGCTCCGCCCGGTGCGGCCGGGCTGGGCGCAGCCCGCTGCCCCTTGAAAGGCTGCCCGCCGTCCCCACATCTGCGTCAACCGCGGCAGCTGCCGCATGACCTGAAGATGCCGAGGAGGATGGTGGCCATGACACTCGTCAACTGGAGCCCGTTCCGGGAGATGGACGATCTCTTCAACCAGTACAGCCGGCTGCTGGGCCGTTCGCTGCCGGCCCTCGAGGCCGACAGTGCCGCGGGCAAGGCGGCGGCCAGCTGGCGCCCCGCTGCCAACATCTCGGAGAACGGCAAGGAATACCTGATCCGCGCCGAGCTGCCGGAGGTGGACAAGAAGGACATCGACGTCTCGGTCCACGAGGGCGTGATCACCCTCAAGGGTGAGCGCAGGCTCGAGAAAAAGTCCGACGACGAGAAGCATCACCGCATCGAGTCGTTCTACGGCAGCTTTGCGCGCAGCTTCGTGCTGCCGGCCGACGTCGACCAGGCGAAGATCACGGCCGAGAGCCGCGACGGCGTGCTGACGGTGCGGCTGCCGAAGAAGGAAGTCGCGAAGCCGAAGGCCATCGAGGTCCAGGTGGGCTGAGGCCTGGCCTTCCGGTCCCCCGCCGGCCCCGGTATCCCCCTGCCGGGGCCGGCTTTCCGGCTGGCGGCGGGCATCGCCCGCCGCCAGCATCCCGCTGATCCGCGCCACGCCGGGCCTGCCCTGCCGGTAGAATGCGCCGACTGCCCCGCGGGTCGGGCGTCTTGAACACCGGGTCTGCCATGCCACCACGCCGCCGCCGCGTGGCCCTTGACGTTGCGCTTGCCTGCACGACGCTCCTCGTGGGCGCTGCGGCGGCTGCGCGCCCGGCCGACAGTCCGCCGGTGCCGGAGATCCCCGCGCCGTCGGCGTCGGTGTTCCGGCTGCCCCGCCTGGTGTCGCGGCCCGCCGGCTGGGTGCCTGCGGCCCCGGCGGGCTTCCGCGTCGAGCCCTTCGCGACGGGCCTCGAGTCGCCGCGGGCGATGCTCGTGCTGCCCGGTGGCGACGTGCTGGTGGCCGAGGGCCGCACCGAGCGCATGGGCGACATGCCGCCGGCGGTCATCGAGGCGCTGACGAAGCAGGGCGTCTTCGGGCCCAGCCCCGACCGTGTGCTGCGGTTGCGCCAGGGGGCCGGCGGCGTCACGGTCACGACGGCGCTGGCGGGGCTCAACCAGCCCTACGGGTTGCTGCTGCTCGGCGACTGGCTCTACGTGGCCAACACCGACGGGCTGGTCCGGTTTCGCTACGACCGGCCCACCGGGCGTATCGATGACCGGGCGGAGCCCGTGCTGCCGCTGCCGGCCGGCGAGCCGAACAACCACTGGACGCGCAACCTGCTGGCCAGCCGCGGTGGCGACCGCATCCTCGTGACCGTGGGGGCGGCGACCAACGCCAACGAGGAGGGGAGGGATCCCCCCGACCGGGCCACCATCTGGGAGGTGCGCCCCGACGGCAGTGGCCAGCGGCTGCTGGCCACCGGCCTGCGAAACCCCGTGGGACTCGACTTCGACCCCGCCACCGGCGAGCTCTGGACCACCGTGAACGAGCGCGACGGGCTCGGCGAGGATACGCCGCCGGACTATCTCGCGCGGGTCGTCGACGGCGGCTTTTACGGCTGGCCCTGGGTGTACTTCGGCACCTACCCGGACCCCGTCCAGGCGAAGCTCGATCCCCAGGGCGTGGCCCGGGCCCGGGAGACGGCCCGCGTGCCCGACCTGGCGCTGGGCGGCCACAGCGTGCCGCTGGGCCTGCGCTTCCTGCGCGGTACGGGCTTCCCCGAGCGCTACCGGAGCGGGGCCTTCGTCGCCCGGCGCGGCGGCGGCAGCCGCACGCGCTACCTCGGCTTCGACGTGGTCTTCGTGCCCTTCGCCGCCGGCCGGCCCACGGGCGCGGTGGAGACCTTCCTCGGCGGCTTCATTGCCGACAATGCCCGGGGCGAGGTGTACGGGCGGCCGGTGGATCTCGCCGAGCTGCCCGATGGTTCCCTGCTGGTCAGCGACGACGCCGGCCAGGCGATCTGGCGCGTGAGCCGGGTGGGCGATGCGCCGCGCTGACTACCGGGTGGCCCTGGCGCTGGCGCTGCTGCCGCTCGTCGCCCCGGCCGGGGCCGCGTCACCGGCCGACGCGGCGGCGCTGGCGCCCCTGGCCGACGTGGAGTGGGAGGACCAGCTCGGTGGCCGCGACCGCCTGGCCAGTCACCGCGGTGAGACCGTCCTGCTGCTCGTGGTCGAGGCTCGCCGGCTGCCGCTGGCCGGCAAGTGGGCTGAGGCCCTGCAGGCCCGGGACCCGGGGCTGACACTGCTGACCGTTGCCGACGCACCCCCCGACGTGCCCGTAGACCCGGCCCGCTTCGCGGCGATGCTGCGCAAGCGCGTGCCGGCCGGCGTGCGCGTCTGGATGGATCCCGGCCGGTCCTTCGCCCGGGCCCTCGGGCTCGACACGGCCGAGCCCAATCTGCTGCTGCTCGGCCCCGACGGCGCGCCGGTGGCCCGGATGCGGGGGCGGGCAACGCCGGCCCTCGTCGATGAGGTCGCCGCCGCGGCGGCGGCGCTGGCCCCGATACCGCCGGAGCGCGTGCCATGACGACACGGGTAGTGCTGGTCGGCGGGGGGCTCGCCAACGGCCTCATCGCCTGGCGCCTCCAATCCAATCCCGGCGTCGAACTGACCGTTCTGGAGCGCGAGGCGACGCTCGGCGGCAACCACACCTGGTCGTTCCACGACACCGACGTGAGCGAAGACCAGATGCGGTGGCTCAGGCCCTTCGTCGCCGCCAGCTGGGCCGGCCACGACGTCGTGTTCCCGGAACGTCGGCGCAGCCTCGAGGGCGGCTACCTGTCGATCACCGCCGAGCAGTTCCACGCGACCCTCGGCGGCGTGCTCGGCGACCGTGTCCGCTTCGGCACCGCGGTGCGAAGCCTCGGCCCCGACCGGGTCGAGCTCGATACCGGCGAGGTGCTGCAGGCCGACGTGGTTCTCGACGGCCGGGGCCCGGGCCCGGTGCCGGGGCTCGAGGTGCGCTACCAGAAGTTCCTCGGGCAGTTCCTGGAACTCCGTGAGGAGCATGGGCTGACCCGCCCCCTGCTGATGGACGGCACCATCCCGCAGCAGGACGGCTACCGCTTCGTCTACACGCTGCCGTTCGGGCCACGGACCGTACTGATTGAAGACACGTACTACAGCGATACGCCCGACCTCGACGTCCCGGCCCTGCGCGCCGAGGTGTCGGGCTATGCCGCGCGCCGGGGTTACGCCGTGACCCGCATGCTGCGCGAGGAGACCGGCGTGCTCCCCATCGTGCTGGCCGGCGACCCCCAGCGCATCTGGCCGGCGGCCGAGGCCGGCCTGCCGCGCACGGGTATCCGGGCCGGGCTCTTCCACCACACCACCGGGTACTCGCTGCCCGAGGCGGCGGGACTCGCCGACGAGCTCGCGCGGCTCGCCGCGTCGCCCGGCGGGCTCGGCACCAGCGCCACCGTCGGCCCGCTGATCCGGCGCCGCTTCCTGCGCCGCTGGCGGCAGCAGGCCTTCTACCGCATGCTGAACCGGCTGCTGTTCGTCGCGGCGCGACCCGACGAGCGCTACCGCATCATGCAGCACTTCTACCGGCTGCCCGAGCCCACGGTCGCGCGGTTCTACGCCGGCCGGTCCACCTTCGGCGACGCGTTCCGCATCCTCACGGGCAAGCCGCCGATCCCGATTCCCCGCGCGCTGTGGTCGCTGCTGAAGCCGCTGCCGCGTACCACGCCCCAGCCGAAGGAGAGTGCATGAGCGAGTCCAGGGTTGCAGTCGTCGGCGCCGGTTTCGGCGGGCTGGCGGCGGCGTTGCGGCTGCAGTCGGCGGGCATCCCGACGGTGCTGCTCGAGCGGCGCGACCGTCCGGGCGGGCGCGCCTACGTCTACGAGCAGGACGGCTTCCGCTTCGATGCCGGCCCCACGGTCGTCACGGCCCGCAACTGCATCGACGAGCTGTTCGCCCTGCGCGGCAAGGCCACCGAGGACTACGTCGAGCTGCTGCCGGTGCAGCCGTTCTACCGGCTGGTCTGGCCCGACGGCATCACGCTCGAGTACAACGCCGACGCCGACAGCGTGGCGGAGGCCATCCGGCAGATCAGCCCGGCGGATGCCGACGGCTACAAGCGCTTCCTGGCGTACTCGGCTGCGACGTTCGAGAACGGCTACCTCAAGCTCGGCACGGTGCCGTTCCAGGATCCGTGGAGCATGATCCGGCGCATCCCGCTGCTCGCCGGCCTCAAGGCCTACCGGTCGGCGTACGACGTCGTGGCGAGCTACATGAAGGACCCGCACCTGCGCCAGGCCTTCAGCTTCCAGTCGCTGCTGATCGGCGGCAACCCCTTCAAGGTCTCCGCCATCTACACGCTGATCCACGCGCTGGAGCGGGAGTGGGGCGTGCACTTCCCGCGCGGCGGCACCCACTCGCTGGTGCTCGCGCTCGCCAAGCGCTTCCAGGAGCTCGGCGGCGAGCTGCGGCTCAACACGCCGGTCACGGAGCTGCGCGAGCGCAACGGCCGCATCACCGAGGTGGCCACGGCCGACGGGCGCTCGGTGCCGGTGCGGGCCGTGGTCAGCAACGCGGACGTCATGCACACCTACGCGAGCCTGCTGAAGGGCACGGCACGGGGGCAGGCCATGGCCCGCACCCTTGCCCGCAAGCGGTACAGCATGTCGCTCTTTGTCGTGCACTTCGGCCTCAAGCGCCAGCACCCGGGGCTCGCGCACCACTCGGTGCTCTTCGGTCCCCGCTACAAGGAGCTGCTCGAGGACATCTTCGAGCGGGGCGTGCTGGCCGAGGATTTCTCGATCTACCTGCACAACCCGACGGCCTCGGACCAGTCCCTGGCGCCGCCGGGGCAGGCCGGCTTCTACGCGCTGACGCCCGTGCCGCACCTGGGCAAGGCGGCCATCGACTGGAGCGTGGAGGGGCCGAAGCTCGCCGAGCGCATGCTCACGGCCCTCGAGCGCACGGTGCTGCCGGGGCTGCGCCAGGACCTGGTCACCCAGCGCATCTTCACGCCGTCGGACTTCGCCAGCGAGCTCAACGCCCACCTCGGGTCGGCCTTCTCGCTGGAGCCGGTCCTCACGCAAAGTGCCTTCTTCCGGGTGCATAATCGCGACGACAGGATCGGCAACCTGTACTTCGTCGGCGCCGGGACCCACCCGGGCGCCGGCATCCCTGGCGTCGTGGGCTCCGCCAAGGCAACCGCCGGACTCATGCTGCAGGACCTGGGGGTAGTCTGATGACCGATGCGGTCGTCGCGGTCAGCCGCGACATGATCCGCAAGGGGTCGCGGAGCTTCGCCGCGGCGGCGACGCTGTTCGACCCGGCGACACGGGCCAGCGCGTACCTGCTGTACGCCTGGTGCCGCCATTGCGACGACGAGATCGACGGCCAGGACCTCGGCCATGCGCCGGCCCCCGGCGCCGAGCCCTTCGACCCGTCGCCGGCCGCCCGGGCCGCGCGCCTCGAAGCCCTGCGCCGGCAGACGCTCTCGGCACTGGCCGGCGAGCCCCAGACCCACGAGGTGTTCGTAGCCCTGCAGCGCGTGGCCCGGGAGCACCGCATCCCGGCGCGGCATGCGCTCGAGCTGCTGGCCGGCTTCGAGATGGACGTCAACGAGCGGCGGTACGAGACGCTCGACGAGACGCTGCTGTACTGCTACCGGGTGGCCGGCGTCGTCGGGGTCATGATGGCGCGCATCATGGGCGTGCGTGACCCGGCGGTGCTGCTGCGGGCGGCGGACCTGGGCATAGCCTTCCAGCTCACCAACATCGCCCGCGACGTCATCGACGACGCGCGCAACGACCGCTGCTACCTGCCGGCCCAGTGGCTGCGCGAGGCCGGCATCCCCGCCGCGGAACTGGCCGATCCCGCGCGGCGTCCGGCCGTGGCGGCCGTCGTGGGGCGGCTCCTCGACGAGGCCGACCGCTACTACGCGTCGTCGGCCGAGGGCCTGCGGGCGCTGCCGTTCCGCTCGGCCTGGGCCATTGCCACGGCACTCGGCGTGTACCGCGACATTGGCCGCGTCGTGCGCGCCCGGGGCGCGGGGGCGTGGGACCGTCGCGCCGTGGTCAGCACGCCGCGCAAGCTGTGGCTCGCGGCGGCGGGCGGCGCGCGGGCGCTCTGGGCCTCGACCGTCGAGCGCCAGGCCTCGGGCGAGCCACGGGCCGCCGACCTCTGGGTCACCCCCGACCTCGCGGCCGAGGACTGACCCCGGTCGGTCCGGCCTTCGGTCAGGGGCTGCGCCGGGGGCTTTGCAGCGCCACCGGTGCCGGTGAAGATTCGCGCCGAAGGGCCCCGCCGGGGCCTGCCGGTACCGCAGCCATGTCGCAGACCATTGCCGCCCCCGTCGAGACGGAAGTCGATCCGGCCCGCTTCTTCTGGTACGGCGTCTGGGCCCTCATCATGGTGGCCACGGCGCTGCCGATGCTCGACCTCGTGCGCGTGCCCCGCGTGCTGCCCTACACCGCCACCCTCGTCATCCACGAGCTGATGGCGTTCCTGTACTTCGGCCACACGTTCTTCAGCAACATCTGGTCGCTGGTCATCCGCAAGACCCAGCCCCAGCCCGTGGGCGTGTGGGCCCGCGGCTTCCTGCGCAAGCTCTGCCTCGGCGTCACCGCGCCCACGGCGGTGATCGTGCCGCTCATGGGGCTCATGCTG
This sequence comes from Chromatiales bacterium, assembly GCA_016789885.1. Taxonomy (GTDB): domain Bacteria; phylum Pseudomonadota; class Gammaproteobacteria; order Steroidobacterales; genus SHZI01. The sequence goes on along the minus strand of JAEUPZ010000015.1, from coordinate 28,168 downwards.
ATGGAGGACTGGGGGGGGCTCGTCAACAACCCCTGGGCCTGGGACGCCTACTTCGCCTTCTGGCTCATGGCGGGCTTCAGCGTGGTGCCCGACGTGATCCGCTACGCCCGCAACCGCAACGCCGGCAACCCCATGCACGGCATGATGAGTGGCGGCATCCGCGGCATGCTGGCGCTGGTCGCGACGCTCTACATCCTCATCTACTGCATGGTGATGAAGGGGAGCCTGTTCGCGGAGCCGATGCTGGCGGCGCTGGGGGTCAAGGGCTGAGGTTCCGGCTCGTCGCCGGCGCGAAGGCGTGCCGGCTGACGGGTCACGGCCGCATGTCGTTCAGGGGTCCCGTCGGCGGCCGTTCCGGCCAGGCGGGGCACCGGGCCTCGACGACGACCATCAGGTCGCCCCCGCGCTACTCCCGCAGCAGCCCCCGCGCGAACCAGTAGGTGAGACCCAGCGACACCACGGCGAAGGCGGCCAGCACGCCGCAGTAGGGCAGCACGGCCGCCAGCGGCTCGCCGCGCCAGAAGACGGCGCTGTAGCCCTCCAGCGCCCAGGTGTTGGGCGTAAGCCAGCCGAGCTTCTGCGCCCAGTCGGGCATGAAGAAGCGCGGCACCATGCTGCCGCCCAGCGCCGACATGATCAGGATCGCGATGGTCGGCACGAACTGTGCGCGCACCCGCGTGCGGCAGTCGACGACGAGCATCAGGCCGATGGCCGCGGCGGCGGCCGACGAGGTGGCGGCGACCAGCAGCCAGGGGCCGAAGCTGCCCGGCAGGTCGACGTCGTAGACGAGCCAGGCGATCACGAAGACGAGCGCGGTCTGCACGAGCCCCTGCAGTGCCAGGAACACGAACTTGCCGGTGACGATCACGCCGATGCCCGCGGGGCCCGTGGCGATGCGGTCGAGGGTGCCGCGGTCGCGGTCGTCGAGGATGCCCTGGGCGGACTGCACGGCGACGAAGAGCAGCAGCATGAAGGCGATGGCGCCGGCGTAGTAGGCCACGTGGTTCGTCGAGGCGTTGCGGCCCGCCACGGGCATGCTTTCCACCAGGTCGGCGAAGCTCCAGCCGCCGCCACCGTCACCGCCGCCGCCACTGGCATCGCTGCGCAGCCGGGCGAGCCCGGCGGTGATCTCCTGCTCCTGCTGCGGCGTGAAGGTCGTGAACTCGGTGCCGACCAGCTCGGCGACGCGCCCGACGGCCAGGTCCGGCAGCGCGGCGAAGTAGGCCCGTTCCAGCTGGCCGGCGAGGACCGTCGCGGTCATTCCGCGGGCGGGGTCGACGAGGAGCAGCAGCGGTGGCGCCGCCAGGCCCGACGCCGTCGCCAGCGACTCACCGTCGGCGCGCACGACGAGCCCGACATCCGCCGTGCCGAGGCGCACCATTTCCCGGGCCTGCTGCCGGTCTGTGACGCCGGGCACCGTGCGCACGGCGGGGTCGGCGGTGAGCGCCGCCAGCAGCCGCAGCGACTCCGCCGACTTCACCTCGTCGACGATGGCGACGTCGAGACGGACCTCGTCGCCGGCGGCGCTGGAAAAGATCTCTGCGAAGATCAGGAAGAAGATCACCGGCAGGCCGAAGCCCATGGCGAGCGCGCCGCGGTCCCGCAGGGTCTGCAGCAGGGTGGCCCGGAAGATGGCCCAGACCATGCCGGTCATGCGGCCTCCCGCGTGACCGGCACGCGGCCCGTCACCCGCAGGAATACTCCGTGCAGCCCCGGGGCGACCACGCGCAGCTCCGCGACGGGCACGGCCGCGCCCTTGAGCCGGGCCCGCAGCTCCGCCAGGGGCTCGGGGTCATCGGTCACGGCGCCCACCCAGAACTCCGGCTGCACCGTCGGTATCAGGCCGGCGCCCTCGAGGACGGTGCGCGTCGACTCGTCCGGCGGCCGGGCGAGCAGCAGGTTGATCTCCTGGCGGCCGCCGAACAGCCTGTTGATCAGGTCCGGAACGGCCCCGCTGGCCCGCACCCGGCCCTCGGCCATGACGACCACGCGGTCGGCCAGCTGCTCGGCCTCGGCCAGGTCGTGGGTGGTCAGCAGCAGGGCCATGCCGCGCTGGGCCAGGCCGCGCAGCACCTGGTGGACCGACTGCCGGGCCACCGGGTCGATGCCCACGGTGGGCTCGTCGAGCAGCAGCAGCCGCGGGCGGTGGAGGGCGCCGACAGCGATGTTGACGCGGCGCTGCATGCCACCCGACAGGTCGCGCACGGGGTCCCGGGCGCGGTCCGCCAGGGAGAAGCCCGTCAGCGCGTCGGCGACGGCGGTGCGCAGCGTCGCGCCGGACAGCCCCGCGAGCCGGCCGAAGACCTCGAGATTCGTGGCGACGGGCAGCGTCTCGTAGAGCGCGATGTCCTGGGGTACCAGCCCGATGGCGTGGCGCACGCCGCGGTCGCGGGCCGGGTCCTGCCCGAGCACCCGGACACTGCCGCCGTCGAGGCGCGACTGGCCGCAGATGGCGCGCACCAGCGTGGTCTTGCCGGCGCCGTTGGGCCCGAGCAGCACGACGATCTCACCGGGGTGGGCCTCGAGATCGACGCCGGCCAGCGCCTCCCGCTCGCCGTAGCGGCGCCGGGCGCCGCGGACCTCGAGTACGGGCGGGGTTTCCATGCGGGGGCTATTGAAGCCGGATCATGCCGGGGCGGCAAGCAAGCGCATCAATCGCCGCCTGCGGCACCGGGCGGCAGGACCGCGCGCCGGACGAAGGCGAAGACGCCGTCGCCGGGCGGGTAGTCCCGCGACCTCACCGGGGCCGGCCCGCTGGCAATGCCGCAGCGGTAGCGCACGGGGCCGGCGTCGACCCACAGCTCGCTGCCGATGGCGAGCCGCATCCGGGTCACGGCATCGAAGACCTCGAAGCGGTCGGTGCCGAGCCGCAGCCACAGGTTGGGTCGCGCGCTGCTTCGCCGCACGCGCAGGATGGCGCGGGCGGTTCCGGCCGCATCGGCAGGCATCCGGCTGGCCGCCCGCCCGTCGACGGCGGCGACCGAGTAGAAGGCGAAGCGCCCGGGCCCGAGCAGGCTGGCGGCCCAGGCGGGCGGGGGCGAGCCGGCGTCGAGCATGAGTCCGTCGCTGCGTACCGGTTCGGCCTGTTCCTCGAACACCGTCGCGTATTCCGGGTCGCCGAAGGCGAGGCAGCGGGGCTTCAGGTAGTTGGCCCCGGCAAAGGCCCAGGTCAGCCCGAGGAAGGCGACGCCGGTGGCGGTGCCGATGACGGCGGCGACCGCCCGGTAGCCGCCGCGGCCCAGGCGCTCCTCGAGCCGCAGCGCGCTGGTGGCCGAGTGCAGGGCGAACAGGGCGATGGCCGCTGGCACCAGCGCGAGCACGACCGCCACGGCCGCCGCACCGAAGTCAGCGAACGTCACGCGCCGCTCAGAGCCCGTAGCGCGTGAACAGGTCGCGCTTCCGGCCGAGGACGTAACGGGCCGCGAACCGCCCGAGGAGCTTCGGCGTCGTGAGCCAGGCGATGCGCCGGCCGCTCTGGCGGTTGGCCAGCACCTGCTCGACGATCCACGGCGTCGCTGTCTCGACGTGGTCGCAGAGCACGTTGAGCACCGGCCGGATCTTCGCCCACTCGTCGGGCGACACGTGCCGCTGCTCCGCGAACCAGTTCTCGGTGATCAGCATGCCGGGGCTGATGGCGCCGATCACGATGCCGGGCACGTCGTTCTCGCTCACGAGGTACTCGGTGAGCCGCCAGTCGGCGGCCTTGGTGGCGCTGTAGACGCCCATGTTCGGCGTCAGGCGGCCCCCCTTGTAGCTGCCGCCGAGCATGTTGTAGAGGGCGCCGCCGCCCTGCCGGCGGAAGCCGGTGATGGCGACCTGGGAGCCGAACACGGTCCCCTTGAGGTTGCCGTCGATCAGCGTGTGCACCAGGTCCTCGGGCTCGTCGTGCACGAGGAAGCGCGACGTGGCGCGGCCGGCGTTGTTGATCCAGTAGCCGACGCGGCCGAAGCGCGCCACGGCGAAGTCCCAGAGCGCCTGCACGTCGGCCTTGCGGGTGACGTCGCAGGGGGTGCCGGCGACGCGGCCGGTGCCAAGGGTCGCCAGTTCCGCCACGGCGCGGTCCACGTCGGCGGTGCCGCGGCTCGACACGACGACGTCGTGCCCCCGCTTCAGGAACTCCGTCGCCAGGCCGCGGCCGATGCCCCGGGTGCTGCCCGTGATGACGGCCGTGGCCACGGCAGCTTCAGCCGGACCGGGCGGCGGCAAGGATGCCGTCGAGGTGGTGGGCGGTGATCTCGGCCCACTCGAGCTTCATCCACGGGCTGTAGCGGCCGGGCTCGGCGGCCACGGCGGCGGTCAGCTGCGCCGGCGCCACCCAGCGGAAGGCGGTCACCTCGGCCGGGTCCGCCACGGGCTCCTCGCCGGTGTAGCCCGCGTAGACGTAGCAGAGCTCGTGCTCCGAGCCCACGTCGCCGAAGCGGGCCTGGTACTGGAACTTGTAGAGGTACTGCAGGCGGCAGCCGATCTGCAGTTCCTCGCGGACGCGGCGCACGGCCGCGGCGGCCGTGTCCTCGCCTGGGCGCGGGTGGCTGCAGCAGCTGTTCGACCAGAAGCCCGGCCACAGCATCTTGCCGGGCGCCCGCTGCTGGATGAGCACGTCGCCCGCCGGGTTGAAGAGGAACACCGAGAAGGCCCGGTGCAGGATGCCCTCGCCGACGTGGCAGGCCACCTTCTCGAGGGTGCCGACCTCCCGGTCGTCGCCGTCGACGAGGATCAGCAGGTCGCGTGTGGGGGCAGGGCGGGCCGCCGCCGGGGCCGTCACGACGCGCTGCTCCCGGCAGGCCCGGAGACGACGCCTTCGCCGCCGAGGTGGAAGGCGAGGGTGCGGAATCCGGCCCGCTCGAGGGCCGACTGCACCGGCGCCGTGTCGCCGGCGCACAGCGCGATCATCGCGCCGCCGCCGCCGCCGCCCGTGAGCTTCGCGCCCAGCGCCCCGGCCTCGCGGGCCACGTCGATGAGCCGCTCGAGTTCCGGCGTCGAGACCTGGAGCGCGTTGAGCAGGCCCTGGTTGACGTTCATCAGGTCGCCGAGGGTCTCGACGTGGTTGTCCTGGATGGCGGCCACGGCCTGCAGCACCAGTGCGTCGATGTCGTCGAAGATCTTCTCGTAGAGCCGCGGGTTGCGCTGCCGGGCCTCGGCGACGTTGGCGACGGTGCGCGCCGTGAGGCCCTCGTTGCCCGTCATGCCGACGACGATGGGCAGCGGCTGCGGGATATTCAGCGGCTCGACCAGTGGCGGGACGCCGCGGCGGTAGACCAGCGGGCGGCCATAGGTCGCGAGCGTGTTGTCGATGCCGCTCGGCGAGCCGTGGGCGTTCTGCTCCGACAGGAACGCCAGCTCGTTGACCTCGGCGTCGGAGAGGCCGAGGCGGAAGTGGATGTCGAGCGCCCGCACGATGGCGACGGCCAGCGCCGCCGAGCCGCCGAGGCCCACGCCGCGCGGCACGTCGGGGAACACCTCGATGCGGATCTTCTTGTGGCCGAGGCCGAGCTTGTCGAGGATCGCGCCGGCTGCCTGCTCGAAGGACCGCCGCTGCTCCCGGGGCTTGGCCAGCTGGTACTCCACGCCCCAGCGCGGAATGATCAGCTCGACGCCGTGGTCGCCGTCCTCGACCTGGCAGCGGATCGTCAGCGGCACCGGGCAGGCGATGGCGTGGCGGCCATGCACGACGGCGTGCTCGCCGAGCAGGATGATCTTGCCGTAGCCCACGCCCAGGGCCTCGGCCCGCGGCGCCGACTTGCGGGCCGTGCCGCCGGACGCGGCGGGCGCGGGCCGCAGCTCGGCGAGGATCTCCTGCGCCTTCCAGACCTTGATCTGGCCGCTCTGCAGGACCCGCTCGAGCACCTCGTCGAAGAGCTCGGCCGGCACGCCGGCCGCCTTGACGACGCTGCGGGCGTGCAGCGTCATGTGGCCGGCCTGGATGCCGTCGGTCGCCAGCGCCCGCAGCGCCGCGAAGTTCTGGGCGAGGCCCACGGCGGCCATCACCTCGGCGAGCTCCGTCGCCGACCCGACGCCCAGCAGCCGCAGGTTCATGGCGACGCCGGGGTTGCTCTCGAGGGGGCCACCCACGGTGCCGACCTTCATCGGCAGTTCGAGGCGGCCGCGCAGGTTGCCCTCGTCGTCCTTCCACCATTCCGTCAGCGAGCTGTAGCGGCCGTGGCGGGCGGCGTAGGCGTGGGCGCCGGCCTCGATGGCGCGCCAGTCGTTGCCGGTGGCGAGCGCCACGGCATCGACGCCGTTCATGATGCCCTTGTTGTGGGTGGCCGCCCGGTACGGGTCGACCCGGGCGAAGTCGGCGGCGATGATCACGCCATCGCGCACGCGCTCGCCGGCGTAGCCCTTGCCGGCGAGGCTCGCGACCGGCAGCGTGACCTCGGCCCGCGCCAGGGCCCGGTCGGCCAGGTTCGACAGGATGCGCAGGAAGACCGTGCCCTCGGTCAGCGTCTCGATGAGCGAGGCGACGCCCTCGCACATGCCGTTGACGAGGTTCGCGCCCATGGCGTCGCGGGTGTCGACGAGCAGGTGCACGACGAGCATCTCGCCGGCCTGGGACGGCAGCGGAAGCGTGCGGACCTCGAGGTCGACGGCGCCGCCGCCGCGGGCGACCATGCGCGGGTGGAAGCTGTTGGCGAGGTCGAGGATCTCGCGCCGGTGGCTCTGCACCGCCGCCTGCGCTGCCTGCAGGTCGGGCACGTCGATGACCTGGATCTGGCCGATCAGCACCGGTGGCGTCGACGACGTGCGGAAGCCGCCCGACTGCCGGGCGAGCTTGGCCGCTGCGCTGATGGCCGCCACGATCGACGGCTCTTCGACCGCCATCGGCACGACGTAGTCCTTGCCGTTGATCTGGAAGTTGAGCCCGAGGCCGATGGGCAGGCCGAGCACGCCGATGACGTTCTCGATCATCTTGTCGGCGGCGGACAGGTCGAGGGTCGCGCGCCCGGCGGCCAGGCGGTCGACGTCCTCCTGGCTCAGCAGGCCCAGGTCGCGCACGGCGCGGACCCGGTCGGTGACGGACATCTTGTAGAAGTGCGGAATCCGCGACTGCGGCGGACGCGTGCGGGCCACGGTGATCCCCTGGGTGGGCGGCGATGGAAGCCGGCCGGGATCGCCCGCCCGGCGGCGGCGGGAACACTAGCAGGAATGCCCCATGGCCGCCAGCCGCGGCGCGCGGCCGGTGCCCGTCCGCAACGGGGCCGGTTAAGATCCACGGCTGGCCGCCGCACCGGGACACGCATGGACAGGGTCTGGCTCAAGGAGTACCCGCCGGGGGTCGCGGCGGACATCGCGATCGAACCGCGCGAGACCCTCGTGACGATGTTCGAGCGGGCCTGCCAGCGGTACCGCGACCGGCGGGCGTTCGCGAGCGGCCGCCGCGTGATCACCTACGGCCAGCTCGATGAGCTCTCCCGGCGCTTCGCGGCATGGCTGCAGTCGCTGCCGGGGGTACGTCCCGGCGACCGGGTCGCCGTCATGCTGCCCAACGTCCTGCAGTACCCCGTCGTGCTGTTCGGCGCCTGGCGCGCCGGCATGGTCGTAGTCAACTGCAACCCTCTCTACACGCCCCACGAGCTGGAGCACCAGCTCCGCGACAGCGGCGCCACGGTGCTGGTGATCGTCGGCCACCGCGCGGGGGTCTTCGCCGAGGTCGCGGCGGCGACGCCGGTGCGCCACGTGCTCGCCACGGGCGTCGGCGACATGCTCGGCCCGGTGCGGGGGCCGCTCACCAACTTCGCCGTCCGTTACGTCTACCGCCTCGGCACTGGCCGCGTGCCCGGCGCCGTGTCCTGGGCGCGCGCGATGGCGCGTAGCCCCGAGGACTTCCGCCCGGACGCGACGGTGGGCCCGGAGGACCTGGCCTGCCTGCAGTACACCGGTGGCACCACGGGCCGTTCGAAGGGGGCGATGCTCACGCACCGCAACCTGCTGGCGAACGTCCGCCAGATCAACGCGTGGTTCGCGCCGAAGCAGGTGCCCGGCACCGAGATCGTCATCACGCCGCTGCCGCTGTACCACGTCTACGCGCTGACCTGTAACTGCCTGGCCTACGTAGACCTCGGCGGGCTGAACGTGCTGATCCTCGACCCGCGCAAGCTCGACGTGCTGATCGCCGAGCTGCGACGCTGGAAGTTCACCGCCATGACCGGCGTCAACACGCTGTACCAGGCGCTGGTGGAGCACCCGGACATCCGGAGCGTCGACTGGAGCCACCTGAAGATCGCCTCGGCCGGCGGCATGGCGGTGATGGCGGCCACGGCCGAGCGGTGGGCCTCGCTGACCGGCACCTGCCTGCATGAAGGCTACGGGCTCTCCGAGACCTCGCCCGTGGTGACGACGAACCCGGCGACGCTGGGCTGCTACAACGGCAGCATCGGCCTGCCGCTGCCGGGGACTGACGTCACCCTGCGCGACGACGCGGGCGCCCCGGTGCCGGCGGGCGAGCCTGGCGAACTCTGCGTGCGCGGGCCCCAGGTCATGAAGGGCTACTGGCGGGACCCGGCGGCCACGGCCGCGGCCATGACGGCCGACGGCTACTTCCGCACCGGCGACGTGGCCAGCATGGACGCCCGGGGCTACTTCCGCATCGTCGACCGCAAGAAGGACATGATCGACGTGGCCGGCCTCAAGGTGTACCCGAACGAGGTCGAGGGCGTGGCGACGCGCCACCCCGCCGTGCTCGAGGCCGCGTGCATCGGCGTGCCGGACGAGCGCACCGGCGAGGCCGTCATGCTGTACGTGGTGCTGCGGTCCGGCGAGCGCCTGTCGACCGACGCGCTCCGCGAATGGCTGCGCCAGGACCTGGCGCCGTACAAGATCCCGCGGCACGTGGAGTTCCGCGACACCTTGCCGAAGTCCCCCGTGGGCAAGGTCCTGCGCCGCCAGCTGCGCGACGACCACGCGGCCTGAAGTCCCCGGCCCGGCGCGCCCTCAGCTGCGGCGGGCCGGTTTCGCGAGGGCGGCGGCGGCCACGTCCCAGTGATCGGCGTGGACCCACGCCGGCACGAAGCCCGATTCCTCCACTGCGGCGAGCTCCGCGTGCAGGCGCTGGCGGAAGGCGCCCGTCAGTGCCTTCTGGGCACGCAGCACCCGGGCAGGCCGCCGCGTCAGGGCCGCGACGTAGTCGGTGACGAAGGCGGCGAAGTCCTCGTTGGGCGCGGCGACCCGCTGGAGGAGACCCAGTTCCAGGGCGGCCCGCGCCGGCAGGCGCCGCGCGCCCGCCAGCAGTTCCAGCGCGCGGGCCGGGCCCACCGCGGCCAGCAGGTCGATGCCGCCGCCCCAGGCCGACGTGACGTTGAGCTCCGCCTGCAGGAAACCCAGCTCCGCGTGCGGGGCAGCGATGCGCAGGTCGCAGGCCATGGCGAGCTCGGCGCCGCCGCCGAGTGCATGGCCATTCAGCGCGGCGACCACCGGCGCCGGGAAGGCGCGGACCGCGGCGAGCGCGAGCCTGCCGCGGGCCGACATGGCCCGGGCCTCGTCGGCGGTGCGCAGGGCGTCGAGCTCGCGCAGGTCGCCACCGGCCGCGAAGGAGCGGTCGCCGGCCCCGGTGAGCAGCGCGCAGGCGATGGTTTCGTCGCCGGCGTTCTCCGTGAACGCGGCGCCCAGGGCGTCGAGGGCGGCCAGCGCCAGGGCGTTGCGCTTCTCGGGGCGGTTGATCGTGACGTGCAGGACGGCGCCGCGCCGTTCCACCAGCAGCATCGGCAGGTCCATGGCCGCGGGCGGCCCGCTCAGAAGTACAGGCGCATGACGCACTCGGCGACGCAGGCCGGGCGGTCGGCACCCTCGATCTCGACGGTGTACTCCTCGACGATCTCGATGCTGCCCTTGGCCTCTTCAGCCGACAGCAGCTTGCAGCGCGCGCGGATCCGGCTGCCCACGGTCACGGCGTTCGGAAACCGCAGCTTGTTGATGCCGTAGTTGATGACGCGGGCCACGCCCGGCAGCAGCGGCCGCCCTTCGTCGACGAGCCCGCGCAGCACCGGGTACAGCGACAGCGTCAGGTAGCCATGGGCGATGGTCTTGCCGTAGGGCGACTCGCGCGCCGCCCGGGCCGGGTCGGTGTGGATCCACTGGTGGTCCCGCGTGGCGGCGGCGAAGGCGTCGATCATCGCCTGGTCGACCTGCAGCCAGTCGCTGCGGTGGACTTCGGTGCCGAGGGACTGCTTGAGGGTGGCGAGGGCGTCGGCGAGGGCCATGCTGTGTCTCCGCGTATCGCCGGGCCGGCCGGCGCGCGCGCGATGCTAGCAGGTCGGTGCCGGGGCCGTTAGCTGCCGCGCGGCGCGCGGCGCCGCCCCGCCGCCCTCCAGACCTCCATGAGCCGCCGTTTCTGGCAGAGTACGCATAGCCGTGCTGTCGATGGAACGACCCATGTGCACCCATCCCCGCTGGATCCGCCTGGCCGCCGTGGCCTGGGCCATGACCTTCATCGCCGGCTGCTTCGGTGGCGGCGGTGCGCTGCGCCAGGTCAACGATGAACTGGCCCACACCGACATCGACCTGCCGCCGGGCGCCCTCGAGGAGTACGGCATCGGGTTCCTCACGCCTTCGGCGGCCACGACCCGCGAAGCCGACAAGCAGGCCCTCGCGCTGGCCTTTGCGGAAATCCTGAAGCGCGAGCGGCCCGCCGTCCGCGTCGTCCCGATGCCGGCCATGCTGTCGGCGGTCAACGCGGCGGACCTGGACCAGGCCTACAAGCGGATCTACCGGGACTACCTCCAGACCGGCATCCTCGACGCCAACGTGCTGGAGAAGGTCGGCGAGGCGGGCGGCGTGCGCTACCTCGCCCAGCTCAACCTGGCCAACTTCGAGCAGGTGAGCCGCGGCCGGCTGAGCCTGCTGGGCCTGCGCTTCATCGAGACCAAGCTCGCCAACATGCGCGTGTTCCTGCAGGTGTGGGACAGCCAGACGGGCAAGATCGTCTGGGAGGGCGGTGGCGAACTGAACTACACCTTCGAGACGGTGGTCGAACGGCCCGTGTACTTCCTGCAGGTGGCCCAGAAGGCCGCCGAACGGCTCTACGCCTACCTGCCGCCCTCGCCGCCGGCCGCCCAGGCCCGGGTGCCCTGACACCGACCGGCCGTACCACCCCTTCGCTTATGGTGGGTGGCCCGGGGTCGTGCTGCCGCGGGGCGATATACTCCGACGGCGGGTTTCGCCAGTACTGGCAGGGGTCTGCGGGCCCCGAGGATCTCGTCCCATGCAGAGCCTGAACAAGCCGGTCCGTGTCCCTGTCGCCGCCCTCCTGGCGGCCCTGGCGGTGGCCCTCGGCGCGTGCAGTTCCAGCGGGCTTAAGTCGCCCGGCGGCGGGCCTTCGGGCGGTTCGTCAGGTGGGTCGTCGGGCGGGTCGTCGGGCGGCGCGTCGGGTGGGTCCGCTGGCGGCTCATCCGGCTCATCCGGCGCGGGCCTGCCCGCGGGCGGCATGAGTGGTGGCGGTCCGGGCAGCAGCAGCCCGTCGTCCGGGACCGCCGGCGCCGGCCAGGCCGGCTCGCCGGCCGGTTCGAAGGGCGCCAGCGGCAGTGGTCCGTCCGGCAGCGCCGGGAGTCCTGCCGGATCCCGGGGCGGTGGCCCGGGTGCGGGCCCGTCGGTGGCGGGCGGGTCCGCCGGGGGCGCTGCCGGGAGCAGCGACGAAGACCTCGATGCGATCTTTGACCGGTCCCTCGGTGACTTCGACGGCCAGATGGGCCGCGAGCGGGAAATCATGGCCCAGTCCGGCAAGGGGACGGGCCGTGCCGGCGAGTCCCGGGAGGCCAGCGACCGGTCCGCCACCAGCGGCGGATCGGGTGGCAGCGGCAGCCGCAGCGGCAGCAGCAGTGGCGGGAGCATGGGCGGCATGGACCTGCCCGGAAGCGGCGGCATGGGCGGCCTGCCGGGTGGCCAGCAGGGCCGCTCGCCGTCGGGCGCCGGCAAGGGTGGCACCTCCTCCCGCGGCGGTGGGGGCAGCCAGGGCGATGGCCCCTTCGATGGCGGTCCCGATGACGGGGCCGAAGGCGGTGACGGCCAGGGGGCCGACGCCGGCGGCGACCAGGACGGCGGCGGTGGCCAGTCCGGTGGCGCCAGCGCGGGCGGCAAGTCGGCCGATACCGGCGCCTCCGGAGCGCCCGGCGAGGTTCCCGAACGCCCTGCCGACATCGCGGTCAACGAGGCAGCCGAAAGCCAGGTGGCCCGGCAGATCCGCGAGGCTGCCGAAGCCGAGAAGGATCCGGCAGTCCGGAAGGCCCTGTGGGACGAATACCGCAAGCTGATGGGCATCAAGCCAGCGAAGAAGCAGCCGTGACCGCGCAGCCCGACAGTCCGGCCTCCGTCATGCTGTGCCGCGTCGTCGCTGCCACGCTGGCGGTGGCGTCCCTGGCCGGCTGCAGCATCACGACGAAGCAGACCTACGAGACCGTGACGCTCGAGCGCACCACGGCCGAGCTGTCGCCGGCCCAGCTGCTGGACGTGGCGGTGGTCGTATTCGATCCCGGGCTGCCGGAGGGCGGTGTCGGCGACGAGAGCAAGCTGATCTTCGCCGAGGTCCGGCAGGCCGAGGCCCGCTACATGCCGTATCACCTCAAGACCACCCTCGAGGCCAGTGGCCAGTGGGGTTCGGTCTGGGTGGTCCCCGAGCGGTCCGAGGCCGTGGACCTGACCGTCTGGGCCCGGGTCGACCGGTCCGACGGGCTGAATGCCGTGCTGCGCGTCGGCGCCTGGGACGCCACGGGCCGCGAGTGGCTCAACAAGACCTATCGCACGCTGGTGCCGGAGAAGGCGTACTCCAAGCTGCGGGACCCGACCCAGGATCCCTACCAGAACGTCTACAACGAGATCGCCAACGACCTGCTGGTGGTGCGCCGCAAGCTCGGGGGCAAGGACCTCGAGCGCATCCGCACGACCGCCGAGCTGCGTTACGCCGCCGACCTGGTGCCGGCGGCCTTCGGTGACTTCATCGTGCGCGAGAAGAACGGCACCTGGCAGGTGCAGCGCCTCCCCGCCAGCGACGACCCTATGGTCGCCCGCCTCGAGGCCGTGCGCGAGCGCGAGTTCACGCTGTACGACACGCTGAACGAGTTCTACGCGAACCTGTACTTCCAGCTGCAGAACCCCTATGCCGAGTGGCGCAAGCTGTCGCGCGAGGAAATGCTGCGCTACCAGGACCTGCGCCGTTCGGCCTTTATCCGCGGCGCTGCCGGCGTCGCCGCCATCATGGCGGCCGTGCTCTACGAGAGCGGCAGCGGCAGCAACAGCGCCGTCACCATGGCGGGCGTCTTCGGCGGCATCGAGGGCATCAAGAGCGGCCTCGGCAAGCTCGGCGAGGCCGGCGCCAGCCGCGAGGCGCTGAAGGAGCTCGGCACGTCGTTCAACACCGAGGCCGAGCCCGTCGTCGTCGAGGTCGAAGGCCAGACGCGCCGCCTGCAGGGCACGGCCGAAGAGAAGTACCGCGAGTGGCGCCGGCTGCTGCGCGAGATCTACACCGCCGAGACGGGCCTCGCGGCCGAGCCGGTGCCGCCGCCGCCGGCCGCCGCGTCCGGCAGCCCGAAGGCCGCAGGATCCTGACGGCGCCGGCGTCCGGCCGGTATCGCGTCTCCGCAACCTCATGGCCCCGCTCGTTCCCGGTCAGCGACTGGCCGACCGCTTTACCCTCGTGGCGCCCGCCGGCGGTGGCCCCGACGCCGTCGTCTGGCGCGCCGATGACGTCGTCGCCGGCCGCCCGGTGGCGCTCAAGCTGCTGTCGCCCGACGTGCTCGCCGCGCGCCCGTCGCTGGCCGGCTCCCTCGAGGCCGAAGCGGCCCGCCTGCGCCGGCTCGCGCATCCGGGCATCGTGCGGGCCCAGGCGGTGGGCGAAGCCGGCGGCTGGGAGTACCTGGCCCTCGAGTGGCTCCCCGGCGGCAGCATCGCGGCCCTGCGCGGCGCGCCCTGGCGCGAGGTGGTGCGCGCGGCCCTGGAGCTGGCCGAGGCGCTGCAGTTCGCCCACGCCATCGGCATCGTGCATCGCGACCTGAAGCCCGCCAACGTGCTGCGCGACGGGACGGGGCGCTGGCGGCTGGTGGATTTCGGTGCCGGGTCGGCCCCCGGTGAGTCAGCGACCGCGCGCTCGCCGGGCTCGCTGTCGGGCATGAGCCCGGCCCAGGCCCTCGGCGAGCCGCCGACGCCGGCCGACGACCTCTACGGCTTCGGGGCGCTGCTCTTCGACCTGCTCACGGGCCAGCCGCCCTTCCATCCGGGCATCACGCCCGAGCGCATCCGTGGCGAGGTCCCGCCACGGGTTGCCGTCGACGGGGCCGGCGAGGCGGTGCCCGGGCCGCTGGCGCAGCTCGTCGCGGCGCTGCTCGAGAAGTCGCCGCTGCGCCGGCCCGCCGGGATGGGCGCCGTCCGGACGATCCTCGAAGAGCTGCTGGCGCCACCGCCCGTGGCGGCGGCGACGCCCCGGCCGGCACCGGCCGGGGCCGCCCCGGCGGCGAGCGGGCCCGCGGGCCGTGGCCGTGCGGTTCTCGTGTACGCGAGCCTCGCGATGCTGCTGCTGGCGGCCGTGGCGGCGGTCGTCCTGCTGCCTGACCTCGTCCGGGAACGCGGGCCGCTGGTCACGGCGCCCGCCGAGCTGCCCTCGGCACCGGCGGCGGCACCGGCCACCGACGCCCCGCCCGCCGACCGGGACCGCGCCGACGCGGCCCGGGCCGCCTGGCTGGCCGAGGCTGGCCGTGCCGGCGAGGCCGGGCTCGAGCGGTTTCGCCCGGGCGTCATCGCCGGCGCCACTGCGGAGGCCGCCTCCGGCGATACCGCGTACCAGGCCCGCCGGTTTGCGGCGGCGGCCGAGGCCTACGCCCGGGCCGAGGGCGCCGTGCGCGAGGCGCGTGAATCGATCCCGGCACTGCTGGCCGCCGCCCTCAGGGCGGGGGACGACGCGCTGGCCGCCGGGGATGCCACGAAGGCCGCCACGGCCTATGGCGAAGCCCTGCTGATCGAGCCCGGCAACGCCGCCGCCCTCCGTGGCCGGGAGCGGGCCGCCCGACTGCCGGAGGTGCTTGCCGCCATGACCGCGGCCGCCGCCAGCGAGAACTCCGGTGACCTGGCCGCCGCCCGCCGGGGCTATGGCCAGGCCCTGGCCCTGGATCCCGAGTGGGAGCCGGCGCGCACGGCCGTGGCCCGCCTCGAGGCAGGCCAGGCCACGGCGGCCTACCAGCAGGCCATGGCCGCGGGCCTCGCGGCCGCGGCCGCCGGGCGCCAGGCCGAGGCGACGGCGGCCTACAACCGGGCGCTGGGCATCCGGCCCGGCGACGCCGCGGCCAGGGCCGCGCTGGCCGACCTGCAGCGCGTGGCCGTGGGCGAACAGCTGCGGTCGCTGGCGGCCGAGGCGGACCGCCTCGCCGCTGCCGAGCGCTGGAGCGCCGCCGCGGATCGCTACGAGGAGCTGCTGCGCCAGGATCCGAACCTTGCCGGTGCCCGGGACGGGCTGGCCACGGCCCGGGCGCGGGCTGACCTGGACCGCCGCCTGACCGCCGCCATCGCCGGTGCCGACCGGCTGAACGAAGAGCCCCGGGCGGCGGCGGCGGCGGCGGTGCTTGCCGAGGCCCGGGCCGTGTCGGCCCCCGGGGCGACGCTGGCGGGACAGGTGGCGGAACTCGCGCGCCTGCTGGAGGTCGCAGCGAAGCCCGTGCCGGTGCCATTCGAGTCCGATAACCTGACCCGCGTGACGATCCTGAAGGTAGGCGACCTCGGCACCTTCGCGAGCCGCACGGTGCCCCTCAGGCCCGGCGCCTATACCGTCGTCGGCAGCCGCGTCGGCTACCGCGACGTGCGCCGGCAGATCCGCGTCGGCGCCGACGGCGTGGCGGGCCCCGTGGTCGTGCGCTGCGAGGAGCCGATCTGAGCCGCGCCTGGGTCATCCGCGACGGCGCCGGGCAGCGCACCCTGCCCGGCGACGGGCCGCCGCTGCGCATCGGTACCGGGCCCGACGCCGACGTGCGGCTGCCTGGCACGGTGTCGGGCCGCGTGCCCGCCCAGCTCGGCGCCCTCGACGGGCGCCCGTTCGTGCAGGCCATGCAGGCCGACGCCGGGGTCACGGTCAATGGCGAGCCCCTGGCCGGCACGCGCTGGCTCGCCGACGGCGACGAGATCGGCGTAGGGCCAGCGCGGCTGCGCGTGGCCGTCGATGCCGCGGCCGTGACGGTGGAGCTGGGCTTCGCCGGCGCCGACTACGACACGCTGCCCCCCGAACCCGTGGCGCGTCCCGGCCCGGCAGCGCCGCCACTGCCGGCGAGCGCGCCGGCGACGCCGGCACCGCGGCGGCGCCCCTGGCTTGCGCTCGCGGTTGGCGTGCCACTGGCGCTGCTGGCCTTCGTGGCTTTCTACGTGCTGACGGCCGCCCCGGTGGAGATCGTCGTCGAACCGGCGGAGGCCGAGCTCGACGTCGTCGGCCTGCCGGAGCTGCGGCTCGGTGGCCGCCTCCTGCTGCGTCCGGGCGCCCACGACCTGCGCATCGTCGCGCCGGGCTTCCGCCCCTTCGCGACGAGCATTACCGTCGGTGAGGGTGCGCCGGCGAGCTTCCGGTTCACCCTCGAGCGGCTGCCGGGCCTGCTGGCCGTCATTCCGGAGCCCGCGGTCGAGGCCCAGGTCGCCGTCGATGGCCGGCCGGCCGCGCCGTTGGGGGCCGGACCGCTGGAACTGCCGCCGGGTCCCCACGACATCGAGGTCAGTGCCGCGCGGTACCAGCCGTTCCGGGCCCGGGTCACGGTGGCCGGGGGCGGCGAGCGGCAGGAGCTGCGGGCGCCGCTGCAGCCGGACTGGGCCGCCATCACCATCGTCTCGCAGCCCGCCGGCGCGAGCATCGTCATCGATGGCGTTGCCGTCGGCTCGACGCCGGCCACCGTCGAGGTGGCCGCCGGGCAGCGGGCCCTGCGCCTGGAGCTCGACGGCTACAAGGCCTGGTCCCAGCCGCTGCCGGTCACCGCGGGCGTCGCCCAGTCCCTGCCGGAGGTCCGCCTGGTCTCCGCCGACGGCCTGGTGCGGGTCACCAGCCAGCCGGCCGGGGCCTCGGTCACCGCGGCGGGACGCTACCGCGGCGTGACGCCGCTGGAACTGGAGCTCCCGCCGGGGCAGCGCCACACACTGCAGGTCGCGAAGCCGGGCTTCGCCAGCGTCAGCCGCGAGGTCGACCTGACGACGGCCCGGGGCGCCAGCATCGCCGTCGAACTCGCCGCCAGCCTCGGTGACGTGCGCATCGCCGTCGAGCCCGCCGATGCCGAGGTGCTGGTGGACGGGCGCTCCATCGGCCGCGGGCCCCAGCAGCTGTCGCTGCCGTCGGTCACCCACCGCGTCGAGGTGCGCAAGGCGGGCTTCGAGCCGTTCACGGCCGACGTCACGCCGGACCCGGCGCTGCCCCGGGCCCTCGACGTTCGCCTGCTGACGCGGGCCGAGGCTGCCGTGGCGGCCGTACCGCAGACGCTGACCACGGGCGCCGGCCAGGTGCTGCGGCTCATCGAGCCCGGCGCCTTCCGCATGGGCGCGCCCCGGCGGGAGCAGGGCCGCCGGCCCAACGAGGTCGAGCGCGACGTGCGCCTGACCCGCCGCTACTACCTCGGCCTCCACGAGGTGACGAACACCCAGTTCCGGAAGTTCCGCCCCGCCCACACCTCCGGCGCCGAACGCTACACGGAGCTCGCCACTGGCGACCACCCGGCCGTGCTGGTTTCCTGGCGAGACGCAGTGGCCTACTGCAACTGGCTGAGCGAGCGCGACGGCCTGCCCAAGGCCTACGTCGCCGCCGGTGGCAGCTTCAGGCTGGCGTCCCCCGTCAACACCGGCTACCGCCTGCCCACCGAGGCCGAGTGGGAATGGGCCGCGCGCTTCGGGGGCGGCAGCGGCCAGCGTCGCTATCCCTGGGGCGACTCGATGCCGCCGGTGCCCGGCGCCGGCAACTTCGCCGACCGCTCGGCCAAGGGCATCGTGGCCAACGTGCTCATGGACTTCGACGACGGCTACCCCGTGACGGCGCCGGTCGGCAGCTTCACGGCCGGCGTGCTCGGCCTCTTCGACCTCGGTGGCAACGCGGCGGAGTGGATGACCGACCGCTACAGCGTCGCCGCGTCCGGCGGTGGCGGCGACGACCCGGTGGGCCCTGCGGACGGGCAGTATCATGTGATCAGGGGCTCGAGCTGGCGGCAGTCGAGCATCAGCGAGCTGAGGCTCTCGGCCCGGGACTTCGGGGCCGAGGGCCGCCTCGACGTCGGCTTCCGGATCGCGCGCTACGCCGAGCCCCCGGCCGGTGCCGGGGCTGCGGAGCCCGCCCCCGGCAAGGAGTAGCTTTCGATGGGCAGACAGGTGGCTGATGGCGGCACCCGGGTCCGGCTGACCAGGGCCCTCGTGCTGCTGGTCGTCGCCAGTGGCCTCGCGTTCGCCGCGTCCCGGTTCTCGCCGCCGCCGACGCGGCTCCGGCAGGCGGACCCGGCGCCGGTGGAGGCGCCCGGCCCGCCGCCGGCTGCCGCGGAGGAGGGCACGGACGACGCGGCCGCTGCTGGCGCCGGCGAGGCACCGGCCGATGAGGGCGCCGTGCCAGCCGGCGAGGATGCTGCCGACGTCGCGCCGGTGCGCGAGCTGACCGCCGAGGAGATCGAGGCCGAGCTGGAAGCGGCCGAGGCGGCCATGGGCGGCGCAGCGCCCGCCGACGCCCGCAACCGCGCCGCCGAGCGGCCGCTGCCGGCGGACCTGCCGGTGGCGCTGCCGTCCGACATCTGAGGGGCCGGGGGCCCGCATAGCCGTGAACAGGCAGCCATGAACAACAAGACCTTCTCGCCCGAGTTCCTCTTCCAGCTGTTCGCGCTGCTGATCGCCTTCATCGGCGTGCAGGCCCTGTACACGGCGGTCATCCGGCCCAACGCCGAGACCATCCTCGCCGAGCAGCAGGCGCGCATGAAGGCCGATCCCGGCTACACGCCGGAGCAGTCATGGTTCGTCATCCTGAAGGACTACGAGCAGCAGGCGGAGCTCGTGCTCGGCATCTGGGCACTCGCGATCATGGGCTACAAGGCGCGGCTCGCGATGCGCGAGCGGGCGATGCTCGACCGCGAGCTGGTGCCGCTGGCCGAGGGCATGCGCATCCTGCCGGAGGACACCCGCGAGTACCTGCGCCAGGTGCAGGCGCTGCCCCCGGCCGAGCGCGGCCTGCTGCTGCCGCGGGCCCTGCAGAACGCGCTCCAGCGCTTCGGCGCCACGCGCAACGTGCAGGACGCCTCATCGTCGACCAACACGCTGATCATGTCCGAGGGCGAGCGGCTCGAGTCGGAGCTCTCGATGATCCGCTACATCCTCTGGGCCATCCCGTCCATCGGCTTCATCGGTACCGTGCGCGGCATCGGCGATGCGCTGTCCCAGGCGAACCGGGCCGTGTCCGGCGACATCAGCGGCGTCACCGAGAGCCTGGGCGTCGCCTTCAACTCGACGCTGATCGCGCTCCTCATCAGCATCCTGCTGATGTTCCTCGTCCACCAGTTGCAGCTGGTGCAGGAGCGGCTGGCCTTCGACACGCAGGGCTACCTGGACGAGCACCTCATCCGGCACCTGCAGGCCGACTGACGGGCGCCCGGGCGATGGCAGGCCAGACACCAGGTGCCGCCACGCCGCGCTGGCTCGGCCTCGACGCCAATGACGCGGCGCTCACGCTCGTCGATCCCCAGGGCGTGCTCGCCACCGAGCCCGGATACGCGGTGTCCATCGACGGGCTGCGCCTCGGCGCCGACGCTGCCGCCGACCTGCGTCGCCAGCCGCTGCTCGCTTCCACCCGCCACTGGCGCGAGCTCGGGGTCGCGGCGTCCGCCGGGGCCGGGCGGCTGCCGGCGGCGGCTGAACTGGTCGGCACCCATCTGGACCGGCTGCTCGCCCGGGCGGGCCAATGCGCGGGGGTCGTCGTCGCGGTGCCGGGCGGCTGGCATGCCGACCAGGCTGCGGCGCTGCGGTCCCTGCTCGAGGCGAGGCGCGTACCGGCGGTGGCCTGCGTGGACGGTGCCGTCGCCGTCCACCGCGCGGAGCATCCCGGCCACTCGGTGCTGTTGCTCGAAGCCGGCCTCCACGGCCTCGGCCTGACGCGGTTCTCGCCCGGCGAGGTGGCGGCCGTGGCGGGCCGCGAGTGGCTGCCCCAGCCGTCCATCGAGGCGCTGCTGCGGGTCTCCGCCGAGTTCATCGCGCGGCGCTTCATCGAGGCGACGCGTTACGACCCGCTGCACAGCCCGGCGAGCGAGCAGGCCCTGTTCGACGCGCTGCCGGGCTGGCTGCAGCGGCTCCAGCGCGAGCCCGCGGCGGGCCTCGTCCTCGAGGCACCGGCGGGCCGTTACGAGGCCAGCATCCCCGCGGCGGCGCTGCGCGCGCGGGTGGCACTGCTCTGCGAGCCGCTGCTCCAGCAGTTGCGGGCGCTGGCCGCCTCGCGCGGGCCGCTGGCCCTGCTGGTGCACCACCGGCTCGCCGAGTTTCCGGGCGTGGTCGAGACCCTGCTGCGCGTGCCGCGTGCCCGGGTCGTGGTGCTGCCCCCGGGCGCTGCCGCCCACGGCGCCCTCGCCCGCCTCGCGGCGGTCCGGGCGGCCGGTGGTGGCGTCGTGGCCACGCTGCCGCTCGACCAGGCGCCGGTCACCGAAGGCGAGGGGATCACCGCTGCTGCCGCGCCCGGGTCACGGCCCACCCACGTCCTCTTCGGCCATCGCGCCTGGCGGCTCGACGCCGAGCCGTTCCTGCTGGGCACGGAGGTGCAGTCGGGCGAGCGCGGCGTCGCCCTCGATCCCGCCGCACGCGGCGTCTCGCGCCGCCACTGCACCCTGCGCACCGAGGATGGCGCCTTGTACGTGTTCGACCACAGCCGCTTCGGCACGGTGCTCAACGGGCACCGCATCCAGGGCTCGGCGGTGCTCGAGGCCGGCGACGTGCTGGCCCTGGGCTCGCCGCCGGCCGAGTTCCGGCTGATCGCGGTGGAGGAGGGCGATGGCCCGGCGGACGTTTAACGTCTTCAGCCTGTCGTTCCTCGACGTCATGGCCTGCGGCCTGGGCGCCACGGTGCTGTTCCTGATGATCATCAGCAGCCAGGTGCATGACCGTGCCGAGGCCGCCAACGACGAGCTGGTGGCGCTCGCCGCGACCCTCGAGCAGCAGGTGGCAGAGGCGACCGAACGGCTGGCGGCCGCCCGGCGCCGCAGCGATGCGCCGGCCGTGCCGGTCGCCAGCGAGATCGCGCGCCTCGAGCGGCTGATCGCCGAACTCCAGGCAAAGCTCCTCGTGCAGGACCAGACGAGCCTGGCGAAGCGCGAGAGCGTCGAGCAGCTGCGCGCCGACATCCAGCGACTGCAGGAGGCCAATGCGCGGCTGTCGCCGGCGGAGCCCCAGCCGGCCAGCGGCGAGCGGTCCCGCGCCTTCACCGGCCGCGGCAACCGCCAGTACCTGACGGGCATGCGCATGGGCGGCCGGCGCGTGCTGGTCCTGGTCGATGCCTCCAGCAGCATGCTCGGCCGGACCTATACCGACGTGGTCCGGTTCCGCGCCATGCCCGACGCGCGCCGCCGCTCGGCGCCGAAGTGGCAGCAGGCGGTGGCCACGGCCGACTGGCTCGCGACGCGCATCAACCCCGGGACGCAGTTCCAGGTCTACGTCTTCAACGAGAGCGCCCGCAGCGTCGTGGCGGGCACCGACGGCCAGTGGCTCGACGTCGGCGACGGTGCGGGCCTGGACCGGGCCATGTCGGAGCTGCGCAAGGTCGTCCCGCAGGGCGGGACCAGCCTGGCGCGGGCCTTCCGGGCCGCCCGCGAGATCAAGCCCGCGCCTGACAACATCTTCCTGCTCACCGACGGGCTGCCGACCCAGGGCGATTCCGCGCCGGACCCGCCGGAGAACGTGCCGCCCAACAAGCGCCTGGCCTTTTTCGAGCGGGCGCTGCGCGAGTTGCCGCCGCGCGTACCCGTCAACGTGATCCTGTACCCGATGGACGGCGACCCCGATGCGGCCTACGCCTTCTGGGAGCTGGGGCGCCGGACCAGCGGCTCCATGATGACCCCGTCGCGGGACTGGCCATGAGCAGCCGGCGCCGGCGCGGTGCGGACGACTCGCTCAACATGTCGTTCCTCGACGCCATCTCCTGCGGCTTCGGGGCCGTGATCCTGCTCCTCGTGCTGACCCTCGTCTTCGAGCCCGTGGCCGTCAAGGTGACCCGCGACGAGGTCGAGGCCAAGGTCGTGGCGCTGCGCGAGCGCCTCGCGGCCATCGAGGGCGAGATCACGGCCGTGCCGGTCGTGGACGTGCCCAAGCCGACGGCGACCGAGCTCGCGAAGCTCGCTGAGCTGCAGTCGGACCTCACGAAGATCCGCGGCGAGTTCAAGGCCAGTACCGAGCCGGAGCCCGAGACCGCCGAAGCAGGCGAGCTGCGGGCCGCCCGCCAGCAGCTGACCGAGGAGATGCAGCGCCTGCTGGCCAACTACCGGCCGCCGCCGAAGGACACGACGGTCGGCGGCATCCCCGTCGACAGTGAGTACATCATCTTCGTCATCGACAACTCGGGCAGCATGCAGGCCATCTGGCCGACGGTGGAGCGCACGCTGCTCGAGACGCTGCAGGTATACCCGCGCATCAAGGGCATCCAGGTGCTGAACAACGACGGCCGGTACCTGATCGACCGCTACCGCGGCAAGTGGATCCCGGACTCCCGGGCGAACCGCCGGCTCATCGCGGCGGCCCTGCAGAACTGGCAGGTGTTCAGTTCGTCGAACCCGACGCGCGGGCTGCTCGAGGCCATCAACCGCTTCGGTACCGGCGACAGGAACGTGAGCATCTACCTGTTCGGCGACGACTTCATGCGCGGCAACGTGATGGTGGAGTCGGTGCTGCGCGAGATCGACCGCATCAACCGCGAGGACGAGACCGGCCGGCGCCGGGTGCGCATCCACGGGGTTGCCTTCCCCGGCACCGGCTCCGAGCCGCTGCGCTACGCCCGGTTCATGCGCGCCCTGGCCGAGCGCAATGGCGGCACCTTCGTGGCGCTGAGCGAGGCGGACATGGGGCCGCGGATCCGCATCCAGGGGCCCTTCGGCTCGCGCGACGGGGGAGCGCCCGGCCCGTCCCCGGACGTGCGCGGGGCCCTCGCGGCAGGGCCGGCCCTGCCTGCCAACGGCCCCGAATCCGATTCCTGAGGCGCCCCGAAATGCCAGTCAAGAGAAGGCTTGGGTGCCCCCCGGTCGGACCCGCTGGACGGCAGCTCCCCCCGCTGACCCCAGAACTCCCCCCAAGGATCGGCCGGTGGGCACCCCTCTCAACCCGGTCCAGCAGACCCTTCGCCGAAACATGACCGAGACGAACCCGCTCACCGCCAAGCGCTGCGTTCCCTGCGAGGGCGGAATTCCGCCGCTCGCCCCGGCAGCCGTGGCCGAACTGCGCAGGTCGATCCACGCCGACTGGCAGCTGTCCGGCGACGGCAAGTGGATCCTTCGCGAGTTCCGCTTTCCCGGTTACGCCCGCACCATCGGCTTCGTGAATGCGCTGGCCTGGATCGCTGAGTCCGAGGGGCACCACCCGGACCTCGAGGTCAACTACGGCCGCGTCCTCGTCAAGTGGTCGACCCACGCCGTCGACGGCCTGACCGAGAACGACTTCATCTGCGCCGCCAAGGTCGACCAGCTGGTCAGCGACCTCGGCTGAGCGTCCGGCCGCCTCCCTCCACCCCAGTCCCTCGCGGACTGCCGCTCCGCGTATCCGTGCCGCAGCGGTTCACACCGGCAATGCCTGCGTCGTCGACGGTCCGTTGCCCGGGAGCCGCAGCGGCGCCAGTCCGGGCGCCTGCCTGCCTGCCTGCCTGATGCAGCCGCGCCGTCGGCGGTTGGCAGTCCCCCGGGGGCTGGGCTACGCTCCCCGGATTGCCGCGCTGGCGGCTCCCACCCCCGGATATTCGAGGCGTCCTGCAATGTCCAAGCTCCCGACGGCCGCCGGCCGTTCGCTCCTGGCCCTCTGTTCGCTGCTCGCGCTGTCCTCCGTTGCGGTGGCCGCGCCCCCGGACTGGCTCGCCACGCCCGAGGCGCAGCTCCGGGCCATGCGTCGCATCCAGTGCAGCGAGGTCGATGGCGAACCTGTCATCTACTACTGGAACGGCTACGCCTACAGCCGCCGCGCCGGCGAGCCGGACCGCGTGCTGTTCCGCGTCGAGGGCATGAACATCCGTGCCTGCGGCCCGCTGGCCAATGCGAAGAGCGACGTCGACTTCCGCCTGGTCAGCCGCGAGATCCTGCTGTACGAGGACCCGGTCACGGGCGAGGTCCTGCGGGAGTGGAAGAACCCCTGGACCGGCAAGACGGTGAACGTGCTCCACGTCGCCAACGATCCGGTCAACAACAACTTCAGCGTCGTCGGCCGCGACGGCAAGCCCACGAACCTCGGCTTCGACTCCGTCGGCACCCAGTGGTGGCTCACCACGACGGCACCGCTCTTCTACACGAACCCGCTGGGCGGCGATTTCCAGCCCTACGTCGGCGGGTTCTACCACGCCACCGAGATGTTCAACTTCTTCGGCGACAACGCCGACCTCACGGC
Source organism: Chromatiales bacterium (assembly GCA_016789885.1). Taxonomy (GTDB): domain Bacteria; phylum Pseudomonadota; class Gammaproteobacteria; order Steroidobacterales; genus SHZI01. The sequence goes on along the minus strand of JAEUPZ010000015.1, from coordinate 3,652 downwards.
GAAGAAGCGCCCGTCGGCGCCGGCGCGCATCGCCTGGCAGCGCATGTCGAGCTGGCTGCCGTGGATGGAGATGGCCGGCCGCGACGGCCTCTTCTACACCAACACCGCCGGTCGCAAGATCGACCGCTGGGAAGACCTGTCGCCGACCATGCGCGCCGAGATCGAGCGCAACTACCCCGAATACAGGGCGCCGCCGCCGCTCGACGACACCCGCCCCAACGAGACCAGCTGGACCTACTTCAAGAAGAAGGTGCAGCCCGCCACGGCGCCGGCCCGCTGAGCCGGGCCGGGTGATGGACCGGAACGTGCCGCTGCGGCAGGTGGCCGTGCGCAACCCGCGCACGGGCGAGGTCGATGCACGGATCGACGCCTGGGACGGGGACCGGCTCGCCGGTCTCGCTGCCCGGCTGCGCCAGGCGCAGCCTGCCTGGGCGGCCCTGGGCGCCGCCGGCCGCGCCCGGGTGCTGCAGGCCTTCGCGGCCGACGTGGCCGCGAACGGAGGCCCGGTCTGCGAGGCGCTGGCCACCGACACCGGCCGCTGGCGCCTGGCCGTCAACGAGGTCAACGCCCTCGGCGGCCTGGTGGCGGGCTACTCGGCCCTGGGTGCGGCGCTGCTCGCCGAGTCCGAGCGGCCCTCGGCGACGCCGGGCATCGCCATCCGCACCCAGCTCGTGCCCTACGCCCTGGTGGGCGTCATCAGTCCGTGGAACTTCCCGCTGCTGCTGTCGCTGCTCGACGCGATCCCCGCGCTCATGGCGGGCGGCGCCGTCATCGTCAAGCCCAGCGAGGTGACCTCGCGGTTCGTGGCGCCGCTGATGGCGGCCGTTGCCCGGCATCCCGAGCTCGCCGGCGTGCTGGCCTTCGTCACCGGTGACGGCGAGACCGGCGCGGCGCTCATCGGGCAGGTCGACGCGCTGTGCTTCACGGGCAGCGTCGCGACGGGGCGCAAGGTGGCCGAGGCCTGTGCGCGCCAGTTCATCCCGGCGTTCCTCGAGCTCGGCGGCAAGGATCCCGCCATCGTCTTGCCGTCAGCCGATCCGGACCTCGCCGCCAGCATCGTGCTGCGCGGTTCGGTGCAGGCCACGGGCCAGGCCTGCCAGTCCCTCGAGCGGGTCTACGTGCCGGCCGGCATGGCCGACGCCTTCCTCGCGCGGCTCGTCGCCCGGGCCGAAGCTGTCGAGCTGAACCACCCGGACATCCACCGGGGGCAGATCGGGCCCTTCATCTTCGGCCGGCAGGCGGAGATCGTCGCGGCACACCTCGCCGAAGCCGTGGCGAAGGGCGCGAAGATCCTCACTGGCGGCACCATCGAGCACCATGGCGGCGGCGCCTGGCTGCGCCCGACGGTGATCACCGGCGTCGATCACGGCATGGCGGTGGTCAGCGAGGAGACCTTCGGCCCCGTCATCCCGGTGATGACCTACACCAACCTCGACGAGGCGATACGCCTCGCCAACGATTCGAAGTACGGCCTGTCGGCGGCGGTCATCGGCGACGAGGCCGAGGCCATCGTGGTGGCGTCGCGCCTCGAGGTGGGCGCCGTCAGCATCAACGACTCGGGCCTGACCACCGAGGTCTACGACGCCGAGAAGAACGCCTTCCGCCTGTCCGGCATGGGCGCGTCGCGCATGGGTCCGTCGGGGCTGCTGCGCTTCCTGCGCAAGCGGGCGCTGCTGATCCAGCGCGGTACGGCCAAGGACATGTCGGCCTTCGACGAGGCGGGCGCCTGAGGCCTCGCCGGGGCGTCGTCACCGGCGGCGCCGGTGCCGCGTAGCCCGTGACGTGCGGCCGACCCCTGGTGCGCCGGCGGCCGGCGACGACCCGCCCGGCGTGATCAGCCGTAGCGCCGCGCCAGTGACCGGAAGAAGGGCTCCGGCGTGAGCCCGTCGCCCGTCGCGCGCCGGATGATCTCCTCCGCCGGCAGCCGCGCCCCCCAGGCGTAGACGTTCTCCGCGAGCCAGCGGCGGAGCGGCGCCAGCTCGCCCGCCGCCAGCTCGCCGGCCAGGTCGTGGTCGCGCTCGTAGGCCCCGGCCAGCGCCGCCGCGTACAGGTTGCCCAGCGTGTAGGTCGGGAAGTAGCCGAAGGATCCCAGCGCCCAGTGCACGTCCTGCAGCACGCCGTCGAGCAGCCCCTGGGGCTGGATGCCGAGCCAGCGGCGGGTCGCCTCGTTCCAGGCCACGGGCAGGTCGGCCACCGGCAGGTCGCCGGCCAGCAGCGCGAGCTCCAGCTCGTAGCGCAGCAGGATGTGCAGGTTGTAGGTCACGGCGTCGGCGTCGACGCGGACCAGCGTCGGCTCGACGACGTTCATGGCGGCGGCGAAGCGCGGTCCGTCGACGCCCGCGAGCTGTCGCGGGAAGGCGCGGGCGAGGCGCGGGAAGAAGTGCTGCCAGAAGGCCGGGTGCCGGCCCACGTGGTTCTCCCACAGCCGCGACTGGGATTCGTGGATGCCCATGCCGGGGGCCGTGGCCAGCAGCGTGTCGTGCAGCGCCGGCGGATAGCCCTGGTCGTAGAGGGCGTGGCCGCCCTCGTGGAGCGCCGCGAAGATGGCCGGCACCGGCGTCGACGGGTCGTAGCGCAGCGTGAAGCGCACGTCGTTCTCGCCGGCCATCATCGTGAACGGGTGGGTCGAGCGGTCGATGCGCCCGCGGTCGAAGGCGAAGCCCATGGCCCGGGCGATGACGGTGCAGAAGCGTTGCTGGCCGCCGGTGGGGAAGGGGCCGCTGAGCGGCAGGCGGTGGTCACGCGTGCGCTCCGCGAGGCCGGGCACCAGCTCGCGGAGCCGTGTGCCCAGGGGGCCTAGGACACCGTCGAGTCGGGTCCGGGTCATGCCCGGCTCGTACTCGTCGACGAGGCCGTCGTACAGGTCGCCACCGCGCTGCAGGGCCTGCGCGCGCTCCCGCGACAGCCGCAGCAGTTCGGCGAAGGGTGCCGCGAAGGCGTCCCAGTCGGCCGTCGTCCGCGCCGTCTCCCAGGCCGCGAGGCTGCGCGAGCGCGCCTCGGCCAGTGCGCCGACGAGGTCGCGGGGCAGCGCCAGCTCGGTGCGGCGCTCGCGCTGCAGCTCGTCCAGCTCGGCCGTCGCCAGCGCGTCGCCGGCGGCGAGCACCGCCGCCTCCCCGATGAGGTCGCCGAGCGAATCGTCCACCAGCAGCTCGTGGCGCAGCGTCTCGACCGTGGCCAGCTGCTGGCCCCGCTGGCGGCGGCCCCCGGCCGGCAGGTACGTCTCCTCGTCCCAGTCCAGCAGCCCGATGACGGCGTCGAGGTCGCGCAGCTGGCGGATCCGCTCGCGCAGCTTCGCCCGCACCTGGGCGGCCGGGATCGCCTGGCGCACCGGTGCCCGCAGGTCCGCCGGCTGGTAGCCCACCAGCAGGGCGGCGAGGCCGCCGCGCTGGGCGACGTTGACCACCTGCTTCTGCGAGACCCGGCACAGCATGGCGAGGCCGTGGTCCGTCGGCGTGAAGCCCAGCACGGCGTAGTAGGGCTCGTAGTGGACGCGGCCGCCGTCGTCGACCACCGGGAACTCTTTGACGGGCAGGTTCGCCACCGCCAGAACGACCCACTGGCCGTCCGGTTCATCCGACGACGCGAGCGCGGCGGATATCAGCTCCTCCCACAACGCCGGCGGCCACAGCGCGCCGAGGAGCACACAGGCCCC